>NZ_JBIBUF010000010.1:0-184371 GCF_043079125.1 Streptomyces sp. NPDC015242 | reverse complement strand
CGGCGCCGGGGGGGGGGCCCCGGGCCCGCGCCGCGGGACGCCGCCGCTGGGGGTGTCTCCCCTGCGCCCCCCCCCCGGGCCCGGGCCGCCCCGCCTCCCGTTACGGGAGGCGGCGCTCCGCACGGCGAGACCGTGGACGGCCCCGCCGGGATCAATCGGCGGACGTGGTGTCCGCGGAGCCGATGTAGGACACGCCGGGGAAGCGCAGTGCGAGGTCGCGAACGGTCCCGACCACCTGCTCCGGCGCCTCACCGCGCAGCAGGAGACGCTCCAGGATGTCGGCCACCTCGCTCATGTGGGCTTCCTTCATGCCGCTGCGTGTGAGTTCCTGCGTGCCCAGCCGCAGGGCCGGCATGCCGTCGCTGCTGGGCAGGGGAACCGTCGTACTGCGGACGTTCGCCCGGGTCAGCACCCTTCCCCAGCCGTGCGGTCCCTGGTCGGCGGGGATGTACACCCAGACCTGGTGCGTCTCGGTCCAGCCGAACTCCTCACCCGCCACGCTGAAACCACGCTGCGCCAACTGCCCCGCCAGCTCGCGGGCGTTGGAGATGATCTGCTGCGCGTGTTCCACCCGGCAGGGCATCAGCTCCTCCAGAGTGATCGCCAGTGCGCCGACGTTCCCGGCGTGTGAGCTGGAGGCCGTGAACGGAATCCTCTCCATGACCTTTTGGGCCAGGGTCTCGTTGTTCGTGACCATCAAACCCTTCTGCGGACCCGGCAGCGTCTTGTGGGTACTGCCCGAGACGGTGTCGAACCCGCCGTCGAGGACGAGGGTCCGGGGAGCGGCCGGCAGGATGCCCATCAGGTGCGAGGCGTCCAGGCAGATCAGGGCGTCCGGTGCCGCCTGCCGCAGCAGCCGGGCGTCGGGAAGGCGCAGCATGCTGGACGCGTCGAGATAGATGACGTCGACGGGGGTCTCCGCGAGCCGGACGGCGAGCGCCTGGTAGTCGATGAGCAGCGTCTTCCGGTCGAAGGGCAGACGCGAGACGGAGTGCCCCAGGCCCTCGCAGATCGTGATGGTGGCGTAGTGTCCGCCGTCCTCGGGGTGCAGAACCATGACGCGGCTGCCGGCCGGCACCAGGGCCGTGATGACGGTGTACATGGTGTGCAGGCCGGACAGGAAGTGCACGCAGCCGTGCCGGGCGCCGTAGAACTCCTTCGCCAGGTCGACGCAGTAGTCGTACACCTCCCCCAGCCCCATGACGTCCCCGTAGTGCGACACCGGGCCCTCGACGTAGGGATAGCGGTTGTTGGCGTCGCTGGCCAGTGCCTCCCGTGCCCGTGGGGAGAGCCTGTTCTCGATGGGGAACAAGTTGAGGCTGGGCTTGCGCCGCAGGACTTCCAGCACGTCCATGGAACACTCCTCTGGTGGCCGGGGCAGGACAGGCGGAAATTCTTCCAACGCTTTCTTGCCGCCCCCTTGGCGTCTGCTGGCGGGCAGTGGCGGCCGAATTCACACGCCCTTGGACCGCGGGGAAGTGACGACGCGTCGGCGGCCTTTCATAAGCGCCGCAAGGGATCTTCCATTTGGCTGCAAGAAACGTTCGACACCATGTGCCGTGTCCAGCCCGACTTCCTGGCCCGTTCCGCAGGTATGCCTTCCACGTACCCGGACGCGGAGACCCTTTCTCACCGAGGAGCTGCCATGTCACGCGTGTCCACGAGCCCTTCGACTTCCCCGACCACCGCCCACGCCCTGCTCCAGCGCCTGCACGACCACGGCGTGCGCACCGTGTTCGGCGTGGTCGGCCGGGAGGCGGCGTCGATTCTCTTCGACGAGGCGGAGGGCATCGACTTCGTGCTGACCCGGCACGAGTTCACCGCCGGTGTCGCCGCCGACGTCCTGGCCCGCATCACCGGCCGGCCGCAAGCGTGCTGGGCCACCCTGGGCCCCGGGATGACGAACCTGTCCACCGGCGTCGCCACCTCCATCCTCGACAGGTCACCGGTCATCGCGCTGGCGGCCCAGTCCGAGTCCCACGACATCTTCCCCAACGACACCCACCAGTGCCTGGACTCGGTGTCGGTGATGGAGCCGATGACCAAGTACGCGGTGGAACTCCAGCGGCCGGACGACATCGTCGACCTGGTGGACTCCGCGGTGTCCGCCGCGATGACCGAGCCGGTGGGCCCCAGCTTCATCTCCCTCCCGGTCGACCTGCTGGGCGGCGAGATCGACACCTCCGCCGAACACCCCGCCGCGCGGCCGCCGGCCAAGCCCATCGGTGCCTACGAGGAGGGCTGGGAGGAGGAGGCGGACAAGGCCGCCGAACTCATCGGCTCGGCGCAGCACCCGGTGCTGGTCGTGGGTGCGGCGGCGATCCGCTCCGGAGCCGTGCCCACCATCCGCGCCCTGGCCGAGCGCCTGCGCATCCCCGTGATCACCACCTACATCGCCAAGGGCGTCCTGCCGCAGGGTCATGAACTGAGCTACGGCGCGGTCACCGGCTACATGGACGGCATCCTGTCCTTCCCGGCCCTGGAGACCCTGTTCGGCCCGGCGGACCTCATCCTCACCGTCGGGTACGACTACGCCGAGGACCTGCGGCCGTCGATGTGGCAGCGCGGCGGTGCGAAGAAGACCGTGCGGGTGTCGCCGACGGCCAATCCGATCCCGCGGGTCTACCGCCCGGACGTCGACATCGTCACCGACGTGCAGGCGTTCATGACGTACCTGGACGAGCGGACGGCCGGTTTCGCCGCGAAGACCCCGCACGACATCACGCCGCTGCGCGAGCGGATCAGCGAGTTCCTGGCCGACCCGGCCCAGTACGACGACGGCATGCGTGTGCACCAGGTGATCGACTGCATGAACACCGTCATGTCGGAGACCGCGGAGTCCGGCGAGGGCACGATCGTCTCCGACATCGGTTTCTTCCGGCACTACGGCGTCCTGTTCGCCCGCGCCGACCAGCCGTTCGGGTTCCTCACCTCGGCCGGCTGCTCCAGCTTCGGGTACGGTCTGCCCGCGGCGATGGGCGCCCAGCTCGCCCGGCCGGGGCAGCCCACCATGCTCATCGCGGGCGACGGCGGCTTCCACTCCAACAGCGCGGACCTGGAGACCATCGCACGGCTCAACCTGCCGATCGTCACGGTCGTCGTCAACAACGACACCAACGGTCTGATCGAGCTGTACCAGAACATCGGTCACCACCGCTCCCACGACCCGGCGGTGAAGTTCGGCGGTGTCGACTTCGTCGCCCTCGCCCGCGCCAACGGGATAGAGGCGATCAAGGCCGGCACGCGCGAGGAGCTCCTGGCCGCGCTGCGCAAGGGAGCGGGACTGGGCCGCCCGTTCCTGGTCGAGGTGCCGGTCAACTACGACTTCCAGGCGGGCGGCTTCGGCGCCCTGAGCATCTGATCATGGCGGGATCCCTCCCGGCAGCTGTCGGTTTCCTCGCCGCGGTCCGCCCGCACGGCGGCTCGCTCCCGCGGCCCGACTTCGCGTCCGCCGGCCGGCGCTCCGAACTGAGCGAAGAGACCGCCGGGCACAGCCTGCGGGCGGTGCTGCTGCACCCGGAGGCGCCGGACGGCGCCCACGCCCGTGACCGGGGCACCACGGTGATCCTCGCCGGGGAGCTGTACAACCGGGACGAACTCGCCGGGCTGCTGCCCGCCGGATCGTCACCGGACAGCGACGCCGCCCTCGTCCTGGCCCTCTTCGGCCTGTACGACGTCCATGCCTTCCGTCTGCTCAACGGGCGCTTCTCGGCGTTCGTCACCGCCGGGGAACGCGTCGTCCTCGCCACGGACCACGCGGGCTCCGTGCCCCTGTACGTGTCCGCCGCGGCCGGCCAGGTGCTGGCGGCGACGGAGGCGAAGGCGCTGCGAACGGCTGCGGGTGGGCAGCCGCTGCCCGCCCGGCCGGTGCGGCGGCTCGCGGGCGTCCAACAGGTGCCCGCGGGGACCGTGCTGGACGTACGGGTGAGCACGGCGGACTGCGTCGCCCACCGGACCTGGGCGCCCCCACTGTCCCGTCGGATCGTCTCCGAGCACGAGGCCGTCGAGACCGTCCGGCAGGTCCTGGACCGCGCGGTGCGGGTGCGCATGGGAACGGACACCCCGCTGGTGGTGCTGTCCGGGGGAATCGACTCCTCCAGTGTCGCGGCGCTGTCCGCCCGCCGGTCGGCGGGACGCATCGACACGGTGTCCATGGGGACGGAGGAGGCCGACGAGTTCCCGCAGGCGCGTGTCGTGGCCACCCACCTCCGCTCCGCGCACCGCGAGGTCACCGTGTCCACCGCCGACCTGCTGCGCCGGATGCCGCACACGGTGTGGGCGGCGGAGTCCCTGGACCCCGACATCGTCGAGTACCTGCTCCCGCTGACAGCCCTGTACCTGCGGCTGGAGGGAGGCGGCCGGCGCATCCTGACCGGGTACGGCGCCGACATACCGCTGGGCGGCATGCACCGGGAGGACCGGCTGCCGCACCTCGACACGGCTGTCTGCCACGACATGGCCACCTTCGACGGCCTGAACGAGATGACCCCGGTCCTCTCCCAGATCAGCGGCCACTGGTCCACCCACCCGTACTGGGACCGCGATGTCCTCGACGTGCTGGTGGCGCTGGAGGCCGGGCTCAAGCGGCGCTACGGCCAGGACAAGTGGGTGCTGCGCGCGGCCATGGGCGACCTCCTGCCCCACGAGGTCGTCATCCGGCCCAAGCTCGGCGTCCACGAGGGATCGGGAACCACCGCCGCGTTCACCCGGCTGCTGGTGGACGCCGGTGTTCCGCACCAGGGGGTGGACCGGGCCAAGCGGATGGTGGTGCACGACCTGTTCGACCACGTCGTCGTCGCGGGCCGGCATCCGGACGAGGTGAAGACCGAGGAGGTGGTGGAGCAGGTTGCCGAGCGGCTGGCGTCCGGCGCCCCGGCCGCCCTGTGACGGCACACGCACCACAAGGGCTGCACGGCCGCTTCCGGAGCCCGTACAGCCCTGCCCAGACCGGCCGACCGCAGTCAAAAGGGGCCGCCCCGTGAACCACCCCGAGCATCGCATCGACATCAACGTCTCTCCTCGCTACGCGCAGATCCCCACCTTCATGCGCCTTCCGCACGATCCGTCGCCGCAGGGCAAGGACGTCGTGGTCATCGGCGCCCCGTACGACGGGGGCACCAGTTACCGGCCCGGTGCCCGCTTCGGGCCACGCGCCGTGCGCAACGAATCCGGGCTCATCCACGGCGTCGGCATCGACCGCGGACCCGGCACCTTCGACCTCATCGACTGCGTGGACGCGGGGGACATCGACCTGACCCCGTTCAACATGCACATCGCGATGGAGACGGCGCAGCGGCGCCTGAGCGAGCTGCTGGCCGACAACGCCGCCTTCCTGATGATCGGCGGCGACCACTCGCTGACGCTGGCCGCCCTGCGGGCGGTCGCCGCCCGGCACGGTCCCGTCGCCGTCCTCCACCTCGACGCCCATTCGGACACCAACCCCGCTTTCTACGGCGGCGAGTACCACCACGGCACGCCGTTCCGGCACGCCATCGACGAGAAGCTCGTCGACCCGCAGCGCATGCTGCAGATCGGCATCCGAGGCCACAACCCGCAGCCCGACTCGCTGGACTACGCCCGTGGTCACGGGGTGCGGATCATGACCTCCGACGAGTTCTGCGCGCTCGGTCCGCAGGCGGTCGCCGCCCTGGTCCGCGAGCATCTGGGCGATGCGCCCGTCTACGTGTCGGTCGACATCGACGTCGTGGACCCGGCGTTCGCTCCGGGCACCGGCACACCTGCCCCGGGCGGCCCGACCTCGCGAGAGGTGCTCGCCCTGCTGCGCGGGGTCGGGGATCTGCGCCCGGTGGGCTTCGACGTCATGGAGGTCTCGCCCCTGTACGACCACGGCGGCATCACCTCGGTGCTGGCCACCGAAATAGGAGCCGAACTCCTCTACCAGTACGCACGCTCCGTTACCCGAGAAAGGCAGAACCCGTGACCGTAGTCGACTGCTCGGAGTTCTCCGCCGACCTGCTCGCGCTGGCCTCGCGGCTGCCGCGGATCCCCCGCCGGGATCTGTACGGCTTCCTCGACGCCGCACACGAGGCCGCCGGGGAGCTTCCCCAGGCCCTGGGCACGGCACTCGACCAGTTCAACGCCGACGGCAACCACGACGGCTACCTCCTGCTGCGCGGCCTGCCGGTGGAGGACGACGACGACCTGCCGGCCACTCCCACCAGCACCCCGGCTCCGGTGGACCGCCCGTTGCAGAACATGGAGGCGATGCTGGGGATAGTGGGCCGCCGGCTGGGCCTGCACACCGGGTACCGGGAGCTGCGGTCCGGCACCGTCTACCACGACGTGTATCCCTCGCCGGGCGCCCACCACCTGTCCTCCGAGACCTCCGAGACCCTGCTCGAATTCCACACGGAGATGGCCTATCACGTCCTCCAGCCGAACTACGTGATGCTCGCCTGCTCGCGCGCGGACCACGAGCGCAAGGCAGCCACCCTGGTCGGTTCGATCCGCAAGGCGCTGCCCCTGGTTCCCGAGGACGTGCGCGCGCACCTCTTCGACCGGCCCCTGCCGTGCTGCGTGGACGTCGCGTTCCGCGGCGGCGTCGAGGACCCCGGAGCCATCGCCAACGTCAAGCCCCTCTACGGCGACCCCGAGGACCCGTTCCTCGGCTATGACCGTGAGCTGCTCGCGCCCCGCGAACCCGACGACGTCGAGGCCGTCGCCGTGCTGTCGAAGGCGCTCGACGAGGTGAACGAGGCGGTGCGGCTGACCCCCGGCGACGTCCTGATCGTGGACAACTTCCGTACCACGCACGCCCGTACGCCGTTCACCCCGCGTTGGGACGGCAAGGACCGCTGGTTGCACCGCGTGTACATCCGCACGGCCCGCAACGGGCAGCTGTCCGGTGGCGAACGGGCAGGAGACGTCGTGGACTTCACGCCGCGCCGCTAGCACCGCGCAGAACGCCGTGGGCGTGGGACCGCCGGACCCCTGGCGGCCCCACGCCCACGGCACGCTGTGCGACCCGTGACGTCCGGTGATTGCCGGTACGGTGGGCCCACATCCGCTTTTCGGGGAGATGATTGACCTTGACAGACAGCGCAGCCTTCGACCCGCGGGGTTTCGCGGTGCACACGGCACCGGTCGGACTGGCGGACGACGGACGCGACGACTTCACCGTCCTGATGTCGACCGAACCGGCCGTCGTCAGCGCGGTCTTCACCCGATCCCGCTTCGCCGGCCCCAGCGTGGTGCTCAGTCGCGCCGCGGTCCGCGACCGCCGTGCGCGCGGCGTCGTCGTGCTCGCCCGCAACGCGAACGTGGCCACCGGCTCGGAAGGCGAACGCAACGCGCGCGAGGTGCGCGACTCCGTGGCCCGGACGGTGGGCCTGGCCGAGGAAGAGCTCCTCATCGCCTCCACGGGTGTGATCGGCCGGCAGTACCCGATGGAGTCCATCCGCGACCACGTCAAGACCCTCGTCGCGCCCGAGCCGGGCCCCGACGGTTTCGAGCGGGCGGCACGCGCCATCATGACCACGGACACACGGCCCAAGGTGGCGCGCGCCCGGGCCGGCAACGCCGTGATCACCGGCATTGCCAAGGGTGTCGGGATGATGGAGCCCGACATGGCCACCTTGCTGACCTTCTTCGCCACCGACGCCCTGCTCGACCCCGAGGAACAGGACCGGATCTTCCGTCGGGTCATGGACCGCACGTTCAACGCGGTCAGTATCGACACGGACACCTCCACCAGCGACACGGCCGCGCTCTTCGCCAACGGGCTGGCAGGGGACGTGGACCCGGCGGAGTTCGAGCAGGCGCTGCACGAGGTGGCGCTCACCCTGGTCAAGGACATCGCGTCCGACGGGGAGGGTGCCAGCAAGCTGATCGAGGTCCAGGTGAGCGGCGCCCGTGACGCCGCGCAGGCCAAGCGCGTCGGCAAGGCAGTGGTCAACTCTCCCCTGGTGAAGACCGCGGTCCACGGCGGTGACCCCAACTGGGGCCGCGTCGCGATGGCCATCGGCAAGTGCTCCGACGACACGGACATCGACCAGGACAAGGTCGCCATCCGGTTCGGGGACGTCACGGTCTACCCGCCCGGCCGGTCCGGCGGTCAGGACGAGGACGAGGTGCGCGCCGCCGTGGCCGACCGGATGCGGGGCAGTCACGTGGTCATCGGCATCGATCTCGCCATCTCGGACGGTGCCTTCACCGTGTACGGCTGCGATTTGACGGAGGGGTACGTCCGGCTCAACGCCGACTACTCCACCTGACCGCGTCCCCGACCCGTCCCCCTCGTGACGGAGACCGCCGCTCGGCGAGCGGCGGTCTCCGTCACGAGCAGCCGCATCACCAGCTGTCGTGGTGCATGACCTGTTCCAGCGGCTGCCGCCGGGCGGGCTTGAAGTCGGTGCCGATCGAGAACGCCGTCGGTATGAGTGCCGCCTGGACCACACCGTCGGGAATCTCCAGCAGTTCGGCGATCTCCTTCTCGTACATCAGGTGCAGCGTGGTCCAGGCGGTTCCGAGCCTGCGCGCTCGGGCGGCGAGCATGTAGCTCCACCCGGCCTGGACGATGGAGCCCCACTTGCCCGCCTCGTTGTACTCGGGCGCCTCGTTGGCGTCGAGGCAGGGGATGACGAGCACGGGCACCTCGCCCATCCGATCCCCCAGGTGGGCGACGCTGTCGCCCACACGCCGCTGTACCGCGTGGCGTTCGGGGTCCTCCGGGTACAGCGTGCCGCAGGCCCCCTCGGACTGCAGGTAGGTCTGGACCGCCATCCGGTAGTACCGGCCGATCTCGGCCCGCTGGTCCGGATCCGTGACGACCAGCCAGTGCCAGGTCTGGCGATTGCTCCCGGTGGGAGCCTGCAGCGCGATCTCGATGCATTCCTTGACGAGTTCCAGCGGCACCGGGCGGGTCAGGTCCAGCCGCTTGCGTACCGATCGGGTGGTCGTGAGCAGTTCGTCCGGGTTCAGGTTCAGCAGAGGCATGGAGATCCCTGGGTGTCGGCGGTCCGTGGACCGGGGGTGCGATGACGGGACGTACCGGTGGGCTTCGGGTGGGGGACTCGGTCAGGACGACGGAAGGGGGTCGGCTTCCTCGTGCACCCGCTGCCGGCGCAGCCGGGCCAGGACGAGATGGAGGGCGGCGGCCAGCAGTCCCAGCGCCGTACAGGCCACCCATACCGCGGTGGTGCCGGACACTTCGATCAGCTGGCTGCTGAGGAGCGGGGCGAGGGCCACGGCAGAGCTCCAGACCAGCAAGAGGCGGCCCTGGTAACGGCCTTGGGCGTGCGCCGGGGCCAGGAGTGCCACGAGTGTCATGCACCGCGGCAGGACGACGATCTCTCCCAGGCTCCACAGCACGACGGTCGCCGCGTATCCCGGCAGACTGTGGACCGCGCCGGTGAGGCCGAAGCCGATGCCGGAGAGCAGGGTGGCCACAGCCAGGGCGCGCTCCGGGCGGAAACGGTCGGCCAGCCGGCTCAGCGGCAGCTGGAACACCGCGATCACCAGGCCGTTCACCATCATGACGGTGCCGTACTCCGCCGGCGAGCGCCCCTGCTCCGTCATCGCCAAGGGCAGCGCCACCAGGGGCTGTTGGAACATCAGGCCCAGGAGGAGCACCGAACCGAGCAGCACCGCGAACGGGGGGTCCCGGTGCACGGCCGTACGTCGTCGGCCTGACGCTTCACCCGGCGGCTGTGCCGCCTCCGGGCGGGTCTCCGGGACGCAGCGATAGACGACGGCCCCCGCGACCGCGTTGGCGATCGCGTTCACCGCGAACAGCAGGGCGAAGCTCCGGTCGGCGGCTGCTCCGGCGGAGACGGCTGCCACGGAGAAACCCAGGTTGGTCGCCCAGTAGAGCAAGGAGTAGGCGCGCGGCTGGTCCGCTTCGCTCACCAGGTCGGCGACGGCCGCCGCACGAGCCGGCCGCGTGGCGTTGAGCCCCACGCCCACGACCAACGTCCCCGCGACCACCAGGAGCTTGGTGTCGGCGAAGCCAAGTCCCGCCATGCCGACGACGGTGAGCGCCTCACTCGCCAGGAGTACCGCCCGGCGGCCGAGGCGGTCGGCGAGGATCCCGCCGACGAAGGCCGCGAGGCCGCTGCCGACACCGAACACCGTCATGACGAGACCGGTGAAGGACACCGAATAGTCCCGCACGCTGGTCAGGTAGATCGCGAGGTACGGCACGACGAAACCGCCCGCGGACGTGATGAGCGTTCCGCCCCAGAGCCACCAGAAGGTGCGCGGCAGGCCGCCCGGGCGGGGGGAGCGCCGTTTCACGAGCTGTCCATGAGCCCGTGGTGGAGGACGGGCGGGGTCACCCCTGCTCCTCGTACTCGATGTGCAGGGTCCTCTCGAGGTGCTCACGGAACTGCACCGCTTCCTCGTCGGACTCGTGGTGGGACAGCACGATCGCCGGATACGCGGACCAGGCCGGATACGGGCGCAGAACCGCTCCGGGGGCGACGGCCTGCGCCACGTGGTCGACCCGGGGATCCGTGCGGACCTCGTCCAGGCCGCGTATGCGGCGGAAGGTGCCACCGGTGCCGACCGGGACCAGATAGGCCGCCGCGTGACCGGCCGGCACCGGCTCCTGGGACCAGCACCGGGGTTCCCGGCCCAGATGGATGCGCACGGTCTCGGCCGCGAAGTCGATGCCGCTGCTGCCCTGGACCAGGTGGTGCATGAATCCCCCACCGCCGATGCGCGCGCCCATCTCCAGCAGGACCGGCCGCACCCCGCCGACCAGACGCAGCTCGGTGTGCGTGGCGCCCTCGTCGACCCCGAAGGCGTGATGGGCGGCGACCACCTCGGCCTCGACGGCGGCCAGGATCTCGGCAGGCAGCCGGGCGGGTGCGCGTAGCGTGGTCTCTTCGAAGTAGGGCCCGGTGAGTTGGCCCTTCCAGGAGATGGCGCACACCTTGACCCGGCCTCGGTGCACCAGGGACTCGGCGGATATCTCCGGCCCGTCCAGGTACTCCTCGACCAGGACACCGCTGCCTCCGCCCGTTTCGGCGGGCTTGTGCGCCCGGGCCTCCACAAGCTGCCAGGTGCTGCCGACGGCTTCCTCGAGCTGTTCCTTGTCGTCGACACGGATGACACCGAGGCTGGAGAATCCCCGTGCCGGCTTCACCACCACCGGGAACCGCAGCGTCAACGCATCGGTCCAGTCCTCCTTGCGCTCCGGGGCGACGAGGCCGGGGACCGCCAGGCCCGCCTCCGCCAGGCGCTGCCGCATGCTGCGCTTGTCGCGCACCACCGCCGCCGCCTGCTCGGACAGGCCGGTGAGCCCGAGAGTCCGCGCGGCACGTGCGGTGAAGGGCACGACCAGCTCGTTGCCCGCCATGATCCCGTCGAAGGGGTCCGAACGGAAGCGCTCGACGAGCGCCGACAGCGCCCCGTCCGGATCCGCCTCCACGTCCAGGGGCAGGACCTCGGTCACCGCGGCGGCCTGCCGCGCCGCTTCCGGGTCGGTGCCCGTCCAGGGGATGAGCACCACATCGACGCCCACGCGCTGGGCGGCCTCGAACACCCACGGAGCGGTGATGAGTTGGCCTACGAGAACAATCTTCGGGCGTTGCGGCATGGTGACTCCGTGGGAAGGGTGACGGGCGAACCGTTGGGACGGGCGACGAGACCGGGCCGACCACCGGTGGCCCCGTCGTGCAGTCTTGCGCGCGGGCCTTGTCGTCCTCTTGAACGCGGCATGACGCAGCGGACGCGCCGGCCGATCCGGCCGGCGCGTCCCTCGTCAGCCGCAGCGGGATCGCGCGAACTGGTACAGCAGCTCCGCGCCCACCTCGGTGGCCAGCAGGGACGTGATGCCTCCGTGGTCGTACGGAGGGCAGACGCCCATCACGTCGAGGCCGACCGGTTCCAGATCACCGACGCAGCGCAGCACTTCGAGGACGTCGAGCGAGGAGGGCCCGTCGGGTGCCGGTGTTCCGGTTCCGGGCGCGAACCTCGGATCCACGACATCCATGCCGACGGACACGTACACCGGTACGTCCCCCACGATGTCGCGGATCACGCGTGCGGTGGCGGAAGGACCGGCGGCGCTCACTTCGGCGGCGCTGATGACCCGTGTGCCGTGGCTCCGGGCCTCATCCTGCGGTCCCGGCTCGACGCGGTGTCCGCGGACGCCGATCTGCACCAGTCGCCGAGGGTCGATCAGCCGCTCCTCGACAGCGAGACGGAACGCCGTGCCGTGGTGGTACGCGTTGCCGTACAGGGCCGGTTGGGTGTCGCAGTGCGCGTCGAGGTGCACCGCGGCGATCCTCCCGTGCTTGCGGGCGACCGCGCGCAATGCCGCCAGAGTGAGTGCGTGGTCGCCCCCCAGCATCAGGAACGCGTCGTTGTGCTCCAGCAGTGCCTGGAGGCTCCGCTGCGCGACCTCCATGACGATGTGGGCGCCGCCGGCTGCCAGGTCGATGTCCCCGGCATCCGCGCAGTCCAGGAAGTCCGAGGCGATCGCTCCTCGGCCGAAACCCGTGCTGAGAAGGAGGTCCGACCCCTGCCGAATGGCCCGCGGGCCCAGCTGTGTCCCCGGCCGGTGAGTGGTACCGGCATCGTACGGGGCGCCGATCACCACCACGTCCCGGCCCCGCGGAGCTGATTGGTAGGGGATTCCCAGGAAGGTCGGATTCTGCGCGTAGCGCCCTGTTGAGTCGTTGCCGATGTGTTCCACGGCCCCACTGATCATCGCTCGTCGTCAATGTCCTGGCTTCTTGCTCGCATTCACGGCCACCCGCCACTGCGAGCGAACGGCATTCTGCAGCCACGGGCTTGCAATTCACTGAACAGTATCTTGCAGGATTCTTGCCGCAGCGTCGCTTCGTACAGTTCCGGCCTGTCCCCGCGCCATCCGTCACCCTCCTCCGGGCGTGCCCATCACCGCAGATCAGCCGGTCAGGCCCCTCGCGTGCCGCCCGCGGGCCAACTTCACGTGGCTTATTTCTTTCAGGACGCGAATTGGCCACACGAGGCTTTGGAAACTGGCCAGATAATTACTCGATTAGCCGCGACACAAGGTCCGAGTGCCCGATTTGACTCACACCTGTGAGTACTCTTAGTGTTCCGTCCGATCACTTCTTCACAAGCCGGTCACGTAAGCACACAAAGGCTTGAGAAGTTCGGAAAGACACGAGGCGGGTTCCACCCGCCGTCGCCTGGCATACCGCTCGGAGAAAAAAATGGAACAGGTTCACATAAGCAACTTCGTGCGCGCCGCAGCACTGGCGCTGGCCGCCGCAGCACTCGCGGTGACGGGCGCTTTCGGCCCGGCGGCGGAGGCCTCGGCAGTCGGCACGGCCACCAAGACGTTCGCCTCACCGTCCGGAGCCGACGGCAAGCTCGCCGCGGACAACGGCGACATCCCCGTCTGCTGCTAGGGAAGACGGACGCCAGGACGGCAGTCGTCTTGACGTCCGCACGGAGGGTGCCAGTCATGGGGCGCCGGCAACTCGGACACGGCGCCGGCCCTCAGCCTCCCGGCGTCGGCGACTGCTCGAGCGAATCCTCGGAGAAGGTCTCGCGGTGCCCCAGACAGCGCATGCTCTGACGGTAGGCCCACACGGCGCGCGCCTCCTCACCGCACAACCGGAAGATCTCCGCCAACTCGGCCCAGGCGAAGGCTGCCTGGCGGTTCGCCTCGGACGCCTCCAGCATCAGGGCGCCCCGTTCGTAGGCCTCCTGGCACGCTTCGCGCCGGCCCATGGCGAGGTGAGCGGCAGCGAGCACCAGGTAGTTCCGCGCGCTTTGCAGACGGTGCTGGGCCCCGAGGAGCTCCAGCGCCTCCTCCGCGTTCCTGACGGCCATCATGGGATCGCCCAGCCGCAACTCCATGCGGGCCAGGGCTGACAAGCAGTACGCGACGTCCACGCTACTGCCCACCTCGCGCAAGGACGCGTAGCTCTGCTGGAGCAGCTCGCGCACGGGCTCCGGCTCCGGCCTGTCCGACTCCAGCAGCAGCATCGCGTAGGCGTTGCGCAGCCGCGCCAGGGCCCGTGCGTCTTCCCCTTCGGCGTAGCTTGCCAACGCCTTCTCGATCAGCACCAGGGCGTCCGCAGTCTTGCCGTTGCGGTGCAGGACGACACTGGCGTTCCAGTAGGCCGCGCCCCGGGCACGGGAGTCGGTGACCAGGTCGGCCTGCTCGATGGCCTTGCCGGCCAGGTACGAGGCACGGTGCAGATCACCGCGCTCCATGTAGACACCGACGAGCGTGGACAGCAACTCGACGCCCACGACCGTCGGTGTGAGGCCGAGTCCGTCCAGCTCGGCCAGCGTGTCCTCGGCCACTTCGATGGCGTGGGAGAGGTCGCCGAGTTCGCGGTAGCACCGGCACAGGGCGATCACCGTGGTCAGGCGCGGCACCGAGTCGGGCCTGGCCACCGCGGTGGCGTGCAGCTCCTCGAGGTGGACGACCGCCTCCTCCAGCCTGCCGAGGTTCTCCAGAGCACGGGCCACACCGTAGGTCGCCTTGTACCACGACTCGGGCCGGGAGGCCTTGTCCAGTTTGCCGCGGACGGCGAGGTACGCCTCGCACGCCGCCTGGGCGTCACCGGCGTTCAAGGCGGTCTCCGCGAAGCTCAGTTCCACCGCCAGCCCGGTGACGGACAGCGCGGGCTCACCGCCCAGCTCCGAGACGTCACAGTCCAGCCGCGCGGCCAGCTGCGCGAGCACCTCGGGCGATGGCGTGCGCTTGCCCGCTTCCAGCAGCGAGATGTAGCTGGGTGAGAGGTCGTCACCTGCCAGCTCCGCCTGGGACATGCGCGCGGCCCGACGCAGCCGCCGAATCCGCGCACCGACATCCGCCTCGACAGCCGTGTGCTCCGATTCGGGATGTCGGCTCACGTGATCGCCTCCCATGTGACGTCGTTCCAGTGTCCCTGCCGGACGATGACGCGGTACTGACGGCAGCGATGTGGGGCGGGCCGGCACGGTGGGGGTGGAGGCCGCCCGGGAGCGTCGGGCCGGCCGTGCCGCGACGGCGGACCGGACCTTCGTCCCGTGTGACGGAGACCGCGTGAGCCTGCCCGCATGCGATTGTGCCATCGACAGGACCGTCACACCGATTCCCCTGGGAGAACCATCCCCGGCGAGGCACGTTCGGCCGCGGCCGCCGGGCCGCAAGCATCGAGCAAGTGCCTCACGAGAAGATGCGTTCCACCGACCGGGGCGACCTCACGGTGGCGGCTGTGCGCGCCATCGAGGAAGGCGATAAGGTCACGAAAACATCGGACACATGTCCGATTTACTGGAGAGGTCACGGCCATGCGTCCGTTGCACGAGGACGGGCTTCGGCCACGATCGCGGGGAGGGCCGGTGCCGCAGCGGAAGGACGCACCCCTGCGCTCGGACGCGCAGCGCAATCGCGAGCGCATCCTGGAGGTGGCGCTGGCCGAGCTGACGCGCTCGGCGGACGCGCCGCTGAGCGCCATCGCGAAGAAGGCGGGCGTCGGACAGGGCACGTTCTACCGGCACTTCCCCAGCCGTGAGGCACTCGTGCTGGAGATCTACCGCCACGAGATGCTGCAGGTCGCCGAGTCGGCGGCGCCGCTGCTGCACAGCCGGGAGCCCGACCGGGCGCTGCGCGAGTGGATGGACCGCCTCGCCCGGTTCGCCATGACCAAGGCCGGCCTGGCCGACGCGATCCGCCAGGCCACCAGCGCGCCCGGCAAGCCGGACAAGCCGGGGCACGCGCCGGTGACGGAGGCGGCCGAACTACTGCTGCGCGCCGCCGAGCGGGCCGGCACCATCCGACCGGGCATCACCGCGGAGGACCTCTTCCTCGCCATCGGCGGCCTGTGGACGCTCGACCCGCACGACGACTGGCAGACCCGCGCGACCCGCCTGCTGGACCTGGTCATGGACGCGCTGCGGGCGGGGGCGCCGGCGAACCAGTGCGGACCGGGCCGCGACGTGTCCGTCGGCCGCCCCGAGACGATCTCAGTCCCCGCGTAGCCCTTCATAGTGGACCAGCAGCGCACGCCCGTCCGGGACGAACGGCCAGCCGGGGTCGGCCAGTCGGGCCCGGAGCGCGTCCCAGGGCAGCCAGCGGCCCTCGGCGACCTCCTCCGGCTGGTGGACGATCGGGCCGTGCAGCGTCGGCTCGTACACCGTCTCGTAGAGGTGGGCCAGAAAATGGGTGTGCGGGTCCTTGAACCAGCTCCGGCCGACCGGCCGCAGCATGCAGCCCGTCACACCGAGTTCCTCCGCCAGTTCCCGCTCGGCCGTCTCGTCCGGGTGCTCCCCCGCCGCGACCACACCACCCACCCAGACGTCGTGCAGCCCGGGGTACAGGTCCTTGGTGTCGGTACGGCGATGCACGTACACCCGTCCGCGGCCGTCCCTGACGAGGGTCTTCGCGGCGGCGTGCGGCAGGTTGCGTGCTCGCATCCGGCTTCTGGTCGCACGGCCGACGGCCCGGCCCGGCAGCTCGTCCGGTGCGTACAGAGCGACGATCTCTTCCATGCCCGTCCTCTCCCCTACCGGATCTCCACCAGAACCGTGCCCAGGTGGCGGCCCGCCAGCAGATCGAGCAACGCGCTCGGCGCCCTGTGGAGTCCGGCCACCCTGACGTGCGGGAAGCGCAGCCTTCCCTCGCGCAGCCCTGCGCTGAATTCGGCTTCCCAGCGCTCCGTGGAGGCCTGATGGTCGCTCACCGTGAGCCCTTGCACGGTGATGCCCCGGCTCACCAGAGCGAGGGTGTCCAGCGTGGCAGGGGCCCTGGTGCCGCCGACCGCCTGCCGGCCCAGGGCACCGACCACCGCGCAACGGGCCCCGCGCCGAGCGCAGGACAAGGCGGCCTCGAACTGCTGCCCGCCGACCGTGTCGACCAGCACGTCCACGCCCTCCGGAGCAGCCGCCCGCAACTGCTCGGCGATCGGGCCCCGACCGCGCAGCAGCACGGCGTCGAAGCCCAGCTCACGCCGCAACCGTTCCGCCTTCCAGGGCTCGCTCGTCGTTCCGATCAGCCGCCCGGCTCCCCGCAGCCGCGCGAACTGCCCGGCGACCGTACCGACCCCGCCTGCCGCACCGGTGACCATGACCGTGTCCCCGGTACGCATGCCCACCCGGTCGACCGCCAGCCAGCCGGCGAACCCCTGTGACAGGCAGGCCGCCGGATCGGGCCAGCGGGCCGGATCGATCCGGCGTACGGCCGTGGCCGGCAGCAGGGCGTACTGCTGCCAGCCGCGGTCGTGCCGGACCAGTTGACCGGGGCGCAGCTCCGTTCCGGGCGCTTCGACCACGTGACCGAGTGCCGCACCGCCCAGGGCCCGGCCGGGCCGGTAGGGAGCCATCGGCAGCACCTGCTCCGCGGCCATGAGGGTGCGGGTCGCGGCGCCGACGCGCAGCAGGAGATTGCGCACCAGCACCTGCCCGGCTCCCGCCCGGCGCAGCGGCACCCGAACGGTCTCGAAGTGTTCGGGGCGTAGCCCGCCTGCCACGTGGACGGCCAGCCGGACCTCCTCGGCGGTATCCGGCAGCGCCCTGGTGGTCATCCGCCGGCTCCCGGCCGGACCACGGCGAGCGCGGCGACCGACACCCCGAGATACAGCCAGGCCAGGTAGCCCATCGCAGGCCCGGGCAGCCAGGTCGGTGTACAGAGTGAGGCGAACCGCTCCGCGCCCGTCACCAGGAAGCCCAGCGCCGTCACCGGCAGCCAGCCCGCCAGCGCTTCCGTGCCGTGCAGTTCCCAGGGTTTCACCACCGCCAGCGCCAGTCCGGTCCCGGCCAGCGCGCACCCCACGGTCAGCGCGAGCGAGCCGCGCAGCCCGATCACGTTCGAGTAGAGCGTCGCCCCCGGCACCACCTGAGCGCCGGTCTTCCTCGCGAACTCGAAGTGCAGGAAAACGAGCATGCACAACAACCCGCCCACCAGTGCGTGCGGCGCCGAGCCGCCGCCGGTCGTCTCCCGGAACGACAGCCATATGTGCACGCTCAGGATGGCTTGTACCGGATAGCTCACCAGCAGATTGACGAAGATCCGGTTCCGCACGGTCGCCGACCAGCGCTCCAGCAGCACCAGGAAGCAGATGTAGAGCAGGCCGAACAGCAGCCAGCCCGTCAGCAACGGCGACCGCCATCCGGTGAGGGCGAGTTCCGCGACGACGATGAGCGCCATCGCCGTCCGCAGTTCCCGCACATCGATCGCGCCGCGTGGCAGAGGCCGGCCCGGATGGTGGACGCGGTCGTACTCCAGGTCCTTCTGCTCGTCGACGACCCGGATGAACAGGAGCGCCAGATAGACCGTGGCCATCTCGGCGAGCAGCGGCCCTCCAGTCGTCCACTCGGCCCCGGGGGTCAGGAAGGCCAGGATGCTCTCCAGGGCGAGCACCCACAGGAAGGCGTAGGTGGCGTAGACCCGCCAGGGTGCCCGCTCCGCGAAGAAGGCACCGAGGCGACGGACACTGCCGGCGGCCCGCCTCGGCGTGCCGGTCACGCGGCGGGGGGTGCCGGTGACGGTCATGCTCCGTCCCCCTCCAGGATCGTCACGGTGCCGGCCGCGCCGTCCATCTCCACCAGGGCGCCGTCAGGGATGCGGCTCGTCGCGTGCGGGAGTGCCACGATGGTCGGAATCCCGAACTTCCGTCCGGAGATCGCGGTGTGCGACAGCAGCGTGCCGCGTTCGACGACGATGCCGCGTGCCGAGAGCATCAGGAACAGCCAGCCGGGGTCGGTCTCGCGGGCGATGAGGATCATGTCGTCACCGGGCACACCGAAGTCGTTCGGATCGACGACCACCCGCGCGGTTCCGCGCACGACACCGCCGCTGGAGCCGAGTCCGTGGAGCACCCCGGCGTCGGCCGTCACCCGGGGGCGTTCCGGCAGGGCCGCCCGGACCGGGCCCATCGTCACGAAGTCCATGGGCAGTTCGCCTCCCCGGGAGTCGAACTCGGCCTTGCGGACGGCAGCCAGGCCCCGCAGGTCGTCGGTGACCGCGGTGCCGTCGTACGTTCCGAGGATCTCCTCCTCCGTCAGGTGCACCACGTCCTCGGCCCGGTCCAGCAGTCCGCGCGTGACCAGGTCGGCGCCCAGCCGGCGATAGACCTGACGGCCGAAGCCGAACAGCTCGCTGCGCCGGTAGCGCGTGTTCTCGCGCATGTTGATGTGCCGGCGCTGTCCGGCCAGTACCGCCCGCAGTGCCCGCCTGCGCAGCGGCCGCGCGGCGAGCTGCTCCGCCAGCCTGCGCTCGCCCGCACGCCGGGCCTCGGTCTCCCGCCGCCGCAGCAGCGCGCGGGTCAGACCGCTGCGCGCGTAATCGGCTGCCATGCGCAGGAGTTGGGAAGGCTGATCGCGGGGCACCGCCACCTCCAGTTTCAGCTCTTGCAAGCCTCGGTCGCCGTGCAGCTCGGCATGTCTGCGGATGCGGTGGGCGAGCCCCTCCCCGTGCAGGCCTCGGTCGATCTCCGCCCACACCTCGTCGGCGGGTTTGACGTCGAGAGCCTCCAGGACGTCCGGCGTGGCGCGCATGTGCTCGGCGATCTCGACGATGGACATCAGTATGACGACGCTGCGGTTCTCCTCTCCGCCGCACAGCAGGTCGCTGTGCAGCCCCGGGTCGGCTCCCGGTACCCAGCGCTCGAGCATCTTCATGGCCATGGTCTCGTGCATCTGGAGCAAGATGTCGTTGACCAGTGTGATGCCCCAGCGGTCGCCTGCCTCTTTCCACAACGACCTCATCAGCTGGGTCAGTTGCAGCGGATCGGCGGTCTCGGCGGCCTCCCGGTGCGCCTGGAGGACTCTCTCCCACCAGGACTCGAACTCCCTCACCGCCCTGCCGTGCGTCAGCATCCGCCACGCCAGCCCTGCGAGGGCTCTCGCGGTGGCCGGCAGCAGCGTGGGGTCGGTGAGCGGCGGGGTCGGCGTCACATGCGTCACCGACGGCGACATGCCCATCATCCGCTCGAAGCTGCCACGCCAGAGCGGGAAGGTCCGGCTCATGCCATGCAGCGTGTACCAGGTGCTCAGCGAGTAGTAGACCCGGCCGCGCAGCAGGCCGATCATGCCGCGGAGCTCGCCCTCGTGCCGGTCCAGGGTCTTACGCGGTACGCCGAGCAGACGGTAGAAGTCGTGGAAGTCCTCCCGGTAGAAGCGCTGCGCGAAGGAATAGGTCAGGGCGGTCGTGACGTCGGGATAGGACTCGGTGATGTTGGCGTTGCTCCACAGCCGCTGCCGGTCCAGTTCCAGCACCACGGGGCGGGCCTGCAGGATGTGCAGCCGGCCGTCCTCCGTGAAGGTGCCCTCGACGTCCTGCGGGCAACCGAAGAGCTCCTCGATCCGGTCCCCGGTCGCCACCACCTCCCGGATCTGCTCCTCCGACAGCGCGGGCAGGTCACGCAAGTCCTGCGGCACGGGCACCGCGCGCGGTCCGAGGGCGAGCTGCCCCGGGATCTCCCGCAACGCCTGGGTCTTGTGCGCCGGCACCGAACGGATCGTGTCCCCGCGCCGGCTGATGAAGTAGTGGTCGACGGGGACCTTTTCCTGCACGACGCCCTCACCGATCCCCAGGCCCGCCGCGAGCACCCGGTCCCGGGCACCTGTCAGCGGGTCGCACGTGAACAGGACGAACGACCGCCGCCCGAACTCCATGCGTTGCACGCCGACAGCCACCGCGAACCCGTGCTGGGTGCTGCCCCGCGCCGCCCGGTAGAGCAGCGCCTGGGCACCGAAGGCGGACGCCCAGCACTGCCGGACCCGCTCGATGAGCTGATCACGGGTGACGTACAGGAAGCTGTCGCTGATTCCCGCGAAGGCGTCGTGCGCCGAGTCCTCATCCGCCTGTTCGCCGCCGCCGACCACGGACGAGCGCACGGACACCACGGCGTCGGCACCGAAGACCGCGTCGAACGCCTTGTACAACTCCCGTTCCACGGTGGGCGGAACCGGGACGCCGAGCACCAGCTCCCGCAGCCGCGCGGCCTTGTGCTCCAGGCCCTCGGGATCGGCCGCGTCGACCGTGGCGAGCAGCGCATCCACGTCGGCCCGGATCGGCTCGAGGACGTCCCTGAACACCGCAGCGGACACACAGAAGAACCGGGGAACAGGAAGGCCGGCGGCGGCCATCCGCGCCTGCCGGGCGAACTTGGGGCCGACCTGCCGCTCGGCCAGCAGGGCGCGTCCACGCAGCACCGGACGGCGTGTCGAGGGACGGAGTTCCATGGGGTGCCTCACCAGACCCAGGGGATGACACGGCGGTGGGTCGCCGCGTAGTCGGAGTAGCCGGGCAGCGTCAGCAAAGTGCGCTCCTCGATCAGGATGCGGACCACCAAGGCCATCAGGAGGAGCATCAGTGCCGCCGCGCTGTAGGTGCTGAGGAAGAACAGCACGTACACGATGTGCGCCAGCGCCATCCCGAGGTAGGCGGGGTGGCGGACCAGGCGGTACGGGCCGCTCCTTACGATCTGGTGGTCACCCAGGACCCGCACGCGGTGGGAGTAGAACCGGCCCAGCGTACGGATCGCCCACAGCCGCAGGCCCACCGCGCCGACGAAGATCACCGGCAGCGTCAGCAGCCACGGCCGGTACGTCCGGTCGTCGGCGGTCGCCAGGCAGGCCGCCACCAGCGTTGCCGTGCGCGCCGTGCCGTACGCGTAGAGAGTGCCGCGGTCGGTCGCCGAGTCGGTCGACTGCGAGCTGCGCACGGTCGTCCAGGTCTCCAGCAGCAGCCACACCAGGTGCAGGCCGGCCAGCACCGCCGCCAGCCGCTGCCAGGGGTCGGAGAAGTCGAGCAGTCCGCGCACCATCGTGGCGGTGGTCGCTGCCACACAGGCACCGAGCACGAACAGCGGGTATCTGCGCAAGAACCAGTTCATGAAGGACGGAACCTCCGGAAGGCGAAGGGAAGGCGAAGGCAGCTCAGGGTGCGACGGGGCCACGGGTCGCCCGGGGCGGGCGTCCGGAGGTCGCGGCCACGGTCAGAGGGGAAGGCGCCGCGTCCTCTCCGGTTCGTGGAGCGCCGGCCGCTCCTGCAGTTCGGCCAGGGCGTGGGTCGTCTCGTGGATCTGCCGGGCTTCGATCCGGTCGGCCCGGGACTCCTCCATCACCAGCATGTCCATCGATCCCGACGCGGCGAGGACGTCCGTCTGCAGCACGTCGCACCGGCCCGTGAAGCGCAGCCGGTCCGGGCCCTTGTGCTCGACCTCCTCCAGCGTGTACTCCAGCCGGGTCGGCAGCGGAAGCAGGAACTTGTGGAACAGCGTCTGGAGGGAGTTCAGGATGAACCGGCGGGGCGTGCGCGACGGCGTCAGCAGGAAACGCTCCCCGACGGCGAGCGAGAGCTGCCGCACCCCCTCGGTGATGACCATGCCCGTGATGTGGGATCCCGTGGTGTGGTCGAGGACCATCTCCTGCCGGTCGGAGATTCTGAGCACGGCCTCGAACCGGTTCTCCGAGATCCTCCGCAGTCCCGCGATGAGCACGTTGTCCGGATTCCGCTTGTGCACTTCCCAGTGCTTCAGCGGGGTCGGCAACGGCACGTCGACCAGGAGCGACTCCGGCAGCCCGCGGCTGCGCAGCGTACTGCGCAGGATCTCCCTTTCGTACGCCTCGATGCCCTGGCCGGGCACGATCACCGGCGGTGAACCGGATGCCGGTTCACCATCGAGCAGGGCACCGAGCCGGGACAAGGGAACCAAGCCGGCCGCATGTGATCTGCTGGCCAGATTGTCACCCACGACGAACACCAGATTTCCCAGCATGGTTCCTCCCGCTCCACAGGAAATTCAGGAGTTAGTGGGCTTCAGTCTTCGGCCGACGGCTTGTGTGCCGTTGGACGATTCGGTGGCAGCGGGCGGTCAGGCGGTGACAAGCCGACGGCAAGGGTGCATGCCCCTGCCGAAGGGTCCTGCCCGATTCGGGAGCGGTCCGGCGATGCCGAGGTAGCGTTCCCCGCATGGACTTTCACACCACCGTTGAGCGTGCTCAACGCCTCAAGCACCTGCACGCCCAGGACAAGCCGCTCGTGCTGCCGACCGTCTGGGACGCCTGGTCCGCGCGCACGGCAGTGGCCGCCGGGTTCCCCGCGCTGACGGTCGGCAGCCATCCCCTCGCGGACTCCCGGGGAGCCGAGGACCACGAGGGGCAGACCTTCGAGGAGGTGATGGCCGCCGTCAGGCCGATCATCGCGGCGGTCGACGTCCCCGTGTCCGTGGACCTGGAGTCCGGGTACGGGCGGAAGCCCGCTGAACTCGTCGCCGGGCTCATCGAGGTCGGCGGGGTCGGCCTCAACATCGAGGACACCGTCCACTCCGACGGGGGACGCGTGCGCAGCACGCAGGAACACGCCGCCTTCGTGGCCGATCTGCGGACAGCGGCCGACGACGCGGGAGTTCCGATCTGGGTCAACGGACGCACCGACCTCTTCGTACACGCCCAGGACGCTGCCGAGGTCCTCGACGAGGCGATCGAGCGACTGCGGGCACTGGAGGCGGCCGGAGCCGACAGCGTGTACCCGGTGGGCATTCAGGACGACGACGCGCTGCTCGCCGCCGTGACCGCCGCCGTCGCCGTACCCGTGAACTCCACGGCCCATCCCGTCAGGCACGACCTCGATCGCTTCCGCCGTCTCGGTGTCGGCCGGATCACCTACGGCCCGTTGCTGCAACTGGCCATGGCGGACACCATGAAGGACATGCTCAGGCCCTGGGCGCCGTGAGCCGTTGACCGGGCCCGGCCGCCGGTCGTCCTGCGAGGAACACACGGTGGAGAGCGACTCCGGCCGGTCCCGCGATCGCCCGCCCGGGCTCGATCTGGTCGTGGTGGCGCTTTCGTGCAGCGTGCCGTCGTGGCGGCTCCTTGTCAGGTCGTCTGCAGCGCGACGGTGTGTGCCGGTGCGGGGGTGGCGACCGGCGTGGGAGCCGGGGCGAGGAGGAGCGGGTCCACCGTGACGGTGGTGATGCCGAGCGGGGCGGTCAGTGCGCGGAGGGCCGGTGCGGGGAGCCGGATCCACTGCCGGTGCGGGCCGAGTGTGTCGGTCAGCCGGCGTTCGGAGGTGAAGCCGGCAGCCGTACGGACTCCGAGGGGCGTGTTGGCAGGCCCCGGACGCGGGGAGGCGAACCGGGGCTCAGCGACGACGTCTGGACCGGCTCTTCCTGCTGCGGCATGTCTCTGACGGACGCTGACGCCGCTCCCGGTGGCCTTGACGGCCTGCCGGCGCGGCGGGTGCTCGGCTCCGTCCACCCCGATGTCGAGGCAGGGACGGCCATCTCGTCGCGTCGCGTCGCGTCGCGCAAGGATCTCGACCGAGCCGGCCGCCGGACCGGTGCGGGCCCATGGGCGCCGCACCGCCGACCTGGGATTCGTCTGCCGCAACCGGGTACCCGGCGCCGGATCACGCAGCCCCCCACCCACCTGGCCGCGCAGGTCGTGGCCGGTCGGAAGCAGAGGAACGATAGCGATGAGCCAGCCCAACCCCATCAAGCGGGCGGCGGACAAGGTCACCGAAGCCATCCAGGGCACCGGCGGCGGCCCCGAGGAGGGCGTCCCCGGCAAGCCGGCCCCGGAATCCCCGAGCGTCGCGGAACCGGTGGAGCCGCGCGAGCCGCTGCCGCCCAAGCTGGACCAGAGCGGACCCGACACGATGTCGCCCACCGGGCAGGCGACCGGCGCCGCCCAGGCCCGCATGGCCCAGTCCGGCGCCTACCTGACGACCGCGCAGGGCACCCGGCTGTACGACACCGACCACTCGCTCAAGGCAGGCCCGCGCGGACCGGTGCTGCTGCAGGACCACCACCTGCGCGAGAAGGTCATGCACTTCGACCACGAGCGCATCCCGGAGCGCGTCGTGCACGCCCGCGGCGCGGCCGCGCACGGGGTCTTCAAGAGCTACGGCACCGCGGCCGGTGTGACGAAGGCGGCGTTCCTGGCACCGGGCGCGGAGACCCCGGTGTTCGTGCGCTTCTCGACGGTGCTGGGGTCCCGGGGCTCCGCCGACACCGTGCGCGACACCCGCGGGTTCGCGACGAAGTTCTACACCGAGGAGGGCGTCTTCGACCTGGTCGGCAACAACATGCCGGTCTTCTTCGTCCAGGACGCCATCAAGTTCCCGGACATCATCCATGCCGCCAAGCCGCACCCGGACCGTGAGATCCCGCAGGCGCAGAGCGCGCACGACACCTTCTGGGACTTCGTCACCCTGCACACGGAGGCCACCCACCACACCCTGTGGAACATGTCGGACCGGGGCATCCCGCGCTCCTACCGGATGATGGAGGGCTTCGGCGTCCACACGTTCCGCCTGGTGGCGGCCGACGGCTCCACGACGCTGGTGAAGTTCCACTGGAAGCCGAAGCTCGGGGTGCACTCCCTGGTGTGGGAGGAGGCGCAGCTCGCGGGCGGTGTCGACCCCGACTTCCACCGCCGCGACCTCGCCGACGCCATCGAGGCGGGCGCGTACCCGGAGTGGGAACTGGGCATCCAGACGTTCCCGGACACGCCCGACCAGACCTTCGAGGGCATCGACCTGCTCGACGCGACCAACCTCGTACCCGAGGAACTCGCCCCCGTGCAGCCGATCGGGCTGCTGACCCTCAACCGCAACCCGTCGAACTACTTCGCCGAGACGGAGCAGGTCGCCTTCCACGTCGGGCACCTCGTGCCCGGCATCGACATCACGGACGACCCGCTGCTCGCCGGCCGGTTGTTCTCCTACCTGGACACCCAGATCACGCGGCTGGCCGGCCCCAACTTCGCGCAGATCCCGATCAACCGGCCGCACGCGCCGGTCAACGACATGCAGCGGGACGGCTTCCACCAGGACGCGGTGCACCGCGGCGTCGCCCCGTACCGCCCCAACTCGCTCGACGGCGGCTGCCCGTTCCTCGCCGGAGCCGACAACGGGGCGTATGTCGAGACACCGGTTCGGGTGCCGGAGGCGACGAAGGTGCGGGCGGCCTCCGAGTCGTTCTCCGACCACTTCAGCCAGCCCCGCCGGTTCTGGCTGAGCATGAGCCCGGTGGAGCGGGAGCACATCATCGGCGCCTACACCTTCGAGCTCGGCAAGTGCTACGAGCAGGCCGTCAAGGAGCGGGCGCTGCAAGTACTGGCCAACATCGACGCCGAGTTGTGCGCCGGCGTCGCCCAGGGCCTCGGCCTGCCGGCCCCCGAGCCGACCGTGCCGCCGGCCGATGTCGCCCCCAGCCCCGCCCTGTCCCAGGTCGGGCAGACCTGGCCCACCGACGGCCGCCTCATCGGCATCGTCACCGGCCCCGACGGAGACCTGGACGGCGTGCGCGCCGTACGCGAGGCGGTGCTCGGCGCGGGCATGGTGCCCCTGGTCGTCGCCCCCACGGGCGGCATCCTGGGGGCGGGCGACGACGCGCTGACCGTGCAGCGGACGTTCGTGACCGCGCGGTCCGTCGAGTTCGACGCCCTGCTCGTGGCCGGGGCACCCGCGGCGGGCGGCGACGCGCACGGTTCGCGTGACGCCAAGGCGCTGCCCTCCGGGCGCCCGGGCGCCGTCGATCCGAGGGTGGGCCTGCTGCTGGCCGAGGCGTTCCGCCACGGCAAGGCGATCGGCACCTGGGCGGGCGGCGAAGCGGCACTGGAGGCGCTGGGGATTCCCGTCGACGCGCCCGGCGTCGTGGTCGGGCAGAACGGCACGTCCGTGCTGGAGCGGCTGCGCGAACTGATGGCCACGCACCGCGTGTGGGAACGCTTCGGCACGACGGTCTGAGGCAGCGGGGGGGTGGAGCGGGGAGGTCCGCCGCAGCCGCTCCACTCCCCCGTCCGGCGTCGACGGCCGGATCCCCGCACGACGGGAAGGCAAGGCCGGCACGGACGGGTGCCCGGGCGCGTCATCGGCCGTCCGGGGCCGGTGAAGACAGGGCGTTCTCACCTCACGATCCGCTAAACCGCCCTCGACGGATTGTCACTGCTTCGAGGTAAGCAGCTGGTCTCCCCGGTGGATGTGGGCCCTTCAGCGGCTAGCTTGCTGCGGGTGGACGGAACCTGGTCGTCCCGCCCGCTCATTGCCCACTCCTCCCTGTCTCCCGGTCGCGCACCCGTGTGGGCCGGACGCCCCGTCGTGCAAGGAGAAGCTCCTCTCGATGACCGTCGACAGCAGTCCGGAAACCCGGATCACCTCCGGGACGCAACAGCAGTCCCTGAGTACCGCCGCCGCCCGCAACCTCGCCACCACCACCAAGTCCGTCCCGCAGATGCAGGAGATCACCTCCCGGTGGCTGCTGCGGATGCTGCCCTGGGTCGAGACCGAGGGAGGCGCCTACCGGGTCAACCGGCGGCTGCGCCACACGGTCGGCGACGGGCGCATCGAGTTCGTGCAGGAAGGCGCCACCGTCCGGGTGATTCCGCGGGAACTCGGCGAACTGGCCCTGCTGCGCGGGTTCGACGACACCGACGTTCTCACCGCCCTGGCGGATCGCTGCGCACAGCACGACTTCGCGGCGGGTGACGTCCTCGCCGAGCGCGGCAGCCCCGCCGACCGGATCCACCTGATCGCCCACGGCCGGGTCAGTCAGACCTCCGAGGGCCCGTACGGCGCCGACACGGCCCTCGCGGTGCTCGCTGACGGCGAGCACTTCGGTGCCAGCGCCGTCCTGCTCGACGCCGACGCCCGCCACGACAGCACGTACACCGCGCAGACCGCCGGCACCCTGCTCACGCTCTCCCGAGCCGACTTCGCCGCCGTCCAGGCCTCCGCACCGCACCTGCGGAGCCACACCGAGGAGTTCGTCTCCCGCGGGCGGCAGCGGCAGAACAAGCACGGCGAGGCGGAGATCGCCCTGTCGGCCGGCCACGTCGGCGAGGTCGACCTGCCGGGCACCTTCGTCGACTACGAGCCGGCGCCCCGCGAGTTCGAACTCTCCGTCGCGCAGACGGTGCTGAGGATCCACACCAGGGTCGCGGACCTCTACAACGGCCCGATGAACCAGACGGAGGAGCAACTCAGGCTGACCGTCGAGGCCTTGCGTGAGCGCCAGGAGTACGAGCTGGTCAACAACCGCGACTTCGGGCTGCTGCACAACGCCGACTTCAAGCAGCGCATCCAGCCCCGCTCCGGCCCGCCGACCCCGGACGACATGGACGATCTGCTGTGCCGCCGGCGCGGCACCAAGCTCTTCCTCGCCCACCCCAGGACCATCGCCGCCATCGGGCGCGGCTTCAACGACTGCGGTCTCTACCCCGACCACGTCGACCTCGGCGGGCAGTCGGTTCCCGCGTGGCGCGGGGTGCCCATCCTGCCGTGCAACAAGATCCCGATCAGCAAGGAGCAGACCAGCTCCATCATCGCGATGCGCACCGGGGAGGAGAACCAGGGGGTCATCGGCCTGCGGCGGACCGGACTGCCCGACGAGTACGAGCCGGGCCTGTCCGTGCGGTTCACGGGCATCAACGAGCAGGCGGTCATCTCCTACCTCGTCAGCACCTACTACTCCGCGGCGGTGCTCCTGCCCGACGCCCTGGGCGTGCTGGAGAACGTGCAGATCGCCCCCAGGCCGCACTGAGGTCCCGGACCGCGGTGAGGTCACCACGGGCGCCCCCCGTCACGCCCCCGTCACGCCCCCCGTCATCCACGCCCCACGCCACCGGCACCAAGGAGCCGCCGATGCCCGACCCCGAATCCCTCGGACCACCTCCTCACCCACAACGGCCGGCGGCGCCCGCCCCCGCGGCGCCCACCCCCGCACCCGCGGTCGGGGCGGACACCACGGCGACGGCTCCCGGCCACCCGGCCCGCTCCTCCGCCTCCGACTTCCTGGCGGCGCTGCATCCGCCCGTCGGGATCCCCGCCCCGTCGAAGCCGTCGGCGGACGCCCCTGTGCGCACGCCTGACGCGCCCGAGTGGGATTCCGCCCTCCAGCGGATCCTGCGCGGACCGACCGGACGGGGCACACACAGCCTCTCCCCGGTCCTCACGAACGCGTCCGTGGTCCCGGATCCGGTGCTCCCGGCAGCCGCCCCCGCCGGCGAGGGGCGCGCCGTCCCCGGTCTCTACCACCATCCCGTCCCGGAGCCCGACCCGGTACGCGTGGAGGAGGTCAGCCGCCGGATCAAACGCTGGGCGGAGGAGGAGGTACAGCTCTATCCCGAGGAATGGGAGGGCCAGTTCGACGGGTTCTCCGTCGGGCGCTACATGGTCGGCTGCCACCCCGACGCCCCGACGGTCGACCATCTGATGCTCGCCACCCGGCTGATGGTCGCGGAGAACGCCCTGGACGACTGCTACTGCGAGGACCACGGCGGCTCACCCGTGGGTCTCGGCGGGCGCATCCTCCTCGCGCACACCGCGCTCGACCACCTCCACACCACCGGGGAGTACGC
Organism: Streptomyces sp. NPDC015242; assembly: GCF_043079125.1. Classification (NCBI taxonomy): domain Bacteria; kingdom Bacillati; phylum Actinomycetota; class Actinomycetes; order Kitasatosporales; family Streptomycetaceae; genus Streptomyces; species Streptomyces sp. NPDC015242. The sequence goes on along the minus strand of NZ_JBIBUF010000010.1, from coordinate 155,112 downwards.
CCCGGCGTGGCAGGAATCCCTCACCTCGGACGCCCCGCGCCGGGCCTACCGCAGCGCGATGGACTACTTCGTCGGCGCGGCCACGCCCTCACAGGCCGACCGCTACCGGCACGACATGGCGCGGCTGCACATGGGTTACCTCGCCGAGGCGGCCTGGGCACAGACGGACCACGTGCCCGAGGTGTGGGAGTACCTGGCGATGCGCCAGTTCAACAACTTCCGCCCCTGCCCGACGATCACGGACACCGTCGGCGGCTACGAACTGCCCGCCGACCTGCACGCCCGGCCCGACATGCAGCGGGTGATCGCCCTCGCCGGGAACGCCACCACCATCGTCAACGACCTCTACTCGTACACCAAGGAACTCAACAGCCCGGGCCGGCACCTGAACCTGCCGGTGGTGATCGCGGAACGCGAGAAGCTCTCCGACCGCGACGCCTACCTGAAGGCCGTCGAGGTCCACAACGAACTCATGCACGCCTTCGAGGCCGCCGCGGCCGACCTCGCCAAGGCCTGCCCCGTGCCCACCGTGCTGCGTTTCCTCAGGGGCGTGGCCGCCTGGGTCGACGGCAACCACGACTGGCACCGCACCAACACCTACCGCTACAGCCTGCCCGACTTCTGGTAAGAACGGATCTCTCTGTGACCACTGAAACGACCTCCACCACCACCGCCAGGATCCCGGCCCCGGCGACGCCGTACCAGAGGGACATCGCACGGTACTGGAACAACGAGGCGCGGCCGGTCAACCTGCGCCTGGGTGACGTGGACGGGCTCTACCACCACCACTACGGCATCGGCGCCGTGGACCACAGCGCCCTCGGCGACCCGGCCGACAGCGCGTACGAGAAGAGGCTCATCGCGGAGCTGCACCGGCTGGAGTCCGCGCAGGCGGAGTTCCTCCTCGACCACCTCGGCGACGTCCAGCCCGGCGACACTCTCGTCGACGCCGGCTGCGGGCGCGGGGGGTCCATGGTGATGGCCCACCGTCGCTTCGGCTGCAAGGTCGAGGGTGTCACCCTGTCCGCCACGCAGGCCGACTTCGGCAACCAGCGCGCGCGGGAACTGCGCATCGAGGACCACGTCCGCTCACGGGTGTGCAACATGCTCGACACGCCCTTCGACAAGGGCAGCGTCACCGCCTCGTGGAACAACGAGTCGACCATGTACGTGGACCTGCACGACCTGTTCGCCGAGCACTCCCGGTTTCTGAAGGTGGGTGGCCGGTACGTGACGATCACCGGTTGCTGGAACCCCCGCTACGGGCAGCCGTCGAAGTGGGTGTCGCAGATCAACGCCCACTTCGAGTGCAACATCCACTCGCGTCGCGAGTACCTGCGCGCCATGGCCGACAACCGGCTCGTGCCGCAGACCGTCATCGACCTCACGCCCGACACGCTGCCCTACTGGGAGCTGCGGGCCACGTCGTCGCTGGTGACGGGGATCGAGAAGGCGTTCATCGAGTCCTACCGCGACGGGTCCTTCCAGTACGTCCTGATCGCCGCCGACCGCGTCTGAACCGGTCGCGCCGAGGCGTCGGCCGCCGCCGGGCGGTGGCCGGCGCTTCAGTGCTGGAAGACCGCCGTCGCCACCGGCACCGCCAGCAGCAGGCTGAGTCCGACCAGCGGCAGGCGGTCCAGCCACAGGACGGCAGCGAACTCACGCAGCGTCGCGGCCAGCCAGTAAGCGGGGGAGGTCGCCGCGCCCACGACGTGCACGCGCACGCCGACGCGGCGGGCCAGCAGGGTCGTGCGGTAGACGTGGAAGCCGCTGGTGACGACCGTGGCGCAGTGGCCGGGAGTCGCGTCGTCCACGAGGGCCGCGCTGAAGCGGAGATTCTGGCCGGTGTTGACGGAGCGGTCCTCCCTGATGATCCGGTCGGCGGGCACTCCGCGTCCGCGCAGATAGTCGGCCATCGCGTCGGCCTCGGAGCAGACCTCGTCCTCGCCCTGGCCGCCCGAGACGACGAAGACCACACCAGGCGTGTCCGGCGCGCGGGCGGCGTCGATCGCGAGGGCGCGCTCCAGCCTGCGGGTCAGCAGCGGGCCGGGCCGGTCGCCGTCGAGCCCGGCACCCAGCACGACGACATGGGTGGTCTCCGGCGGCGGGGTACCGCGGCCCCAGACGAACGCGTAGCCGGCGAAAACGAGGAAGAGCAGGGTGAGGTATCCCGCGGCCGCGTTCACCGCGACCATGAGAGCACCGAACGTCTCGCCGCCGGCCGCGTGGAAGACCGCGTCGAGACCGAGCACCGCCAGCGCCGCGCAGCCGACGGCCCCGGTCGCCAGCAGGGCGGCCTGGGGTCCGTAGCGCCGGACCAGCAGGACACCGTCGGCGAGCAGTGTCAGCCCCACCGCGAGCACCAGGAGCAGGGCGGCGACGGTGAGGACGGTGGCGACGGCCGGGCGGGCCGACGCACCGCGAACGGTCACGCCGAGTCCGGCGGAGGTCACCGCGAGGCAGAGCAGAACAGCGGCGGAGAACCGGTGCGGTGCACGCCAGGCGGTGACGGCACCGCCGGCGGCGAACACGACCGCGGCGAGGTACTCCGGGTACTCCGGCATGTGCCGCACCGCTCCTCTTCCCCTCCGGCCCGCCGGATGGCTGCCCGTTCACCCGCCCGTCTCTCGCGACCCGCGGGTTCCGGGCCCGGCACGGACGGCTGCCGCCCATCCTCCCAGACCTGCACGGCCGCGCCGAACGCGGGCGGGCGCGCGCCCTCGGCCGTCCGCCGATGTCCCTGGTGGATCGCCGAACTGCCGAGGGCTCACACCGACGCGGCTACAGCCCTGTCCGGGATGCCCGTTCGCCGGCGCCCGGCTCTCCGACACGCTTGACCCGCAGATCGAAGGCGAACGCCTCACCGCAGGTGAGCTCCACCTGCCTGCCCAGCATGTGCACGGTCACCTCGGCGGCCAGCGGAGTCCGCCACCCCCTGGTCACCACCTTCCCCCAGGGCTCCGTGTGGGTCTCCCGGACCCGCACCCGCGGGCCTGACACCTCGTACGAGCCCTGCACGTGAGCGATCCGCTCGTCGGCCGCGGCCTCCTTCAGGCGGCTGTAGGCCACCTGGCCGGAGATGACGCCACGGTCGAACAGACCATGCTCGACGGCTCCGCCTCCCCCGTACTGCTGTCCGTCAGCTTCCGCGGAGAGGCCGACGTGCGTGCCGAAGGCCGAGTTCTCGTACAGTTCCAGCGAGACCTGGATCCCGTTCTGTTCCGCCTGGCACGCCACGGCGTGCCCCTTCTCCCTGGTCGGGGTGGCCGCCCCCGCCCGGTCGTCGGCGACCGCCGTCGGCGCTGCCGTCAGCAATGCCGCCGTGAGCGCACCGGTGATCGCTGCTCGCTTACCCATTCGCATGCCGCACTTCCCCGTCATCGTGTGCCGGTGATACGTGCAGTTGGACTCACCGGCGGCGCACGAGGATGCAGGAAATCACCGACCAATATGATGCGGCCGGCCTGCCTACGGATGCGTGTCCGTGATCGCGATGACCTCGTCGAGATGGTCCGCGGCGGCCTGCAGTTCGTCGATCTTGGCCTGGATGCGCTCGCGCTCGGCTCGCAGCATGGCTCGCTGATCGGCGTCGGTGTGCCCGGTGTCCCAGCACGGCAGGAGTTCGGCGATCCTCCGACTGGTCAGGCCGGCGGCGAACATCTGCTGGAAGAAGCGGACCAGGGTGATGGCGTCCTGCCGGTACAGGCGCTGGCCGGACGGGCTGCGCTCCGAGGTGAGCAGCCCTTGCTGCTCGTAGTAGCGCACGGCGCGCACGGAGACACCGGCACCTCGCGCCACCTCGCCGATGCGGATCAGCCGCTCGCCCGCGGCCACCGTGACAGTCATGGTGCGTCCTTTCACCCCTGGCCCTGCCGAGCAGCACTTGCCCCTGACGTCGGCGTCAGGTTTTAGCGTACCTGCCATGGACATCAACCACTCCGTCGCCCTTGTCACCGGTGCCAACCGCGGCCTGGGCCGCGCCTTCGCCCAGCGTCTGCTCGAACGGGGCGCCCGCAAGGTCTACGCGACGGCCCGCCGACCGGAGACCGTCGACCTGCCCGGGGTCGAGGTACTCCCCCTCGACATCACCGATCCCGCGTCCGTGAGGGCCGCCGCCGAGGCCGCCCCGGACGTCTCGCTCCTCGTCAACAACGCGGGAATCAGCACGGGGACCGACCTGGTGACCGGTTCGCTGGAGGCGGTGCGGCACGAGCTCGAGACCAACATGTTCGGCCACCTGCACATGATCCGGGAGTTCGCTCCGGGGCTCGCCCGGAGCGGCGGGGGCGCGATCGTCAACGTCCTCTCCGCCATGTCGTGGTTCGGGGGCAAGGGTGCCAACGCCTACCACCTGACCAAGGCCGCCGCGTGGGCCATGACCAACGGTGTCCGCCTGGAGCTGGCCGACCAGGGCACGCTCGTCACCGCGGTACACCTCGGCCTGGCCGACACCGACATGGCAGCGGGCTGGCCCGTGGACAAGATCGCCCCGCTGGACCTGGCTGACGCGGCGCTCGACGGCGTCGAGGCGGGCTCCGCCGAGGTGCTCGCCGACCAGTGGAGCCGTGACGTCAAGTCCCGGCTGCCGCTGGCGCCGGAGGAGTTCGACGCCGCCATGGGCCGCGCGCTGGCGGCGCTGATGGCCGCCTGAGGAGCCATCGGGCCGTCGTGGCGTGAACCCCACGGGTCTCCGCCACCCCTGCATTCAACTCTGTTTGTTTCATTGACATTTCACTCAGCGGTCGTACTGTTGGGAGCGCTCCCATGACAGCCCCTTCACTTGGAAGGAGTCCCCCCACATGCCCGAAGAGAGTCCGTTAACCGGACGTTCGCGGTCGTTCCTCCGCCGGCCTCTGCAGGCGCTCGTCATGGTGTTCGCCGTGGTTGTCGGCGCACTGGGCTGGTCGACCCCCGCCCAGGCCCACGGCACCATCGTCAACCCCGCCACACGCGCGTACCAGTGCTGGAAGACGTGGGGCAGCAACCACACGAACCCGGCCATGCAGACGCAGGACCCCATGTGTTACCAGGCGTTCCAGGCCAACCCCGACACCATGTGGAACTGGATGAGCGCCCTGCGCGACGGCCTCGGTGGCCAGTTCCAGGCGCGGACGCCCGACGGAACGCTCTGCAGCAACAACCTCTCGAGGAACGCCAGCCTGGACAAGCCCGGGCCGTGGAAGACGACCAACGTCAGCAACAACTTCACGGTCCAGCTGCACGACCAGGCGTCCCACGGCGCCGACTACTTCCGCGTCTACGTGAGCAAGCAGGGCTTCAACCCCAAGACCCAGACCCTGGGCTGGGGCAACCTGGACTTCATCACGCAGACCGGACGCTTCGCCCCGGCGCAGGACATCAGGTTCAACGTCAACACCTCCGGCTACACCGGACACCACATCCTGTTCGTGATCTGGCAGGCCTCGCACCTCGACCAGGCCTACATGTGGTGCAGCGACGTGAACTTCGGCTGAGCCGACGAGCACCGCACACGGCACCGACCCCCGTCGGGCGCCGGTGATCCGCCGCCCGACCGATCGAGCCCCGTCGGGGCAGGGGACCCATGTGGTCACTCCGCCCCGACGGGGCTCCCGGCGTTCCCCGAGAGCGCGGGGCACCCAGTCGCCCATGGAAGAGTGGTTCGTTTCCCGGCACCGGCCCGACCGGGCCACCGGCATCGCGCGGAGCGCCACGTGCTGCTCGCCCAGCCGCCAGGATGGGGCGGGTGACGTCCGGAACCGAAGACCTCTGGCACCACTACGGCCGTATGCGCGCCCTGACCGACCGCGACGTGCCCGGCACCTTCTCCTGGACGTGGGGCCAGGACGGCGGGCCCGGCCCGGAAGTCCTGGGCGACCTGACGGGAACGCGCGTGGCCGACCTCGGCGCCGGCGCGGCTCGGCACGCCGCTCACCTGGCGACCCGTCACCGGCCCGCCCGGATCGTCGCCGTGGACGCTTCGCCCGCCCAGCACGCCATGGCCGCGGACCTGTACGGGCACCTCTCCCCCCGCCTGCGCCTCGTGCACGCCGACGTCGTGCGTCACCTGCACGCCCGGCCCGCCACGTACGACGTGCTCTACAGCGTCTTCGGTGCCGTGGACTTCACCGACCCGCGCGCGCTGCTGCCGGCGGCCGCCTCGGCGCTGCGACCGGGCGGGCGGCTGGTGTTCTCCACCCTCGCCCACTACCTGACCGGGGCCGGCGCCCGAGCCGACGTGGCACCCGCCGCTGTCCGCGCGAGGACCCCGGACGGGGAGGAGGCCACGCTGCACCGCTGGGTGCTGCAAGGCCCCGTCTGGGCGAAGGCCCTCGATGCGGCCGGGTTCGCCACGATCACGGTCAGCACGCTGCCGGCCACCGGCCGTGGACCGCGCAGCGCCGCGACGCTGCTGGTGAGCGCCCGCTTCCCCTCATGACGACGCGGCCTCTCACGGGGCGGGCCTCGGGTGGGCCCGACCCGACAGCGGCCCGGCCGTCCGAAGGCGGGCGGGCCGCTGCGGTGCGCGGGGGTGACCGACGGCCGGATCAGTCGACGGCCGGTGCCTGCGGGCCGTAACCGGTGGAGGAGTCCTTGACGGCCGCGGCGGCGGGCTGGGCGCCGCAGAACGCGGCCTCCAGGGTGCCGCCCAGCGCGCTGTTGACCGCGCCGTTGTTGGAGGTGTTGGCCAATGACGTCATGCTGCGCGAGCCGTCGTGGGTGGTGAACGCATACGTGTAGTAGCCCTGGACGGTCCCCGTGTGACCGTAGACGGTGACGCCGCAGGACAGCTTGCGCGCCCGCAGGCCCAGTCCGTACATCTGCGTGCCGTCCGAGGTGACCGGGGTCATCCGCATCATCTCCTCCAGCAGGTCCTCGCGGACCAGTTCACCCTTCACCAGCGCCGTGGTGTAGCGGTTGAGGTCCTCGGCGTTGGAGATCACGGCTCCGGCCGACTGCGCCCAGGAGACCGTCTGTTCGGTGGAGTCGACCAGCGGCAGGGTGGTGTCGTCCTGGCGCAGGTAGCCCCGCGCGTACGAGCCGGGCAGGGTGGTGCGCGGGTGCACGTAGAAGGTGTTGCGCAGACCCAGCGGCGTGAAGATGCGCTCCTGGAAGTTGGCGCCCACGGACGTGCCGGTGATGTGCTCGATCATCTGGCCGAGGACGACGAAGTTGGTGTTGGAGTAGCTGTAGGCCGCGCCGGGCGCGTTGTTGAGCGGGCGGGCGGTGGAGAGGTCGATGAGCTCCTGGTAGGTGAAGACCTTGTTCCTGACGGCCTCGAAGCCGGGGACCGTCTGCGCGAACATGTCGTTGCTGTAGTCGTACAGGCCGCTGCGGTGGCTGAGCAGGTGCCGCACGGTGATCGCGTCGCTCGGCAGGGGCTTCGGCAGGTAGAGGTTGGCCGGGGCGTCCAGGTCGATGCGGCCGTCGGCGACCAGCTGCATGATCACCACAGCGGTGAAGGTCTTGCTCACGCTCCCGACGCGGAAACGGCGTCCGGTGTCCATACGGGTCTGCTCGCCGGTGTCGGCGACGCCGGTCACGACGCGGTAGCTCCGCCCGCTGTCGTCGACACGGGTCAGCGCACCGGGCGCACCCAAGGAGACGGCCTTCTGCTGCACCGCGCGCAAGGCCTCGGTGTCCGGTGCGGCGAGGGCGGGGGTGGAGGCGAAGGCGGGGGTGGCGGACACCGCCACCATGGTCGCCCCGATCAGTACGGTCGTTGCTCTCTTGATTCGCATGCACGTCTCTCTGCGATGGTCTGTGGGGGTGACGCCGGCGCACGCGTGCGCCAAGCGCCGTTCTCCCATGCTGGGTTGCGGCGCCCGCCCGCACGTCGGCGACGGCTGCCTAACCTGCCACAGGTGCGGCACGGCCCGCGATGCCCCTGCCGCTCCCTCGGCACGGCGCCCACGGCGTGCTTGCCGGGGACAGTGTTTTGCTGTACCTGCACACGCGTGAGCCGCTACTTGCGTTGACTGGTCAGGGAGTTGCAGAGAAACAGCGCCAAATGTCACGCTGGGACGCGTGCGGCACGGCCCCGTGGTCGCGTTCCTGCTGTTCGGCGCGCCCCCCGCAACCGACCGAGAGCACCGTAAGGATCCGTAAGCTGCGCAAGCTGCTTGCGTGCGAACACCCTCCCATTCCGCAGCCGTTGACAAAGCAAAGGTCCCCTAGAACTCTGTGGGCGAGGTTTCTGCAAGAAATCGACTGATCAGCTGAATTTGCGTACAAGCCCTGCGCGATACGCAACGGACACCGGCTCCTCCGCACCTCTCCGGGCCTGTCGCGCTCCGCATCCCCACGGAACTGAGGACCGCCATGAGATGGAGACCCTTCGGCCGCCGGTCGGTGACCGGTGCCGTCACAGCCGCGCTCGCGGCCACCGGGCTGATACCGATGGCCTTCTCGTCGCACGCCCATGCCGCAACCGGACGGACCGGGGCGGCAGCCGACGTCAATCTCGCCCTCGGCCGTCCGGCCACCGCGGGCGGCTCGAACGGCCCGTACACCGCCGTGAACGTCACCGACGGCGTCCAGGCGTCCTACTGGGAGGGGCCGGCCGGCTCGTTCCCGCAGTGGGTGCAGATCGACCTCGGAGCGACCCGGACGGTCGACCGGGTCGTGCTCAAACTGCCCGCGGCCTGGGAGAGCCGCAGACAGACGCTGTCGTTGCAGGGCAGTACCGACGGCACCGGCTTCCGCACGCTGTCGGCCTCCACGGACCGGACCTTCGACCCCGCCCGCGCGAACACCGTCCCGGTCGACCTCGCCTCCCCCGCCGAGGCGCGCTATGTCCGTGTCCACATCACCGGGAACACCGGCTGGAACGCCGCCCAGCTCTCCGAGCTGGAGGTGCACGGCGACGACGGTGGGACCATCCCGCCGCCCGCCGGCACCAACCTCGCCCGCAACAAGCCGGTCGAAGCCACCTCGTCGGTCCACCAGTTCGTCGCCGCCAACGCCACGGACGACTCCACTTCGACGTACTGGGAGGCGGCCGGTCACCCCGCCGATCTCACCGTGAAGCTGGGAGCCGACGCCGACCTCGAAGCGGTGGTGGTCAAGCTCAACCCGGACCAGGTCTGGGGGCCGCGCACCCAGGGCATCCAGGTGCTGGGCCGTGAGCATGCCGCGAGCAGCTTCACGTCGCTGAAGGAACGCGCCGACTACGCCTTCAGTCCGTCCCGTGACGGCAACTCGGTGACCATCCCGGTCACCGGCCGCGCGTCCGACGTACGGCTGCGCTTCTTCTCCAACACCGGTGCCCCCGGCGGCCAGGCGGCCGAGCTCCAGGTCGTCGGAACCGCCGCGCCCGCACCGGACCTCACCGTCACCGGCCTGGACTGGACGCCCTCCGCACCGTCCGAGCGGGACGCGGTGAGCGTGCACGCCACCGTCCGCAACGCCGGCACGGCCCGCTCGGCCGCCACCACCGTCGAGGCCAGTCTGGAGGGCACGGTCGCCGGCAGCGGGAACGTCCCCGCGCTCGACCCGGGCGCGTCCACCACCGTGGCCGTCGCCGCGGGCACCCGCCCGGCCGGCGACTACTCCGTCTCCGCCGCGGTCGACCCGCGCGGCACGGTCGCCGAACTCGACGACAGCAACAACAGCCACACCGCCGCGACCCGCCTGGTCGTCACCCGTGCCCCGGGCCCCGACCTCGAAGTCCGGGGCATCACCACCAACCCGGCCCATCCGGCCGCCGGTTCATCCGTCTCCTTCAGTGTGGCCGTGCACAACCGCGGCACCACCGCGGCGGCCGCCGGCTCCGTCACCCGGCTGCAGGCCGACTCCACCACCCTCGACGGGACCACCCCTCAGGTGGCGGCCGGAGCCACCGTGAACGTGCCGATCGACGGAACGTGGCGGGCGACCAGCGGCGGTGTCACGCTCGCCGCGACCACCGACGCCACCGGAGTCGTCGACGAGACCAACGAGAACAACAACGTGCTCACCAGATCCCTGGTGGTCGGGCGAGGTGCCGCCGTCCCCTACACGGAACTGGAGGCCGAGGACGGCCGCTACCAGGGCACGCTGCTCACCGCCGACGCCAAACGGACCTTCGGGCACACCAACTTCGCCACCGAGTCCTCGGGCCGCGAGTCCGTCCGGCTCGACGCGCCCGGGGAGTTCGTCGAAGTCACCTCGACCGCGCCGTCCAACTCCCTCGTGGTGCGCAACTCGGTCCCGGACGCGGCGCGCGGCGGCGGCGCGGACGCCACCATCAGCCTGTACGCCGACGGCACCTTCGTACGGAAGCTCACGCTGTCGTCGAAGCACAGCTGGCTGTACGGGAGCACCGACGATCCGGAAGGCCTCACCAACACCCCCGGCGCAGACGCCCGGCGGCTCTTCGACGAGTCGCACGCCCTGCTGACGCAGACCTACCCGGCCGGCACCAGGTTCCGTCTGCAGCGGGACGCCGGTGACACCGCCGCGTTCCACGTCATCGACCTGGTGGACCTGGAGCAGGTCGCGCCCCCGGCGGACAAGCCGGCCGCCTGCACCTCGATCACCGAGTACGGGGCCGTCCCGAACGACGGACTCGACGACACCGACGCTCTGCAACGGGCGGTCACCGCCGACCAGAACGGGCAGATCTCCTGCGTGTGGATCCCGGCCGGCCAGTGGCGCCAGGAACAGAAGATCCTGACCGACGACCCGCTGAACCGCGGCCAGTTCAACCAGGTCGGCATCAGGGACGTGACGATCCGGGGTGCGGGCATGTGGCACTCCCAGCTCTACACGCTCACCCCGCCGCACCAGGCCGGCGGGATCAACCACCCCCACGAGGGCAACTTCGGCTTCGACATCGACCACAACACCCAGATCTCCGACATCGCCATCTTCGGCTCGGGCACCATCCGCGGCGGGGACGGCAACGCCGAGGGCGGCGTGGGGCTCAACGGCCGCTTCGGCAAGGGCACGAAGATCACGAACGTGTGGATCGAGCACGCCAACGTCGGCGTGTGGGCCGGCCGTGACTACTCCGACATCCCTGAGCTGTGGGGTCCCGGCGACGGGCTGGAGTTCACCGGCGTCCGGATCCGCAACACCTACGCCGACGGCATCAACTTCGCCAACGGCACCCGCGACTCCACCGTGTACAACTCCTCGTTCCGCAACACCGGCGACGACGCGCTCGCCGTCTGGTCGAGCAAGTACGTGAAGGACACCTCGGTGGACATCGGCCACGACAACCACTTCCGCAACAACACGATCCAGCTGCCGTGGCGGGCCAACGGCGTGGCGGTGTACGGCGGTTACGGCAACACGATCGAGAACAACGTCATCGCCGACACGATGAACTACCCCGGCATCATGCTCGCCACCGACCACGACCCCCTGCCGTTCTCCGGGCAGACCCTCATCTCCGGCAACGCCCTGCACCGCACCGGCGGCGCGTTCTGGAACGAGGCGCAGGAGTTCGGCGCCATCACCCTCTTCGCGCAGGGACAGGACATCCCGGGGGTGACCGTCCGCGACACCGAGATCCTCGACTCGACGTACGACGGCATCCAGTTCAAGACGGGCGGCGGTGCGATGCCGGGCGTGAAGATCACCGATGTCCGGATCGACGGTTCCCGCAACGGCTCCGGGATCCTCGCGATGAGCGGGGCCCGGGGCAGCGCCACCCTGACGAACGTGACGATCAGCGACTCGGCCGAAGGGAGCGTACTGATAGAGCCGGGCTCTCAGTTCACCATCACCGGCACGCCCAGCGGGGCGTCCGCGGCCCGCACGCGGCGCTGAGGCAGGAGCCTCCGGCCCTCACGACCGGGGCCGGAGGCACACCTGTCCGGCGACCGTCGCTCCGGCGTGCCGGATCGCGGGCCCCGGCCCTACGCGCGGCGCCGCTCGCTCCGGCGGTCCCGGCCCTCGTCACGGGCTTGCTGGAAGGCATCGGCGATCGTCTCCGCCGCACCGGACAGGGCGCCCTTGGTCTTGCCCCGGGCGCCGGACTCGGTGATCTTCCCGGTGAGTTCCGTGAGCCCGGCGGGCTTGCGCGGCCCGGCCTCCAGGTCGAGACGGTTGCACGCCTCGGCGAAGCGCAGGTAGGTGTCCACGCTGGCCACCACGATCCGTATGTCGATCTTCAGGATCTCGATGCCGACGAGGGAGACCCGCACGAACGCGTCGATCACCAGCCCGCGGTCGAGGATGAGCTCCAGAACGTCGTAGAGGCCGCTGGAACCGCCTCCGCCTCCCTGCTGTGTCGCGACGGTCATCGCGTTCACCCCTCGTCGCACGCGTCGTCTGTGACGGCATGGCCTGTCGTCGGCTCCGCCCGCCTCGGAGGCAGGCTTGGCATGCGGATGACCCGTTTGCGCCGTATCAAACGCACGTACGACACTCGGGGCCGGACAGGTGGCGGTGCCGGCGGTCCGGCGCCCTGTGCCCCGCGCCAAGTTCCCTGAGCCCTGTGCCTTGCGCCCTGTGCCCGGCGGAATGCCCCGGTTAGAGTCCCCCCATGAACCGGCAGGCCCCCACGCTTGAGGACGTCGCGCGCGAGGCGGGGGTCTCCCGCGCCACCGTGTCGCGGGTCGTCAACGGCGTGCGCAACGTCGATCCCGGCATCCAGGAGCTGGTCCGCAGCGCGATCGAACGGACCGGCTACACGCCGAACCGCGCGGCGCGGGCCCTGGTCACGCGGCATCCCACCGGAAGCGTGGCCCTGATCATCTCCGGCGCGGGCGACGCCTTCGCCGGCCGCGTGTTCGCCGACCCGTTCTTCGGCCGGGTCGTCCACGGCGTCATGGGGTATCTCCGGGCCCGCGCCATGCAGCCGGTGCTGCTGTTCGCCGAGTCGGAGCCGGCCAGGCACCAGGTGGTCGGCTATCTGCGGCAGGGCAGTGCGGACGGCGCCCTGGTCGTCTCCGTCCAGCCGGACGACCCTCTGCCGGACCTGCTCCTGTCCGCGCGTGTCCCCACGGTGCTGTTCGCGCGTCCCGCCCGTGAGACACCGGTCAGCTGGGTCGATCTCGACCACTACGCGGGAGGGCGACTCGCCGGGGAGCACCTCCTGGCCCGCGGTTGCGGCCGCATGGTCACGATCCGCACCGGGCCGGAGGTCAGGGCGGGCCGGGCCCGCCTCGCCGGTTTCCGTGACGCCCTGGCTCGCGCGGGCCACGAGGCCGTGCCCGCCGCCCAGGGCTCCTTCAGCCTGGACAGCGGCGCGGCGGCCATGGCCGCGCTGCTGCGCGACCACCCGGCGCTGGACGGCGTGTTCGCGGCCAACGACCTGATGGCCCAGGGCGCCTGCCGCGTGCTGAGGGAGCAGGGCAGGCGCATACCGGAGGACGTGGCCGTGGTCGGGTTCGACGACTCGAGCGTCGCCGTGACCTGCCGGCCGCCGCTGACCACCGTGCGCCAGCCGGTGGAGGACATGGCGGCGGCCATGGCCAGGATGCTGGACGAACAGGTGCGGGGCATCAGCGCAGCGCCCCGCACCCTGGTCTTCGCACCGGAGCTGGTCGTACGCGATTCCGCCTGAGCGTCGCGCCCGCGCCCCGGTTCCCCGGGCGGGTCAGGGCAGACGGTGGTCTGCGTTCAGCACCGCTCCGCGCTCGGGGTGGTTCTGGTCGTAGCCGCGGGTGTCGCACTGGAGGCCGCCGACGATGCAGTGGTCGACCAGGGCCTTGAGGGTCCGCTCCTCCCAGGCGTTGAAGAAGTCGTAGTGGAAGGAGTACCCGCGGCCGCTGGCCAGGCGGACCTGGCTCATGTCGCCGTTCACCGGGAAGGCCATCTTGAACTCGATCATCGGCAGGGCGACCGGGTGGGAGGCCGGGCACATATTGTCGTTCGTGCCGGGTTTCACGACCGGGTAGGCCATGTGGCTCTTGTGGTCGGGGGTGTCGAGGTACTTGCCGTCCCAGCAACTGGGCGCCTGGAAGCGGATGTTGAGCTGCACGTCGGGACGGCTCGGGCAGGTGGCGGGGAAGTCGACGTTGAAGAAGCTGTCCCCGCACTCCCAGCCCTCGACGAAGCCCTTGTGGGCGCGGAACTGCTGGGCGCTCTGCAGGGGGTCACCGACGACGTACCGCAGCCCTCGGGGGAACGGCCGCACGCTGGTGTAGTCGGTGATGCCCGACTTGTAGTAGATGACCTGCGGGCCCACGGGGAGGATTTTCTTGTCCCCGTTGTACAGGGAGGGCATCCAGTACGCGGAGGCGTCGGCCGGTGCGTTGCAGGTGGTGTTCCCGCCGTAGAGGCTCGCCGTGGTACTGCCCGCGTTCGTCGTGGTGTTGCCCATGAAGGTGTGGTCGTGGGACCTGCCGGGCTGTCCCGGGTAGATGATCGGGTCGTCCGGCGCGGTGTGCGTGACGGAGCAGTTGGCCTGGAACTCCTTGTGGTAGCGCGGCGGCGGGGTCGCGGTGGACGGGGTCACGCCGGTGACCTGGGGTACTGCCGGTATGTATCCGTCGCCGTCGGGGTCGTCGGCGGACGCCCGGGTCGACACCGCCGTGGTGTGCCCGGTGTGCCCGGCGGCAGGGGCGCCGGGGTCCGCCGCCGTGGCGACGGTGCCGACGCCTAGGACGCCGGCGAGGAGTGCGGTGCCGAGCAGCAGTGCGGGGAGTTTCGAGCGTGGTCTCATGGGGCCTCCTTGCCCGCCGAGGTGCCGGTGTGGTGGCAGCCGCGGTGGTGCGGAGGGCGACGCCGGGCGCCCTCCGCCGCCGTCAGCTGTAGATGCCGAACTCGTGCAGCGAGTAGCCCCAGCCGGTGCCACGCGCCGTCAGGTGCAGTCGTACGTGCCGGGCGGTGGCCGCCACGTCGATGGTGTCGATGTCGCCGTTGCCGGTGGTCGTGGAGTGGATCGTGCGCCAGGCGGTACCGTTGTCGGAGACCTGGACCTCGTAGGACTTGGCGTAGGCGGGGTCCCAGACGAGCTGGAGCCTGCGGACGGGCGTGGCTGTGCCGAGGTCGACCCGGATCCACTGCGGGTCGCTCCAGTCGCTGGCCCAGCGCGTGTCGGGCCGCCCGTCCGTCGCCTTGGCGGGCTCGCACGGGCAGTCGCCGTAGGAGGGCTGGAAGGAGGAGGCGGTGGTGGGCTTGTTCAGCGCCACGTTCGTGCCGGAGACCGGTGGGGCGACGACCTTGACCGACTTCGTCTCGATGCCGGCGTTGCCGCGGCCGTCCTCGGCCTGGAGGTACACCTTCCACACGCCGAGCTTCTCGGGAGCCGTCACGGCGAACGTGCCGTTGCCGGTGGACCGCCAGGAGGCCTCGACGAGACGCTTGTCGCCGTTGGCGTAGTTGCCGCTGAGGAAGATCCTGTGGGTGACCGGGTCGCCGTCGGGATCGCGCACGTCCGCGCGGACGGTGAACTCACCGCCCGCCGGGGCGGACGAGGCCGGGCTGACGGCCATGGCGGAGATGACGGGCGGGGTGTTGTCGGTGCCGGCCGTTCCGGTGTAGGCCCGCTTCACGGCGTAGTAGGAGAGCCGCTTCAGCCCGTCGGGCAGGAGGTTGAACCAGACGCCGCCGAAGTCGTGTTCGGTGCCGTAGTGGAAGAGGGTGGCGCCGAGGGCGACGCCCCGGTGGCCGGTGACGCAGTTCCAGGCCTTGGTGTAGCCCTCGGCCTTCTGCGCGTCGGTCGGCTCGTCGGGGATGCCGTTGGCGTCGTCCGGTACCTCCCACTCCCCCGCCGGTCCGCCCTCCGTGATGAGGTACGGCTTGGTGTAGCCGCCCTCCTCCCAGGCCTGGCGCACTCCGCAGATGTCGCCGTAGGAGTTCATCGAGTACAGGTCGAGGTCGGGCGCGTTGCGCCGGTAGTACGGCCAGGCGCCCGTCCAGGCGTCGGTGGAGGTGACGGGGTGGTCGGGGTCGATGCTGTGGATCTTCTTCGCGACGTCGTTGACGAAGCCGGTGTAGGCGTTGCGCTGTGCCTCCAGCTCCGCTCCGCTGTAGCAGTTCTGCAGGCCCAGGACCGACTCGTTGCCGACGTTCCACATGAGCGTCGCGGGGTGGTTCCTGTACGCCTCGACCCACTGGGTGAACTCGGTGAGCATGGTGTTCTTGTAGGTGGTGTCGGTGACGTAGTTCACGCAGCCGCCGGAGCCGGGGCCGCCGCCGGGCTGCAGCCAGAAGCCGTTGACGACCTTGAGGCCGTTCGCGGCGGCACTGTCCAGCAGCGGCTTGGTGCCGCCGTCGGTGCCCCAGGTGCGGATGGTGTTGACGCCCATGGACTTCACGTCGGGCAGGTACTTCGGGGCGTCGGCGATGGCGGGGCCCCAGGTCAGGCCCTTGACGGTGTACGGCTGCCCGCCGACGGTCAGGTGCCAGTTCCCCTGGGAGCCGGTGACCTCGACCGCTCCCGTGGCGGGCGGTGTGCCGTCCGTGGAGCCGTACACCTGGAACTCCCAGAGGGAGTAGCCGTAGCCGCCGGAGCGCTCGGTGCCCAGCATGCGGACGTAGCGGCCGGAGCCGGTGACGGCGAGTTCGTCCGTGCCGCCGTCGCCTCCCGTCATGGTCTTCAGCGTCCGCCAGTCCGAGCCGTCGTCGGATGCCTGGATCTGGTAGCTCCTGCCGTACGCGCCTTCCCAGGTCAGTACGGCACGGCTGAGATCGGACCGCTGCCCGAGGTCGACCTGCAACCACTGCGGGTCGCTCCACCGGCTGGCCCAGCGGGTGCCGGTCAGGTTGCCGTCGACGGCCGCCGAGGGAGCGAAACCGTCCCCTTCCTGGGAGGAGGCGGTGGCGGGTCTGCCCTGGGAGAGCAGGGTCTCCGCGGCCTGGGCGGGCGGGGACGCGAGGGTGAGCGACGACGCCACGAGTGCGCCGAGGGCGAGCAGGGGGACGGCGCGCCGGGCGGCTGGTCCGGGGTACGGGGGTGAGGGGGACACGTCTGCTCCTGGCGGGGTGGGGAGAGCCAACGGGCCGGCACTGTGGCAGCACCGGTGAGGGCC
The DNA here is from genome assembly GCF_043079125.1 of Streptomyces sp. NPDC015242. Lineage (NCBI taxonomy): Bacteria > Bacillati > Actinomycetota > Actinomycetes > Kitasatosporales > Streptomycetaceae > Streptomyces > Streptomyces sp. NPDC015242. Next base: position 138,223 of record NZ_JBIBUF010000010.1, on the reverse strand, counting down.
CTCCGGGCCGGGGCGCGGGGATGTCCTCCGGCCCGGAGGGGACGCGTGGCCGGCGGACGGCCCGATCAGGGGTGGGACGTCAGGGGAACGACACGACCGTGGACGGCACGGTCGAGGTGCCGGCCGGGACCGTGGAGGCGCCGGTGTCGTTGATGACGTGGTTGTAGTGGCCCATGCCGCCGAGGGAGACGACCAGGAGGCTGTGGAACTTCACGCCCGGTCTGACGGGGGTCTTGAAGCCGTGGTCCTGGCGGATGCTCGGGTCGACGTTGTAGTTGCAGTAGCTGCCCAGGCCCCATGCCTCGTGGGTGTCGACCGAGTCGTCGACCCGGTAGGCGGCGTACCCCTTCGTGGTGCCGTTCTGGATGGCGGCCTGGTTGGGGGCGTCGTACGCCTTCTCGTTCTGGTAGAAGATCGTCCGGCCGCGCTCGCCGTACCACTCGACGTCGTACTTGTTGAAGTGCTCCACGAACAGGCCGGTCGCCAGGACGTCGTCGCCGTTGACGCGGACGCCGTAGTCGGCCCGGTTGGTCTCCCAGCCGACGCCCTCGCCGTGGTCGGCCCGCCACACCCACGTGTGGTCGATGATCGTGTCGTGGCTGTTGACGACCATGCTCGTGGTCGCCTTGCCCGCACCCGCTCCGCCGATGCGGATGTACACGTCCTGCACGGTGGTGGGGTTGGCGGCGTGGTCGGCGGACGCGCCCTGCGGGCCGATCTCCAGCAGGGTCGGGGAGTTGACCGGTCCGGCGTCGATGAGGAAGCCGGCGAGCCTGACGCCGTCGACGTCGGCGACCTTCATGGCGGTCACGCCGTTGTCCGGGATGATCGTGGCGAGTCCGAGGCCCAGCACGATGGTGTCGGCCCGCTCGACGGTGATGGTCCGGTCGACGTGGTAGACGCCCGGGGTGAACAGCAGGTGCAGGCCCTGGGCGAGCGCGGCGTTGATGGTGGCCGCCGTGGCGCCGGGCTTGACGACGTAGAACTTGCTCAGCGGGATCGACTCGCCCTGCGGGGTGCCGCTCGCCCAGGTGGTGCCGCGCGCGTCGGTCCGCTTGGCGGGCGCGAAGACCTTGTACTCGCCGCCGTCCAGGTAGAGGAAGGGCTTCTCGCGGGAGATCGGTGTCGTGCCGAGCGTGGTGTAGCGGGGCTCGGGGAAGCTGGTGGCGGGCGCGCCCTCCACGCCGGAGAAGACCTGGTTCCACACGCTGTTGGACCAGCCTCCGATGGAGCTGTCGCGGGTGTACCACTGCTGCTGCGAGTAGTTGCCGACCTGGCCGTCGATCCTGCTGTCGGCGATGTAGCCGCCGCTGGCCCAGCCGTAGCCGTTGGGTGCGAGGTTGAGGCCGCCCTTGACGTGCATCCGGCGGAACGAGGCAGCCTGGGAGACGGCCCAGCGGTTGGTGCCGTTGACCGGCTTCACGGCCAGGTTCTCCGCGCCGCGCCAGAAGTTCTGGGTGGCGTTGCCGTTGAACCAGCCCGCGTCGACGGTGATGTCGCCGTTGATCGTGGTGTCGTCGGGGCTGAGGCCGAGGCCGGCGATCTGGGTGTAGAAGCCGATCTGGGCGTTGAGGTTGTCGTACGTGCCCGGCTTGAAGAGGAAGGCGTGCCGGCCGGAGCCGAACTGGGCCGACTCCTGCTCCTTGAACACCTGGTCCAGCTTCGCCTGGATGCCCGGGGTCGACGGGTCGAAGACGTGCACGTTCGGGCCGAGGTCGCCGCCCGGGGTGACCGGGCCGGGGTCGTCCCCGGTGGTGCCGTACACCTTGAACTCCCAGAGGGAGTAGCCGTACGGGGTGGCGCGGACCGTGCCGAGCATGCGGACGTAGCGGGCGGTGCCGGAGACGTTCACGGTCTCCGTGCCGCCGGCGCCGGTGGTGGTGGAGTGGGTCGTCGTCCAGTCCGTGCCGTTCGAGGACGTCTCGATGCGGTAGGACTTCGCGTAGGCGGCCTCCCAGCGCAGTTCGACGCGGCTGAGAGAGGCGGGGGCGCCGAGGTCGACACGGATCCACTGCGGATCGGAGGCGGCGCTCGACCAGCGGGTGCCGTCGTCGCCGTCGACCGCCGCCGTGGCCGGGGTGCCGTAGTGCTCCTGGCTGGAGGCGGTGACCGGCTTGCCCTGGGAGAGCAGGACGGGTGCGGCCTGGGCCTGCGTGGCCGGGACGACGGCGAGCAGGGCGGCGGCCAGGGCGGTGACCAGCACGCCGACGAGGCCGCGGCGGCCGGGTCTGTGCGACGGCGGCGAAACAGGGGGTATGCCGACAGCGGGCATGGGGAGACTCCTCGACACGGGTGAGTGGGAGAGCGCTCTCCGACCATGCCCGCCACGCCTGACACGGTCAAGGTTCCGTGCAGGCTTTTCTTTTGACTTGCATTAAGTGTCGAGTGGGTGGTCGGGACTCGGTGCTGTGTCCCCCTCCTGAGGGCAGGTGGCCGCGATGACGAAGTCGACGACGTCGTCCGCGCTGCGACGCCGCCGGTGGGCCGCCCGTTGGCGGTCGGCGCCGTTCCCTTCGGTCCGCAGGCGCCGCCACTGCTCGCGTACGAGATCGAGGTCGTCGTGGCGGCGGAGCGCCGGCGCGATGGTGTGCAGCAGCCGTTCGACCAGGGAGGTCTGGGGGAGCAACTGCCCGGTGACCGGGTCGATGCCCCTGCCCGGCAGTCCGTCACGGGCCGCGCGCCAGCAGGCCGCGCGCAGAATCTCCGGCGACGGGCGCGGGGCCGCCTCGCCGGCCCGGAGGGCGGTGAGGGCGGTGGCGGTCAGGGCCCGGACGACGGCGCCCAGCACGAGCGTGTCGTCGGGGGTCAGGGCGGCGTCGGCGACACGGATCTCGATGGTGGGCAGGTGGTGCGAGGGACGCACGTCCCAGTACAGGCCGCCCCGGTCGATGAGGCCCTCCGCTTCGAGGAGGGTGTGGACGAGGTCGTCGAAGTGGGCCGGGGATTCGAAGTACGGGGGCGGGCCGGCCACGGGCCAGCGCCCCCAGGTGGTGGTGCGCCAGCTGGCGTACCCGGTGTCCCGGCCCGCCCAGAACGGGGAGTTCGCCGTCAGCGCGGTCAGCGTCGGCAGCCAGGGCCGCAGGTGGTTGCTGACGTGGACGGCGTCGCGGGGGTCGGGGAGGCCGACGTGGACGTGGCAGGCACACACGAGCTGTTCGTCGTCCAGGGCCCGGAAGTGGGCGGTGCTCCGTGCGTAGCGGGCCCCGGGCGTCATGGGGACGGGGACGGCCTGGCCGTGCACCGGTGTACCGGTGGAGGCGATGCGCAGTCCGAGCCGGGCGGCGGCGCGAGCGACTGTCCCTCTGCTCGTACGGATCTGGTCGTCGGCCTCCTTCAGGCAGCTGTGCGGGTCGGTGCGCAGTTCGACCTGGTAGCGGGTCAGTTCGGTGCTCACCCGGTCACCGAGCGCGTCCGCCGCCGCCTCGACCAGCTCGGGACCGTGAGGGCTGGGGGTGCGTCCGGCCGGGTCGATCAGGAGGAGTTCCTCTTCGATCCCGACGGTGAGCGGCTCCGGGACGGGGTCGGGTGCGCAGAAGCCGCGTTCGGAGGGGCCGGGTTCAGTGGCGGGGAACGGCTCGGGGTCGTCCATCGGAGCCGCTTCGCTGCGATGTTGACTGCTCATAGTGATGACACTGTCTCAGAAAGTGGCGGGGATGCCGAGGTCACGATGACGCGCGCCGAGGTCACCCGGGGGGCGGGCTCCCGCGGGAGCAGCCGGTGATGTTGACTCGGGGTTCCGGACCCGGACCACGACAGGAACCACGACATTGACGTACGACATCGCCGCCCTGCGCTCCCTGTTCCCCGCGCTGGCCGCCGGGACCGTCCACTTCGACGGGCCGGGGGGCACGCAGACGCCACAGCCCGTCATCGACGCGATCGCCGACGCGCTGGCGCGGCCCCTGTCCAACCGGGGGCAGTACTCGCTCGGGGAGCGCAACGCCGAGGCCGTCGTCATCGAGGCGCGCCGGGCCGTGGCCGACCTGCTGGGAACGGACCCGGCGGGGATCGTCTTCGGGCGCAGCGCCACCCAGCTCACCTACGACCTCGCCCGCGCTCTCGCCGCCTCCTGGGCACCCGGCGACGAGATCGTCGTCACCCGCCTCGACCACGACGCCAACATCCGCCCCTGGGTGCAGGCCGCCGAACGAGTGGGCGCCACCGTGCGCTGGGCCGCATTCGACCCCGCGACCGGAGAGTTGACGGCTGACGACATCCGTGCCGTCCTGTCGGGCCGCACGCGTCTCGTCGCCGTCACCGCGGCCTCCAACCTGATCGGCACCCGCCCCCCGGTCGCCGAGATCTGCCGCCTGGCCCACGAGGCCGGAGCACTCACCCACGTCGACGGCGTCCACTACACCGCGCACACGCTGGTCGACCTGCCCGCGCTGGGGGCGGACTTCTTCGTCTGCTCCCCGTACAAGTTCCTCGGGCCCCACCACGGCGTCCTGGCCGCCCGGCCCGCGCTGCTGGACACCCTGCGTTCCGACAAGCTGCTGCCCTCCAGCGACGCGGTCCCGGAGCGCTTCGAACTGGGCACCCTGCCTTACGAGTTGCTCGCCGGAACCCGGGCCGCCGTCGACTTCCTGGCAGGACTCGACCCGGCGGCCACGGGCACCCGGCGGGAACGTCTGGCCGCCTCCTTCGCCGCGCTCGAAGCGCACGAGGCCGCACTGCGCGGCCGGCTCGACAAGCATCTGGCCTCGCTCCCGGGGGTCACCCTCCACTCGCGGGCCGCGGACCGCACCCCCACCCTCCTGCTGACCTTCGAGCGCCACGACACCAGGGACGCCTACCGCTTCCTGGCCGCCCGCGACATCCACGCCCCCGCCGGCCACTTCTACGCCATCGAAGCCTCCCGCCACCTGGGCCTCGGCGACAGCGGCGGCCTGCGCATCGGGCTCGCCCCCTACAACGACTCCGGGGACGTCGACCGGCTCGTGACGGCGCTGGCCGCGTTCCTGGACACGTGAGGGCGAGCACCGTGCCTTGGCCGCGTTCCTGGGACCGGGAGGACGAGCACCGTGCCTTGGCCGCGTTCCTGGGACCGGAGGGACGAGCACCGTGCAGGGGGTCCGCGATCAGCCGTTCCTGGTGATCACCGCGCGGATCCAGCGCGCGTAGGCGGGCGCGCTCGTGCAGAGCCCCGGGCCCTCGCTGCAGCGCACGCCCGGGGCGCCGGGGCCCGAGGTGACGCCGATCAGTTCCCGGCGGCCCTTCCGGTCCCGCTGGAGCCGGGGCCCTCCCGAGTCGCCGCTTGCATGCCATGGCGTCGGGCTTCTGGCTGGTGGGCCGGGTGAACGGAAGGCAGCGCCGGCCGCCGTCATCCGTCCAGGGCGGCGCGGCGCAGCGCCCGCCGCTGGCCGGCGGTGGTGGCACCCCAGACGCCGTCCGTCTCGCCGTGCCGGACGGCCCAGTCGCGGCAGTCGATCAGGACGGGGCAGCGTGCGCACACCGCGCGGGCCGGGGCCGTGGCCGCGGCCGTCTCCGTCAGGGGGAAGAACAGCTCGGGATCCTCGCCCACGCACAACGCCTGCGCGTGCCAGCCGATGTCGACGTTCCAGGACGCGGATGAGCGCGCCATCGTGCACCTCCAGCAGCCGACGGGCACATCGGTGTCACCGCGGCAGCACGAGCCGCGGTCCCGGCAGAGGTGAGCGCCATGCTAATGCCGGGGCGACCGGATGGCTATAGGCGGATTTTCCAGACGTATGGGGCGAGGGTGCCGGCCCGGGGCGGGTTCAGACGCGTCCGGTCTCGGCGTACACGCCCGCCAGCGCCCGCGCCATGGGCTGCACGGAGTAGCGGGCGGCCACGGTCTCCTGTCCGGCACGCGCCAGTTGTACCCGGCTGCTCTCGGGCAGGGAGAGCAGCCGGTGCAGGCCGCGGCTCAGGCCGGAGGCGGAGGTGGTGTCGAGGAGGATGCCGTTGACGCCGTCGCGCAGGTAGTGGCCCACCCCGCCGCGCCGTGGGCCGGCGGCCGGCAGACCGGCCTCCATGGCCTCCAGGACGGCGATGCCGAACTCCTCCTTGGCGCTGGGGCACACGTACCAGGCCCGTACGCCGTGCGTCTGATCGGCGAGGGCGCGCTCCAGACGGCGAACCCGGTCGTTGGGCAGGGCGGGCAGGAGGGCCAGCCGCCGTGCCGCCTGCTTGCGCCCGGTGACGAGGGCTTCGAGCGTGGCGCGCACACGGTGCTCGTCCCGCGTGGGGTGCCGGGTCGCGCCGCCCACCATCACGAGGGTCGCGCGCCGCCACAACTCCGCGACGAGCCAGGTGCGCAGCAGCAGATCCTGCTGTTTGACCGGGTGCAGGCGCCCGACGCACAGCAGCAGGGGCAGGTCCCGGTCGGCGGCGTCCAGCGCGTCGGGGCGGTCACCGCCCGCGAAGAGGGAGTCGAGCAGCGCGCGCCGCCCGTGCTGCTCGTCCCCGGCGGGCGCGTAGGGGGCGATGCCCTCAGGGGGCGCGGGCGGGCCGTCGGGACCGTAGCGCCGGATCAGCGCCGGGAAGTGACGCAGCAATTGCCCCGTGCCCGAGCCGTCCGGGATGCCGATCACGGTGTCGGCACGTGCCACGAGCCGGTCGGCGAGAAAGATCCGGTGCAGGTCGCCGCGGAGCGCCTCGCGGGCCTCCGGATCGTCCGCAGCCGTGCCCGCGTGGGTCTCCGCCAGGCGGCGGTGCGGGTCGGGCGTGGCGGTGAAGACGAGGCGGGTGCCGATCCGTGCGGCGGCCTGCGCCAGGGCCAGGCTGCCGTCGTCGGCGTAGCGCACGTGCATGACGTCGCAGGCGCGTGGCAGACCGGCGAGCAGACGTGCGGCCCACCAGGCGAGGGACGGGCGGTGGGCATGCAGGGCGTGCTGCGGCGGCACGGCGGGGGCGTCGACCGGCAGCCGCAGCAGCCAGTGGTCGCCCCGGCGGCGTACGAGCAGGCGGCGATCACGGTCGAGGTCGTCGCGGCCGGCGAGGACGACGGTGACCACGGCGCCGATCTCGCCGGTACCGGCCAGGGCGTCACCGAGCCCGTCGAGGAGCACGGACAGTCCGCCGCTGGCCCCCTCCCCGGGCCGTTCGAGCCGGCCCAGCAGCATTGTCTGGGCCACCACGAGTCCGCCGCCCGGCCATGCGGTGGCGGCGACCGGGGGCGGTGGGGAGAGCAGCAGGCGTTCGTAGACGTCCCGCGCCGCGGATGCCGGGGGCAGATGCGACGGTCCCCCGGGCAGCCGGTGCAGATGGCGCCACAAGGCGTGCCGGGCCGGACGGCCCGCCCGTGCGGCCGCGTCCGCCGCCTCGGCGGCGCCGAGGGGCCGCAGTCCGGCCGCCTCGGCGAGGTCCAGCAGCAGCACGGTCCGCTCGGCCGTCGTCCCGCCGTCCAGCAGCCGCTTCCGCAGCGCCTCCTCGGCCCAGGCGGGTCCGTGCCGCCGTACCGTCGCCGGCCACATCTCGGTGAGGACGGCGGTCAGGAACGGCCCGTCCTCGCCGTGCGCGAGGAGCGCGTCGGGCGTCAGCGGGACATCCAGGCGGCAGGCCCGGCGCAGGGACGCGACGGCCGCGTCCGCACGCCCGGGCACCGTGGAACCCTCCGCCGGCAGGAGGCGGGGCAAGGGGCCGTACTCGGCCTCCAGGAGGCGTGCGAGGGCACCCGGACGAGCGGCACCGGGACCGTGCGGGCCGGCTCCGGCGCCTCGGTGCGCGGGAGCCTCCGCCCCGGTGAAGAACGCGGTACGGGCCGCCACCAGCGGGTCCCCCTCGGCACCGGGCTGCGCCGGGCCGGCACCCGGCAGCGGCGGCGGAGCGGGGGCGGGCGGGGGGACGGACACGGGGCCTCCTCGGTGCGGTCGGTACGCGTGTGTTTCGCCCGCCCTTCCCGGTGCGGATGCACCGGGTCCCAGCAGGCGTCACCCGTCCGTGCGGCCGGCGCCCGGCCGCCGGCACCTCCGGCGTAGGAGAGGGCGGAGCAGGGAAGGCGGCGGAGCGCCCACGGGCCGGGCACGGCGCTCGCGCACCGGGCCGGGTGAGGAGCCGACCCGATAGCGCGTTCCCCGGCGCGGGTGCGGACCAGCCCCGGCGCCCGCATCCGCCGGGCCCCCGCCCGGCGAACACCCGACATGCCGCGCATCGTGATCGTCAGCCCGCCCTTCCACTCCCACGCCGCTCCCCTGTCCGTGCTGGCGGCGGCGCTGGCGGCGGACGGTTGCGAGGTGTTCTTCGCGTGCGGTCCGGCGTTCGAGTCGCTGGCCGACCGGGCCGGGGTGCGGTTCGTGCCGCTGACGGTGACGCGCAACGCCAACACCGGTGTGGCGGAGCGGACCGACCAGACCGCGCGAGAGGCGGCACGCCTGGGAGAGTTCCTCGCGGCCACCCGCCACGGCCCTGTCGAGACCCTGCTCACCCAGGCCCGGCACCGGCGCGCGGACATGCTCGCCGACCCGGAAGGCGTGTACGAGGACCTGCGGGCGCTCGACCGGCGGCTGCGCCCGGACTGGTACGTCGTGGACCAGCTCGCCTACGCGGCCACCCTGGCCCTGCACTGCCTGGGCCTGCCCTACGCGTCGTACTGCCCCGGTCATCCCAGCTACGTGCTCTCCGGCCCCGGCGCCTACTTCGGGCTGCCCCACCACTGGCCGGACGCGGTCCGTCCGGCGCCGTCGCAGCTGGCCGCGCTGCACACCGCCGTACGGGACAACGACCGGGCCTTCGACGACCTGTTCGCCGCCTTCGCCCGGGACCGTACACCGTCGGCACCCGCTCCGGGCCGCGCCTTCGCGCTGACCTCGCCGCACGCCGTCGTCTACGCCTACCCCTCGCTGCCGTGGTTGCCCGAACGGCCTGCCGGGCCCGCCCACCTGTTCGCCGGGCACATGGCGGGGCCCGACGGGCCGCCGGCCACCGACTGGGCGCGCCGGCTGCGGGAGCTGCGCGAGCGGGCCGAACGCGTCGTGCTCGTGGCGTTCGGAACCTTCCTATCGGCACGCGACGACGTGCTGCGCGCCGTGGTCTCGGGGGTGCTGGACGGCACGGACGACACGGCCGTCGTCGTGGCCGCGGGAGCCCGCGCCGACGCGCTCGCGGATCTCACGGGCGACCGGGCCGTGGTGGTGCCGACGGTTCCGCAGCGGCAGCTCCTGCCGCACGTGGACGCCATGGTCCACCACGGCGGCGGCAACTCCTTCACCGAATGCCTGCGCGCCGGCGTGCCCGCCCTGGTCCTGCCCATGTCCAGCGACCAGTTCTGCGTGGCGAGGGACGCGGAACGGGCGGGCGTCGGTGTGGTCCGTGACCCCAACGCGCTGCGCGCGGCGGACGTACCGGACGCGCTCGCGGCGGCCATGGCGGGCCCCGTGCGCAGGCGTACGAACCGTATGGCGCGCGAGTTGCGGCGGTGCGGCCCCGCGTGGGCGGCCGGGCGACTGCTGGCTGCCATGGAGACGGCCACGGGTACCGGCGCAGTGACGGGCGAAGGAGTGGGTGAGGACGCGGGAACGGGTGGGGAATCGGATGCGGGGGCGGGCGTGGAGGCGAGGGGGCCGCATGTCCGCTGAACGGAGTGCGGCCGAGGGAGTCTGCGCCGAGGCCCTCACTCCCGTGCCGCCGCGCCCTGTCCGGCCCGTGCTGTTCCGGCGGTTCTGGCGCGACCTGAAGTTCCTGCGCCGACGCACCGCGGGGCTCACACGCGGAGGTCCGCCCACACGGTGTGGCCCGCGTCGGTACGCCGGTCTCCCCAGGCGACGCTGACACGGTCCACGAGATACAACCCCCGGCCCCGTTCCACCAGCGGGTAGGAGGGGTGCCGCCACCGGGCTCGCACGGCGTCGGCGTCGAACCCCGGGCCGCGGTCGGCGACCTCGAGGCGCATCGACGGCGGGCCCGGTCCGCCCGTGCGCAGGGTGACGGCGACGCGGACCGGCGGCGTTCCGTGACGGCGGGCGTTGGCGAAGAGTTCGCTCAGCACCAGGCAGGCGTCGTCGCTCACGGCGTCCGCTCCCCAGTCGCCCAGCTGCCCGCGCAGCCCGTGCCGCAGCGCGGACAGCGGGCCGCTCCGGTCGGGGACGCCGGGACAGTCGTGGTGGCTGCTCATGGGACACCTCCTCCCATGAGTCATCCGTAGCCGTCGGATCTCCGGATGGGTCCGAGAAGGATTCCGGGGGCCGGGAAGGAGCGGGTCCGTGTCCGGCGCCTCAGCGTCCGCCGAGGTCGCGCAGCACCTCCCGGGCCGCCCGGGCGCCGGAGGCGAGCGCGCCCTGCACCGATCCAGTGCCCCGGTGGTCCCCGCACACGTACCGGCCGGGCGCGGCGCGGCAGGTGCGGGCCAGCGGCCACGGCGGCGGCATGGCGGGCAGCGCGCCGGCGACGGTACGCACGGTCAGCAGGTCCCAGGCGGTGGCATCCGTGCCGTACATCTCGGACAGGGCCGCGGTGACGGCCGTCCGCACGGGCCCGCCGTCGCCGCCCAGTACCGAAGTGGCGACGAGCGCGCTGCCGCGCGGGGCGTACCCGGGCGCGACGTCGCTGAGGACGCACGTGTTCAGGACGCGGCGGCGGGTGTCGACCAGGAGGACGGGCCGGCCGAGAGGAGAGCGCGGCGCGACGTGGTAGTACGTGGTGACCGTGCGGTGCGCGGGCACGTCGAGGCCGGGCAGCAGCGTGGCGGCGGCTCCGGCGTCCGTCGCCACCACGACCGCGCGGGCCGTGACCTCCGTGCCGTCCGCCGTGAGCACGCCCCCTTCCACGATCCGGTCGGCCGGCGTGCCCAGCCGGACGGTGCCGTCCGGCAGCGCGGCGGCCAGAGCACGCGGAACGGACTGCACGCCGAACGCCGGAAGGCACAGGGAGCCGCGCAGCATGCTGCGCCACACCAGGTGGAACACCCGGCTGGAGGTCTCCAGGGCGTCTTCGAGGAAGACACCCGACACGAACGGCCGGAAGAAGTCCTCGACGAACGCCTCGGAGAAACCGGCTTCGGCCAGCGCCGTGCGCGTGGTGCGCTCGGGCGCGTGCTTGAGTGCCCGGGCCGGTCCGAGCCCGTCGCGGGCGCCGAGGACGGCCAGGGCGGCCACGTCGCGCGGGCGGACGAACCGCGCGGACAGCAGCGAGGCCACCACGTCGGGGCGGCGGCGCGGGTCGGCCAGCAGCAGGCGCCGCTCGCCGGTGTGCACGAGGACGCCCGGCAGGAAGGCGCGCGGTGCGAGGAACCGGGCGGGCAGGCGGCGGCGCAGCTGCGGATAGGCCGGGTTGACGACCTGGAAGCCGCGGTCGACCGTGAAGCCGTCGACGCGGTCGGTCCGCATCCGCCCGCCCACCGCGTCCCCGGCCTCCAGCACCGTGACACCGAGCCCGGCCGCGGCCAGGTCGTGCGCACACGCCAGTCCCGCGACTCCGGCCCCCACCACGACGACGTCCGCGCCCGTGTCCACCACGGCCACCACCTCCCGGATGCGTTGCGTTGCCTCCCGGGTGCTTCCCCGCGATCACCCCCCGCGGATGCGGGCCGGCGCCCGGACGGTGGACGTGCCGGCCGAGCCCTGACCGGTGCGGTCAGGTCTTCTTCTGCCGTGCGTAGTGGCGTTGTGCCTTCGCCCGGTTTCCGCAGCCGGCCATCGAGCACCAGCGGCGCGTGCCGTTCTTGGACACGTCGTAGAAGTGCAGGACGCACTCGGGGTTGCCGCAGGCGCGGATGCGTTCGGGTCGTTCGGCGAGGAGCCGCAGATAGTCCTCGGCCGCCCGCCAGGCGGGCAGCCAGGAGGGGGTCTCGACCTCGACGAAGGTGTCCGGTCCGTCGGGGCGCAGCAGGTGGCCGCGGCGGCCGTGCGCGAGGACGGCGTTGAGGGCGTCGATGGCCTCGGCGTCCGGGCGCCGCGGGTCGGCGATCGCCTGGTCCAGGGCGGTGCGCGCCTGGAGCAGCCGCTCCAGGGTGTCCTCGTCGGCGGGGACCGCCGCGAAGCCGAGGGACCGGCTGACGTGGGGGCCGGCGAGCCAGGTCCGCAGACCGTCGAGCGAGTCCAGCAGGTCGTGCCGGCCGGTGGCGTCGATCCAGCGGGTGTTGAGCAGGTCGATGCAGAGGGGCTCGTCGGTGAGCGGGCGAGGGTCGGGCCCCGGAGTCGGCGGCACGTGCGGCGTCCTTCCTTCACGGCCTCGGCGGCATCACGGCCGAGGCGGTATCCGGAAACCACCATAACCGGTCATCGAGTGATCAGCGGTTGACGCTCTTTCCACCTAACCCTTAAAGTCGATTTCAGTGGTTGCGGGCGAGACGAGCCCGTGACGATGAGTGAAGGCATGTGATGGACCATGGCTAAGGCGAAGACCCTGCAGACCGGTCACGTGGGCGTGAACGTCACCGACATCGAGCGCTCCCTCGCCTTCTACCGCGCCGTCTTCGACTTCGACGTGCTGGCGGAGGGCAAGGAGGACGACCGTCGCTGGGCGTTCCTGGGCCGCGACGACCGGTTGCTCGTGACGCTGTGGCAGCAGAGCACGGGCGTCTTCCCCACCGACCGGCCGGGGTTGCACCACCTGTCGTTCCAGGTCGGCACGGTCGAGGAGGTCAAGGCCACCGCGGAGGTGCTGCGCGGCCTGGGCACGGAGTTCGCCTACGACGGTGTCGTCCCGCACGGCGAGAACGGCACCTCCGGCGGCATCTTCTTCACCGACCCGGACGGCATCCGCCTGGAGATCTACGCGCCCACGGGCGCCGACCCGGCGGACGCCCCGACCCCCGGCGCCCCCACCTGCGGCTTCTTCTAGGGAGAGCCCTTCGGCCGGACGGTCCGCCGGGGCTCGTACGAGGGCCCGGCGGACCGTCCGCCGCCCGACGGCCGTCGAACCGGCACCCACGGAAAGGACATGCCATGGCCACGTACCACAGCGGTGAGATCGCGGTGCAGGAACGCGCGGGGCTCGCCCGGCAGGCGGAGTTCTCGCTCGGCGGCATCGGCGACAGCGTCCCGCCCGTCGCGAGGGACTTCCTCGCCGAGCAGCCGATGATCGTCCTGGGCGCCGCCGACCGGGACGGCCGTCTCTGGGCCACCCAGTTGACGGGCCAGGCCGGGTTCCTGCGGGTGCCCGATCCCCGCACCGTCCTCGTCGGCGCCCTGCCCCTGCCGCTCGACCCCCTGGCCGACGTCCTGACCGGCCCGTCGGCCGTCCGGGTCGGCATGATCGCCGTCGAACCCGCCACCCGGCGCCGGATGCGGATCAACGGCCGGGCCCGGCGGGAGGGCGACGGCCTGCGCGTCGACCTCGACCAGGTCATCGCCAACTGCCCCAAGTACCTGCAGAAGCGCGACCACCACCGCGCCGGTCCCGCCGAGGGCGGGGCGGCGGAGCCCACCGTCACCGCGGGCACCGCGCTCGGTCCCGCCCAGCAGCGGGCGGTGCGCGCGGCCGACACGTTCTTCGTCGCCACCGCCTCCGACCGCGGCGACGCGGACGCCTCCCACCGCGGCGGCAACCCCGGGTTCGTGCAGGTGCTCTCCCCCACCCTGCTGCGCTGGCCCGACTACGCCGGCAACGCCATGTTTCTGACCCTGGGCAACCTGCAGCTCAACGCGTCGGCGGGCCTGCTGTTCCCCGACTGGGCCACGGGCACCACCCTGCACCTGTCCGGCACCGCCCGCACCGTGTGGGACGCCGAGCAGATCGCCGGGGTGCCGGGCGCGCAGCGCCTGGTGGAGTTCTCCGTCGAAGCCGTACGGGAGATCACCGCCGCTTCCCCGCTGCGGTGGACCAGCCCGGGCTACTCGCGCTTCAACCCCCCGGTCGGCTGACCGCCGTACCGCACACACCGACGACCGCCACCCCAGGCCCCAACGGAGCGACCATGCAGATCACCGTGGACATGAACCTGTGCGAGAGCCACGGCCAGTGCGTCTTCGCGGCACCGGAGCTCTTCTCCTTCGACGACGACGACCGCCTGGTGTACGAAGCCGCCCCGGCCGACGCGCCGCCCGGCCGGGCCGAGACGGCAGCGGCCCTCTGCCCGGTCCGCGCCATCACCGTCTCGCCGGCCGCCTCATGAGGGCGGGCCGAGATCGCCGGCTGCTCGTCGTGGGCGCCTCGCTCGCCGGGCTGCGGGCAGCGCAGACCCTGCGCGAGCAGGGGTTCACGGGCACCCTGACCCTCGTGGGCGCCGAGCCGCACCCGCCCTACGACCGGCCCCCGCTGTCCAAGCGGGTCCTGACCGACCCCGGTCGGCCGCGCGGCGTCGAACTCCCTTTGCCGGACGGGCTGGAGGCTCACTGGCGGCTCGGGCAGGCGGCCGTCCGCCTGGACCTCACGGCACGGACCGTCACCCTCGCCGACCGCACGCGACTGCCGTACGACGGACTCGTCATCGCCACCGGATCGGCCGCCCGCGGCTGGCCGGCCACCGAACCCCCGCCCCCGGCCGGTGTGTTCACCCTCCGCAGCCGGGACGACGCGCTCGCGCTGCGGGCCGCGCTGGCCGCGGGGCGACGGATCGTCGTCGTCGGCGCCGGGTTCCTCGGCGGCGAGATCGCGGCCGCCGCACGGCGGCGAGGACTGCACACCACCCTCGTGGAAGCCGCCGACCAGCCTCTCCGGCGCGCCATCGGCGGCACCGCGGGCGCCTACGTCGCCGCGCTGCACCGCGAGGCGGGCGTCGACCTGAGAACCGGCACCACCGTCGAGGGATTCCTGGCCGGGGCCGACGACCGGCTGACCGGCGTCCGTCTCTCCGACGGCACCACGGTGCGGGCCGACACGGCGGTCCTGGCCCTGGGCGGCGTGCCCTCGGCGAGCTGGCTGGCCGGCTCCGGCCTCGCCCATGACGGCGGCGTCCACTGCGACCCGTATCTGCGCGTCCTGCGCACCGACGGTTCCGCCGTGCCCGACGTGGTGGCGGCCGGTGACGTGGCGCGTGTGCCCCAACCGCTGGCCGACGGGGCGCGCCTGGCGCTCGGTCACTGGACCAACGCCGTCGAGCAGGGCGCGGCGGCCGCCGCCAATCTCCTGGCCGGGCAGGACCCCGGCCGGGTGCCCGTGCCGTTCACGGCCGTGCCGTCCTTCTGGTCGGACCTGCACGGCGCGAGCGTCCGCTCGGTGGGCCTGCCCGCCGCCGCCGACGAGACGCGGGTCGTGGAGCACGACCTCGCGGGCCGCCGGCTAGAGATCAGCTACCACCGGGCGGGCCGCCTGGTCGGAGCGCTGACCATCGGCCGGACGCGGCGCCTGGCGTCGTACCGCGCCGCGCTGCGGGAACGCCTGGCCGTGGAGGCAGCGGCAGGGCTCCCGGCCCACGTGTGAGGCATACCTGAGGGCACCACCACCGAGCGTCCTGCTGTTCCCACCATGGTCGGTGCCACGGCCTATGGTGCGATCATGACCTTCCCCCTGACGAGCAGCGAGGTGGCCGGGCTGCGGCGGCGGAAGAGCTGCCGTCGCGGCGCCGGTCAGAAGGCCTCGCGCAGCTTCTCCCGCCAGCTCGGAGGCGGGTCCTCGTGTTCCGTGCGCTTGTGCATCAACTGGGCGACGCTCACTCGTACATGGGCTTCCCGGCCCCGCTGCCTGACGGACACCACCCAGGTGCCGTCGGGCGTGCGATAGGCCTCCCTGGCCGGCTGATCACCAGGCCTGGCGTGCCGGACGATCACGGCCGGGACGTGCTCGAGAGCGAGCCGCTCCGCTGCCGCGGCGGCCTCCTCCGCCGTCGATCCGACGCTCCGCGTGACCACCAACTTCCAGCGGTGAAGCCTCAGTTCCGTGCCCTCGGCGTACTTGGTCTCCCGTGTGTCCTCTTCCACGAGGACGTACCAAGCGGTCATGGCAGGAGCTTAGGGCCCGGAGCCGTCATCGGCCCATGCCTCTGCGCCGCTGCAGTTCCGCCCGGGCGCCCGCCACCGAGGGGGTCGGCCCGCCGGTGGGTGACCCACGGCAGATCCGCCAGGTCCCCGTACGTGAGCGATGTTCCCTGGATCACCTGTCCCGTGGAGCCTGAAACCCGGGTGTGGGGGCAGGACACAGAGAGCGGTCGAAGAGGCTCCGGGTGTGAGGCGGGACGCATGGTGCAGGCTGAAGTGGGCGAGGGACGGACGTACCTGGTCAGCGGGCCGCTGTCGGTCTCGGCCGCGTTCGAGGGCAGTGCGGAGATCGCCGAGGCCCGGGAGCTGGCCCGTTCGTTCCTGGCGGAGGTGCAGTCGGTGCACGGGCTTCCGGTGTCGGCCCGGGCGATGGGCATGGTCCAGCTGGTGGTCAGCGAGCTGGTGACCAACGCCCGCAAGTACGCTCCGGGCCCCTGCCTGCTGACGCTGGAGGTCAGCGACGGGGCTGTGGGGGTGACGGTGTGGGACAGCGAGCCCGCCCTGCCGACCGCCCGGGCCGCGGATCCCGACCGGGTGGGCCAGCACGGGCTGGAGATCGTGATGGCCGTGTGCCGCAGCATCGAGGTGCACCGGGAGCCGGTGGGCAAGCGGATCAAGGCCTCGGTCGTGCTCGCCGACGACCCGGGCGGCGGCGTGGCCGGCCACCTGGTGTGACGCAAGAACCGCGCGCTCGAACTGAACCACTCGCTCCACGCACCCGTTCTCACGGTGGTACGGAGCCGTCGCGTGAACAACTCAGGCTTCCGTGAGAGCAGTTGGACGTTGCCAGGAAGGCTGTCGGAGTGGTGTCAGTGGATCAGAGGACGAGACGGGTCGGCGCGGTCGCGACAGCCGTGGTCGCGGCGGTCACGGTGCTCGCGGGGTGTTCGGACGAAGGGACCGCCGGCGGGAAGGGGAAGACGCCCGCGAGCAGCTCCCCCTCCGCCGGCGCAGGCGAGACGGGGGCCACGGCCCCGGCATCGGGGGTCGACCGGTCGACTGCCGAGAAGGCGGTCGCCGGATGGGTCGCGGCGGTCATCGAGGGCGATGCCGGGGAGGCGTGCCTGCTGATGGCGGAACCGGCGGCCGGTTCCGGGCCCGCGCGGGTCGGCAGCGAGGAGACGTGCGGCGACGACGCGCCCCAGCGCAAGCGGCTGGAACAGACGCTCGGACAGTTCAAGGAGTCGTTCACCCCCGACCCGCCGTCCGACGCCCCGGAGGTGGAGGTGGCGCGGACTCCGGCCACCGGCCAGAAGGTGACGGTTCCCGCGGACAGGATCACCGTGGACGGCCAGGGTCTCGACGAGATCGTCCTGTCCCACTCCACCGGGGTGACCGAGGACCAGCTGGACATCGAGGTGGAGTCCAGCAGGATCGAGGGCTCCTGGTACGTGACGAACCTGCACTTCGACATCGGCTGAGCCCCCTGCCGCCGGGACAGGACGCGTCGCCCCGCTTCCCATGGGCCTTCTCATGGCCTTCCCATGGCCCGGCCGGGAGCGGGGCGCGTCTCGCCGACGGCGGGACCGGCCGGGCGGGCCGGGCGGGCCGGGCCGCCGCCGTCCGCTCCCGCGGCGTCAGCGCACGGCATCAGCGCACGGCCCCGGCCCGAGGCATCACCCCGCGTCCGTCAGCACCGCGCTCGCCACGACCTCGAAGAGGTGATCGGCCCGTGCTGCGAGCGAGGGCTGATCACCGACCCAGGCGAGCATCGCCACCAGCGCGAAGAGTTCGGTGCCGTCGAGGTCGCTCCGTGCCGCGCCCGCGGCCTGCGCACGAGTGAGCAGGCGCGCACCGGTCGCGCGCAGGGTGACGCACGAGGCGTGCAGCGCGGATTCCGTGTCGTCGATGGCGGACGCCATCAGCACGGTCACCCCCCGGTACTCGGTCGTCCACGCGACGCACTCGCGCAGCCAGGTACCGAGGGCCTGCGCGGGCGCACTCGACGACTCCAGCTCCTCCGCCCTGGCCGTCAGCTCCTCGAAGCCGGACCGCAGGAGCGCCTCGAGGAGCGCCTCGCGTGTCGGGAAGTGCCGCAGGAGCGTCGCGAGTCCGACGCCGGCCCTTCTCGCGATGTCCCGCATCGCCACATCGACGCCCTGTTCGGCGATGGCGGCACCCGCCACGGCGAGCACGTGGTCACGGTTCTTCCTCGCGTCGGCCCTCATTGCCCTCTCGCCACCCTCTTCGCCCTCCGCAGTGGCCCCACTTGACCATCCGGATCAGCGATCCATATATTCGGTTCACCGATCCGTTTATTCGGACCACCGATCCGGATAAGACTCTACCGCGGCATGCACGGGAGAAGACGATGGCCACACCCACCATGAGGGCGATCCGGCTGCACCAGTACGGCGGCCCGGAGGTTCTGCGCTACGACGAGGTGCCGGTACCCGACCCCGGGCCCGGCGAAGTGCTCGTCCGCGTGCACGCGGCCGGTGTCAATCCTCCGGACCGGTACCTGCGCGGCGGGATGACCACCGTGCCGGGGCGGCCGGAGGCGACGGTGAGCCTGCCGGTGATTCCCGGCACCGACGTGTCCGGCGTGGTCGAGGCCGTCGCCGCGGACGTGCGCGACTTCTCCGTCGGCGACGAGGTCTTCGGCCTCCTGCGCTTTCCCGGCTTCGACGGCAGCGCCTACGCCGAGTACGTGGCCGCGCCCGCGGCGGACCTCGCGCCGAAGCCCGCCGGACTCGACCACGCGCACGCCGCCGCGGTCCCCATGGCCGGCCTGACCGCGTGGCAGTTCCTCATCGACGTCGGACACGACCACCCCTCCCCCTTCCAGCGGACGCCGCACCGCCCCATGGCGCTCGGCTCCGGCACAACAGTGCTCGTCAACGGCGCCGCCGGCGGGGTCGGGCACTTCGCGCTGCAACTGGCGAAGTGGAAGGGGGCCCGGGTGATCGCCGTGGCGTCGGGCGTGCACGCGTCGTTCCTGCGTGACCTCGGCGCCGACCGGTTCATCGACTACACCAGGGCCCGCCCGGAGGATCTGGTGCGCGACGTGGACCTGGTCGTGGACACCGTCGGCGGCCCCGGCAGCGGGCGGTTCCTGCGCACGCTCAAGCCGGGTGGCGCCCTGTACCCGGTACTGCCGGGCGAGTTCGGCGAGGAAGAGCTCGCACAGGCGGGTGGTGACGTCACCGTGTCCACCGGCCAGGTCCGCTCCAGCGGCGCGCAACTGGCCCGGCTGGGGCTCCTGCTCGACGCGGGAACCATCCGGGTCGCCCTCGACAGCACCTTCCCGCTCGCCGAGGCACGAGCCGCCCACGAACGCGCCGCCCGCGGTCACGTCCAGGGCAAGATCGTGCTCACCGTCGCCTGAGCCGAACCCGCCGCGCGGCCTCGCACCCGCGGAGACCGGCCGGCCGCCGGGGCGTCGCGCACGCTGCGGGCCTCTCGGCTCACCGGCAGCCGAACAGGGGAACACCCGCGCTCGGGCGCATCCGGATCGCCCCGGGCGGCGAAACCTCCTCTGCCGGTACGCATCTCCCTCCGCGACGGAAGGCTTCCCGCCATGACCACCTGGCACTGGCTCTTCGGCGACCAGCTCGGCCCGCACTTCCTCACCCCGTCCGGCGAGCAGGGCCCCGGCCAGGGGGCGCCCGTGCTGATGATCGAGGCCCGCTCGGTGTTCCGGCGCAGGCGCTTCCACCGTGCCAAGGCCCATCTGGTGCTCTCCGCCATGCGGCACCGTGCGGCCGAGCTGGGTGAGCGGGTGACGTACGTGCGGGCGGAGACCTACCGGGAGGGTCTGCGGCACGCGGTGGGCGACGCCGCCGTGACCGTGTGCCACCCCACGTCCTACGCCGCCCTGCGGCTGGTACGTTCCCTGCCACGCGTGCGGGTGCTGCCCGCCCGCGGCTTCCTGGTCGCGCACGAGGAGTTCGCCGGGTGGGCCGAGGGACTCGGCGGACGGCGGCTGCTGCAGGAGAACTTCTACCACTGGGTGCGCGAACGGCACGACCTGCTGATGGAGGGCGGCCGTCCGGCCGGTGGGCGGTTCAACCACGACCACGACAACCGCGAGCCTCCGCCTCGGGGCGCAACCGCGCTGGACGTGCCGGGGCCGTACCGGCCCCGGGAGGACGACATCGACGCGGAGGTCCGCGAGGACCTCGACCGGTGGGAACGCGAGGACGGGGTGCGGTTCGTGGGCCGGGACGGTCCCCGCCGCTTCCCCGCCACCCGGCGGGAGGCCCTGTCGGCACTGCGGCGTTTCGTCGCGCACCGGCTGGCCTCCTTCGGGCCGTACGAGGACGCGATGCTGGCCGGTGACCCGGTGATGGCGCACAGCCTGCTGTCGTCCTCGATGAACCTCGGTCTGCTGCACCCCGCCGAGTGCGCGGAGCACGCCGAACGCGCCTGGCGGGAGGGTTCCGTGCCCGTCAACAGCGCCGAGGGGTTCGTCCGGCAGGTCGTCGGCTGGCGGGAGTACGTCTGGCAGCTGTACTGGCACTTCGGCGAGGACTACCGGCACGGCAACGCGCTCGGGCACCGGGGCGGCCTGCCCGCCTACTTCAGCGAACTCGACGCGGACGCGGTCACCGCCCGGTGTCTGGCCCACGTCCTCGCCCAGGTCCGTGACACGGGGTGGACACACCACATCCCCCGCCTGATGGTGCTGGGCAGCCACGCCCTCCAGCGCGGCTGGGACCCGGCCGCCGTCACCGACTGGTTCCACCGCTGCTTCGTCGACGGCTACGACTGGGTGATGCTGCCGAACGTGGTCGGCATGTCCCAGTACGCCGACGGCGGCCGGATGACCACGAAGCCGTACACCTCCGGTGGTGCCTACATCCACCGTATGAGCGACCTGTGCGGCGGGTGCGCCTTCCGCCCGACGGACCGCACCGGCCCGCGCGCGTGCCCGTACACCACCGGCTACTGGGCCTTCCTGCACCGGCACCGGCACCGCCTGTCGGGCAACCCCCGGATGCGGCGCGCGGTGCAGGGCCTGGACCGGCTCCACGACCTCGACGAAGTGCTGGACCAGGAGAGCCGCCGGGGCGACGAGGCACCGTGACGGGGGCGGACGGCCGCTTCCGCGTCGCGCCGCTAGGGCTGTCGGCGGGCCTGGTCGGCGGCCTGGTCGGCGGCCGCGTGTTCCGTCCTGGCGTCGGCGGTGCTCAGGCGCCCGCCGCTGCTCTCCAGGTGGGCGCGGACGAACCACTGGAACAGCTCGAGACCGCGCAGCTGCTCGATGAGCATGTCCTGGGTGACCGGATCCGAGGTCTCCGTGGCCTCCATGGCCGCGCGGTGGTCCTCGATGAGCCGGGTGTAGACGATGTCGAGGGCGCCCAGGTGCTCGATGGCCTCCGCCCTTCCGATGGAATAGTCGTCCCAGGTGCGGTCGGCGACCAGTGCGCCGGGGGTGCCCTGGGGGACACCGCCGAGGGTGGAGATGCGCTCGGCGAGGTCGTCGGTCATCGACCTCACCTGTTCGACCTGCGGGTCGAGCATCTCGTGCACCGCGATGAAGTGCGGACCGACGACGTTCCAGTGGATGTGCTTCAGCGTCAGGTGCAGATCGTTCAGCGAGTGCAGCCGCCGCTGGAGCAGCTCGATGATCTCGGAACTGTCCCGGGTGGACATGCCCGGGACGGTGTACTGGAGGGAGGGCTCAGAAGCCACGGCCGTACCTTTCCTGCCGGCGGAACAACGTCCTCGGTGCCAGACAACCACCGGATCCGGGCGCCTGCCCGTTCGGGACGGCCGTACGGAGCGGCGCCGGTCCGTGGCATCCAGAGCGCCTGCACGTCGGCCATCGGGCCGGCACCGCGCGCCCGGCCGGAAAGGTGCACCCGCTGTCGGTGGCGGAACGGCACGGTCTGCGTATGCGCCGGGTCCCCCGACCGGGGATCTGGGACGTTTGCACACGGTGCCCGGCCTCGATGGACCTGCCGGTCCTCGAACGGGCCTGAGGCGCCGGCGTCGCCCGGGCGCCACGTCCGGCGCCCGTTTTCCGGAGCAGGAGAGGAATCCCATCCGTCCATGACCGACAACCCCAGTCCCGCCGCCGTCCACGGCGACCGGCGCCCCGGCGTCATCGTCGTCTCGGGCATCTCCGCCGCGGGCAAGTCGACCGTCGCACAGGCCCTCGCCGAGCGCCTGCCGCGTTCGGCGCACGTGCGCGGTGACACGTTCCGCCGCATGATCGTCAACGGCCAGGTGCACATGACCGCGGAGGCTCCGCCCGAGGCCGTCGCCCAACTGCGGCTGCGGTACCGGCTCGCCGCCGCGTGCGCCGACGCCTACGTCCAGGCCGGGTTCACGGCCGTGCTGCAGGACGTCCTGCTCGGCGAGCACCTGACGGAGATCACCGAGATGATCAAGAGCCGCCCGCTGGCCGTCGTCGTGCTGGCACCCGACCCGGACATCGTGGAACAGCGCGAGGAGAAGCGCTCCAAGACGGGTTACGGGCCCGACTGGCAGCCCAGGGACCTGGACAAGGTGCTCCGGGACGGCACGCCCCGCACGGGGCTCTGGCTCGACACCTCGCACCAGACGGTCGACGAGACCGTCGACGAGATCCTGAAGCGCGCCTGGACCGAGGGCGCCGTCCCCTGACCGTGCCGGCCGGAGGAGCACTTCCCGGCCACGGGCTCCCCGGCCGCGCGCTCGGAAGCCCGTGGCCGGCCTGCGGCCATCCTGTCCGGCGTGACCGTCGAGCAGGTACGCGTCGCCCGCAGCGTGCACCTTGTGGCGGCCGTCCAGGCGGAACCGGCGCTGCGGACGCGGGACCTCACCGACGGGCTGCTGCCCTTCACCGCGCGGGAGGGCAGCACGCTCGTCGTCCACTCAGTTCAGCGTCCACTTCTGGTTCGCCCCGCCGGTGCACGTCCAGATCTGGGCGGGAGTGCCGTCCGCGGAGTTGTTGCCCGTGATGTCCAGGCACTTGTCCGCTCCGGTGTTGACCACGTCGTGGGTGGCGGAGTTGTAGGACCACTGTTGCGCCGAGGTGCCGTTGCAGCCGTAGAGCTGCACCCTGGCCCCGTCGGCCGTCGAGGCCCCGCTGACGTCGAGGCACTTGCCGAGTGCGCGGACGGTGCCGTCCGAGCCGACCGTCCAGCGCTGCGCCGAGGAGCCGTTGCACGTGTACAGCTGGACCGGCGTGCCGTCGGCCGTGCCGCCGCCGGCGACGTCCAGGCACTTCCCGGCGAGTCCCACGAGGCTGCCGGTCGCGCCGCCCGGGTTGCCCGACGGTGTGCCGGACCAGGTGAAGGTGGCGGTGGTGCGGGCGGGCAGCGTGTAGTGGAACGACTGGCCTCCCCAGTCGACGCGCACGGACCGGGCCGACGCACTGCCGTTGTGCGCGATGAGCGCCTTGGAGCCGTCCGGGTTGCGCCAGGCGACGTTGGGCACGGCGCTGCCCGCGGTGGAGGCGATGCGGTGGGCGCCGGGCCGGACGAACTTGGTCAGGTGGCCGGTGGTGTAGTACTCGACGGTGTAGTCCACCTGCCCCGCGCGCGGCCCGCCCTCCTGGACGGTGATCAGGCCCGTGCAGGTGCCGCATCCGCCGTTGTGGGGGCCCATGTTCTGGTTCAGGGCCAGGCTCCACTTGACCAGGCTGCCGCTCCAGTTGCGGGCGTAGTTGATGATGTCCGCGAGGTCTTCGTTGTGCTGGTTCCCGATCCAGGTGCCGCCGGAGTGCTCGGTGCTGAACTGCCGCACGTCCGGGTACTGGGCATGCACCTGGCTGCCCACGGCGGGGTCACCGGCGTAGCCGTGCCATGCGATGCCGCCGAAGAGGGGGTCGTTGCGCACGCCGGCGTCCGCCAGGACGGGGGCTCCGATGGCCTGGTAGTCGCCGTAGTTCCAGTCGTGGACCAGGACCTTGGTGTCGATGCCGGCCGCGCGGAACGCCGGGTACACGTGGTTCTTCGTGAACTCGATCAGGCCGGAGGCGTTCCAGTTCATCCCCGGGTAGTCCATGGCGGTGGGGTTGCCCGCCTGGCAGCAGTTCGGCTCGTTCTGCACCGACAGGTAGTCGATGTCGACGCCGGCCGCCTGGTAGCTCTGGATGTACTTCACCAGGTACTGGGCGTACAGGGGGTAGTACTCCCACTTCAGCCAGCCCATCTGGTCCATGCGCCCGTTGTCCTTCATCCAGCCCGGCGCGCTCCACGGCACGCCTTTGACGCGCAGCGCGGGGTTGAGCTGCTTGGCCTGCACGGTCAGCAGGCGGACGCCGGTGTCGTAGCCGTTGGCGCCGAAGTCGCCGAGGTCGCAGCAGGTGTCGTCGAGGGAGACGTGGCCGGGCCGGGACAGGTCCGAGGCCCCGATGGGGTTGCGGACGAAGGACAGGCCGATGCCCTCGGTGGGGGAGAACAGGCGGCGCATCACGGTGTCGCGGGTGGAAGCGCTGATCGCGCCGCCGCGCAGCAGGTGGGCGGTGGTGTCCGTGATGGACGCGCCGCCGCCTTCGAACTGCTGGTAGGTCGTGGCCTCGTCGACGTTGATCGTCTGGTCGGCGCCGCCGCCGGGCGAGCCGAAGTTCAGGGGTGTCTGCTGTGCGAGTCCGCGGGTGACGTTGCGGCCGGCGGAGTCCGACGTCGTAGTGAGCCAGACGTCGACGCGCTCCCCCGCCGCCGCGGCCGGAGGGGCCAGGCCGAGTCCTGCGGCCAGAGCGAGGGCCAGGAGCCCCGCGGCTGTCGCGGCGCCGGGCCTGCGGGGGGCCGGAGGTGTTCCGCGCCCGAGCGGAAGTCTGCGGAGCAGCGTCATGACGTGACCTCTCTGTGGGGGGCCTCGCCTTCACGGGCGCGTACCGCGGAGCGCCCGGGAACCGCGGGCTCCGCGGGACGGGCGGGCACTGGTCCGTCAAGGCGAGAGGAGGGGCGGGCGCAGCAGCCGACAACGGTCAACTGCCTTAACTTAAGGTCTGATTAAACGGACGCGACATGAACCCGTCAACACTTGGCGCGGATTCCGACCGCGCCTCCCCTCGGCCCGGCCGCCCCGGGCCCGGCTAACCCGGCCGGAGCGCGGCCGGATCCGCCGACGCCGCGCTGGGTGCCGACGCCACGCTCGGTGCCGACGCCACGCTCGGTGCCGACGCCGCCGAAGCCACCGCGGCACGGAACCTGCTCGGACTCAGGCCCTTGTGGCGTTTGAACGCGGCACTGAAACCGAAGGCGTCGGCGTAGCCGACGGACCGGGCGATCTGAGCGATGTTCAGGTCGGTGTCGGCCAGCAGGGCCGCTGCCTCGTCCAGGCGGCACTCGGTGAGGTAGGCGAGCGGCGGGCGGCCCATCAGCCGGGTGAAGCGCTTGGCGAACAGCGCCCGGGACACACCGGACCGGGCGGCCAGGGAGGCCACCGTCCAGGCCTGGTCGGGCCGGTCGTGGAAGGACTGCAGGGCCGGCGCGAGGACCGGGTCGGCGAGACCCCGGTACCAACTCGGCGCGTCGGCACCCGCCCCGTCGAACCAGCTGCGCAACGTGCACACCAGGGCCCAGTCCAGGAGCCGGTCCATCAGCGCCTGCGATCCGGCCGACTGGCGGGCGGCGTCGGCTGCCACCGTCTCCAGCCAGGCACACACCTCGGCGTCCTCCTCGACCACCAGCACGGGCGGCAGAGCGCGCAGCAGCCGTTCGTGGCGATGGCCCGAGGCACGGTAGGCGCCCACGATCAACGCGGTCGCCTCCTTCGAGTCGGCGCCCCAGCGGATACCGCCGAGCTCCTCGGCGGTGCACGCGGCGTCCGTGAAGCAGGCGATCTCGTAGGCGGCATGAGGGATGTGCACGGTGGCGGGATCGTCCGCGAGGTGGAACGGCTCGGGGCCGCGCACGACGGCCGTGTCGCCCGCGCCGACCGCGCGTTCGGTGCCGTCGGGGAGCAGCAGGGTGCCGCCGCCGCGCAGGACGCTGATCATGGTGAGCGGCGCGGCGTCGGTGAAGCGGATGGTCCACGGCTGTGCCAGTACGGCATGGGTGACGACCGAGCCCTCGGCCCGGATGCCGCTCAGGAGCGAACTCAGAGGATCCACGGGTACCACCGTAGACGATCGCCTATGTTCTGGAGCGTTTCTCCCATGGATCATCCAGGGCGCTGCGGCTGTACTGGACGGGTCGCACTGACCGAGACCAGCCGGGAGACACCGTGACACAGCAGGACAGCCATGCCGGGACAGCCCTCGTCGTCGTCGCGCACCACCGCACCGACTCGCTCACCGCACACACCGCCCGCCGCGCCGCCGCCCGGCTCGAGGCCGCCGGCTACCGCGTGGCCCTGCTCGACCTGCACGCCGAGGGGTTCGACCCGCGCATGAACGTGGCGGACCAGCCGGACTGGGGCAACCGGGAGAAGCGGTACTCGGAGGAGACGCACGCCCACATGCGGCGCATCCTCGACGCGGACGCCATCGTGGCCGTCTTCCCGGTGTACTGGCAGAGCGTGCCCGCCCTCCTCAAGGGCTGGATCGACCGCGTGTGGAACTACGGGTTCGCCTACGGCCGCAGCAGGCCCCGCCTGGCCGGCAAGCGCATCCTGTGGCTCGGCCTGGCCGGCGCCCCCTCCGACGACCCGGTCGTGGAGGGGATGCAGCGGGTCCTGGAGACCGGCCTGAGCGAGGGCATCGCCTTCTACTGCGGCTTCTCCCACTCGACCGTCGGCCTCCTCACCGACGCCGAAGAGCGCCCGCAGCGCGTCGACCCGGAGGGGAACCTGCTGATCGGCGAAGCGGTGGCGGGCGCCGAACGGGCCGCGCAGTACGCCGAGTTCGACCGTCGCGCGGAGGAGTTCGTCGAGAAGTTCCTCGCCGAGGAGCCCGCGGCGCTCTGACCGTCCGGCGGGATCTCGTACTCGAACTGCGGATGCCCGACCCCGAAGCCGTCCTCGGGGCTCTGCGGGAGCCAGCCGGCCTGTGCGAGCCCGCGGGCCACGCGGGCGCCGACCGGGTCGGTCCACCGGCTGGGCAGGTCGGTGAGGCGCCGGACCCCCGGGGCGGCCAAACCCTCCTTGACCTGGGCGGCGCTCCAGGTGTGCGTGCGCACCGGCGGGCCGAGCCGGACCGCGAACGCTCCGTGTGCCTTGAGCCGGTCCGCCAGCGGATCGAGCCACGCGCCGATCTCGCCGGTCCAGTCGATGACGGGCCCTTCGGGCAGATAGGCCAGGGTGAAGCGGTCGAGCCGGGGCACCGGCCGGTGCAGCACGAGTCCGGCACCGACCAGGCGCCGGCCGTCGAACCAGCCGAGGGACTCGCTGCGCCACTCCGTCTTGACCCGGCCCCAGGCCGGGGTCTGCAGGAAGCTGACCGACCGCTGCGCCCGCACGAACGCCAGGTGCTCGGCGGCGTCGATCGGCCGGACGGTGAGGCCGCCGCCCGCGGTCACGCGGCACCCCCGGCTCTGAGCTGCTGTTCTCGCTGGTTCGCTGTAGGACATGCGCCGAGTCAAACAGCGCGGTGCAGCCCGCGCGTATGCGGTTTCCGATACGCCGGCGATATACGCCGGCTCGTAGGATCGGCGCCATGCGTGTGCTGATCGTCGAGGACGAGCCCTACTTGGCGGAGGCCATCCGCGACGGCCTGCGTCTGGAGGCGATCGCGGCCGACACGGCGGGTGACGGCCACACCGCACTGGAGATGCTGGGCGTCAACACGTACGACATCGCCGTCCTCGACCGGGATGTCCCCGGGCCCTCCGGTGACGAGATCGCCGCACGCATCGTGGCCTCGGGAAGCGGCATGCCGATCCTCATGCTCACCGCGGCCGACCGTCTCGACGACAAGGCCTCCGGATTCGGTCTCGGCGCCGACGACTACCTCACGAAACCCTTCGAGATGCGGGAGCTGGTGCTCCGGCTGCGCGCACTGGACCGCCGGCGTGCGTACGCCAGGCCGCCCGTGCGGGAGATCGCGGGCCTGCGCCTGGACCCGTTCCGCAGAGAGGTCCACCGGGACGGCCGGTACGTGGCGCTCACCCGCAAACAGTTCGCGGTGCTCGAAGTACTCGTCGCCGCGGAAGGCGGTGTCGTCAGCGCCGAGGAACTCCTGGAACGCGCGTGGGACGTCAACGCCGACCCGTTCACCAACGCCGTGCGCATCACCGTCTCCGCGCTGCGCAAGCGGCTCGGCGAACCGGGGCTCATCGCCACGGTACCCGGCGTCGGCTACCGCATCGCCGCACCACCCGGCACGGAACGTGAGGGAACGGACCATGGATAGGGCACCCGGCCTGAGCGTCCGTCTCAAGCTCACCCTCAGCTACGCCGGGTTCCTCATGCTCGCGGGCGCCCTGCTGCTTCTGGCCATCGGGGTGTTCCTCCTGCGCCTCGGGTGGCTGCAGACCAACGCGGAGGGCGCGTGGCAGGCGACGCCGGGCACCACCTTCGTCCGCGGCTTCGCCCCAACGGCGGCCGCCGTCATGGTGTTCCTGCTGGTCTTCGGCCTGCTCGGCGGATGGATCCTCGCGGGGCGCATGCTCGCCCCGCTGGACCGCATCACACAGGCCACCCGTACGGCGGCCGGCGGATCGCTCTCCCACCGCATCCGGCTGCCGGGCCGCCAGGACGAGTTCCGCGAACTCGCCGACGCCTTCGACACGATGCTCGCGCGGCTCGAAGCCCACGTCGCCGCACAGCAGAGATTCGCGGCGAACGCCTCCCACGAACTGCGCACCCCACTGTCGGTGTCGAAGTCGCTGCTCGAGGTGGCCCGCGCCGATCCCGCACGTGCCACCGACCCGCTGATCGACCGCCTCCACGCCGTCAACACGCGGGCCATCGACCTCACCGAGGCACTGCTGCTCCTCAGCCGCGCCGGCGGACGGTCCTTCGCGCGAGAACGCGTCGACCTGTCCCTGGTCGCGGAAGAAGCCACCGAGACGCTCCTCCCGCTCGCGGAGAAGCACGGCGTCACCCTCGAGACCGACGGCGACGTCGCCCTCGCGCTCGGATCGCCGGCGCTCCTGCTCCAGCTGACGACGAACCTCGTGCACAACGCGATCGTCCACAATCTGCCGGAGCAGGGCAGTGTGCGGGTGACGACCGGGGCCGGCCGGGGGACGGTGCTGCTCGAGGTCGAGAACACCGGCGAGCCGGTCTCCCCGGAGCTGGTCCCGACGCTCACGGAGCCGTTCCAGCGCGGCACCGAGCGGGTGCGCAACGACCACGCGGGCGCCGGTCTCGGCCTGGCGATCGTCGAGACGATCACCCACGCCCACGACGGAACCCTCACCCTCGCCCCGCGGACCGGCGGAGGGCTCCGCGTCACGGTGGAACTGCCCGCGGCTTCCCCGCAGGAGACCGGGGGCGCGCCACCACGCGCGTGGCCGACGCCCTCCGGACCCGAACGGCCCGGGGCTGCCCCCCACCGGTGACGCGACGCGGCGCCGGACACCGTCGCGCCGCTGCCCGGCGCGCGGACGGTCCGGCGCGCGGTCGGTCGGGGGGCTCCCGCCGGCCGGTTCCCGCGCCCGGGAGATCCGTGTATCGCGCGCGTATCGGAAAACGCATACGCCGCCGCAACAGCTCTGCGTCTTCAGTGGAGGTCATGCGTCAGAACACATCACAGCCGGCCCTGGCCGGTCACCCGCGGCGGATCCTCCGCTGGACCGTGCTCGCCGGCCTGGGCATCCTCGGTGCGGCGGTCGCCGGGTTCGTACTGCCCCTGTTCGTGAGGTCCGTGCCGCTGGTCCTGGGCGGCGGCTGGCAGGCCTGGCTGTACACCTTCAACGGCGTGATGCTCGGCATGGTGGCCCTGCTGCCGCTGTCCGGGCTGGTGGTGTGGGTGCTGGCCCACCGCCGCAGGGCGGCCGGCACCGAGCCGGCCTGGGCGGTGCGCAGGTCGCTCGCCGAGGTCGCCCTGGTGCACGGCACGGTGCCGTGGGTGTGGCTGATCCTGATGCCGGGCGCGCGGGCCGGGGAGGTCTCCGGCCGCCTCAGCCTGGTCCCGGTGACCGACCTGGTCACCATGGGACCGCTCGGCATCCTCGGCAACCTGCTGGTGTTCGCGGCGCTGGGCTTCTTCGCGCCGATGCGGTTCACCGCGCTGACGTCGCTGCCGCGGATCCTGGCGCTCGGGGCGGGCTGCTCGGTCCTGGTCGAAACCCTCCAGTACGTGCTGCGCCTGGACCGGGTGTCCTCCGTGGACGACGTACTGGTCAACGCCACCGGTGCCGCGCTGGCCGCACTGGCGTCCCGCCGCTGGTGGCGCGCCCGGACCGCGACGCCGGACGACACCCGGCGGCCGGCTCCGGTACCGGCGGGCTGACCTGCCCCCGTCCGGCGGACCACCGGTCCGACCCGACCACCGATCCGGCCCAACCACCGGTCCGACCCGACCACCGATCCGGCCCAACCACCGGTCCGGCGCGACCACCGATCCGGCCCAACCACCGGTCCGGCGCGGGGGCCGGACGGGCTGATCGGGTCGGGCGGCGGTACACGTCCGGGTCAGCCGTGATGGCCGCCGCCACGGAGCCGGGCGAGGGTGAAGGGTGACCGGCGCGCCGCCGGTCCGCCCCGATCATCCGTACGAGGAGCCCCGCCATGTCCGAGCGCAACACTCTCATCCGCAGCCTGCACGACCTCGGTCTGGCCGCCTGGTTCGGCGGTTCCCTGATGGGCGCGGTCGGCCTCAACGGCGCCGCCAGGGACGAAGCTGCCACGCAGACGGCCGCCGACCGCATCGCCTCGTCGGGGTGGGCGAAGTGGACGCCGGTGAACGCCGCCTCCATCGGCGCGCACCTGTTCGGCGGCGGTGGCCTGCTCGCCGTGAACGCGCACCGGGTCGCCACCCAGCAGGGCGTGGCCGCCTCCACGACGGCGAAGACCGTCGTCACCGCCGCGGCCCTGGCCGCCACCGCCTGGGCCCGCGTGCTGGGCAAGAAGGTGGAACTGGCGACCCCGAGGACGCCGAGCAGGCCGCCCGCAACCCCGTCGACCTGGAGAAGACCAAGCGACAGCTGGCGTGCGCGCAGTGGGCGGTACCGGCCCTGACCGGCTGCCTGGTCGTCCTCAACGCCCTGCACGGCGAGCAGCAGCGTCCCGCCGAGCAGGTGCCCGGCATGTGGGAGCGGGCCCGCCACGCCCTCCCGCTCGGCTGAGGCGCCCAGGACGACGCGGACGCACTGCCCCTCATGGCCGGATCCTTCGGCCGGACCGACAGCTTCAGCCCGTTACCGCGCCGGCCTGCTGGGTACCTGGCGCGCGGCGCCGGCCGGGCGGCCGGTGCCCTCCTCATCCGAGCACACAGAAGGACGTCCCCCCATGGCGAAGGTTCAGCAGCCCGTCACCGACGACAGCATCAAGGTCCGCCAGGTCAACCACTACCAGTTCAGCTGGGTGGCCGGGGAGCCCGGCCGGCGGGGCACCTTCACCCTGCAGCTGGTCCTGGACGAAGGCGCCTGGGAAGAGGTGCTGACGGTGGACGCCGAGGACGCCGACGTTCTTCAGGACCTGCTGGAGAACACGGAAACGGTGCACTACGACGTCTCCCGCCGCACCCTGATGTTCGGCGTCACCCGCACCGGCGAGTAACCGCCCCGCACCGCCACCAGGAGCGGCCCGCCCGTCCGTCGCGGGGCGGGCCGCGCGTGGGCGAGAGACGCGTCCGGTGTCAGTCCAGGGGCCGCCCGACGCGGATCGTGGAGGTGCAGGCCAGGTCCTGCCGGTACTCGGCGCCCTCCTGCCGGTAGTAGTAGCGGCACCCGGTCAGATCGCCGGTGACCATTCCCGTCACGCGGACCCGGGCCGCCCAGAAGACGTCACCGGGTTCGTGCGCCGGTATCAGGGACGGCCGCCCGGAGTGATCGGGCAGTGCGGTGAGGTTCGGTACGCCCGGTGAGCCCTCGACCGGGGAGGCGCTCAGCGGGTGTCCTCCGGTGTCCTCGTGGCTGATGGCTTTGTAGCCGACGATGTCGAGCCCCTCCGGGACCTGCGTGATTTCTCCGCGCAGCAGTGTCAGAGGCTGGTCGGAGACGTTGTCGGCCGTGGGCAGCGCGACCCAGTACTCCTTGCCGACCTGCGCATGGGGGCTCGTCACCTCGAATCCGGCCTGGATGTCACCGTCGAGCGCCCTGCCGACCCGGTGACCGTCCGCGTAGTCGTCCCCGAGGAGGAAGAAGGCGGCCACACCGCCGGCGGCCGCGGCGCAGACCAGCCCCACGACCACGCCGCGCCTGCCGCGAGCGCGCCTGCCCGGAGCGGAAGACTCGGGCCTCTCCCCTGCTGACGGAACCATTCTTTCCCCACACCCACTGCCCGGCCGGCCTGCCGCCGACGATGATCCACTGCTCCTGGAAACACCGCGGAAGCCGACGGCGCCACCGAACCCTACGCCGACGCGGACCGACCCGCGGGCGCCGAGGCGCCCACCGGCGCGCTGGTCAGCGGCTCCGGCCGCCGGTCGCGGTGATCCGGGCGACGAAGGTCGGCCACCGCCATCTGGGCCTCTTCGGGGCCATCAGGTGGGCGTCGAAGACGGCGACGATGCGGTCGGTGAAGCGGCCGAAGGCCTCGCGCAGCAGGTCGTCCATGCCGTTGAAGTGACAGGTCATCGGCATGTACCGGGGAATGTACGAACGTACGCTCTCAGGGAGGCGGGACGCGCGATGCTCCCGCCCGCCCTTCTCACTCGGCGACGAAGACGCAGAACGGATGGCCCTCGGGGTCCCGGTAGACGCGGAAGCGCTCCTCGTCGTCGGGATCCGGCCGGTCGCGGTTGTCGAGCAGACCGCCGCCGAGGGCTAGCACGCGCTCGTGCTGGCGCCGCAGCTCCTCCAGCGAGGCGACGCTCAGATCGAGGTGCATCTGCTGGGGCACCGGGCCGTCGGGCCACTCCGGCTCGCGCAGGCGCTCCACCTGCTGGAAGGCGAGCTGCGGTCCGCCGTCGGGGTCACGCAGCACGAGCCAGTCCCTGCCGCGCTCGTCCGGCCGGCCCGGCGGAGGAGGCTCGTGCCCCTCCGCGTAGGCGAGGCCCAGCAGGGACCGGTAGAACTCGGCGAGTCCGCGGGCGTCGGTGCTGTCGAGCACGGTCTGCACCAGCCGGATACTGCGTGCGTCGTCGGTCATGGCCCCCGAGTTCCCGGCCAGGACCCGCCCGAACGACCCGGTCGGGGGAGACGTCAGCAGTCGGCCACCCATTTGTGGGAGGCGATGTTGTCGTTGAGGGACGTGCCCCCTCCCTCGCCGTTGTGCGGGAAGTAGTGATGGACGATGTTCTCGAGATACACACCCCGGTTGAGGCAGTAGTGAGCGCCGACGTGTTCCGGTTTGAAGTAGAGCAAGACGTCGTGCGTCCTGCCGTTGTTGTAGAGGGAACTGGCCCGGTTGCGCATGTCGCAGCTCTCCCAGTTGAGGACGTTGCCGGGCCAGGCACAGTGCCGGCCGCCCTTCTTCTCGTGCTCCCAGGCGTGCAGATTGCCGTCCGCCGCGACGGCCCGCGGGGACGCGGGGGTGCCGGCGGCCTGGGCGGCTCCGGGTAAGGCCGTCAGCGACAGGGCCGTGAGCCCGAGCGCCGTGAGGGCCGTGCCGATCCTGGTCGTGGTCATGCTGTCTCCTCGTGTCCTGTGTTCCCTGTGGTGCTGCGCGGTGCGGACGGCGGCTGCTTCGGCTGGGTGAAGCGGATGCTGTTGCCGAAGGGGTCCCTGAGCCCGCAGTCGATCCCGTAGGGGCGTTCGGTGGGCTCCTCGGTGAACTCGACGTTCCTGCCTCGCAAGGTCGCGTAGGTCGTGCGGCAGTCGTCGGTGCTGAAGACGAGGTGGCCGCCCATGGCTCCCTTGGCGAGGAGTTCACGGACCTGCTGAGCGGTCTCCGCCGACAGGCGCGGCGGGTCGGGTGTCTCGAGGAGGATCTGGCGGTCCGGACGGCCGGGAATGCTGACGGTGAGCCAGCGCATGAAGCCCAGGTCGGCGTCGGCGGTGACCTCCAGGCCGAGCTTGCCGACGTAGAAGTCGAGGGCCTCGTCCTGGTCGAGCACGTAGATCTGCGAATGCGTGATGGCCGTGAACATGCTCCTCACGCTACGGGCGAGGTACCGGAAAAAACTTATCCAGAACTGCTCAGCCGGCCCGGCGGTGCGGAGACCGGTCGCGTCCAGGCCATGGTGAAGCACGTGGGTACGTCCGCGGCGACGGCGTGCCTGCGGTACTCCCTGGGCGAGCGGCCCACGATGCTGCGGAACGTGCGGCTGAAGGTGCCGGTGCTGCCGAAGCCGACCTCGAAACAGATGTCCGTGACGCTGCGGTCGGTCTCGCGCAGCAGGAACATGGCCCGTTCGATGCGGCGGCGTTGCAGGTACCGGTGCGGTGTCTCGCCGAAGGCGGCCCGGAAGGTGCGCGTGAAGTGGGCTGGTGACACATGGGCGATCCGGGCCAGCGCCGGTACGTCCAGCGGCTGCGCGTAGGCGCGGTCCATGGCGTCCCGGGCCCGGAGCACACGGCGGTTGCTGTCCGCGGCGGCGCTGTTCACGGTGTCATGGAAGCACGTGTCCGGGCAGGGCGGTGAGGGCCGAACCGGGCAGGCGGTACAGGCCCGTCGACGGCTCGGGTGCCCGTCCGGGAAGGTGCGGGGCGCTGGTGCGGATGCCTGGCGGCCACCGCCCGCCGACGGCGGTGCATCCGGGGCCCGGCTCACGCCGTTCCGGCCTCCTGTCGCAGCGCCGTGCGCAGCCACTCGTCCGCGGAGCCCGGGGTCGGCTGCACGCCCCCGCCCGGCTCGCTCAGGACGATGGCCACGAGCCGCCAGTACTGGTCCAGGCGCGGCTCGGCCGCGAGGCGGCCGGCCAGCAGACGGCGGAAGCCGGGGGTGTCCCGGCTGCGGTAGGCACCGGCGTACGCGGCGACGTAGGCGTCCAGGGCCTCGCCCGGATGCGGAGCCTGCGCCCGCCGCAGGTGCGTGCCCGCGAGTGCGAAGGCCTCGGTCAGGCCCGCGTACAGCACCGCCGCGCCGCGGGCCCCTGCCACGCGGTGCACGTCCGGCTGGGGCCGGCGACCCTCCGGACACGGAGCCGTCGTCATCGCGTGCAGGCGCGCGAAGGCGAGGACCTGGGCCGGCCGCGGTGCGTCGGGCGGCTGGGGGACGGCCACCTCCAGGAACGCCGCGGTCGCCCGGGCCGGCATCCGCGGGGGCAGCCAGCCGCGCCAGAACCTGGCCAGCGGCGCGGTGCTGGGCGGCGTGCTCAGCGCGCTGAGCAGGTTCAGCCGGCCGGCGCGCCGGGCCGGGGGGCAGTCCCGTACCAGTTCGAGTGCCGCCTGCCGCCAGCGCAGGGTCCTCAGTTCGTCGCCGAGCTCGCGCAGGCGGCTGTCGACGGCGCCCTCCAGGACGGGACCGGCCGCGTCCTCGTCGTCCAGGACACGGCGTATGCCGGGCAGGGAGAGGCCGAGGCCGCGCAGGGAGCGGATCAGCCTCAGCCGCTCCAGCGCCGCCGGGCCGTAGCGGCGGTGTCCGCCACCGCTGCGGGCGGTCTCGGGGAGCAGGCCCCGGTCGGAGTAGAAGCGGACGGTCTTGACGGTGGCACCGGCACGCTCGGCGAGCTCACCGATGCTCCACAACGGCTCGGATGACGTGGACAGTTGAACCTCCCTCAAGGGGAGTTCCTACGGTACCGGCACGTGGTCCGGGCCGGCGGTGCGGCCCGCGGGCCCCGGCGTGCGCGACCGGCGCGGCGCCGTGTGACCGATCCTGGGAGGGGTTTGGCGTGCACGTGTTCATCATGGTGGCGGGTGTGTTCACCGGCGCCCACGTGTGGGAGGAGACGGCGGCGCAGCTGGCCGCCGCCGGCAGCGAGGCGCACGCGGTGCCGCTGACGGGTGTCGACGGGGCCCGGCCCGCCGCCCCCGCGGACGTCGGTCTGGAGACGCACATCGAGGACGTGGTCGCGGCGATCGACGCGGTGGACGTGGCGTCGGGGCGGGAGATCGTGCTCGTCGGTCACGACTACGGGATCCACCCGGTGCTCGGCGCCGCCGACCGGCGGGCGGGGCGCGTCGCACGCGTCGTCCATCTGGACTGCGGCATGCCGCAGAACGGTGTCCCGGCGCTGGCCGCCGTACCGGACCAGGCGCTGCGGGCGCAGCTGGCCGAACGCGCCGGGGCGGGACGGCGCGAGGGTGTGCTGGCACCGCCGGCAGCGCCCGGCGCGTGGGAACGCTGGGGCAGCACGGCCGGCCTCGACGCGACGGCGCTGGAGCGGTTGACCGCACGGGCGGCGCCCCAGCCGCTGGGCACCATGCTCCAGCCGTTGCGGCTGAGCGGGGCGGTGGCCGCGGTGCCCGTCACCGGCGTGCTGTGCACCCGGAACGGCGCCGACATCGGCTCGGTCCAGCGGCTCGTCGACTTCGGCGATCCCGCGCTCGCCGCCCTGACGGAGCCTCAGGTGAGCTTCTTCGAACTGCCCACCGGGCACTGGCCGATGCTGTCCTGCCCCGCCGACCTCGCGGACGTCCTGCTGCGTGCCGCGGCCGGTGAGGGCCACCGGCTGCGGGCGGCCGGCGGCGACGCGCCGGTGCCCGCCCACCTGCGCCCGTTCCCGTGGGACCTGCCCGAGCTGCCACGCGACCGACGGGGCCCCGTCGATCTGTACGTCCCCGACGGCGAGGGGCCACGGCCGGCCGTGGTCTTCGTGCACGGCGGACCGGTGCCCGCGGGGGCGCGGCCGCGTCCGCGTGAGTGGCCGACCCTGGTGGGTCACGCCCGTCTGGCCGCCGCCGGGGGCATGGTCGGTGTCACCCTGGAACACCGCCTGCACGACCTCGCGGACTACGAGCGCGCCGCCGCGGACGTCGCCGACGGCGTGGAACGGGTGCGGGCCGATCCGCGGGTGGACGCAGACCGGATCGCCCTGTGGTTCTTCTCCGGCGGCGGCCTGCTCACCACCGACTGGCTGGCCCGGCCTCCCGCCTGGCTGCGCTGCCTGGCCGCCTCCTATCCCGTCCTGGCTCCCCTGCCCGCCTGGGGGATGGCCGGCACCCGCTTCCACCCCGCGCGGGCCGTGGCGGGGGCGGGTGACCTGCCGGTCGTCCTCCTCCGGGCGGGGCGGGAGGCGCCCGGGATCGCCGCGACCGTGGAGGCGTTCGTGAGCGCGGCCGGCTCCTGCGCCGCCCGACTCGAACTCATCGACGTCCCCAACGGCCACCACGGGTTCGAGACCCTCGACGCACCGGAGGAGACGCGCCCCGCCCTCGACCGTGCGATGCGCTCGGTGATCTCGCATCTGACCGGATGACCGACGCGTCCGGCGCGTCCGGCGCGGCGGCACGTGGTGATCAGCACCCTGTCGAGCACCGGAGCGGCCCGCTCATCGGTGCCGCCTTCAGCCGGCGTCCCGCACGTCCTGCCGCGCGCGCCCGGCCCGCCGTACGGCGGTGAGGGCGCCGAGCACCACGCCCACGGCGATGATCGTCAGGCCGCGGAGCCACACCTCGGCCTCGACCTGCGTGGCGAGCAGGACGCAGGAGGCGATGCCCAGCACCGGCAGCACGGTCGGGGCACGGAAGTGGTCGTTCTCCCCCGGGTCCCTGCGCAGCACCAGCACGGCCGTGTTGACCATGAGGAAGACGACCAGCAGCAGGAGGACCAGGGTGGACGCGAGGGTGGCGACGCTGCCGGTGAGCGCCAGGAGCATGGCCAGCAGCGTCGTGACCGCGATCGCGGCCCAGGGCGTACGGCGGCCCGGCAGCACCCTGGCCAGCGGGGCCGGCAGCAGCCCGTCCTTCGCCATGCCGTAGGCCAGGCGGGAGGACATGATGCCGGTGAGCAGCGCGCCGTTGGCCACGGCGACGAGCGCGATGGCGCTGAACAGACGGGTGGGCACGCCGCCCGCCTCCTCGACGACCTCCAGCAGCGGGCCGCTCGACCCGGCCAGCCGGGCGGTCGGGACCGCGGCGGAGGCCGCAAGGCCCACCAGGACGTACACGGCCCCGGCGGTGGCGAGGGCGCCGAACAGGGCGCGCGGGTAGGAGCGCCGCGGGTCGCGGGTCTCCTCGGCGACGTTCACCGAGGTCTCGAACCCGACGAACGAGTAGTACGCCAGCACCGAGCCGCTCAGCACGGCCGCGGCCGCCCCCTTCTCCGGCGTGCCCAGCTGGGTCAGCCGCCCCACGTCGCCGTCGCCGCGCAGCAGCAGCCACGCGCCGAGGACGACGATGACGGCCAGCCCGCCCACCTCGACGACGGTGGCGACGACGTTGGCGCGGGTCGACTCCTTGATGCCCCGCGCGTTGACCAGGGCCAGCAGGGCCAGGAACAGCACGGCCACGAGCCCTACCGGCAGGGTGACGAAGGCCGCCAGGTAGTCGCCGCCGAATCCGCGGGCCAGTGCGGCCACGGAGACGATGCCGGCGGCCAGCATGCAGAAGCCCGCGACGAAGCCGGCGAACGGCCCGAACGCGCGCGTCGCGTAGTGCGAGGCTCCGCCCGCCCTCGGGTATTTCGTCGCCAGCTCGGCGTAGGAGGCGGCGGTCAGCAGTGCCAGGAGCAGCGCGACGGCCAGCGGCACCCACACCGCTCCCCCGGCGTCGGCCGCGACCTGGCCGACCAGGACGTACACACCGGCGCCGAGCACGTCGCCCAGGATGAAGAAGTACAGCAGCGGGGTCGTCAGCGCGCGCTTGAGCCCCGCCCCCTGCTGTGTGCCTCCCTGCGTCCGCGCCTGCACCGATGCCGTGTTCCCGGTTCTTCTCGCCATACCGCTCCGTGTCCCCCGCGCCGCGCGAAGCACGCTCGGCCGGCCGGGTCGGCGACGATGCGTCGCGTCACACCCTCCGCCCCGGTTCGGAACACCGTCCGCGGCGCTCCCGCATGTGTCATGGGATGAGGCCCGTCATCAAACGCGTCGGGGGATCCGCAGGACCGCTCGCGCCCCAGGCGGCGATGGCCCAGCTGTTCACCGTCGTCTGCGCGACGGCCCCGATGGACTTCGCCGTGCTGGAGCCGAACTGCCGGCCGGGGCGAGCGCCTTCCCCGACGCCTGCCGGAGGCGCTGACGCCGGGGCCGGAAGCCACAGCTGCCGGCCAACCCATCTGCACAATTCGGACGAAATATACGGTTTCACCCGGTCTCCCCTGGTGAGTCGACAAGGGCATGTGCAAGCGACCCCAGAGAGAAGGGTGAGATCAGTGATCACCCGCGAGCAGATCTCGACCGTGCTCGACCACCCCGTCTACGCCGCCGACGGCAACAAGATCGGCGACGCCAAACACGTCTTCCTCGACGACGTCACCGGCCAGCCCGAGTGGGTCAGCGTCCAGACCGGCCTGTTCGGCACCAACGAGTCGTTCGTGCCCATCCACGACGCCTCCGTCGTGGAGGACCACCTGGAGGTCCCCTACCCCAAGGACACGGTCAAGGAAGCGCCCAACGTCGACGTCGACGCGGGCGGGCACCTGTCCGAGGACGAGGAACACCGCCTCTACCAGCACTACGGCATCGACTGGGAGGGATCCTGGCAGCAGCCGGGCCGGTCCGGCGAGGCCGGCTGGGACCGCACCGACACCGGTGAGACGACGGCCGCCTCCGGTTACGCCGGCACCGGTGGCGGAGCGGACGACGCCATGACGCGCTCCGAGGAGCGCATGCACGTGGGCACCGAGCGCCGCGAGGTCGGCCGAGCGCGTCTGCGCAAGTACGTCGTCACCGAGGAGGTGCAGCAGACCGTTCCGGTGCGCCATGAGGAAGTCCGCGTCGAACGCGAGCCGATCACGGAGGAGAACCGGGACGCGGCCATGGCCGGACCCGACATCACCGAAGCCGAGCACGAGGTCACGCTGCACGAGGAACGCCCCGTGACCCAGACCGAGGCGGTGCCGGTGGAACGGGTCCGCTTGTCGACCGAGGAGCACACCGGCGAGGAGACGGTGCGCGGCCAGGTCCGCGAGGAACGGATCGAGACGGAAGGCGTCGATCCGGAGGACCGGCGCGATCCCTGACGGCGCTGTGCGCCCCGGCGATTCGCGCGGAAGCACCACCGGGGCGCCGCCGCGGTCAGCGGTGGCGCCCCGGTGCGGGTGCGGTGCGGATCAGAGGAGCCAGCGGTTGCGGCTGACGAAGGGCAGCCGCGCCCAGGCCCTGCCCAGTCCCCACGTGGCGCCGGCGCCGGCGGCCGCGAGGGCGGCCAGGACGACGGCGTAGACCACGTGGTAGTCGGCGAACGGGTTCGTCGACATGGTCGGCGATCCGTCCGACAGGTGCTTGGCGGGCGGCCACTCCGCGATCCACATCAGCGCCATCATCACCGTGCCGGCGACGGCGGCGAGCCGCAGCCCGATGCCGAGGACCAGTGCCCCGCCGATGCCCAGCAGGCCGAGCATGAACAGCCAGTCCGCCCAGGCGGCACCGGCCCAGGCGTGGAACGTCGACTCCATCGGTCCCACGGCGACGTGCCCGAGGAAGCCCTCGGTGGGCGAGCCCCCGTCGATCCAGCCCTTGCCGGACCGGGTGGCGTAACCGAACCCGAAGGTCTTGTCCAGGAACGCCCACAGGAAGACGAATCCGGTCAGCAGCCGCAGCCCGGCGAAGACGTACGCGCGGGTGGCGGTCGCGGCCGCCGTCGTCGTGTCGGCCGCCGCGGAAGCGCTCCGGGTCCCCTTGAGCGACGGGAAACGGACTCCGAGGTGCCGGTGCGGGTGATCGTGCACTGCCATGATGCTCATCCCCTCCAGGGCGACGCCCGAGGTCCCCTTGACTCTCGCTGTCGTCGACCTCAATGTGCCGTGTCCCGGGAGGGTGTCGCAGGGGGTCGCGGGGCCCCGGGGCCGGGGCCGAACGTCCCTGCCGCGCAGTCCTGTCGTCCCCGCCCCGGCCGGCTCCACCGCCGGAGAGGGAGGGTCATGACCCGCCGCGCACCACGACGACGGGGCAGTCGGCGTGGTGCAGCAGGGCCTGGCTGACCGAACCGAGCAGCAGTCCGGCGAAGCCGCCCCGGCCCCGCGCGCCCGCCACCACCACCTGGGCGTCCCGGCTCGCCTCGATCAGAGCCGGCCGGATCCGGGAACGCACCAGGCGCCGCTCCACCTCCACCCGGGGCCAGGCCCTCCGCGCCAAGGCCACGGCCTCGTCCAGCAGGCGCTGCTCGGCCGCGCGCAGGTGCTCGGCGTCCGCCACCATGGCGTTCAGCGGGTCGCCCGGGCCCTCATAGGCACGCTCGCTCCAGGTGTTCCACACATGGACGGCCACCAGCGGAGCCCCACGCCAGGCGGCTTCGGCGAACGCGAACTCCACGGCAGCCCGGCCCGCCTCGGAACCGTCCACGGCCAGGAGGACGGGACCCGCGGGATCGGGACGGCCGCGCACCACCATCAGGGGGCAGCGGCCGTGCGCCGCCAGATGCACCGCCGTCGAGCCCAGCAGCAGGCCGGCGAAGCCGCTGTGGCCCCGGTGGCCGACCACCGCGAGCGAAGCGGAGCGTGACTCGATCTCCAGCACGTCGACTGC
This sequence comes from Streptomyces sp. NPDC015242, assembly GCF_043079125.1. Classification (NCBI taxonomy): domain Bacteria; kingdom Bacillati; phylum Actinomycetota; class Actinomycetes; order Kitasatosporales; family Streptomycetaceae; genus Streptomyces; species Streptomyces sp. NPDC015242. Next base: position 97,033 of record NZ_JBIBUF010000010.1, on the reverse strand, counting down.
CTCACCGGCCACCACCGACCGGGAGATGCCGATGTCCGGCGCGATCGCCCGGGCCCGTTCCTCGGCGCCGGCCAACGCCCCGCGCACCATCGGTTCCAGACCGTCGTCACCCGGGTGCCACGGCGGCGCACCGGTCGGCGCAGGTCCGGACCCGCGCCCGAACGCGTGCACGAGCCGGAGTCCCACCCCGCGCAGGTGCGCCTCGCGTGCCGCCACTTCCACCGCGTTGACGGCGGAGGCGGAGCCGTCCACGCCCACGATCACCGGATCATTCACTGGACACTCCCGTCCCGGGCCGGCGGCGACGCGTGGCCCTTCTGCTTCCAGCCTCGGCGCACCCGGTCCGGTGGGCCCAGGGACCCACGGTCCGTTCCCCGGGGGCCGCTCGGCCCTGCCGGGTACCCCCGGGCGGGCCGCGGCACCGATCACTCGCCGCGCCGGCTCCTCGCGCCGGGACCAGGGCAGGACCAGGGCGCCCCACGCGACCAGGGGACCCAGGGCGACGATTCCCCCGGTGTAACCGATGACCTGCCGGTAGAAGCGGCGGGTGTCCACCCCGCGGGCGTTGCTCAGCACGAGGGCGCCGTTGGTCGAGAACGGGGAGGTGCCGGCGATCGTCGTGGAGACGGCGGGCGGGGCGATCAGTCCCGCGCCGCTGAGGTGGCTGGACACCAGCAGCGGTACGGCGATGACTTCGACCTGCCGGAGCAGCCAGCACTCGCTCGTGCCGCCCGCACGCCACCCGCCCCGTCGCCGACGTCCTGCGGCGGAGCTGCCGCCGGCGCACGGCGAGGGGCCCGGCATGAGCCGGGCCCCTCGTCATGCTGTGGAGCAGGGTGGTGCTGCGACGCAGGTCAGCCGCGCACGATGTTCTCGGCCTGGGGGCCCTTCTGGCCCTGCGTCACGTCGAAGGTGACCGCTTCGCCCTCGACCAGTTCCCGGTAGCCGTTGCCGGTGATGTTGGAGTAGTGCGCGAAGACGTCGGGGCCGCCGCCGTCCTGGGCGATGAAGCCGAAGCCCTTTTCGGCGTTGAACCACTTCACAGTGCCGCTGGCCATGCTGCTTGTCCTTCGATATTGCCGAGGGGTCCCGGCTGGTCTGTGGGTGGGTCCCCGCCGTCACCGGAAGGCACCCGCCCACCGTTCTACCCCGATGGCCGCCGATTATCCGACTGCCGGCCCGGAATTCGATCTCTCTCACGCGAATGGTGCCGCCCACCGCCGGCCGGTCAGGCGCCGGGCAGCACTCCGGTGCGGGCGACCTCGGCGTACCAGCGGGCGCTGGCCTTGGGGATGCGGGTGCCGGTCGGGTAGTCGACGTACACCGCGCCGAAGCGCTTGCTGTAGCCGTGCGCCCATTCGAAGTTGTCCAGGAGCGACCAGAGGAAGTAGCCGCGCACGTCGGCGCCGTCGAGGATCGCCTGGTGGACGGCGGCCAGGTGGCCCCGGACGTAGGCGATCCGGGCCGGGTCGTTGACCTGGCCGGAGGGGTCGGCGTAGTCGTCGAAGGCGGCGCCGTTCTCGGTGATGACCAGCGGCAGGCGGGGGAAGTCGGAGGCGAGCCGGCGCAGCAGCTCGTACAGGCCGCTGGGGTCGATGGCCCAGCCCATGGCGGTGGTGGCGCCGGGCGGCTGGTGGAAGGCCACCCGGTCGGCTCCCGGCCAGGGGCTGTGCGGGCTGTTGCCGTGCCCGTCGGAGGTGTGGGTGCCGCTGCCGTCGGCCTCGGACACCAGGGTGGGGCTGTAGTAGTTGACGCCGAGGAAGTCCAGCGGCTGGTGGATCAGCGTCAGGTCGCCGTCCTGGACGAAGGACCAGTCGGTCAGCTCGGCGGTGTCCTTGAACAGGTCCTCCGGGTAGGCACCGTTCAGCATCGGCCCGGTGAAGACCCGGTTGGCGAGGGCGTCGATGCGGCGTACCGCGTCGGCGTCGCCGTCCGAGCCGGTGAGCGGGCGGACGTGGTGGATGTTGAGCGTGACCGAGACCTGCGCGTCGGCGCGGAGCCGGTCGCGCAGCGCCTGGACGGCCAGGCCGTGCCCCAGGTTGAGGTGGTGGGCCGCGCGCAGGGCGGCGACCGGGTCGGTGCGGCCGGGGGCGTGGACCCCGGAGCCGTAGCCGAGGAAGGCGCTGCACCAGGGCTCGTTGAGTGTCGTCCAGGTCTTCACCCGGTCGCCGAGGGCGTCGGCCGCGAGGGCCGCGTACTCGGCGAACCGCTCGGCCGTGGCACGCTCGGGCCAGCCGCCGGCGTCCTCCAGTTCCTGCGGCAGGTCCCAGTGGTAGAGGGTGGCGACGGGCTTGATGCCCTTCTCCAGCAGTTCGTCCACGAGGCGCCGGTAGAAGTCCAGGCCCTTCTGCACGGCGGGGCCGCGGCCGGTGGGCTGGATGCGGGGCCAGGCGAGGGAGAACCGGTAGGCGCCCAGGCCGAGTTCGGCCATGAGGGCGACGTCCTCGCTGCGGCGGTGGTAGTGGTCGGTGGCGATGTCACCGGTGTCGCCGTTGCGGACCCGGCCGGGGGTGCGGGCGTAGGTGTCCCAGATGGACGGTGTGCGGCCGTCCTCCGTGGCGGCGCCCTCGATCTGGTAGGCGGCTGTCGCGGAGCCCCACAGGAAGCCCTTGGGGAAGGTGCGGGCGGCGTCCGGCGCGGACGCGGTCTGCTCTGCTGCGGTGACCACGTGGGTCCTTTCGAGACGGGGTCTTCGGGGGTGGAGGGGCTCCGGGGCGTCGTCCGGGAGCGGGTGCTGCGGTCAGCCCTTGACGGCGCCGGCCATGATGCCGCTGACGATCTGCCGGCCGAAGACGATGAACATCGCCAGCAGCGGCAGGGTGCCGAGCAGCGCGCCGGCCATGATCAGCGACTGGTCGCGGACATAGCCCGCGCTGAGCTGGGTGAGGGCGACCGGGACCGTCGGGTTGGTCATGTCGAGGACCACGAACGGCCAGAAGAAGTCGTTCCAGGCGTGCACGAACGTGATCATGAACAGGACGGCCATCGCGGGTCGGGCGACCGGAAGCACGATGCTCCAGAAGATGCGCAGCGAGTGCGCACCGTCCACGCGTCCGGCCTCGACGAGTTCGTCCGGCAGCGCCTCCGACAGGTACTGCCGCATGAAGAACACGCCCACCGCGCTCACCAGCGTCGGGAAGATGACGGCCGGCAGCTGCTGGGACCAGCCCAGCTCGGCCATCATCATGAACAGCGGTACGACGCCGAGCTGCGGCGGCACCATCATCGTGCCGATCACCAGCATGAGCAGGACGTTGCGCCCCTTGAACCGCAGCTTGGCGAAGGCGAACCCGGCGAGCGTCGCGAACATCACCGTGGACAGGGCGATCACCCCGGCCACGATCAGGCTGTTGATCATGGCCTTGCCCATCGCCGCCTCGTCCCAGGCCCGGGCGAGGTTGCTGAACAGGTTCGGGCCGGGCAGGAACGGCGGCGGGGTCTGGCTGACCCGGGTGTTGTCGGTGGACGCGGCCACCATCGTCCAGTACAGCGGGAAGATCGACAGCAGCGCCATGATGCCGAGCAGCACGTAGGACAGGGGGCCGGCGTGGTGCTGGCGGCCGGCGCGCTGGCGCAGCAGCCTGCGGCCCCCGCGCCCGGCCGGCCGGCCGGCGGGGGTCCGGGCCTCGGTACCGGTCCGGGCCGGGAGACTCTGAGTGGTCATGGTGACTCCAGGTCAGGACGTACGGGAACGCGCGCGCTGGATGAGGCGCTGCACGACGAAGACGAGCACGAGCAGCAGGAACATCGCCCAGGCCACGGTCGCGGAGCGGCCCATCTGGTAGTTCTTCCAGCCCTCCTCGTACAGCAGCAGGCCGAGCGTCTGGTACTGGTTGTCCGCGCCGCCGCTGACCCCGTTGGGGCCCTGGCCGAAGATCAGCGGTTCGCCGAACAGCTGGGTCGCGCCGATCGTGGAGAGCACGATGGTGAAGACGATGGTGGAGCGGATCCCCGGGACGGTGACGTGGGTGAACTGCTGCCAGCGGGACGCCCCGTCGAGGGAGGCGGCCTCGTAGCGCTCGGCGGGGATGGCCTGCATCGCGGCGAGGTAGAGCAGCGCGTTGTAGCCGGTCCAGCGCCAGATGACGATGGTGGAGATGGCGACCTGGGCGGGCCACTTGTCGGCTTCCCAGTCCACGGGGTCGATGCCGACCGAGCCGAGCGCCCAGTTGATCATCCCGAAGTCGCGCTCGAAGATCATCGTGAACACGAGGGCCGCGGCGGCGACCGAGGTCGCGTAGGGCACCAGCGACGCGACGCGGAAGAACAGCGAGGCGCGCATCCGGTAGTTGAGCAGGTGCGCCAGCCCCAGTGCCATCAGCAGCTGCGGAACGGTGGAGATGACGCCGATGGTGATGGTGTTCTGCAGCGCGTTCCAGAACCTGGAGTCCCCCCACAGCTCGACGTAGTTGTCGAACGCCACCCACTCCATGACGTCGAGGGTGGCCAGTTCGACGTCGTGCAGGGAGATCCACGACGTGTAGACGAGCGGGTAGAAGCTGAACGCCGCGAAGATCACGAAGAACGGCGCGACGAACACGTACGGCGCGCCCTTGACGTCGAGCCGGTGCAGCAACGGGCCGCGCCGCGGGGCGGGGCGCCGGTCCGGGGACGGCCCCCGGGGTTCGTCCCCGGCCAGGGCCTGGGTGGTGGAGGTGGCCACCGGACTTCCTTCCTGAGAGCGGATGTGTGAGCCGGGTGCCGCCGGGCCCGCCTGCGGGGAGGCGGTGCGGGCCCGGGCGGCGGCGGGAGCCCAGGGATCAGCCGACGGCCTTCTCGATGCGTTCGGCGGTGGTGTCCCACGCCTTGTCACGCGCGGTGCCCTGCTGCTCGATCAGGGTCAGGCCCTGGGAGAACGTGTCCTTGATCGTGCCGTCCTTGCGGCCGAGGACCTGCTTGTCCGGTATCTCCTGCGCGGCGGCACCGAAGATCTGGCCGATGGGCGCGCCGCTGAAGTACTCCGACTCGGCGCCCTTCACGTCCGGGCTGTCCAGCGCCTGCCGCGAGGAGGGGATGTTGCCGATCTCCTTGAAGATGTGGGCCTGCTGCTCCGGCGCGGTCAGCCAGGCGACGAGCTTCTTGGCCTCCTCCTTCACCGGGCTCTGCTCCACGACGCCGAGGAAGGAACCGCCCCAGTTGGCGCCCTTGGGGGCCTTGGCCACGTCCCACTTGCCCTTGTTCGCCGGGCCGGCCTTCTCGCTGATGTGGCTGAGCATCCAGGCCGGGCACACGGCCGTGGCGAACGTGCCGTTGGCCAGGCCGGGGTCCCAACCGGGCTGGAACTGGCGGAGCTTGGCCGTCAGGCCGTCCTCCGCCGCGTCGGCGGCGAGGCCCCACGCGTCCTTGACGACCGGGTTGGAGTCGTAGATCAACTCGCCCTTCTCGTCGTAGAACTGCTTGGAGTGGCCGTAGACCATGGCGTTGAACAGGCCGCTGGCCGCGTCCATGTAGGCGACGTTCTTGCCCTTGAAGTCCTTCTTGAAGGTGCGGCCGACCTCGACGTACTTCTTCCAGTCGCCTTCCCAGAGCTTGGCCACCTCGTCCCGCTCGGTGGGCAGGCCCGCCTTCTCGAAGTAGTCCTTGCGGTAGCAGACGGCCATGGGCCCGATGTCGGTGCCCAGGCCCAGCACCTTGCCGTCGGCGGTGCTGATCTGGGACTGCTTCCACGGCAGGAAGTGGTCGGTGCCCGACAGGCCGGCGAAGTCGGCGAACTTGTCCGCCTGGGTGTCGGTGATCTCCTTGGCCCGGCCGATCTCGATGCCCTGGATGTCCTTCAGGCCCTTGCCGGCGGCGAGCCTGGTCTGCAGGGCGGTGTAGTACGTCTGCTCGTCGCCGGCGATCTCCGCCTTGATGTCGACCTCGGGGTTCTCCTTCTCGTACTGCTCCAGCAGGCCCGTCTCCTTGATGCCCATCACGCCGTACAGGCCCATGGTGATGGTGACCTTGCCGTCCTTCTTCCCACCTCCGGTGGCGGAGCTGTCGCTCCCGCCGCAGCCGACGACGAGCGCCAGCGCGCCTGCGGTCGCGGCCGTCGCCACCGCCTTTCTGCGCAACGAACCGAAAGTGCCCATTGATCTCCTCCTAGCGACGGCGCTGACACATCGGAGTGACGAGTTCTGCGCTGACTACTGCGATGGCTACAGCGATGACGTTCATGGCGGCTCTACACAATGGGAACGTGCCCACTTGTGGGTGGGCACGTTCCCACCGGCGCATCGAAGACTCGTGGGCGGGGACCGATCTGTCAATGACTTGAACGCGACTCGTCGCCACCGCGCGGCGGCGCGGCGGGCTCCCCCGGCATCCCCGGGGTGCTTCCCCGGCTGCCGCGTCTGCAAGAATTGCCGCAGGTCACCTCCGCGGCAGGTCCTGCCTCCGCGGCGCCGAGGGGGGAGCACATGAGCGGCAACCGCCGTCCAACGATCAAAACGGTCGCGGCCCGCGCCGGAGTGGGCCGCACCACGGTGTCCCGTGTCGTCAACGGCTCGGACCTGGTCAGCGCCGAGGCCCGGGCCCGCGTCCTGGCGGCGATCAAGGAGCTCAACTACGTCCCCAACTCGGTCGCCCGCGGTCTGGTGACCAACCGCACCGACGCCGTGGCCCTGGTGATCCCGGAGTCGGAGAGCCGGCTGGGCTCCGAGCCGTTCTTCGCGGCCCTCATCCGCGGCGTGAGCGGCGCGTTCGCCGAGAGCTGCACCCAGTTGCAGCTGATGCTGGTCCGCGACCAGGCCGAGCGGGACCAGCTGACCGAGTCGGTGGCGACGCGCCGGGTGGACGGCGTGCTGCTGGTCTCGGTGCACTCCGAGGACCGGCTGCCGGGAATGCTGGAGGAGATGGGGCTGCCCACCGTGCTGGCCGGCCGCCGCGACGCGGGTGAGCGCCTGAGCTACGTCAACTCGGACAACGCCGGGGGCGCCGCCGCGGCGGTACGGCATCTGCTGGAGCGTGGACGGCGGCGGATCGCCACGATCACCGGTCCGCTGGACATGGACGTCGGCCGCAGCCGGCTCGCCGGCTGGCGCACCGCGCACGAGGAGGCGGGCCTCGCCGCCTCCGAACTCATGGTCGAGATCGGCGACTTCACCGAGGAGGGCGGTGCCCGTGCCATGCGTTTGCTTCTTGAACGCGCCCCGGACCTGGACGCCGTCTTCGCCGCCTCCGATCTCATGGCCGTGGGCGCCCTGGCCGAATTGCGGCGGTGGAAGCGACAGGTGCCCGGTGATGTCGCCGTCGTCGGCTTCGAGGACTCCATCCTCGCCCGCCACACCAGCCCGCCGCTGACGACCGTGCGCCAGCCGGTGGAGGAACTGGGCCGGACCATGGCCCGCATCCTGACCGACATCACACGGCACGGAGCGCCCCGGCAGCAGGTCACCCTGCCGACGGAGCTGGTGGTGCGGGAGTCTTCCTGAGTGGGCAACTCCCCTCGGGCGTCAGGGGGGTCCACCGTCGCCGATGAGTTCCAGGTCCGCGGACGGTCTGCCCCGTGACACGACCGCTCACGACAGGAGTGCCATGTCCACCATCCAGCCGGTGATCCTGACGGCCCGCCAGGACGTCCTGCTCGGCTTCTACACGCAGTTGTTCGGCGCGGAGGAGGTATCCCGCGTACCGGAGGAAGGCCCGGCCTTCTATCTCGGACTGCGCATCGGCGACACCGAACTGGGGCTGGTGGACAAGAAGGACCTGGGGTCCGGGGGCGCGCCGAGGATCCTGCTCAGCATAGGAGTCGACGACGTCGACGAGACGCTCGGCCGGGTGACGGCCCTGGGCGGCACGGTCCGCAGCGGCCCCAGCGACATGCCGTGGGGGCAACGCGTCGCCCACATCTCGGACCCGGACGGCAACCCGGTGAACCTCACGCAGCCGGTCGCGGCCGCGGGATGAGGGCGGTGCGGGCGGCCTCGTGAGCCGTTCCGGGCCGCCCGGGGAACTCGTTCCGGGCTGCCCGGTGAAGCGTCAGGGTGCGGCCGGCGTCTCCTCCGGCTGCGCCGGGATGCGGCGGTGGATGTCGTCCAGCAGGTCCCGCATCGCCATGCGGAAGATCTCGGCCTGGTGTGCGCCGACGAAGGAGGTGTGCCCGAATGCCTCCAGGACGACCATGCCGTGCAGGTGCCCCCACGCGCCGAGCAGGAGAGCGGTCGCGGGAGGCGGCAGGGTGTCCGCGCCGTGCGGGAACAGAGGCGCCAGCTGGGCGCGGAGCGCCGGCGACAGCGCCCGGGTGTCGGCTGCGGCCAGTTGCGCCGTGGTGAACCCGTCGAACATCTCCCGCTGGAAGACCGTGCCCATCCGCCGCATGGCCAGGGTGGTCGGGCCCTCGGCAGGTGCCTCGTACTGGCGCAGTGGCGCGCCGTACAGCAGCTGGAACCGCTCGACGTGGGTGACGGCCCATCGGCGGTACCCCTCGGCGGCGGCCAGGAACCGCTGCGCCGACGGCTTCTCCGCCACTGCCTCGACGGCCGATGTCACGGCGTCGGCGAGGTCCTCGTACGCCTTGGCCACGAGTGCGGTGACGAGGGCGTCCCGGCTCGGGAAGTAGTGGTAGAGCCCCTGCACGGTCATGCCGAGGCTGCGGGCGACCGCTCTCAGGGACAGGGCGTGCGGTCCGTGTTCGGCGACGTGGCGCTCGGCGGCGTCCACGATCTCCCGGGTGGCGACGGCACGGCGGCGCTCGCGCAGGGACGGCTGCGCCGTCGCGTACTCCTCTGCGGCCATGGCGGCGATCCTACGTCGGCCGACCCGACGCGGCATCAGAAAACGGGGGGTGCCAGATTTACCTGACACTGTTAGGTAAATCTCCTTCTGCTCAAAAATCCCGCGCCTCACTAGCGTCGTTCCCGGCGACGAAGAGCGCGGTACCGCGCCCCCTTGGACGGGCGAAGGGCTCTGCGGCGCATGGAGCCGGCCCCCGCCCGGCCGACACCCCGTCTTCAGAGACCACCCGAGGAGATCGACTCGTGTTCGAACGTTTGGCCGAACTGGCGGTGCGCCGGTCCCGGCTCGTCCTGATCGTCGCCGCCCTGGCCGTGGCCCTGATGGGCGTGCTGGGCGCCGGCGCCTTCGAGAAACTGAAGGGCGGCGGGTTCGACGACCCCGCCTCCCCCTCCACCCGTGCGGGGCAGGTCATCGCCGACAAGTTCGGCGGCGAGTCCAACCTCGTCCTGCTGATCCGCTCCCCCGACGGCCCCGTCGACGCCCCCGCCGCCGCCGAGAGCGGCCTCGGCCTGGTGGCGGAGCTCAGGAACGACGAGCGGCTCGGCAACGTCGTCTCGTACTGGGAGACGAACAGCCCCGACCTGCGTTCCGAGGACGGCCGCGAGGCCCTGGTGCTCGCGCACGTGAAGGGCGACACCACCGAGCAGCGGAAAAGCTCCACCGAAATCCTCGACACCTACGGCGGCACGTACCGGGACACCCTCACCGTCCGGGCCGGAGGAGGCGCCGCGGTGGGCGCGGGCCTGTCGAACCAGGTGGTCGAGGACCTGATCCTCGCCGAAGCGATCGCGATACCGCTGACCCTCGTCCTGCTGCTGATCGTCTTCGGCAGCGTGGTGGCGGCCCTGCTGCCGCTGGCTGTCGCTCTCATCGCCGTCGTCGGCTCCTTCGCCCAGCTCTTCGTGCTCGGCAGCGTCACCGACGTCGCCGACACCGCGACCAACCTCACCACCGCCCTGGGTCTCGGGCTGGGCATCGACTACGCCCTGCTGATGGTCAGCCGCTTCCGGGAACAGCTGGCGGCGGGGGCCGGCGTGGACGACGCCGTCCGGCGGACCGTGCACACCGCGGGCCGCACCGTGGCCTTCTCCGCGGCGACCGTCGCGGCGGCCCTGGCGGCGCTCATGGTGTTCCCGCAGTACTTCCTCCGCTCGTTCGGCTTCGCCGGGGTCGGCGTCGTCGCCATCGCCGCGCTCAGCACCCTGTTCGTGATGCCGGCCCTGCTGAAGGTGCTGGGGCACCGGGTCGACAGCGGGCGGATGCCGTGGGCGAAGGCCCAGCGTTCCGGGGCGCGGGCGCCCCTGTGGGGACGGCTGGCACGCACCGTCATGCGGCGGCCCGTGCTCACGGCGGTACCCGTCCTCGCCGTGCTGCTGCTGGCGGCGAGCCCGCTGCTGCACATCGGCTTCGGCACACCGGACGAACGCGTGCTCCCCGAGGACGCCGAGAGCCGCCAGGTCGCGCGGGTGCTGCGGGAGGACTTCGGCGGCGGCGAGGACTCGGCCCTCCACATCGCCATCGACGAGTCCGTCGCCGGCGCCCCGCTGGCGGCGTACGCGGGCCGGCTGGCCGCGCTCGACGGTGTGGAGCGGGTCGAGACCAGTGCGGGCGTCCACACGGCCGGACGGTCCGCGCCGACCGGCCCGGCCGACCCCGCGCTCGGCCGGCCCGACGCGCAGCGGATCAGCGTGGTGAGCGGCCTGACACCGAAGTCGGAGGCGGCCGAGAAGCTGGTCGAACGGGTGCGTTCGGTGACTCCGCCCCCGGGCACGGAGCCCCTGGTCGGCGGGAACGACGCCGTGCTCGTCGACGCCAAGGCGTCCATCGCGGGCAAGCTCCCCCTCGCCGTGACCCTGGTCGTCCTCACCACCTTCCTGCTGCTCTTCCTGTTCACCGGCAGTGTCGTGCAGCCTCTGCGCGCGCTGGCGCTCAACCTGGTCAGCCTCGGAGCCACCCTGGGCGTGATGACCTGGATCTTCCAGGACGGCAACCTGTCCTCCCTGCTCGGCTTCACGCCGCAGCCGATGGAGCTGTCGATGACCGTGCTGATGTTCTGCATAGCCTTCGGCCTGTCCATGGACTACGAGGTCTTCGTCACCAGCAGGATCAAGGAGCTGCACGACCAGGGGGTGGACAACGGGACCGCGGTGGTCGACGGCCTCGGCCACACCGGACGCATCGTCAGCGCCGCCGCCTGCCTCCTCGCGGTGAGCTTCTTCGCCTTCGGCACCGCCGACCTCAGCTTCATGCAGATGTTCGGCCTCGGCAGTGGACTGGCCATCCTCATCGACGCCGTAGCCGTCCGCGGCGTCCTCGTCCCCGCCGCGATGCGTCTGCTCGGGCGTTCGGCCTGGTACGCGCCCGGCTTCCTGCGCGCGTTCCACGCGCGGTACGGCCTCAGCGAGGGCGGCCCGCAGGCGCCGTCCGTGGCCGGGCCCGCTGTGTCCGCCGCGAGTGACACGAAGGACCCGGCCAGGGTCTGAGGCCACGACACGCCGGGTCCGCGGTGGTGACCGGCGCACCACCGCGGGCCCGGCGGGCGGGCACCCGCGGGAGCCTGCCCGGGACCGGCGTCCCAGTGGTTGAGATTTCCCGGGTGACCTGGTGCACCCCGGCCCCCGTGTGGTTGTCTGGCTCCATGACCGTGCTCGTGACCCGCCGCCACGTCGACTACGTGCGTGTCACCACCACGGGCTGTTCCGCCACGAGCTGACGCCTCGCTCCGGCCACTGAGCAGCCTCTTCTTCTCCTCTTCCTCGCCGTATCCGCGCTGATCGCCGCCCCCTTCGGGGTGCCCGCGCGGCTCTGCGGCTCCCTCGCGCCTGCGCGCTTCCCCTCCGCACCAGGGAGCACCACCATGAGCCAGCCCATCGACTCCGTCACCGCCGGCCACACCCCCGACGACGAGCCCACCGGGCCCGACACCTCGGCCTGGTCCTTCGAGACCAGGCAGATCCACGCCGGCGCCGCGCCCGACCCCACGACGGGTGCGCGCGCGACGCCCATCTACCAGACGACGTCGTTCGTGTTCCGCGACACCCGGCACGCCGCCGACCTGTTCGCGCTGGCCGAGCCCGGCAACATCTACACCCGCATCCACAACCCCACCCAGGACGTCTTCGAGCAGCGTGTCGCCGCGCTGGAGGGCGGGGTCGCGGCCGTGGCGCTGTCCTCGGGGCAGGCGGCGGAGACCCTGGCGATCCTCACCCTGGCGAGCGCGGGAGACCACGTCGTCTCCAGCACCTCCCTGTACGGCGGTACGTACAACCTGTTCCGGCACACGCTGCCGAAGCTGGGCATCGAGGTGTCCTTCGTGGACGACCCGGACGACCCCGAGGCCTGGCGGGCCGCCGTCCGGCCCGACACCAAGGCGCTGTTCGCCGAGGCACTGGGCAATCCGCGCGGCAACGTCCTCGACGTGCGGGCCGTCGCGGACGTCGCCCACGAGGCGGGCGTGCCGCTGATCGTGGACAACACCGTCCCGACTCCCTATCTCCTGCGGCCCTTCGAGCACGGCGCGGACATCGTCGTGCACTCGGCGACCAAGTTCCTCGGCGGGCACGGCACGACCATCGCGGGCGTCGTGGTCGACGGCGGCACCTTCGACTTCGGGGCGCACGCCGACCGGTTCCCCGACTTCACCGAGCCCGACCCGAGCTACCACGGCCTGCGGTACTGGCCCGCGCTCGGCCCGGGCGCCTTCGCCGTGAAACTGCGGGTGCAGTTGCTGCGCGACCTCGGTCCCGCGCTCTCCCCGCACTCCGCCTTCCTGCTGCTGCAGGGCGTGGAGACGCTCAGCCTGCGCATCGAGCGGCACTCCGCGAACGCACTGGCCCTCGCCCAGTGGCTGGAGCAGCGCGACGAGGTCGCCACCGTGCACTACCCGGGACTCCCGTCCAGCCGGTGGTACGAGGCCGGGCGGACGTACCTGCCGCGCGGCGCGGGCGCGATCGTCTCCTTCGAGCTGCGCGACGGCGCCGAGGCGGGCAAACGGTTCGTGGACGCGGTGGAGTTGTTCAGCCACCTCGCCAACATCGGCGACGTCCGCAGCCTCATCATCCACCCCGCCTCCACCACCCACAGCCAGCTCGACGAGCAGCAGCTGGCGGCCACCGGCACCTCGCCGGGTCTGGTGCGCCTCTCGGTCGGCATCGAGAACCTCGCCGACCTCAAGGCGGACCTGGAGGCCGGGTTCCGCGCGGCGAAGGGCGCGTCCTGAACACCGCCCTGACGCCGTCCCCGGTCCCCCTCCCGCCGGCCTCCGGGGCCTGGCGGGAGGGGGACCCGCCCGGGCGTCGCCGGTGGTACGAGCGGGAGAAGCCGCTCGCCCTGGAAGCCGGTGGTGAACTGCCCGGTGTACGGCTGGCGTTCGAGACGTGGGGGCGGCTCGCGCCGGACCGGTCCAACGCGGTGCTGGTGCTGCACGCCCTCACCGGCGACAGCCACGTGGCCGGGCCCGCCCAGCCCGGTCACCCCACTCCGGGCTGGTGGGACGGCCTCGTCGGCCCGGGCAGGGCGCTCGACACGGACCGCTTCTTCGTCGTGGCGCCGAACGTGCTCGGTGGCTGCCAGGGCAGCACGGGGCCGGCCTCGCCGGACCCGTCCGGCCGGCCCTGGGGCGGCGCGTTCCCGTTCCTGACGCAGCGTGACCAGGTGGCGGCGGAGGCAGGGCTGGCCGACGCGCTGGGCGTCGACCGGTGGGCCCTGGTGGTCGGTGGTTCGATGGGCGGGATGCGGGCGCTCGAGTGGGCGGTGTCGTACCCCGGACGGCTGGACGCGCTGCTGCTGCTCGCCACGGCGGCCGCGGCGAGCGCCGAGCAGATCGCCTGGTCCTCCCTCCAGGTGCAGGCGATCCGCTCCGATCCGAACTGGCGTGGCGGCCACTACCACGCCACCGGCGAGGGACCGCACGACGGACTCGGCCTGGCCCGGGCGATCGCCCATGTCACCTACCGCAGCGAGCCGGAACTCCAGCTCCGCTTCGGCCGCTCGCCCCAGGGCGCGGAGGACCCGTTCGGCGGTGGCCGGTACCAGGTCGAGTCCTACCTCGGCCATCACGCGGTCAAGCTGGTGCGCCGCTTCGACGCGGCCAGCTACGTCGTGCTGTCCGAGGCCATGAACAGCCACGACGTCGGCCGCGGGCGCGGTGGGGTGCGGGCCGCCCTGAGCCGGGTGACCGCCCGGACCCTCGTGGCCGGGGTCGACTCCGACCGGCTCTACCCGCCGTCCCAGCAGGCCGAGTTGGCGGCGGGCATCCGCACGGCGGACGGCCTGCGGGTCATCGCGTCCGCCCACGGCCACGACGGCTTCCTCATCGAGGCCGGCCAGGTCGCCGCGCTCGTGCGGGAACTCCTCCCCAGCCCCTGACCGACGCCCTCATCTCCTCTCGCGCACTTCTCCCCAGGAGCGGACATGACTCTGCACGACCCCGCCACCTCGCTCGACGCCTTCACAGCCGACTGGGAGGCGTGGCATCTGCGGCGCGACGCCGCCCTCGCCCATGAGCACGGATTCCTCGCCGTCACGGGCCTGTACTGGCCGGACACCAGCCCTCAGCGCCTCCCCGGTGTGCCCGGCACCTGGTCCGCGGGCGACGAGGGCGTCACCGTGGTGCTCGACGACGGGGAGGAACTCGTGGTCGACGGAACCCCGGTGCGCGGACGGCACACCTTCGGCGGCATCCCGGAGCGCGGCGGTACGGAAGCCGCCTGGGGCGACACGGTGATCGAGGTCGCCGAGCGGGGCGGCCGGTACGTCATCAGGCCGCGGGACCCACGCCATCCCCTGCGCACCGGGTTCACCGGCACGCCCGCGTACGCGCCGGACCCGCGCTGGGTGGTCACGGGAACGTACACCGCCTTCGCCGAGCCGCGGCCGACCACCGTCGGCGCCGTGGTCGAAGGGCTCCAGCACGTCTACGACGCCCCCGGCACGATCCGCTTCGGGATCGACGGCCTGACACCGGACCTGACCGCCTTCACCGGGGACACGCCGGGCAGTCTGCTGGTGCTGTTCACCGACGCGACCTCCGGCGTGACCACGTACGGCGCGGGCCGCGCCCTGCACGTGGACGCCCCCGCGCCCGACGGGACCGTGGTGCTGGACTTCAACCGCGCCACCAACCTGCCGTGCGCCTACACCGACTTCGCGACCTGCCCGCTGCCGCCGGCCGGGAACCGGCTGCCGGTCGCCGTCGAGGCCGGCGAGAGGATCCCCCACGAGCGGCGGCGGACCGCGCGCTGAGCACCCGGAACCCTTATCGCACATGAAAACCATTGCCGTATGCTGTCGGTCTCCCCTGCTCCCACCGAGAGGACCCCCGATGGCCTCGCAGCGTCTCCCCGTCACCGTGTTGTCCGGATTCCTCGGCGCCGGAAAGACGACCCTCCTCAACCACGTCCTCACCAACCGCGAGGGCCTGCGCGTCGCGGTGATCGTCAACGACATGAGCGAGATCAACATCGACGCCGCCCTGGTGCGCGGCGGCGAGGCCGCCCTGTCCCGGACCGAGGAGCGGCTGGTGGAGATGACCAACGGCTGTATCTGCTGCACCCTGCGGGACGATCTGCTGGAGGAGGTCGACCGGCTCGCCCGGGACGGCCGTTTCGACTATCTGCTCATCGAGTCCAGCGGCATCTCCGAGCCCATGCCGGTCGCCGCGACCTTCGCCTTCGCCCGCGACGACGGCGCCACACTGGACGAGGTGGCCCGCCTCGACACCATGGTCACCGTCGTCGACGCCGCCGGCTTCCTCGCGGAACTGGCCACGGGCGACGACCTGGCCGACCGGGACCTGGCCCCCTACGAGGACGACGAACGCACCGTCAGCGACCTGCTGATCGACCAGGTCGAGTTCGCCGACGTGCTGGTCCTCAACAAGCTGGACCTGGTCGCCGAGACCGACGCCGACCGGGTGCGCGGCGTGCTGGCGAGGCTGAACCCGACGGCTCGCCTGATCCCCGCGGTGCACGGCCGGGTCGGGGTGCGCGACGTCCTGGAGACCGGGCGGTTCGACCTGGAGCGCGCGCAGCAGGCGCCCGGCTGGGTGCGCGAACTCAACGGCGACCACGTCCCGGAGACCGAGGAGTACGGCATCTCCTCCCTGGTCTTCCGCTCCGCGCGGCCGTTCCACCCCGGCAGGCTGTGGACGTTCGTCACCGAGGACCTGGACAGCGGCGCGTACGGTCAGGTACTGCGCTCCAAGGGCTTCTTCACCCTGGCGGGGCGGGACGGCGTGACCGGCCTGTGGTCGCAGGCGGGAGCCGTGGCCCGCTTCGAACCGTCCGGGATCCGGGACACCGACGCGCCGCACGCGCAGGAGCTCGTCTTCATCGGCGTCGGCCTGCGGGAGCCGGGTCTGCGCGCGGCGCTGACCGCGTGCCTGCTGGCCGACGCCGAGCAGGCACCCGCCGACGACCCGTTTCCCGCGTGGGACACCGGCGACGCGTGCGAGGCGGAACACGGCCACACCCACGAACGCGCGGGGACGGCGGCCGCCGTCTCCGCTTCCCGTCCCTTCGAGGTTCGGCGGGTGCGGTCGTAAGCAGCGCGACGCTGTCACTCCGTCAGGGGCAGGCACTCGGCGAGCAGGTCGACGACGTCCCGCCATGCGCGCCGGGCGTGCTGCGGGTGGTGGCCGACGCCGGGGAGCACGGTGTGGTCGACCGGGGGGTGGTGGAAGGCGTGCAGGGCACCGCCGTAGACCACCAGGCGCCAGTCGACGCCCGCGGCCTGCATCTCGGCGGTGAACGCGTCCCGTTGCGCGGGCGGCATGATCGGGTCTTCCGACCCGACCCCGGCCCACACCGGGCAGCGGATGCGCGCCGTCTCGTCCGGGCGGCCCGTGATCAGTCCGTTGACCGTGGCGATCGCGCGCAGGTCGACGCCGTCGCGCCCGAGTTCCAGCGCGATCCCGCCCCCGGTGCCGTAGCCGACGGCGGCGATCCGGCCGGGGTCGGTCCGCGGCTCGGCGCGCAGCACGTCGAGCGCCGCGTGGCCGATGTCCCGCATCCGGCCGGGGTCGGAGAGCAGCGGCATGCAACGGGCCAGCATCTCCTCGGGGTCGCCCAGGTAGCGCCCGCCGTGCAGGTCGAAGGCCAGCGCCACGTAGCCCAGCTCGGCGAGCGCGTCGGCCCGGCGGCGCTCGACGTCGCTGAGCCCCACCCCCTCGGGCCCGACCAGGACCGCGGGCCGGCGGTCGGTTCCGGCCGGGAGCGCGAGATGGCCGGTCATCGTCAGGCCGTCGGCCGCGTAGGTGATGGTGCGCGTGGTAACCGTCGTCATGAGCTGGACTGTAGTGATCGCCGGGCCCGGTCGGGCCGGTGTTCTGCCGCCGGCAGAAGGCCGGCTCGCGGCGCCCGGCCCGCTCAGGGGGTGGTCGTGAGGATCCGGTTGAGCGCGCTGCCGGGCCGGCCGGTGAGTTCCTCCCAGGTGCCCTCCTCCGCTATGCGGCCGCCCTCCAGGACGGCGATGCGGTCGGCGCGCCGGATGGTGGCCGGGCGGTGGGCGATGACCAGGGTGGTGCGCTCCTCCCGCGCCAGCGCCGCGGCGAGTGCGGCGTCGCCGGCGTTGTCCAGGTGGGCGGTGGACTCGTCGAGCACGAGGACCCGCGGCCGGACCAGCAGCGCGCGGGCCAGGGCGATGCGGGCCCGCTGACCGCCGGAGAGTGTGGCGCCCCGCTCCCCCACGAGGGTGTCCAGCGGGGCGATCCGGTCGACGCCGCACAGCCGTGCCGCCTCGGCCAGCGCCCGGTCGTCGGCCTCGGGTGCGGCGAGCCGCAGGTTCTCGGCGAGCGTGCCGTGGAACAGGGGCGTGTCCTGTCCCACCAGCACCACCGCGCGCCGCAGTGCGGCGTCGTCCACCTCGCGCACGTCCACGGGTTCGCCGTCGGCGGGCAGCAACTCGACCGCCCCGGCGGACGGGTCCCAGAAGCGGGCCAGCAGGTGGCCGCAGGTGGACTTGCCGGCACCGGAGGCGCCGACGAGGGCGAGGGTCCGGCCGGGGCGGACGGTGAGATCGACGCCGTCCAGCACGGGTTCGCCGCCGTAGCCGAAGCGCACCTGCCGCAGCCGGACGCCCAGGGGCCCCGCGGGCAGAGGGCGTGGTGCGGCGGGCGGCGGTGCGAGGGCGGGGGCCCTGACGGCCGCGTCGACCCGGGCGGCGGCGGCCCGCAGCGCCACGGCCTGACTGAGGGCGCGGGCCGACTCCGCGACCGGCCCGAGGACGGACAGGGCCAGCGCCATCGCGGCCGGAGCCCAGGCGCCGTGCAGCCGTCCGGCGGTCACGGACTGCGCGGCCGCGGCCACCACCCCGAGGACCGCGGCCACGATGAGCAGGTCGCGGACGGCGGCGGCGACGGCCTCCCACGTGGCCTCGGCGCGCTGGGCGTCCCCCACCTGCCGCCCCCGCTCCGCCAGGGCGCGGCGGCGTCCGCCCAGAGCGCCGAAGGCGAGCAGTTCGCGCAGCCCGTCGACGGTCTCCACCGTGTCGGCCGACAGCGCGGCCACGGCCGCGCGGGTGCGGCCGCCGCGTGCCGTGCGCGCCCGGGCGTCGGCGAAGGGCGCCCCGGCGAGCAGGGCCGCGACCGGCAGGACGGCCGCCAGCAGCCACGGCTCGACCAGGGCGAGCAGCACCGAGCCGCCGGTGAGGACCGTGCCGGCCGCGAGCAGTTGGGCGGTGGTGTGGGCGTAGAAGAACTCCAGGGCCTCCACGTCGGCCATGGCGGTGGCGGCGAGGTCGCCGCTGCGGCGGCCCGCGACCCGGGCGGGCGCGCTGCGGGCCAGCCCGTCGAAGACGCGCACGCGCAGTGCGGCCAGCACCCGGTAGGCGAGGTCGTGGGAGAGGTCCATCTCCCGCCAGGTCATCAGGGCGCGCGTCACGACGAGGGCGACGAGCGCGGCGACGGTGCCGGCCGAGGGCGCGTGCCCGTCGATGACGGCGGTGCCCACGGTGTGCGCGGCCAGGGTCAGCAGCGCGACGAGGGAGCCCTGTTCGAGCACGGCGGCGGCGCAGGTGCGTGCCGTCATGGCGCGGTGCGCGGCGAGGGCGGGCAGCAGGGCGCGCAGCGCGCCGCGCGCGGGCGCGTCCGCCGCGGTGGCGGCGGGGCCGGTGACGGTGCTCATGCGGCGAGTTCCCCTCGGTGGGCGTGGCCGGCCTCGACCAGCCGGGTGTAGACACCGCCGGCCTCGACCAGGCCGGTGTGGTCGCCGGCGGCGTCCACCCGTCCCGCGTCGAGGACGACGATGTGGTCGGCGTGCCGGACGGCCGCGAGCCGGTGGGCGACCACCAGCACGGTCCGGCCGCCGGCCGCGTGCAGCAACTCCCGGACGATGTCCGCCTCGCGGCGCTCGTCGACCGCGCTGGTGGCCTCGTCGAGGACGAGGACCGGGGCGTCCGCCAGCAGGGCCCGCGCGAGGGCGAGCCGTTGGCGCTGGCCGCCGCTGAGGGTGGCGCCGCGTTCGCCGAGCACGGTGGCGTAGCCGTCCGGGAGGGCGGTGATCTCGTCGTGGATCCCGGCGGCGCGCGCCGCCCGGGCCAGGTCGTCGTCGGTGGCGCCGGGCCGGGCCATGCGCAGGTTGTCGGCGATGGTGGCGTGGAAGAGGTACGTCTCCTGCGAGACCACGGCGATGCTCTGCCGCAGGGAGCCGAGCGCGTACTCGGTCGTGGGGCGCCCGTCGAGGGTGATCCGTCCCTCCTGCGGGTCGTGGTGGCGCAGGAGCAGGGCCAGCAGGGTCGTCTTGCCCGCGCCGGACGGTCCGACGATCGCGGTGGTGAGTCCGGCCCGCGCGGTGAAGGAGACGCCGTCCAGGGCGGGTGCGGGGGCGCCGTCGTAGGTGAACCGGACGTCGTGGAAGCGCAGTTCGGGCGGTGCGTGCCGGGGCGCGGGGGCGGTCGCGGTGTCGGGGACCGCCGGCTCGGCCGTGCGCAGGGCCCGCAGCCCGTCGGCGGCCGACGCCCCCAGGTAGCCTGCGTGCCATTCGCGGGCGAGGTCACGGACGGGACGGAAGCACTCGGAGGCCAGCAGCAGCACCAGATAGGTGGTGGTCGCCGTGGTGGATCCGGTGACGGCCGACCGGCACGCCAGGAGCGCCGCGGCGGCGGTGCCGCCCTGGATGGCGAGGTCGGTGATGCCGGTGTCGACCAGGGAGACCCGCAGTTTCGCGACGGTCGCGCGGTGCAGGGCCGCGGAGCGCTCCTCCAGGCGTGCGCGGGTGCGGCCGACGGCGCCCGCGGCGCGCAGGGCCGGCATGCCCTGGAGGGCCTCCAGATAGTCGGCGCCCAGTCCCTCGTAGGTGTCCCAGTGCTCCTTGCCGCGGGCGGCGAGGAGCCGGTCCCAGGCGCGCGGTCCCAGCAGGGCCAGAAGCAGGGCGGGGACGAGCCCGAGGAGGGCCAGGGGTTCCACCGCGGCGAGAGCGGCGAGGACCAGGGGCGGCACCACGAGGGTGACCAGGAGCTGGGGCAGGTAGCGGGACACGTAGGCGTCGACGCCCTCCACCCCCTCGACGAGGGTGGTGCGGACGGCTCCGGCCCGCGCGGTGGTCAGGTGCGCGGGCCCCAGGCGGCCCAGGTGGGCGACGAGTTCGTCCCGCAGGGCCACCCTGACCCGGGCCCCGGCGCGGGTGGCGGTGCGTCGCTGTCCCAGGGCGAGGCCGGCGCGGACGGCGACGACGGCGAGCACGGCGGCCAGCAGCCACGGGAGCCGCCCGGTGCCGCCGTCGGCCAGTGCGGCGAGCGCGAGGGCCAGCAGGGCCGCCTGCGCGAGGTGCGTGAGGGTGACGGCTCCCTGCAGGAGGGTGGCCGCGAGCAGGGGGCGCCGTGCGCGCCGGGCGGCGCGGCGCAGCTCGGGGTGGACGATCACGGGGAGTTCTCCTCGTCGGCGTGGCGGGTGCCGAGGGCCAGGGCGTGCACGACCCAGTCACGGCCCGGGGCGGCGCCGAGCGCGGCGCCGAGGTCGGCCTGCTGCCAGGAGCCGACGGGCCGGGCGGCCAGCCGGTGGCGCAGGGCGGTGACATGGGCCAGGTGGACGGCGAAGCCGGCCCTCAGGTGGGTGCGGCGGATGTGCGGGGCGTCGGCGTCGGCGGGACAGCCGTGGGCGAGCAGGACGGCGCCCGCGTCGGCGATCCACGCCTGGCCCGCGGCCCAGGCGGCGAGTGTCGGACGGGCCTCACCGGACGCGTACCGCCGCGGCGTGCCGTCGGCGGCCGGTGCCAGCAGGCCCGGTCGGGGCGGGCCGACGGCGGCGCTCCAGCGCAGGTCACCGGCGCCCGCCCGGGCGGCGGTGGTGAGGACGGCGCGCAGGGCGCCGGGGGGTGGGGTGCCCCGCAGCGGAGGCGGGCAGCTGCGGCGGGCCAGCAGTTCTGCGGCGCCGGGCGGGCCGGCGGGCCCGCCCGTGGCGGGGGTTCCGGCCGGGGCCGGTGTGCCGCGCAGGCCGGGCAGCGGTACGTGGACGGCGGCCAGCGGGCTCTCGGCCTGTCCGTCCAGCCGTACCTCGGGCTCGGGCACGCCGAGGGCCCGGGCGGCGAGGAACAGGGCGGCGGCCGCGTGGCCGGTGTCGAGCAGCAGCAGGGGCCAGGCCCGGTGCCCGTAGTGGGAGAGCGTGCGCCGGGCGGTGACGGACAGGTCGGCGGTCACCCCCGGGGGTGTGCCGTGGGGTGCCGGGCCGAGGTGGTGCACGCGGTGGCGCAGCGGGTCGTAGCCGTAGCGGCCGGGCGGCAGGGAGCAGCCGGCGCCCACGGTCAGTGCGGTGTCCACGGGGTGCAGGGCGCCGGCGGAGGGCGCGGGCCGCAGCCGCCCGGAGCGGTCGGAGGCGGCCAGGGACAGGCGCAGCAGCAGGTGCAGGTCGAGGTCCGCCGAGCCGGCCTGCGGAACGGCGAGCGGCGGGCCGGGCCAGGTCCGGACGGCTCCCCCGGCAGGCGTGTCGGGGCCGGGCCGCTCCGGGGACCGGGCGCGGGCGAGGGCGGCGACGAGGTCCGGCATGCGGTCCTCACGGGCGTGTTCCACGGGGGAGGCCTCACATGTGCGGCGGTGGCGCCAGGGTGAAGTCCCCCGGGGCGTGCGGCGGTTCGGCGCGCCAGCCGCGGGCGACGGCGGCTTCGGCGAGGCGCGGGCAGCCGAAGTAGCCGAACGCGGCGGGCGCGTTGGGCAGGAGCCCGGAGACCAGGACCCTGGCGACGCGCAGCGCGGTCTCGGCCACGTCCTCGGTGGTGAGGTCGAACGTCATGACGCGGTGGCCGCCGTCGCGCAGCGCGGTGTCCAGGCGCTCCCGGCTGCCGGGGGCGACGGCGTCGACGGGCACCGTGCCGAGGGCCGGCGCGGTGAAGCGGCGGGCCTCGGCCGCCATCCGCTCGTCCAGCCACACCTGCACGTGCGCGCCCAGGTCCCGCACGTGTTCGAACTGCTCGCCGCACACGTCGAGGTAGCGTCCGTCGGGGCGGTGCTCCAGGTAGAGCCCGCGGGCGAGGAGCCCGGCCTCGACGGCCTGGAAGACCCAGCCGCCGGGATCGGTCAGCCCCTGGGTGAAGACCCAGGTGTGGACGGCTTCGAGGACGGCCTTGCGGGCGGCCTCGGCCGGGTCGTACTTGCAGGCGAACCCGGCGGCGTACAGGCCGAGGCGCGGGTCGTGGACGAGCGCGGCCATGCAGGGGGCGAACTCCGAGCGCATCTCGACGATGTGGACGTCGAGGGCGGAGCCGGCGAGGTCGCCGGCGAGGCCGGGCACGCTCGCCGGGTCGATGCCGCGGGCGGGGCCGTCCAGGTGCCACCACAGTTCCAGGGCGTCGCGTTCCACGATCTCCAGCAGACCGCGTTCGACGGCGTCGTCGAGGCCCTGTCCGGTGGCGATCCCGGCGTAGTTGAGGTGGTGGGTGCGGGGCAGCTCGCGCAGGTCGCCCTGGCGCCAGTTGAGGTGGGTGAGCGAGACGGGTGCCCAGACCTCGGCGGCGGTGCCGTCGGGCAGCCGTTCGGTGCCGCGGGTCCACAGGGCCGGGGTGTCGGCGGTGAGGGGGCGGTAGGGGAACCTGTCCCGGGCGTACTGCCAGGGCGCGTAGGCGGGCAGTTCGCCGGGGCCGTACAGGCGCAGGCCCTTGTCGGCGAGTTCGGCGGCGGTGGCGCGCAGGGGTGCGTCGGGGTGGCCGGGCGGCGGCACGCGGTTGCCGCAGTAGCGCTCGACGCCCTCGGCTATCGCGGCGATCCGGGCCTGTGCGGGGTCGCCGAAGGTGGTGCCGAGGGAGACCCGGTCGGCGGGCCACAGGCCGAGTCTGCGCGCGTCGGATATCTCGGCCGTGAGCGCGGTGTAGCGGGGCGGGGTGCCCGGGGGGTGCTCGACGGGCTTCACCTTGCGGACGATGCCGCAGACGGGGTCGACGAGTGCTTCCAGCGGCAGCGCCGTCATCGCAGGATCTCCTGGGCGGGGTCGGTGGGGGCGGGACGGCGGGGGAGGACGTGGAGCGTGAGCGCCACCGCGGCCGGTTCGACCTCGCGCCGCGAGACGGCGGCCCGGACGGCCGTGACCGGGTCGTCGCCGGTGTGGGGGTTGCGTGCGTGGGCCGGGAAGTGGTGTCCGGAGATCTCCAGGCGCAGCCGGGTGCCGGCCCCGATCCGGCGGGCGAGCCGGCCGAGGCCGACGGTGAACTCGCTTGCGCGGCCCGCCGGTCCGGACCGCCGGACGATGCCGGCGGCGAGCCGTTCGGCGGTCCCTTCCGGGGTGAGCGCGACGAGCCGGGCCGCCCAGTCGGCGGACGGCGAGTGGGCGGTGGCGCGCAGCCGCACCGCGGCGGGGCCGACCAGGTCGAGGGGGCGCGGCAGCGGCGGGGTGAGCAGCAGGCAGCGGTCCGCCGGGCCGTCGGCGGGGACGGTCAGGTCGTCGGAGCGGACCGGACGTGCGGGGTCGGCGGTGAAGGCGGACCCGTGCACCAGGCGCGTGCGCAGGGTGCGCGGTGCGCCCTCGGCACCGGCGGGCAGCCACAGGTCCGCGCCGCCGAGCGCGAGGGCGCCGTGGCGGCCGGGGGCGAGCCCGCCGGTCAGGGCCCGGCGCGCCCAGCGCACGTACAGCTCGCCGAGGTCGAGCCGGTGGGCGGGTCCCGCGTCCGGACCCGGGGCGGAGGTGAGGGCGTGTCCCCAGGGGCCGAGCAGCAGGCGCGCCGAGGGGCCTTTCCAGGCGCGCCAGAGGGCGCCGGTCTCATCGGCGAAGTGGTCGTGGTGGCCGCCCACCGCGAGCAGGGGCGTTGCGGCGTATGCCGCCCGCGCCACGAGGCGTCCGCGGGCGTGGTGCCGCCACAGTCCCGCCCACGAGGGAAGGGGGCGTCCCAGCCGTTCGGGCAGGGCGGTCAGCGGCAGGTGGGCGAGCAGGCCGGGGTCCTCGGCGAGGGCCTTGTCCAGGGCGGTTTCGTCGGAGTCGCGCCGGTCGCCGTGGGCGGCCCACCATCCGGCGCGGGCCAGCAGCCGTTCCACGCCGGACGCCTCGCGGGCGGTGTCCGCCGGGCCGAGGGCGGGCACGGCCGCGATGACGGCGTCCGGCCGGGCGTCCCCGGGTGCGTCGAGGGCGAGGACGAGGGCGCAGTGGGCGGCGTAGGAGGCGCCGGCGGCCACCAGCCGGCCGTCGCTCCACGGCTGCCGCCGGATCCAGCGCACGGCCGCCGTCCCGTCGGTGGTCTCGTGCGCGTAGGGCTGCCACTCCCCCGCCGACGCGTGGCGGCCCCGTACGTCCTGGACGACGGCGGCGAAACCCCGGCGGGCCCAGCCGCGCGCCTCGGGCCGGTGCCGGGCACGGTCGTAGGGGGTGCGGATGACGACGGCCGGGAAGGGTCCGTCGCCGTCGGGCAGGGTGATGTCGGTGGCGAGTCCTCCGACCGCCGTGCTGTACGCCGTCATCCGGCCTTCTTCGGCATCGGGGCGACGGCGGGGACGGGCAGCACGGGGTGCTCGGTGACGGTCAGGGTGCGCAGGTCGACCTGGCGCAGCCGGCGCCGCGCCGGGAGTCCGGCCGTGGCGGGCGTGCCGGTGGCCCACCGGTGGAGGTCGTCGGCCAGGAGCGCGGCGAGCAGGGTGGCGGCGGGCAGGGTGAGCCGGGCCGGGCGGCCGCAGGTGCGCGGCCCGTGCCAGTACGCGGCGAGTTCGCGGTGCGCCGGGGTCGCGGCCAGGCGCCGGGAGCGCAGGTGCGCCGAGGTGACGTCTCCGGGTTCGGCCGCCAGGGGCTCGACGTACGCCTGCCAGCCCTCGCGGTGGCAGCGCAGCCACGCGACGCCGTGCTCGGGCAGCCGGTCGGCGTCGTCCCACAGCCCGTCCGGGACGGGTCCGTCGAGACACCACACGACGGCGGCGGGTGCGGTACTGAGCAGTTCGTCGACGCCCCGCGGTGCGGATCCCGGTGTGGTGGGCGGGTCATCGGCACCGGACGGGGAGGTGTTTGCGGTGCTTGAGGTGCCTGCGGTGCTGGGCAGGTCGTCGGCACCGGACGGGGATCCGCCCTCGACAAGCGTCAAGTCGTCGGCGGCGGAAGGGAAACGGCCCGCGGTGATGTGCGGTTCGGCGCCCAGCGCCGCCAGTTGCGCGGCCAGCGGCCGGGTCAGGGCCGCGTCGCCGAGCAGCCGGACGTTCCGCCGGCCGGCGGGCCATGCCGCGGGCTGGGAGTCGTCCGCCAGGAAGCCCGCCTGCTCGAATCCGCGCACCACACGGTCGACTTCCGCGTCCGCCGGGACGGTGGTCTCCCCGGAGAGCCGGGAGAGCAGCAGCCGCTCGTCCGCCTCACCGGTCCTGACGCTGAGGAACTCCCCTTCGGAAGTGCGGACGGCGAGTCCTCGGCCGGGCACGGCCACGACCTCGACACCGGGTGCGAGACGGCTGCGGGACACGGTGATCCTCCTGACGACGGGCCTGGGACGGGCGTGGGACGGGCGTGGGCCCGCCCGGAAGGCGACGGGCGGGCCCACGGTCGAGGGAGCTGAGCCCCCGCTTACTCCTCGGTGTCCTCGAAGGGGTTCTCGACGAGCGCGTTGGAGTGGGAGGCCGAGTCGTGGGCCAGCTGACCCGGGTCGGCGATGGGCGCGAAGACCTGCTCGTTGTCCATGAACTCTCCTTCATCGTCAGGGAGATACGGCGTTCGGCTGAGCGCCGTGGACGCCACACTAATGAACCTGATTTTCATTTTCTAGTACCGGGAGAGGGTGATCTGGGTAACACACCGGCCAGCCGCCCTCCGGGTCCTCACCGACCCGGCCGGCCACCTGCAGCACCTCCGCCAGCAGCCCCGGTGTGACGACCCGCTTCGGCGGCCCGTCGGCCACCACACGGCCGTCGCGCAGGGCGACGATCCGCTCGGCGAACCGGGCCGCGTGGGCCAGGTCGTGCAGCACCATCACCACGGTGAGACCGCGTTCGGCGCGCAGCCGCACCACGGTCTGCAGCACGTCGAGCTGGTGGTGCAGGTCGAGGTAGGTGGTCGGCTCGTCGAGCAGCAGGACCCGGGTGTCCTGGGCGAGCGCCATCGCCAGCCGCACCCGCTGCCGTTCGCCTCCCGACAGCGCGTCGACGTCACGGTCGGCCCACTGCTCCACCCCGACGTCGCGCAGCGCCCGCCGCACCACGGGATCGTCACCCTCGCGCAGCATCCCGAGCGGGCCGCGCGCGGCGTACCGCCCCTGCCGCACGAGGTGACGGACGGTCATACCGGGTACGGCCGGGGCCGACTGGTGCAGCAGGGCGACCCGGCGTGCGGTGGCGCGCCGGGAGAGCCGGGACAGGTCGTCGCCGCCGAGCAGCACCCGCCCCTCGTCCGGCCGCAGGAGCCCGGCCGCAAGGCGCAGCAGGGTCGACTTGCCGCAGCCGTTGAGGCCGATGAGGGCGGTCAGTTCGCCCGGTGCGACGCTCACGTCGACGCCGCGCAGCACGGGTCGGCCGGGGTAGCCGAAGCGGACTCCCTCGACGTGGATGCCCATGGGTTCGGTCATGCTCTGTCCTTCGTCGACATCAGAACGTGCGACCCGGTGAGCGGCGCACGACGACCAGCAGCAGCCCGGCGCCCACGCACGCGGTGAGGGCCCCGACCGGGAGCGTGAGCCGGCCGGAGTCCAGTGCGACGGCCAGCAGCCGGGACGCCAGCTGGGCCGCCGCGTCGGCCCCGCACACCACGAGGGCGCCCACGAGCGCGGCGCCGGGCAGCGCCACCCGCAGGTCCGCGCCGAACCGGGCCAGGGCCAGGTGCGGTACGAGCAGGCCCACGAACCCCAGCGCCCCCACGGCGGCCACGGCGCCCGCCGTGAGCGCGACCGCGCACACCAGCGCGAGGCCGCGGGCCCGGGCGGCGGACAGCCCGGCGGCCACGGCGACGTCGTCGCCGCAGCGCAGCAGCGTCAGAGGCCCGGTCAGCAACCACGCCGCGGTTCCCCAGACGAGCGCCCAGGGCCACAGCAGGTGCCAGTGCTGCCACACACGGCCCTCGGTCGTGCCGACCAGCCACTGGACCACGCTGCCGAGTTCACCGGGTGCCACCAGCAGGACCATGGCCGTGAGTCCGCCGAGCACCGCCGAGACGAGCACGCCGTGCACGGCCGTCTGCGCGGGGTCCCCCCGGCCGCGGCCGGCCAGCAGCCACAGCAGGCCGGCTCCCGCGAAGCCGCCCGCGCACGCGGACACCACGACGGCGAGGGGCGATTCCCATCCCGCGAGCCCGAGACCGCTCGCGGTGACGGCCCCGAGGACGGCGCCCGGGGTCACGCCGGTGACCTCCGGGCCGGCGAGGGGGTTGCGCAGCGCGGACTGCAGGACCAGGCCCGCCACGCCGAGACAGGCCCCCGCCCCGAGGGCCACCAGCAGCCGGGGAAGGCGCAGTCGCAGCAGGATGTGCCGCTCGGTGGCGTCGCCGCCCCCGCCGAGGACGTCCCAGACCGCGGCAGGGGACATGCCCCGTCCGGCCGTGAGCCCGGCGCAGGCGCAGACGGCGAGGAGCGCGACGAGTACCGTGATACGCCGGGTCACCGGGTCTCCCTCCGCTCGATCGACGAGACAGCGGCGCCGCTCCCCCGCTCCCGCACGCCCCGGGAGGTGCGCGAGGCGGGCCGCGCCGGCCTCCGGCGGCGCGAGCGGAGCAGGGCGACGCCGACGGGAACGCCGAAGAGGGCCGTCCAGGCGCCCGCCGGTGTCTCCACGGGCGCCAGCGCGAGCCGGGCCGGCAGGTCGGCGACCGCCACCACGACGGCGCCCCACGCCGCCGACCACGGCAGCCAGGCCACCGCGTCCCCCGTGGGGTGGAGCCGGCGTGCCAGGTGCGGAGCGAGGAAGCCGACCCACGCCACCGGACCGCACACGGCGGTCACGGGCGCGATCAGCACGACGGCGATGGCCAGCGCGGCGAACCGGGCCCGCTGCGCGCGCACCCCGAGCGCCTCGGCGTCCTCGTCGCCCAGCCGCAGCACCGACAGCACCGGGGCGCACAGCACCAGCGCGGGCACGGCGACCAGCAGCCAGGGCCACAGCCCGGTGAGGTCGTCCCAGGTGCGGGCGGACAGCGAGCCCAGCAGATAGCGGTAGATGAGCTGGAGGTCGAGCTGGTCGGCCATCACCATCAGCACGAGCAGCGCGGCCTGCAGCGCTGCGGCGACCGCGGCCCCGGTGAGCAGGACCGCGGACGGGCTGCGCCCCAGGCCGGCGGCGACCAGGGTGAGCACGCCGCCGAACGCCGCGCCGCCGATGGCCAGCAGCGGCTGGACGGCCGCCGGGATGGACACGGCCAGGACCAGCGGTGCGGCCACTCCCAGTGCGGCTCCTGACGACACGCCCAGCATCTCCGGCACGGCCAGGGGGTTGCGCAGCGCTTCCTGGAGGACGAGCCCGGCCGCGCCCAGGCACGCGCCGGCGACCAGCGCCAGCAGCAGGCGGGGCACGCGCAGCTCGGTGACGACGACCCCGGCGAGCGAGTCGTCCGCGTCCAGCAGCGCGCCGGGCAGCCGGTGCGGTGGCACGCAGGGCGTGCCCAGGCTCAGGGCGCAGACGGCCGCGGTCGCCAGCAGAGCGGCGAGCGCGAGGAGTTGCCACGTCCGGGCGGCCCGCGGGGACCGTACCTCACCGGTCCCCGCGCGCACCGCGCCGGGCGTCGCGGTGCGGGCGCTCACCGCAGGGCGGCCATGGCCTCGTCGAGGACGATGCCCAGCGAGCGGGTGCCGCGTCCCTTGGCCCACACCTCGGAGTTCACCTCGTGGACGTCGCCGTTCTTCACGGCCGGGATCTTCTTCCACAGCGGGTTCCCGGCCAGCTTCTCGGAAAGCTTCCCGTCGGCCTCGCCGAAGGCGATCGTCTCCACGAAGAGCACGTCCACGTCGCGGGCGAGGATCTCCTCCAGGCTGTAACTGCCCTCCACGCCACGGGATTTCCACGGGTAGCGGGAGATCTTCGGGAACAGTCCGGCGGCGACGTCCGTGCCCGGGGTGGCGACCCCGAAGTTCTCGTCGCTGCCGTAGATGACGAGCGCGGTCTTGTCGCTCCTGGTCTTCTCGGCCTCGGCGAGCTTGGCACGGAAGGTCTTCTCCGCCTTCTCGCCCTCGGCGGTACGGCCGGTGAGCGCCGCGACGTCGCGCAGGTATCCGACGCTGTCCTGCCAGGTCTCGGGCTGCATGGGCCAGAACGTGGTGGCGTCCTTCAGGGCCGGCGCGAGTTTGCCGTGGGTGTCCTCCAGGCCGATCACGAGATCGGGCTTGTGGGACAGGATGGCCTCCACCTCGGGGGCGATGAAACCGCCGGGGACGACGGCGACCTGCTTCGCCTTCCCCTCCCCCAGGAAGTCCGGATGGGCGAGGAGGGCGCTGTTCGTGGCCGTGGGGACGATGCCCAGTTCGGTCAGGATGTCGTCGCAGAGCGCGAACAGGCAGACGATGCGCCGCGGTTCCTGCTTCAGGGAGATCTTCACGCCGTTCGCGTCGGTCAGTTCCCGGGTGGCCTGGATGGGTTCGACGGTGACGGTGGTCCTCGGGCCGGCCGCCGCGGCATCGTCGCCCGCGGGCTCGGTGGACGCCCCGCATCCGACCAGGACGGACCCCACTGCGGCCGCGGCGATCCAGGTGCGGACGGATATGGACGGTGAGCGCATCAATGCCCTCGCTTCTTCTCATGGCATCGGAACGCGACGACCATACATGATAATCGTTTTCATCAGATCCCCTTTCCGCTGGAGGACCCCGATGAACGACGCCCCGCTGCTGCTCGTCTCCGACCACGTCGGGGGCTCCCTCCACGTGCTGACGGTGCCGGACGGCGTCGAAACGCACCGGCTCACCGGTCGTCACCTGTCCGAGCACGCAGGCTTCCTGGCGCTGCCGGGCGGGCGGGTGGCATGCGTCGACGACCGCCGGGGAGAACTGCTGGTGCTCGACCCCTTCGCCGCCGAACCGGTGGAAGCCGCCGTTCCGGTCGCCGTGCCGGCCGAGCACCTCGCCTGTGACCCCTCCGGCCGGTGGACGGCCGTCACGACGGGCCTGGGCAAGAACGCCGGACCGTGGTCGGACCTGCTCACCGTCGTCGACCTGGCCACGCGCGACGCGGTCCGGGTGCGCACGCGGGAGGGTGAGCCGGGGGTGCTGGTCCTGGGCGGGGACTCCCCCTGGGCCGTGCTGCGGCACCGGGAGCCGGGCGCCCTGACCGCGCACCGGTTCGCCGACCTGCTCGCCGCACCGCCCGGCTGCCCGCCCGTCACGGCGCACGGGGCCCTCCCGCTGCCGGACGACGGTCACGGGGACGCCCACGACCCGGCCACCGGGCGGGTCTTCACGGCCACCGGGAAGGGGGTCTGCCGGGCGCGCCGCGAGGGCGACGCCCTCGTCGCCGAGCCGGTGATCCCGTGGAACGCCCCCGGCAGGGGCTGGTACCTGCGCCTCGACCCGCGGCGACGGGCCCTGTGGTCGGCCCTGCGGGGCGGCCCGGCGGACCCGCTGCGCTGGCCGGAGTGGACGAACCTCGCATGGCGCCACGACCTCACGACGGGCCGGACGACCGTGACCGAACTCGGCCCGGGCCTGGTCTTCCGGCTGGCCCTCGCGCGGGACCACGCCGCGTTCACCCGCGTCCACCCCGACGGGGACGAACTGATCCTGCTGGACACCGGCCCGGCCGTGCGCCGCGTCCCGCTGCCCGCCATGACGGGCGCCCCACGCCGGGGCGGCACCCCCTGGGAGGGCGTCCAGCGCCGGGCGGTGGCCGCCTCACCCGGTGCGGACTGGGTCGCCGTCACCCGGGGCGGACACGGCGAGGTTCACCTCTTCGACGCCCGGACGGCCACCGAGGCGGCCCGTGTCCGGCTGGACACCCCGCTGCACCACGGCGGCCACGCCGTCCTGCGCATCCGGGACGACGGCGCCGAGGCGGAC
Organism: Streptomyces sp. NPDC015242; assembly: GCF_043079125.1. NCBI lineage: Bacteria > Bacillati > Actinomycetota > Actinomycetes > Kitasatosporales > Streptomycetaceae > Streptomyces > Streptomyces sp. NPDC015242. The sequence goes on along the minus strand of NZ_JBIBUF010000010.1, from coordinate 65,972 downwards.
CCGGTGGGCCGGTGACGTCCCCCCGCCTCCGGAAGTCCCGCGCTGCCCGGCCGCCCGTCCGGCCACGGTCAGCGGGGGTCCGGTGCGGTGCCCGACGGATTCGGGCGGCTGCCGTGCCAGTCCAGTATCAGAACGGTGGCGTCGTCCCTGAGGTTGCCGTGGCAGGCGTCGAGCACCGCGCCGGTCAGGCTGCGGACGGCTTCACGCGGATGCTGCGCGCGCGTGTCGTGAACGACCGCGGCCAGGTCGACCGCCGCGGCGCCGCGGTCCTGCATGCCGTCGGTCAGCAGGACCAGCCGGTCGCCCGGAAGCAGCTGCAGCTCCTGTACGCGGTAGGAGGTGGGCGCCGCCACGCCGAACGGCAGGTTCACCGCGAGCCTGACCTCTTCGACGGCACCGTCGCGCAGCCGCAGCGGCCAGGGATGACCGGCGTTGACGAGCTCGCACAGGCCCGTGGCGAGGTCGACGCACAGCAATTGCCCGGTGGCCAGACCGCGGCTGTGGCTGAGCAGGGCCCGGTGGGCGTGGTTGGCCTGCTTCAGCGCGTCGCAGCCGCTGCGTCGTGCCCGCCGCAACGCACTGACCAGGAGCGTCGCCAGCAGGGCGGAGTTCGTGTCGTGGCCCATGGCGTCGGTGACGGACAGGTGCAGGGTGTCGTGGTCGAGGGTGTAGTCGTACGTGTCGCCCCCGATGTCGTCGGCCGGGATCAGACCGGCGGCGAGGGTGAACTGGGGTGCCTCGCAACAGGAGGCCGAGGGGAGCAGCTGGTGCTGGATCTCGGCGGCCAGACTGGTCTCGGTGGTGCGCCGTCCCAGGTGGTAGAGATCGGTGAAGCGGCGGTCCGTGACGATGATGTACGCCAGCGCGTGCGCCGCGTCGCGGACCTGGCGCAGCACGGTGTCGTCGGCGGACTGCAGGGTCGTCTCCAGGACGCCGATGCAGTCGCCGCGGTTGGTGACCGGCGTGATGACGCGGCGTCCGCCCTGGCTGTCCGGTTCGACGTACTGGCGCTGGCTCTGCAGCACACGGTCGTAGACGCTGCCCCGCAGATCGATCGGCCGGGCGTCGCCCGTGACGTCGCCGTCGGCCGCGGCGAGCCGCACCAGCCGCTGACCGATGAGGTCGGCGAACAGGAACGACACGCGTGACGCGCCGAACCGCTTCTGCAGATCGCGCGCCACCACGTTCACGGACTCCCCCGGCGGCGCCGCCTCCGCAGCGGCCAGTACATGGCCGAGTTCGAGATCTCCACGTTCCACGACAACCTCCCTTCAGCTGCCCGGAACTTTTTCCCCGAGTTTCCGCGACATCACCTCATGGGACCGCGTTGCGCGCTCATGAGCTCGTCGAGCGGTGCGCCCAGCACTCCACCCGGGCGGGCATCGATCACTCGTACGACCTCGCACCTCAGGGCGCGCTCCTCGCCGCCTCCGGCGAAGTCCAGGACCTCGCGGGGCACGCCGGCCGATCGGCACGATGCCGCACTCCCGGCCGTCACCGGAGGGCGGCCGGGGTGCCGGGGCCCGCGGCCGCCCGTGCCTGCCACTGGCTGGGGGTCATGCCGTACGCCTCCCGGAAGGTGCGGCTGAAGTGGGCCGGGCTGCTGAAGCCCCAGCGGTTGGCGACGGCGGCCACGGTGATCCGGCGGTTCGGTGTCCGGCTCAGCTCGCGGCGGCAGGAGTCGAGTCTGCGCTGCCGTACCCACCGGCCCACCGTGGTGCCGTCGCTCTGGAAGAGCTTGTGCAGGTACCGGACCGAGATGTGGTGGGCGCGGGCGATCGAACCCGGAGACAGGTCCGGCTCCCTGAGCTGCGCCTCGATGTAGGTCCGGATGCGGGTCAGCATCTCGGTGTCGGCCCGTCGCCCCGGTTCCGCCTCCTGCGGCGCAGGGGTCTGCAGGAGGTCCATGACGAGCACGGCGACGAGGTCCAGGGCGCCGCGGGCGAGCCGGTCGCCGATCATCGGTCGCGGGGACCGCGCCTCGGTGGCGAGTGCCGCGAGGAAGTCCGACACCAGCGCGCCCAGTCCGCGCCCCGGAACGCTCGCCCCCACGACACGGTCCAGGTCCGGGTCCGGCACTCCGAGGTGGCGGCGGGCTATACGGAAGACCGTCATCCGGCCGTCGTCGCCGGCCTGCGCGAGGCGGCGCCGGGCCGGATCGCAGAAGACGAGGTCCTTCGGCAGCAGGGTGACCTCCGTCCCGTCCCGGGTGATGGTCCGCGAAGGGCGGTCGATCCTCGCCAGGTAGAGGAATCCGTCGTCTCCCCGGTGCGGCACGGCGGGGACGATCGTGATGCACCCGGACAGCGGGGTCGACTCGGTCATGAGGGCTTCTCCAGCGGCACGAGCGGCGACGGGACTCCCCCAGCCTGGCAAGCGCGTTCCCCACCGGCATCAGTAAGTTGACGGTCGCTTCGGAAGGACTCAGGACCGGCCGGCCAGCGCGTCCGCGAGGAAGTGGCCGCCCTGCCTGAGCGCGGCCTGTGTGGGCGGGCTGTCGCGCAGGGGGGTCAGGGACACGAAGTCGTGCACCGTGCCCAGGTAGCGCACGGACGTCACCGGCACGCCCGCCTCGCGCAGCAGACGGGCGTAGTGTTCGCCCTCGTCCCGCACGACGTCGGCCTCCGCCGACACGACGAGGGCCGGGGGCAGCCCGGCGAGGTCCTCGCGGGTGGCCCGCAGCGGCGCGGCCGTGGGCTCGGCCAGTTCGCTCTCGTCGTCGGTGTACTGCCGCCAGTACCACTCGACGGCCCCGCGCGTCAGGAGGTAGCCGAACTCGAACTGCTCGGCCGACGCCGTCTCGCAGTCCGGGTCGGTGAGCGGGTAGTAGAGCAGCTGGGCGCGGATGCGGGGGCCGCCGCGCTGCTTGGCCAGCATGGTGAGGGCCGTGGCGATGGTCGCGCCGGCGCAGTCACCGGCCACCGCCAGCCTGCGGTCGTCCAGGCCCAGTTCCGCCGCCTGTCCGGTGACCCAGGTCAGCACCGCGTACGCCTCCTCCAGCGCGACCGGGTAGCGGGCTTCGGGGGTGCGGGTGTACTCGGGCACGACGAAGGCGGCGCCACTGAGGGACGCCAGCTCGGCGATCATCGGTGCGTGGGTCCGGGCATCGCCGAGCATCCACCGGCCGCCGTGCAGGTACACCACCACCGGCAGGGGCCCGGGCGGCCGCGCCGGCCGGAACAGCCAGAAGCCGACGAGCCCGGAGGGGCCCACGGGGGCCACCCTGAACTCGGCGTCCACGGCGAAGTCGTCGAGGGCCTGGCCCTGCATCTCCAGCAGCGCCTGCCGCCCGTCGGCGGGGCCGAGCTGGTGCAGGTAGGGCGGTGCGGCCGAGGCGTCGACGAGCCGTTGGACCAGGGGATCGAGGACGACGGCGGGACGGTCGGATCCGCCGTCGTCCGTGGGGGGATCGAGGTTCACGCAACTCCCTGCACGGTCACGGACGGCCGCTCCATGACCTCACGCCGATGGCCGCGGCGGGCGGGGCCACGCCGCTCAAGTGCCGCCACCCTACTGCTCCTCGTGCCGGGCTCACAGGTCCTCGAACAGACCGCGCAGCTGGTTGCGGCTGCTGACGCCCAGCTTGGGATACACGTTGTAGAGGTGGGAGCTGACCGTGCGCGGCGACAGCAGCAGCTGCTCGGCGATCTCCCGGTTGCGCAGTCCGCGCGCCGCCAGCCGTACGATCTCCCGCTGCTGCGCGGTGAGTTCGGCCAGCGGGTCGGCCTGGGCGGGGGCGGTGGCCACGCCGCTGGCGCGCAGCTCCACCCGGGCCTCGTCCGCCAGGCCCGCCGCGCCGAGCCGGGTGAACGACTCCACCGCCGTGACCAGCAGCGGGCGGGCGTCCAGCGGGCGCCGTCGCCTGCGCAGCCACTGCGCGTAGTGCAGCCTGGCCTGCGCCCGCGCCAGCGGCCACTGGTCGCCCACCGGGTTCACCGTGGCCAGCCGGAAGTGGTGCTCGGTGTCCTTGGGGGCTCCGGTCAGCGCGGCGGCGTGGTGCAGCAGCAGGGTCATCCGCGTCGTCGGCTGCGGCCCGACCGCGGCGCGCACCGCGTCGACGACCCGCGCCGCCTCCCGTTCCCGTCCCGTGCGCTGCGCGGCCGCGGCGAGATCCGCGATCGACCGCGGGGACAGGAAGTAGTGCAGGGGCGTGCCGTCCTCGGCGAACAGCGAGCGGAAGTGCCGGAAGGCGCCGTCGAAGTCACCGGCCGCGGCGGCGGCGGTGCCCGCGGCGCGCAGGAGGCGGGCGTGGGTGGCGCGGTTCTCCTCCAGGCCGACCGCGGTCCAGGCCGCGTCCGCCGGGCTGCCGGAGGTCTCGCCGCGCAGGGCCCGCAGGGTCGCCCGCAGGGCCTCGACATCGCTGTGCAGATGCGCCCACTTGTGCACGGCCGCCAGCGCGGCGGACCGGTCCAGGTGCTCGTCCGCCTCCGCCCAGCGGCCCGTGTCGATCAGCGACGCGGCCATCGCCGCCAGGGAGGGGGCGGCCGAGCCCATGGCGCCGAAGGCACTGAGCAGGGCGTACCCCTGCCGGTGGGCCTCGACGCACAGGTCGGACTCGTCGGCGTACCAGGAGACGCCGCCCAGCCCCAGCAGGCGTGTCGTCTCGGCGATGCCGGCCGCCGGCTCGCGTGCGGCCGGTTCCCGGCGGAGGTGCCGCAGCAGTTCGGCGGCCCGGGTGGGATCGGCCCCGGCCAGGGCGGCGGCCCGCACGGCGTCGGAGCTGTCGCTCGTCGCCAGTTCCGCGTAGGGACTTCCGTGGTTCCCCGGCCGCGCGCCCTCCAGCACGGCCGTGACCGGGCCCCTGAACCCGGGCAGGCCCGACTGGTAGGCGATGGCCGAGAGGATGCTGGTCAGCGCGACGACGGTCATGCCGTTCGCGGGCGGGTCCGGCTCCAGGGCGCTCAGCACGACCCGGAACGCCTGCCGCTGGTGCCCGAACAGGGACAGGCCCATGCCTGCCCCGCAGGCCGCCATGCCCAGCAGGTCCCGGTCCTCGGTGAGGGCGGTGACCTGGTCGTACAGTTCGGACACCCACAGGGGGTCACCGACGTTCTGGGCGGCCCTGAGGGCCTTGGTGTACCGGCGGGCCCGGTCGGCCGGCGCCGGGCTGCACTCGGCGGCGCGCTGCAGCGCCTGGCCGGCCGCGTAGAAGCCGCCGCGCCGCTCGGCGAGTTCGGCCGTGTCCTCCAGGGCCGTCGCCACGGACTCGTCCCGGCCGACGCACGCCGCCGCCAGGTGCCAGGCGCGGCGGGCCGGGTCGGCGGTGAGGGCGGCCGCCAGGTCCCGGTGCGCGCGCTGCCGGAGGTGGGCGGGTGCCGCGTGGTAGGCGCCCGCGCGGACCAGCGGATGCCGGAAGAGCACCTGTCCGTCCATGACGGTGACGAGGCCGTTCTCCTCGGCCGGGGCCCACGCCGACAGGTCCGGACCCGCCTGCGCGGCGGCCATGACGGTCGCCAGGTCCTCTCCCTGCGACGCCGCCGCGTAGAGGATCAGCCGCTGCGTCGTCTCCGGCAGGGCGCGCAGCCGGGCGGCGTACAGCTCCTGGATGCGCTCGGTGCGCGGCAGTCCGCCGCCGGGCAGGACGCCCGCGCCGCCCGTTCCCGCCGCGCGGCACAGCTCGATGATGGCCAGCGGGTTCCCGCCGGCCTGCCGCAGCAGTTCGATCCGCGTGCGGCCGGTGGGCGGCTGCGGCTGGGCGTCCATCAGCTCGGCGGCGGCCTGTGCGGTGAGCGGGCCCAGCAGCACGGTGGGCAGGCCGGCCGGGAGCCCGGCGGGGGCCGTGTGCCCGCGTGCGGTCAGCAGGACCGCCACGTCCTGTGCGGTGATGCGGCGGATCACGAAGCCGAGCACGGCGAGGGAGTCCCGGTCCATGTGCGGGACGTCGTCGAGGCACAGCAGGACCCGCCGGTGGTCCGAGACGGCGTCCAGCAGCGTCAGGACGGCCGTGCGCAGCAGCATCGAGTCGGGCGGTCCGCCGTCGGGGGCGGTGCCGAACGCCGTCTCCAGCGCCGCGCGCAGATGGCACGGCAGGGCGCCGACACCGGGGAGGACGGGCAGCAGCAACTGGTGCAGGGACGCGAAGGAGTGGCGTGACTCGGCCTCGATGCCCTGGGACGCCAGGACGAGCGTCCCGCTGTCGCGTGCGTGGCCGGCGGCGGCCGTCAGCAGCTCCGACTTGCCCGTGCCCGCGTCACCGAGCAGGAGCAGGGTCCGTGGCCCGGGGTGGTCCTCGTCGACGAGTGCGAGGACCCGGGCCACCTCGTCCTGCCGGCCCAGCAGACCGGCGCCCGGTCCTGACCGGCGCGTGGTGTCGCCGCTAACCACCATGGCGGGCCCTCGCCGTCGCGCCCGGCGGCTCGCTCTCCGCTTCCGCCGGGGCGTGCACGGCGCCCGTCGTTCCGTGCGCCGGTGTGTCCGGCGCCTCCCCCCGGTTCCTTCTTCTTTCAACCACCTCCCCATCATCGTCATTGACAGCCGCCCGCGCGACCCGGATCCGGAGGCTCCCGGCCTCCGCCACCGTGCCGCGTGCCTCCGCCGCCCCTCAGGTCACCGGCCCCGCGGCCGGCGGAGCGGGGTCGTAGGCGGCGTGCCGGACCACATCGCGCAGGTGGAGCGCGGCGCCGAGCAGGTCCTGGTGGCCGGTGTAGAGGGCGTTGACGCCGAAGCGCAGCAGGTCGGGCGCGCGCATGTCGGCGATCACGCCGCGTTGGGCGAGGGCGGCGACCAGTCCGCGGGCGTGGGGGTGGCGCAGGGTGACCTGGCTGCCGCGGCGGGCGGGGTCGGCCGGGGTGACCGAGGTGAAGCCGAGGGGTGCCAGGAGGTCGTCGGCGCAGCGCAGGAAGAACCCGGTCAGGGACAGGCTCTTGGCGCGGACCTGGGCCAGGTCGACGCCGTCGAAGGCGGTGAGGGCCGCCTCGAGGGCCAGCAGGGACAGGATCGGCGGCGTGCCGATGCGGGCGCGGGCGATGCCGGGGGCGGGTGTGTACTCCCGGGCCAGGGCGAACGGGTCGGCATGTCCGGTCCAGCCGGGCAATGGCGTCTCCAGTGCCGCGTGGTGACGTCGTGCCACGTACAGGAAGGCGGGGGCACCGGGGCCGCCGGAGAGGAACTTGTAGCCGCAGCCGACGGCCAGGTCCACACCGAGGGCGTCGACGTCCACGGGCAGGGCGCCGGCCGCGTGGCACAGGTCCCACAGGGCGAGGGCGCCCGCGTCGTGGGTGGCCCGGGTCAGTGCCGCCATGTCGTACAGCTCGCCGGTGCGGAAGTCGACGGGTGAGTAGCTGACCACGGCGACGCGGTGGCCCTCGGCGGCGAGGAAGTCCGGCAGGTCCGCCGGTGGCACGCGCCGCACCCGCAGGTCCCGGCGGCCGGCCACCGCGTCGGCGAGGTAGCGGTCGGTGGGGAAGTGCCCGGGGTCGGTGACCAGCAGCGGCCGGTCCGGGCGGAGCGCGGCGGCGGCGTCGAGCGCGGTGAACAGCTGGACGCTGGTGGAGTCGCCGGCGATCGTCTGGCCGGGCGCGGCGCCGATGAGCGCGCCGACGGCGTCCCCCACCCGCAGGGGCGCCTCCCACCAGCCGTTGGCGTTCCACGAGCCGATGAGCCCGGTGCCCCACTGGCGCCGCACCACGTCGTCGAGGGCCGCGGGCACGGCGGCGGGCAGCGGGCCGAGGGAGTTGCCGTCGAGGTAGACGACGTCCGGTGGCAGCAGGAAACGGCTGCGCAGGGACGCCAGGGGGTCGTCGGCGTCGAGCTGTTCGGCCTTCTCGCGCAGGCCGGCCGGTGCGGAGAGTGAGGTGGTCATCGGTGTGCGGCCTCCTCGTCCGCGCGGGCGGCGTGCCCCGGGGTGAAGGCGGCCGCCATGTCCCGGAGGGTGTCGGCGACCGCGCGGGCGCCGGGTGCTCCCGGTTCGATGAGGGTGTAGTGCCCGGTGCCGGGCAGGACGACCGTCCTGAGGTCCCGGTGCACGGCCGCGTAGTCGCTGAACTGGCCGAGCGGGACCTCCTCGTCGGCGGCGCCGTGCAGCAGCACCGTGGGCACGCCGGTGGTGCCGGCGTCCCGCAGCAGGGTGAGGGGGTCGACCTCGGGCAGGCGCTCGTCGAAGTGCTCCTCGCCGCCCAGGAGTTGCAGGGCCGCGTCGTCGCTGAGGCGGTCGCGTCGGGTGGCGGCGAGGTCGGTGATCGGGGCCAGGGCGAGCACACTCGTCGGCAGGGTGCGGGTGTGCCAGCGCGACCCGGGCGGCAGCAGTCCCCGGGCGGCGCACCACAGGGCCAGGTGACCGCCGGAGCAGTGGCCCGCCAGGACGTAGGGCCGTCCCTCGGGAAGGGTGTCGACGATGCGGGCGACGTCGTCGAAGGTCTCGGGGTAGCCGCCCGCGCCGCCGGAGCGGCGGAAGCCGGGCAGCAGGACGTCGAAGCCCTGCCGGGAGAGCCAGGCCGCGAAGGGCGTCAGGTGCATGCGGTCGTAGCGCCAGTAGCCGCCGTGCAGCAGGATCACCAGGGGGGCGCCGGGGTCGCCGCAGGGCCAGGCGTCGTAGGAGTGGTGGGGGTGGTCGCCGTAGCGGCCGCGCACCGGGGCGAGCACCGGCTTCAGGCTCAGGACCCGCTGCTCCTCCTCGGCGGCGAAGGCGGAGATGACCCTAGAGGTCACCGCGCACCTCCCACAGGTCGGGGAAGACCGGGCGGGCCGCCCGCTGTTCCAGCCAGGCCAGTCCGGCGGAGCCGGCGCTGCCCGGCTTGGCGCCCATGGCGCGGCGCACCACCAGGACGTGGTCGAAGCGCCAGCGGGTGACGAGTTCGGCGATGTCGGTGAGCAGTTCGCCGAGCGCCAGGTGCGGGTGGTTGCGCTCACCGGTGTAGACGTGCCGCCAGGTCTCGACGACCCCGGGGTCCCCGGTGTACGGGCTGGTGACGTCCCGCTCGCGGACGTGGCGCGGGACGGGCAGGCCCTGCCGGTGCAGGTATCCCAGGACCTCGTCGTACAGAGACGGTTCGCGGTAGGTCTCGGCGAGCGCCTCGTGGACGGCCGGGTCGCCGCGGTGGGCGCGCAGCAGCCCGGCGGACTTGTCGCCGAGGAGGAACTCCATGTGGCGGTACATCGCCGACTGGAAGCCCGACGCCTGCCCGAACGCGGCGCGGAATCCGTTGAACTGGGCCGGGGTGAGCGCGGCGATCGGCGCCCAGGAGGCGGCCAGGGCGGTCAGCGCGCGGCGGCTGCGCGTCAGGGCGTCCACGGCGGCGGGCAGGTCGTCCTTGGCGAAGGCCACGCGGGCCGTGCGCCACTCGTGCACGATCAGGGTGAACCACAGCTCCATCACCTGGGTGGTGACGAGGAACCCCATCTCGTCCGGGGCCTCGGTGAGCGGCTGCTGGAGCGAGTTGAGGACGGACGCGTGCACATAGGTGTCGTAGGGGCTGGCGCCCGCGAAGGGCCGGGTCAGGGCGTCGTCCGTCACCGGCTCGTCGAGAGCGGACGTGCGGTCGTTCATCGCTTCTCCTAGGGGTGCGGAGGGGTCACACACCGAGGTGGACGCCGCCGGAGGCGTCGATCCACTGGCCGGTCACCCAGCGGGCGTCGTCGCTCGCGACGAAGGAGACGACGTCGGCGATGTCCACCGGGTCGCCGAGCCGGCCGAAGACCGAGGCCTCGGAGTAGCGGCGGCGGATCTCCGGGACGGCGAGGGTGGGGTTGATCTCCGTCTCGGTGTAGCCGGGCGCGACGGTGTTGACGGTGATGCCTCGGGGGCCGAGTTCCTGGGCCAGGGAGAGCGTGAGGTAGTCGAGGGCGGCCTTGGTCATGGTGTAGGTGACGATCGGCGGGAAGGCGACGCGGGTCGCGACGGAGGAGATGTTGACGATCCTGCCGCCGTCCCGCAGGCGCTCCAGGCCGCGCTGGATGATGAAGAACGGCGCCTTGGTGTTGATCGCGAAGACACGGTCGTAGTCGGCCTCGCTGACCTGGGCGAACGGGCGCGGCAGGGTGATGCCCGCGTTGTTGACCAGGATGTCGAGTCCGGGCGGGGCGTCCTGCTCCGCCAGGGCGCGGTCGAAAGCGGACCACAGGGTGTCGGCGTCGCCGGGGACGCCGAGTTCGGCGTGCACGGGGAAGGCGCGCCCGCCGTCGGCTTCGATCTCCTTGACGGTGCGTTCGGCGGCGGTCAGGTTGTGGCCGTAGTGGACCGCCACCAGGGCGCCCTCACGGGCGAGGCGGTGGCTGATGGCTCTGCCGATGCCCCGGCTGCCGCCGGTGACCAGGGCGGTCTTTCCCTCGTGCCGGGCGGTGACGGTCATCGTTGTCTCCTTCGCTGGGGGTGGCGTGGGCTGGGGGTCAGGCGTCGAAGTCGAGGGTGAGGTCGGGGGTGGCCGGCCGGGCGCGGCAGACCAGGGTGTATCCGGCGGCGCGGTCCCGCTCGTCCAGGGCGTGCTGGCCGTCCGCCGTCACCCGCCCGGACAGGACCTTGGCGCGGCAACTGCCGCACACGCCCTCGCGGCAGGCGTAGGGCACGTCGGGGTGGGCGCGCAGCAGCGCGTCGAGGAGGACCGGGTCCCCGGGCAGGACGGTGGCGGTCCGGCGGCGCCCGTCGAGCAGGGCGGTGACCCGGGCCGATGCGGCCTCCGTTGCCGGGGCGGCCGCCACCGCGGCTGCGGTCTCCGGTGGCGGTGCGGTCGCCGTTGCGGGTGTGGTCGCCGTTGCGGGTGTGGAGGGTGCGGACGGTGGCGGGGCCTGCCACGGGGTGTCGCCGGGCGTGAACAGCTCCCAGCGCACGCGTGAGGGATCGGCGCCCTCCTCGGCGAGGACCTGCCGGGCGGTGCCGACGAGGCCGGGCGGTCCGCACAGGGCGTAGGTGGTGTTCCGGCCGGGGCGGGCGTCCACGGCGGCCAGCAGGCGGCGCAGCGCGCCGGCGTCGAGCCGCCCCGCGAGCGGCCCGCCCCCGCTCCCCCGCTCCTCTCGGGTCAGCACGTGCAGCACGGCGAGCCGGTCGACGAACTCGTCCTTCACCAGCGCGAGTTCGTCGGCCAGCAGGGCGTCGGCTGAGGTGCGCACCGAGTGGACGAGGGTGATCCGGCAGGCCGGGTCCCGGCGCAGCGCGTGCGTGGCCATCGGGGCCAGCGGGGTGATGCCGGTGCCGCCCGCGAGGAGGACGTGGTGGGCCCCGGGCAGGTCCGGCAGGGCGAAGGAGCCGGTGGGCGGGGAGAGTTCGAGGTGGTCGCCGGGTGCGAGGCGGGTGGCGGCGTGGGCGCCGAAGCCGTCGGGACGGCCCCGCCCGATCACCAGGCGGAGCGTCTCGGGGGCGTACGGGGGCGGGCAGAGCGAGTAGCTGCGGCGGAGTTCGGCGTCGCCGGCGCGGTGCCGGACGACGACGTGCCGGCCGGGGCGGTGGGCGAAGACCGTCCGCAGGGCGGCGGGGACGTCCAGGGTGACGGCCACCGTGCCGGCGGTCGGCCGGCGCACGTCGGTGACGCGGAGCCGGTGCCAGCGGGTGCGCGGGGAGGAGCCGGGCGGGGCGGGGGCGGCGGCGGTGTTCACGTGCGCCTCACAGTGCGGTCAGGTAGGGGAAGGGCTCGCGGCACGCCGTGCACCACAGCACCGACTGGCAGCGGGAGGGCCCGAACGGGCTGTGCGGGCGGGTGGCGCGTGAGCCGCAGTGCGGGCAGGGCACCGCACCCAGTGCGACGGTGACCGGGCGGTCGGGGGCCGGGGACAGGGGTGGGGCGATGCCGTGCGCGGCGAGCTTGCGCCGCCCCTCCGGGGTGATGCGGTCGGTCGTCCAGGGCGGGGTGAGGACCTGCCGGACGCGCCCGTCCGGGTGGCCGCAGGCGGCCAGGACGTCCCGGACCGACGCGGTGATCTCCTCCAGCGCCGGGCAGCCCAGGTAGGTGGGGGTGATCTCCACTTCGAGCACGCCGTCGGCGGCCGGGGCGACGGTGCCGACCACGCCGAGGTCGCCCAGACCGATCACGGGCAGCTCCGGGTCCGGGAGTGCCGCCACCCGCTCACGTACCTCCCGCGCGGTGCTGCGGGGGGTGCCGGCCGCGCTCGCGCTCACCAGGTGCCTCCGGGGAACTGCCGCCGCACCGACTGCAGTTCGGCGATGAGCGGCCCGAACTCCTCAGTGTGCAGGCCCGAGCGGCCGCCGGTGGCCGACCAGGTGGGGGCGGGCACGGCGAGGCCCGCTTCCGTGAGGACGCCGGTGACGCGTTCCAGCCATGTCTCGCGCAGCGGCGCCGGGGAGGGCACCGCACCGGACGCCGCCAGGCGGCGCAGGACCTCGTCCTCCTCGAAGAGTTCGCCGGTGTAGGGCCACACCCGCTCCAGGCCGTGCCGCATGCGGCGGGCGCTCTCCTCGGTGCCCCGCCCCAGCGTCACCGTCCAGCGGTCCGCGTGCAGCCGGTGGAAGGCGACCTCCTTGGCGGCGCGCGCTCCGAACCCGGCGAGTTCGGGGTCGGGGCAGTGCGCGAGCGCCTCGTAGTACAGGACGGCGTAGTGCGTGTAGGCGAGCTGCCGCGCCACGGTCACCGCGAAGTCCCCGTTGGGGAGTTCGGTGAGCAGGGTGTTGGTGAACTCGCGTGCCGAGCGGGTGTAGGCGAGGTCGTCCTCGGTGCGGCCGGTCCCGTCGAGATGGCCGGCCCGGGTGAACAGGGCGCGGGCGTGGCCGATCAGGTCGAGGGCGATGTTGGACAGGGCCAGGTCCTCGTCGACGGTCGGCGCACGTGTGATCCACTGGCACAGGCGCTGCCCGAGGATCAGGGCGTCGTCGCCGAGGCGCAGCAGGTGCCGGGCCAGGTCGGGGCCGGTCCCTTCGCCCGCCAGGGCGCCCGGGCGCACCGCCGGGACGTCACGCGTGGTGCTCACCTTCGGGGCCTTTCTCGGTCAGCGGTGCGAAGTGCTCGGGGTAGCGGTACGGCTTGTTCCGGGCGCCCGCGAAGTAGGGGTCGCGTTCGTCGGGGGAGGCGGCGTGGACGGCGTCGGAGCGCACCACCCACAGCGACAGGGGCTCGCCCCGGCGGGTGTACAGGTCTCGGGCGGCGGCCAGCGCCGCGTCCGGGCCGGCGGCGCGCACCGACCCCACGTGCTGGTGGGCCAGGCCCCGCCGGGCCCGCAGGAAGACCTCCCAGGACGCCGGCGCGCCCTCCGGGTTCCCGCTCATGCGTCCCCTCCCGTCGGCTCGTCGTTCCGGGCGGCGTACGCGGCGGCGGCCCGGCGGACCCAGGCGCCGTCCTCGTGCGCGGCGCGGCGGTTGGCGATGCGCTGCCGCGCCCAGTGGGTGTCGTCGCCCAGCGCCGTCCGGTAGGTGTCCCAGTCGACCGGTGTGAAGTCGTAGTGGCCGCGCTCCTCGTTCCAGCGGATGGCCGGGTCGGGCAGCGTCAGGCCGAGGCGCTCGGCCTGTGGCACGCAGGTGTCGACGAAACGCTGGCGCAGCTCGTCGTTGGTGTGGCGCTTGATGCCCCAGGCGATCGCGCGGCGGGAGACGGCGGCGCCCAGGGCGGCGGTGCGCGCGTCGGCGCCGCCCGCCTCGGTGTCGGGCGGCCCGAACATCAGCGCCACGGCCGGCAGCCACCAGCGGTTCACCGCGTCCTGGGCCATCTCCCGCTGTTCCGGGGTGCCTTCGCACAGGGCGCGCATCAGGTCGTAGCCCTGCCGCACGTGGAAGGCCTCCTCCTGGCAGACGCGGCGCATCGCCCGGGCGTACGGACCGTAGGAGGTGCGGCACAGGGGCGCCTGGTTGATGACGGCGGCGCCGTCCGTCAGCCAGGCGATGGCCCCGGTGTCCGCCCAGGTCAGGGCGGGGTGGTTGAACGTGGCGGAGGCGCGCTGCCGGCCGTGGTGCAGGGCGTCCAGCAGGTCGGCGCGGTCCACGCCCAGCGTCTCGGCGGCGGAGTACAGGTACAGGCCGTGGCCGGCCTCGTCCTGGACCTTGGCGAGGAGGACCGACTTGCGGTGCAGGGACGGGGCGCGGGTGAGCCAGGCGCCCTCCGGCTGCATGCCGATGATCTCGGAGTGGGCGTGCTGGGCGATCTGGCGGACCAGCATGCGGCGGTATCCGTCGGGCATCCAGTCGCGCGGTTCGATCGTCGCGCCGCCGGCGACGAGCGCGTCGAAGTGGGCGAGCAGCTCGCCCTCGTCCGCGGCAGCGGCGGTGGCGGCGGTCACCGGGCACCGCCCGGGTGTGCGGCGACCGCCGTTGCGGTGCCGTGCTGCGGGCGCCGCCGCCGGGTCCGGACCCGTACCGGCTGCCTGGGCACGCGCATCACTCCTTCGGCTGGGGACCGCCCGCGCGGGGCCGGTCGGAGCGGGTGGCTTCGTTGCGGTAAGAGGCCGGGCGCGCGGCCCCGCTATCCCCGGCGTGCGCGGTTCGGGCGCGTGACAAAGCTCACGGGCCGGCGCGGGGAGTGGGAGCGGGCGGTGCCCCCTCTTGAAGGGGTGACAGTCGTACACCGCGCGGCGGCCGGCACGCCGAGGCGAAAGGGGAATCCATGAGCACCATCAGGGAGTTGCTGGTCGAACTCACCGGTACGGCCGAGTACGCCGGCCAGGTCGGCGACGACGTCGACCTGGCCGCCAGCGGCATCGACTCCGGGGACCTGGTGCGCCTCGTCCTCCTGGTCGAGCAGCGGCTCGGCGTCGAGATCACCGCCGAGGACATGGAGGAGCTGCGCACGATCGGCGACTACGAGCGTTTCGTGGCCGAGCGTGCGGTCGCGGGCGCGAGCGGCGGTGCGTGATGTGGCTGACGCAGTTGCTGGAGCGCAACCGCCAGTGCCGGCCCGGCCGTACCGCCCTCGTCGACGAGGAGCGCAGCGTCACCTGGGGCGAGTTGCACGACCGGACCCGGGAACTGGCGCTCGGCCTGGCCGAGTTGGGCATCGAGCGGGGTGACCGGGTCGCCGTGCTCGCCAAGGACCGCATCGAGGTCCTGGAGAGCTACTTCGCGCTGGCCCGGCTCGGCGCGCTGTTCGTGCCGCTGAACCACAGCCTGACCGAGTCCGAGGTCGCCGGGATCGTCGAGCGCGTCGGCGCGGTGGCGGTCCTCGGCGAGTCCGAGCTGCTGGACCGGCACGCCGGGCTGCCGTCGTCGGTGCGGATCCGGCTGGCCTTCGACAAGCCCGAGTTCGCGGCGCTGGGCACCCTGGCCGCCGCACGGGACCTGCCGGACGTCGCCGACACCGACCCGATCGCCGTGCTGCACACCTCGGCGACCACCGGGCAGGCCAAGGGCGTCACCGTCGACAGCGCGTCCTTCCGGGCCATCGCCCTGGGCTGGCTGGTGATGGCCCGCCCCACCGACGACATGGTCATGGTCAACTGCTGCCCCCTGTACCACGGCAGCATGGTCGTGTCCCTGACCTACCTGGCGGCCGGGGCGACGGTCGTGCTGATGCCCGGCTTCACCCCGCAGCGGGCGCTGTCCGCGGTGGAGCGGCACCGGGCCACGCACATGTGGCTGGTGCCGCAGATGCTCCGCTTCATGCTCCAGGCGAAGGCGTCCCGGCACACCGACCTGTCCTCCCTGCGGGAGGTGCTCTACGGGGCCGCCCCGATGCCGCTGGACGTCTACGCGGACGCGGTCGAGCGGCTCGGCTGCGGTTTCCGGCAGGTGTACGGGATGACCGAGGTGGGCGGCCCGTTCGTCACGCTCGGCCCCGAGGAGCACCCGGCCCCCGGCGACGTCACCGCGCGCATCCCGTGCGGGCGGGTCGTGCCGGGGATGTCCGCCCGCGCGGTGGACGCCGGCGGCCGAGAGCTGCCGCCGGGCGAGATCGGGGAGATCGTGGTGCGTGGACCGGGTGTCATGCAGGGCTACTGGAACGACCCGGAGGCCACGCGTGAGATCACCCTCGACGGCTGGATCAAGACGGGCGATCTCGGCTTCATGGACGAGGAGGGCCGCATCAGCCTGGTGGACCGCACGAAGGACCTGATCCTCCGCGCGGGCCAGAACGTCTACCCCTCGGAGATCGAACGCGCCCTGATGACCCACCCCGCGGTCCGGGACGCGGCGGTCGTCGGGATGCCCGACGCGGACTACGGCGAGGTGCCGCTGGCGTACGTCGCGCTGCAACCCGGCGCGCGGGCGGACGCGGCGGCGCTGCTCGCGCACGTCGCGGGTCTGCTCGCGCCGTACAAGCGCCCGCGGCGGGTGGAGTTCATCGAGCAGGTGCCGCGCAACCCCGCCGGGAAGATCGTCAAGAAGCTGCTGCGGGTGTGAGCGCGTGGGGCGGTGGACGGCGATGACCGGGCGCCCCGTGGAGACCGGGCCGGCCACGACGGAGACGTCGTGGCCGGCCCGTGCCGGTCGGGAGCCCGCCGCGGCGGTGGAACGCTCCCTCGCGGCCCTGGCGCCGGTGCTGGGCGCCGCCGGGCTGGGGCTGGGGGTCGCGTCCGTCCGGGAGCCGTGCGCGCGGCCGGCCGGGCCCGCCGAGGCGGCCGCCGCGGCGGGCATGCCGCCGGGGCGCCGGCTGGAGTTCCTGGCGGGCCGGCGGGCCGCCCGCCGTGCCCTGCGCGCGGTGGGGCTGGAGTGCGGCGAGATCCCGCGTGCGGGACGGCTGCCGGTGTTCCCGCCGGGCCGGGCCGCGTCGATCTCGCACAGTGCCGGCATCGCCGTCGCGGTGGCCGGCGCCCCGGGCCGCGACCTGCCGCTCGGGTGCGACCTGGAGCTGCGTCCCCTCCCCCGGGCGGCGGCCCGCCTGATCCTGCGCGCGGACGAGGAGACGCTCCTCGCGGACGAGGACGTCCCGGCCGACGACGGGGACGCGCTGCCCCTCACCGGGGAGTCTCCGGCCGACGACCACAGCGGGCTGCTCGTCGTCCAGAACGCGACCGCCGACGGCGGGACCCCGCTGTCCGTCACCGAGGACGGGCCGGCCGGCGACCGCAGCTCACTCCTCGTTGCCGGGAGCGCAACCGCCGACGGCGGGGGTGCGCGGCCGCCGGCCGGGAGCACCCGGGTCGTCGCCGGGAGCACTCACGTCGCCGACGGCGTGTCGGCCGATGGCCAGGGCGTGTGGGCGCGGGGCGAGGAGGTGACGTGCGAGGGGGGCGCCGGGTGGTCCGTGACGGAGCTGTTCTCCGCCAAGGAGGCCGCGTGGAAGGCCCTCGCCGTGGCCGGAGCGGCGGGCGGCCTGCGGGATCTGCTGGCCTCGCCCTGCGCGGGCGGCCTGTGCGTCCGGCTGCGCGCCGATCCCGGCCGTGCCGTGCGGGTGCGGGTGGTGCGTGCCGGCGCGGGGGTGTTCAGCTGGGTCGCCGACCGGGCCTGAACAGACCTGTCCCGCCCCCGGTGCGGCGCACCGGGGGCGGGAGGAGGGGGCGCGTCAGCGTTCCGGGGTGCCGCCGTCCCGGTAGGAACGGCGTACGGCGTCGGCCGCCTTGTCGGTCTTCGCGTCGTACTTGTCGCCCGTCCGCTCGTCGACCATGCGCTCGGCGCCCGAGACGCCCTTGTCGGCCTGGTCGGGGTGACCCTTGGCCATCTGCTTGGCCTTGTTCATCATGTCGCCCAGCTTGCCCATGGGGGTACCTCCGGGAGGTGCGTGTGCGTCGTACCCCGCCGCAGGTACCCCTCTGGCCGGGCGTGAATCACCCGCGGTCGCCGACCCTGGCGGCCATGTTGCCCGCCGGGTGGCGGTTGTCGTGGATCAGCTGGTGCGCGAGGCCGATCTCGTCGAAATCGAAGGTCTGAGACAGGCACGGATCGATGATTCCCTGGTCGATCAGCCGGGTGACCTCGCGGGCCTCACGGGCGGTGGCCACGTGCGAGCCCTGCAGCCGCTTCTGCCGCATCCACAGGAAGCGCAGGTCGACGTCACCGTTGTAGCCGGTGGTGCCGCCGCACAGGACGACCATGCCGCCGTTGTCGCACAGGTACAGGGACGTCGGGATCGTGTCGGCGCCGGAGTGCTCCAGCACGATGCGCGGGCTGCGGCGCTCGCCGAGCACGTCCCAGAAGGCCCGCCCGAAGGCACGGGCCCCGGACAGCCAGCGGCCCATGGCCTCGTCGTCGGAGGTGTCCGGCAGCCGCCCCCAGTGGTCGAACCGGCGCCGGTCGATCCAGCCCTCGGCGCCCAGCTTCAGGCAGAACTCGCCGCGCTCCTCGCTGGAGACGACCGCGACGGGGATGCCGCCGACGTGCCGCACGAGCTGGATGGCGATGCAGCCGAGGCCGCCGGCACCGCCCCAGATGAGCACGGGGTCGCCGGGGCGCACCGTGTGCGGCGGCCAGCCGAAGAGCTGGCGGTAGGCGGTGGCCGCGGTCGCCATGTAGCAGGCGGCCTCCGCCCAGGAGAGCCGGGCGGGCTTGGGGTGGAGCATGTAGTCGTCGACGACCGCGAACTGGGCGAAGGAGCCGTAGTTCTCCTCGTAGCCCCACACCCGCTGGCTGGTGGACCAGGTGGGGTCGCCGCCGAGACGGATGTCCTCGGCCTTCTCGTCCCAGCGGTTGGCGAGGACGACGACCTCGTCGCCGAGCTTCACACCGCGCACGTCCTCGCCGACCGCCCACACGATCCCGGACAGGTCGGAGCCGCCGATGTGGAAGTCCTCGGTGGCGCCGGCCTTCTGCCGGGCGGCGATCACGTCGAGCGGCGAACCGAGCGCCGCCCAGACGTTGTTGTAGTTGATGCCGGCCGCCATCACCTTCACCAGGACCTGTCCGCGCCCGACGGGCGGGACGTCGACCACTTCCGTGCGGAAGGCGTCGACGGGCTGTCCGTAGCGCTCACGGCGGATGAGCGAGGCGTACATCTTCGTCGGGGCGGTACCGATCTCGGGGGCGTCACCGAGTTCGTAAGGGTCCTGGGTCGCTCTCACTGCATCTCCTCGACGCGGGTTCACGGGGAAGGGGCTGCGGCGGCCCGGTCGCCGGGGCCGCGCAGGGCCTTGGCGACCGCTTCGCCGATACGGGCGATCGGTTCGGGTTCGGTCATCTCGTAGTGGCCGCAGGGCACGCGGTGGTCGTGCAGGGTCCCGTCGACGTACGGCCGCCAGCTGTCGGCCTTGCCGGGCAGCACCGCGAGGTCCGTCGGGAAGTCGGTGGCCTGCTCCTCGGCGGCACTGAAGAACAGCACGTCACCGCGGTAGACGCCGGGCGCGAACTGGGGTGCGATGCGCAGGTTGTTGCGCATGACGGCGGCGATGGCCGCGGCCTCGGAGCGGGTGACGGGGACGCTCGCCGGGTCGGCCGCGACCCGGGCGTCGATGCGGTCGAGGACGGTCTCCACGGGTGCCCCGTCGACATCGAGCCCGGCCACCCTCGACAGCAGGGCTGCCACCTGGCGTTCGGCGGCGCCGGCGTCGTGGGCGGTGCCGTGCGGCTGCGGGGCGTCGAGCATCGCGAGGAGTTCGACCCGCTCGCCGTCGCGCTGCAGGGCGCAGGCCATGGCGTGCGCGACGAACCCGCCGTAGGACCAGCCCAGCAGCCGGTACGGGCCGTGCGGCTGCACCTGGCGCACGAGATCCAGGTAGTGGGCGACCATGGCGGCGGCGTCGGCTGCGGGCGGGGTGGTGCCGTCGAGACCGGCCGCCTGGATGCCGTAGACGGGCTGGTCACCGCCGAGGTGCGGCAGCAGGCCCGTGTAGCGCCAGGCGACGCCCGCGCCGGGGTGGACGCAGAACAGCGGCGGGGCGGTGCCCTCGGAGCGCAGCGGCAGCAGCGGGCCGAGGGCGGTGGGGGCGGTCCCGGGCGCCTTCTCGTCCGCCTCGCCGGCCGTGGCGAGGACCCCGGCCACGGTGGGCGCGGCCAGCAGGGTCGCCGCGGGGATGTCGAGGACGCCGGCCCCGCGCAGCCGGCCCGCCAGCAGTACGGCGCGCATCGAGTCGCCGCCGAGGTCGAAGAAGTTGTCGTGCAGGCCGATGCCGCCGATGCCGAGCGTCTCCTCCCACAGGCGGGTGACCTCGCGTTCCCGGTCGGTGCGCGGCGGTACGTGCTCGGTCGTCAGCCGGGGCCGCGGGGCGAGGCCGGGCGCGCTCGCCGGCGTGGCCGGGGTGTCGTCGGACGGGCCGGAGCCGGTGCGGGCGCCGGGGGCGTCGATCCAGTGGCGCCTGCGTTCGAAGGCGTAGGGCGGCAGCGGTGCCCGCCGGGGGCTGCCCGGCACCGGGGGCAGGGCGCTGTCGACGCCCGCGCTCCACAGCCGGCCCAAAGCCTCGGCGAGGACGAAGCCGTCGGACGCCTCGGCCTTGGCGTGCCGCATGGTGGTCACCGTCACCGGGGTCGCGTCGGTGAGCCGGCCGGTGGCGAGCTTGGTCAGGGTGTCGCCCGGCCCGATCTCGACGAGGACCGGGTGCAGCCGGTCCCACAGGGCGGCGATGCCGTCGGCGAACCGCACGGTGCCGCGGGTGTGGTCGAGCCAGTGCCGTACGGAGGTGGCCTGGTCGTCGGTGACCCAGGTGCCGGTGACGTTGGTGACGTACGGGATGCGCGGCGGACGCAGGGTGACCTGGCGCAGGTGGGCCTCGTAGGCAGGCAGGACCGGGTCCAGGACGTGGGAGTGGGCGGCGACGGGGATGCGCAGGCGGCGGAACGGGACGCCGCGGCGGGTCAGTTCGGCCTCGAAGCGCGCGACGGCGTCGAGGTGTCCGGCGACCGTGCAGGCGCCGGGGCCGTTGACGGCGGCCAGGGACAGGTCGTCGCCGAGCAGCGGCCGGATCTCCTCGGCCGGGGCGGCGACGCCGACCGTGGCGCCGCCCGCGGTGCTGATGAGCCGGATGCGTTCGGTGACCAGGGGCAGCATGTCCGCGAGGTCGATGACGCCGGCGAGACAGGCGGCCGTGTACTCGCCGAGCGAGTGGCCGATCAGCGCGTCGGGGCGCACGCCCGACTCCATGAGGGTACGGGCCAGGGCGTACTCGGTCACGACGAGCCCGAGGAACGCGGAGGTGTCGTCGGGCTGGCGCTCCTCGAACAGGGCGGTGCGCAGGTCGGCGCCGAGGACGGGCCGCAGGATGCGGGCGCACTCGTCGACGGTGTCGCGGTAGAAGGCGTGGTCGCGGTACAGCTCCTTGCCCATGCCCGGGTACTGGGTGCCGCCGCCGGGCAGCAGGAACGCCACACGGACCGGGTCGTCGGTGGGCGGCGGGACGGACGGGACGGCGACGCGCAGGGCGTCGACGGCCTCGGCCGGGGTGGCCGCCGTGACGGTGAGCCGGTGGCGCAGCGCGGGCCGGTCGGTGCGCAGGGACTGGGCCACGTCGTCCAGGCGCAGCTCCGGCCGCCGTTCCAGGTGCCCGGCGAGTGCCTCGGCCTGGCCGCGCAGGGCGCCGGCGGTGCGTGCGGACAGGGGCAGCACCAGGCGGCGGCCGTCCTCGGGCGGTCGGGGCGCCGCGGGGGCCGCGGGCGGGGCCTCCTCCAGGACGACGTGGGCGTTGGTGCCGCCGATGCCGAAGGCGCTGACGGCGGCGCGGCGGGGGTGGTCGCCGGCGGGCCAGTCCTCCAGCGCGGTGGGCACGCGGAAGGGGCTCGCGTCGAAGTCGATGAGGGGGTTGGGCCGGTCGAAGTGCAGGCTCGGCGGGATCTGCCGGTGTTCCAGGGCCAGGACCGCCTTGATGAGTCCGGCGATGCCGGCGGCGGCGCCGAGGTGGCCGATGTTGGTCTTGACCGATCCGAGGGCGCAGAACCCGGTGCGTTCCGTGCTGTGCCGGAAGGCCTCCGTCAGCGCGGACACCTCGATCGGGTCGCCGAGTTTGGTGGCGGTGCCGTGCGCCTCGACCAGACCGATGCTGCCGGCGTCGACCTCGGCCTGGGCCTGCGCGGCGAGGATCACCTCGGTCTGCCCGGCGGCGCTCGGCGCGCTGAAGCCGACCTTGCGGCGGCCGTCGTTGTTGACGGCGGTGCCGCGGATGACGGCGCGGACGCGGTCGCCGTCGGCGAGGGCGTCCTCCAGCCGCTTGAGGACGACGGCTCCCACGCCGTCGCCGGAGGAGGTCCCGGCGGCGTCCGCGGCGAAGGCGCGGCAGTGGCCGTCGGGCGAGAACGGCCCGTCGGGCACGTGGCGGTAGCCGAGCGCGGCCGAGGGGTTGAGGGAGACGGCGGCGGCGAGCGCGGTGTCGCAGCGGTGATCCAGCAGGTCCTGGCAGGCGGTGTGCACGGCCACCAGCGCGGTCGAGCACGCGGTCTGCAGGGACACGCTGGGCCCGGTGAGGCCGAGTTCGTAGGAGACGCGGGTGGCGAGGGTGCCGAGGGAGTTGGCGGTGGCCGCGTGGACCAGCTCCACCGAGCCGGGCTGCCCGGCGAAGCGCGGGTACACGTGGGCCGGGTAGTAGCGGCTGTCACCGGCGCCCGCGTAGACGCCGAACGCCCCGGCCGTGCGGTCGCCGGTGAGGCAGCCGGCGTCCTCCAGGGCGTGGTAGGCCGTCTCCAGAAGCAGCCGCTGCTGCGGGTCGACGACGGCGGCCTCGGCGGGGCTGTAGCCGAAGAAGCCGGAGTCGAAGCGGTCGATGCCCTCGACGGCCGACACCATCCGGATCAGTGCCGGGTCGTCGAGGTCGCGCGGGTCGC
The DNA here is from genome assembly GCF_043079125.1 of Streptomyces sp. NPDC015242. Lineage (NCBI taxonomy): Bacteria > Bacillati > Actinomycetota > Actinomycetes > Kitasatosporales > Streptomycetaceae > Streptomyces > Streptomyces sp. NPDC015242. Next base: position 43,492 of record NZ_JBIBUF010000010.1, on the reverse strand, counting down.
CGCCCGCGGCCAGGAACTCCTCGTCCGACACGGGCCGGATGGCCTCCCGGCCGGCCGCGATGTTCTCCCAGAAGGCGTCGAGGTCGTCGGCGCCGGGGAAGCGGCCCGCCATGCCGATGACGGCGACGGCGGGGAACTCCTCGTCGTGGGATGCGCTGGGGTCGTGCACGGCGTGTGCCTCGTCCTCTCCGGGCTCGGTGGTGTGCTGCGTGGTGTCCGCGCGGTCAGGCACGGCCGCGGTCCCTGCCCTGGCGGGCGGACCGGCGGGAGCGGGCCGCGCGTTGGCGGCGGGCCTGTTCCCTGGCGCGGTCCAGGCCGTCGGTCTCGGGCCGGGGCGACGGTCCGCCGGCCGCCGGCGGCTGCGCGCCGGTGGCCGACAGGTGGCGGGCCAGGTCCCGGACGGTGGGGTGGGCGAACAGGTCGACCACCGACAGGTCGGTGCCGAAGGCGCGGTTGACGGCGGTCTGTGCGGTGACGAGGAGCAGCGAGTTGCCGCCCAGGTCGAAGAAGTTGTCGTCCCGGCCCACCCGGTCGCGTCCGAGGACGCCGCACCACACCTCGGCGAGCCGGCTCTCCAGCCGTCGCAGCTCCTCCCCCGCCTCCGCCTCCTCCGGGCGGGGGCCGGTGCCCGCCGAGCGCAGCGTCCACGCGTCCTCCGGGAGCCCGGCGGCACGTGCCGCGTCGGCCGCCGCCCGGTACAGGGCGCCGAGATCGGTGCCGTCCTCCAGGCCGACGCGTGCGGCCAGGCGCCGCGTCTGGCGCACGGGCGCGACGACGTGGCTGCGGACCCAGGGGGCGGTGCGGTCGGCGCCGATCAGCAGGTGCGGTTCGTCCAGGGTGCGGGCGAGGTCGAACGAGCGCAGCGCGGCGGGGACGTCGAGCAGCCGGTAGCCGCGCGCCTCCGTGAGCGCCGTGAGCCGGTAGCCGTCGCTCATGCCCCGCTCGCGCCACATGCTCCACGCCAGCGACTGCCCGGGCAGGCCGAGGCCGCGGCGGTACCGGGCGAGCGCGTCCAGGTAGGCGTTTGCGGCGGCGTACGCGGCGTTCATGGCGCCGCCGAAGAAGCCGTTGAGCGAGGAGAAGGTGACGAAGGAGGTGACCGGGTGGTCGGCGGTGAGCCGGTGCAGCGTCCACGCGCCGCGCGTCTTCGCGGCTAGGGCCCGGCGCCAGGTGGCGGTGTCCAGTTCGCCGACGGGGCGTTCCACCAGTGCCCCCGCCAGGTGCAGCACCGACGCCAGGGGCGCGCCCCACTCCTGCGCGGCGGCCTCCACGGCGGCCCGGACCTGGCCTTCGTCGGTGACGTCGGCGCGGGCGTACCGGACCTCGCCCAGTTCGCGCAGCCGGGACAGCCCTTCGGTCTGCTCCTCCGGTGTGCGGCCGGTGATCAGCAGCCGGGTGCCGGGGGTGCGCAGCAGATGGGCGGCGAGTTCGGTGCCGACGCCGCCCAGGCCGCCGGTGAGCAGGGTGAAGCCGTCCCGCGCGGGCGGCTCGACGCGGGGCGGGGCGTCGGGCAGGGCGGTGAGGCGGCGCACGTACCGGTGTCCGTCGCGGTACGCCACCTCCGTGCCGTCCGCGGTGACCGTCGCCTCGGCCGTCAGCAGGGGCAGCGGGTCCGTGGCGTCGTCCGGGGGCAGGTCGAGGTGCGTGCCGCGCAGCCGGCCGGACTCCTCGGCCAGCGACTTCAGCAGCGCGCCCGCCATGGCGTGCGCCGGGTCGGGGCGATCGCCGGGGAGCACGTCCTGGGCGCCCGCCGTCACGTACACGAGGTCGACGGGCCGCTGCGGGCCGGGCCGTGCGGCGAGGGCACGGGCGAAGGCGAGCAGGTCCTCCGGTCCGGTCGTGTCGTCCGGCGCCGTCTCCGGGCCGCCCGCGCCGCGCAGTCCGGCGAGGTGCAGGACGGCGTCGACCGGCCGCTGGTCCTCCTCCGTCCGCTGCAGCAGCGTCGCGTAGTCGGTCTCCTCGGCGGGCCGCACGCGGTGGTGCGCGGCGTCGAGCCGGGCGTACGAGGGCCCTTCGACGGCCAGCGTGCACCGGCCGCCGCCGGCCCGCAGGACGTCGGCGAGCCGTTCCGCGAGCCGACGGACCCGGGGGTCGCCGCCCGCGAGGACGAGGGTGTGCCGGCCGGGATGCGCCGCGGGGGTCTCCGGGCGTTCCGTCCGCTGCCACACCGGACGCAGGAACCAGTCCGGGACGGTCGCGGCGGTGCCCAGCAGGAGCTGGGTCTCGCGGACGGTGTCGTCGAAGGCGCCCGCCTCGAAGCTCTTGCGCAGTCTGGTGCGCTGGATCTTGCCGATCTCGGTCTTGGGGATCGTGTCCCGCTCGACGGGGATGAGGTAGGCGGGGCTGACGCCGATCTCCCGGGTGACCTTCCCGGCGATCTCGCGCAGGGCCCCGGCGGTGACCTCGGAGGGGAGGTGGAAGAAGAGGGCGAGTTCGTCGGTGGGCGAGGCCGGGTCGGAGCGCACGGCGACGGCGGCGGTGAAACTGCGCTCCACGTAGGGCAGTTCCTCGACGCACGCCTCGATCTCGTGGCTGTAGTGGTTGACGCCGTTGACGATGATGACGTCCTTGGCGCGGCCGGTGATGTACAGCTCACCGTCGCGCAGGAAGGCCAGGTCGCCGGTGTCGAACCAGCCGTCCTCGGTGAACGCCTCCGCGTTGGCGGCCGGGTTGTCGTGGTAGCCGCCGGTCACGGAGGTGCCGCGGACCTGGAACCGGCCCGCCTCACCCTCGTTGAGGAGCCTGCCCTGCTCGTCCACGATCCGCATGGCGAACCCGGGGTAGGGCAGGCCGCAGCTGACGAACGTCCCCTCGCCCGCGACGGGTTCTCCGGGCAGGACGGCGTCGGTGACGACGGAGCAGGTCTCGGACATGCCCCAGCCGGGGTGCATCACGTCCTGCGGCAGGCCGAACGGCTTCAGCGCGTGCAGGAACCGGCGGGCGGCCGAGGCCACGACGACCTCGCCGGCGTTCATCACCAGCCGCATCGGCGACAGGTCCCAGGCGCGGTCGGTGAAGCGGCCGGACTGCTCGGCGAGGAGCCCGAAGGCGAAGTTGGGCGCCCAGGTGACGGTGACCCGGTGCCGGTCGGCCAGGTCCATCCAGCGCAGCGGGTCCTGCAGGACCCAGGAGGTCGGCGCGTGGATCTGACGGCAGCCCAGATACACATCCCGCAGGTGGAACATCACCACCCCGGTGACGTGGTCGAGCGGGATCCAGTTCAGGGTGACGTCGTCCGGGCCGAGGCCGTTCGTCTGCTCGGTCGCGGCGGAGCGGGTCAGGACGTTGCGGTGGGTGAGGCGCACCGCCTTGGGCAGGCCCGTGCTGCCGGACGTCATGAGCATCAGCATGAGGTCGTCCGGTGCGGCGGGGTGCCAGTCGTGGTCCTCGGGTGCCTCGCGCAGCGCGTCGGCCGTGGTGAGCCGCAGGCCGGGCCAGTCCTGCCGGGCGGCGACCGCGCGCACCCCGGCCTCGCGGCCGGCGGAGCACACGATCCAGGGCCGCCCGAGCATCCGCCAGATGCCCTCCAGTTTGGTCAGGGCCGCCGAGGGGGTGTCGTAGGAGGCGGGGACGGTCAGGGGTACGGCGACGAAGCCGCCGAGGACGCAGCCCCACAGCACGGCGAGGAAGTCCTCGGTGGCGTCACACTGGAGGATGACCTGGTCGCCGGGGCGCAGGCCCGCCCGGCGCAGTCCGGCCAGGACCCGGGAGGCCTCGGGGATCAGGGAGCCGTAGCTGCGCCGGTGTTCACTGCCGTCGGCGTGGACGTGGACGATGTCGCCCCGGTCCTGTGCGGCGGCGCGGCGCAGGGCCTGGGCCCAGCCGGTCACGGACGGTTCGGTATGGGCGGGGCCTTCGCTGAGGGCCGGTGCGGCGGTGGACGTTCCGGTGCGGCCGGCGGGGGCGGGTCCGGTGGTGCGGCCGGGCAGGCCGGTGTGGCGGCGGTCGAGTTCCTCGGGGGTGTTCTCCACCGTCACGTCGGCCGTGGTGACACCGGGCACCCGGGTCAGACGGTCGCGCCAGGCGTCGGCGGCGGTGCGGTCGACGGCGGGCAGGGCGCGCAGGGCGGCGGTGTCGACGGTGCCGTGCCCGGTGCGGGGCAGCGCGTTGACCGCGGTGACGCGGACGGTGCCGTGGCCCGCCCGGTCGAGGAGTTCCTCGGCGCGTTCGGCGGCGTCCGCCCGTCCGGGCACCACGTACAGACGGGGCGGGGCGCCGTCGGTGCCGGGCAGGGCGTGGGCGTCGCGGATGCCGGGCACGGACAGGGCCGCGTCCGCCAGTGCCGCCGGATCGGTCGCGGCCGGGGCGGGGGTGCGCTCGGGCAGCGCGGGCAGGTCGCCGAGGCGGACCGTCGCATCGGCGCTCACCGCGCGCAGCACGTCGTGCAGGGCCTCGGCGAACGCCTCGGCGGTGGCGGCCTCGTACAGGTCGGTGGCGTACTCGACGTGCAGGGTCAGGCCGTCGGGCGCGCCCTGCGCGGTCCGGCGTTCCAGGACGTCGACGAAGAGGTCGAACTTGGCGGTGCCGGTCGCGGTGGGCCGCAGCTCGGCGCGGGTGCCGTCCAGCCGGAGGACGGCGGGCTCGTTGTTCTGGAGGGCCAGCATCACCTGGAACAGGGGGTGCCGGCCGGGCGTGCGGGGCGGGTTGAGGTCGTCCACCAGCCGGTCGAAGGGGAGGTCCTGGTGGTCCAGCGCGGCGAGGTCGGCGGTGCGCAGCCGGGCGAGCAGGTCACGGAAGGCGGGGTCGCCCGAGGTGTCGGCGCGCAGCACCAGGGTGTTGGTGAGCAGGCCGATCAGGGGGTCGAGGGCGGGTTCGGTACGGCCCGCGACGGGGGTGCCGAGGACGATGTCCTCGCCGGCGCCGCAGCGGGTGAGCAGGGCACTGACGGCGGCGTGCAGCACCATGAACAGGCTGGCGTTCTCACGGTCGGCGAGACGCAGCAGCGCGTGGTGCAGGTCGGCGCCGACGGCGGTCTCGACGTGTGCTCCGCCGCCGCGCGGGGCGGTGGGGCGGGGCCGGTCGCCGGGCAGGGTGCATTCCTCGGGCACTCCGTCCAGGGCGGTACGCCAGTGGGCGGTGAGCCGCTCCAGCCGCCCGGGGCCGTCCGGGCCGGGAGCCAGCAGGGCGCGCTGCCACAGCGCGTAGTCGGCGTACTGCGCCGGCAGCGGGGCCCAGTCGGGTGCCCGGCCGGCGCGGCGGGCCGCGTAGGCGGTGCTCAGGTCGTCGGCGAAGGGACGCAGCGACCAGCCGTCGGCGGCGCTGTGGTGCAGGACGAACAGCAGGGTGGAGCCCACCAGCCAGACGGCGAGGGGGCTTTCGGCGGTGAGGTCGAAGCGGTGCCGCAGCGCGGCGGTGACGTGCGCGGCGGTCTCCGCGGCGGGGCAGTCCACGTGCCGCAGGGCGGGGCGCAGTTCGCCCGGCGGCAGGACGCGCTGGTACGGCGTCCCGTCGTGCTCGGCGACGACCGTCCGCAGGATCTCGTGCCGGTCGGCGAGGTCGCCGAGGGCGGCCCGCAGCGCGCCGGTGTCGACGTCGGCGTCCAGGGTGACGAGGAGCGGGATGTTGTAGGTGGCCGCTCCCCCGTCGAGCCGGTTGAGGAACCACATGCGTTCCTGGGCGTACGACAGCGGCACCCGCTGCGGCCGTACGGCGTCGCCGAGGGCCGGCCGGGGCAGGGCGGCGTCCTGTACGGCGAGCCGCTGGGCGAGGGCGGCCGGGGTCGGTGTCTCGAACAGGGCGGTGATGGGGATCTCGGCGCCGGTCTCGTGCCGCAGCCGGGCCAGCAGGCGGGTGGCGAGCAGCGAGTCGCCGCCCAGGTCGAAGAAGCCGGCGTCCACGCCCACCGAGTCGCGCGGGAGCTTCAGCACGTCCTCGAACAGGGCGCACACCAGCACCTGCTGGGGCGTGCCGGGGCGGGTGCCGGTCGCGGCGGCGGCGAAGTCCGGGGCGGGCAGGGCCTGGACGTCGAGCTTGCCGTTCGCGGTCAGCGGCAGCGCCGCCACGGGGACGACGGCGGCCGGGACCATGTGCTCGGGCAGGTGCGCGGCGGTGTGGGCGCGCAGCTCGGCGGGGCTCACCGGGGTGTCGGACGGGACGGTGTACGCGACGAGGTGCAGGGCGCCGTTGGCGGCCCGGCGGGGGACGACGGCGGCACGGGTGACGCCCGGGTGGGCGGCGAGGACGGCCTCGATCTCGCCGGGTTCGACGCGGAAGCCGCGCAGCTGGACCTGGGCGTCGGCGCGGCCGAGGTAGTCGAGGGTGCCGTCGGGGCGGCGCCGGGCCAGGTCGCCCGAGCGGTACATGCGGGTGCCGGGCGGGCCGTAGGGGTCGTCGAGGAACCGTTCGGCGGTCAGGCCGGGCCGGTTCAGGTACCCCGTGGCGACGCCGGCGCCCGAGACGTACATCTCGCCGGTCGCGCCGGGCGGCACCGGGCGGCCCTCGCCGTCCAGCAGGTGCACGCGCAGATCGGCGAGGGGGCTGCCGATGACGCTGCCGCGGCGCGGGTCGTCCAGGTCGGCGCGGGTGAGGCGGTGGTGGGTGACGTGCACGGTGGTCTCGGTGATGCCGTACATGTTCACCAGCGCCGGGCGGTCCAGGCCGTGCCGGTCGGCCCAGGGGCGCAGCCGCGCCGGGCGCAGGGCCTCGCCGCCGAAGACGACGTACCGCAGCGCCCCGGTGCCGCCGCCCCGTTCGAGGTCGGCGTCGGCGAGCTGCTCGAACGCGGAGGGCGTCTGGTTGAGGACGGTCACGCCCTCGCGGTGCAGCAGGTCCAGGAACGCGCGCGGGGAGCGGCTGACGGCGTACGGGACGACGACGACCCGGCCGCCGTGCAGCAGGGCGCCCCAGATCTCCCAGACGGAGAAGTCGAAGGCGTAGGAGTGGAACAGCGTCCACACGTCGTCGTCCCGGAAGTCGAAGTGCCCGGCGGCGGCGGTGAAGAGGCGCACGACGTTCGCGTGCGGGACGGGCACGCCCTTGGGGCGTCCGGTGGAACCGGAGGTGTGGATGATGTACGCGGTGTCGGCCGGGCCTGCCGGTCCGTGCCGGTCGGCGTCGGTCAGGTCGGTGGCGGGGCGGCGGGCCAGGCCGGCGATGGTCTCCTCGTCGTCCAGGCGGACGACGGGCAGGGCGTCCTGGGCGAGGTGCGCGTGGGCGTGCTCGGTGACGAGGACGACGGGGGCCGCGTCCTCGACGACCAGCCGCAGCCGCTCGGCCGGGTGACCGGGGTCCAGGGGCAGGTAGGCGGCGCCGGTCTTGAGGACGGCCAGCAGGGCGGGCAGCAGCCGGATGCCGCGCTCCAGGGCCAGGGCCACGACCTGTCCGGGACCCGCGCCGTGTTCGGTCAGCAGCCGGGCGAGCCGGTTGGCCTCGGCGTTGAGCTCGGCGTAGGTGAGCTGTTCGTCCCCGCAGGTGACGGCGGTCCGCTCGGGCCCGGCCGCCGCCCGCTCCTCGAACAGTTCGGTGAGAGTCCGTTCGACCGGATACGTGTGGACGGGCGTGTCGCGGGGGTGCTCTCCGGGCAGCAGGACGTCCAGGCCGCCCAGCGGTGTCTCCGGCTCCGCCTCGGCGAGCCGGTGCAGCACGGTGAGGAACCGGTCGCGGTGCAGGGCGAGTTCGTCCTCCTCGTACAGGGCCGGGTTGGCGTCGAAGGCCAGCCACAGGCCGCCGGGACGCGCGCCGGGCCGCACCGAGATCTGCAGGTCGTCGACGGCTCCGCCGGACAGGTGGTGCCAGGTGGTCCGGTGTCCGCCGAAGACCGGGTCCTCGTCGAACGGAACGATGTTGAGCACCGGCCCGTACAGCCGGCGTCCGGTGCCCAGCAGGCCCAGGTGGCGGCGGAGGAACTCGCCCCGGTAGCGCTGGTGGCGGCGCAGGGCCTCCAGTTCGCCGGCGACGGTCCGCGCCAGCTGCGCCACGGGTGTGTCGGGGGCGGCGGCCACGCGCAGCGGCAGGACGTCGGAGGCGGTGCCGGGGGTGCGCAGCGCGGCACCGCCGAGGCGGCTCATGGTGGCGAGGCCGAGCACCAGGTCACGGGCGCCGGTCATCCGGTGCAGGTAGGCGGCGGTGGCCGCGGTCAGCAGGTCGGTCCGCCGGACGCCGAGGCGGGCGGCGGCGTTGTCGAGGGCAGCGGTCTCGCCGGGTGTCAGTTCGGCCGTGCGGCGCAGGAAGGGCGCGGTGGGGGCGGCCGTGCGCGCGGTGAGCCGGGCGGGTTCCGGCAGGCCGGCCAGGCGCCGCGCCCAGTGGTCGCGGTCGCGGGTGTACCGCTCGGAGGCGCGGTAGGCCGCCTCCTCCTCCTGCAGTCGGCTCACCGGCGCGAAGCCGGAGGGGCCGGGGTCGCGCCGCTCGGCCAGGGCGTTGTACGTCTCGGCCAGGCGCCGCCCGAGGAGCTTGTAGCTGTAGCCGTCGAGCAGCAGGTGATGGGCCCTCAGCAGCCACAGGAAGCGGTCGGGGGCCAGGGTGAGCAGGGTGTGCGCGAACAGCGGTCCCTTCTCCAGGTCCACGGGCGTCGCGTGATCGGCGCGGACGTGGGCCCAGGCGGCGGCCTCGGGGTCGGGCGCACCGCTGACGTCCACGCGGTGCAGGGTCCAGTCGTCCGCGTCGGGGGCGAGCCGGCAGTGGGGGCCGTCGTCGCCGTCGGCGAAGCGCAGGGCGAAGGTGTCGGCCTCGGCGACGGTGCGGCGCAGCGCGGTTTCGAACAGGTCGGTGTCCAGGGGGCCGTGGACCTCCACCGCCTCCGCGGTGTTGTACGCGGCGCTGTCCGGTGCGAGCCGCCCGGCGTACCAGAGGCCCTCCTGGGCTCCGGACAGCGGCCGGCGTTCGTCCTCCTGCAGTGACATAGCACAACCCTCACGTGGCAAGCCGTAACGTCCCGGACGGAGAAGGCCCGGCCGGATGCGAGGGGCGGGGCCACCGCCTCGTGCGGCCCGCGCGTGGGGGGTTACGCGCCGGGCCGGGCCACAGGGCGAAGGAGAGGCCGCACGCCGCGGGCGGACGTCATCACGTCACCCGCCCGTCTCACGGCACAGCACGGTGGGGCAACGGAAGCGGCCGGGTCAAGCGGAATCGGGCCGCGGGGCCCCGATTCAGGGTTTTCCCTGAAGAATGCGAATCCGGGGATCGTGTGCGCCGTTCGAACTTCTAGGGAAATCACGTGATTTCCCTCGGCGCCGGGTTCCCGGCTGGATTCCGACGCGTGGTGCCGTGCACTCTCGAAAGGCCCCTGACGCCCCGCGGACAGCAGCGGCGGACAACCGATGACGGGCCGTGAACCCGAAATGTATGACGGAAAGAAGGCTGACGCCATGCACCGTGTGCTGTGTCCGGTCGAGACGCTCTACGTGGGCCAGAGAAGCCGGGCCGTGCTGTCCTGCACCCTGCGCGGACCCGTCGACGTCGCCGCCCTGTCCGCCGCCTTCGACGCCATGACGGAGGCCAACCCGCCCCTGCGGTCCCGTATCGCGCAGGACGGCGCGGGACATGTGCTGCGCCTGCTCGGTGAGGACGAGCGGCCGCGGCTGATCACGCGCACCGGCGACGACGAGGACGAGGCGTACGCGGCCGAACTCAACAGGCCCCTGCCGGTCGGGGGGCCGCTGAGCCGGGCCGTCCTGGTCAGCGCGGCGGACGGCGAGCGCCACCTGTTCGTGCTGGCGGTGGACCACACCGTGACCGACGGTCACAGCAGCATCGCGCTGCACAACGCCCTGTGGGACCGCTACCGGGCGCTGGTCGAGGGGCACCCGGCGGCCGGGGCCTCCGAGGACGGTGCGCCGCGCTGGCCCGAGCCCGTCAGCGGCCTGCTGCCGCCGGCCGACGACGCCGAAACGGCGAAGTACCTCGACAGCCGCCTGGAGGCGGTCCGGCGGAACCCGGCCGAGCTGGTGCCCTACGACGCCGCCACCGGCGAAGGGGCCGGCGCGCAGGGGCACATCGAGGTCCGCCGACTGACCCTGGAGGCGGAGACGACCTCACGGCTGCGGCGGGCGGCGCGCGACGCGGGCGTCTCCGTGCACGCCCTGATCGCCGCGACGCTGCTGGCCACCGCCCGGCGGCGGCTGGGCGGCGAGGGCGCCCGCACCCTCGGCTGCCTCTCCCCCGTCGACCTGCGTTCCCGGCTGTCCCCGCCGGTGCCCACCGCCGCCCTGGTGCCCGCGGTCACCACCCATCTGCAGACCGTGGAGGTGTCCGAGGCCTCCGAGCCGCTGGAGCTGGCCCGGACCGTGCACGGACGCCTGGGCGACTTCCTCGCCCGCGGCGATCACGTCCACGAGATGCGCATCACGCCCGAGATCCCCCGGAACCCGGCTCTGCAACTGGCCACGGTCATCGTCACGAACATGGGCGTCGTCCCCGGGCCGCGGCTGCCGGAGGGGCTGCGGGCGGCCGACGTGCGGCTGGCGCCGGCCCGCGAGCACTACTTCCCGCAGGCGGGCCGCAGCCCCGTCATGGCGTGCGTCGTCTCCTTCGACGGCCGGCTGTCCATCGAGTTCCCGCACTTCACCGCCTGTTTCAGCCCGTCGTTCATGCGGGCGTTCCGCGACGACGTGCGCGCCGGGCTCCTCAGCTTCGCGACCGCGGCGGACACCCGTCCCGCCCCCGCGACCACCGGCTGACCACGGCTCCTTCCTCCTTCCCCTCACCCCCGCCCGGCCGCCGTAAGGAAGCACTGCCCGACATGACCACCGTCAGCGAACTCCCCTCTCCCCTGACGCTGCTCCCCCGAGCCCAGGCGGGCGACGAGCACGCGATGAACCACCTGCTGACCGGCATCACCCCCTACGTGGCACGCATCTGCAGGTCCATCACCCACGACGACGGCGCCGACGCGACGCAGGAGGCGCTGCTGGCCATCTACCGCGGCCTGCGTTCCCTGCGCGAGCCGGCGGCGTTCTACGGCTGGGTGCGCTCGGTGACGGTCCGCGAGGCCGTCCGCACCGCGCGGCGCTACGGCGAGGAGAGCTGCTGCTCGGAGGTGGAGTCGCAGCAGGACGCGAACCCGCTGGACGCGGTGCACATCAGCGACGTGCTGGACCGTCTGTCCCAGGCACACCGGCAGGTCCTCACCCTGCGCGCCTACGGGCTCAACGAGGAGGAGATGGCCCAGGTGCTCGCCCTGCCCGTGGGCACCGTCCGCTCCCGTCTCTTCCGCGCCCGCCGCCGGTTCCAGGAGGCGTGGCAGCCGTCGGCGGCGTGAGTCCGGCGCCGGCGCCCCGGACCGGACCCACGCACGGGCGGCCGTGACGGTACGTCACCGCCACGGCCGCCTCGCCCGGGACGTGCCCGGTCCCGCCGCCCGCTACCGCACGTGCTCCGGGAGGACGCGCGGGGGCCACACGCCCGTGGCGAACATGCCGAGCGCGTGCGCCCGCGCCACGAGAGCGGGGCGGTTGGGCGCGTCGAAGCGGCGCAGCATCTGCCCCACGCGGTACTCGATCCCCTGACGGCTCAGATACAGACGGGAGGCCATCTGCACCGTGGACTCGCCACTCGCCACCCCTTCGAGGACTTGCGCGTCGAGGGCGCTGAGCAACGGCCCGCCGGGAATCGCGCTGCCGGACCGGCGGAGGAAGACGACGAGCCCGGCGGTTTCGCCGGAGGGTTTCCCGACGGCGACCGCGGTGATGTCCGCCGGGAATTCCCGGCCGGCGCCGTCGCGGCCCGTCACCCTTTCCCTGAATCGCCGGCACCGGCCCGTGGAAAGTGCCGTGAACTGTTCCCGCAGGCGTGCGGTGGCGGGTGATCGGAGAAGGTCCAGCATTCCGTACCCGCATATCTCCTCTACGCTGAGGCCGAATTGGCGGGCGAATTCCGGTTCCGCGGCCGTGACGGCCAGGTCCCCGGGGGACACGTGGGCCGTACAGGCGCGTACCGGGGTGTCACCGCCCGGCGCTTCGCCGCCGGTCGCGTCGCGGCGGGCGGGTGCGGCCGGAGCGGCGGCGTTCTTCTTGCGGGGCGAGGCGTCGGGGAAACTCGTGGTCGCCACGGACGTACCGTCCTTCTTCCTGCGCGTGGGGGGCTGGGAAGGGTGTGCGGACGCGGACGGACGGATGCGCTGTGCCTGGGTGTCGGCGAACGTCCCGCCCGGCGCGGGCCGCCACGTCGGCGGCCGGGCCGGGTGCCCGCGTCGTCCCGGATGGCCGGCGGCGAGGCGCCGGAGTCCCGGGGGCGGTCAGGATGGGCAGAGGAGGCGGCGCCGAGGCGGCCGGCGTCTGACTGCCGTGGAAAACGTTGTCACGGCCATTCGATCTCGGTGTCCGTTCCCGGCGTGAAGCCTCCGGGCGGACCGGCGGGCCGTACGTCCAGCCTGCGCCGGGGGCCGGTTCGGGAGCTGCGCAGCACGACAACCTCCACATGACGAAAATGGGATCGCAGCAGGGGATCACCTTCGAGCCTAAGGGGCGTCAATCGCGGTGGCAAGGCTTTGCCAGGTGACGTCGGCTACCTGTCAACTCCTTTACATACGGGCGTCTTTCGGGCACCGGAGGCCGCGATTCGGCCATCGTCGGTGAGGCTGGGGACCATCCCGGCAATGGCCGGTTGACCTGCGCTCAACAAGTTGTCGCCCCTTGCCCGGCTTCCTAGAGTGTTGACAGCTCAGGCGCGCCCGACCGGGCAGGCGAGGACCGGAGCGCTGTACGGCCGCGTCGCCCTCGGGGTCGCGGCACCTCGCCGATCGCGCCGTTGAACCGGAGGGGGAGATGCTCGAACAGCCGCATTTCGGCCGTCGGCTGAAGAGGCTCCGGCTGGCCCGGGGGCTGAGCCAGGCCGCCCTCGTCGGCGACGGCATGTCGACGGGGTACCTGTCCCGCCTGGAGTCCGGGGAGCGTCGCCCCACCGAGCGGGCCGTGTCCTATCTCGCCGACCGGCTCGGTGTCGACGCCTCCGCCCTGACCGGCCCTTCGGACGGCAGGTCCCTGACCGGCGTCCTCGCCGCGGCGGCTTCGGCGCCACCCGGCACGGACGAGACGGCGGCGCTCGGCCGTGCGGTCGAGGAGGACGCGGGGGCCGATCCCGCCGCCCGCTGGCAGGCTCTGTGGCTGCTGAGCCGGGCCGCCGGACGCGATGGCGACTATGAGCTCGAACGCACCCGGCTGCGTGAACTCATCGAGCTGAGCGACCGGTTGGAGGACCCGGAGCTGCGGACCCGGTCGCGCGTCCGGTACGCCCGCTGCACCCGGGCCCTGGGCGACATGCGCGCCGCGGAACCGGCGGCCGTGGAGGCGATGTCGGTCGCCCGCGACGCCCGGGTGCGCGTGCCCGACACGCTGGCCGCCCTGATGGTGCTGATCAGCGTCGAGACGGAGCTGGGCCGGCTGGAGGCGGCCGGGCGGCACGTCGCCGAACTGGAGCGGGACCTGCTGCCCCGGGCGTCAGCGGCCCAGGCGGCCGAGGCGCTGTGGACGGCCGCCGTCGTCAGCAACCGCGAGGGCGACGACGAGACGGCACGGGCCCGGCTGGACCGGGCCCTGGGGCTGCTGCACAGCAGGGACGACCTGACCCTGTGGGCGCGGCTGCGCGCCGCCGCCACCGCCGCCGCGCTGCAGATGTCACCGCCCCGCGTGGCCGCCGCCGAGCGCTGGCTGACCGAGGCGGCTTCCGTGCTGCGGCTGATCGGCACGCCGCTGCAACTCCAGGAGATGCGCGCGCTCCAGGCCCAGCTCGCCTTCCACCAAGGCCGGCTGGACGACGCCCGGACCCTCAGCGAGGACCTGCTCGGCGAGGCGGATCTGCGCCTGTCGTACCGGGACCGGGTGCGGCTGTCCGTCCTCGACGGCCGGCTGAAGATCCTGTCGGGCCGCGCCGACCAGGGCATCGCCGTCCTGGAACGGCTCGGGCAGCAGGCGACGGAGACCCGGAACCTCGACCTGGCGGCCCACATCTGGAAGGCGCTGGCCACCACCCTGGCGGACGTCCGTGCCGCCGAGGCACGGCCGGGCCGGTGAAGGCCTGGACGGCGCGGCGCGCGGGCGTGCAGCGGGCACGCGACCGCGACGCCGCCGAGGAGGGGGGACCCATGACGGCTGCGCCGATGTGGGTGCTCCCCCGCTCCGTCACGGTCGGGCGACTGACGCAGGTGTCACCGGGAGCGCCTCGACCGCACCGGGCGCCCGGCCCCGGCGGCCGGTCGGACCAGGCCGCCCATCTCGCCGGTCTCGCTGCGGCACTGGACGCGGCCCGCGTCCTGCCCCGCCCGGACGGCCTTGCCGCCTTGGCCGGGGACGACCGGCGCGCTCCCTCGACGACCACCCCGCCCGCGGTTCACCGCCGGGCCGGCTGATCTCGTCGGGGGGCGACCGGTCGCCCCGGAGTCTCAGAACAGCCGTTCCTGGCAGGCCTGTCGGGCGGAGCGCGGAGCCGGGCGGCCTCCGCCCGCCGGAGCCGGTTCGTCGCCGAAGAGCGGAGCCGTGCCGCACTCGTCCAGCTCGGCCGGGATCCGCCCGTCCACCTCCGGGCGCGGCGGCGCCTCACGGTCGAAGTCGTCCGGAGTCATGCGCACCCAGTCACGGCCGCCCTGCTCGCCCACTCGCCCTCACCGCCTCTCCCCCGGGTGCGTTCGCGGAACGTGCCCGGGGACCACGTGCTGCCCACCCATGATCAGTTCCACGATCGGGGCACTGCCGAACCCCCGTTGTCCGCGGGGCACACGCGGGACGGCCCTGACGGGCCGCCAGATCGCGCGGACCGACTTTGAACACACTGATGACAAAGTATGGACATGACAAGCGAAAGTCTCCTACCTTTGCGGCGCAACCCGCGATCCACCCCGTGAAAGACCGGAACGATCCGGCACGCTCCGGTCCCCAGCACAGGAGGACCAATGCGCCAACGACCCCTGCGCCGACGGCCCTTGCGCCGACCCCGAAGACACCTCGTCGCGGCACTCGCCTCCGCCCTGCTGGCCGGCGGCGTCCTGGCCGCCCCGGCCGCGGCCGACCCCGCTCCGGCGGCCACCGGCTCTTCCCCGGCGGCCGCCGCCGACCTGCCGCCGCAGGAGCCCGGAGTCACCCTGCGCGTCTACGACGTCCAGGCTCCGCTCAGCAAGCTGTGCACCCTCAAGCCGGGGCAGACCCCCAACCACGACAAGCTCATGCCCACCGTCGACTGGTCCACGGCCGCCGACTTCGGCGGTTTCGAGGACCGGTTCGTCTCCGAGGCGACCGGCTATCTGATCGCGCCCCGCGACGGTTCGTACGTGTTCCGTCTCACCAGCGACGACGGATCCCGGCTGTCCCTCGACGGCTCGACGGTGATCGACCACGACGGTCTGCACGGCGCGGAGCCGAAGGACGGCACCGTCCATCTCACCGCCGGCTCCCACCCGTTGCGCGTCGACCACTTCGAACGGGACGGCGGGCAGCAGGTGCAGCTGGCCTGGAAGCCGCCCGGCGAGGACGAGTTCACCGTCGTGCCGCGCGAGGCACTGAGCACCGACGCCGACGTGGTCCGGGTGACGGCGCCGGGCCGCAAGGAGTGCGAGGCGAGCGGGGACTCCCCCGGCGACGGGCTGCCCCTCACCTCCGTACGCCCCGACCTCGACCTCACGGACCTGCGCCCCGAGGGATTCGAGCCGCAGGTGACCGGCATGGACTGGCTGCCCGACGGGCGGCTGGCCATCAGCACCTGGGGCGGCACTGACAACGTTGCCGGTGAGGTGTACCTGCTCGGCAACGTCACGGGGAAGACCAGCCGCGACAAGGTGACCGTCACGAAGGTGGCCGAAGGGCTGCGCGAGCCCATGGGCATCAAGTACGTCGACGGTTCGCTGTACGTGTCGCAGAAGCACGAGCTGACCCGGCTGGTCGACGAGGACGGCGACGACGTCACCGACACCTACCGCACGGTCGCCACCTGGCCCTACGGCGGCAACTTCCACGAGTTCGCGGTCGGCCTGCTCTACCGCGACGGGTACTTCTACGTGAACCTGTCCGTCGCCATCGACTACGGCGGCGCGACCACCACCCCGCAGCCCGCCCCGAACCGCGGAACCACGTACAAGATCAGCAAGAAGACCGGCCGGATCAGCCCGGTCGCGGGCGGACTGCGCACACCCAACGGGATCGGCTGGGGCCCGGAGGGCGGCCTGTTCACCACCGACAACCAGGGCGGCTGGCTCCCCTCGTCGAAGCTGGTCCAGATCAAGCAGGGCCGCTTCTTCAACCACTACACCGAGCCCGCAGGGCCCTTCGAGTCCTCCCCCGTCACCGCGCCGGTCCTCTGGCTGCCGCAGAACGAGATCGCCAACTCGCCCTCGACCCCGCTGTACTTGAAGAAGGGGCAGTTCGCGGGCCAGATGCTGATCGGTGACGTGACCTACGGCGGCCTCCAGCGCGCCTACCTGGAGAAGGTGAAGGGCCAGTACCAGGGTGCCGTCTTCCGCTACACCCAGGGTCTGGAGGCCGGCATCAACCGCCTCACCCTCGGTCCCGACGGCGCCGTCTACGCCGGCGGGCTCGGCGCCGACGGCAACTGGGGGCAGGAGGGCAAACTCCGCTTCGGGCTGCAGAAGCTGACGCCCAACGGCGGCAACACCTTCGACATCAAGACCATGCGCGCCGTCCCGGGCGGCTTCGACCTGACCTACACCCAGCCCGTCTCCGAGCAGACCGCCGCACAACTCGCCGCGCGCTACCAGGTCGAGCAGTGGCGCTACACCCCGACCAAGGACTACGGCGGCCCGAAGATCGGCGAGGAGAGACTGGCCGTGCGATCGGCGACGCTCTCCGGCGACGGCCGCACGGTCCGGCTGCGGACCGACGGTCTCAAGCCCGGCCATGTGGTGCACGTGCGCTCCCCGCGCCCCTTCACCTCGGCCTCCGGTGAGGCGCTGTGGAGCACCGAGGCCTGGTACACCCTCAACGCCCTGCCCGGGAAGCAGCCGCCGGCCGCCATCCTGTACGAGGCGGAGGAGGCCGTGCTGACCGGTACGGCCGGGATCAACACCGACCACCCGGGCTACTCCGGGAGCGGTTTCGTCGACCGGTACGCCACCGAGGGCAAGGCCGCCACGACGTTCGAGGTGACCGTCCCGAAGAGCGGCACGTACGACGTGAACCTGCGCTACTCCAACGGCCCGAACCCCTTCGCCGGCACCAAGTCCCTCTCCCTTTACGCCAACGGCAAGAAGGTCCGGCAGACGCTGCTGCCCTCCACCGGGGACTGGGACTCCTGGTCCACCCGCACCGAACAGCTGACCCTGCGGGCCGGACGGAACGCGATCTCCTACCGGTTCGACGCCGGCGACACCGGCCACGTCAACCTCGACCTGATCACCGTGCGTCCGCGCGGCGCCGAGGTCGCGCTCTTCGACGGCACCGCCGGTTCGCAGGCGCAGTGGCAGCACACGGACGGGCGGAAGGTGTCCTGGCCGCTTGCGGAGGAGGAGTCGATGGAGGTGTGCTGCGGCGACATCCGCAGCAAGGACGCCTACCAGGACTTCGCGCTGCACCTGGAGTTCCGGGTCCCGCAGCTCCCGCCGGACGTCACCGGCCAGGACCGGGGCAACAGCGGCATCTTCCTCCAGGACCGCTACGAGCTGCAGATCCTCGACTCCTACGGGGACACCTCCCCGGACACCGACGAGGCCGGGGCGATCTACCTGAAGAGGGCACCCGACGCGAACATGGCGACGAAGCCGGAGACCTGGCAGAGCTACGACGTCGTCTTCCGCGCGGCCCGCTTCGACGAGGACGGCGACAAGACCGCCGACGCCCGGGTGACGGTGGTGTGGAACGGCCGGAAGGTCCACGACGACGTCGTCCTCGACGGGCCCACCGCCTCGGGCCGGGCCGAGTCACCGGCGGCCGGGGCGATACGGCTGCAGGACCACGGCAACAAGGTCCGCTTCCGCAACATCACGGTGCGCCCCCTGTAGGCGGCCGCCGTCCCCGCCGACGGCCGGCGGGGACGGACACCGCGGGAGAGAGCAGGGGCTGGTGGCGGCGGCCACCAGCCCCCCTTCCGCACCGGCGGGCCCGCCCGGCCCGTGGGCCCCGCGCCGGTCCGGGCCCGTGTGCGGCAGGATGGGAGGATGCGGACGCGACCAGTGCTGGTCTTCGACGGGGACTGCGGTTTCTGCACCTCGTCGGTGGACGTCGTCCGGCGTCTGGTGCGACCGCGGTGCGAGACGGTGGCCTGGCAGCACGCGGATCTCGCGTCGCTCGGCGTCACCGAGGAGCGGGCTCGGTACGAGGCCCTGTGGGTGACACCGGCCGGACAGGTCTACGGCGGTGTGCGGGCGGTGGCGAAGATCCTGCTGAGCGCGGGCGGGGCGTGGTCCGTCGCCGGAGCGGTGCTCGTCCTGCCGCCCGTGCGCTGGGTCGCCCACGGCGTCTACCGTCTCGTGGCCCGCCACCGCGGACGGCTGCCCGGGGGGACACCGGCGTGCGCGGTGCCCGCGGCGAGGACGCACCGGGCGTAGGCCGCCGGGTGCCAGGCTCCCTCCGCCCGCGCACGGGGAAGTCCCGGGCGCCGCCCAGCCGGCCGAACGGGTGCGCTACCTTTTGCCTTTCCTTGACCGCGATCACTCACGATCTCTCACACCACGGAGCCGGCAATCCCATGAGCGACATCGTCAACGGACTCGGGCGGGCCACCGCTTACGGCGGCCTGGGACTGGTCCTGCTGGTCCTCGGCATCGTCCTGGTCGACGTGCTGACGCCCGGCAAGCTCGGCCGACAGATCTGGGAAGAGCGCAACCGCAACGCCGCCGTGGTCCTCAGCTCGGCGCTGCTCGGCATCGGCGCCATCGTGTTCACCTCGATCTGGACGACGTACGAGGACTTCGGCAAGGGCCTGGTCTCGACCGCGGTGTTCGGTCTGCTCGGACTCGTGATGATGGCCGTGGCGTTCCTGGTGGTGGACCTGATCACGCCGGGGCGCCTGGGCGCGACGCTGGTCGAGACGGAGCCCCACCCGGCGGTGTGGGTGACGGCGTCCTGCAACCTCGCCGTCTCCGCCGTCATCTCCGCGTCCATCGCCTGAGGACGCCGCCCACGCGGGGGCGTGCGAGGCGGGAGCCCCGACGGCCCGGTACCACCGACGCCCCATGGTGGGACCGGGCCGTCGCGCGTCCGTGTGCCGGGCGCGTGCCGCCGCCCACCCTGCCCTCAGGGCCCGCCGTGGGCCTCTTCGGGCCGCCCGGGCCCGCCCTCCACGCTCAGGCACCGCTGCACGGCCGCGTCCAGCTCCCGGCCCACCGGGGACGGCAGGGGCCCGCCGAGCGCCCACTCGATCACCGTCTCCGCCACGGCGTGCAGTTTGACGTTGGCGTGCTGGGAGACCTCACGCAGCACCTCGAACCCGGTGGTGGGCGCGAGCCGGTGGACCGCGACGAGGACGCCGATGGCCTGGTCGACCGTCGCATGGGAATCCACCGCCTGCCGCAACTGGGCGTTCTCCCGCTCCAGATGCGTCGGCGCGGCATCCTCCCCTGCCTCCGGCAGGGACCGTTGCGCTCGGGAAGTCGTCATCACCGGCTCTCCATCGTGAGGTTACGTCTGCTCCCCATACGCCTGCCCACATCGCGAGCCGGGAGACACCCCCCGTCGCACGCCGACGGCCACGAGGCACCCCCGCGGTGGCTACTGCCCTGCCGACGCCCGGAGCGCCTCGACGAGGGTGCGCAGGGCCGGCTGGTCCAGGGCGCTCGCACGGACCACGGCGTGGATCGCCCGGACGGGCTCCGGGCGCCGGACCCGGCGGACGGCGACACCGGGGTGGCGGGCGCTCAGCCCCAGCCGGGGAATGAGGCTCACACCGAGACCGGCGGCGACGAAGCCCTGAGCGGTGGCGTAGTCCTCCGACGTGGTGACGAAGTCCGGACTGAAACCCGCCGCGGCGCAGGCGTCGACGATAGGGGTGAGACAGGGGCCGGGGGGTTCGCTGCCGACCCACGGTTCCCCGGCGAGATCGGCCAGATCGATCACGCGGCCGGCGGCGAGCGGGTGTCCGGAGGGCAGGACCGCCCGGTACGCGTCGTCACTCAGGTGCACCACCCGGATGCCCGGATGCCGGGCCTCGTCCGGCCGCCGGACGACCACGGCCAGGTCGGCGTCGCCCCGCGCCACCTCCGCGAGGGCGTCGTCCGGATCGGCCAGCCTGGGATCGATCGCCACCCCCGGGTGCTCGCGGCGCACCCGGGCCAGCGCGGGCGCCAGCAGGGTCGGGCCGACCGAGGCGAAGTAGCGCAGGGACAGTCTGCCCGCGCGTCCCGCGCGCAGATCGGCCAGCGCGGTCTCGGCCTCGGCCAGGTGCCTGCTGATGACGTCCGCGTACCGGGTGAGCAGCAGGCCGGCCGCGGTCGGGGCGACGCCCCGGCCGACGCGTTCCAGCAGCACGGTCCCGGTCTCCTTCTCCAGCGCCGAGACCTGCTGGCTGATGGCGGAGGGCGTGTATCCGAGGTGTGCCGCCGCGGCGGTCACCGAGCCGCTGGTGATCACGGCGCGCAGCACCTGCATGCGTCTCACATCGAGCATGTAGCCCAACTTAATGGTGGTGCAGAACTTTTCGCTTGTCCTTCAACAGCCTGACGGGGCACCGTTCGTCGGGGCTGACGAAGGAGAAGACGGTGAGCGGGGACAGGAGTTGGGCTCGGGCGCGCATCGGCGCGCTCGCCCTCGTGTGGGGATCGACGTTCCTGTGGATCGAGGTGGCGCTCGGGGCCCTCTCCCCCGTGCAGGTGACCTTCAGCCGCTGCGTACTGGGCGCCGTCACGCTGCTGGCGGCCTGCCTGGGCTCGGGCCGGCGGTTGCCCGGCGGGCGGGGGGTGTGGGGCCGGGTCACCGTGGCGGCCTTCCTCTGCAACGCCCTGCCGTTCACCCTGTTCAGCTTCGGGCAGCAGAGCATCGACTCGGGAGTCGCCGGCGTCCTGAACGCGACGACGCCGCTGTGGTCGCTGCTGATCGGCGTGGGCACGGGCACCGAACGCCCCCACCCGTCCCGGCTGACCGGGCTCGCCCTCGGTTTCGCCGGGGTCGTGCTGATCCTCGCGCCGTGGCAGGCCACGCGGGCGAGCGGGTGGGGCGTGGCCGCCGTCGTCGTCGCGGCGGCGAGCTATGCGGCCGGTTTCGCGTACATGAGCCGCTTCCTGGTGGGACGGGGAGTTCCGACCGTGTCCCTGTCCGCGGCACAGCTCGTCGCGGCCACGGTCCTCACCGCGCCGGCCCTGGCCGTGGGAGGACCGGCGCCGGACGGCGTCGATCTGAAGGAACTGCTCGCCGTCGTCCTGCTGGGCGTCGTCTCCACGGGCCTCTCCTTCCATCTCACCTACCGCACCGTCGCCGCCGAGGGCGCCACGAGCACCGCGACGGTCGGCTACCTGCTCCCGGTGGTCTCGGTGGCGCTCGGAGTCGTCCTGCTCGGCGAGGACTTCGGCCTCCGGACCGCCCTGGGCATGGCGGTCGTGCTCGCCGGGGTGGGGCTGGCCCGCCGGCGGGTGCCCGGGCCGGGGCGGGCGGACACCGCCGACGAAGAACCGACGCCGGGCCCGTCCCGGCAAGGAGGAGGAGTACGACCGTGACAGCGCTGACCGTGACCGCCGCGTCCGCGACGACGGTGTCCGCCGACTGGCTCGTCGTCGGCGTCACCCAGGGCGCCGAGGGGCCCGTGCCGGCCCTCGGCACGGACCCGGCCGGAGCGCTCGGGTCCGGCCTCGCCCGGCTCCTCGCCGGCCTCGGGGCGACCGGCGCCGAGGGCGAGGCGATCAAGCTCCCCGCGCCTCACGGCATCCGGGCCGAACTGCTGCTGGCGGTCGGCCTGGGCCCCGCGGGCGACGGCACCGCGCACGACGCCGAGACGCTGCGCCGCGCCGCGGGCGTGGCCGCCCGGACCCTGGCCGGTGCCGCCACGGCCGCCCTGGCCCTGCCGGCCGCAACCGCCGGGGCCGTCGAGGCGACGGCGCTGGGCGTCCTGCTCGGGGCCTACGCCTTCACCCCCTACCGCACCACCGCAGCGGCGCGGCCCCTCCGCGCGGCGACGATCCTCGTGGCACCCGGCACGCAGGACCGCGCGGAGGCCGCGCTGCGGCGGGCGCGCACGCTCGGGGAGGAGGTGAACCGCGCCCGCGACCTGATCAACACCCCGGCCAACGACCTCTACCCGGACAGCTTCGCCACGGCCGTGGCCGCGGCGGCCCGCAGCCACGGCGCGACGGTGGACGTGAGCGACGAGGCGGCCCTCGCCGCGAGCGGCTTCGGGGGCCTTCTCGGAGTGGGGCAGGGATCCGTACGCCCACCGCGGCTGGTCCGGCTGGCCCACCGCCACGCCGACGCCACCACGACGCTCGCCTTCGTCGGCAAGGGCATCACCTACGACTCGGGCGGCATCTCGCTGAAACCCGTCGGAGCCAACGAGATCATGAAGCGCGACATGTCGGGCGCGGCGGCCGTGTGCGCGGCCGTCCTGGCGGCGAGGCGGCTCGACCTGCCGGTCAACGTCACCGGCTGGCTCGCGCTGGCCGAGAACATGCCGTCCGGGTCCGCCCTGCGGCCCGGTGACGTCCTGCGAATGTACGGCGGCCGGACCGTCGAGGTGCTGAACACCGATGCCGAGGGACGCCTGGTGCTGGCCGATGCCCTCGTACGCGCGTCCGAGGAACGGCCCGACGCCCTCGTGGACGTGGCCACCCTGACCGCCGCGACCCGTTTCGGCCTCGGGGACCACGTCTACGCGGTGATGGGCGACGACGGCCTGCGCGAGCAGGTGCTGGCGGCCGCCCGGGAGGCCGGGGAGGATGCCTGGCCCATGCCGCTGCCACCACAGCTGCGCGCCGGTCTGCGCTCACGGGTGGCCGACCTCTCCAACTACGGCGCACGGATGGGCGGTGGCCTGGTGGCGGGCCTCTTCCTGCGGGAGTTCGTGCCGGCCGGTGTCCCGTGGGCACACCTGGACATCGCCGGGCCGGCCTTCAACGAGGGTCCGCCGCACGGCTACACCCCCGAGGGTGGCACCGGCTGCGCGGTGCGCACCCTGGTCCGGCTCGCCGAGAACGCGGCGACCGGCTCCGGCGGCGGACGCAGCGCCCTCCTGCCCGCCTTCCGGGAAGGGGAAGGCCGGTGAGAGTCGTCCATCAGGTGGACGTGTTCACCTCCACCCCCTTCAGCGGCAACCCGGCCGGCGTGGTGCTGGACGCGGACGGCCTGACGGACGCGCAGATGCTCGCCGTCGCCCGTGAACTGAACAACTCCGAGACGGCTTTCGTCCTGCCGGCGGACGGCGCCGACCACGACGTGCGGGTCCGGTTCTTCACTCCGACGACCGAGGTGCCCACCTGCGGGCACGCCACCGTGGCCGCCCACTTCGCCCGCGCCGCCGAGTGCGGGCTGCCGGACGGGTCACTGGTGCAGAAGACGGGAGGCGGACTGCTGCAACGCGTACGGGTCCACCGCGACGGCGGCCGGACACGGATCGGCATGCACCAGGGGGCGGCCGTCTTCGGACCCGAGCTGGACGGTGGGCAGGTCGGCCGTCTGCTGCGCGCCCTGGGCGCCGCACCCCGTGACCTCGCGGACCACGGCCCGGTCCAGATCGTCTCCACGGGACACGCCAAGGTACTGGTCGAGCTGCGCGACCGCGCCGCCGTGGACGCGCTCCGGCCGGACGCGGCCGCGCTCACCGCCCTCAGCCACGACCTCGGCTGCAACGGCTACTTCGTCTTCACCCGGGCCACCGGCGACGAGCGCCTGCTGACGTGGTCCCGGATGTTCGCCCCGGCGATCGGGATCCTCGAGGACCCCGTCACGGGCAACGGCCACGGCCCCCTCGGGGCGTACCTGGTCCG
Organism: Streptomyces sp. NPDC015242; assembly: GCF_043079125.1. Taxonomy (NCBI): domain Bacteria; kingdom Bacillati; phylum Actinomycetota; class Actinomycetes; order Kitasatosporales; family Streptomycetaceae; genus Streptomyces; species Streptomyces sp. NPDC015242. Next base: position 19,716 of record NZ_JBIBUF010000010.1, on the reverse strand, counting down.
GCACGGTCTCGTCCGGGCACCCCAGGGCCGCGTCTGCTTCACCGGGCGTCAGGGCGTGGCCATGGGGCGGCCCGGAGACGTGGAGGTGTGCGTGGAGCCGGGGGACGACGGCGCTCTCCTGGTCTGCGTCAGCGGCACGGCGGTGACGGTGTTCCGGACGGCACTGCCCGTGTGAGACGGCGGCGGAGGGCCGACCCGCGCCGACCGGGCCGTACGGGGTGTGGCAAGGTAGGCCGACCGCTCACGGCGGCTGTGCGCGCACGGCGCCCGACCTGGGGTTTCAGGGCCGGGCAGGGTGCGCCGGCGGCCCGCTGCCGGTCTGCCGGTGCCGGGCGGTCTTCCCCGCCCCGCGTCGTCCCTTTCCGCCCTACCGAATCCAGGAGCACCTCGTGAACGCAAAGCGCCGGCGCATGCTGTTGGCGGCCGTCGACCCCCTGCTCGAACCCGGCGAGCAGGTCCAGGTGGCGACCCTCGTGAATCTGAGCTCCGTCTCGGTGGGTCGGACCGCCGCCTTCGCGGTGGCCTCGGCGCTCGTGAGCGCGGGGGCGATGGCGGTCGTCCCGGTGCCGGCGCCGATGTACCTGGCCATGACCGACCGCCGCTTCTTCGTCTTCCGGGCGGACCCGACGTTCGCCAAGCCGCGGGAGCATCTGATGACGTTCTCGCGTGCGGGACTGGTCCGCACCCCCGTCAAGGAGCGCGTGCTCAACTCCTCCTTCGTCGTGTCCGCGCCGGGCGACGGCCAGGGCTTGAGGATCGTGTTCCCGCTGCTCGGGCGCAAGGACCGCGACGTGGTGGCGGCCGCCCTGCCCGTGCGCGCGGACGCCTGACGCCGCGTAGCCTGCCCCCTGTGTCAGCCACCCGCCTGCATCGCGTCGCCGTCCTCGTGCTGGAGGGTGCCAAACCGCTCGACGTCGGCATCCCCGCGCAGGTCTTCACGACCCGGGCGAGCATGCCGTACGAGGTCCGGGTGTGCGGGGCGGCACCCGGTCTCGTGACCGGCGGCGACGGGCTGGCCTACTCCGTCGACCACGGCCTCGACGCGCTCGCGTGGGCCGACATCGTCTTCGTCCCCGGCTACCGGTTCCCGGACCGCGAGGACCCGCCGCGGGCCGTCGTCGAGGCGCTGGTCGCCGCCCACGACCGGGGCGCGCGGCTCGCAGCCATCTCCACGGGTGCCTTCGCGCTCGCCGCCACGGGGTTGCTCGACGGCAGACGCGCCACGACGCACTGGCACTACGCGCGGGCGCTGGCGGCGAGGCATCCGCTCGTCCGGGTCGACGAGAACGTGCTGTTCGTCGACGAGGGCAGCGTGCTCACCTCGGCCGGCGCCGCCTCCGGCATCGACCTGTGCCTGCACATCCTGCGCGGCGACCTCGGAGTGGCCGCGTCCAACCACGCCGCCCGGCGTCTGGTGGCCGCTCCCTACCGCAGCGGCGGCCAGGCCCAATACGTGCCGCGCAGCGTGCCGGAACCGCTCGGCGAACGGTTCGCCGCCACCCGCGAGTGGGCGCTGCACCGGCTCGGCGAGCCCCTCACCCTGGATCTGCTGGCGCAGCAGGCCGGGGTGTCGGCCCGTACGTTCTCCCGGCGTTTCGTGGAGGAGACCGGCTACACCCCGATGCAGTGGGTGATGCGCGCCCGCGTCGACCTGGCCCGCGAACTGCTGGAGCGTTCCGAGCGCAGCGTGGAGCAGATCGCCGACGACGTGGGTCTCGGCACCGGCGCGAACCTGCGTCTGCACTTCCAGCGCATCCTCGGCACCACGCCGAGCGAGTACCGGCGCACCTTCACCCGCGGCGAGTGACCCGCCGGCACCGCCCGGCGGGTGGCCGGCCGGGCGACTGGGGACGACCGGCCGGACGGCGGACGGGACGGCTGGCGGGATCCTTTTGAACCGTGGCGTTGTCGCCACTGTCCGGGGGGCGGGCGGCGGGCGAGCCTGGTGGCGAAGGGAAGGGACATCACTCATGACTCGCATCGCCATCAACGGTTTCGGCCGCATCGGACGCAACGTGCTGCGCGCCCTGCTGGAGCGCGACAGCGCCCTGGAGGTCGTGGCCGTCAACGACCTGACGGAGCCCGCCACTCTGGCCCGGCTGCTCGCCTACGACAGCACCGCCGGCCGGCTCGGGCGCCCGGTGACCGTCGACGGGAACACCCTCGTCGTCGACGGCCGCCGCATCACGGTGCTGGCCGAACGCGAACCGGCGCAGCTGCCGTGGGCCGCACTCGGCGTCGACATCGTCCTGGAGGCCACCGGCCGCTTCACCTCGGCGAAGGCCGCCCGGGCGCACCTCGACGCCGGGGCGCGCAAGGTGCTGGTGAGCGCGCCGTCGGACGGTGCCGACGTCACGCTCGCGTACGGGGTCAACACCGAGGCCTACGACCCGGCGCTGCACACGGTCGTCTCGAACGCCTCCTGCACCACCAACGCCCTGGCGCCGCTGGCCAAGGTCCTCGACGACCTCGCCGGTGTCGAGCACGGGTTCATGACGACGGTGCACGCCTACACGCAGGAGCAGAACCTCCAGGACGGGCCGCACCGCGACCCGCGCCGGGCCCGGGCCGCCGGCGTCAACATCGTGCCGACCACGACGGGTGCCGCCAAGGCGATCGGCCTGGTGCTGCCGGGCCTCGACGGCAAGCTGTCGGGTGACTCGATCCGCGTGCCGGTGCCGGTGGGCTCGATCGTCGAACTCAACACGACGGTCGCCCGCGACGTGACGCGCGACGACGTGCTGGCCGCCTACCGGGCCGCTGCGGAGGGGCCGCTGGCCGGCGTCCTGGAGTACTCGGAGGACCCGCTGGTGTCGTCCGACATCACCGGCAACCCCGCCTCGTCCATCTTCGACTCGGCCCTCACCCGCGTCGACGGCCGCCACGTCAAGGTGGTCGCCTGGTACGACAACGAGTGGGGCTTCTCGAACCGCGTGATCGACACGCTGCACCTCCTCGCCGGCCGCTGACCCGACGGCACGCGCTCGGCCGCCGGTCACCCGTCCACGGGTCCGCGCCCGCCCGGCGTCCCGGCGGGCTCCTCGCTGGAGGGGTGTCCGACCGGGGAGGTTCGCCGTGATCGGACAGGCCGAACTCCGTACGGACGCCAGTGACGGGCGGTAACGTCATGCTCACGACGAAGGGGGATTCGTGATCATGGCAGAGCGTGTGGTCCCGCCTCGCGTGGTGGCCGCGGAGCGTATCGCCTCCGCGGCGGGTTTCAAGAAGAGCTGCATCCCTGAGGTGGGCAGGCTGCTCAGGCTGGCGGCCGCTGCGAAACCCGTCGGAGTCATCGCGGAGAGCGGCACCGGTTCGGGTGTGGGTACCGCCTGGCTGCACAGTGGGCTGGGCGCGGGTGCCCGCCTGGTCACCGTGGAGCGTGACGAGGAGCTGGCCCGTCGAGCGGCTGAGGTCTTCGCGGACGACGACCGCGTCAGCGTGCTCACCGGCGACTGGCGGCTGCTCGAGCGGCACGCGCCCTTCGACGTCTTCTTCTGCGACGGCGGAGGCAAGCGTGACGACCCCGAGGGTGTCGTCGAGCTGCTTGCTCCCGGTGGCCTTCTCGTGCTGGACGACTTCACCCCGTCGCCCCACTGGCCGCCTCGTTTCGGCGGCGCAGTGGATGAGCTCCGCCTGTTCTACCTCACTCATCCCGCCCTGGAGGCCACTGAAGTACTCACGACTCCGACCAGTTCTGCGGTGGTCGCGGCGCGGCGCGTCTAGCGAGGGCGGCGTGAACCGTTCCTGATCACGCCGCGAGAGCGGGTCCGCCGCCCCCCTAGGTGAGCGTCTGGACCGCGTACAGGGCGCCGATCGTGGCGGCGAGGGTGCCCAGTAGGAGACGCAGGAAGCCTTCGGGCAGGTGGCGCTGGAGGCGGGCTCCCAGGTAGCCGCCGGTCAGTCCGCCCAGTCCGCAGGTCAGTCCGAGGAGCCAGTCGGGGGCGATGTCGTCGCCCCCGGTGAGGGCGAGCAGCCCGTAGGTGCCGGCGCCGGCCAGGGAGGTCAGGAAGGTGGAGGCGAGGGCGGCCGGGGCGACCTGGGCGACGGGCATGCCCCGGCCGACCAGGAGGGGGCCGAGGACGGAGCCGCCGCCGATGCCGTAGACGCCGCCGATCGTGCCGACGGCCAGGGCCAGGGCGGTGACGGTGCGCGGCGAGGGCTCGTGCGGTGGGGGCCCGGCCGGTGTGCGGAGCGTGCGGCTGATCAGCCAGAGCCCGAGCGGGAGCAGCAGCACGGCGACCAGGAGCCGGAAGACCGCCGGCCCGGGGACGGCGAAGACGCGGATGAGGGCACCGAGGACGACGCCGGGCAGGGTGCCCGCGATCAGACGGCGGGTCAGCGGGCCGTAGAGGCTTCCGTCGTGCCGGTAGCGCAGGAGCGCGCCGGGTCCGGCGACGACGTTGTAGAGCAGGTTGGTGGGAGTGACGGCGGGGCTGGGGACGCCGAGGACGCTGAGCTGGACGGGCAGCAGGAACACGGCGCCCGAGACGCCGACCGGCGCGGTGACCAGCGCGATGAGGGCGCCCGCTGTGAGGGCGAGCAGCGCTGCCGACCAGTCCATTTCCGCTCCCCGCCCCGTCCGACCTCCGTTCAGTATGCGACGGGTGCGGTGACGGTGCCCGGCGCCCCCGGGTCACGCGGCTCACTCCCGGCGCGGGAGTTCCGGCAGGGTGAGGGCCGAGTGGGCCGGTCGTCCCTCCGCCGAGGGCAGGGAACGCAGACCGCGCAGCATCTCGTTGCGCTGCCGCAGGGCCCGTGCGGTGGTGGGGAACAGCGTGGCCTCCCCCTGGCCCACCAGGTCCTGGTTCAGCGTCACGAACTCCCGGGTGGTGCGTTCGTAGGCGGCGAAGCCCTCGGCGTGAGCCGCGCCGGCGAGGGACGCGGCGAGCGTGTACGCGCCGACGAGTGCGAGACTGGTGCCCTGTCCGGTGAGGAACGAGGGGGCGTACGCCGCGTCGCCCACCAGGGCGACCCTGCCGCTCGACCAGCGGGGCATACGGATCTGGCTCACACCGTCGAAGAACAGGTCGTCCGCCTCGCGCAGGGCGGCGAGCATGCCCGGAACCTCCCATCCGGCGCCGGCGAACACCTCCTCGACCAGCGCCCGTTGGGCCCGCGGGTCGCCGAACGCGCCGAACGGCGGCTCCGGGCGGGCGAAGTTGAGGAAGGCGTGCACCTCGTCGCCGTCCCCCACGGCGTACAGGGCCGCGGCCCGGCCGGGGCTGTTCCACATCACGGTCTCGTGGGAGAGCCCGAGGGTGTTGCGCATGGTGAACACGGCGAAGCAGTAGCCGAGGTACCGGTGGAACCGCTCCTCGGGCCCGAACAGCATCGCGCGTGTGTGTGAGTGCACGCCGTCCGCGCCGATCACCAGGTCGAAGGTACGCCTGCTCCCCCGGCGGAAAGTGACGTCGACTCCGGATCCGGACCGGTCGAGGGTCTCGATCGAGTCGCCGAACAGGAACTCCACGTCGTCTCGGACCGCCGCGTGGAGAGCGGCGGTCAGGTCTCCGCGCCGTATCTCCACATCCCGCCCCGCGGCGCCGCCGCTGACGGTGTGCGGGCTGACCGAGGCCACCTCGTCGCCGTCCTCGTCGAGGAAGGTGAGCCGGCGCAGGTCGACGTGGGCGTCGCGCAGGCGCGGCAGGATCCCCATCCTGCGCACGACCTCGACCGCGGTGCCGCGTACGTCGACGGGATAGCCGCCGTGCCGGAGCGATCCCGCCTTCTCGACGACCGTGACCGCGTATCCGTGGCGGTTCAGCCAGTACGCGAGGGCGGGCCCCGCGACACTGGCCCCGGAGATCAGGACGTCGCGTCTGCGCGTGGTGCGGCCGTGCCGCGGCTGATCGGTTCGGGTCATTCCTCTACTCCTTTGCTCATGGTCCGGCTGACGAGCAGGGACAGCGCCGCGACGGCGCCGGCGACGACGAAGCCGGTGACGAAGGCCGATTCGGCCGGGACGTCCGACCCGGCCGGGGTCGCGGCGGTCAGGAGCGCACCGCCGAGCTGCGCCCCCACGGCGTAGCCGACCACGCGCGTGACCAGGACCAGGCTGGTGGCGATGCCGGTGTCGCCCTTGTCGACGGACGTGGCGGTGGTGGTCACCAGCGCCGTGACGCACAGGCCGCTGGCGAGTGAGATCAGGACCTTGGCGGTGACGAGGTGCCAGATCTCCGCGTGCGCGAGGGCCAGGGCGAGCAGGGCGAGGGCCAGGAGGGCGATGCCGGCGGTGACCACGGCGCGCGAGCCGAAGCGCCGCGCCCCCATGCCGCCGAGCGGTCCGGCCAGTGCGGCGGCCACGGCGCCGGGCAGCAGATAGAAGCCGGTTTCGGTGGCTCCGGCCCCGAAGCCGTACGCGTCGGAGGGCACCGCGAACAGTTGCGGGACGAGGTACACGGCCAGCGAGGTGCCGAGGCAGGTCAGGAACGTCAGCACGCACGACTTCCACAGCGTGGGCCGTGCCAGCATGCGCAGATCGACCATCGGCGCCGCCGCCCGGCGCTCGACCGCGGTCCAGGCGGTCACGAAGCCGGCCAGGACCAGCAGGAGGGCGCCGAGCACGAAGGGCATCTCCGTCATGTCGGGGGCCACAGCGAGCACGAGCATGAGCGTGACGAGCGCCCCGCTCAGCAGCAGCAGGCCCGGCCAGTCGATGCCGGCACCGTCCGCCCGGGTCGGCGGGTCGTGGGGCATCAGCCGGTTCACGAGCAGGGTGCCCCCGATGACCGCGCACGTCGGAAGGGCGAACATCCAGTGCCGGGACAGGTTTTCCGCCACGGGTCCGGCCGACAGCGTCCCGGCCATGCCGCCCGCCACGAAGAGTCCGCTGACCACCCCGATGGCCACCTTCGACTCCCCGGCGGGGAGGTGGGAGCGCACCAGGATGAACGACAGCGGCAGCGCGCCCACCATCGCCCCCTGCAGTACCTGACCGAGCAGCAGCACGGGCAGGTTCGGCGCCAGGGCCGACACCAGGCCACCGGCGCAGACCACCGCCATCAGCCGGATCAGGACCCGTTTTCCGCCGTAGCGGTCGCCTAACTTGCCCGCGACCGGAGTGACGAGCGCTCCGGTGATGAGGAGCACGATGCTGAGCAGCGCCCCTTCGGCCGGGGTGATGCGCAGTTCGCGTTGCAGGAGCGGGAGGGTCGGCGCCACCACCGACTCCAGGGCACCGGTGGCGACGGCCAGTACGCCGAGGGCACCCACAGCGGCCTTGCCGATGCGGATCGGAGGAGCCGACGTTGTGGTCATGGAGGTCCTTTCCGTCTTTCGCCGACAGCACGGCACACCGAGGAGGAGCCTCGGACATGGCTACACTACACCGTGCAGTGTAGAACGGTTACGATGACGCCATGCCGACCACGAAGACACTGCGCGAGGGGTCCGCGCTGAAGCGGGCCGCCATCCTCCAGGCAGCCCGGGAACTGTTCCTCACCGACGGTTTCGACCGGTCCAGCGTCGACGCGATCGCGGCCCGGGCCGAGGTGTCCAAGCGGACGGTCTACGACTACTTCGGCGACAAGCAGACCTTGCTGCAGGCGGTCGTCGACGCCATCGGCCAGTCATTGATCACCACGATCCGGCGCACCCTCGACGAGACGCTCGTCGAACTCGCCGAGGACGCTGAGGACGGCGGCCTGGAAGACGCGTTGGTCGCGTTCTGCCTGCGCATCGCCACGGACATGCTCGGTTCGGCGGAGTACACGACGCTGCAGCGGCTGGTCCGGGCGGAGTCCGGCCACCTGCCGCACCAGGGCTACAACACCATGGCCGACACGCCCGACGAGGCCATCGCCGAGCGGTTCGCCGCGCTCGGGGAGGCGGGACTGCTGGACGTCCCCGATCCCCGGCTGGCGGCCGACCAGTTCATCGCACTGACCTTCGGCGTCGCCCTGGACCGGCTCGGTTCGGCGAACGCCGCGGAGGACAGCCGCGTCCGCACGCTCATCGTGGAGGGGGTGAGGACCTTCCTGCGGGCGTACCGGAGCAGGTAGGACCGGAGCAGGTAGGACCGGAGCAGGAAGGGCCGGAGGGCGGGGCCGCGCCGCCCTCCGGGTGCGCCCACCGCCGTGGATCCGCTCGGCTCAGTGGAACTCGTGGACGAGTTCGATCATGCCGACGATGTGCGCGTTGAACTCGTCGAGCTCCTCGGCCGGCACCCACAGCTCGAGAATCGTCCGCCCGCCGGCCTGCTGGACCGGATACCTGCGCAGGAAGGCGGACTCGACCTCGAAGCGCGTGACATAGCCGGCGCCGTCGTGCTTGACGTTCCAGTCCCGCGCGATCCGCACCGCGTAGTCCTCGTCGAGCACGGGGTAGAAGATCGGCTGCTCGGGAAGCCGGGGCGGCCAGGCGCGCCAGTCCAGCTCACGCACCAGATCCAGCTCCTTGGGACCGGTGGGACGCCACAGGGTCGTGGTCGCTCGCTGGGTGTGCACGGGATCGCTCCTGGTCGAGACGGCCGCCGATACGGCCGGACGGAAGCCCGACCGTATCGGCAACTGCGGTCATCGGCCAGAGCGTTTCGTCCGCAGACGCTGTCAGCGGTAGCGGTCCTCCCGGACGTCGTGGTCCGGCGCGGCGGCCGTACGGCGTCCCGGTCTCCGGCGAAGGCGGTGCGGACGGTGCGGACGGTGCGGACGGCTCCTCAGGCGGTGACCTGCTTGGGCCCGCCACCGGAGATGGCGATCTTACGGGGCTTGGCGTGCGCGGCCAGCGGGAGGCGCAGGGTGAGCACACCGTTGTCGTAGACCGCCTGAGCGGCGTCGGCGTCCAGGGCGTCGGAGAGGATCAGGCGGCGGGTGAACCGGCCGGTGGGGCGCTCGGTGAGCACGGGCTCGGCCCCGGCCGGGATCGGGGACGGACGCTCGGCGCTCAGGACGAGCGTGCCCCGCTCGACGGTGAGGTCGACGCTGGAGCGGTCCATGCCCGGCAGGTCGAACTGGACGAAGAGCACGTCGTCGTCGCGCCAGGCGTCCACCGGGATCACGGTGCCGTCCCCGGCATGCGCGAGCTGTCGCGTGACCCGGTCCAGGTCCCCCAGAACGCCGGTGCGCGCAAGCATCCCCACTTCTCCCTTCACTCCGTACGGGAATCGCCTACTTGATATAGCTCACCGTGGGTTGATTGACAAGTACGGAGTGGAGGAAGTTGATACTTGTGGGCTCAAGTTTCTTCCTCAGGACGGTTCGGCCTGAGGCTGCGGGTGACCTGAGGCGTGGAGCATCGGCGCGCTGTGCCGCTCGGGCCGGTGACCGCCCTCGGCCGGGACCCGGCTGCGCGGCGCGTCCGCGTCGCCGCCGGACAGGGGGACGGGGCGACGGGCCACCAGGCGCCCGACCCAGTGGCGGCCGCAGTGCGCGCAGGGCGGTGCGCCATCGGGGGTGTAGGGCGAGGGAACCGGCAGGTTGTCGCGGTAGAAGTACTCCCATTCGGCGTCCAGGGCGTCCCGGTGGCGCTGCACGTCGTAGTCGACGCTCCAGCGGTGCCAGCACGAGCCACAGGTGAACTCGACCCGCTCGACAGCGATCTCGGTGATCACCGGAGAACACCTCCCGTCGATCTGATGACCTGCCCCCGGACTTCTCCTATACCTCGCAGATCATTGACAATGCAAGGCTCAAGTTTTATGCCGGTCCGGCAGGGCGACGGGTTCCAGCTTGCCGCGGAAGTGGCGGAGGAGCGGGGGCTGCTCGGTCAGCCGGTAGCCGGGGATCCGGTCCTTGATCCTGACGGTCGCCGCCAGGACTTCGCCGACGTGGTTCAGGTGACTGAGGCCGTACGTCCGGCGGGGCAGTGCGAGCCGGACCAGTTCGTGGGGCGCCGTGGTCACCGGGTCGCCGTTCTCGTCCTCGCGGCCCAGGTAGAGGGAGCCGAGCTCCACCGAGCGGATGCCGCCTTCGAGGTAGAGCTGGCAGGCGAGCGCGTGCCCGGGAAAGCGGTGCGCGGCGATGTGCGGAAGGAGCCGCCCCGCGTTGAGGTAGAGGGCGTGCAGGCCCGGGGGCTCGACGATGTCGACGCCCGCGTCGCGGGCGAGCCCGGCAAGGTGCCGGGCCGCGTCGGCACGGGCCTGGAGGTAGCGCGGATCGGTGACCTCGGTCAGCCCCCGGGCGATCATGTCGAGGTCCCGGCCGGCCAGTCCTCCGTAGGTGGGGAAGCCCTCCGTGGCGATGAGCAGCAGTTCGCATCGCTCGGCCAGGGACGCGTCACGCAGGCCGAGGAAGCCACCGATGTGGACGATGCCGTCCTTCTTCGCGCTCATGAGACAGCCGTCGGCCAGCCTGAACGCCTGCTCGGCGACCTGGCGTGGACTCAGGTGGCGGTACCCGTCCTCGCGCTGGGTGACCAGCCAGGCGTTCTCGGCGAACCGGGCGGCGTCGAGGAAGAGCGGGACGGAGTGCTTCCGGCACAGGGCCGCGGCCCGGGTCAGATTGTCCATGGACACCGGCTGTCCGGCCTCGCCGTTGTTGGTGAGCGTCATGATGACCAGGGCGATCCGGCCGGCGTCGGGTCCCCGCAGGGCTTGATCCAGTCCGCGCAGATCGATGTCGCCCTTGAACGGCTCTGCGCTGTCCAGGTCCCTGGCCTGCGCACAGGGCAGGTCCACCGCCCGGCAGCCGGCGAGCTCCACGTTGGCGCGGGTGGTGTCGAAGTGGGTGTTGCTCAGGGTGATCCGGCCCGGCGTGAGCAGCGCGGAGAAGAGGACGCGTTCCGCCGCCCGGCCCTGATGGACGGGCAGGACACAGGGGTAGGAGGTGAGGTCCTGGACCACGTCGCGGAAGTGGTAGAAGGACCGTGAACCGGCGTACGACTCGTCACCGGCCACACCTGCGGCCCACTGTGCCGCCGACAGGGCGCCCGTACCGGAGTCCGTGAGGAGATCGACGGTGACCTCGTCGGCGCGCAGCCCGAACAGGTTGTAGTGCACCCGTCGCAGGGCCTGCTCACGCTGGGCGCGCGTCGTCACCGGGATCGGTTCGACGACCTTGATCCGGTAGGGCTCCATCACCGCGGTCCTCCCGTCTTCCGGCCGGCGGTGCGCGGACGGCGGACCGTGTAGGCCTCCGGCGACAGGTAGACGTTCACGCGCGGCGGTTCCCAGGTGCTCTGCACCAGGGAGACGTAGGCGATGAGCCCCACACCGTCGGACAGCCGCCGGGACGTCATCGCGGCCAGCGCGCCGTCCAGGACGCCGGCGTCCACGCCGAGGCGCCGCAGGGCGGTGGTGGCCCGTTCCCGGGCGACCCCGTCGTCCCGCGCGTAGTCACGGACCGGTACGTGCACGGTGTGGCCACCGGGGCCTTCCGCGTCCCGATCGGTGAACGCCAGGCAGGACACCAGCGGCCGGCGCGAGAAGCGCCCCGGGTCGCCTCCCACCGAGCGGCAGAACGCGCCCGCCCGCTCGGCGGCCGCTCCGGGCAGTACGCGTGCGACGTCCCTGAGCTGCGACGCGGTGGCGTCGTGGTGCGCGACGTAGACCTTGATCCGGGGGGTGTGCCAGTCACCCAGGTCCAGGGCGAAGAAGCGGATCTCGTCCCGCTCGGGGCCGCGCGGCAGAACGCGCTCCCGGAGCGCGGCCCAGGCCCGGCCGAATCCGAACCGGCGCAGCGCCTCCTCGGTGACCCGGGCGGCCGCCGCCCGCCCGTGTGCGCGCGGGTTGAGGTAGACCTTGACGCCCCCGGGCGCGCCCGGCTCCCGCCGCTGCTCCGTCGCGCACCACAGCGCGAACGGGCCGTGCATCACCGGCGGGAGGAACAGGTCCTCGACCCGGCGCACCGGTTCGGTCGAGAAGCCACGGCGGCCGGCCAGCCCGCCGAGAGCCGCGAGGCCCTGGCGGGCGTTCTCCTCCAGCGAGCCCGCCGCACAGCCCGGCTCCACCAGAAGGCGCACGGCCACCGGCCGCCCGGCGGAGCACGCGAGGGAGATCTCGGCGGGGGAATGGTCGTCGCACACGAACGAGGGCGAGGGCGGGCCGGCCCCGAGGGGGCGGAGGGCCGCGGGACCGAGCAGGTCGAGCAGCTCCAGCAGAGGCGAACCGGACGGACCTGCCGGCGGCGCGAAGCCGGCCGCCTCGCACAGGCGGCGCACCTGGCCTCGCAGGTGCTCGCCCAGAGTCACGCGGGAGCCCGCCGATGCCGGGGTGCCCCCGCCGAGGGCGTCGTACGGGTGTCGGACATTGCTCAGGGCCATGGTGCGGACTCCAGGACGGTGTGCCGTGAACGCTGGTCCCACCGTCCCCGTGCCGGGCCTCCGCCCGGTCACTCGCCGGTCACTCGATGGCTACCATGTGTACCTGGACGGTCACTTCTCGTATGTCGCGTCGGCCGTCCGGGGCGAACGACCGGGGGAACGGTGAGCACGCGGTACGAGTTCAAGGTCCTCGGGCCTCTCGAAGTCCTGCGTGACGGGCGGCCCTTGCGCATCGACGCGGCCAAGGTCCGGCTGCTGCTGGCGGCTCTGCTCGCCGACGCCAACCACGTGGTCACCGTGGAGACGCTGGTGCACCGGCTGTGGGGCGACAGCCCGCCCGGCCGCGCCCGCAACACCCTGCAGAACTACGTCCTGCGTCTGCGCCGTGCCCTGGGCTGCGCGGCGGGCGGCGCTCCCGTGCTGACCCGGCCGCACGGCTATCTGATCGAAGCCGCGCCGGACACCCTCGACCTGCACCGTTTCACCGCCCTGGTCCGCGAGGGGCGTGCGGCCCTGGAGGAGGGCGCGGCCGTACGGGCCGCGCCCCTGCTGTGCGAGGCCCTTGGGCTGTGGCGCGGGGAGCCGCTGTCCGACCTGCCCGCGCACCTGCTCCAGGGCGTCGTGGCCTCGCTGGACGAACAGCGCCTGGACGCTCTGGAGTTGCGGATCGACGCGGACCTGGCCCTGGGCCGGGCCGCCGGGGTGCTGCCGGAACTCCGCGGCCTCATCGACGCCTATCCGCTGCGCGAGCACTTCTGGGCCCAGCGGATGCTGGCGCTCTTCGACTGCGGACGGCAGGGCGAAGCGCTGGAGAGCTACCGGGAGGTCGCCGCGCTCCTCGCCGACCAACTGGGCGTCGCACCCGGGGCCGAGTTGAGGGAGGTCCACCGGCGACTGCTGGCGGCCGCCCCGGACCTCGGCGACGGACGGGAGGTGCGGGCCGTTCCGGCATCGCGGGGCGGGGATCTGCCGGTGGAGATGACCACGTTCGTGGGCCGGGAAGCGGAGTCGGCCGAGGTGCGGCGCCTGCTGGGGGCGGCCCGGCTCGTCACGCTCACGGGAGTGGGCGGGGTGGGCAAGACGCGGCTCGCGCTGCGGGTCGCCGCGGACATCGCGCCCGCCTTCGCCGACGGTGTGCGGCTGGCCGACCTCGCCCCGCTGAGCGACCCGGACCTGCTCGACCGCGCCGTGTCGGAGGCGCTCGGCCTGCGCGACCAGTCCGCGCGGCCCGCCGCGGACGCCATCGCCGGCCATCTGCGCGACCGCCGCCTGCTGCTCGTCCTGGACAACTGCGAACACCTCGTGGAACACGTGGCCGCTCTCGTGGTGAGGCTGGCGCGAGCCGCGCCCGGACTGCGCGTTCTGGCCACGAGCCGACAGCGCCTGGGAGCACCCGGCGAGCACGTGCTGACCGTGCCGTCGCTCACCCTGCCGGACGTCGACGACCGAGCGGGCGGCACAGCTCGGGCCGAGCCCGGAACCGTGGCGCGAACGGGCGCCGGGGGCGCGGGCCCGGCCGGGACCACGGCGCTGACGGGCACCGAGCCCGCAGCCGGGACCGCGGTCCCGGCCCGGTCCGCGGCCGCGCCCGGCGCCCCGGCCGGAGCCGGGACGGAAGACCCGCTGCTGCGCTCCGAGGCCGTGCGGCTCCTCATGGACCGTGCCGCCGGTTCCGCCCCCGCCTTCCGGCTCACCTCCCGCAACCGCCGGGCGGTGGCCCAGCTGTGCCTGCGGCTCGACGGCATCCCGCTCGCGATCGAACTCGCCGCGGTGCGGCTCAGCGCGATGACAGCCGAGGAGATCCTGGAGCGCCTCGACGACAGGTTCCGCCTGCTGTCCGTGCCGCGGCCGCGTACCTCCGCCCGTTACCTGCACACCCTGCGCGGCGTCGTCGACTGGAGCTACGACCTGTGCACCGAGGGCGAACGGCTGCTGTGGAACCGGCTGTCCGTGTTCTCCGGCGGCTTCGACCTGGAGGCGGCGGAAGCGGTCTGCGCGGGCGAGGGCGTGGCCCGTGAGGAGGTCCTCGACCTGCTGGCCGGGTTGGTCGACAAGTCGATCGTGGCGGTCAGTCACCACGGTGACCGCGCCCGGTACAGCATGCTGGAGACCCTCCGCCAGTACGGCGGGCAGCGGCTCGGGGACAAGGGTGACACGGCGCGACTGCGGGTCCGGCACACCGAGTTCTACCGGCTGACGGCGGTGCGGGCGGGCCGCGAGTGGTGCGGGCCGGACGAGGTGGACTGGCTGCTCCGGCTGCGCACCGAACTGCCCAACCTCCGCACCGCCCTGGACCATTGCGCGAGCCGGCGGGACCTCGTGGCGGCCGGGGTGGAGATCGCCGTCAACCTGGCCCGCACCCGGTGCTGGTTCTTCAGCAGCACCCTGGGAGAGGGGCGGCACTGGCTGGAACGGCTGCTCGCCACCGGCCCGGACGGACCTCGCCCCTCGCGGGATCCCGCGCCGGTCGTCGGCGCGCTGGCGATGAAGGCCTGGATCGCGCTGTGCCAGGGCGACAATCCCACGGCGGAGACCTTCCTGTCCGAATGCCGTTCGGCCGCCCGGGAGTCGGCGGACGCCCCTTCGGCGGCGGCGGTGACGTACATCGAGGGGGCGCACGCCCTGCTCGTCCGCGGTGACCCGGCCGGCATCGCGCTGCTGTCCGAGGCACGGGACCGGTTCCACGCGCTCGGCCAGGCCGGCGACGCGCACATGGCGACGATGCTGTGGGCCATGGCGGAGGCCTTCCTCGGCACCCGGGCCTCGGCGTCGGCGGCTCGGGACGTCTACGTCGCCGAGGCCGAGGCGAGCGGAGCCGAGTGGGCCCGCACCTGGGCCCAGTGGTGCACGGGGCTGGTGGAACTGCGGCACGGAGAGGCGGAGAAGGCGCTGGCTCCGCTGCAGGCCGCTCTGGTGCGGCAGCACGGTATCGGGGACAGCTGGGGACCGGTGTGGGGTCTGGAGACGCTGGCCTGGGCGGTGGCGGCCACCGGTGACGCGACCCGGGCGGCTTGGCTGCTGGGCGCCGCCCACCGCATGCGCCGCGACACGGGCGTGGCGCTGATCGGCCTGCGCCCGTTCCACGAGGCGCACGTCGCCGCCGAGGCACGGGTGCGCGCGGTACTGGACCCCGCGCAGTACAGCGCGGCCTGGTCACAGGGCATGGCGGCCGAGGACGTCCTGCGGTGCACGGGGCAACGAGCGGCGTCCGTGGAGTGACCGGCGCGAGGCGATGGAGGGGTTCCCGCCCTCCCGGCGTGTGGAGGGAGCCCTTCGGGGCAGACGTGCCGCGACGCCGAGACGCGGGAGGGCACGTGTTCGACGGGTTCGAGGTGGCACGGTGCGAGGGAGACGGCGTTCACCTGAGGGTGCGGCACGGCGGCAGCGGCCCACCCGTCCTGCTCCTGCACGGCCATCCGCGCACCCACGCGACCTGGCATCGCGTCGCCCCTCTGCTGGCCGCGGCCGGTCACACGGTGGTCTGCCCCGACCTGCGGGGCTACGGAGCGTCCGACAAGCCCCCGACCGACGAGCGGCACACGCCCTATTCCAAGCGCGCCATGGCAGGCGACTGCCTGGCGGTCATGCGCCGGCTGGGGCACGACCGGTTCGCCGTCGTCGGGCACGACCGGGGCGCGTACGTGGCGACCCGGCTCGCCCTGGACCACCCGGAGTCCGTGTCCGCCCTCACCGTGATGGACGCCGTTCCCATCGGGGAGGCACTGCGGCGCTGTGACGCGACGTTCGCGGCGAGCTGGTGGCACTGGTTCTTCCTCGGCCAGACGGAGAAGCCCGCCGAACGCCTCATCAACGCGGACCCCGACGCCTGGTATCTGGGCAGCGCGGAGCAGATGGGCGCGGAGGCGTACGAGGACTACCGGCGCGCGATCCGCGATCCGGCCACCGTGCACGGGATGTGCGAGGACTACCGAGCCGGCCTCGGTGTCGACCGGGAGCACGACGAGGCCGACCGGCAGGCCGGCCGGCGCATCGCCTGTCCGCTGCAGGTGCTGTGGGCCACCGGTGACGACATGGCGGACCTGTACGGCGACGTGCCGGGCGTGTGGCGCGACTGGGCCGGTGACCGGCTGGAGGGCGGCCCCATCGAGTCCGGTCATCACATCGCCGAGGACGCGCCCGAGGCGCTCGTCGGCGCGTTGCGCGCGTTCTGGCGGTCCTCCGCCTCGCACGAAGCCTCGTGAGGGACGTGAGGCGGAGCGACCCACGGCAGCGTCCCGGTGTCACAGCCAGCCGTTGCGGCGGAAGGCCCGGTACAGCAGTCCCGCGCCGAGGGCCATCACGGCCAGCGCGCAGGGATAGCCGTAGCGCCAGCTCAGCTCGGGCATGTCGGCGAAGTTCATGCCGTAGATCCCGGCCACCATGGTGGGGATGGCCAGGATGGCCGCCCAGGCGCTGATGCGGCGCATGTCGTCGTTCTGCCAGGTGCTCACCTTCGCCAGGTGGGCGTCGAGGACGGAGCCGAGCAGATCGTCCAGCGCGCGCACCTCGGTGTCGGTGCGGGTGACGTGGTCGGCGACATCACGGAAGTAGGGCACGAGCTGCCGCGGCCAGGCGTCGCCGGGGGTGGTGAAGTCGTGCAGGACGGGGACCAGGGGCTGGACGGCGTCGCGGAACTCCACCACTTCACGCTTGAGCGAGTAGATCTGTTCGGTCAGGTCGTCCCGGGCGGGCGAGAAGACGCACCGTTCCAGGTCGGTGAGGTCAGCGCGGACCTGGGCGGCGGCCTGCGCGTAGGCGTCGACGATGACGTCGGTGACCGCGTGCAGGACGCTCGCCGGTCCGAGCTCCGCCATCTGCGGGGCGTCGGCCAGCCGCCGGGCCGCCTCCACCGTCGGGTCGTCGGCGCCGTGCCGGACGGTCAGGGCGTAGGACGGTCCGAGGAAGATCATCACTTCGCCGGTCTCCACGTCCGCGGTGCGCTCCACGAACCACAGCGTCTTCAGGGCGACCGCCAGCACGTCGCCGTAGCGCTCCTGCTTCGGCCGCTGGTGCGCCTGGACGGCGTCCTCGACCGCCAGGGGGTGCAGGTCCAGGTACTCCCCCAGCCGCTTCAGTTCGCCGGGGTCGGGATCGTCCATCCGGATCCAGGCGAACTCGTCGGGCTTCAGCACGGCCAGGCGGTCGAGGGTGGCCCCGCACCCGCCGTCCTCCCCCCGGCAGTCGATCGTCTCGTGTTCGCCGGTCTGCTGTCGGTAGATCGCGCACTCCATGCCCTGTCGGATGCTTCGTCCGCGGCGTTCCATGCCCGGACGGTGCGCGGAGCCGCAGGCCGCACGCCGCCTGCACCCGGTGGTCACCGGACCCTCACATCCCCGCGCTGCGAGCCGGCCCCTGCTGGGCACCCGGAGGGGGTCGCCGACCGGAGGGGAACGGGGCCGTGATCGCTGTCGCCGTGCTGCTGCTGCCGGCCCTGTGCGTGCTGCTGTACGCCATGGACCGCATCGAGGACCGGTTGTCGGCGCGGCCGCGTGCGGCCCGCCACGCCCGCAGACGCCATCTGCGCCTGATCCACGGCAGCGGCGGCCGGCCCGCGGCCGGGCGCCGTTCCGCGCGGCATTCGGCGCGGCACGGCGAGGCGGCCTGACACCGCCTGCGGGCACGGTTGGACGGGGGTCCGCGGGTACCCGGCGGGGATGAAGCGGCGTCTTCCCGGGCGGGACGAGAGTCACGGCGGCCACCGGAGCGCGGAACGCGAGATTCCGCCACCCGAGGAGGTGGGACCCGGGCCCGCGGTCGAGCGGCGCGCGCCGGACAGGCCGACGAGGCTGCCGAGGCGGGCGTGGGCGGCGGTGCTGAAGGGCAGTCTGCGCGAGTTCGGCGACGACGAACTGACCGACCGGGCGGCCGCGCTGACGTACTACGGCCTGCTGTCGCTCTTCCCGGCCCTGCTGGTCCTGGTGTCGCTGCTGGGTCTCACCGGCAGATCCACGACGGACGCGCTGATGGACGATCTCCGGCAGTTCGCTCCCGGCTCCGCCCGCGACATCATCACCGGAGCGGTCACGCAGTTGCAGGACAACGCCGGCATCGGGTCGGTCATGGCCGTCGTGGGCATCGTCCTGGCGGTGTGGTCGTCCTCCGGGTACGTGGCGGCGTTCATCCGCGCGGCCAACCGGGTCTACGACATGCCGGAGGGCCGTCCGGTGTGGAAGATCCTGCCCGTGCGGGTCGGGCTCACGGTCGCGCTGATGGTGCTCGCCGTCCTCAGCGCCCTGATCGTCGTCTTCACCGGCGCTCTGGCCCGCCGGGCGGGCACGGCCCTGGGGGTCGGCGACACGGCGCTGACGGTGTGGTCCATCGCCAAGTGGCCCGTCCTGGTGGTCCTGATGACGATCATGATCGCGCTGCTGTACTGGGCCACTCCCAACGCCCGGGTGAAGGGCTTCCGGTGGATCACACCCGGCAGCTTCCTCGCCCTGGTGATCGGGCTGCTCGCCTCGGCGGCCTTCGCGTTCTACGTGACCCATTTCGCCTCGTACAACCGGACCTACGGCACGATGGCCGGCGTCATCGTCTTCCTGCTCTGGCTGTGGATCGGCAACCTGGCCGTTCTTCTCGGCCTGGAGTTCGACGCGGAGATCGTGCGGCAGCGGGCGGTCGCGGGCGGCCTGCCCCCGGCCAAGGAGCCCTACACCGAGCCGCGCGACACCAGGAAGTGGACCGAGAAGGACGTGCGCCGGCTGGACGGGGCATGACCGCCCGTGGCGCCGGTCACGTCCGGCCCGGTTCGGGCGCTTCACTTCGTCCTGTTTGGATATTCGCAGTTCATGAGGTTGCTGATGGGCTTGTTCGAAGCTGATCGAGTACTGACCCAGCGGGCGGCTTCCCGTACGCCGCCGGGGGTTGCCGAGGTGCTGTCGGCGGTGGAGGAGGCCGCGGAGAGTACGAAGCTGTGGTGCGGGGCCGCGGTCGTGATGGCAGCGCTGGGCGGCTGGCGGGGGCGCAGGGCGGCGGCGGCGGGGCTGGGGGCCATGGTGCTGGCGCAGCTGGTCTCGAACGGCCTGTGCAAGCAGCTCGCCGACCGTCCGAGGCCGCCCGAGGAGTGGATCCCGCACGACGAGGTCGAGGACCGCCCGGACTCCTCCTCGTTCCCTTCCGGTCACACCGCGGCCGCGGTTTCCTTCACGGCGGCCATCGCGCCGACGTGGCCGGTCGCGGGCGCGGTCTGCGCCGTTCCGGCGGCCGCGGTGGCCGTCGAGCGGGTCCAGTCGGGCGCCCACTACCCGACCGACGTCGCCGCGGGGGCCGCGATCGGCCTGCTGAGCGCGTGGCTCGTGCGCCGCGCGCCGCGTCTGGTCGTGCGCCACTGGTGGTAGGGCGTGCGCCCGTGCTCACCGGGCCGCCGTTCCCGGCAGCCCGGTGAGCAGGCTGCGCGGCCGGCGGCGGGGGGGCCCCCGGCGGCCCCCCCCCCCCCCCCCCCCCCCCCGCCCCCCCCGGCGAGGCCAAAAAAAAAAACCGGGGCCCCGCCCCCGCCGACACACAAGACCACCAAAAACAAAA
>NZ_JBIBUF010000009.1:0-419096 GCF_043079125.1 Streptomyces sp. NPDC015242 | reverse complement strand
AGTTCTCAAGGAACGGTCGCTTCCTTTGTACTCACCCTCTCGGGCTTTCCTCCGGGCGCTTCCCTTCGGTCTTGCGTTTCCGACTCTATCAGATCCTTTTTCGATCCGATTCCCTGTCGGCGGGATTTGCCTTCCGGCCCGGGCTTTCACCCGTCGGCCTTTCGACATTCACTACGTTAGCCGATTCGCCGTCCAACTCATAATCGAGTCCGTCGGCGCCGAATTCAGACGTGCGGGCACGCCGAATTCGCCCCTGCTGAGGGGATTCGCTAGGTAGTGGTTTGGCCGCTTCCGGCTGCTGGCGAACGCCGTACCCGGTTCAAGCGGCTCGGGCCACGTTACGCGCCCCGGCGAGGCGAGTCAACTGCGGCGGCGCCTCGGGACATGGGCCCTATAGGGGCTGACCGTCGGGTCGTTGGCGACCCAGAAGCGCCAGGGGTGCACGGCCCCCTCGCCGGCGACTCCGGTGCGGGGCCCGCTGAGTACCTGGTCGGAGGGCACGGCCGTGCCGGTCAGCATGCGGAGAGGGGTGTCTCCTGGACTGCACGCGTCCGTGCCGTCGAGGGAGCGGTCCACATCGAGGGCCGTGGCCAGGCGGGCCGGGCCTTTGGCCAGTTCCTTGTCGTTGCGGGCCGAGAGCCGACGGGTGCGGGCCAGCTCGGCGCCCTCGATGATCTCGCCCGCGCGCAGCAGGACCGCGCTCGCCTTTCCCTCGGGGCCGCAGACGAGGTTCATGCAGAACCACATGCCGTAGGTGAAGTAGACGTACACGTGTCCGGGCGGGCCGAACATCACCTCGTTGCGGGGGGTGCGGCCGCGGTAGGCGTGGGAGCCGGGGTCGTCCGCGCCGTCGTAGGCCTCGACCTCGGTGAGGCGGAGGGCGATCGGACCGTCCGGGGTGGTGCGGACCAGGATGCGGCCGAGGAGGTCGGGGGCGACCTCGAGGACGGGCCGGTCGAAGAACTCCCTGGGCAGGGGCGTACGGTCGGGGCTCGCGATCATGCCGTCCGAGGGTACTGGAGACGCGTGGTACGGCGGGGTGGCCTCCGGGCATCCGTCTTGCCAGGGTGAGGGAGTGCAACCGGCCACGGCCGGATCGCGTTTACAGGGATCAGGGATCCACCCGTAGTGGGCGAGAGGGAGAGACATGGCGTTCAAGAAGCTGCTCGCGAGCCTGGGGGCCGGCGGGGCTTCGGTCGAGACGGTGCTGCACGAGGTCAACGTTGTGCCGGGCGGTGTCGTCCAGGGCGAGGTGCGGATCCAGGGCGGGTCCGTGAACCAGCAGATCGAGGGGCTCTCGGTCGGGCTGCAGGCCAAGGTCGAGGTGGAGAGCGGCGACCAGGAGTACAAGCAGGACATCGAGTTCACGAAGTCGCGGCTGGGCGGTGCGTTCGAGCTGCAGGCGAACGCGGTGCACGCGGTGCAGTTCGGGCTGGAGATCCCGTGGGAGACGCCGATCACGATGATCGACGGTCAGGCGCTGCGCGGCATGAACATCGGGGTGTCCACGGAGCTGGAGATCGCGCGGGCGGTGGACTCCAGTGACCTGGACGCGGTCAACGTGCACCCGCTGCCGGCGCAGAAGGCGATCCTCGACGCGTTCCTCCAGCTGGGCTTCCGGTTCAAGAACGCGGACATGGAGCGGGGCGTCATCCGGGGGACGCGGCAGAAGCTGCCGTTCTACCAGGAGATCGAGTTCCTCCCGCCGCAGCAGTACCGCGGGCTGCACCAGGTCGAGCTGAGCTTCGTGGCCGACGAGCACGCCATGGACGTGGTGCTGGAGATGGACAAGAAGCCGGGGCTGTTCAGCGAGGGCAGCGACACGTTCCGGTCGTTCCAGGTGGGGCTCAACGACTACCAGGGCACCGACTGGACGGCGTACCTCAACCAGTGGCTCTCCGAGGTGGGCAGCAAGCGCAACTGGTTCTAGGTGAGGCCCTAGGCTCGGGGTCGACTGCACGAACCGATCAGGAGGTACCGAGGTGACCGAGCTCAAGCGGCGGCCGCTCCCCCACGACTTCCATCCGCCCGTTTCCGCGTTCACGGTGACGAGCGAGGACGTCCGGGAAGGGGCGACGCTCGAGGACGCTCAGGTCTACGCGGCCGGCAACACCTCGCCGCAGCTGCGGTGGGAGGGTTTCCCGCCGGAGACCAAGAGCTTCGCCGTGACCTGCTACGACCCCGACGCCCCGACGGGCAGCGGGTTCTGGCACTGGGTGCTGTTCGACATCCCGGCTTCGGTGACGGAGCTGCCCGCGGGCGCGGGCAGCGGCAAGTTCGAGGGGTTGCCCGAGGGGGCGGTCCACGCCCGCAACGACTACGGCAGCAAGGACTTCGGTGGTGCCGCGCCGCCGCCCGGGGACGGGCCGCACCGGTACGTGTTCACCGTGTACGCCGTGGACCAGGAGAAGCTCGGCCCGGACGCGGACGCGTCGCCGGCCGTCGTGGGCTTCAACCTGCGGTTTCACACGATCGGCCGGGCCCAGCTGATCGGCGAGTACGAGGTGCCCGCCGAGGGCTGAGCCGGCCGCCCGGGCGATCCCGGAGTTCATGGAACGTTTGCCCGCTCCTGGTCTTGGAATTGATCAGGAGCGGGCATTTTTGTTGCCGGGGGTCGCGGGGGTCACCCCCCGTGGGAGCAGCAGATATTGCGTTGTCCATCTCGGCGTGCCCGGCCAGAGTTGATCCCAGCCCGCCAGGGGGTGGGCCGGTGCACACGGGAGGTGGGCTGGTATGCGGGACACGCTGGTACTCAACGCGAGCTTCGAGCCGCTGTCGACGGTGACGCTGAACCGAGCCGTCGTTCTGGTGCTTCAGGACAAGGCCGTCGTCGAGCAGGCCCACCCCGAACTGCGCATGCGGGGAGCGGCGGTCGACATACCGGCGCCCCGCGTGATCAGGCTCTGCCAGTACGTACGGGTGCCGTTCCGAAGACGAGCGCCGTGGTCGCGGCGGGGTGTGCTGGTCCGGGACCGGCACAGGTGCGCGTACTGCGGGAGGCGGGCGACGACCGTGGACCACGTGGTGCCGCGGTCGCAGGGCGGTCAGGACACGTGGCTGAACACGGTGGCCTCGTGCGCGGAGGACAACCACCGCAAGGCGAACCGGACTCCGGAGGAGGCGGGGATGCCGCTGCTGCGGCAGCCGTTCGAGCCGACTCCGGCGGACGCGATGCTGCTGGCGCTGGGGCAGGACGACTTCGACGCGCTGCCGGAGTGGCTGGCCCAGCCGGCTGCCTAGCGGCCGTGTGCGAAGGGGCTCGCTTTCCCCCGAGGGGAAAGCGAGCCCCTTCGCATGTGCTGCCTCAGTCGATGGACGGCTTCTCGCGCCGTTCCTGGGCGGGCACCTGGGCTCCGGTCCCGCCGCCGTTGCCGCCGGAACCTCCGCCGATGCCGCCGAAGTTGCCCATGGCGCCGGACAGGCCCTTGAGGGCGTCGCCGATCTCGCTGGGCACGATCCAGAGCTTGTTGGCGTCGCCTTCGGCGATCTTCGGGAGCATCTGGAGGTACTGGTAGGAGAGAAGCTTCTGGTCCGGGTCGCCGGCGTGGATGGCCTCGAAGACCGTGCGGACGGCCTGGGCCTCGCCCTCGGCGCGCAGGGCGGCGGCCTTGGCCTCACCCTCGGCGCGCAGGATCTGGGACTGCTTCTCGCCCTCGGCGCGCAGGATCTCGGACTGCCGGACACCTTCGGCCTGGAGGATCGCGGCGCGCTTGTCGCGGTCGGCGCGCATCTGCTTCTCCATCGAGTCCTGGATGGAGGTGGGCGGTTCGATGGCCTTGAGTTCGACGCGGTTGACGCGGATGCCCCACTTGCCGGTGGCCTCGTCCAGGACCCCGCGCAGGGCGGCGTTGATCTCCTCGCGGGAGGTGAGGGTCCGCTCCAGGTCCATGCCGCCGATGATGTTGCGCAGCGTGGTGACGGTGAGCTGCTCGATCGCCTGGATGTAGCTGGCGACCTCGTAGGTGGCGGCCCGGGCGTCGGTCACCTGGTAGTAGATGACGGTGTCGATGTTGACGACCAGGTTGTCCTGGGTGATCACCGGCTGCGGCGGGAAGGGCACGACCTGTTCGCGCAGGTCGATGCGGTTGCGGATGGTGTCGATGAACGGGACGACGATGTTGAGGCCCGCGTTGAGCGTCCGCGTGTAGCGGCCGAAGCGCTCGACGATGGCCGCGCTGGCCTGTGGGATGACTTGGATCGTCTTGATCAGGGCGATGAAGACCAACACCACCAGAATGATCAGGACGATGATGACCGGTTCCATCGTCGTTCCCCGTGTCCCTTCTCCGCTGCGGCGTCTTCGGCAGATCTTATGGTTGTCGAAGATCTTGCTGGTCGAGTCTGACAGACCGTCGCGTAGCTGGCGAGGAGTTCACTCCAGTTACGTCGTGCGAGGTCACATGACGATCGCGGTGGCTCCCTCGATGTCCACGACGTCCACTTCCTGGCCCACTTCGTAGGCGCGGCCGGTGTCGAGGGCGCGGGCCGACCAGACCTCCCCGGCGAGCTTGATACGGCCGCCCGAGGCGTCGACGCGTTCCAGGACGACGGCTTGTCTGCCCTTCAACGCGTCCACGCCCGTGACGAGTTGGGGGCGCTGGGAGCGGTGCCGGTTCGCGATGGGGCGTACGACGGCGATGCCCGCCGTCGAGATGACGGCGAAGACGACGACCTGGGCGACGGCTCCGCCGCCGAAGACGCCGGTGACCACCGCAGCGGCGACGGCTCCCACCGCGAGCATGCCCAGTTCCGGCATCGCGGTGATCACGAGCGCGATGCCGAGCGCCGTCGCGCCGATCAGCCACCACAGCCATGCGTCGATGTCCACGTGGTCATCGTAGGACCGGCGCCCCTGTCGCCGACAGGGCGCCCGGTGGGTAATTGCCCTTCCTGACCCGGGATTTGCGCGGCGCTCGGGCCGTTCAGGACAGCGGGAGGCCCTGGGCGGTCCAGCGCTCGCCCACCTGTTCGACGACGAGCGGAAGGCCGAAGCACAGGGAGAGGTTGCGGGAGGTGAGTTCCAGCTCCAGCGGGCCGGCGGCGAGGACCTTGCCCTGGCGGATCATGAGCACGTGGGTGAAGCCCGGCGGGATCTCCTCGACATGGTGGGTGACCATGAGCATCGAGGGCGCGATGGGGTCGCGGGCGAGGCGGCCGAGGCGGCGGACGAGGTCCTCGCGGCCGCCGAGGTCGAGGCCGGCGGCGGGCTCGTCGAGCAGGAGCAGCTCGGGGTCGGTCATCAGGGCGCGGGCGATGAGGGTGCGCTTGCGCTCCCCCTCGGAGAGCGTGCCGAACTTGCGGTCCAGGTACTCGCTCATGCCGAGGCGGTCGAGGAAGGCGCGGGCGCGCTGCTCGTCGATCTCCTCGTAGTCCTCGTGCCAGGTGGCGGTCATGCCGTACGCGGCGGTCAGGACCGTCTCCAGGACCGTCTGGCGCTTGGGGAGCTTCTCCGTCATGGCGATGCCGGCCATGCCGATGCGGGGGCGCAGTTCGAAGACGTCGGTGCCGGGGCGGCCGAGGGTCTCGCCGAGGATGCCGGCGGTGCCGGAGCTGGGGTAGAGGTAGGTGGAAGCGAGGTTGAGGAGGGTGGTCTTGCCGGCGCCGTTCGGGCCCAGGATGACCCAGCGCTCGCCCTCCTTGACCGACCAGGAGACCTGGTCCACCAGAGCCCGGCCCTCACGGACCACGGATACGTCCTGAAGCTCCAGAACATCGCTCATGAGCGCGTTGTCTCCCCTTGCAGTGTGGCCGGTCTCGGCTGTCGCGTACGCCTGTGGCTCGGTCCGCCGCGCCGGTGGGCGCAGCCCTCCATGAAATCTACGCCACCGGTCGGCCGGGGCATTCCCTCGGTCCTGTCCTTGGGGGGTCCTAGGGTGGAGGCATGCTCACGGAACCGCGCGCTGGACGTCTCGCAGCTTGGGGAAATGCCCTTTTGGCCGGACTTGTCTCGCCGGATGACGCCGTGCTCGCCATCGTCGGCGGGGACGCGGTGCACCGGGTGGAGGGACTGCCGGGTGAGTCGGGCCAGGTCGGTCTGACACTCGCGCTGGGGCGGCTGCGCGCGCTCGGCGTGACCGGGCTGCGGGTGGCGCTGCCGGCGCCGGGGCATCCGCTGGGGCTGAGCGGGCCGCCGGAGTTCAACGCGCGGGCGCTGGAGGCCGAGGAGGCGGTGGTCTGCCACGGGGCCGCGCTCGGGCTGGTGCCGGACGTGTACGAGGCCGGGCCCGAGGGTGTGCAGGTCGAGGTGGTGTGGCATGTGCTGCCCGTGCGGGAGGCGCCGCCCGCGGATGTGCCGTCGCTCGGTGAGGCGGAGCGGGAGCTCGCGGAGGCCCTGCGGGACGCGACCGAGGTGCTGACGCGGCTGGACGTGGCCGGGTCGGGACCGGTGGCGGAGGCGGCGGTCGACGCGTACCGGGCGCGGGCCGAGCGGGGGCGGGAGGTGCTGGCGCCGGGGTATCCGCCGCGGGCGGTGCGGGTGCTGGAGCTGGCGCAGCGGGTGGGGGCGTTGATCGGGGTGGCCACGGAGAGCGGGCACGGGGGTGCGGTCAGCTCGTCCGAGATCTCCGCGCGGCGGGAGGCGCTGCGGCCGGTGGAGCGGACGGCTCGGCGGGCGCAGGTCGCGGCGTACAACTCCGTGGTGGAGGAGCGGGAGCGCGGGGTGCGGTGAGGTGGGGCGGTGACGGGGGGTGTGTCGTGCCCGGCGTCACCGGCTGGGGTCACGGCGTCGCGCGACCCGGCGCTGCGGGATGCCTCCCCCAATCTCTTCGAGCTGGGGGTACCCGAGCGCCCACCCGTGGCCCCCTGGCGGCATGTATACCCGCGGCTGAGCCGACCGGCCTCCCAGGTGCTGCCGGGAGGCCGGTGTCACCTCCGGCTCGGAGACAGAGGAGCGGCGTCAGTGGTTGACGGCGAGGTTGCCGAAGGCCGGGTTCAGGACGCCCACGACGTTCACGCTGTTGCCGGAGACGTTGACCGGGACGTGCACCGGGGCCTGGATCACGTTGCCCGAGCCGACGCCCGGGGAGCCCGCGGCCTGGCCGTCGGCGTGCGCGCTGGTGGCGGAGGCGACGCCCGCGCCCGCGGCCAGCAGGCCACCCGTCACCATCGTCACGGCCGCTGCCTTCTTCAGGTTCTTCACTTCTGAGCCCTCCTAGCGATTGCCGCGGCAGGCGCCGCAGCACGTACTGGAGAACGGCGGAGATCCACCGAGGTTGCGCCATCCGGGGGACGTTCCCACGACAGTATGAATCTCAGTCCGGAACGCAACCTTCCGTGTTGCCGTGGGGCGAGCGTTTCAACCGGTCACGCCATGGCGAACGGCCCACAGCGCGGCCTGGGTGCGGTCGGCCAGGTCGAGTTTCATCAGGATGTTGGAGACGTGCGTCTTGACGGTCTTCTCGGACAGGACGAGGGCGCGGGCGATCTCCCGGTTGGAACGGCCGTCGGCTATCAGGCCCAGCACCTCGCGTTCCCGCTCGGTCAGCGAACCGCCCCGGCCGGGGCCGGAGTTGGCCTCCTCCTGGGAGAGCAGGGCGCCGGCGACCTCGGGCTGGAGCAGGATGTGCCCGGCGTGCACCGAGCGGATGGCTCCGGCGAGGGCGTCGGGGTCGACGTCCTTGTAGACGTACCCGGCGGCGCCCGCGCGCAGGGCCGGGACGACCGTGCGCTGCTCGGTGAAACTGGTGACCACCAGCACCCGCGCGGGGTTGTCCAGCTCGCGGTGCCGGCGCAGGGCGTCGACGCCGTCCATGCCCGGCATCTTGACGTCCATGAGGATGACGTCGGGCCGCAACTCCTCGGCGCAGTCGACTCCTTCGGCGCCGTCGGCCGCCTCGCCGACGACCTCGATGTCGTCCTGCACCTCCAGGAACGTGCGCAGGCCCCGGC
Organism: Streptomyces sp. NPDC015242; assembly: GCF_043079125.1. Taxonomy (NCBI): domain Bacteria; kingdom Bacillati; phylum Actinomycetota; class Actinomycetes; order Kitasatosporales; family Streptomycetaceae; genus Streptomyces; species Streptomyces sp. NPDC015242. Next base: position 411,209 of record NZ_JBIBUF010000009.1, on the reverse strand, counting down.
GGACGACCTGGTGGTCGTCGACGAGCAGGACCTTGATCGCGTCAGCCACCGGGGACCTCCATCTCGATCGTGGTGCCCTTGCCGGGCGCCGATTCCACGGTCAGCGAGCCGCCGGCGCCGCTCGCCCGGTCCCGCATGGAGACCAGTCCGAGGTGGCGTCCGGCGCGGCGGACCGCCTGCGGGTCGAAGCCGCTGCCGTCGTCCGTGACCCGCAGGACGGCTCCGGCGCCGCGGCGCTCCAGGGTCACGTCGACGTGGCCGGCTCCGGAGTGGCGCAGGGCGTTGTGCAGGGCCTCCTGTGCGACGCGCAGGACGGCTTCCTCCTGGGAGGCGGGCAGGGCCTTCACGCCGTGGCCGGTGAACGTGACGCGGGCGCTGTGGGCGCGGTCGAGGACCTGGATCTGCGTGCGCAGGGTGGCGACCAGGCCGTCCTCGTCGAGGGCGGCCGGGCGCAGCTCGACGACGGCCGCGCGCAGTTCGTCCGCGGCCTCGGCGGCCAGGGCGGCCACCTGCTGCAGTTCGCCCTTGGCGCGGGAGGGGTCGCGGTCCACCAGGCGGGCCGCGGCCTGGGCCGTCAGGCGCAGGGAGAACAGCTTCTGGCTGACCGCGTCGTGCAGTTCGTGGGCCAGGCGTGAGCGCTCCTCGGCGATGGTCAGTTCGCGGCTGCGCTCGTAGAGGCGGGCGTTGGTGAGGGCGATCGCGGCGTGCTGGGCGAGGATGCCGAGCAGTTCCTCGTCGTCCTGGGTGAAGCCGCAGCTGCCCTCGGGCTTCGTGCAGTTCTTGTTCGCGAGGAACAGGGCGCCGATCACCTCGTCGCCGTCCCGGATCGGCAGTCCCAGGAAGTCGACCAGGTCCGGGTGGGCCTTGGGCCAGCCTTCGAAGCGGGGGTCCTTGCGGACGTCGGCGAGACGCTCGGAGCGGGCCTCGTGCAGCATCGCGGCGAGGATGCCGTGCTGGCGCGGGAGCGGGCCGATGGCCTTCCACTGCTCCTCGCTGACCCCGTCGACGACGAACTGGGCGAAGCCGCCGTGGTCGTCGGGGACGCCGAGCGCGGCGTACTGCGCGTCGAGCAGTTCGCGGGCCGAGGCGACGATCGTCTTGAGGACGTCGCGCACCTCCAGATGCCTGCTCATGGCCAGCAGCGCGGAACTCACCGCGGCGAGGCCGGACCGGGGACCGTGGCTCATGTCCTCACGGTACCGGCGGGGTGTGACGGCGCGGATCGGGCCGGTGGCCTCGGGTGCCGGTCCGGTGGGCCTAGGTCGCGGGACGGGGGCGGACGGGCCGGGTGACCTAGGGCCGGGCGCGGCGGGGCGCGGGAGGCCGGGCCTGCGGCGTAGGTCCGGGGACGGTGGGCCGGTGGCGTAGGGCGAAGGGCCCCGGTGGGTTGCGGCCCGCGGCGGAGGCGGTCCGCGCGGCCCCGTTCCTACGGTGAGGGCACTTCGATCACGACGACGGGAGCTGATCATGCCGGTTGCGATCATCACCGGGGCCTCGAAGGGGCTGGGCCGGGCGCTCGCCGAGGCCCTGGCCGGGCGGGGCTGGGACCTGGTGCTCGACGCCAGGGGTGCCGGGGCCCTGGCGGAGACGGCGCAGGCCCTCTCCGGGTACGGCACGCGGGTGAGGGCGCTGCCGGGGGACGTCACGGACGCGGACCACCGGTCGCGGCTGGTGGAGGCGGCGTGGCGGCTGGGCGGGCTCGACCTGCTGGTGCACAACGCGAGCGCGCTGGGCATCGAGCCGCTGGTCCGGCTGGAGGAGCTGCCGCTGCCGGCGCTGCGGCGGGCGCTGGAGGTGAACCTGGTGGCCGCGCTGGGCCTGGTCCAGGAAGGGCTGGCCCTGCTGCGGGCCTCCGGAACGGGCACGGTCATCGCGGTCAGTTCGGACGCGGCGGCGGAGGCGTACGAGACCTGGGGCGGCTACGGAGCATCGAAGGCGGGCCTGGACCAGCTGGCGGCGGTGCTGGCCGTGGAGGAGCCGGGGCTGCGGGTGTGGACCGTGGATCCCGGGGACATGGCCACCGACCTCTACGCGGCCGCCGTGCCGGAGGACCGGGAGCCGCGGCCCGCGCCGGCGACGGTGGTGCCCGGGTTCCTGCGGCTGCTGGACGAGCGGCCGGCGAGCGGGCGGTACACGGCGGCGGCCCTGATGGAGGGTGCCGTATGACGCTCGCGGTGCGGGTGCCGCGGGAGCTGTCGGCCCGGGTGCCCGCCGAGCAGCGGGGGCCCGGGCTGGACCGGGACGCCGTACGGCTGCTGGTGTCGCGGGGTACCGAGGTGGCGCACCACACGTTCGCGGAGCTGCCGCGGCTGCTGCGGGCCGGGGATCTGCTGGTGGTCAACACCTCGGCCACGCTGGCGGCGGCCGTCGACGGGACGATCGGGCACGCGCGCGTGGTGGTGCACTTCTCCACGCGCGGGGACGACGGCCGCTGGGCGGTGGAACTGCGGGAGCCCGACGGGCGGGGCACCACGTGCGCGCGTGCGGGCGCGCCCGCGGGTACGGAGGTGCGCCTGCCGGGAGACGTGCGGCTGGTGCTGGAGGAGCCGCAGAGCCCGCGGAGCGGGCGGCTGTGGTGGGCTCGGGCGTCCGGGCCCGGGATACCGGGGCTGCTGCGGGAGCACGGGCGGCCCATCCGCTACGCGTACACGGAGCGCGACCAGCCGCTCTCCGTCCATCAGACGGTGTTCGCGCTGCCGTCGGCCGACGGGGCGGGCAGTGCGGAGATGCCGAGCGCGGCGCGGCCCTTCACGGCGCGGCTGGTGACGGAGCTGGTGAGCCGGGGGGTGCAGTTCGCGCCGGTCACGCTGCACACGGGGGTGGCGTCGGCGGAGGCGCACGAGCCGCCGTGTCCGGAGCGCTTCGCGGTGCCGGAGGCGTCGGCGCGGCTGATCGGCGCGGTGCGGGCCGGCGGGGGCCGGGTGCTGGCGGTCGGGACGACGGCGGTGCGGGCCGTGGAGTCGGCGGTGGACCCGGACGGGACCGTACGCGCGCGGGCGGGCTGGACGGATCTCGTCGTCACGCCGGAGCGCGGGGTGCGGGTCGTGGACGGGCTGCTGACCGGCCTGCACGAGCCGGAGGCCTCGCATCTGCTGATGCTGGAGGCGGTCGCGGGGCGGGCGGCGGTGCAGCGGGCCTACGAGGCCGCGCTGCAAGGCCGCTACCTGTGGCACGAGTTCGGGGACACGCACCTCGTACTGCCCTGAGCGGGCCCCTTACGCAGAGCATCGCTCGTGCAACGGGTGGTGAGACCGGTGGGCGCCCGGTGTGAGCCCGCGCATAGGGCGCACGTCACGTACGAAAGTGCATAGGAGACAAAGTCGCCCCTACTGAGCGGCGCAGATCGTCCAATATGCCCCGTTTTACCCCTCCCTGATCCACTATCTTCCTTCGTACGTCACACCTTTGCCTCGCGATTTTGCGGCCGCTAAGAATGGCTCTCGTCGCTCAGCGCCGTGGGTTCTGCCCCCGCGGCGTTCGTGTCGGAAACACACCGAGTCCAACGCCGGACGCCGAGCGACTCCCGCGCTATTCGAAGAGGTCCACACCAGCATGCCCAAGAACATCTTCAGCCGTGCTCGCAGTCGTAGCCTGACCCGTCACCACAAGATCGCCATGGCCGGTGTCACCACCCTCGGCGCCGCCGCCATCGGTTTCTCCGCGGTGCCGAGCGGGGCGTCGACGACGACCACGACCGAGGCCGCTCAGCCGGCTGCGGTGGCGTTCAGCACCGAGCAGATCAAGGACGTCAAGGCGAGCGTCACCGACCAGATGGCCGGTGCGAGCGTGAAGGCCGAGCAGATAGCGGCCAAGAAGAAGGCCGAGGCCGCTGCCGCCGCCAAGCAGAAGGCCGCCGCCGAGGCCGCGAAGAAGAAGGCCGCGGCCGAGCGCCAGGCCAAGGAGGCCGCGAGCCGCGCCGCCAAGCGCGCCGAGGTGAAGAAGGCCGCCCAGAAGAGCTACCCGAACAACCTCGACGGCTGGATCCGCGAGTCCCTCGACGTCATGAAGAAGCACGGGATCCCGGGCTCCTACGAGGGCATCAAGCGCAACATCATCCGCGAGTCCTCGGGCAACCCGCGTGCCATCAACAACTGGGACATCAACGCCATCAACGGCATCCCGTCGAAGGGCCTGCTCCAGGTCATCCCGCCGACCTTCAAGCACTGGCACGTCCCCGGCACCTCCTGGGACATCTACGACCCGGTAGCCAACATCACCGCCGCCTGCAACTACGCGGCCGACAAGTACGGCTCGATGGACAACGTCGACAGCGCGTACTGAGGCCGGCGCGGGACCTCTCTGCTTCGCTGAACGAACGCCGAAGGGCGGCACCCTCCTGACGGGGTGCCGCCCTTCGGGCGCGGTGCGCAGGCGACTACTTGCGCATGACCTCGGGCTCGTGGCGGCGCAGGAAGCGGGCCACGAAGAAGCCGCAGACCACGCCGAGCGCGAGCAGCGCGCCCATGTCCATGGCCCAGGCTCCGACCGTGTGCTCCCACAGCGGGTCGGTGTCCCCGGCGGTCTCCGGCGGGCTGATCTTGTTGAAGTCCAGCGTGGCACCGGCGGCGGCGACCGCCCAGCGCGACGGCATCAGGAACGAGAACTGGTTGACGCCGATCGAGCCGTGCAGCGCGAACAGGCACCCGGTGAAGACGACCTGGATGATCGCGAACATCACCAGCAGCGGCATGGTCTTCTCGGCGGTCTTCACCAGCGAGGAGATGATCAGGCCGAACATCATGGACGTGAAGCCCAGCGCCATGATCGGCACGGACAGCTCCAGCAGGGTGGCGCTGCCGAAGACGAGCCCCTCCTCGGGGATCTCCCGGCTGGAGAAGCCGATGACGCCGACCAGCAGGCCCTGCAGCACGGTGATCATGCCGAGCACGAAGACCTTCGACATCAGGTACGCCGAGCGGGACAGGCCGGTGGCGCGCTCCCGCTCGTAGATGACCCGTTCCTTGATCAGCTCGCGGACCGAGTTCGCCGCGCCGGCGAAGCAGGCGCCGACCGCGAGGATGAGCAGGACCGTGGTGGCCGTGCCGTTCGGGATGATCCGGCCGGTCTGCGGGTTGGCCGGGTTCGGCAGCAGGCCCTTGTCCGCGTCGATGAGCAGGCTCACCGCGCCGAGCACGGCCGGCAGGATCACCATCAGGGCCAGGAAGCCCTTGTCGGACGCGATCACCGAGACGTACCGCCGGACGAGCGTGACGAACTGGGACATCCAGCCCTGCGGCTTCGGCGGCTTCATCGCCTGCATCGGCGGAACCTGTACGGACTGCGGCGCCACCGCGTCCAGGTCCGCGGCGTACATCTGGTAGTGCTGCGAGCCCTTCCAGCGGCCCGCCCAGTCGTAGTCGCGGTAGTTCTCGAAGGCGGAGAAGACGTCGGCCCAGGTGTCGTAGCCGAAGAAGTTCAGTGCCTCCTCGGGCGGACCGAAGTAGGCCACGGCACCGCCGGGCGCCATCACCAGCAGCTTGTCGCACAGGGCCAGCTCGGCCACGGAGTGCGTGACGACGAGGACCGTGCGGCCGTCGTCGGCGAGGCCGCGCAGCAGCTGCATGACGTCGCGGTCCATGCCCGGGTCGAGGCCGGAGGTCGGCTCGTCCAGGAAGATCAGCGACGGCTTGGTCAGCAGCTCCAGGGCGACCGAGACGCGCTTGCGCTGGCCGCCGGAGAGAGACGTGACCTTCTTGTCCTTGTGGATGTCGAGCTTGAGCTCGCGCAGCACCTCGTCGATCCGGGCCTCGCGCTCGGCCCCCGTGGTGTCGGCGGGGAAGCGCAGCTTGGCCGCGTACTTGAGGGCCTTCTTGACGGTCAGCTCCTTGTGCAGGATGTCGTCCTGCGGGACCAGACCGATGCGCTGGCGCAGCTCGGCGAACTGCTTGTAGAGGTTCCGGTTGTCGTAGAGGACCTCGCCCTGGTTGGCGGGCCGGTAGCCGGTGAGCGCCTTGAGCAGGGTGGACTTGCCGGAGCCCGACGGGCCGATGACCGCGATCAGCGACTTCTCCGGGACGCCGAACGAGACGTCCTTGAGGATCTGCTTGCCGCCGTCGACCGTGACGGTCAGGTGGCGGGCGGAGAAGGACACCTCACCGGTGTCGACGAACTCCTCGAGACGGTCGCCGACGATCCGGAACGTCGAGTGACCGACGCCGACGACGTCGGCCGGACCGAGCAGCTGCGAACCGCCCTTGGGGATCGGCTGGCCGTTGACGTACGTGCCGTTGTGCGAACCGAGGTCGCGGATCTCCATGCGCCCGTCGGGCGTGGCGTGAAACTCGGCGTGGTGCCGCGAGACCTGGAGGTCCGAGACGACCAGCTCGTTCTCCAGGGCACGGCCGATGCGCATCACGCGGCCGAGGGAGAACTGGTGGAACGTGGTCGGGCTGCGGTCGCCGTAGACCGGCGGTGCCCCCGCGACACCGCCGGGGCCCTGCTGCTGCGGGATGTGCGCCGCGGGCTGCTGCGACTGCTGCCAGCCGGCCTGCTGCTGCGGCGGCGTCTGCTGGGCGGGAGCCTGCTGCGCCCAGCCGGGGTTCGCGCCCTGCGCCGCGTACGGCTGCTGCTGGGGCTGGGCCTGCGGCGCGGCGACGGAGGCCGCGGCGCCGGACAGGTTCAGGCGCGGGCCGTCGGTCGCGTTGCCCAGGTTGACCGCCGAGCCGGGGCCGAGCTCCATCTGGTGGATGCGCTGCCCCTGCACGAACGTGCCGTTGGTGCTGCCGTGGTCCTCGATGACCCAACTGCGGCCGTTGAAGCTGACCGTGGCGTGACGCCAGGAGACCCTGGCGTCGTCGAAGACGACGTCCCCCTGCGGATCACGTCCGAGGGTGTATGCCCTGGACGGATCGAGCGTCCAGGTACGTCCGTTTGATTCCAGTACGAGTTCCGGCACTCCATGCCCCACTGAGTTGTCCCCCGAGTTATCCCCCGACATGGGGAGTCTAGGGATGTCGAACATCGGGGGGAACTATTTCAGGAGCGGCCCCCTGACCGAAAGTCGGGCCTTGTGAAGAGCGCGCGCACACGCGTCTGCGGATTCCGTTGACGGGGTTGAAAACGGGCCGGAGAGTGGTATTTCGACGCGAGGGGGACCTGCCCGGTGTTCCCGCCGCGGAGCGGATCGGGGGGTCTGCCATGGGTGCTGCGACGGGTGTGGAGCCGGCGAGGGACGGTGCGCGCGTGCCGTGGGGGGACGTGCTGATGTCCGCCGTCGCCGCGGTGAGCTGGGCGTTGATCGGGATGGCGGGGACGGCGGCGCTGGGCCTGCGGCTGCTGGAGGCGGACGCGGCGGGTTCGCTGGGGCCGATGACCGCGGCGGTGGTGGCGCTCGCGGCGGGCGGCTCGGTCACGCCGAGCGGTGACGTGTCGGCGTTCGGCCTGACGGGCGCGGAGGCGGACACGGCCATCGAGATCACGCCACTGGGGGTGAGCCTGGTCGGGGCGCTGCTGCTGTCGTGGTTCTTCCTGCGGTCCTTGCGTGCGGCGGGAGTTGTGATCGCACCGGCCGAACTCCTGGCCCGCGCCGGGGCGGTGGTCGCGCTGTCCGTGGCGATGCTGGGCGGGCTGGTGTGGGCGGGACACGATGTGATCACGATCGACGGGGGGTCGCTCGGGCTGGACGACGTGCCCGGCGGCAGCGGGAGCGTGGAGGTGCCGGGGCTGGGGGACATCGGCGGGCTGCTGCCGGACCGGCTCGGAGAGCTGGTCGACGCGCGGGCGGCGGTGGGTTTCACGGTCGACACGGCGCCGACGCTGCTCGGCGGGCTGGGATGGACCGCCGGGGTTCTCGTCATCGCCCTGCTGGCCTCCCGCCGCACGCCGCTGCCGCCGGGCTGGGAGGCCGTGCACCGGGTCGTGCGGCCGGCGGTGTCGGCACTGGTGACCGTGCTGGTGATGGCCGTGGCGGCGGGGCTCGCGGCGGCGGCGTACGCGGCGATCGGCGACGACCATCCGCGCCGCGTCGCCGGGGCGGCGCTGCTCGGGGCGCCGAACGGGGTGTGGCTCGGCGTCCCGCTGGGCCTGTTCGTGCCGTGGGACGGCCGGGCCACGGGCGAGCTGACCCGCTTCCTGCCGGACCCCCTGGACGACCTGCTCGGCTCGGGCACGGACCGGCCGGTGACGCTGGGGCGGCTGGCCGAGCTGGACGGCCGGGTGTGGCTGCTGGGCGTGGCGGCGGCGCTGATGATGCTGCTGGCCGGGGTGCTGACGGCGGTACGGACGCCGGTAGTGGGAGGTGCGGGTTCGGGGAGCCCGGGTGCTCCCCCGCCGGGTTCTGGTCCCACCTCGCCGAACTCCGGTGCGGCCTCGGCGACTTCTGGTGCCGCCTCGCCCGGTTCCGATGCTCGCGCTTTCGTGGGCCGGTGCGCGCTGCGGCTGGGGGCGGTGACCGCGCTCGGGCTGCCGTTGCTCGCCTGGCTGACCGACGTGTCCGTCAGCGCGTCCCTGTCCGTCCTCGGCATCGACGCGTTCGGCGCGGGCATCGACCTGCACGGCCACGTCGGCACGGCCCTGCTGCTCGGCGCGGTGTGGGGCACGGGGGCCGGGGGTGCGGGAGCGCTGCTGGCGTGGGGGTTCGGGGTGGCGGGGCGGTCGGCCACCGCACTGGCACGGGGCGTGCAGGGCGGGGCGCGCGGGGAGGGTAAGGGGTCGAGGTCGAGGGCGGAATCGGGGTTGGGGGTCTGGTCGGGGTCGGGGGCACGGTTGGCGGCATGGCCGGGGGCTGGTCCTGCCGCGGAGCCGGGGGCGACTGCCACGTCACCGGCCGGCCCCGGGCCCGCAGGTTACGGCGACGGGGGCGGGGCCGGGGCCGGTGAGAGGCGCGCGGGGTGGGCGGGACCGAGCGCCGGCGCCACGCCCCGAGGGCACCGCGAAGGCGCCGGGGGCCTCGGGCCGGAGGCCGCTCAGCCGGGAGCAGGGTGGGTGGGGCCGAGGGCCGGCGCCACGCCTCAGGAGCACCGGGAAAGCGCCCCGAACTTCGGGGCAGGGACCGGGGAGGCGGGAGCAGGATGGGTGGGGCCCGGGGAACACAGCCCCCCGCCGGGGCACCGCGAAAGCGCCCAGGACCACGGGTCAGAGACCGGTGAGGCGGGAGCAGGGGGGGTGGGGCCAGAGGGACGCACCGCTCCCCACGGGCACGACGCCGGGCGTCTCGGAGGGCTTGGGCCGGGGGCCCACGGCGGGGAGGCGGGACCCTACGCGCCGGGGACGCCGTACCGTCCGCCGAACCCGGCCACCAATCCCTATCTGCGCGTCCCCGACGGACTGCGGGAGCCGGAGGACGCCCGGCCGCAGGACTCGCCGCCGCGGGAGGACCCCGCCGGCCGCCGGAACGACCCCGCCGGCCCGGAGGACGACTCGGCCGCGCCCGAGGACGACGGCATCTACGGCGCCCCCACGGTCGTACGGCCCGTCGGGCCTCCCCCGCGCGGGCCCCGGAAGTCCCCCGGGCCGAGGAAAGGGAACGGCCCGCCCGCCCGGCCGGACGAGTGGCCTCCGCCCCCGCCGCCCCCTCCCCCACCGCCGCGGACACCGCGCGGCGGCCGGTGAAGCCCTCCGGTCGCCGGCCGCTCCCCGGGCCCCCGGCCCTCGCGCGCAAGGTTCACGCCACCCTCCCGACACCCACTGTTCCGTGTCCGCCAGGCGGACCTCGGGGGCGGTGCGGTGTGCCCGCCGGATACGGTGGAAGCACCATGAGCGCTTCGCAGACCTCGCCTTCCGATGTCCCTGCCGACGTCCCCACCCTGCTGGTCAAGATCTTCGGCAAGGACAGGCCCGGCATCACGGCCGGCCTCTTCGACACCCTCGCCGCCTACTCCGTCGACGTCGTCGACATCGAGCAGGTGGTCACCCGTGGCCGAATGGTGCTGTGCGCGCTCGTGACCGAGCCGCCCCCCGGCCTGGAGGGCGGACTGCGGGCGACGGTCCACAGCTGGGCCGAGTCGATGAAGATGCAGGCCGAGATCATCTCCGGCCTCGGTGACAACCGGCCGCGCGGCCTGGGCCGCTCCCTGGTCACGGTGCTCGGGCACCCGCTCACCGCGGAGGCCACCGCGGCGATCGCCGCCCGGATCACCAGGACCGGCGGCAACATCGACCGTATCTTCCGGCTCGCCAAGTACCCGGTCACCGCCGTCGAGTTCGCCGTCTCCGGTGTGGAGACCGAGCCGCTGCGGACCGCGCTGGTCACCGACGCGGCGAAGCTCGGCGTCGACGTGGCGGTGGTCGCCGCCGGCCTCTACCGGCGCGCGCAGCGCCTGGTCGTCATGGACGTCGACTCGACGCTCATCCAGGACGAGGTCATCGAGCTGTTCGCCGCGCACGCCGGCTGTGAGGACAAGGTCGCCGAGGTGACGGCGGCCGCGATGCGCGGGGAGCTGGACTTCGAGCAGTCACTGCACGCGCGCGTGGCGCTGCTGGAAGGGCTGGACGCCTCCGTCGTGGACAAGGTGCGCAGCGAGGTGCGGCTGACGCCCGGCGCGCGCACCCTGATCCGCACGCTGAAGCGGCTGGGCTACCAGGTGGGTGTCGTGTCGGGCGGCTTCACCCAGGTCACGGACGACCTGAAGGAGCGGCTCGGGCTGGACTTCGCCCAGGCCAACACGCTGGAGATCGTCGACGGCAGGCTGACGGGCAGGGTCACCGGCGAGATCGTCGACCGCGCGGGCAAGGCGCGGCTGCTGCGCCGGTTCGCGGCGGAGGCGGGCGTGCCGCTGTCGCAGACGGTGGCGATCGGTGACGGGGCGAACGACCTGGACATGCTGAACGCGGCCGGTCTGGGCGTGGCCTTCAACGCCAAGCCGGTGGTCCGTGAGGCCGCGCACGCCGCGGTGAACTTCCCCTTCCTGGACACGGTGCTGTATCTGCTCGGCATCACGCGCGAAGAGGTCGAGGCGGCGGACACCGTCGAGACGGTCTGAACCCCTGGACCCCTGAGTCCCCTGCATCCCTGAACCGCTCAGGAGAGCCCGGCGCCGGGTCGGCGCCGGGCCCCGCACACATGTGGACGTCACGCCGGACGGGCCGGCCGGGCCGGCCGGCTCACGCGGAGCGGGTCACTCGGCCGGCGCCCAGTAGTCCCGCAGTGTGGCCACGCCCGGCTCGAGGCTCTTCCACGCCCCCGTGAACGACAGCACGGCGAAGGCGGCGGCCGGGAACCCGCGACGGGCCATCCGCTCACGGGCGTCGTCCTCGGCCGAGCCCGCCAGCACCTCGGCGAGGCCCTGGATGCCGGGATTGTGGCCGATCATGAGGAGGTTCCGCACGTCGTCGGGGGTCTCGTTGAGCACGGCGATCAGCTCACCCGGCGAAGCCTCGTAGATCCGCTCCTCGTAGACGGTTTTCGGCCGCTGCGGGAACTCCTGGACGGCCAGCTTCCAGGTCTCCCGGGTGCGGACGGCGGTGGAGCACAGGGCCAGATCGAAGGGGACGCCGGTGTCGGCGAGCCGGCGCCCGGCCTCCGCCGCGTCCATACGGCCCCGGTCGGCGAGCGGACGCTCGTGATCGGTCACCTGCGGCCAGTCGGCTTTCGCATGGCGGAAGAGGACAATCCTGCGGGGTTCTGCGACGCTCATGAGATCCAGCTTCGCATGAAACACGCCACAGGGCGCAGGGAGTTGACCGCCGGCTCCGGCCGTGCTCAGCGGGCTGTGAGCTGCCGTATCCGCTCGATGAGCTGATCGAGGAGCTGGGTGATGGCGGGATCCCCGGTGGCCGCGTGGGCCTCGGACGGGTGCAGCATCAGCAGGAGCAGGGTGGTGAAGGCGAGCGCCGGGAGGGCGAGGGCCCACCAGGGCAGGCGGCTGTCGGCACCGGCCCGGGTCGCCGGGTGGGGCGGGGTGTGCACAGGAGCCGACATGTCTGCCTCCGCTCTTCGTACGGCCGGTGACCCGTCTGGCGTGGTCACACCTCGAAGCTACGGAAGGCGCGGGCGCCAACCCATCCGGTGATCCACCCACTTGACCCTGACCCTCACCCCCTAGGGGACAGGGGGGCTAGCCCCACCGTGCGCGGGGGGGCGCCGGCGGGCCGGTTCACGGTGAGGCGATGGTCGCGATGACGGCGATGACGATGAAGATCGCGAAGAAGGCGCCGAAGACGAGCAGCATCTTCTTCTGACCGTGCTGGGGATTCGGGTCGAGCACTGGCATGGGCCAAGTCTCGCACCCGCCCGGCGCGCCGCGCGTCCGGGGGTCGGGCCCCGGCGGCTCAGCGGCCCGCCTCGTCCTCCACGGTGCGGTTCCGGCCGGCCAGGAAGCCGACCACCATCTGCGGGATCATCAGGGCGCTCATCAGCGCGATCGGCAGGCCCCAGCCGCCGCTGTGCTGGTAGAGGACGCCGATCAGGAGCGGCCCCGGGATGGAGATCAGGTAGCCGGTGCTCTGGGCGAAGGCGGAGAGCTGGGCCACGCCCGGTCCCGTCCTCGCCCGCATGCCGACCATGGTCAGGGCGAGCGGGAAGGCGCAGTTCGCCATGCCGAGCAGCACGGCCCAGGCCCAGGCTCCGGCGGCGGGTGCGAGGTACAGCCCGGCATAGCCGGCGAGGCCGCAGACGCCCAGGACGAGCACGATGGGGCCCTGGTGGGGCAGCCGCGTGGCCAGACGGGGTATCACGAAGGCCAGGGGCACGCCCATGACCATGGTGACCGCCAGCAGCAGACCCGCGGTACCGGCGGGGACACCGGCGTCCCGGAAGATCTGCGCCATCCAGCCCATGGTGATGTAGGCGGCGGTGGCCTGGAGCCCGAAGAAGACGGCCAGGGCCCAGGCGGTGCGGCTGCGCGTGATCCGCAACGGCGGGACCGCCCCGCGCGCGGGGCCCGGTGCGGCCCCGGCACGCGTGCCGCCGGACGCACCGTCCCGCTCGGACCCGGCACCGCTGAGGACGGAGTCGGCACCGTCCGCCTCGCCCCCGGCACCGTCCGCCACGCCCCTGGCATCCCCCGGCAGGGCAGCGCCGTCGCCCGGTACGGCAGCGCCGTCGCCCGCCCCCCGCTCCCCGGCCCCGTCCCCCGCGCCGGGCCCCGTTGCGCGGCCACGGACGAACGGGAGCCACGGCAGGACCGCCGCCACGGCCAGTGCCGCCCACAGGGACAGGCCCGACTGCCAGTTCCCGCCGAGCGCGTCGGTCAGGGGCACCGTCACGGCGGCCGCGAGGGCCGTGCCGAGCGCGAGGGCCATGGAGTACAGGCCGGTCATGGAGCCGACCCGGTCGGGGAACCAGTGCTTGACGATGACCGGCATCAGCACATTGCTGACCGCGATGCCCATGAGCGCGAGGGCGCTGGCGGCCAGGAAGCCGGCCGTGCTGCCGGTGTACGGCCGCACCAGCAGGCCGGTGGCGATGGCGGCCATGCCGGCGCACACCACCGCCCCCGCGCCGAAGCGGCGGGCCAGTCGCGGGGCCATGACACCGAAGACGGCGAAGCACAGCGGTGGCACGGAGGTGAGCAGCCCGGCCACGCTGCCGCTCATGCCGAGCCCGTCGCGCACCTCCTCCAGGAGGGCGCCGAGGCTGGTGATGGCCGGGCGCAGGTTCAGCGCGGACAGCACGATGCCCACGACGAGCAGCCGCACCGTCCACGCGCGCGGGGACGCGCCGGCCGGTTCCCCGGTGCCGTGCGCGGCGGAACCGCGCACGGCCGGGGGTGCCGCCGCCCGGGATGTCGTCCGCGTCGTCGTCCGGGTGTCCTCAGGAGCCATGAGGCCCATCATAGAATCATGGGATGATTGACTGTCCACTCCGGTCCGGCCCCCGGACACCCTCCGGGCCGCCGTTCGTGCGAAGGTGAGCCCATGCCCCTGAGCCATCCCCGACGTTCGGCCCTGTCCGAGCAGGTCATCGCCGCGCTGCGGGCCCAGATCACCTCGGGCGAGTGGCCCGTCGGCTCCCGCATCCCGACGGAGCCCGAGCTGGTCGAGCAGCTCGGCGTCGCCCGCAACACCGTCCGTGAGGCCGTCCGGGCGCTGTCGCACAACGGCCTGCTGGACATCCGCCAGGGCTCGGGCACGTACGTCGTGGCGACGAGCGAGCTGGCGGGGGTGATGCAGCGGCGGTTCGCCGACGCCGACCCCCGGCACATCGCCGAGCTGCGCTCCACGCTGGAGTCGGCGGCCGCCCGGCTGGCCGCCGAGCGGCGTACGGAGAAGGACCTCAAGCAGCTCGACGCGCTGCTGCTGCGGCGTGAGGAGGCCTGGGAGTCGGGTGACAAGGAGGCGTTCGTGACCGCGGACGCGACCTTCCACCTGGCCGTGGTGTCCGCCTCGCACAACGACGTGATGACGGCCATGTACGCGGACCTCGGCGAGGTGCTGCGGGACTGGCTGCGCGAGGACGTCGGCGAGGAGCTGACCCCGGAGACGCACATGGACCACGGCCGGCTGCTCGACGCGATCCGCGCGGGCGACGCGGAGCAGGCGGCGACGGAGGCCGCCCGCTATCCGTTCCTGTGCCGCCTGGGCGGGATCAGCTCCCCTTCCGGTGGCTGACCCACACCTCGTCGACCTCCTTCCAGCAGCGCCCGGCCAGCCGCACGGTCTGGGCGGGCGCGGCCGCCACCGGCGCGCTGTCGGTGTCGAGGTCCCACCAGCGGGCGCACTCGACGTGCAGGCTCACCCGGTCGGTCTCCGGATAGGGGTTGTGGCAGTACGCGGTCACCGTGGAGCCGGTGACCCGGATGCGGCAGGCGGCCCCGAACGGGTCCGTCCGCTCCCGCTCGGCGGCGGGCACGCGCGTGTGGGGCACCGCCTCGTACGCCAGGGTCATCACGAGAGCGACGGCGAGGGACAGTGAGGCCGTTCGGCGGGACAAGCGCACAAGGGGACCTCCTCGGCCGTGCTGGGGAGGGGCTCGCGTGGTGAACGCGTCTCCCAGACTGCCCAGGTGCGGCCCGTACCGCCCGGACTGCTGCGCCGAACGGGTGACGCCCCGCTCCCCGCGCGTGCGGGGAACGGGGCGTCCGGGCCTACGAGAGGCGTACGGGGAGGGTCAGGCGCCGATGGCGTGCAGACCGCCGTCCACGTGGATGATCTCGCCGGTGGTCTTCGGGAACCAGTCGCTCAGCAGCGCGACGACGCCGCGGCCGGCCGGCTCCGGGTCCTTCAGGTCCCACTCCAGCGGGGAGCGCGAGTCCCACACGGACGCCAGCTCGCTGAAGCCCGGGATGGACTTGGCGGCCATCGAGCCGAGCGGGCCCGCCGAGACCAGGTTGCAGCGGATGTTCTGCTTGCCCAGGTCGCGGGCCATGTAGCGGCTGGTGGCCTCCAGGGCGGCCTTGGCCGGGCCCATCCAGTCGTACTGCGGCCAGGCGAACTGCGCGTCGAAGGTCAGGCCGACGACCGAGCCGCCGTTCTGCATCAGCGGCAGGCAGGCCATGGTCAGCGACTTCAGGGAGTACGCCGAGACGTGCATGGCGGTGGCGACCGACTCGAACGGGGTGTTCAGGAAGTTGCCGCCGAGGGCGTCCTGGGGGGCGAAGCCGATGGAGTGCACGACGCCGTCGAGGCCGCCGAGCTCCTCGCCGACGACGTCGGCCAGGCGCGCGAGGTGCTCGTCGTTGGTCACGTCCAGCTCGATGACCTTGACGGGCTTGGGGAGCTTCCTGGCGATGCGCTCGGTGAGCGTGGGCCGCGGGAACGCCGTGAGGATGACCTCGGCGCCCTGCTCCTGGGCCAGCTTGGCGGTGTGGAAGGCGATGGAGGCCTCCGTCAGCACACCGGTGATCAGGACGCGCTTGCCCTCGAGAATTCCGCTCATGGTGATCAGTGACCCATTCCCAGTCCGCCGTCAACCGGGATGACGGCTCCAGTGATGTACGAGGCGTCGTCCGAGGCGAGGAACCGCACGGCCGCGGCGATCTCCTCCGGCTGGGCGTACCGCCCGAGCGGCACCTGCGCCACGATGCCGGAGCGCTGCTCGTCGGTGAGCACCTTGGTCATGTCGGTGTCGACGAAGCCGGGTGCGACGACGTTGAAGGTGATGTTGCGCGAGCCCAGCTCCCGGGCGAGGGACCGCGCGAAGCCGACCAGGGCGGCCTTGGAGGCGGCGTAGTTGGACTGCCCCGCGGAGCCGAGCAGCCCGACGACCGACGAGATCAGCACGACGCGGCCCTTCTTGGCGCGCAGCATGCCGCGGTTGGCCCGCTTGACGACACGGAAGGTGCCGGTGAGGTTCGTGTCGACGACCGAGGTGAAGTCCTCCTCGGACATCCGCATCAGGAGCTGGTCCTTGGTGATGCCGGCGTTGGCGACCAGGACCTCGACGGGGCCGTGGGCCTCCTCGATCTCCTTGTAGGCCTGCTCCACCTGCTCGGCGTCGGTGATGTCGCACTTGACGGCCAGGCAGCCCAGCTCCGTCAGGGCGGCCGGCGGCTCGCCCGAGCGGTACGTGATGGCGACCTTGTCGCCGGCATCGGCGAAAACGCGGGCGATGGCGAGGCCGATGCCCCGGTTGCCTCCGGTGACGAGAACCGAGCGGCTCAACGGATCACCCTTTCGGTAGCGGTCTGGTACCCCGCCCGGGCGCCTGGACGACAGGCGGCGATGACAGGCGGCTTCCCCGAAAACCTATCGGTCCCGGCACACCCTCGGACAATCGGGCACCGACAGTGGCGCAGGGACCTCACTGTCGGGTCCCTACAGAAGACCGTGGTCATCGGTGCGGAAAGTCGTGGCCCGCGCGCGGGATGGGCGACATGATCGGAGCAGTCAGCAAGACACCGAGAACGGCAACCACGGTCACCTCGACAGAAAGAGACGGCGGTGCCTCATACCATCGACGAGGCCTTCACGGCCCTCCCCCTACGCGCCCTCGCCGACGCGGCCCTGGCACGCGCGCGTGCGCTGGGCGCCGAGCACGCGGACTTCCGGTTCGAACGGGTGCGCAGCGCCTCCTGGCGGTTCCGGGACGCCAAGCCCGCCGGGTCGTCGGACACCACCGACCTGGGGTACGCGGTGCGGGTGGTGCACGGCGGCACCTGGGGCTTCGCGTCCGGTGTCGACCTGACCATGGACGCCGCCGCCAGGGTCGCCGGGCAGGCGGTGGCCATGGCGAAGCTGTCCGCCCAGGTGATCAAGGCGGCCGGCTCGCAGGAGCGCGTGGAACTCGCCGACGAGCCGGTGCACGCCGACAGGACGTGGATCTCCTCGTACGAGATCGACCCGTTCACCGTGCCGGACGAGGAGAAGGCCGGGCTGATCGCCGAATGGAGCGCGCGGCTGCTCGCGGCGCGCGGGGTCGACCACGTCGACGCCTCGCTGCTCACCGTCCACGAGAACAAGTTCTACGCCGACACGGCCGGGACCGTCACCACGCAGCAGCGGGTGCGGCTGCACCCGGTGTTCAACGCCGTCGCGGTGGACGAGTCCAGCGGCGAGTTCGACTCGATGCGCACGCTCGCGCCGCCCGTCGGGCGGGGCTGGGAGTACCTGCGCGGCACCGGCTGGGACTGGGAGGGCGAGCTGGAGCGGATCCCGGAGCTGCTCGCCGAGAAGATGCGCGCGCCGAGCGTCGAACCGGGCCTGTACGACCTGGTGGTCGACCCGTCCAACCTGTGGCTGACCATCCACGAGTCCATCGGCCACGCCACCGAACTCGACCGGGCGCTCGGCTACGAGGCCGCCTACGCCGGCACCTCCTTCGCCACCTTCGACCAGCTGGGCAAGCTGCGCTACGGCTCGGAGCTGATGAACGTCACCGGCGACCGCACCGCCGAGCACGGCCTGGCCACCATCGGCTACGACGACGAGGGCGTCGAGGGCCAGTCCTGGGACCTGGTCAGGAACGGCACGCTCGTCGGCTACCAGCTCGACCGGCGGATCGCGAGGCTGACGGGCTTCGAGCGGTCCAACGGCTGCGCCTTCGCCGACTCCCCCGGCCATGTGCCGGTCCAGCGCATGGCCAACGTGTCGCTGCAGCCGGACCCGGCGGGGATGTCGACCGAGGACCTGATCGGGGGCGTGGAGCGCGGCATCTACGTCGTCGGGGACCGGTCCTGGTCGATCGACATGCAGCGCTACAACTTCCAGTTCACCGGGCAGCGCTTCTACCGCATCGAGAACGGCCGGCTCGCCGGGCAGCTGCGCGACGTGGCCTACCAGGCGACCACCACGGACTTCTGGGGCTCGATGTCCGCCGTCGGCGGGCCGCAGACCTATGTCCTGGGCGGCGCCTTCAACTGCGGCAAGGCCCAGCCGGGCCAGGTCGCCGCCGTGTCGCACGGCTGTCCCTCGGCGCTGTTCAAGGGCGTCAACATCCTCAACACGACCCAGGAGGCCGGTCGATGAGCGCGCGCACCAGCAAGCCCCACGAGGTCGTCGAGCGCGCCCTCGAACTGTCCCGGGCGGACGGCTGTGTCGTCATCGCCGACGAGCACTCCTCCGCCAATCTGCGCTGGGCGGGCAACGCCCTGACGACGAACGGCGTCACCCGTGGGCGCACCCTCACGGTGATCGCCACGGTGGACGGCACGGAGGGCACCGCCTCGGGGGTGGTGTCCCGGTCCGCCGTCACCGCCGACGAGCTGGAGCCCCTGGTGCGGGCGGCGGAGGCCGCCGCGCGGGGCGCGGGGCCCGCGGAGGACGCGCAGCCGCTGGTCACGGGCGTGGACCGGTCGCCGGACTTCACGGAGGCGCCCGCCGAGACGTCCTCGGCCGTGTTCGCCGACTTCGCTCCGGCGCTCGGCGAGGCCTTCGCACGCGCGCGTGCGGGCGGCCGCGAGCTGTACGGCTTCGCCCACCACGAACTGGTGTCGTCCTACGTGGGCACCTCCACGGGGCTGCGGCTGCGGCACGACCAGCCGAAGGGCACGCTGGAGCTGAACGCCAAGTCGCCCGACCGGACCCGGTCGGCGTGGGCCGGGCGTTCCACGCGGGACTTCAAGGACGTCGACCCGGCCGCCATGGACGCCGAGCTGGCCGTGCGGCTCGGCTGGGCCGAGCGGCGCGTGGAGCTGCCCGCGGGACGGTACGAGACGCTGCTGCCGCCGACGGCGGTGGCGGACCTGCTGATCTACCAGCTGTGGTCGGCGTCGGGCCGGGACGCGGTCGAGGGACGCACGGTGTTCTCCAAGCCGGGCGGTGGCACGCGGGTCGGCGAGAAGCTGACCGACCTGCCGCTGACCCTGCGCAGCGACCCGTACGAGCCCGGCCTGGAGACGGCGCCCTTCGTGATCGCGCACTCCTCGGGCGGCGACCAGTCGGTGTTCGACAACGGGCTGCCGCTGACGGCCACCGAGTGGATGCGCGAGGGCGAGCTGCGGCACCTGACGACCAGCCGCCACAGCGCGGGCCTGACCGGGCTGCCCGTGGCGCCGGGCATCGAGAACCTGATCCTGGACGGGGGCGAGGACCGCTCCCTGGACGAGATGGTGGCGAACACCGAGCGCGGGCTGCTGCTGACCTGCCTGTGGTACATCCGCGAGGTCGACCCGGCGACCCTGCTGCTGACCGGCCTGACCCGGGACGGCGTCTACCTGGTCGAGAACGGCGAGGTGACGGGCGAGGTGAACAACTTCAGGTTCAACGAGTCCCCGGTGGGCCTGCTGGGGCGGGCGACCGAGGCGGGGCGGACGGAGAGGACGCTGCCGAGGGAGTGGAGCGACTGGTTCACCAGGGCCGCGATGCCGGCCCTGCGGGTGCCCGACTTCAATATGAGCTCTGTCAGCCAGGGCGTATAACCTCGTACCCACCACGAGGCCAATCAAGGAGATACGAGAACCGTGACGGACATCGTCGACGAGCTGAAGTGGCGCGGGCTGTTCGCCCTGTCCACTGACGAGGACGCTTTGCGCAAGGCGCTCGCGGACGGTCCCGTCACGTTCTATTGCGGTTTCGACCCGACCGCGCCGTCGCTGCACGTGGGGCACCTGGTGCAGGTGCTCACCGTGCGCCGGCTCCAGCAGGCCGGTCACCGGCCGCTGGCGCTGGTCGGCGGAGCCACGGGCCTGATCGGCGACCCCCGCCCGACGGCGGAGCGCACGCTGAACGACCCGGAGACGGTCGGCGGCTGGGTCGACAGGCTGCGCGCCCAGATCGAGCCGTTCCTCGACTTCGAGGGTCAGAACGCGGCCGTCATGGTCAACAACCTCGACTGGACGCGGGACCTCTCCGCGATCGAGTTCCTGAGGGACATCGGCAAGCACTTCCGCGTCAACAAGATGCTGACGAAGGACTCCGTGGCCCGCCGCCTGGAGTCCTCCGAGGGCATCAGCTACACGGAGTTCAGCTACCAGCTCCTGCAGGGCATGGACTTCCTCCAGCTCTACCGGCGCTACGGCTGCACGCTCCAGCAGGGCGGCAGCGACCAGTGGGGCAACCTCACGGCGGGCCTGGACCTGATCCACCGTCTGGAGCCGGACGCGACCGTGCACGCGCTGGCGACGCCGCTGATGACGAAGGCGGACGGCACCAAGTTCGGCAAGACCGAGGGCGGTGCCGTCTGGCTCGACCCGGAGATGACGACGCCGTACGCGTTCTACCAGTTCTGGCTGAACGTGGACGACCGGGACATCTCGCGGTACATGCGCATCCTGTCCTTCCGCTCCCGCGCGGAGCTGGAGGAGCTGGAGAGGCAGACGGAGGAGCGTCCGCAGGCACGGGCCGCGCAGCGGGCGCTGGCCGAGGAGCTGACGACGCTGGTGCACGGCGCCGACCAGACGGCCGCCGTGATCGCCGCGTCGAAGGCCCTCTTTGGGCAGGGCGAGCTGGCGGAGCTGGACGAGCGGACGCTGGCCGCGGCCCTGTCCGAGGTGCCGCACATCCAGGTGGCCGAGCTGGCCCCGGCCGTCGACCTGTTCGCCGAGGTCGGCCTGGTCGCCAGCAAGTCGGCCGCGCGCCGCACGGTCAAGGAGGGCGGCGCGTACGTGAACAACGTCAAGGTCGCCGCCGAGGACGCCGTCCCGGCCCGGGAGGACCTGCTGCACGGCCGCTGGCTGGTGCTGCGCCGGGGCAAGAAGAACCTGGCCGCGGTCGAGGTCACGGGCGGCTGAGCACGCACGGCGAAGGGGCGGCCTCCGGTGCCGGAGGCCGCCCCTTCGCCGTGCGCCCGTCATGCCCTGCGTCTGCTCCCCCTGACCGCCGTCCAGGCCCGGTCGCCGAGACCGACGAGGATGACCGCCATGACCAGCTGGAAGACGTGCCGCCACCAGTCGATGCCGGCTGTGGCGTCGACGCCTGCCGCCCGGGCGATGGCGTTGCCGGCGATACCGCCGATCATGCCCAGGATGACCGTCAGCCACAGCGGTACGTGCTGTTTGCCCGGAATGATCGCCTTGGCGATCAGACCGAGCACCAGTCCCACGATGATCGCCCACAACCAGCCCATCGGTGCCTCCTCGTCCGGCTCGACCTGAGCACTACGGCCAGTGTCGGCCCAGCCGCCCTACGCCGCATGCCGACGACTCCGTACGCGGTACGGCGCAGGCCGTGCGCATCGGCCGGACCGGCCCCGGTCTCGTAGCGGACGCAGCCGCGGCGTAACGTGGGATGTGTCCTGGTCGGTCACCCCCCACCGGCCCGGGGCGGCTACGGGGCGGGGACGGTCCGATACGGGCGGATGGTGGAATGCGATGCGGAAGCAGCATGGCGGCGGCAACGTCCAGGTTTTCCGGATCACCGGCGCCCGGGCGGGGCTGCAGGAGGACGTGCGCGGGCGGCAGCGCAGGTACGTGATCTCGATGACGGTCCGCACGATCTCGGTCATCCTGGCGGCGGTCCTGTGGAACGTCGAACGGCACGTGGCCGTCGTGGCGTTGGTGCTCGGACTGGTGCTGCCGTACATCGCGGTGGTGATCGCGAACGCCGGGCGCGAGAACGCGCCGTCCCTGCCGTCGACGTTCGTGGCACCGCCGGTGCGGCCGATGATCGCGCCGGCCGGGCCCGAGGACGGCCGGGCGGAATCCGCGGCGGAAGACGCCGTTTCGGGGACGGCGCCGGGGGCGCGCGGCGAATCTCCCGAGCGGTAGGGGCGCCGCGGGGCGGGCTGGTCGCGCTCGCAAACGGAAGTCGCCTTCCCGCCAAGCTCAGGAAAAGCTCAGATCAATCATGTTGTTCCAGTGCCGGGCCCGGGGTTACCCGTGACATACTTCGTACGCGCTCCGCATCCCCCGTCGGAGCGACGGACCGACGCCGGGCAGCTCCCCCCGTGGCTGCTCGGCGTCGCCTTTTCTGTGTGCAGTGGTGAGATGAACCTGTGAGTGACGAGACGCCCATCTGTTCCGCGAAGGGCTGCCGTGTCGACGCGGTGTGGGTCCTCGCCTGGAACAACCCGAAGATCCATACGCCGGAGCGGCGCAAGACGTGGCTGGCCTGTGAGGAGCACCGCGAGCACCTGTCGCAGTTCCTCGGGGTGCGGGGATTCCTGAAGGACGTGGTCCTCCTCCGGGAGTGGGAAGAGACCGCCTAGCCCGTCAGCCGCCGATCGCCGACATGGGGCGGTCCGGCTGCACGAACGCCGGGTCGTCCAGGCCCGCGCCCGCCTTCTTGCCCCACATCGCCAGGCGCCAGACGCGGGCGATCTCCTCGTCCGGGGCGCCCGAGCGCAGCGCGGCGCGCAGGTCCGTCTCCTCCCGTGCGAACAGGCAGGTGCGTACCTGACCGTCGGCGGTGAGGCGGGTGCGGTCGCAGGCCGCGCAGAACGGGCGGGTGACCGAGGCGATCACACCGACCACGTGCGGGCCGCCGTCGACGAGCCAGCGCTCCGCCGGGGCCGAGCCGCGCTTCTCCTCGCCCTCGGGCGTCAGCTCGAAGCGGGTGCGCAGGGAGGCCAGGATGTCGCCTGCCGTGATCATGCCGTCGCGCTTCCAGCCGTGCTGGGCGTCCAGGGGCATCTGCTCGATGAACCGCAGCTCGTACTCGTGCTCCACGGCCCAGGCGAGGAGGTCGGGGGCCTCGTCGTCGTTGAGCCCCGGCATGAGGACCGAGTTGACCTTGACCGGGGTCAGACCGGCGTCACGGGCGGCGTGCAGGCCCTCGATGACGTCCTTGTGGCGGTCACGGCGGGTGAGGGTCTTGAAGACGTCGGGACGGAGCGTGTCCAGGGAGACGTTGACGCGGTCCAGGCCCGCCGCCTTCAGGGCCGCCGCCGTGCGCTTGAGGCCGATGCCGTTGGTGGTCAGCGACATCTGGGGGCGGGGTTCCAGGGCGGCCACGCGCTCGACGATGCCGACCAGGCCGGGGCGCAGCAGGGGCTCGCCGCCGGTGAAGCGGACCTCCTCGATCCCGAGGGACGTGACCGCGATGCCGATCAGGCGGACGATCTCGTCGTCGGTGAGCAGATCCGGCTTGGCCAGCCACTGCAGGCCTTCCTCGGGCATGCAGTACGTGCACCGCAGGTTGCAGCGGTCGGTCAGCGAGACCCTCAGGTCGGTGGCCACTCGGCCGTAGGTGTCGATGAGCACGTGGGCCCCCTCCCTCGACGCGGATCGTGCCCGGAGCACTGGTTCTCCGACTCCTGTGAGCCTACGTGACACCGCTGACAACGCCACAGACCCGATCCCACGACGTGGGACGCGACCGCGCCGCAGGGACCTGGAGGTTCCTACGACGCGGCCGCGGGTGGAGGGTCGTGCTCAGTGGGCGCCGGTGCCGGTCAGGGACCTGACCTCCAGCTCGGCGTACTTCTTGGCGTCGGGCTCCTCCTTGGACAGGACCGTGCCGAGCCAGCCCATGAGGAAGCCGAACGGGATGGAGATGATGCCCGGGTTCTTCAGCGGGAACCAGGCGAAGTCGACCTCGGGGAACATCGCCTTGGGGTCGCCGGAGACCACGGGCGAGAACAGCACCAGGCCGACGGCGACGATCAGGCCGCCGTAGATCGACCACAGGGCGCCCTGGGTGGTGAACCGCTTCCAGAACAGGCTGTAGAGGATCGTCGGCAGGTTGGCGGAGGCCGCGACGGCGAAGGCGAGGGCGACCAGGCCCGCCACGTTCAGGTCGCGGGCCAGGGCGCCCAGGCCGATGGAGACGATGCCGATGGCGACGGTCGCCCAGCGGGCCGCGCGGACCTCCTCGGCGCCGGAGGCCTGCCCCTTGCGGATGACGTTGGCGTAGATGTCGTGCGCGAAGGACGACGACGAGGCGAGGGTGAGGCCGGCGACCACGGCGAGGATCGTCGCGAAGGCGACCGCCGAGATCGTGGCGAGCAGGATCGCGCCCCAGGCCGAGTCGACGCCGCCCAGGTGCAGGGCGAGCAGTGGCGCGGCGGTGTTGCCGGACGGGTTGGAGGCGATGATCTCGTCCTGGGAGATCAGCGCGGCGGCGCCGAAGCCGAGGGCGATGGTCATCAGGTAGAAGGCGCCGATGATGCCGATGGCCCAGTTCACGGACTTCCGGGCGGCCTTGGCGTTGGGCACGGTGTAGAAGCGGATCAGGATGTGCGGCAGGCCGGCGGTGCCGAGCACGAGGGCGATGCCCAGGGAGATGAAGTCCAGCTTGGAGGTGCCGGTGGCGCCGTACTGGAGGCCGGGCTCCAGGAAGGCGGCGCCCTTGCCGCTGTTCTCGGCGGCGGTGCCGAGCAGGTCGGAGATGTTGAAGTCGAACTTCAGCAGCACCAGGAAGGTGATCAGGAGGGTGCCGCCGATGAGCAGCACGGCCTTGACCATCTGCACCCAGGTGGTGCCCTTCATGCCGCCGATGGAGACGTAGACGATCATCAGGAGGCCGACCAGGGCGACGATGAGGATCTTGCCCGCGTCGGAGGTGATCCCGAGCAGCAGCGAGACGAGGACGCCCGCGCCGGCCATCTGGGCCAGCAGGTAGAAGATCGACACGACGATCGTGGAGGTGCCGGCGGCGGTGCGGACCGGGCGCTGGCGCATGCGGTAGGCGAGGACGTCGCCCATGGTGTAGCGGCCGGAGTTGCGCAGCGGCTCGGCCACCAGGAGCAGGGCGACCAGCCAGGCGACCAGGAAGCCGATGGAGTACAGGAAGCCGTCGTAGCCGAAGATGGCGATGGCGCCGGCGATGCCGAGGAAGGACGCGGCGGACATGTAGTCGCCGGAGACGGCGAGGCCGTTCTGGAAGGCGCTGAACTGGCGGCCGCCGGCGTAGAAGTCGGCGGCGTCCTTGGTCTGCCGGCCGGCCCAGACGGTGATGCCGAGGGTGGCGAGGACGAACAGCGCGAACAGGGTGATGATCAGCGGGCGGTGCTCGCTGGCCTCGTTCGCGGCGAGCAGGGTCTGCTGTGCGGTGCTCATGCGCCGCCCTCCATCCGGGACTTGATGGCCTCGGCCTTGGGGTCGAGCTTCGCGGCGGCGTGCTTCGAGTACCACCAGGCGATGAGGAACGTGGTGACGAACTGGGCGACGCCGAAGACGAAGGCGACGTTGATGTTGCCGAACAGCTTGGTGCCCATGAAGCCGCCCGCGTAGTTCGACAGCAGCACGTACAGCAGGTACCAGGCGATGAAGGCGACGGTCAGCGGAAAGGCGAAGGAGCGGTAGGAGCGGCGCAGTTCACCGAACTCCGCGCTCTGCTGCACCTCGGTGAACTCCTCCGGTGAGGGGAGTTTGTGTTGCTCTTTCGAGGGGGGCGGTGCGTCGGTGGCCACGGAGTCTCCTCGTAGGGACGGAAGCGGTAGGTACGGGGCGGAGGCGAGTGTCCTCGCGCTCCTTGTCCAACGTCACGGCGGCACGCGAGGAGCGGTTCAACCGGGTCGGTTTCTTTCCGAAGTCGTTCCGGGAAAACGTTGCTGGCCAGCGAGAGGCCGGGATAGCTTCACCCTGCACCACCTCGTCATGTACCTGCCCGAGCACCACCTGTGCCTCGGGC
The DNA here is from genome assembly GCF_043079125.1 of Streptomyces sp. NPDC015242. Taxonomy (NCBI): domain Bacteria; kingdom Bacillati; phylum Actinomycetota; class Actinomycetes; order Kitasatosporales; family Streptomycetaceae; genus Streptomyces; species Streptomyces sp. NPDC015242. Next base: position 385,445 of record NZ_JBIBUF010000009.1, on the reverse strand, counting down.
CGGTTTCGTTTCCGGAGGATGTGGAGACCCCATGTCTCACTTGCGTTCCAGACGCCGGCTCGCTCTCGCCGTGCCCGTCGTGCTGTCGCTGACGGCTTCGCTCGGTTTCCTGCCCGCCGCCGCCTCGGCGGCCCCGCAGGCGGAGCAGGCCACCCGGACGGCGGACGCGCCCCAGCTGGCGTACGTCGTCAACACCAAGGTGGACCGCCACACGATCGCGTCGGTGAAGAAGGCGATCGGCAAGGCCGGCGGCTCCGTCGTGGCGACGTACGAGCGGATCGGCGTCATCGTCGTCCACTCCTCGAACCCCGACTTCGCCAAGACCGTCCGCACGGCCCGCGGAGTGCAGTCGGCCGGCGCGACGCGCACGGCGCCGCTGGCCGCCGCGGGCACGAAGGAGGAGGGCGAGGCCCGGTACCTGACGGCCGCCCAGGCCGAGCGGGTCGAGGCCGCCTCCGCCAGGACGCCCGAGAGCGAGCCCCTCGAGGCCGACCAGTGGGACCTGCGCGCGATCGGCGCCGACAAGGCGGCCGCGATCAACCCGGGCAGCCGCAAGGTGACGGTCGCCGTCATCGACACCGGCGTGGACGACACCCACCCCGACATCGCCCCGAACTTCTCCGCCTCCCAGTCCGCCAACTGCGCCGGCGGCAAGGCCGACACCAGCGAGGGCGCCTGGCGGCCGTACACCCCCGAGGACTACCACGGCACGCACGTGGCCGGTTCGATCGCCGCCGCCCGCAACGGCGTGGGCGTCGCGGGCGTCGCTCCCGGTGTGAAGGTGTCCAGCATCAACGTGACCGACCGGGCGAGCGGCCTCTTCTACCCGGAGAGCGTCGTCTGCGCGTTCGTGTTCGCCGCCGACCACGGCGTCGAGATCACGAACAACAGCTACTACGTCGACCCGTGGCTGTACAACTGCATGGACGACCCGGACCAGCGCGCGATCGTGGACGCCGTCAACCGGGCGCAGCTGTACGCCCAGAAGAAGGGCACGCTGCACGTCGCCGCCGCGGGCAACTCCAACCACGACCTGGACGCGGACGCGATCGTCGACGACTCCAGCCCGAACGACACCACGCCCGTCGAGCGCACCATCGACCCGCACGAGTGCTTCGACATACCCACCCAGCTGCCGGGTGTCGTCACGGTCAGCGCGACCGGCGTGCAGAACGTCAAGTCGTACTACTCGACCTACGGCAAGGGCGTCGTCGACGTCGCCGCGCCGGGCGGTGACCGCCGCTACCAGATCCCGGACACGCCCTCCAAGGACGGCCGCATCCTGTCCACCATGCCGAACGGCGCGTGGGCCTTCCTGCAGGGCACCTCGATGGCCTCGCCGCACGCCTCCGGCGTCGCCGCGCTGCTGAAGTCCAAGTACCCCTGGGCCTCGCCGGCCCAGCTCCAGGCGCTGCTGAAGGCGCAGGCCGACGAGACGGCCTGCCCCGCGTCCTACGACCAGGACGGCGACGGCACGCAGGACGCGGTGTGCGAGGGCGGCGAGCGCGTCAACGGCTTCTACGGCCACGGCATCGTCAACGCGCTGCGCGCGGTCAAGTGACCCGCGCGTCCCTGACCCTCCGCACAGCCTCCTCGTACCGCGAACGAACTGGAGACACCATGACTGCGCCGCACGCGCGCTACCGCCGCGCCGTCGCGATCCCGGCCGGGATGGCCGTGGCCACGGCCCTCGCGTTCCTGCCGAACACCGCGGCCACGGCCGCCGAGGACGCCCCCGCGACGGTCTCGGCCGACGCGACCCCGCTCAGCTACGTCGTCAACGTCAAGCCCGGTCACGGCACTTCGGCGTACGTGAAGAAGGCCGTCGGCAAGGCCGGCGGGACGATCGTGACGTCGTACGACCAGATCGGCGTCATCGTCGTCCACTCCTCGAATCCCGACTTCGCCAAGACCATCCGCACGGTGCGCGGAGTCCAGTCGGCCGGTGCCACCCGCACCGCCCCGCTGCCCGCGGCGTCGACGGGCGACCTGGGCGCGCCGAAGGTGCTGAGCGCGGCCGAGGTCGCGCGGGCGGAGGCGGCGGCCGGGCAGGACCCGCTGGAGTCCCTGCAGTGGGACCTGCCCGCCATCAAGGCGGACAAGGCGCACGAGAAGTCGCTGGGCAGCGACAAGGTCACGGTCGCCGTGATCGACACCGGCGTGGACGACACCCACCCGGACATCGCGCCCAACTTCGACCGCGAGGCGTCGGTCAACTGCGTCACGGGCAAGCCGGACACCTCCGACGGGGCGTGGCGGCCGAGCGCCGCGGAGAGCCCGCACGGCACGCACGTGGCCGGTGAGATCGCCGCCGCCAAGAACGGCGTCGGCATGACGGGCGTCGCGCCCGGCGTGAAGGTCTCGGGCATCAAGGTGTCCACCACGGCCGGCTTCTTCTACACGGAGGCCGTGGTGTGCGGCTTCGTGTGGGCGGCCGAGCACGGGGTCGACGTGACGAACAACAGCTATTACACCGACCCCTGGTACTTCAACTGCAAGAACGACCCGGACCAGAAGGCGCTCGTGGAGGCCGTCACGCGCGCCTCGCGGTACGCGGAGAAGAAGGGCGCGGTCAACGTCGCGGCGGCGGGCAACGAGAACTACGACCTCGCCTCCGACTCGATCACCGACCCCTCCTCCCCGAACGACACCACGCCGGGCGAGCGGGTCGTCGACCCCTCGGAGTGCCTCGACATACCGACCCAGCTGCCGGGTGTCGTCACGGTCGCGGCGACGGGTGCGAAGGGCATCAAGTCGTCCTTCTCCAACTACGGCCTGGGCGTGGCCGACATCGCCGCGCCGGGCGGCGACTCCACGGCCTACCAGAAGCCGGAGCCGCCGGCCACGAGCGGGCTCATCCTGGGCACGCTGCCGGGCGGCAAGTGGGGCTACATGGCCGGTACGTCGATGGCGTCCCCGCACGTCGCGGGCGTCGCCGCGCTCATCAAGTCGACGCACCCGTACGCCTCCCCGGCCCTGGTGAAGGCCCTGCTGTACGCGCAGGCCGACGCCAAGGCGTGCACGGACCCGTACGACATCGACGCCGACGGCAAGGTCGACGCGGTGTGCGAGGGCTCGAAGAACCGCAACGGCTTCTACGGCTGGGGCATCGCCGACGCGCTGGACGCGGTGACCAAGTAGCGTCCGTGTGACGACGAGACGGGCCGGGCGGGGTCATCCGCCCGGCCCGTCCCGTTCCGGCGGGTCGGCGGACGGACCCCGCTTCCGACTTGCCCGGCCCTGTGGAGGTTGGTGAAGATCCCGGGGTGACCTCGACAAGATCTGCTCCCGGGGCGGCCGGGACGCGCGAACGGGGCGGTGCCGGGCGGGCCGTCGCCCTGCTGGCGCTCGTGGCGCTTGCCGCGCTGATCCCGCTGCTCGGCCCGTCGGCCGCGCTGCACGGCACCGGGGAGGCCGAGGCGCCCGGCGCCGGGGGCATAGCCCTGCTGCGCACGGTGCTGTTCGCGGCGCTGTGCATACCGGTCGGCGAGGTGTTCGTGAACCGGCTGGCACGGTCGGTGCCGGGGGCTCTGCCGGGTCCGCCGCCCAGCTGGTCGCCCTGGGCGGCCGCCGCCGGCTTCCTGGCCGCCCTGGGGCTCGCCTCGGTCGTCGCCACGGGCAATCTGGTGCCGGGCGGCCTCTCGGACATCGACGCCGGCGGCCTGTACGCCTCGCGGGACGGCAAGCTCGCCCTGCTGGAGGTCAACGCGTTCCTCGTGGCGGGGCTGTGCGCCGTCTCCCGGCGCCCGGCCACCCAGGTGCTGCCGCTGGCCGCCGTGATCGTCGCCGAGGCGCTGCGCGCCCACCCCGCGACCGAGCACACCCCGCTGACCGGCTCCGCCCTGACGCTCGTGCACCTGACCTGTGCCGCCCTGTGGGCGGGCGGCCTGCTCCACGCCCTGCGTGTGCTGCGGTTGTGGCGCGCCCCGGCGGGCGCGGCTCTGCTGGGCCTCTACGCGCGCGTGGCGGCCGTGCTGCTCGCCGCCATCACCGCGACGGGCGTGTGCAGTTCGCTGCGGCGGATGCCGCCGGAGACGATCCTGGAGCAGCTGACGGCGACGGCGTACGGCCGTGCCCTGCTGGCCAAGGTGCTGCTCGTGGCCGCCGTCGCCGTGCTGGCCCTGTGGGCCCGGCGACGGCTGCGCCGGGCGGCGGATCCGCTGACCGCATGCGCCCCGGCCCGGGCGGAGGTCGCCGCGCTGGGTCTGGTGGTCGCGGTGTCCGGGCTGATGACGGCCCTGCCGGTACCCATCCGCTGGTAGACCGGCCCTCTCCCCCGCACGGCTCTCTCCCCCGCCCGCCGCCCGGCCGGTCTCAGGCCACCCGCATCTCGCCGTACGTCGCGGCCGGTGCGCGGCGGGCGTTGAGCGCCCCGAGCGCGCCGCCGGTCAGCAGGGCCTGCGCGGCGATGTAGGTGAGCATGATCCAGAAGTCGGGGCGGGGCGGCTGCGGCCAGCCGGCGACGCCGGTCGCGATGAGCGTGTCGGAGAGCAGGAAGAGCGCCCCGCCGAGGCCGGTGTAGAGGCCGAGCCGGGTACCGGCCCGGTACGCCATGGCCGTGAGCAGGAGGCTGTACCCGGCGACGGGCACGCGCAGGTCCGCCGGCAGGTCCGGCCACAGCAGCGCGACGGTCGTGACGAGGGCGCCGGCGTAGGCGAGGGCCAGCAGAGCCGCACGCGCGCGGGGGACGGCGTACCGGCTGCCGTGCGCGCGGAAGAGCAGGAGCCAGCAGACGTGTCCCACGGCGAAGGAGGCCATGCCGGCCAGGAAGGCCGGCTCGGCGCCGGACAGCAGCAGCACGTCCCCGCCCCAGCCGAACAGCAGGGCGGCCAGGAGCGGCCGCGGCGCCCGGCGCAGGGCGGCCCACAGCGCCAGCAACGGCATCAGCAGGGGCTTGGCGACGGTGTGCCCGGCGTCGAACCCCGCCGCGAGGCAGGCGAGGTCGACGGCCGAGGTGAGGGCGAAGGCGGCGAGGACCAGGCGCGCGTGGTTCACGCGGGCGGGGTTTTCCCGGCGGGCGCGGTCCCGGCGACGGGCCGCTGCCCCCGCGGGGTCCCGGACGGGGCGGGTGCCGCCGGGGAAGCGCCGGCCGGCGCCGCCGCCCGTGCCGGTCCCCATCCCGGGCCGCGGAACACCCGCCCCGCGCGCTCGCTCCAACTGCGGGCGGCGCGCAGGTCCCTGGCGATGGACACGTACTCGTGGGTCGCCACCTTCAGCAGGTTGTACGTGTCGATGTTCTTGGTCAGCCCGTACCGGGGCCGCTCGGTCTCCGCGACGAACGAGCCGAACAGCCGGTCCCAGACGATGAGGATGCCGCCGAAGTTGCGGTCCAGGTAGCCGCCCTGGGAGGCGTGGTGGACGCGGTGGTGCGAGGGCGTGTTGAAGACGAACTCGAACCAGCGGGGCATCTTGTCGATCCGCTCGGTGTGGATCCAGAACTGGTAGACGAGGTTCGCCGAGGAGCAGAAGGCGAGCGCGGCCGGGTGCACGCCGAGGAGGACGAGCGGCACGTAGAACGGCCACACGGTCAGGGACGTCCAGGGCTGGCGCAGCGCGGTGGTGAGGTTGAACTTCCGGCTGGAGTGGTGGACGACGTGGCAGGCCCACAGGATGCGGACGACGTGGTGGCCGCGGTGGGACCAGTAGTAGAAGAAGTCCTGCCCGAGCAGCATCAGCGGGACCGTCCACCACAGCACGGGCACGCGCAGGGGCGTGAGTTCGTACAGAGCCGTGTAGATCGCCAGAATCGGTATCTTCCACAGAAAGTCGAAGGCGAGGCTGCCGAGTCCCATCCCGACGCTCGTCGCGGCGTCCTTCGCCTCGTACCCCGCGGCGTCCTCGTCGGGGTGGAGGCGGTAGCTCACCATCTCGACCACGGTGAGCAGCACGAAGGCGGGGATCGACCACAGCACGACATCGGGCAGGTTCGGCATGCAAGCACCGTAGGACCGCCGTCGCGGCCCCACCAGACGTTGTTACCGACAAGTATGGACGACGGTACGCGCTTGCTTCTTGGCGATCTCCGCCAAACGGGCGGCGGTCGAGCAGACGTACGCCCCGTGAACGGACAAGCCGGACAAGGCGCCTGAGGGGGCATCGGAGAAGGCGCGGGCGCGCACCTGGCGGGCGGTGGTGTCAGTCCCGGCCCGTATCCTCGTGAACCATGCTCGAAGACCTGACGACCGCAGCGCTCTCCGCCACGGCGTGGCCGGCCGCGTATCCCCGGGGATACGCGGTCGTCGACGTGGAGACCACGGGCCTGGCCCGGGACGACCGCATCATCTCCGCGGCCGTCTACCGGCTGGACGCGCGCGGCGAGGTCGAGGACCACTGGTACACGACGGTCAACCCGGAGCGCGACCCGGGCCCGGTCTGGATCCACGGGCTGACGAGCGAGGCCCTGGAGGGCGCGCCCCTGTTCCGGGAGATCGCCGGAGAGTTGACGGCCCGGCTGACGGGACGGGTCCTCGTCGCGCACAACGCCGTCTTCGACTGGCAGATGATCGCCCGCGAGTACGCGCGGGCGCAGCGCGAGGCGCCGGTGCGCCAGCGGCTGTGCACCATCGCGCTCTCCAAGGAGCTCGGGCTGCCGCTGCCCAACCACAAGCTGGAGTCCCTCGCGGCGCACTTCGGCGTCGTGCAGCGGCGGGCGCACCACGCGCTCGACGACGCGCGCGTGCTGGCGGAGGCGTTCCGCCCCAGCCTGCTGGCCGCTGCCGCGAACAACCTGCGGCTGCCGCTGCACGAGTGCCGGCCGCTCACGGAGTGGTCGGACCGTCCCGCCGCGCCCCGCATCGGGCAGCAGGCCGGCTACGGCGGCCAGCGCCCCACCAGTTGGCGCCCCTCCCGCAAGCGCCCCGCCTGCCCCTACCCCAACCCGGGGCGCTACGAGCCGGGCGGGCGGCTCAAGCAGGGCATGCGGGTCGCCTTCTCGGGTGACACCTCGACCGAGCGGGAGCTGCTGGAGGACCGCGCGACCGAGGCCGGGCTGCACGTCGCCACGAGCCTGTCCCGGCTGACGAGCCTGCTCGTCACGAACGACCCGGACTCGGGCACGTCCAAAGTGGTCAAGGCCCGCCAGTTCGGCACCCCGGTTGTGGACGAGGCGGCCTTCGGGCAGCTCCTCGGTGACGTGGAGCCGGCGTCCGAGGGGTGAGCGCGGGCGCGGCCCGGGGCGACCGTACGGACGGGTGATTGCCGGGCGACTCGCCCGGCGGCCGCTCGCCCGGGCCGGGGGTACGGCCCACCCTGTGGCCCATGGCGACCTGTGAGGTTTGTGGCAATCAGTACGGAATGACCTTCGAGGTGCACGCGCAGGGCGCGGTGCACGTCTTCGACTGCTTCGCCTGCGCGATCCACCGCATGGCCCCCATCTGCGAGCACTGCCGGGTGCAGATCATCGGGCAGGGCGTGGAGGTCGAAGGGCACTGGTACTGCGGCGCCCACTGCGCCCGCGCGGAGGGAAAGGTGGGAATTGTCGACAAGGTCTGAACCCGTACCCCCGTGAACGCACCCCACGACCGAGTTGTACGGTCGTGGGGTGTACCGCTTCCTGATGTCCCGGCAGTGGGTGATCCTGACCCTGGTCGCCCTGCTTCTCATCCCCACGATGATCAGGCTGGGCATCTGGCAGATGCACCGCTACGAGGAGCGCACCGCCCGCAACCGGCTGGTCGCCGACGCGCTGGCCGCCGATCCCGTGCCCGTGGAGCGGCTGACCGCGCCGGGGCACACCGTGACGAGCACCGAGCGGTACCGGACCGTGACCGCGAAGGGCCGCTTCGACGCCGAGGACGAGGTCGTCGTCCGCCGCCGCACCAGCTCCGACGACGAGGTCGGCTACCACGTGCTGACCCCGTTCGTCCTGAACGACGGCAAGGTGCTGCTGGTCAACCGGGGCTGGGTCCCCTCCGGCCCGACCCAGGCCGCGTTCCCTGAGGTCCCCGCACCGCCCGCCGGCGAGGTCACCGTCCAGGGGCGGCTGATGCCCAGCGAGACGACCGCGGCGAGCGGCATCAAGAACCTCAAGGACCTGCCGGACCGGCAGATCATGCTGATCAACAGCGAGCAGCAGGCGCGCCGCCTGCACGCCGAGGTGCTCGGCGGCTACCTCGCCCTGACGGCGCCCGAGCCCAAGGGCGACACCCCCGAGCTGCTGGGGAACCCCGGCAAGGAGGACGCGGCGCTGAACTACGCGTACGCCGTCCAGTGGTGGCTGTTCGCCGCTGCCGTCCCGGTCGGCTGGGTGATCCTGGCCCGCCGCGAGGCCCGGGACCGGGCGCAGGCGGCGGCCGAGAAGCAGGAGTCCGGCGAGGTGGCACCCGCGGCGGTCTGACCGCGCCGGCCATGAGAGCCGCGGCGGTCGCGAGAGCCGCGCCGGCCACGAGAGCCGCGCCGGCCCGTCGTCCCGGGCCTCGGTGCCGCCGCCGTCGGCCGAAAGTCACTCCCCCGGCCCCCGCCCTGATTGCCACGCCGAGTTGCCGGGAACCCGCACTCCGTGCACCCCAGCATCGAGGACTACGCGATCATCGGCGACGAGCAGACCGCGGCCCTGGTCGGCACGGACGGATCGGTGGACTGGCTGTGCCTGCCCCGCTTCGACTCGGCCGCCTGCTTCGCCAAGCTGCTCGGTGACGAGGACAACGGCTACTGGCGCATCGCCCCCGTGGGGGCGGACCGGTGCACCCGGCGCGCCTACCGCCGCGACACCCTCGTCCTGGACACCGAGTGGGAGACCGGGCAGGGCTCGGTCCGGGTCACCGACCTGATGCCCCAGCGCGACGAGGCTCCCGACCTCGTGCGCATCGTCGAGGGCCTGGACGGCGAGGTCACACTGCACAGCGTGCTGAAGCTGCGCTTCGACTACGGCTCGATCGTGCCGTGGATGCGCCGCTCGGACGGCCATCGGGTCGCCGTCGCAGGCCCGGACTCCACCTGGCTGCGCAGCGAGCCGGAAGTGACCAGCTGGGGCGAGGACTTCGGCACGCACGCGGAATTCACCGTGAAGAAGGGGGAGAAGGTCGCGTTCGTGCTGACCTGGCACCCCTCCCACGAACCGCGCCCGCCGCTCGTCGACCCCTTCGAGTCGCTGCGGCACAGCGTGGAGGACTGGCAGGCCTGGGCGTCACGCTGCCGCTACGACGGGCCGTACCGGGACGAGGTCGTCCGCTCCCTGATCACCCTCAAGGCGCTCACCTACGCGCCGACCGGCGGCATCGTCGCCGCCGCCACGACCTCGCTGCCCGAGGAGCCGGGCGGCGTGCGCAACTGGGACTACCGCTACTGCTGGCTGCGCGACTCCACCCTCACCCTGGGCGCGCTGCTGGCGGCGGGCTACCAGGAGGAGGCCGAGGCCTGGCGGAACTGGCTGCTGCGCGCGGTCGCGGGCGACCCGGCCGACCTGCAGATCATGTACGGCCTGGCGGGCGAGCGGAGGCTGCCGGAGTTCGAGCTGCCGTGGCTGTCCGGCTTCGACGAGTCCACGCCCGTCCGCATCGGCAACGACGCCGTCAACCAGCTCCAGCTGGACGTCTACGGCGAGGTCATGGACTCGCTGTCGCTGGCCCGCGAGTCGGGCCTGTCGCCGAAGCCGGACGTGTGGGCGGTGCAGACGGCCCTGATGGACTTCCTGCGGGAGAACTGGCGGCAGCCCGACGAGGGGCTGTGGGAGGTGCGCGGCGGCCGGCGCCAGTTCGTGCACTCCAAGGTGATGGTGTGGGTGGCCGCCGACCGCGCCGTGCGCACCCTGGAGCAGCATCCGGAGCTGCACGGCGACCTGGACGGCTGGCGCGCCCTGCGCGACGAGGTGCACCGCGAGGTGTGCGAGAAGGGGTACGACCCCGAGCGCAACACCTTCACGCAGGCCTACGGCTCGCGGGAGCTGGACGCCGCGCTGCTGCTCATCCCGCGTGTGGGGTTCCTGCCCCCGGACGACCCGCGGGTGATCGGCACGATCGACGCCGTCCGCGAGGAACTGGACCACGGCGGCCTGCTGCGGCGCTACAGCACCACCGACTCGGAGGTCCCGGCGGACGTCGACGGGCTGCCCGGCAGCGAGGGCACGTTCCTGGTGTGCTCGTTCTGGCTCGCGGACGCCCTGTTCATGACCGGCCGCACCAAGGAGGCGCGCGAGCTGTTCGAACGTCTGGTGGGGCTCGCCAACGACGTCGGCCTGCTGGCCGAGGAGTACGACCCGGTGGCCGGCCGGCAGCTCGGCAACTTCCCGCAGGCGTTCAGCCACATCGGCCTGGTCAACACCGCCCTCGCCCTGTTCGGGACGGACGGGGCAGGATAGGGACCATGGATCTTGGACTGAAGGACCGGGTGTACGTCGTGACCGGGGCCACGCGCGGCCTCGGCAACGCCTCCGCGCGTGAGCTCGTCGCGGACGGCGCAAAGGTGGTGGTCTCGGGGCGGGACGACAAGAGCGTCGCCGAGGCGGCCGCGGCGCTGGGCCCGAACGCGGTCGGGGTGGCCGTCGACAACGCCGACCCCGACGCGGCGGCCGTGCTGATCGGGGCCGCGCGGGAGCACTTCGGGCGCTTCGACGGTCTCCTCGTGAGCGTGGGCGGGCCCCCGGCCGGGTTCGTCGCCGACAACACCGACGAGCAGTGGCAGACGGCGTTCGAGTCGGTGTTCCTCGGCGCGGTGCGGCTGGCGCGCGCCGCGGCCGCCGAACTGGAGGCCGGGGGCGTCATCGGGTTCGTGCTGTCCGGCTCGGTGTACGAACCGATCCCCGGGCTGACCATCTCCAACGGGCTGCGGCCGGGCCTGGCCGGGTTCGCCAAGTCGCTCTCCGACGAGCTGGGGCCGCGCGGCATCCGGGTCGTCGGTGTGCTGCCCGGGCGGATCGACACCGACCGGGTGCGGGAGCTGGACTCGCTGTCGGCCGACCCCGAGGCGACCCGGGCGGCTTCGGAGTCGCGGATCCCGCTGCGCCGGTACGGCGCGCCGGAGGAGTTCGGGCGGGTCGCCGCCTTCCTGTTGTCGCCGGCCGCGTCCTATCTGACCGGCGTCATGGTGCCGGTGGACGGCGGGGCGCGGCACGGGTTCTGACCGGCCCCTTCTCAACTGACCCGTTCGGCACCGTGCTTGACCCCGCGCAGGCGCACCTCGGCCGGGAGCGACGCGAGCCCCGCCGACGTCCTGGCATGGGTCAGGGCACCGGCCGTGAAGTCGGTCAGGGCGGTGCCGGGGTCCACGTGCGGCTCCAGCGCGAGGCGTACGTGGGCCTCGGGGGCGGTGCGGCGGCCGGTCAGATGGGCGCGGGACCGGTCGACGCCGTCGATCCGAGCCGCCTCCTCGGTGAGGACGTGCTCCAGGGCCCGGCCCCGCAGCAGCGCGCCCTCGCCGTCACCGGTGTCGACCAGGACCTCGGCGAGGCGGCGCCTGCGCAGGACCCCGACCAGCCACCACAGGGCGAGCAGCAGCAGGACCGCGAGCGCGGCGATGACGACCGGCCACCACCAGCCGGAGTCCCGCCAGCGGGTGCGCTCGGCATCGCTGAGCAGCACGTCGTGCTCACTGCCGTGGATCCACCAGGAGGGGGCCGGCGCGCCGAGGCCGACGGCCAGCACCGAGCCGCCCAGCACCAGCAGCACCAGGCCCAGGAGGCCGAGGAACACCCGGTTGACGCCCCTGATCATCGTCGTCATCCCTTCCGGCCCGGGCGCCGTACCCGCACCGACAGCGAGGGCGGCCGGGACAGTCCCAGGCCGCGCACGGCGTCGCCGAGCACGGCGTCCAGGTCGGCTCGTACGTCGTCCAGTTCGCGGAAGTGCGACAGGGCGCGGACGTGCGCCCGGCGCCTGCGCACGCGGACCCGGGCCGACTGCACGCCGGCCACCTCCATGGCCCGGTCGCGCAGGGCGGTCGCGGCGGCGTCCCGGTCCAGTCCCGCCCGTACGTCGGCGTGGGTGCGGCGCATCGGCAGCACGTGCCGCTGCCCGGGGGTGACGGCCAGCAGGATCAGCCAGAGGCCGAGCGCGGCGGCGACACCGGCGCCGACCAGGACCCAGGTGTCGTCCAGGGGCCGTTCGGCGAGCTGCCGGGACAGGTCCCGGCGCCAGGCCATGCCGGGCCGGCCGGCGCGCACCGAGACGATGTCGTAGAGGAACAGTCCCGCCAGGCCCAGCAGGAGCAGCGCGACGACGGCCGCGGGGACGCGGCGCGCCGACCAGAAGCGGCCCGCGCGGCCGCCCTCCTCGCCGGCCGGGTGCGGGGGCCGCTCGGGTCCGCCGCCGTCGTCCGCCCCGGGCTCGTGCAGGACGGGCAGGTGCCGTGTGGCGCCTGCGGACTCCGTGTCCCCGGGTCGCGTGCCCTGGGGTTCGCTCATCGCGTCCTCCGCTGTCCGGCGCCGGGCGCCCCGGTCAGATGCAGCTCCTCCACCTGGACGACGACCTCCGGCACGTGCATGCCGACCAGGGTGCCCACCCGCTCGACCACCCGGCGGCGCACGCGGCGGCACCGGTCGCCGATGTCGCACGGGTAGCCCAGTTCCACGTGCACCCGGACGTGGACCACGTCGTGGTGGACGGTGACACTGGCGGACGGCCGGCCGGCGCCGGGCGGCAGCGTCCCGACGGCCTCGCGGGCGGCCTGCGAGGCGATCTTCGCGACGACCCGGTCGGCGATGCCGGTCGCGCCGCGCTCACCCGGCGGGACGACGGTCAGGGGTCTGTCGAGCTCACTCGCCCCCGTGCTCACGGGCGTCACCGCCGCCGTTCGTCACGGCTGCGGAAGAAGTCGCCGAAGTCCATGTCCCCCTCAAGGAACCGGCCGACGACGAAGCCGACGGCGCCCAGCGCCGCCACCAGCAGAAAGGCTCCGAACCCGCCGAAATATCCGGCGAAGGCCAGCGCCATGCCGGCGATCATTCCGGCCACGCCCATGCTCATGCGCTCCTCAGCTCCTCATCCGCTGTGCCGTGCCCTGGCCCGTGCCTCACTGGATCCGGCGCTCCGGTTCCTCTTCCTCCTCGTCCGGCAGCTTCACGTCGCTCACCGCGATGTTGACCTCGACGACCTCCAGGCCGGTCATCCGCTCGACGGCGGTGATGACGTTCTCCCGCACGTCCCGGGCCACGTCGGCGATCGACACGCCGTAGTCGACGACGATCTCCAGGTCGAGGGCGGCCTGCACCTCACCGACCTCGGCCTTCACCCCGCGGGTCACGCCCGACTTCTGGCCGCCGGGCACGCGGTCGCGCACGGCTCCGAAGGTGCGGGACAGGCCGCTGCCCATGGCGTGCACGCCGTCCACGTCGCGTGCGGCCAGTCCGGCGATCTTCTCCACGACGCCGTCGGCGATGGTCGTCCGGCCCCGGGAGCCCGGGTCTCCCCCGCCGCGCTTGGTCAGGGGGCTTCTGCGCGCCGCCGCCGTCTCGCTCTCCCCGCCCCGGTTCTCGGTCATGTCAGTCATCGCCGCACGTCCTTTTCGGTCGTCGTCCTGCTGACCACCGTAAGCACGGTTACGTGGAAGCGCGCCCCTGATGCGGCAGGCTGGAGGAATGACGGCCGACCGATGGACGCGTGCAGTGAGACATCAACTGGGTCTGGGCAGGCTTCTGCCGCTGGGTGAGGCGCGGGACGGCGCCTGGATCGCCGAACGAGCGGCGGAGGCGGTGCTGGGGCGCGCGGCGCGCGGTGCCCCGGGGGTGCGCCTGGACGCGCTCCGGATCGCGCTCGCGGACCCGGAGGACACCGGGGAACCGGCCGTGCCGGCGCCGCCGAGCGCGCTGCCGCCGGGACCGCTGCGGGTGACGGCGGAGATCGCGGCCACCGGCGCGCGGCCGCTGCCGGCGACGGCGTCGCTGGTGCGGGAGGCGCTGGCGACGGCGGCCGCGCGGCAGGTCGGCCTCGCGGTGACGGAGGTCGACCTGAAGGTGACGGGCCTGCTGGAGGAGGAACCGGAAGCGGAGCCCGAGACGGAACCTGCCGGACCGCCGCCCGCTGAACGGGTGGAGGGCGGCGACGAGGGCCGCGTGGCCGCCGCCGCGCTGGAGGTGCCGGGCGTGCTGCGGCTGACCGGGACCCTGGGCCACCCGGTGCACATCGAGGAACGGCAGGCCGGGGCCGCGCTGCCGCACCGCCACGTCCGGCTGGAGGTGGCGGTGGCGGCGGAGCACCGGGCCGGTGATGTGGCCCGCGCGGTCCGCACGGCGGTCGGCGCGGTGCTGCCGGACCATCCGACGGTGGCGGTCGTGGTGAGCGCGCTCGGCTGACCGCGCCCGGCGGGCCGGGTGCGGCGGTGTCAGTCGCCGATGCCGGCGAGGTCCCGCAGCCTGCGGGCCTGGGACTGGCGCTCCGCGCGGCGCTGTTCCTCGTAGGTGCGCTCCTGGGCGCCGCGCAGCAGGGCCTTGGTCTCGACGACGGCGTCGCGGGGCGCGGCGAGGAGGGCGGCGGTGAGGTCGCGGACCGTGTCGTCGAGCTGGTCCGCGGGCACGGCCACGTTGGCCAGGCCGGTGTGCACGGCCTCGTCGGCCGTGACGAAGCGCCCGGTCACGCAGATCTCCAGCGCGCGGGCGTATCCGACGAGGCCCACCAGCGGATGGGTGCCCGTCAGGTCGGGCACGAGCCCGAGGCTGGTCTCGCGCATGGCGAACTGCACGTCGTCCGCGACGACGCGCAGGTCGCAGGCGAGGGCGAGCTGGAAGCCCGCCCCGATGGCGTGCCCCTGGACGGCGGCGACGGAGACGATGTCGCTGCGCCGCCACCAGGTGAACGCCTCCTGGTATTCGGCGATGGTCGCGTCCAACTCGGCGTCGTCGCCGCGCGCGAGGTCGATGAACGACGGTTCCCCGTCGAAGCCCTCGGGCGTGAACGCCTGCCGGTCGAGCCCGGCCGAGAAGGACTTGCCCTCGGCCCGCAGCACCACGACGCGGACGGAGCCCGGCAGCTGCCGCCCGGCCTCGGTCAGCGCCCGCCACAGAGCGGGGCTCTGCGCGTTGCGCTTGGCCGGGTTGGTCAGCGTCACCGTGGCGATCGCGTCGTCGACGGTGAGCCGTACGCCGTCCTTGTCGAGTACGGGAACGAGGTCCTTGTCGGGCGAAGCCATGGGACGCCTCCGATGCGTGCGGTCGTCTTCCGTGCCGTACGCCGGCTTGTGCGCCGGAGCAGGACACAGCTAAGTGACTGCACAGTAACCACCCGGCCGGTCAGGCGAACGACCGGGTGGCCACCATCGAAGCCGAGGGGCCACCCGGGGTCAGGCCGTGGCCTTCTTGCCCCGGGTCGCCCCGCCACGCCCTCGCAGCGTGACGCCCGACTCACTGAGCATGCGGTGCACAAAGCCATACGAGCGGCCGGTCTCCTCGGCCAACGCCCGGATGCTCGCACCGGCGTCGTACTTCTTCTTCAGGTCTGCCGCGAGCTTGTCGCGCGCGGCGCCGGTCACCCGGCTGCCCTTCTTCAGAGTCTCGGCCACCCGTGCCTCCTCAAGGAAGTGCGCTCTGGTCTCCTCATGATCACCCCTCCGGGCCCCGATGGCCACCCATTCGGCAAGGTCCGTGAGACACGGACGTGACGACAGGAGCACATCCCCACATGCGGAATGCGTGATTCCGAAGAGCGCCGCCCGTGCGGCCGAACGGATCGTTCCGGGAAACGCCAGGTCAGAGAGGCGCGACGGCCGGGCCCGGAAGGATCAGGGACACGGCCGCGCAATTGATGTAGGACACACCTCGGTACGAGGAGATCTCACACAGATGATGGATCACCGATGGGCCGAATGATCCATACGCCGTTGATCACGCATTCGATCAAGCGGCACTGACGCCCGGGCGGGACTCAGGCCAGGGCGACGAGATCCGCGTAGTCGGCGCCCCACAGGTCCTCGACGCCGTCCGGCAGCAGGATGATGCGCTCCGGCTGGAGCGCCTCGACCGCGCCCTCGTCGTGCGTGACGAGGACGACCGCGCCCTTGTAGGTGCGCAGCGCGCCGAGGATCTCCTCGCGGCTGGCCGGGTCGAGGTTGTTGGTGGGTTCGTCGAGCAGCAGCACGTTCGCCGAGGACACCACGAGGGTGGCGAGGGCCAGGCGGGTCTTCTCCCCGCCGGAGAGCACCCCGGCCGGCTTGTCGACGTCGTCGCCGGAGAACAGGAACGAGCCCAGCACCTTGCGGACCTCGACGAGGTCCATGTCGGGCGCCGCGGAGCGCATGTTCTCCAGGACCGTGCGGTCCGGGTCGAGGGTCTCGTGCTCCTGGGCGTAGTACCCGAGCTTCAGGCCGTGCCCGGGCACGACCATGCCGGTGTCGGGCTGCTCGACGCCGCCGAGCAGCCGCAGCAGGGTGGTCTTGCCGGCGCCGTTGAGGCCGAGGATGACCACGCGGCTGCCCTTGTCGATGGCCAGGTCGACGTCGGTGAAGATCTCCAGCGAGCCGTACGACTTCGACAGGCCCTCGGCCATCAGCGGGGTCTTGCCGCAGGGCGCGGGCTCGGGGAAGCGGAGCTTGGCGACCTTGTCGGACTGGCGCACCGCCTCCAGGCCGGACAGCAGCTTGTCGGCGCGGCGGGCCATGTTCTGCGCGGCGACCGTCTTGGTGGCCTTGGCGCGCATCTTGTCGGCCTGCGAGTGCAGGGCGGCGGCCTTCTTCTCGGCGTTGGCGCGCTCGCGCTTGCGGCGCTTCTCGTCGGCCTCGCGCTGCTGCTGGTAGAGCTTCCAGCCCATGTTGTAGACGTCGATCTGGGCGCGGTTGGCGTCCAGGTAGAACACCTTGTTCACGACCGTCTCGACCAGGTCGACGTCGTGGGAGATCACGATGAAGCCGCCGCGGTAGGTCTTGAGGTAGTCGCGCAGCCAGACGATCGAGTCGGCGTCGAGGTGGTTGGTCGGCTCGTCGAGCAGCAGGGTGTCCGCGTCGGAGAAGAGGATGCGGGCCAGCTCGATGCGGCGGCGCTGACCGCCGGAGAGCGTGTGCAGGGGCTGGCCGAGCACGCGGTCGGGCAGGTTGAGCGCGGCGGCGATGGTGGCGGCCTCGGCCTCGGCGGCGTACCCGCCCTTGGTGAGGAACTCGGTCTCCTGGCGCTCGTACTGCTTGAGGGCCTTCTCGCGGGTGGCGCCCTGGCCGTTGGCGATGCGCTGCTCGTTCTCGCGCATCTTGCGGATCAGGACGTCCAGGCCGCGGGCGGACAGGATGCGGTCGCGGGCGAGGACGTCGAGGTCGCCCGTGCGCGGGTCCTGCGGGAGGTAGCCGACCTCGCCCGAGCGCGTGATGGTGCCGCCGGCGGGCTGTGCCTCGCCCGCCAGGCACTTGGTGAGGGTGGTCTTGCCCGCGCCGTTGCGGCCGACCAGGCCGATGCGGTCGCCCTTGGCGACCCGGAAGGTGGCGCTTTCGATGAGGACGCGGGCACCGGCGCGCAGCTCGATACCGGAGGCGGAGATCACGGACAGACTCCAGGGCGGATACGGGGGCGGGATGGGCGGCTGAGGACGTTCCCGCCGTCTAATGCGCGAGGAGAATGGCCATGGGCAACAGTCTAACGGGGCGGTGCAACCACTTTTTCTGTGTGCGCGTGTTCGGTTCGTCTCGCCGGGTCGGCGCCGGCCGGCGGTGCCAGACTGGACAGCGGGTCCGGACCACGGCGACCGCGCACAAGGAGTGATCGGTATGGCAGGCACGTCCGCGGGGCGCCCGGGCATCTGCCCGACGCTGCTGTACGGGGACGCGAAGGCGGCGATCCGCCAGCTCACGGAGGCCCTCGGCTTCACGGAGCTGTCCGTGTACGAGGGCGAGGACGGCTCGGTGCTGCACGCCGAGCTGGCGCAGGGCAACGGCGTGGTGATGATCGGCACCCGCGGCACCGGCAGCGTCTTCGACCGGGCCATGAAGGGCGCCGGCACCACGGGCGTCTACGTGGTGGTGGACGACGTGGACGCGCACCACCGCCGCGCCGTGGAGCACGGCGTGGAGATCCTGATGCCCCCGACGGACCAGGACTACGGCTCCCGGGACTACATGGCCCGGGACGTCGAGGGCAACGTGTGGAGCTTCGGCACCTACGCGCCGGAGACGGGGGGCTAGCTGCCGCCGGTGTGCACCTGGAAGGCGGCCCGGCGCACGGCCTTGGCGAGGGCCGGGTCCGGATGGGCGGCGGCGAGTGCGACCAGGACCTGCACGGTGCGCGGATGCCCCACGGCCCGCACCTCGTCGAGGAGCATCGGCACGGTCGGCTGCACCGCGGACTCCAGGTGGCGCACGAGCAGCGGGGCCTCCCCGTGGTCGGCGACGGCGGCGGCGGTGTCCACCCACAGCCAGGTCGCCTCCTCCCGGGTGAGGACCTCGTGGGCGTCCTCCGGGTCGGCGCCGTCGTGCTCGGCGAGCCACAGCAGCGCGTACGGCCGGAGCGTGGGCTCGTCCAGCACGGCGCGCACGTCCGGCTCGGCGGGGGCGCCGACGACGCGCAGCGCCTCGAAGGCGAGACCGCGCAGCAGGGCGTCCTCGCCCCGTGCGGCGCCGAGGAGCTCGGTGACGGCGCTGCCGACGGTGCGGGCGGCGAGCCAGGCGCGGTATTCGGCGCGGGCCGCGTTGGGGCGCAGCTGGGCGCAGCCGCGGAGCATGTCCTCGGCGGACTGCTCGATGTTCCCGGCGGGGCTCTGCGCGGCGACGCAGATCTGCTCCAGCTTGACCCAGACGGCCCAGCTGCCGAGCGGGGTGAGCGTGGCCTGGCCGTCGCCGCAGGTGAGGGCGCCGACCGAGGCGAGGGCGCGCAGGGCCCAGTCGAGGAGGGGCGCGAGCGGGGCGTCGGCGGGCTCGGGTTCGGCGGCCGGCTCGGGCTGGGGGCCGTAGGGGATCTCGCAGCGCGCGGTGCGCAGTTCGGTGACGCGCTGCTCCAGGAGGTCGAGGAGCTGCTCGACGGGGACGGGCCCGGCGGACAGCTGGAGGAAGGAGAGCACCTGGGGCATGGCCGAGACGACCTCGGCGACGGCGGCGGGCTCGTGCTCCTCGGGTTCCGGGAAGGCGAGCGACCAGGCGTCGAAGAGGGCGACCCAGCCGCGCAGCACGGCGCTGTCGTCGCGGTCCCAGGCGCGCAGCCGCCAGCCGGGGCGGGCGCTGTCGCCGTGCACCTCGACGAGGCCGGCCAGCCGGGCGGTGTCCCAGTCGGCTCTGACCTGAGCCGGGGTCAGGCCGAGGTCGCGGGCCGCCCGTTCGGCGGTCGCCGCGGAGAGGGTGGCCTTGCCGTCGGCGGTGGCGCTGTCCCCTCCGGGGCCGAGCGCCGCGTCGGCCCAGCGGGCGACGCGAGCCGCGCCGGCCAGACCTGAGCGTGCCATTCTGGCCAGCTCCGCCGGTGCCGGGGTGCCCTCCGGAGGGCGTGGGGCGGGGCGGCGCGAGCGCCGCTGGTTCATCGCTGCGGGGGCGGCGGCCAGGGGTCGCGGGCGGACGAGTCGGAGCCTGGAGTCGCGCGGGATACGGGACGTCACGGGGGCAGTCTTCCGGTTGACGGTCGGAAATCCCAAACGGAATGTCACGGCGGGCGACGGGGATGGCCAACGCACCGGGCTCCGTGAGCGGTGCGGGGCGGGGAACCGGCCAGTGGTACGGCGCTAAACGGAATCGTCCCGACCGGTCGGTGGGAGCGGGCCCGGAGGCGGTTGCGGGACGGCGAAGGGGGCGTGAACGGGGGGGTGCATGCGGCCGGGCCGCGGGAGGTGCCGGGCGGAGGGTCACATGAGAGGGGTCAGGAAGCGCCGGAGGGCCTCCTCGTAGGCCTGGGGGTCGGCGTTCCACATGGCTCCGTGGGGGGCGTTGCCGACGGTGCGCAGGGAGACCATGTCGGGCCGGGCCTCGGCGAGCCGCCGGGACAGCCGCCAGGGGGCGACCGTGTCGTCCGGGCCGTGGAAGACCAGGGCCGGGACGCGCAGGCCGTCGTAGGAGCTGGTGCCGCGGTCGCCGGGCAGGCCGGTGCGGCCCTGGGCGGCGCGCACGGCGAGGGGCAGCAGCGCGCCCGGGGTGCGGCGGGCCGCGGCGAGGGCGCGCAGGGTGGTCTCCCAGCTGAGCACCGGGGAGTCGAGGACGAGCCCGGAGACGTGGTCGCGCAGTCCGGAGCGCTCGGCGGCGCGCAGGGCCATGGTGGCGCCGGTGGACCAGCCGTGCAGCACGATCTGCCGGGCGCCGTAGCGCACGGCGTAGCGGATCGCGGCGTCGAGGTCGCGCCACTCGGTCTCGCCGAGGTGGCTCAGGCCGTCGGGCGGGCGGGGTGCGCCGAGGTCGCCGCGGTAGGCGAGGGCGAGCACCGGGAAGTGGTTGCGGTGCAGGAAGCCCAGGACGTTCAGGGCGAGTTCGCGGGTGGTGCCCAGGCCGTGCACGGCGATGACCCAGGTGTCCCGGGCGCCGGGCACGAACCAGGCGGGCAGGGCGCCGAGCTCTCCGGGGACGTCGACGTCGGCGTGTGCGACGCCGAGCGCGGAGCCCGGGTCGCCCACGTGGACGTTGGGGGTGAGCCAGGCCGGGTCGCCGGGGCGCAGGGTGCCGTGCGTGACGCCCTCCAGGCGGCGCACGACGGTGTCGGCGGTGTGCGGGGCGCCGGGCAGGACGGGTCCGACGATCGCGTGGCAGCCGTCGCCGGACAGGCCGTAGCGGCCGGGCCGCAGGGCGGCCAGGTCGCGGGTGAGGGTGATCTGCCCGGCGGCGGTGCCGTGCACGGTGAGCCGGGGCTCGGTCGGCAGCGGACGGCCGGGGCGCGCCCTGAGCGCGGCGTCGCTGGCGAGCCGGCCGGCCGCCACCGCGGCGGCACCGGCCCCGAGGGCGGCGGAGACGGCAGCGGCCGTCGCTCTGGCAGTGCGCACCGCTCCAGTGTCCCGGCGCGGTCCACGGGCGACCAGCGGGAGACGGCGGCGGGGTGACGGCGCCCGGGTCAGCCGCGCTGGCCGTAGCCGCGCAGCCGCTCCTGGACCTGGCCCAGCTGCCGCTCGGTCAGCAGGCTGGGGGTCAGGCCCGGCACCGACGCGGCGGTGAGCCACACGCGGCACATCCACTCCAGCTGGGCCGTGCGGTCGTAGGCCTGGTCGAGGGTGGCGCCATGGGTGACGGTGCCGTGGTTCTGCAGGAGGCAGCCGGAGCGGCCGTCGAGGGCGCGCAGCATGTTCCGGGCCAGTTCCTCGGTGCCGTAGGTGGCGTAGGGCGCGACCCGGACGGGTCCGCCGAGGGCCGCGGCCATGTAGTGGATCAGCGGCAGCTCGGTCACGAGCGTGGACACGGCCGTGGCGTGGACGGCGTGGGTGTGCACGACGGCACGGGCGTCGGTCGTGCGGTGGACGGCGAGGTGCATGGGCAGCTCGCTGGTGGGGACGAGGGTGCCGAGGACCTGCCGGCCGTCGAGGCCGACGCCGGTCACGTCGGCGGGCGTGAGGCGGTCGTAGGGGACGCCGGACGGGGTGACCAGGACGGTGTCCCCGACGCGCACCGAGACGTTGCCCGACGTGCCGACGACGAGTCCCTCGGCGACCGTGCGGCGGGCCGTCGCGACGAGGTCCTCCCAGGCGCGGGCCTCCTCGGGGCGGGCCCTCCTGCGCCGCGGCTCCCCCGCGCCCGGCCCGCCGTCCGGGGTTCCGCCCGTGTCCCGCTCGTCGTCTCGCTGCTCGGCCATGGCGCGATCCTGCCAGGGCGGGGCCGGCGCACCACCCCGCGGGGGCACTTCGGGCCGGAAACCGGCCACCCGTGACGGCACCCGCGGGGGGGGCAGGTCGTACACGACCGCGGGTCACTCGATCGGCTGAAGAGGGACGCGGGGAGAGCCTGGACCGCGGGGGTGTGGGGAGCCTGACAGCAGGGCGAACGCCGAACCCTTGTTGTGGACACCCCTGCGCCCCTCCCAGTTCATCTTCCGTTCACTCGGGTTACTTACGTTCGTCCAGCCAATGACCTCGAACGATTGCCTGGGTAAATGGAAAGCTTCTCGCTGATCCTCGCGATTGTGGTGGTAACCGCACTCGCGTTCGATTTCACGAACGGTTTCCACGACACCGCGAACGCGATGGCCACGACCATTTCCACGGGCGCCATGCGGCCGAAGGCCGCGGTCGCGATGTCCGCGGTCCTGAACCTGGTCGGCGCCTTCCTGTCCGTCGAAGTCGCCAACACGATCTCCAAGGGCCTCGTCGACGAGGCCGGCATCCGTCCCGAAGTCATCTTCGCCGCCCTGGTCGGCGCGATCCTGTGGAACCTGCTGACGTGGCTGGTCGGACTGCCGTCCAGCTCCTCGCACGCCCTCATGGGCGGCCTCGTGGGCGCCACGATCGCCTCGGCGGGCGTCGGCGCGGTGCACGGCGACGTGCTGGTGACCAAGGTCCTGATCCCGGCGGTCGCCGCCCCGCTGGTGGCGGGCATCGCGGCGATGCTGGCCACGCGGCTGACGTTCTCCCTGGGCCGCAAGGCCGACGGCAAGGCGTCCGCGAAGGGCTACCGGGCCGGCCAGATCGCCTCGGCGGGCCTGGTCTCCCTGGCGCACGGCACCAACGACGCGCAGAAGACGATGGGCGTCATCACCCTGGCCCTGGTCGCCGGCGGCGCCGTCGCGCCCGACTCGGACCCGCCCATGTGGGTCATCCTGTCCGCGGGCGTCGCGATCGCCCTCGGCACCTACCTGGGCGGCTGGCGCATCATCCGCACCATGGGCAAGGGCCTGACCGACCTCCAGCCGCAGCAGGGCTTCGCCGCCCAGACCAGCGCGGCCACGGTCATCCTGGCCTCCTCGCACCTCGGCTTCTCCCTCTCCACGACCCACTCCGTGTCCGGCGCGGTGATGGGCGCGGGCCTCGGCCGCAAGGGCGGCGTCGTCCGCTGGTCCACCGCGACGCGGATGTTCGTCGCGTGGGGCCTGACCCTGCCGGCCGCCGCCCTGGTGGGCGCGCTCGCCGAGTACGTCACCGGCTTCGGCGCCTGGGGCACCGCCGCGGTGGCCGTCTTCCTCGTCGCCTCGTCGGCGGCCATCTGGAAGATCTCCCGGCGCGAGGTCGTCGACCACACCAACGTCAACGACACCGACGACGAGCCGGCCGGCGTGGTGACCACGGCGATGGCCGCGGTGACGCCGCCTCCCGCGGGCGACGTGCCGCCGATCCCGGCCCAGGCGACCGCAGAGCGGACGCCCTCCACGACCGCCACCTCGGTCTGACCCCGCCCACCGGTTCACAAGGAAGCAGCAGAGATGAAGATCGACTGGGCGGCCCTCGGCTCCGTCTTCGGCGTCAGCCTCGTGGTCACCGTGGCCCTCGTGGGCCTGTTCACCCTCGGCATCACCGGCCTGTCGCGCCGCGAGCGGGCGGTGGCGCAGGGCGGCTCCGCCGGCCTCGCGGTGACGGGCGCGTACGCGTGCTTCGCCGCGTGCGCGGCGGCCGTCGGCTACGGCATCTACCTGATCGTGGCCTGACGCCCCGATCGCACAGCGTGTCCGCCGGGCGGCACGGGACCCGGGTCCCGTGCCGCCCGGTCGTCGTGTGCGGGTGGGGGCGGTGTGGGGTTCTCCACACTCTCCCCGCGCAGGTCAAGGGCAAGTTGACGGCGGTTCGCGCCCGTGGTGGACTTCCGGGGCCAGTACGGCGGCAGGAGAGGAAGCCGGTGTGAGTCCGGCGCGGTCCCGCCACTGTCACCGGGGTAGCCATCCCCCGGGAGCCAGGAACTCTCACCGCCGGTCACGTCGAACCAGGGCGCGGACACCCTGAGTGAGGACACATATCGCCATGCGCGGCTGCCGATCGAGGTTCAGCACCCCACCCCTGCCTGTCCTGTTGGGCGGCTGAGCCCATGGGTGCCGGTCGCGTCTTCGCGTACGGTGCCGCCGCCGGCCTGATCGGTGACCTGCTGCTCGGCGACCCCCGCCGGGGACATCCGGTCGCCGCGTTCGGGCGGGCCGCGGGTGCCGTGGAACGGGTGCTGTGGCGGGACCACCGCGGGTGGGGCGCGCTGCACACCGCGGTGTGCGTGGGAGGAGCCGTCGCCCTCGGGGCCGTCGCCGAGCGTGCCGTACGTCCCTGCGCCGTCGCCTCCGTCGCGCTCACCGCCGCCGCCACCTGGGCCGTCGTCGGGGGTACGTCGCTCGCCCGCGAGGCGGAGACCATCGGGCGGGCCCTGGAGGCGGGGGACGTCGAGGCGGCCCGGGCGCGGCTGCCTCATCTGTGCGGACGGGATCCGCAGGCCCTGGACGCCGACGGGATCGCCCGGGCCGTGGTCGAGTCCGTCGCCGAGAACACCTCCGACGCGGTGGTCGGGGCGCTGGTGTGGGGGGCCGTCGGCGGGGTGCCGGGGCTGCTCGGGTTCCGGGCCGTCAACACCCTGGACGCCATGGTCGGGCACAGGTCGGCCCGGTACCGGCGCTACGGATGGGCCTCGGCGCGTCTCGACGACCTCGCGGGATGGCCGGGCGCGCGGCTGACCGCCGTGCTCGCGGTGCTGGCCGGGCCGGATCCGCGCGGGGCCGTGCGCGCCTGGCGGGCCGACGCGGCGCAGCATCCCAGTCCCAACGCCGGACCCGTGGAGGCCTCGTTCGCGGGGGCGCTCGGGGTGCGGCTGGGCGGGACGCTGTCGTACGGCGGGCGGGTGGAGCACCGGCCCGTGCTGAACACCGGCGGGCGGGCCGTCGCCCGGCGCGATGTCGAACGGGCCGTGCGGCTCTCGCGGCGCGTCACCTGGCTGGCGCTCGGGGTGTGCGCCGGCGCGCGGTTGCTGAAGAGGGGGAAGTGAGCATGAGCGGTGGGCTTCTCGTCGCCGGGACCACCTCCGACGCGGGCAAGAGCGTCGTGACGGCCGGGATCTGCCGGTGGCTGGTACGGCAGGGCGTCAAGGTCGCGCCGTTCAAGGCGCAGAACATGTCCCTGAACTCGTTCGTGACGCGGGAGGGCGCCGAGATCGGGCGGGCGCAGGCGATGCAGGCGCAGGCCTGCCGGGTGGAGCCGACCGCGCTGATGAACCCCGTGCTGCTCAAGCCCGGGGGCGAGCAGAGCAGTCAGGTCGTGCTGCTGGGCAAGCCGGTCGGTGAGCTGAGTGCGCGCGGCTATCACGGCGGGCGGCAGCAGAAGCTGCTCGGCACGGTGCTGGACTGCCTGGAGCAGTTGCGGGGCACGTATGACGCGGTGATCTGTGAGGGGGCCGGTTCTCCCGCCGAGATCAACCTGCGGCGGACCGACATCGTCAACATGGGCATCGCCCGCAACGCCGGGCTTCCCGTGCTCGTCGTCGGCGACATCGACCGGGGCGGTGTCTTCGCCTCGTTCTTCGGCACGGTGGCGCTGCTGTCCCGCGAGGACCAGGACTGCGTCGCCGGGTTCCTGGTCAACAAGTTCCGCGGGGACGTCTCCCTGCTGGAGCCGGGCCTGGACATGCTGCACGGGCTGACGGGGCGGAAGACGTACGGCGTGCTGCCGTTCCGGCACGGGCTGGGGATCGACGAGGAGGACGGGCTGCGCGTCTCCCTGCGGGGAGCCGTGCGGGAATCCGTCGTCGCGCCGCCGCTCGGCGAGGACGTGCTGCGCGTCGCCGTGTGCGCGGTGCCGCTGATGTCCAACTTCACCGACGTGGACGCCCTGGCCGCCGAACCGGGCGTCGTGGTGCGGTTCGTGGACCGGCCCGAGGAGCTGGCCGACGCCGACCTCGTCGTCGTGCCCGGCACCCGCGGCACGGTCCGGGCGCTGGACTGGCTGCGGGAGCGGGGGCTCGCCGACGCCCTGGTGCGCAGGGCCGCCGAGCAGCGGCCCGTGCTCGGCGTCTGCGGCGGCTTCCAGCTCCTCGGCGAGCACATCGAGGACGACGTGGAGAGCCGCCGGGGTCACGTCGACGGGCTCGGGATCCTGCCCGTGCGGGTGCGGTTCGCCCGCGAGAAGACCCTCACCCGGCCGGAGGGCGAGGCCCTCGGCGAGCGGGTCGAGGGCTACGAGATCCACCACGGGGTCGCCGACGTCACCGGCGGCGAGGCCTTCCTGGACGGCTGCCGGGTCGGCCAGACCTGGGGCACGCACTGGCACGGCTCGCTGGAGTCGGACGGCTTCCGGCGGGCGTTCCTGCGCGAGGTGGCGGCCGCCGCGGGCCGCCGTTTCGTGCCGGCTCCGGACATCTCGTTCGCCGCGCTGCGCGAGGAGCAGCTCGACCGGCTCGGCGACCTGATCGAACAGCACGCGGACACCGACGCGCTGTGGCGGCTCATCGAGTCCGGCGCGCCGCAAGGACTGCCCTTCATCCCACCGGGAGCACCCGCATGAGCACTGTGTTGTTGTTGTCGACCGCCGACACGGACCTGCTGGCGGCCCGGGCCGCCTCCGGTGCCGAATACCGGATCGGCAACCCGACCCGCGTGGACGTCCGGGAGGAGCTCCCGGCCCTGCTGGACGGGGCGTCCGTCGCCGTCGTCCGGCTGCTCGGCGGCAAGCGGGCCTGGGAGGACGGGCTCGCCGCGCTGAAGGCGTCCGGGATCCCGACCGTGCTGCTGGGCGGCGAGGCCGTGCCGGACGCGGAGCTGATGGCCGAGTCGTCGGTGCCGGCCGGTGTCGTCGCCGAGGCGCTGAAGTACCTCGTGGAGGGCGGGCCGGAGAACCTCACCGAGCTGGCCCGGTTCCTGTCCGACACCGTGCTGCTCACCGGTGAGGGCTTCGCCGCGCCGCGGAAGATGCCAGAGTACGGCGTCCACGGCGAGCGGGCGCACCACGAGGGCCGCCCCACCGTCGGCGTGCTCTTCTACCGGGCCCACGAACTGAGCGGCAACACCGCCTTCGTGGACACCCTGTGCGACGCGATCGAGGCCCACGGCGCCAACGCCCTGCCGGTGTACTGCGGTTCGCTGCGCGGCGCGGACGAGGGGCTGTACGAGATCCTGGGCCGCGCCGACGCCCTGGTCGCCACCGTCCTGGCCGCCGGCGGCACGCACGCCTCGCAGGCCTCGGCGGGCGGGGACGAGGAGGCCTGGGACATCGGGGCGCTGGCCGGGATGAACGTGCCGGTGCTGCAGGGGCTGTGCCTGACCTCCTCGCGGCAGGCCTGGGAGGAGTCGGACGCCGCCCTGTCCCCCATGGACGCCGCGATGCAGGTGGCGATCCCGGAGTTCGACGGGCGGCTGATCACCGTGCCGTTCTCCTTCAAGGAGCAGGGCCCGGACGACGTGCCCGTGTACGTGGCCGACCCGGAGCGGGCCGCGCGGGTCGCCGGCATCGCCGTACGGCACGCCCGCCTGAAGCACAAGGAGAACGCGGAGAAGAAGCTCGCGCTGGTCTTCACCGCGTACCCGACCAAGCACTCGCGGGTCGGCAACGCGGTCGGGCTGGACACGCCCGCCTCGGCCGTGCGGGTGCTGGACGCGCTGCGGCAGGCCGGGTACGCCGTCGAGGGCTACCCGGACAACGGCGACGAGCTGATCCACCGGCTGATCGAGGCCGGCGGGCACGACGTGGAGTGGCTGACGGAGGAGCAGCTCGCCTCGGCGCCCGCGCGGGTGCCCCTGGCGGACTACCGGGCCTGGTTCGAGAAGCTCGACCCGGAGCTGAGGGACGCCATGACCGAGGCGTGGGGCGAGCCGCCGGGCTCGTTGTACGTCGACGGGGACGACATCGTGCTGGCGTCCCTGCAGTTCGGGAACGTCGTGGTGATGATCCAGCCGCCGCGCGGCTTCGGCGAGAACCCGATCGCGATCTACCACGACCCCGACATGCCGCCCTCGCACCACTACATGGCGGCCTACCGCTGGCTGGAGGCTGCGACATCCGAGGGGGGCTTCGGCGCCGACGCCATCGTCCACATGGGCAAGCACGGCACCATGGAGTGGCTGCCCGGCAAGGGCCTCGGGCTCAGCGGCGGGTGCGCCCCGGACGCCGTCCTCGGTGACCTGCCGCTGGTCTACCCGTTCATCGTCAACGACCCCGGCGAGGGCACCCAGGCCAAGCGCCGCGGCCACGCCACCGTCGTCGACCACCTGGTGCCGCCGATGGCCCGCGCCGACACCTACGGCGACCTGGCCAAGCTGGAGCAGCTCCTCGACGAGTACGCGCTCGTCTCCGACCTGGACCCGGCCAAGGCCCCGGCCGTGCGGGCGCAGATCTGGACGCTGGTGAAGGCGGCCGAGCTCCACCACGACCTGCACGTCGACGAACAGCCGGACGACGAGGCGTTCGACGAGTTCGTCATGCACATCGACGGCTACCTGTGCGAGATCAAGGACGTGCAGATCCGCGACGGCCTGCACGTCCTGGGCGGCGGGCCGGTCGGTGAGCCGCGCGTCAACCTGGTGCTGGCCGTGCTGCGCGCCTCGCAGGTGTGGGGCGGCCGGGCCAACGCGCTGCCGGGTCTGCGGGCCGCGCTGGCCGAGCACTTCGGGCTGGTGGAGAAGGAGCTGCTGGCCGAGCCGGGCGCCCCGGTGAAGGTGCCCGCCGAGCTGACGGACCTGGTCGACGGGCCGTCCCGCAGCGCCGCCGACGCGATCGACCTGCTGGAGCAGCTGTGCCGGCGGATCGCTGAGGGCATGGAGGAGCGCGGCTGGGACGCGGCCGCGGTTCCCGCGCTGGTCCGCGAGGTGCTCGGCGCCGAACTGCCCGACGCCGTCGCCGTGCTGGAGTTCGCCTGCGCCGAGGTCGTGCCCCGGCTGGAGAAGACCACCGACGAGATCGGGCACATCCTGCGTGCCCTGGACGGCGGTTACGTCCCGGCCGGTCCGTCCGGCTCGCCCACCCGCGGTCTGGTCAACGTGCTGCCGACGGGCCGGAACTTCTACTCCGTCGACCCCAAGGCCATTCCGTCCCGGCTCAGCTGGGAGGTCGGGCAGTCGCTCGCGGACTCGCTGGTGCAGCGGTACCTCCAGGACACCGGGGAGTACCCGAAGTCCGTCGGCCTGACGGTGTGGGGCACCTCCGCGATGCGCACCCAGGGTGACGACATCGCCGAGATCCTGGCGCTGCTGGGCTGCCGTCCCGTCTGGGACGACGCCTCGCGCCGGGTGACCGGCTTCGAG
This sequence comes from Streptomyces sp. NPDC015242, assembly GCF_043079125.1. NCBI lineage: Bacteria > Bacillati > Actinomycetota > Actinomycetes > Kitasatosporales > Streptomycetaceae > Streptomyces > Streptomyces sp. NPDC015242. The sequence goes on along the minus strand of NZ_JBIBUF010000009.1, from coordinate 356,527 downwards.
GTGATTCCCCTGGCGGAGCTGGGCCGGCCGCGCATCGACGTGACGGTCCGCATCTCCGGCTTCTTCCGGGACGCGTTCCCGCACGTGGTGGGGCTGATCGACGACGCCGTGCGGGCGGTGGCCGAGCTGGACGAGCCGGCCGAGTCCAACTACGTCCGCGCCCACGCCGACGAGGACACCGCCGAGCACGGCGACCGGCGCCGCGCCACCGCCCGCATCTTCGGCTCCAAGCCGGGGGCGTACGGGGCCGGTCTGCTGCCGCTGATCGACGCCCGCAACTGGCGCTCCGACGCGGACCTCGCCGAGGTGTACGCGGTGTGGGGCGGCTACGCGTACGGGCGCGGGCTCGACGGGCGGGCGGCGCGCGGGGACATGGAGACGGCGTTCAGGCGGATCGCCGTCGCCGCGAAGAACGTCGACACCCGCGAGCACGACCTGGTCGACGCCGACGACTACTTCCAGTACCACGGCGGCATGGTGGCCATGGTGCGGCATCTGACCGGCGCCTCCCCCGAGGCCTACGTCGGCGACTCGGCCACCCCTGACCAGGTGAAGACCCGCACGCTGGGCGAGGAGACGCACCGGGTGTTCCGCGCCCGGGTGGTCAACCCGCGCTGGATGGCGGCCATGCGGCGGCACGGCTACAAAGGCGCCTTCGAGATGGCGGCGACCGTCGACTACCTCTTCGGGTACGACGCCACGGCCGGGGTCGTGGACGACTGGATGTACGAGAAGCTCAGCGCCGAGTACGTCTTCGACCCGGAGAACCGGGACTTCATGAAGAAGTCCAACCCCTGGGCGCTGCGCGGCATCACCGAGCGGCTGCTGGAGGCGGCCGAGCGGGGCCTGTGGGCCGAGCCGGACGCGGAGACGCTGGAGCGGCTGCGCGCCACCTACCTGGAGCTCGAAGGCGACTTGGAGGGCGACGTCAAGTGACCACCCCGTTCCCGTTCACGGCCGTCGTCGGCCAGGACGACCTGCGGCTCGCGCTGCTGCTGAACGCCGTGTCACCGGCGGTCGGCGGTGTGCTGGTGCGCGGCGAGAAGGGCACCGCCAAGTCCACGGCGGTGCGGGCCCTGTCGGCACTGCTGCCGGCGGTCTCCGTCGTCCCCGGCTGCCGTTTCTCCTGCGACCCCGCCTCCCCCGACCCGGGGTGCCCGGACGGGCCCCACGAGGCCGGCGGCGGCGCCGAGCGGCCCGCCCGCATGGTCGAGCTGCCCGTCGGCGCCTCCGAGGACCGGCTCGTCGGCGCGCTGGACATCGAGCGGGCGCTGTCGGAGGGCGTGAAGGCCTTCGAGCCCGGCCTGCTCGCCGACGCGCACCGCGGCATCCTCTACGTCGACGAGGTCAACCTCCTCCACGACCACCTGGTCGACCTGCTGCTGGACGCCGCCGCGATGGGCGCCTCGTACGTCGAGCGCGAGGGCGTCTCCGTACGGCACGCAGCCCGGTTCCTGCTCGTCGGCACGATGAACCCCGAGGAGGGCGAGCTGCGGCCGCAGCTGCTCGACCGGTTCGGGCTGACCGTCGAGGTCGCGGCCTCCCGGGAGCCGGACCAGCGGGTCGAGGTCGTGCGCAGGCGGCTGGCCTACGACGACGACCCGGCCGGCTTCGCGGCCCGCTGGGCCGAGGAAGAGGCGGCGGTACGGGCCAGGATCGTGGCGGCGCGCGAGCTGCTGCCGTCGGTGCGGCTCGGCGACGGGGCGCTGCGGCAGATCGCGGCGACCTGCGCGGCCTTCGAGGTGGACGGCATGCGCGCCGACATCGTGATGGCCCGGACCGCGACCGCGCTGGCCGCCTGGGCCGGGCGGACGGACGTGCTCGCCGAGGACGTCCGGCAGGCGGCGCTGCTCGCGCTGCCGCACCGGCGGCGGCGCAACCCCTTCGACGCGCCCGGGCTGGACGAGGACAAGCTGGACGAGACGCTGGAGGAGTTCGGCGGCTCGCAGGACGACGACCCGGATCCGGACCCCGGACCGGACGGGCCCGGCGGGGGCGGCGGGCAGCCGGACCCCGGCGAGGGTCCCGAGGGCGGTGACACCGGTGCCTCGCCCGAGGCCGGGGAAGGCGGGCAGCCGCAGCCGTCGGGAGGCGGCGAGCAGTCGGCCGTACGGGCTGCCGAGCCGTTCAGGGCCAAGGTGCTGAGCGTGCCCGGGATCGGCGAGGGTGTCGCCGGGCGGCGCTCGCGGGCGCGGACCGAACACGGGCGCACCACCGGGGCGCGGCGGCCGCAGGGCGCGCTCACCAAGCTGCACCTGGCGGCGACCGTGCAGGCCGCCGCCCCGCACCAGCGGGCCCGCGGACGGTCCGGACCCGGCCTGGTCGTACGCCGGGACGACCTGCGGCAGGCCACCCGCGAGGGGCGCGAGGGCAATCTCGTGCTGTTCGTGGTGGACGCCTCCGGGTCGATGGCGGCCCGGCAGCGGATGAGCGCCGTGAAGGGCGCCGTGCTGTCGCTGCTGCTGGACGCCTACCAGCGGCGGGACAAGGTCGGTCTGGTGACCTTCCGGGGCACGGGCGCGGACGTCGCGCTGCCGCCGACGTCGTCGGTGGACGCGGCGGCGGCCCGGCTGGAGTCGCTGCCCACGGGCGGGCGGACGCCGCTCGCCGCGGGGCTGCTGCGGGCGCACGACGTGCTGCGCGTGGAGCGGCTGCGGGACCCCGCGCGGCGGCCGCTGGTCGTGGTGGTGACGGACGGGCGCGCCACCGGCGGTCCGGAGCCGGTCGCGCTGGCCGGGCGGGCGGCGCGGCTGTTCGCGGCCGACGGGGTGGCCTCCGTGGTCGTGGACTGCGAGTCGGGGCCCGTGCGGCTGGGGCTCGCCGGGCAGCTCGCCGGTGAGCTGGGCGGTACGGCCGTGACGCTGGACGAGTTGCGGGCGGACTCGATCGCCGGTCTGGTGAAGGACGTACAGAGGAGGGCCGCGTAATGCCGCAGGGACAGCCGAGTGTGGTGCCGGACGACGGCCTGACGACCCGTCAGCGGCGCAACCGGCCGCTGGTCGTGGTGCACACGGGCGTCGGCAAGGGCAAGTCCACCGCCGCGTTCGGGCTCGCGCTGCGGGCCTGGAACCAGGGGTGGCCGATCGGGGTGTTCCAGTTCGTCAAGTCGGCGAAGTGGAAGGTCGGCGAGGAGAACGCGCTGCGGGTGCTGGGGGCCTCCGGGGAGGGCGGGTCCGTCGACTGGCACAAGATGGGCGAGGGCTGGTCGTGGGTCCAGCGTGATGCCCAGATGGACAACGAGGAGAAGGCCCGCGAGGGCTGGGAGCAGGTCAAGCGGGACCTGGCGGCCGAGACGTACAAGCTGTACGTGCTCGACGAGTTCGCGTACCCGATGCACTGGGGCTGGGTCGACACCGACGAGGTCGTCGACGTCCTGCGTGCCCGGCCCGGGACGCAGCATGTCGTGATCACCGGGCGGAACGCGCCGGAGAAGCTGGTGGACTTCGCCGACCTCGTGACCGACATGTCCAAGGTCAAGCACCCCATGGACGTCGGGCAGAAGGGGCAGAGGGGCATCGAGTGGTGAGTGTTTCCGTCCCCCGGCTGGTCGTCGCCGCGCCCTCCTCGGGCAGCGGCAAGACCACCGTCGCCACGGGGCTGATGGCCGCGTTCGCCGCGCGGGGGCTCGCCGTGTCCCCGCACAAGGTCGGGCCGGACTACATCGACCCCGGGTATCACGCGCTCGCGACCGGGCGCGTGGGGCGGAACCTGGACGCGTACCTGTGCGGGCCCGAGCTGGTCGGGCCGCTGTTCCTGCACGGGGCGCGGGGCTGTGACCTCGCCGTCGTCGAGGGCGTGATGGGGCTGTACGACGGAGCCGCCGGGGAGGGGGAACTGGCCTCCACCGCTCAGGTCGCGAAACTGCTGCGGGCGCCGGTGGTGCTGGTCGTCGACGCGTCGTCGCAGTCACGGTCGGTGGCGGCGCTGGTGCACGGGTTCGCTTCCTGGGACCCGGAGGTGCGGGTCGGCGGCGTGATCCTGAACAAGGTCGGGTCCGACCGGCACGAGGAACTGCTGCGGGAGGCGCTGGACTCGGCCGGTGTGCCCGTGCTGGGTGTGCTGCGGCGGGTGGGGCAGGTGGAGACGCCGTCACGGCATCTGGGTCTTGTGCCGGTCGCCGAGCGGCGGGCGGCCGCGGTGGAGGCCGTGGCGGCGATGGGGGCGCAGGTCGCCGGCGGGTGTGACCTGGAGGCGCTGGCCGCGCTGGCGCGGAGCGCGGGCGCGTTGCCGTGTGCGGCCTGGGATGCGGCCGAGGCGCTTGCCTCGCCCTCCCATCACCCGGCCCGGCCGGGCGAGAGGCCGGCGCCCCTTTCCGGCCCGGCTCCGTCGGACGGGCGGCGCGCGCCCGTCATCGCCGTCGCCGGTGGGTCCGCCTTCACCTTCTCCTACGCCGAACACACCGAGCTGCTCACGGCCGCCGGGGCCGAAGTCGTCACCTTCGACCCGCTGCGGGACGAGGAACTGCCCGAAGGGACCCGCGGACTGGTGATCGGGGGCGGGTTCCCGGAGGTGTACGCCGCCGAGCTGTCCGCCAACGAGCCGTCGCGGAAGGCCGTCGCCGAGCTGGCGAACGGCGGCGCTCCCGTGGCCGCCGAGTGCGCCGGGCTGCTGTATTTGTGCCGGGAGCTGGACGGGCTGCCGATGTGCGGGGTGCTGGACGCCTCGGCGCGGATGAGCGAACGGCTCACGCTGGGCTACCGGGACGCCGTCGCGGTCGGCGACAGCGTGCTCGCGGCGGCCGGGACGCGGATGCGCGGGCACGAGTTCCACCGGACCGTCGTGGAGCCCGGGTCGGGGGCGGAGCCCGCCTGGGGCGTGCGCACCCCTCGGCCGCGGGTCGAAGGTTTCGTACAGCGTGGTGTGCACGCGAGTTATCTGCACACGCACTGGGCGTCCGAGCCCGGTGCGGCCCGTCGGTTCGTGGAGAGGTGCCGGACGTCATGAGCAGCAGGCTGGTCGGAGTCGGGGTGGGCCCCGGGGATCCGGAGCTGGTGACCGTCAAGGGTGTCAACGCCCTGCGCGCGGCGGACGTGGTCGTCGTGCCCGTGATGGACACGGGCGAGCGCGGGCGGGCCGAGGCGACCGTGGTGCACTACGTGCCCGAGGAGAAGGTCGTGCGGGTCGTGTTCGCGCTGAACGAGCGCAGCGACCGGGGCCGGCGCGAGGCCGCCTGGGACGCGGCGGGCGCGCGCGTCGCCGAACTGCTGCGGGCGCACGACGCCGTGGCCTTCGCCACCATCGGCGACCCCAACGTGTACTCGACCTTCACCTACCTCGCGCACACCGTCGCCGAGCTGGTGCCCGGGACCGTCGTGGAGACCGTGCCCGGCATCACCGCCATGCAGGACCTCGCCGCCCGGTCGGGTGCCGTGCTGACCGAGGGGACCGAGCCGCTCACGCTGGTGCCGGTCACCGCCGGGGCGACCGTGCTGAAGGAGGCCCTCGCCGGGCCGGGCACGGTCGTCGCCTACAAGTTCGGCCGGCAGGCCCACGAGGTCGCCGAGGCGCTGCGCGAGACCGGGCGGCTCGAGGGCGCGGTGTGGGGTTCGGCGCTGGGGCTGGCGGAGGAGTCCATCCACCCGGCCGCCGAGCTCGACGGCGCTCCCCTGCCCTATCTGTCGACGCTCATCGCGCCCGCCCGGCGCGACGGCGGCCGCGGCGGAAAGCTCTGACCTCACCCGTTCTCCCCCGCCGTCTCACCCCTGACCGTCCAACCCCTGTACGAGAGGACCCACCCCATGGCCGACGCCCCCGCCGGCAAAGTGACCTTCGTCGGTGCCGGCCCCGGCGCCGCCGACCTGCTGACGTTCCGCGCCGCGCGCGCCATCGCCGAGGCCGACGTCGTGATCTGGGCGGCCAGCCTGGTCCAGGCCGAGGTCCTCGACCACGCGCGCGCGGACGCGGAGATCCTCGACTCGGCGACCATGTCCCTGGAGGACGTCGTCGCCGTGTACGAACGGGCCCGTGGCGAGGGTCTGAAGGTGGCCCGCATCCACTCCGGCGACCCGGCCCTGTGGGGCGGCACGCAGGAACAGCTCGACCGGTGCGCCGAGCTCGGCATCGCGACCGAGATCGTCCCCGGCGTCTCCTCCTTCTCGGCCGTGGCGGCGCTGGCGCAGCGCGAGCTGACCATCCCGGAGGTCGCCCAGTCGGTGGTGCTGACCCGGCTCGGCGGCGGCAAGACGCCGATGCCGCCCGGTGAGGAGGTCCGCGAGTTCGCCAAGCACGGCACGACCATGGCGGTCTTCCTGTCCGCCGCCCGCAGCGGGCAGCTGGTGCGGGAGCTGCTGGAGGGCGGCTACCCGACGACGACCCCGGTCGTGGTGGCGTACCAGGCGACCTGGCCGGAGGAGCTGGTCGTGAAGTGCACGATCGGCACGCTGGAGGAGACGGTCAAGGAGCACAAGCTCTGGAAGCACACGCTCTTCCTGGTCGGCCCGGCCCTCGACGCGCACGGCACGCGCTCGCACCTGTACCACCCGGGGCACTTCCACGGCTACCGCAAGGCCGACCCCGAGGCCCGCCGGGCGCTGCGCGAGCGGGGGGCGAGCACGTGATCACGGTGGTCGGCACGGGGACGGGGGCGGCGGTGCCTGCCGCCGACGTCCTCGCCGGTGCCGAGCTGGTCGTCGGCGGGCGGCGGCATCTGGATGCCGTTCCGCTGCCCGGCGGGGCGGAGCGGGTCGTGCTCGGGGCGCTCGCGCCCGCCCTCGACACCATCGAGGAGTACGTCGGCGAGGACCGCCCGGTGGTGGTGCTGGCCTCCGGCGACCCGGGGTTCTTCGGGATCGTGCGGGTGCTGGCCGAGCGCTTCGGGCCGGAGCGGCTGGACGTGCGGCCCGGGGTGTCGTCCGTCGCCGCCGCCTTCGCGCGGATCGGGCTGCCCTGGGACGACGCCGTGGTGGTGAGCGCCCACGGACGGGAGCTGCGGACGGCCGTCAACATGTGCCGGGCGCGGGCGAAGACGGCCGTGCTGACCGGGCCGGGGGCCGGTCCGGCCGAGCTGGGTGCCGCGCTGGCGGGTGAGGAGCGGGTGCTGGTCGTCGCGTCCGGGCTCGGCTCCGCCGCCGAGCGCGTGGAGCGGGTGACGCCGGAGGAGGCGGCCGCCCGGGACTGGGGTACGGCGGTGAGCGTGGTGCTGTGCCTGGACGAGAGCCGTGCGCTCGGGCCGGTGCGGACGGTCGCGGGGCCCGGGGAGCGGCCGGCCGGCTGGGCCCTGGACGAGGCGGAGTTCGCGCACCGCGACTCGATGATCACCAAGTTCGAGGTGCGGGCGCTGGCCCTGGCCCGGCTGGGTCCCCGGCCCGGTGACCTGGTGTGGGACGTGGGCGCGGGGTCCGGTTCGGTGGCCGTGGAGTGCGCCCGGCTCGGGGCGGCGGCCGTGGCCGTGGAGAAGGCGCCCGACGGGGTGGAGCGGATCCGCGCCAACGCCGCCGCGCACGGTGTGGACGTACGCGTGGTGCACGGTGCCGCGCCGGACGCGCTGGACGGCCTCGCCGACGACCCGGACGCCGTGTTCGTCGGGGGCGGCGGGCGGGAACTGCCCGCGATCGTCGACGTGTGCGCCCGGCGGGCCCGGCGCGCGGTGGTCGTCGCGATGACGGCGCTCGACCGGGTGCCCGCTGTGCGCACCGCGCTGACGGGCGCCGGTCTCTCCTGCGACGGGGTGCTGTTGCAGTCGTCCCGGCTCGCGCCGCTGCCGGGTGACGTGACCCGGCTCGCGGCGGCCAATCCGGTTTTCCTGTTGTGGGGCGTCAGAAGGCCCCTGGATCGTGAGGGAGTTGCCCAGTGATCGGCCTCATTTCCGCCACCGCGGCGGGGGCGGCGGCGCGGGACCGGCTGGCCGCGGCGTGGCCGGACCGCACCCGCGTGTACGACGGGCCCGTGGCGGACGCCGTCCGGCGGGCGTTCGCGGAGTGCGAGCAGCTCGTGTGCTTCCTCGCGACCGGCGCGGTCGTGCGGATCGTCGCCCCGCTGCTGGCGGACAAGGCGAACGACCCGGGTGTGGTGTGCGTCGACGAGGCCGGGCGGTTCGCCGTGTCGCTGGCCGGCGGGCACGGCGGCGGCGCCAACGCCCTCGCCCGCGAGGTCGGTGAGGTGCTGGGCGCCGAGCCCGTGGTGACGACGGCGACGGACGCCGTGGACCTGCCCGGCCTGGACACGCTCGGCCTGCCCGTGGAGGGCGATGTAGCCGCCGTGTCGCGTGCGCTGCTCGACGGTGAGCCGGTGGCGCTGCGGGCCGAGGTGGCCTGGCCGCTGCCGCCGCTGCCGGTCGCGGCCGAGGGGGCGTACACGATCCGGGTGACCGACCGGCTGGTCGAGGCGGCCGAGCGTGAGGTGGTGCTGCGGCCGCCGTCCCTCGTCGTCGGCGTGGGCGCCTCCTCGGGCGTTCCCGCCGAGGAGGTGCTGGAGCTGGTCGGGTCGGCGCTGCGGGAGGCGGGCCTGTCGGTCCGCAGCCTGGCGGAGCTCACCACCGTCGACGCCAAGGCCGGGGAGCCGGGCGTCGTCGAGGCCGCGCGGCGGCTCGGGGTGCCGCTCGTGACGTACCCGGCCGCGGAACTGTCCGGGGTCGAGGTGCCCAACCCGTCCGACGCGCCCCTGGCCGCCGTCGGCACGCCGTCCGTGGCGGAGGCCTCGGCGCTGCTGCGCGGCGGTGAACTGCTCGTGCCGAAGCGGAAGTCGCGGCGCGCCGACGGCACCCCGGCGATGGCGACCTGTGCCGTCGTACGGCGGCCCGGACGCGGGCGGCTCGCCGTGGTGGGGCTCGGCCCGGGCGCCCGGGACCTGCTGACGCCACGCGCCCGGGAAGAACTGCGGCGCGCCGCCGTGCTCGTCGGGCTCGACCAGTACGTCGACCAGATCCGGGACCTGCTGCGGCCCGGCACACGGGTGCTGGAGTCCGGGCTCGGGGCCGAGGAGGAGCGGGCCCGCACGGCCGTCGCGGAGGCCCGCAAGGGACAGGCCGTCGCGTTGATCGGCAGCGGCGACGCGGGCGTGTACGCCATGGCCTCCCCCGCGCTCGCCGAGGCGTCCGACGACATCGACGTGATCGGCGTGCCCGGGGTGACGGCGGCCCTCGCTGCGGCCGCGATCCTCGGTGCGCCGCTCGGCCACGACCACGTGTCGATCAGCCTGTCCGACCTGCACACGCCCTGGGAGGTCATCGAGCGCCGGGTGCGGGCGGCCGCCGAGGCGGACCTCGTGGTCACCTTCTACAACCCCCGCTCGCGCGGCCGCGACTGGCAGCTGCCGAAGGCCCTGGCGATCCTCGCCGGGCACCGCGCGCCCGGGACGCCGGTCGGAGTCGTACGGAACGCCTCGCGGCCGGACGAGTCCAGCCGGCTCACCACGCTGGGCGCGCTCGACCCGGCGACGGTCGACATGATGACGGTCGTGACCGTGGGCAACACGGCGACCCGGGACATCGCGGGGCGCATGGTGACGCCCCGCGGCTACCGCTGGCAGACGACGCAGGAGGGCGCCGAGTGAACCGCGTGGTGCATCCCATCGAGGTGGAGTCCTACCGGCGGCTGCGCGCCCGGCTGGACACCTCGCACTTCCCGCCGCTGACCCGGGCGGTGGTGGAGCGGGTCATCCACTCCGCCGCCGACCTCGACTACGCCACCGACCTCGTCATGGCCGAGGCCGACTTGGAGAAGGCGCACGCCGCCCTGCACGCCGGGGCGCCCGTCGTCGTGGACGTGGAGATGGTCGGGGCCGGCATCACCCGCCGTGAGACCGTCTGCCGGCTGCGGGACGCCGAGGCCGGTCCGGGGCTGACCCGGTCCGCGCACGCGATCCGGCTCGCCTACGAGCAGGTCGGCCCGGGCGCCCTGTGGGTGATCGGCAACGCGCCGACCGCGCTGGAGGAACTGCTGACCCTGGACGCCGACCCGGCACTCGTCATCGGCCTGCCCGTCGGGTTCGTCGGCGCCGTCGAATCGAAGGCCGCCCTGCGCGAGAGCGGGCTGCCCGCCGTGAGCAACGTGTCCGAGAAGGGCGGCTCGGCGGTCGCCGCCGCCGCGCTCAACGCCCTGCTGTACCACCCCACTTCCGCCGAGGAGAAACTGTGACCACCCCGCCCGCCCTGCTCATCGCCGGCCACGGCACCCGGGACGACGCCGGAGCCGAGGCGTTCCGCGACTTCGTACGGGAGCTGGGGGCCCGCCACCCCGAACTGCCCGTCGCGGGCGGCTTCATCGAGCTGTCCCCGCCGCCGCTGGGCGAGGCCGTGACCGAACTGGTGGAGCGCGGGGTGCGGCGGTTCGCCGCCGTGCCGCTGATGCTGGTGTCGGCCGGGCACGCCAAGGGCGACATCCCGGCCGCGCTGGCCCGCGAGAAGGAACGGCACCCCGGCATCTCGTACACCTACGGGCGTCCCCTCGGGCCGCACCCGGCGCTGCTGAACGTGCTGGAGCGGCGGCTGGAGGAGGCGCTGGGCGCCGGCTCCGGGCGCACGCCCGGGGACCGGTCCGACGTGACGGTGCTGCTGGTGGGGCGCGGGTCGACGGACCCGGACGCCAACGCCGAGGTGCACAAGGCGGCGCGGCTGCTGTGGGAGGGGCGCGGTTACGCGGGCGTCGAGACGGCGTTCGTGTCGCTGGCCGCGCCGGACGTGCCGAGCGGGCTCGACCGGTGCGTGCGGCTGGGCGCGCGCCGGATCGTGGTGCTGCCCTACTTCCTGTTCACGGGCATCCTGCCGGACCGGGTGCGCCAGCAGACGGAGGGCTGGGCCGCCGCGCACCCGGAGGTCGAGGTGCGCTCGGCCGACGTCATCGGTCCCGAGCCGGAGCTGCTGGACCTGGTGTGGGAGCGGTACGAGGAGGCGGTCAAGGGCGATCTGCGGATGAACTGCGACTCGTGCGTGTACCGCATCGCGCTGCCGGGCTTCGAGGACAAGGTGGGGATGCCGCAGCAGCCGCACTTCCACCCGGACGACGACGACCACCACCACGGTCATGGTCACGGGCACGGGCATCACCACGGCGCGCACTCGCATGCGCACTGACAGCGGGCACGACCTGCGCCACCACGGCGACGCGGAGGTCCGGGACGACGGCGGCTCGCTGGTCGACCTGGCCGTGAACGTCCGCGCGGACACGCCGCCGGAGTGGCTGCGGGAGCACATCGCGGCGTCGCTCACCGGGCTGGCCGCCTACCCGGACGGGCGGGCGGCGCGGGCCGCGGTGGCGGAGCGGCACGGGCTGCCGGTGGAGCGGGTGCTGCTGACGGCGGGCGCGGCCGAGGCGTTCGTGCTGCTGGCGCGGGCGCTGAAGGTGCGGCGGCCGGTCGTGGTCCATCCGCAGTTCACCGAGCCGGAGGCGGCGCTGCGGGACGCCGGGCACACGGTGGGCCGGGTGCTGCTGCGGGAGGAGGACGGCTTCCGGCTCGACCCGGCGGCCGTCCCCGAGGACGCCGACCTCGTGGTGATCGGCAACCCCACCAACCCCACGTCGGTGCTGCACCCGGCGGGCGCCGTCGCCTCGCTCGCCCGGCCCGGGCGGGTGCTGGTGGTGGACGAGGCGTTCATGGACGCCGTGCCGGGTGAGCGGGAGTCGCTGGCCGGACGGACCGACGTGCCCGGTCTCGTGGTGCTGCGCAGCCTGACCAAGACGTGGGGGCTGGCCGGGCTGCGGATCGGCTACGTCCTGGCGGCGCCTGAGACCGTGGAGGACCTGGAGCGGGCGCAGCCGCTGTGGCCGGTGTCGACGCCGGCGCTGGCGGCGGCCGAGGCGTGCGTGGGGCCCCGGGCGGTGGCCGAGGCCGCGCACGCCGCGCACCGCATCGCCGCCGACCGGGCCCATCTCCTGACGGGTCTGGCCCCTTTCGCCCCGGCCGGGCTGCGGGTGACCGGGCCCGCGCAGGGCCCGTTCCTGCTGATCCGCCTGCCGCGCGCGGCGGCCGTCCGCCACCGCCTGCGCGAGCTCGGCTACGCCGTGCGCCGCGGGGACACGTTCCCCGGCCTGGACGAGGAGTGGCTGCGCCTGGCGGTACGGGACCGGGCGACCGTGGACGGATTCCTGCGGGCGCTGGAGAAGGCACTGGACCACTGACGTCCCGGCCCGGGGCGTCACCGCACGCCGCCGGGCCGGGCACGCGGGGGCGGGAACACCGCCGGGGGGGGCGAGCGGGAGCGCCCGGGACTCGGCCTTCGCGCTCAGCCACCGTTGCGCGGCCGGGCCGGTGCGGGCCCCTGCCGGGTCAGCCGCGCCGCCGGGCCAGGAACACCGCTCCACCGCCCCCGGCCAGCAGGGCCACCGCGCCGCCCACGAGGTAGGGCGTCGCCGGACTTCCGCCCGTCTGCGCCAGGTTCGCCTCGGCGGGGGCGCCCTGGGGCCTGGTGCCGGCGGGCGGGGCGGAGGCCTCGGCCGCGGGGCTGGGGGTCTTGCAGGTCGCCTCGGCCAGTGTGAGCGTGCCGTCGATCTCGGCGACGTTCAGCTTCAGCGGGTTGACGGACACCTTGAGTTCCAGGGCGGTGGCGGCGGCCGAGCGGGCCGTGGTCCGGGTGTTCGACAGCTCCAGGCGCACCTCGCCGACGCCGGGCACCACGACGTCGGCCGGGCCGCCGGCGGTCAGCCTCACCCGCTTGCCGAGCACGGTGACCGAACCCGGCAGGCCGGTCGTGGCGACCGGCTTCCTGCCCACCTCGCACGTGGCCGTGGAGGTGACCTGCTCGATCTCGATCAGGGACAGCAGCGGCAGGCCCGGGACGTGCAGGCGGGCGTGGGCCAGGGTGGTACTGCCCTCGGCCTTCGTGGCGGTCGTGGTGGCCGTCGCCCGGGCCACGTCCGCGCGCAGCACGCTGAAGGGCCGGCCGCCGTCCACCGCGTCCAGCCGTGCCGTCAGCGTGGTCTTCCCGGCGCTGCTCGGAGCCTCGACCTGGTTGAGGGAGACGGCGAGCGGGACCTGGACCGACTTGTCGAGCAGCGAGACGTCGAGGCCGGTGCGCAGGACGACGGCGCTCGCCCGCCCGTGATCGCCGGTGGCGTGCGCCGGGCTCGCGCCGGCCAGGGCCACGGGCACCGCGCCGAGGACCGTGGCCGTGGCTGCGGCCGCCAGACGGCGTGCGGGCATGCGGAAGGAAGTGCTGTTCACGGTGGGGACTCCCAGAAGAGACAGGCTCGGGACCCGGAAAGAATCACCCCGGCGCGCGCCCCCCGTCAGCGATCCGGCACCGCTTCACCCCAACGGGGCCGGATCGCCGGTGTATTCGATTCTCCCGGCACAGGCGTTCCCCGGCGTCACCGTCACGCCCCGCTCACCACACGCCCGTTGAGCACCACCCGGCGCGGCGCCGCCAGCACGCGCACGTCCGCGCGCGGGTCCTCGTCGTAGACGACGAGGTCGGCCGGGGCGCCCTCGTCCAGGCCGGGCCTGCCGAGCCAGGCGCGCGCCTTCCAGGTGCCGGCCGCCAGGGCCTCGACGGGCGGGATGCCCGCGGTGACCAGTTCGGCGACCTCCGCCGCCGCCAGGCCGTGGGCGAGTGCGCCGCCGGCGTCGGTGCCGACGAAGACGGGGATGCCGGCGTCGTAGGCGTCGCGCACGGTGTCGTAGCGGCGTGCGTGGAGCCGGCGCATATGGGCCGACCAGCGCGGGAACTTGGCCTCGCCGCCGTCGGCGAGCTGCGGGAAGGTGGCGATGTTGACGAGGGTCGGCACGATGGCGACGCCCCGCTCGGCGAACAGCGGGACGAGGTCCTCGGTGAGGCCCGTCGCGTGCTCGATGCAGTCGATGCCCGCCTCGACCAGGTCACGCAGGGAGCTCTCCGCGAAGCAGTGCGCGGTGACGCGGGCGCCGAGGCGGTGCGCCTCGGCGATCGCCGCCTCCACCGCGCTGCGGGGCCAGCAGGCCGACAGGTCGCCGAGGTCGCGGTCGATCCAGTCGCCGACCAGCTTGACCCAGCCGTCACCGCGCCGGGCCTCCCTGGCGACGTAGGCGACCAGGTCGTCCGGCTCGATCTCCCAGGCGTAGTTGCGGATGTAGCGGCGGGTACGGGCGATGTGCCGGCCCGCGCGGATGATCTTGGGCAGGTCCTCGCGGTCGTCGGCCCAGCGGGTGTCCGAGGGCGAGCCCGCGTCGCGGATCAGCAGGGTGCCCGCGTCCCGGTCGGTCAGCGCCTGCTTCTCGGCGACGTCCCGCGGGACCGCGCCGTGCCGGTCGAGTCCGACGTGGCAGTGCGCGTCGACGAGGCCGGGCAGAACCCAGCCCTCGACCGTGCGGACGTCGCGGGCTCCGGCGGGGCGGTCGTAGCAGACGCGGCCGCCGACGACCCACAGTTCGTCCCGGACGTCCTCGGGCCCGACGAGCACCCGTCCCTTCACGTGCAGCACCGCGTGATCGCTCATGCACGGCACCTTAGTGAGCCGCCGGCGGCGCCCCGAAAGGGGCCGGTCCCGCGGGCCTCGCGGACGGGGGCCGCGCTACCCGGCGGTTACCCTCGATGCCGTCGGACCTGTGAGTGAAGAGAGCATTGCTGTGACGCATCCGTTTCTGGACCTGGCCCCGCTCGACGCGGACCGTTTCGCCGCGATCGAGGACCGTGTGGCGCGGCTGCTGAGCACCCGGCAGGACGTCGTGATCATGCAGGGTGAGGCGCTGCTGCCGCTGGAGGGAGCGATCCGCGCCGCGGCCGGTCCGGGCACCACGGCGCTGAACGTCATCACGGGCCCGTACGGACAGACCTTCGGCGACTGGCTGCGGGACTGCGGCGCGCGGGTGATCGACCTGGCGGTGCCCTTCCACACGGCGGTGACGGCCGAGCAGATCCGGGAGGCCTTCGCCGCGCACCCGGAGATCGACTTCGTGTCCCTGGTGCACGCGGAGGCGGCGACCGGCAACACCAACCCGGTGGCGGAGATCGGTGAGGTGGTGCGGGCGCACGGGGCGCTGTTCTACCTGGACGCGGTGGCGTCGATCGGCGCCGAGCCGGTGCTGCCGGACGCGTGGGGCGTCGACCTGTGCGTGATCGGGGCGCAGAAGGCGATGGGCGGCCCGGCCGGGGTGTCGGCGGTGTCGGTGAGCGAGCGGGCCTGGGCCCGGATGGCGGCGAACCCGCGGGCGCCGCGGCGGTCGTACCTGTCGCTGCTCGACTGGAAGGAGCGGTGGATCGACGGGGGCCGCAAGGCGCTGCTGCACGCGCCGGCGCAACTGGAGATGCTCGCGCTGGAGGCGTGCGTGGAGCGGATCGAGGCGTCGGGCCTGGAGGCGGTGATGGCGCGGCACGCCTCCGCCGCTGCGGCCACCCGCGCCGGTGCGGTCGCGCTCGGTGGCGGTCTGGAGCCCTACGTGTACGAGGCCCGCGACGCTGCGCCGGTCGCCACGACCCTGCGTGTCCCGGCCGGCGTGGTGGCCTCGGAGCTGGTGGGCCGGGCCCTGGCGGCGGACCCGGCACTGCCGCTCGCGGCGGGCGGGGGCGCGCTGGCCAAAAAGATGATCCGGGTCAACCACTACGGCGCCGACGCGACGCCGGGTGCCGTCCGGGCGAGCCTGGCGGCACTCGGGGTGGCGCTGTCCGCGCAGGGCCTGTCGGTGGATGTGGAGAGCGCCCTGCGGGCCGTCGAATCGGCGAAGTGACCGGAACTTGAATTCCGTGGACTTCTCGAGTTGTCCCACATGTAAGCTGGCACACAATTAATGAATTCTTCCAGGAAAAGCTACCGGTATTCTTCTGCCCGCTTTCCCCGGTCCTAAACGCGCAGATTTTGAGGACCTTTCGCGAGGTAATTCCGGCAGGTCTCGTGAGGGTTACACGGCTGTGACGCGTTACACACAGTGACCCCTTTGCCCGGTATTACCCGGACAATATCGGACCTTTCGCCGCCCCTGTGTTCCGAGCCTCGCGCTCGCGCGATAACACAGGGGCGGCTCACATGTAAGCCCGATCGGCGATGCAATTTTGAATTTCGCTGGGTAAGTTCCATTCGCATGACCGCCGTACAAGCAGATC
This sequence comes from Streptomyces sp. NPDC015242, assembly GCF_043079125.1. Lineage (NCBI taxonomy): Bacteria > Bacillati > Actinomycetota > Actinomycetes > Kitasatosporales > Streptomycetaceae > Streptomyces > Streptomyces sp. NPDC015242. The sequence goes on along the minus strand of NZ_JBIBUF010000009.1, from coordinate 340,581 downwards.
CGCACATCGACCGACCCACGGTGGCCGACGGAGCCGCACTGTGGCGGATGGCGAAGGATTCCAAGGTTCTCGACGTGAACTCGTCCTACAGCTATCTGCTGTGGTGCCGCGACTTCGCCACCACCTCGGCCGTCGCGCGTGACGAGCGCGGCGAGCCGATGGGCTTCATCACCGGGTACGTGCGCCCGGACAGCCCGCGCACCCTGCTGGTGTGGCAGGTGGCCGTGGACGAGGCGCACCGCGGACGCGGCCTGGCCGCGGCGCTGCTCGACGGCCTGGTCGCGCGGACCGTCGCCGAGCGCGCGGTGACGACGGTGGAGACGACCATCACTCCGGGCAACGCCGCCTCGGAGCGCCTGTTCACGTCCTTCGCCGAGCGGCACGGCGCGCCGCTGGAGCGCGAGGTGCTGTTCGACACGGGCCTGTTCCCCGACGGGCCGCACGACCCGGAGGTCCTGTACCGCATCGGACCGCTGCCCCGCTGAGACCGCCCGCCCCACCCCCGCAGACTTCGCAGACTTCGCAGACTTCCCCCACGCACCGAGGAGCGATTCGTCGTGACCATCACCCAGCCCGACCTGAGCGTCTTCGAGACCCTGGAGTCCGAGGTGCGCAGCTACTGCCGCGGCTGGCCCACCGTCTTCGACCGCGCGGTGGGCAGCCGCATGTACGACGAGGACGGCCACGAGTACCTCGACTTCTTCGCCGGAGCGGGATCACTGAACTACGGGCACAACAACCCCGTCCTGAAACGCGCGCTGATCGACTACCTGGAGCGGGACGGCGTCACGCACGGGCTCGACATGTCGACCACCGCCAAGCGCCGCTTCCTGGAGACCTTCCAGAACCTGCTGCTGCGCCCGCGCGACCTGCCGTACAAGGTCATGTTCCCGGGCCCGACCGGCACCAACGCCGTGGAGTCCGCGCTGAAGCTGGCGCGGAAGGTGAAGGGCCGCGAGGCGATCGTGTCGTTCACCAACGCCTTCCACGGCATGTCGCTCGGCTCGCTGGCCGTGACCGGCAACGCCTTCAAGCGGGCCGGCGCCGGCATCCCGCTGGTGCACGGCACGCCGATGCCGTTCGACAACTACTTCGACGGCCAGGTCCCGGACTTCCTGTGGTTCGAGCGGCTCCTGGAGGACCAGGGCTCCGGCCTGAACAAGCCGGCCGCCGTGATCGTCGAGACCGTGCAGGGCGAGGGCGGCATCAACGTGGCCCGGCCCGAGTGGCTGCGCGCCCTGGCCGACCTGTGCGAGCGGCAGGACATGCTGCTGATCGTCGACGACATCCAGATGGGCTGCGGCCGGACCGGCGCGTTCTTCTCCTTCGAGGAGGCGGGCATCACGCCGGACATCGTCACCGTCTCGAAGTCCATCAGCGGCTACGGCCTGCCCATGTCGCTGTGCCTGTTCAAGCCGGAGCTCGACATCTGGGAGCCCGGCGAGCACAACGGCACCTTCCGCGGCAACAACCCCGCCTTCGTCACGGCGACCGCGGCCCTGGAGACGTACTGGGCCGACGGCTCCGCGATGGAGAAGCAGACCCGCACGCGCGGTGAGCAGGTCGAGCAGGCGCTGATCTCGATCACCGAGGAGAACCTGGCCGACGTGAAGGAGTACCGGGGCCGCGGCCTGGTGTGGGGCATGGAGTTCCACGACAAGGCCCGCGCGGGCAAGGTCGCCAAGCGCGCCTTCGAACTCGGTCTGCTCATCGAGACGTCCGGCCCGGAGAGCGAGGTCGTCAAGCTGCTCCCGGCCCTCACCATCACGCCCGAGGAACTGGACGAGGGCCTCAGCATGCTGGCCCGCGCCGTCCGCGAGACCGCCTGATAACGCGGCACCACCCGGCACCACCCACCTAGGAGGCATCGCAGCACCGTGATTGTCCGTTCGTTCAAGGAGATCGAAGGTACCGACCGGCACGTGAAGGCGGCGTCCGGCACGTGGGAGAGCAAACGCATCGTCCTCGCCAAGGAGAAGGTCGGCTTCTCCCTGCACGAGACGATCCTGTACGCGGGTACGGAGACGTCGATGTGGTACGCGAACCACATCGAGGCCGTCGTCTGCGTCGAGGGCGAGGCCGAGCTGACCGACCACGAGACCGGGCAGAAGCACACCATCACTCCCGGGACCATGTACCTCCTGGACGGGCACGAGAGGCACACGCTGCGGGTCAAGGAGGACTTCCGCTGCCTCTGCGTGTTCAACCCGCCCGTGACCGGACGGGAGGACCACGACGAGAACGGCGTCTACCCGCTGCTCACCGAGGAGGTGTGACGTTTCCATGACCGCCACGACCGACACGACCACCACCACCGGTATCCCCGACCTCTACCCCACGCGCGGTGCCTCCGAGGTGCTCACGCCGCGCCAGGACCCGGTCGTCTGGGGCGCGCCCGACGCACCCGGGCCGATCGTGCCCGCCGACCTGCTCTCCTTCGAGCGGGACGGCTTCCTGGCGATCGAGGAGCTCATCACGGACGACGAGGTCGCCGTCTACCGCGACGAGCTGAACCGGCTGGTCAACGACCCGGACATCCGTGCCGACGAGCGGTCGATCGTCGAGCCGAAGTCCAAGGAGATCCGCTCGGTCTTCGAGGTGCACAAGATCAGCGAGGTGTTCGCCCGGCTGGTCCGCGACGAGCGGGTCGTCGGACGGGCGCGGCAGATCCTCGGCTCGGACGTGTACGTCCACCAGTCGCGGATCAACGTCAAGCCGGGGTTCGGCGCCAGTGGCTTCTACTGGCACTCGGACTTCGAGACGTGGCACGCCGAGGACGGTCTGCCGCGGATGCGTACCGTGTCGGTCTCGATCGCGCTGACCGAGAACTACGACACCAACGGCGGCCTCATGATCATGCCGGGGTCGCACAAGACGTTCCTGGGCTGTGCCGGGGAGACGCCGAAGGACAACTACAAGAAGTCGCTGCAGATGCAGGACGCGGGCACGCCCTCGGACGAGGCGCTGACCCGGTTCGCCACCGAGCACGGCATCAAGCTGTTCACGGGCAAGGCCGGTTCGGCGACGTGGTTCGACTGCAACTGCATGCACGGCTCCGGAGACAACATCACGCCGTTCCCGCGCAGCAACGTGTTCATCGTGTTCAACAGCGTGGAGAACACGGCGGTGGAACCGTTCGCGGCGCCGGTGCGGCGGCCGGAGTTCATCGGGGCGCGGGACTTCACGCCGGTGAAGTGACCGGGTGACCGGGCTGCCGGGTGGGGCCTCCTCGTGTGGGACGGGAGGCCCCACCCGGTTTTTCATGCCGTCACGGCGTCAGGGCGTCGAGCAGCCGGTCCACGTCCGCCGCCGTGTTGTAGAGGTGGAACGCGGCCCGCAGGTTGCCCGCCCGGTCGGACACCTGGATGCCCGCCCGGCTCAGCTCGTCCTGCCGGTGGCCGAGCCCGGGCACGGACACGATCGCCGAGCCCGGGGCGGGCACCGGCTCGTGTCCCAGCTCGGCGAGCCCCGCCCGGAAGCGGTCGGCGAGCCCGACGTCGTGGGCGTGCACGACGTCGACGCCGATCTCCTCGACGAGTTCCAGCGAGGCGCGCAGCCCGGCGTGGCTGAACAGGGAGGGGCTGACGTCGAACCGCCGCGCGGAGTGGGCGTGTTCCTGGACCGGGCCGTAGCAGCTGTCCCAGGGGACCTCGCCGGCGACCCAACCGGCGAGCAGCGGGGTGAGCCCGCCGAAGTCCGGCGGGACGACGAAGAACACGGCGCCGTGCGGCCCGAGGAGCCACTTGAAGCCGACGGCCGCGAGGAAGTCGTCGGCGTCGCCGTCCATCGGCAGCCAGCCCGCGGACTGGGAGACGTCGACGTAGGTGCGGGCGCCGTGGGCCCGGGCCGCGGCGCGCACCGCCGGCAGGTCCGCGATCCTGCCGTCGGCGGACTGGGCGCTGCTCACCGCGACCAGCGCGGTGCCGGGCCGGACCGACTCGGCGAGCCGGTCCAGCGGCGCGGCCCGCACCTTGAGGTCGCCGCGCTCGTGGAACGGGTTCACCAGGGAGGCGAAGTCGCCCTCGGCGGTGAGGACTTCGGCCCCGGCGGGCAGCGAGGCGGCGATCAGGGCGCCGTACTCGGCGACCGAGGCCCCGACCGCGACCCGCTCGGCGGGCACGCCGGCGAGCCGGGCGAAGCAGGCGCGGGCGGCCTCCACGTCCTCGTACAGGGGACCCAGCGGCACGCCCTCGGCGCGCATCCGCACCGCCTGCTGCACGGCGGTGACGGCACGGGCGGGCAGGAGCCCGTTGCTCGCGGTGTTCAGGTAGGTGTGCTTCGGGGCGAACTCGGCGCGGACGAGGTTCTCGAAGGTCTCCATGGGACCATGCTGCGTCCCGCGGATCTCCCCGTCCATTGCCGATTTCTGCGTGATGTCGCCAAGCAACGCTTATGCATGCGCGCTGAGCTGCGCGGATCAGCGCTGGGGCACCGCGCAGCCGTCCGGGCCGCAGGCCTCGGCGCCGTCCGTGCCGCCGTCCGGGCCGCCGTTCTCCGCGCCGTCGACGATCCGCAGGGGCGACCGCTCGCCGTAGGCCTGGGCCAGGGCGCGGGCGAAGACCTCGGCGGGCTGGGCGCCGGAGACGCCGTAGGTGCGGTCGAGGACGAAGAACGGCACCCCGTTGGCGCCGAGCTGCGCGGCCTCCCGCTCGTCGGCGCGGACCTCGTCGGCGTAGGCGCGCGGGTCGGCGAGCACCGCTCGCGCGCGCTCCTCCGCCAGGCCGGCGGCGACGGCGAGCTCCACGAGCCGCTCGTCGTCGTTGAAGACGGAGCGCTCGTCGGCGAAGTTGGCGCGGTACAGCAGGTCGAGCAGCTGCTCCTGGCGGCCGTGCTCCTTGGCGAGGTGCAGCAGGCGGTGCATGTCGAAGGTGCTGCCGTGGTCGCGGCCGCGGGTGCGGTAGTCGAGTCCCTCGGCGGCGGCCTGGGCGCCCAGGTTGTCCTCACCGGCCTCGGCCTGCGCGGGGCTCATGCCGTACTTCCTGGTGAGCATGGTGATCACGGGCTGGACGTCGTCCTTGGCGCGCCCGGGGTCGAGCTCGAAGGAGCGGTGCACCACCTCGACGTCGTCGCGGTGCGGGAACTCCCGCAGCGCCTTCTCGAAGCGGGCCTTGCCCACGTAGCACCAGGGGCAGGCGATGTCGCTCCAGATCTCGACGCGCATGACTACGGCTCTCTCCAGCTCTCGGGGTGCGGAGACTCCCTCCGCCGGGTGCATGAACGTTCAAGCAGGCGGGTTCATTCCCCGGGCACGGCGAACCGCGTCAGCAGGTCGTGGGTTCCGCCACGGCGCCAGATCATGGAACCCATGACGTGCCCGGGCCGTGCGGCGGTTCCCCGTCCGCGCTCAGCTGCCGTCCCGCAGATCGTCCGGCCAGTGCGGCAGGAACCGGAGGTGGTCGTACGTCACGACACAGCCCTCCCCCATCGGCGACTGGGTCATGAAGCCGACCAGCGCCGCGCCCGTCTCCTTCTCGTCGCCGAGGGTGAACAGCCGGACGAAGGTCCATCGCTCGCCGTCGTGGGAGGCGTGGAAGGCGAAGGCACGGCCGGTGCGGCTCACCCGCAGCCAGACGGAACTGCCCTCCACCGTTAAGGAGTTGGCGTCGTCCGAGTGGCCACGGGTGACCACCGTGCAGACGGTGGGGACGTCCGGGGAGTACTCCAGGCAGAGCTTGGCCCAGGCCCGCTCGCCCACGTGGACGTAGAGCACCCCGGCGTCGAAGGCCGCGCCGAACCCGACCGTGACCTTGGCGATCAGCTGGAAGTCCCCTTCGGGCGCCCCCAGCAGCCGCGGCGCGTCGGAGGCGGGGTCCAGCCCTTCCCCGGTGGGCGGCACGAACCGGTCCTGCCGCGCCCCGGCCCACCCGGTGAGCACGCCGTCCTCATAGGTCCAGTGGGCCTCGGGCCCGTAGGAGCGCAGCGGGAACGGCAGTTCGGGAAGTTCGAGATCCATTCGGCCCACTCTTCCAGACGCGCCCATCAGGGGCACGGGGAACGGCGCGGCAAGCCACGACGCACCGGCAGCCCGCGAGCCCCCCGCACCCCTGCGACGCTCAGCGCTCCAGCCGCCCGTTGAACCGCCGCGGCAGCCCCAGCGGGTTGTCGTCCCGCAGCTCGGCCGGCAGCAGCGCCTCGGGCGCGTTCTGGTAGACGACCGGCCGCAGCCACCGCTCGATCGCCGTCCCGCCCACCGACGTGGACGTCGACGTCGTCGCCGGGTACGGCCCGCCGTGGTGCTGCGCCGGGGCGACGGCGACACCCGTCGGCCACCCGTTCACCAGCACGCGCCCGGCCAGCGGGGTCAGCTCCTGCAGCAGCTCCGCGCCGCGGCCCTGCCCCGCGGCCTCCTCCTCGGACAGCTGCACCGTCGCCGTGAGGTTGCCCGGCAGCCGCGACAGGACGGCCTTGACCTCGTCCTCGTCCTCGTAGCGGGCCACCACGGTGACCGGCCCGAAGCACTCCTCCAGGAGCAGGTCGTGCTCGCCCTCCTGCGCCAGCCTGCTCGCGGGCACGGTGAGGAAGCCCGCGCTGACGGTGTGCTCGCCGCCCGCCCCGGGCGTGACCGGGGACTCGACGTCGGGCAGCCCGGCGCGCTCGGCGACACCGGCGACGAAGTTGTCCCGCATGCGGTGGTCGAGCAGGACCCCGGCGTCGGTGTCGCTGACGGCGTCGGTCAGCGACTTGAGCAGGGCGTCACCGGCGGCGCCGGACGGCGCGAGGACCAGGCCCGGCTTGACGCAGAACTGGCCGACGCCCAGCGTCATCGAACCGGCGAGGCCGGAGCCGATCGCCTCGGCCCGCTCGGCGGCGGCGGCCTCGGTGACGACGACCGGGTTCAGCGAGCCCAGCTCGCCGTGGAAGGGGATCGGCACGGGGCGGGCGGCCGCCGCGTCGAAGAGGGCCCGGCCACCACGCACGGAGCCGGTGAAGCCGGCCGCCGCGACCAGCGGGTGCTTGATCAGCTCCACACCGGCCTCGAAGCCGTGGACCAGGCCCACGACGCCCTCGGGGATGCCGTGCCGGGCGGCGGCGCGGCGCAGCACCTTGGCGACGTACTCGGACAGGCCCGGGTGGTCCGGGTGGGCCTTGACGACGACGGGGCAGCCGGCCGCGAGGGCGCTCGCCGTGTCACCGCCGGCGACGGAGAAGGCGAAGGGGAAGTTGGAGGCCGAGTAGACGGCGACCACACCGAGGGGCACCTTGTAGCGGCGCAGGTCCGGGATCGGCGGGGTGGCGGTGTCGTCGGGGTGGTTGATGACGACGTCGAGGAAGGCACCCTCGTCGACGATGTCCGCGAAGGCCCGCAGCTGGTAGCAGGTGCGGGCGAGCTCGCCGGTCAGCCGGACCGGGCCGAGGGCGGTCTCGGCGTCGGCGGTCTCGACGAGTCCGTCCTTGGCCGCCTCCAGCTCCTCGGCGGCGCTGCGCAGGAAGGCCGCGCGGACGGTGCGGTCCGCGAGCGAGCCGCGGGCCTCGTGCGCGGCGCGGACGGCGGCGTCGACCTCCTGGGCTGTGGCCTCCACCGCAACCTGCTCGCGCTGCTTCCCGGTTCGGGGGTCGACACTCCAGACTGGTGCTGCTGCCACCGCGGGTCCCTCCACACATGTATTGCCGCAGTACTGGGTCATCCACCAGGGGCGTTCGATATACTGAACGCTGTCTCCCATGATGAATATGCTGTGGAGACTATTTCCCGTCGAACGAAGGGGTCAAGGGCGATGTCGGCTGGCGAGACGGGCGGCGGGGCGCAGGTCAAGTCCGCGGTACGCACGGTTGAACTGCTCGAATACTTCGCCGGGCGTCCCGGTATGCACTCGCTCGCGGCGGTCCAGGAGGCCGTCGGCTACCCCAAGTCCAGCCTCTACATGCTGCTGCGCACGCTCGTCGAACTGGGCTGGGTGGAGACGGACGCGACGGGCACGCGCTACGGCATCGGCGTGCGCGCCCTGCTGGTGGGCACCTCGTACATCGACGGCGACGAGGTCGTCGCGGCGGCCCGGCCGACCCTGGACCGGCTCTCGGACGACACCACGGAGACGATCCACCTCGCCCGTCTCGACGGCACCAACGTCGTCTACCTCGCCACCCGCCAGTCGCAGCACTACCTGCGGCCCTTCACCCGCGTCGGCCGCCGGCTGCCCGCGCACTCCACGTCCCTCGGCAAGGCGCTGCTGAGCACCTACTCCGACGAGCAGGTCCGCAAGATGCTCCCGGAGACGCTGCCCGCGCTGACCGAGCACACGATCACGGACCGGGAGAAGCTCATCGAGGAGCTGCACCAGGTGCGCGAGCAGGGCTTCGCCGTGGACCGCGAGGAGAACACGCTGGGGCTGCGCTGCTTCGGCGTGGCGATCCCGTACCGCACCCCGGCGCGGGACGCCATCAGCTGCTCGGTGCCGGTGGCCCGGCTGACGCCCGCGCACGAACAGCTGGTGAAGGACGCCCTGTTCGACGCCCGGGACCGGCTGACCCTGGCCACCCGTAGGCTCTGAGGCATGAACGTCGAGCTGCGCGCGGTCCACGACAGCGATCTGCCGGTCTTCTTCCGGCAGATGAACGACCCCGAGGCGCTCCACCGGGCCGCCTTCACTCCGGCGGATCCGTCCGACCGGGCCGCCTTCGACGCCCACTGGACCCGGATCCGCGCCTCGTCCGACGTGGTCCGCACCGTGCTGGCCGACGGTGACGTGGTCGGCAGCGCGGCCGTGTACGGCGCGCCGGGCGAGCGCGAGGTGACGTACTGGATCGACCGCGCGTACTGGGGCAAGGGCCTCGCCACGGCCGCTCTGCGGGCCCTGCTGGCGGAGGTGCCCGAGCGTCCCCTGTACGCCAGGGCCGCTTCGGACAACGCGGCGTCGCTGCGGGTGCTGGAGAAGTGCGGGTTCCGCGCGGTGGCCACGGCCAGCGGCTACGCGCACGCCCGGGGCGCCGAGATCGCCGAGACGGTGCTGCTCCTGGAGGGCCGGCCCGACGGGACGCCTCCGGTCCCGGAGGGCTGAGGCCGTCTCCCCCGTCCGGCGGAGCCGGATCGTCTGCGCGCAGGAGGCGGCTCCTCGTCGCGCCGCGGGAGCCTGGGCGCATGACGCAGTCGATCGCTCCTCCCGCCGCTCCCCGCGGCGCCGTCCGCCCCAGCCGCCCCCGGCGGTTCCTGCGTGCCGTCGCCGTCCTGTCCTGCGTTCCCTACCTCGGGCTCAAGGCCGCCTGGATCGCCGGCAGCCACGTCGGCATCCCGGAGGGCAGCGCACTGCTCGACGACCGCCTCGCCATGGCTGTGATCAACGGCGTGTCCGTGCTGCTGGACAGTGCGGTGATCGTGCTGGCGCTGGTGCTGACCCGGCCGTGGGGCCTCCGGGTGCCCGCGTGGCTGCTGGCCTTCCCCGTGTGGGTCGCCACCGGGCTGCTCGCGCCGATCATGGCGGGCTTCCCCGCGCAGCTGGTCGTGCGGGCACTCGGGGCCGGCGGTGCGCGGCCGGAGGGGCGGGAGGCCTTCCTGCACGAGTGGGTGTTCGTCGTCGTGTACGCGGGGTTCATCCTCCAGGGCCTGGCCCTGGGCGGGCTGTTCGCGCTCCACGCCCGGGACCGCTGGGGCCACGTGTGGCGCGGCCGTGTCGGTGAGCTGCCCGCCGGTGTCCTCGGGCCGGCCCGTCGCGCGCTCGCCGTCGCCGCCGCCGTCGCCGCGCTGCCGCCCCTCGGCCTGCATCTGCTGTGGGCCTGCGGCGGCACCGCCGGACTGGGCGCGTCCAGGGCCGCCGGGCGCACCGCCGACTTCCACGTCCTGGAGGCCGTCTTCGTGTGCTTCCTGCTGGCGGCCGTCGCCGGCGGGCTGTCACTGGCCTTCCGATGGGGCCGGGCGCTGCCCGTACCGGTGCCGCTCGGTCTCGCCTGGGTCGGTTCCGGGGCCGTGGCCTGCTGGGGCGGCTGGCTCTCGCTCGCCTCCCTCGGCGGAGTGACGGACATCGCGGACCGTCCCACACCGCTGATGAGCCTCGCCTACGCTGGGCAGATGCTCGCCGGCTTCCTCGTCGCCGCCCTCGGCGCCCGCTTCTGCGCGGAACGTGCGGCCACAGCCGCGCGGCGGACGGCGTGAGGCGTGCCGTCCGGCTGCTGTTCGGCCGCCGGGCGCGGCTGCGCTGGGTGCACCTGATCCTGGGCGGCGCGCTCGCCATGCCGTACGTCCTGGTCGGCGAGGTGATCATCGGTCCCGCCACCGGTTCGCGGAACGTCTTCGGGTCCTTCCCGCTCCAGCTCGCCTCGTTCGGCGTGGGACTGCCGATCGCCGCACTCACCTCATTGTTCCCGCTGACCCGGCCGCTGGAGGCCGCCGCCGTGCGCTGGCTGTGCGGGGTCGGCGCGGACCGGCTCGCGACCGGTCCGGCCCGCACCCGCGGCGAGAAGGCGCGCACGGCCGGCTGGTACACGCTGCACCTGGGCCTCGGCGGGATCGTCGCGGGCATGTCGCTGGCCCTGCCGCCGTTCGCCGCCGTGCTGATCGCGCTGCCGGTCTTCGCGGGGCTGCGCGGCACCCGGCTCGGGCTGCCCGGGGTCCTCGACCAGAGCTGGGCGCTCGCGCTCGCCCCGGTGGCGGGCGTGGCCTCCCTCGTCGCCCTGGCGGGCTGCGCGGCCGGCTGCGGTGCGCTGCTGGCCCGCTGGGCGCCGCGGCTGCTCGGCCCCACGCCCGAGGACCGGCTCGCCGCCGCCGAGGCGCGGGCCGCCGACCTCGCCGTGCGCAACCGGCTGGCCCGGGAGCTGCACGACTCCGTCGGGCACGCCCTGAGCGCGGTCACCCTGCAGGCGGGCGCGGCCCGCCGGGTCCTCGACTCCGACCCGGAGTTCGTGCGCGAGGCCCTCGCCGCGATCGAGGACACGACACGGCGGACGGTGGCCGAACTCGACGCCGTGCTGGGGGTGTTGCGCGAGGGCGACGGACCCGGCACGGCCCCGGCACCCACCCTCGCCGCCGACCTGGACGGTCTGCTGGCCCGGACCCGGGCGGGCGGGCAGCGGGTGACCGCCACGGTCGCCGCCGACCCCGGGACCCTGTCCCCGCTCGTGTCCCGCGAGGCCTACCGCATCGTGCAGGAGGGGCTGAGCAACGCCCTCAGGCACGCCGGGGAAGGGGTCGCCGTGGACGTGCGGATCGAGATGGCGGACGGGGAGCTGACGATCACCGTGGAGAACCCGGTGACCGGGCCGGTGGCGTCCCGCCCCGGCGGCGGCCACGGCCTGCGGGGCATCGCGGACCGGGCCAGGCTGCTGGGCGGCACGATGACGGCGGGAACCACCGGACCGGCCGGGGAGATCTTCCGTCTGCACGTACGCCTGCCGTCGAAGGGATCCCGATGACCCGCCCCGCCCCGATCCGTGTCGTCCTGGCCGACGACGAGCGCATGGTCCGCACCGCGCTGCGCGCCATCCTCTCCGCCGAGCCCGACCTGGAGGTGGCGGGTGAGGCGGCCACCGGCGCCGAGGCCGTCTCGGTCGTCCGGGAACTGCGCCCGGACGTCGTCCTCATGGACGTCCGGATGCCGGGCATCGACGGCATCCGCGCCACGGAGCAGATCCTGGCGACCCTGGCCGAGCCACCCCGGATCGTCGTCGTGACGACGTTCGAGAACGACTCCTACGTGTACGACGCGCTGCGCGCGGGAGCCGCCGGGTTCCTGCTGAAGCGGGCCGACGCCGACGCGCTCGTGCAGGCGGTCCGGCTGGTGGCGCGCAGCGACAGCCTGCTCTTCCCGGCGGCGGTGCGCGCCCTCGCCACCGAGCACGCCCGGGCGCGCCCGGCCCCGCCCGCGTGGGTGGCGAGGCTCACCACGCGCGAGGGGGAGGTGCTGCGGCACATGGCGCGGGGGCTGACCAACGCGGAGATCGCGCGCCGGATGGGGGTCGGCCCGGCCACGGTGAAGTCGCACGTCGCGGCGGTCCTGGCCAAGACGGGCGCCCGGGACCGCACGCAGGCGGTGATCGCGGCGTACGAGGCGGGCTTCCTGAACGGCGGATGAGAAAACGGGGCGGGCGGAGGTGAATCCGGACGGACGGGAACGATCCGCCCCGCTCGGCTCGTCCTTCAGTTCGGTATGAACAAGACGATCAGGCGCGCCTCGGTCTTCACGCTGCTGCTGGTGTTGGCCCTGCTGGTCAGGGCGACCTGGGTGCAGTTCTACGAGGGCCGGGCGCTGGCAGACGACAAGAACAACCGGCGCAACGCGATCGAGACGTACTCGGCGCCACTGGGGAACATCATCGTGGGCGGCCGGTCGGTCACCGGCTCGGCGCCGACGCGGACGGGCGACCTCCGGTACAAGCGCACGTACACGGACGGCGAGCTGTACGCGGCGGTGACGGGCTACGCGTCGCAGGCCTACGCGCCGACCCAGCTGGAGGGCATCTACACCGACCTGCTCAACGGCACGGACAGCCGGCTGAAGTCGGTGATGGACACCGTCACCGGCCGGCGAGCCGACCCCGGCAGCGTGGTGACGACGATCGACCCGGACGTGCAGAAGGCGGCCTACCAGGCGCTCGGCGACAAGAAGGGCGGGGCCGTCGCCGTCGACCCGGAGACCGGGAGGATCCTGGCGGTCGTGTCGACGCCGTCGTACGACCCCTCGTCGCTCACCGACGCGAACACGGCGGGAGCGGCCTGGAAGAAGCTGACCGCGGACCCGGACAAGCCGCTGACCAACCGCGCGCTGCGGCAGCCGCTGCCGCCCGGTTCGACGTTCAAGCTGGTCGTGGCCGCGGCGGCGCTGGAGGACGGGCTGTACTCGTCGGTCGACGAGCGGACCGACAGCCCGGACCCGTACACGCTGCCGGGCACCGCCCGGCAGCTGACCAACGAGAACCCGAACGCGCCCTGCACGAACGCCACGATCCGTACGGCGCTGGAGTACTCGTGCAACAACGTCTTCGCGAAGATGGCCGTGCAGCTCGGCGAGGACAAGGTCAGGGCGATGGCCGAGAGGTTCGGCTTCAACGACGACGAGCAGGACGTGCCGGTCCGGGCCTACACGAGCGTGTACCCCTCCGGCATGTACCCGTCGGAGACGGCCCTGACCGGCATCGGCCAGTTCGACGTCACCGCCACTCCCCTGCAGATGGCGATGGTGTCCGCGGCGATAGCCGACGGAGGCAAGCTGGTCTCGCCGCACATGGTCGCGCGGATCACCGACAGCGGCGGTGACGTGCTGCGGGACTACGACGACGAGGCGGGCACGAAGGAGATCCTCTCCCCGTCGACCGCCGAACAGCTGCAGTCGGCGATGCGGACGGTGGTGGAGCAGGGCACGGGCACCAACGCGCGGATCCAGGGCGCGACCGTGGGCGGCAAGACGGGCACGGCCCAGCACGGCGAGAACAACAGCCAGGTGCCGTACGCCTGGTTCACCTCCTGGGCGAAGTCCGGCGGCAAGGAGGTCGCCGTGGCGGTGGTCGTGGAGCAGTCGGACGCGGCCCGTTCGGAGGTCAGCGGCAACGGGCTCGCGGCGCCGGTCGCGAAGGCGATGATGGAAGCGGCCCTGAAGGACTGAACCCCGGCGGCGCCGGATCCGTCTGTACCAGCGACGGGCCGCCCCCTTCCCCCCGGGGGCGGCCCGTCGTCCTCACTTCGCGCCCAGGAGCTGCTCGATCGGATCGATGGCGAAGTACACGAGGAACAGCGCCGAGGTCCCCCACAGCAGCCAGTGCACCTCCTTGGCCTTGCCGAGGACGGCCTTGATGACGACGTAGGCGAGGAAGCCGGCGCCGATGCCGTTGGTGATGGAATAGGTGAACGGCATCACGGCGATGGTGAGGAACGCGGGGATCGCGATGTCGTAGCGGTCCCAGTCGATGTGCTTGACCTGGGTCATCATCAGGAAGCCGACGGCGACCAGGGCGGGGGCGGCGGCCTGGAGCGGGACGATGGTGAGCAGCGGGGTCAGGAACAGCGCCAGCCCGAACAGGCCGCCGGTGACCAGGTTGGAGAAGCCGGTGCGCGCGCCCTCGCCGACGCCGGCGGCGGACTCGATGTAGGAGGTCGCCGAGGAGGCGGAGGCGGCTCCGCCCGCGACGGCCGCGGCGCCGTCGATGAGCAGCACCCGGCCGAGGTTCGGGACCTTGCCGTCCTCGTCCAGCAGTCCGGCCTCGGCGCTGACGCCGACGACCGTGCCCATGGTGTCGAAGAAGTCGGACAGGATCAGCGTGAAGACCAGCAGGACCACGGTGACCACGCCGACGCCGGGGGCGCTGAAGGCGCCGAACAGGTCGAAGTCGCCGACGAGCCCGAAGTCGGGGGTGTCGACGATCCGGTCGGGCCACGACGGTGTGGTCAGGCCCCAGGTCCTGACGTCGGCGACGGAGTCGATGACCATCGCCACGGCCGTCATGGTGACGATGCTGATCAGGATGGCGCCCTTGACCTTGCGGGCGAGCAGGCCGACCGTCAGCAGCACGCCGAGGCAGAAGACGAGCATCGGCCAGCCGGCGAGCGTGCCGGTGCCGCCCAGTTGCACGGGCACGGTGGTGTTGGCGGCGTCCGGGATGCGGCTGACGAACCCGGCGTCGACGAAGCCGATGAAGGCGATGAACAGGCCGATGCCGACGCTGATCGCCTGCTTGAGCGGCTGCGGGATGGCGTGCATGACGGCCTCGCGCAGCCCGGTCACCACCAGCACGCAGATCAGCAGTCCTTCGAGGACGATCAGGCCCATCGCGTCGTCCCAGCTCATCAGCGGGGCGATCTGGAAGGCGACCACGGCGTTGAGGCCGAGTCCGGCGGCGAGCGCGAGGGGGAGGTTGCCGGCGACGCCCATGATGATCGTCATGACCGCGGCCACCAGGGCGGTGACGGTGGTGAGTTGCACGGCGTCCAGCTGCTGCCCTGACTGGTCCTTGGCGCTGCCCAGGATGATGGGGTTCAGGACGAGGATGTAGGCCATCGTGAAGAAGGTGGCGAAGCCGCCGCGTATCTCCCGGCCGAGGGTGGAGCCCCGCTCGGATATCCGGAAGAACCGGTCGAGGCTGCTTGCCGGGGGCGGGCCGGCGGCCGGCCGGTCGGTGACCTGCTGCGGTTCGGACATCGTGCGTGCTCCTCGGTGCCGGGGTGATCGGTGTGCGGATGCTGGCCGGATTGTGCCCTCGTCGAACCCGGTTCAGGTTTTCTCCGTGTTACGGAATGCAAGGTCCGGCCCGCCATACGCTGTTCGAAGCCCCGTACGAACCATTCCGAGATCGCTGCTACGCTTCCGGATCTCGTCCGGATCAGCTCCGGATGATCACATGTCATCTACATGACACTCACAGGGCGCCCCCGTCCGGGAGTGCCCGCGCCGCTGCGAGGAGAGGTCGCCCGTGGGCACAGTCGTCGACGACGCCGCCTCCGTGGAGTTCCACGCCTTCTTCGAGCGCCACTACGCCGAACTGTCCCGGCTGGCCCACCTGCTGACGGGCGAGCCGGACACCGCCGACGACCTGGCGGCGGACGCCCTGCTGGCGTTGTGGCACCGCTGGGACCGGGTGCGCGCGGCCGACCATCCGGCGGCGTACGCGCGCGGGGTGGTGGCCAACCTGGCCCGCACCCGTATCCGCAGCGCGGTGCGCGAGCGGCGGCGGATCGCGCTGTTCTGGTCGCAGCGCGAGGAGAAGACCGAGAACCCGGACGTCGCGGGCGTGGTCGACGTCCAGGAGGCCCTGCGCCGGCTGCCGTTCCGCAAACGGGCCTGTGTGGTGCTGCGGCACGCCTTCGACCTCTCGGAGAAGGACACCGCGCTGGCCCTCGGGGTCTCGGTGGGTACGGTGAAGAGCCAGACCTCGAAGGGGATGGCCGAACTCCAGCGGTTGCTGGGCACGCGGGGGACGCCGCAGCGGATGCACGCCGCGCTGGGCGCTCCCCGCCGCTCGCCCGCCGTGGACGGCGTGCGCGCCGGTGAGGGCGGAGGAAGGGACCGATGACGATGCGGCGGGACGTGCACGAGGAGCTGCGCGCCCGGCTGCACGAGGCGGCCGGGCGGCACGAGCCGGACCGGGAGCGGATCCTGGCCCGGGTGGAGCGCGGGATGGCGGGTCCGGCCGTCCCCGGCCGCCGGGCGGCGCGTCCGCCGGTGGGCTGGTTGCGGGTGGCGGGAGCGACGGCCGCGGTGGCGGGCATGCTGGCGGTGGGCGGATACGCGGTCGCGTCCGCGGTGCGGGAGGAGCCCGCCCCGCCGCAGCGTGAGGTGGCGACGTCCCCCACGCCCGCACCGTCGCCGGAGGTGACGAGCCGGGCTCCCGCGCCGCCGGTGGACCCGGCGCCGAGCGCCACGCGCGGGGAGCGGGAGCCGAGCAGCCCGCCGCCCTCGCGCACGCCGAGCGCCTCCGCCCCGCAGCGGGCGCCCGCCGCCACCGAGGACGGGCCGCTGTGGTCGGACGGTTCGGTCGACCCGCACAGCAACGACTTCTGGGCCCAGAGCAACGTCACCCTGAAGAACCGGGAGCGACTGACCGAGCTGACCGTGCGGTTGCGCGTCGCGCAGACCGGCGGGGTCTCCGAGGCGGGCGCCTGGCGCTCCCTGCCCGAGGCCGACTTCACGCTCACGGTGGCCGAGGAGGACGGCTTCCTCGTCTACACCTGGACGCTGAAGGAGGGCCGTACGGTCCCGGCGGGCGAGTGGGTGTTCGCGGGGCAGTACGACCACGCCCGCGGGGGCAGGGACGCGGGCGCGGACCGCTACACGGCGACGGCCGCGACCGGTTCCCGGCAGCTGTCGGTCGGCGGTGGTTTCGCCGCCGTGGACGACGGCGACGGCGACTCGTGAAAAAACCCGGAAGACGCGGCAACCCTTTCCCGCACCGGTGGCGACCACTTCGCGCAAGAGTCACCACCCACTTGAGGAATCGGTACATGACTGCACCAGCAGAACAGCGCGTCCGCCATCGCCGCCGGGTCACCGGGCGGCGGGCGGTGATCGCCGGGGTCTCGGCCCTGGGCCTCACCGGAGCGGCGGTCCTCACGACGTCGATGCTGTCGACGGCGGGCGCCGCGTCCTCCTGGCCCGCGGACAAGGGCAAGACGCCCGTGTCGAAGACCATCGCGGTGTCCGGGGTCCGCGACGGCGGGATGAAGATGTTCTACGGCTCCGGCGCGCTCGGCGGCGACAGCCAGGACGAGGGCCAGGACCCCCTCTTCGAACTGGCCGACGGCGCGGTGCTGAAGAACGTCATCATCGGCACCCCGGCGGCCGACGGCGTGCACTGCAAGGGCAGTTGCACGCTGCAGAACGTGTGGTGGCTGGACGTCGGCGAGGACGCGGCCAGCTTCAAGGGCAAGTCGTCCTCGGCCGTGTACAAGGTGATCGGCGGCGGCGCGAAGAACGCCGACGACAAGGTGCTGCAGTTCAACGGCGCCGGCACGCTGACCGTCTCGGGCTTCCAGGTGCAGAACGCCGGCAAGCTGGTCCGCTCCTGCGGCAACTGCAAGACGCAGTACAAGCGCACGGTCGTGCTGGACGACATCGACGTGACCGCGCCGATGAACTCGATCGTCGGCGTGAACGCCAACTACGGCGACACGGCCACGCTGTCGAGGATCCGCATCCACGGCGACGCCAAGAAGAAGATCAAGACCTGTGTCCGCTTCGAGGGCAACAACACGGGCAAGGAGCCCAAGGAGCTGAAGCCGGCCGGACCGGACGGGAAGACGTGCAAGTTCACGGCCTCGGACATCAGCTACCAGTAGGACTCGCCCCCGGGTGACCCCGGTCCGGCCCTCGTCCCCCCTTGGGCCGGCCGGACGCCGGATGTCCGGCCCCCCAGCCGGACGTCGCGGCACCACGGCCCTCCGGAGCCCCCCTCCGGACGGCCGGACGGCACCGGCCGAGCCCCCCTCGGCCGGTGCGCGGGACGCCCCCGCCGGTTCGCACCCGGCGGGGGCGTCGCCGTGTGCGCGCCGGCCTGCGGCGTTTCGAAAGTTTCCGAATCACCGGCCTCCCGCGCACCCGTTGACGCGCTGACCCCCTGCGGTGACACTCCGAGGGCCGCCATCCAACAGAATCCCCCAGACTCCGACAGGAAGTGTCATGCGCCCCCGCATCGCCCGCACGCTCCTGCTCCCCTTCCTCGCCCTGGCCGCCCTCCTGCTGACCCTCCTCACGGCCCCGCCCGGCGCCGCAGATCCCGGAGCCCCGCACGTGCAGCAACCCCGGTACGCCGGATACCTCTTCGCCTACTTCACGGGGGAGGGCACCGCCGACGGCGAGCAGATCCGCTACGCCCTCAGCCGCGGCAACGACCCGCTGCACTGGCGCGAGCTGAACGCGGGCAAGCCGGTCCTGACGTCGACCACCGGCGAGAAGGGCCTGCGCGACCCGTTCGTCATCCGCTCCCCCGAGGGTGACAAGTTCTTCCTGATCGCCACCGACCTGCGGATGTACCGGAACTCCAGCGGCAGCTGGGACCAGGTCCAGCGGCACGGCAGCAAGTCGATCATGGTGTGGGAGTCCACCGACCTGGGCCACTGGACCGACCAGCGCCTGGTGCGGGTCTCCCCCGGAAACGCGGGCAACACCTGGGCCCCGGAGGCCTACTGGGACGACGAGCTGGGCTCCTACGTCGTCTTCTGGGCGTCGAAGCTGTACGCCGACGACGACCCGGAGCACAAGGGCGACACGTACAACAAGATGCTGTACGCGACGACGAAGGACTTCCGCACCTTCAGCGAGCCGAAGGTCTGGAACGACCCGGGCTACTCGGTCATCGACTCCACGGTCGTGAAGGACCGGGACACGTACTACCGCTACACCAAGGACGAGCGGGACCCCGGCTCCTCCGGTCCCTGCTCGAAGTTCGTCACCGGCGAGAAGTCCACCTCCCTGACGTCGACGGCGTACGACTTCGTGGCCGACTGCATCGGCAAGGGCGCGATGGACCGCGGTGAGGGCCCGACGGTGTTCAAGTCGAACACCGAGGAGAAGTGGTACCTGTTCATCGACGAGTACGGCGGCCGTGGGTACGTCCCCTTCGAGACCACCGACCTCGCCTCCGGCAGGTGGACCCCTTCGGCGGACTACCGGCTCCCGTCGAGCCCCCGGCACGGCACGGTCCTGCCGGTGACGCAGGAGGAGTACGACCGCCTGCTGGCCGCCTACCCGTCGACCCCCACCTCGGTGGTGGACGCGACGGCGAAGCGGCAGAAGGGCTACGCGCTCGTCACGGACAGCGCCTCGAAGGTGGTGCTGCCGATGGAGCCGGACGCCGACCTGCGGCGCCTCGCCCCGGAGCTGTGGGTGGGTGAGGGCGCCACGCTCAGCCCCCGGTCCGGCACCCGCCGCGACTTCCGCACGCCCCGGACGTACACGGTGACGGCCGCGGACGGCACGAAGCGCACCTGGACCGTCGAGGCCGTCCGCACCCGCAGCCCGGTCCTGCCGGGACTGAACGCCGACCCGGACGTGCACTACCTGAACGGCCGTTACTGGATCTACCCCACGACCGACGGCTTCCAGGGCTGGAGCGGCACGCAGTTCAAGGCGTACTCGTCGAAGGACCTGGTGCACTGGAAGGACCACGGCGTCATCCTCGATCTCGGACCTGACGTGACCTGGGCCGACCGGTACGCCTGGGCGCCCGCGATCGCCGAGCGCGACGGCAGGTACTACTTCTACTTCTGCGCCGAGCAGCAGATCGGCGTGGCGGTGGCCGACTCGCCCGCCGGCCCCTTCCGGGACGCGCTCGGCAAGCCGCTGGTCGCCAAGGGCGGGGCGTTGCCGGGTCAGATGATCGACCCGTCGGTCTTCACGGACGACGACGGCCGGGCCTACCTGTACTGGGGCAACGGCCGCGGCTACGTCGTGCCGCTCCACGACGACATGGTGTCCTTCGACGCGTCGAAGGTGCGGGACATCACCCCGGACGGCTTCCGCGAGGGCTCCTTCGTGATCAAGCGGAAGGGCACGTACTACTTCATGTGGTCGGAGGACGACACGCGCAGCGAGAACTACCACGTGGCGTACGCGACCGGGCCGTCCCCGCTGGGCCCGTGGAGCAAGCGCGGCACGATCCTGCAGAAGCGGCCCGAGTACGGCATCCTCGGCACCGGCCACCACTCGGTGGTGAACGCCCCCGGCACCGACGACTGGTACGTCGTCTACCACCGTTTCGCCCTCGACGGCCCCGGACGGCCGGGGGGCGACGGCACGCACCGCGAGACGACCGTGGACCGCCTGAGGTTCGCGGCCGACGGCGGCATCGAGCCCGTGGTGCCGACGCTGGAGGGCGTCGAACCGGTCCGGCGGTGACTCTCACAGGACGTCGTCGAGCCAGCGGAAGACCTCGTCCTGCATCTCGCGGGTGAAGACGTGGCCGAGCTCCGGCCACGTCTTCGTCCGTATCCGCTCCTCGGCGTCGTGCGCCCGCCAGACGGCGCGCAGCTTGCGGTGGGCGGCCCGTACGCCCTCGGCCGGGAACAGGGTGTCCCGGCCGCCGTGGAGGAACAGCATCGGCTTCGGGGCGGCGATGCTCGCCACGTCCGGTATGTCGAGGTGCCGGGCGAGCCCAGGGTGGAGCATGCAGTACGCCGACTGCCCGCGCAGCGTGTTGTTGCCGGGCACCATCATCTCCTTCAGCCCGGTCATCCAGCAGACGCTCGCGGCGGCCGCCACGTGGTCGCTGAGGGCCGCGGCCTGCCAGGCGCGGTAGGCGCCCATGGAGAACCCGACGGCCGCGACCCGCGAGGCGTCGACCCGGTCCAGTCCGGCCAGGAAGGCGGCGGCCCGCTCGTCCTCCCGGGCCATGAGCCCGGCGAGCGAGGAGCCGAGCTGGAACAGGTTGGCCGCGAGAGCCTGCTGCTGCTCGTACGCGAGGGGGCCGCGGTCGCCCCAGCCGAGGGCGTCCAGGCACAGCACGACATGGCCCCGCCGGGCCAGTTCGTCGCCGGGGAACCGGCCGCCGAAGTGCCGGCCGGCCCAGGCCGAGGCGGAGGCGAGGCGGGTGGCGTCGTACCAGGGCCTGACCAGCTTCTCCTTGCCGATGTCGAACCGGGAACCGTGGTCGTGCAGGAGCAGCACGGCCGGGAAGGGGCCGCGGCCGTGCGGGGTGAGCAGGGCGCCGCGCACGCGTGCCCAGCGGGTCAGGGACACGGTCACCAGCTCGCGGTCGTAGCCGTCGCCCGGCACCCGGCCGGTGGACTCCGGCGCGAACGGCACCCCGTCCTGCCGCTCGACGAGCAGGTGCTCCTCCACCGTGGCCCGGGCGGCCCGCCGCCAGGCACGCGGGTCGCGGACCGGGGACCGGCCCCAGGCGAGCGGGAAGGTCAGGGCCTGCTTCAGCGCGGGGTGGAAGCCGGGCAGCGGGCCGTCCACGACCGCCGCCCGGGCCCCGCTCAGCAACCCTCCTTCCACGGCTCCCAGCCGCCGAGGTGGGCGGCGCGGGTCGCCGACCGGGCCTGCTCGTCCGTCAGCTGGGGCCGGTTCCCGGGGACGGTCACCTCGGCCCCCGGCCCGGTGTTGCGGTACTCGGCGAACCGCATGCTCTGCCAGGGGTGGGCCTCGCGCATGTCGGCGTACGGCGCGACCGCGTCGATGCCGGGGCCGAGCCAGCTGTCCCGGACGGTGAGCATCGGCCGGGCGGTGAGGTCGGAACTGGGCACCCAGGGCCGGGCCAGCTTGTAGAAGCCGTCGGGCGCCTCGCTGCTGACGCGACCGCGGGTGACCAGGAAGCCGCGCGGGTTGGCGCCGGCGGTCGAGGGCGCGAACACGTACCCGTACGGGGGCCCGGCCAGGTCGGTCCGCGCCAGGGTGCGGAAGCGGCACCGCTCGAACACGGCCGTGGCGCGCCCGAAGACGAAGTCGACGTCGCCCTCGGCGTAGCAGTGGGCGAAGTACTGGCGGGCGAAGGTGCCCAGGGCCAGGGAGTCGGCGTACAGGGTGTCCTGGTGGCCGAGGAAGCGGCAGTGGTGGAAGGCGGACCGGTCGCCCTGGACCTTGAGGGCGACGGCCTGCGTGCCGGTGACACCGGGATGGTCGGCGCGCAGCCAGTCGTTGGCGAAGGTGATCCAGCGGGCGGTGAACCCGTCGGCCTGCACGGTGACGGTGGCGGAGCCGGAGGTGCCGTGGGTGCCGCCGCCGGGCCTGGGCGTGCCGGCCGCGTTGTCGTACACGACGACCACGTCCCGGGGGTCCTCGCTCGCCCCGATCCAGGTCATGTCCGTGCGGGCCGGGTCGACGGAGACCGTCTGCCGGTAGACGCCCGGGGCGATGACGAGGGTGTGGCCGCCGCCGTCCGCGGCGGCCACCGCGTCCCGGACGGTGGTGACGTCACCGGCGCCGCCGGGGTGGACGTACAGGGTCGTGGGGTTCAGGCGGGCGGCGGGTGAGCCGTACCGGCCGAAGGGGCGCGGGCGGGTGGTGGCCCGCGCGGGCCCGGCGGTGAGGCCGAGGGCGGTGGCGGCCGCGGCGCCCGCGGCGAGGAACCCCCGGCGGGAGACGGAACGGTGGGGCTGCGCGCGCATGCGGTTGCTCCTTCGCGTGCGGGTGGAAAGGGCCGGGGCGGGCAGGCGGGCCCGCCCCGGCCGGTTCGGACGAGCCGGTTCAGCAGACGCGTCCGGCGCCCGCCCGGGCGTCGACGATGCCGGGCACGGCCTTCGCGGGATCGACGCGGGTCCGCAGCGCCGGTGTCCAGCCGGCGCCCGGCTGGAGGGTCTCGCCGGGGATCTCCGCGTTGTGCACGGCGATCAGGTCGACGGCCCTGCCGTTGACGACGTTGCCGTTCGCGGTGACCGGCGCCTCGCTCCACTTCTTGAGGATCTTCGCCGGGCTCAGGCCCTTGGCCAGCGTGAACGCGTTGTGCTCGGCGACCAGCCGGGACTCCTTGCCGATGCCGTAGACGTAGCCCCACTTCTGGTCCTTGGTGACCACGAAGTGGTTGTTGTACGAGTCGACCTGCCCGAACCGCACCCGGGGCGCCCGCTCGACGATGCCCTCGAAGCGGTTGTGGTGGAGCGTGACCTTCAGCTTGCCCGCGTCGTCGGCGGTGGCGCTGTCGCTGTTGCCGATCAGCATGGTCTTGTCGTGGTCCCGGAACGAGTTCCAGGACACCGTCACGTGGTTCGAGCCGCGCACGACGTCGAGCAGCCCGTCGTGCTGCTGGTAGGTCTTGCCGAAGTACGACGGCAGGGAGCTGTCCGGGTGGCGGCCGTCGGTGAGCGTGTTGTGGTCGATCCACACGTGGGTGGAGCCGTGCACGACGACGCCGTCGTACTCGGAGTTCCAGGCGCCGGTGCCGTTGTCGTCGGTGGGGTCCCACTGCGGGAAGCAGTCGACCGGCGCCTCGACGGTGAGGTTGCGGACGATGACGTTGTCGACGCCCTTGATCTGCAGGCTGCCGCCGAGGATGCCCGCGCCCCTGCCGACGCCGATGATCGTGGTGTTGGCGGGCACGTTCGCCTTGATGGCCTTGTCCTGAGCGGCCGCGGACGCGGCCCGCAGGTCCTCCTGCTCGCCGCTGACCGGCTTGTCGTGGCCCCAGACGGCGGGGTCGTAGGCGGCGAGGTACTTCCCCAGGTCGTACCCGTCGGCGGCGAAGGCGTCGCAGCCCTTGGAGACGGCGTCGATCATCCCCTTGACCTTGATGATCCGGGGCGCCGTCCCGCCGTCCGCCAGGGCGGCCCGGAACTCCTCCCAGGTGGTGACGGTGTGGATCCGCGCGGCGTCGGCGGCGGCCCCACCCGTGGTGCCGGTGCCGTACGAGCCCCAGCCGTCGCCGGCCCCCAGGGTCTGGCGTGCCGCGTCCCGGGGCCCGGCCTGTGCGCCGGTGCCGGTCAGGGCGAGGACGAGCGCGGTGCAGCCGGCCAGCACCACCACTCTCGTACTGACATGATCATGACATTTACGAACGTTCATCGTGCGGCTCTCTTTCCTTCGTCGTCGGGGGTGTCACGCGGCGGCCTCGGGCCAGCCGATCCAGGACTCCGGGACCGGTTCGTCCAGCCGCCGCACGTCCCGCGGCCCGAGCACCCGCCGGCGCAGCGCCTCGCGCGCCACGAGCCGCGCCACGGCGATCGCTCCCGGCGGGTTGAAGTGCGTGTTGTCCTGCTCGGTGGCGGTCCAGTTGAAGTACGTCTTCGTCTCCTCGGGCCCCAGCTCCTGCCACAGCGCGAGCGACAGCGCCTGGAGGTCGAGGAGCGCGACTCCCTCCTCGGCGGCGAGGGCCCGCACGGCCGCCGGGTACTCCCCGTGCGTCGGCAGGGCCTTGCCGTCCGCGTCGAACCTGCGCCGCTCCACGGACGTGGCGAGCACCGGCCGCACCCCATGGGCCCGGGCGCCGTCGACATACAGCCGCAGGTACTCCTGATACGTCGACCAGGGCTCGGTGTAGCGGGCGGGATCCGCCGTCTTCTGGTCGTTGTGCCCGAACTGGATGAACAGCAGATCCCCGGGCCGTGTCGCGGCGAGCACGGCATCGAGCCGCCCCTCGTCGGCGAAGCTCTTCGAACTCCGCCCGTTCACGGCGTGGTTGGCGACCACCAGGTCCTTGCGGAGGAAGAACGGCAATGCCGTTCCCCACCCGGTCTCGGGCGCGGCGTCGGCGTATTTCTGCGCGGCGGTGGAGTCGCCGGCGATGTGCAGGGTGCGGCGGCCACGCGCCTGGGCGCTACCGCCGAACCCCAGCGCGAGAGGAACAGCGGCCATTCCGGCGGCAGCCACTCGTCTACGACTCAAAGACACGCAGAGTTCCTTTCGAAGAGGGTGAGGTCCACGCCTTGAGGGGCGCGGGGAACTGCGCGACCGGCCAGGGACGGCCCGCACCTGCACCGCACAGGCCGTCCCACGGCGAAACCCGGCAGCCGCTCACCCGTTCTGCTGGTTCCACTCCTCCTGCGCGGTGTTCAGCTGCTCGGCCATCGTGTCCAGGAAGTCCTCGGCGCTCATCTTCCCGAGCAGCACCTTCTGGAAGTTCGGCTCGTTGTCGGCCTTGGATATCGTGTTCCAGTCCGGCAGGTAGTACGGCAGCTGCACGATCGTGGTGGATCCGTCCGACAAGGCGTCGGCGGCCAGCTTCGTCGGCTCCGCCTTCGCGATCCACGCGTCCTGCGCCGCGTCCGTGTTCGACGGGACCTGCCCCGCCGCCTCGTTGAACTTCGAGTTCTCCGCCTTGGACGTGGCGAACTCGATGAACTTCCAGGCGGCCTCCTTGTTCTTGCCGCTCTTGAACAGTCCCAGCCCGTCCACCGGGTTGGACACCTGCACCCGCTTACCGCCGGGCCCGGTCGGCTGCGGAATGCCGCGGAACTTGCCGGCCCCGAGGGCCTTCACGTGGTCCTGGTACGAGCCGAGGTTGTGGTTCAGCATGCCGATCGTGCCGGAGTCCCACTGCGCGACCATCTTGGTGAAGTCGTTGTTGAGGTCGGCGGCCGGGGTGACCTTCTTGTACAGCGCCGCGTACTTCTCCAGCGCCTCGACGTTCTTCGGGTCGTTCAGCGTGGTCTTCTCGCCGCTGGAGTCCCAGAACGAGGTGATCCCGGACTGCCCGTACATCGCGTCCAGCGCCTGGGCGATGGACCCGGCACCGCCCCGGATGGTGTAGCCGAACTCGTTCCTGCCCTTGTTCGTCAGCTTGTCCGCGGCCTCGTAGAACCGCTCCCAGGTCGTCGGCTCCTCCAGCCCCGCCTTCTCGAACAGGTCGGTACGGTAGTACAGCACGCCGTTGTTCGCGGAGGTCGGGATCGAGTACAGCTTGTCGTCGCCCCCGCCGGCCGCCTTCAGCGACTCGACCATGTCCTTGTTGAGCTTGCCGTTCAGGGACGAACCGGCGAGCCGGTCGTCGAGCGGCTCCAGCGCGCCCTGCGCGGCGAAGCCGGCGATCATCGCCGATCCCACACCGCCGACGTCCGGCAGCCCGCCGCCCTGGAGGGCGGTGTCCACCTTGGACTGGTACTCGGTCGAGGCGATCCCGACGTACTCGACGTCGATGTCCGGGTTGGCCTTCTCGAAGTCGGCGATGATCTCCTTCCAGATCTCGGTGCGGACACCGCCGTTGTTGTCCCAGAAGACGATCTTGCCCTTGCCGCTTCCCTCGGCGCCCTTGTCACCGCCCGCTCCGCTGCCGTCGTCGCCGCAGGCGGTCACGGTCAGCGCGAGGACGGCCCCCAGGGCGACGGCCGTGGCGGCGCGCCTGCTTCTGCGATTGCTGATCTTCATTGGTCGGCTCTCTTCTTCTTCTGGATCCAGCGGGACTTGAGGTGTGGGGGTCAGTGGTGGGCACGGGGCGCCCGGTGATCCGTCCCCTCGGGAGGGGCGGCGGCCGTGCCGGGCCGCTTCGGTGTCGGCAAGCGCTTGCTACGGAAGTGCGTCATTGCGGCTCCCACAGGCGTACGGGTGGCTTACGAGGGCGTGAGTCTGAACCGGGTGAAGGTCGCGGCTCCGGCGTGCCCCGGGCCGGAGGGCGCGAGCGCGACGAGGCCGAGCAGGGCGCCGACCCAGCGCCACGGGGTGGCGGCGAAGACCGGGCCGGAGGGCCGGAAGCCGTCGCCGGTGTCGGCCGAGAAGCGGCAGCGGGCACCGGGGCCGATGTCGATCCGCAGCCGGGCCCGGCCCTTGGGCGCGAGCCTCGGGTGGGCCGCGTCCCGTTCGGCCTCCGCGGCCCCCTCGGCGAACCGGTGCACCAGCTGCGCGGTGCCGTCCGGGGCGCGCTGGAGCCCGATCCAGGAGAACGCGTCCCCGAGGACCGCGAGTCCGGCCCGCGCCCCGGGCTCGTCGCTGTCGAGCCGCAGCTCCACCTCGGCCGCGCAGGGCGTGCCGGGCAGCCGCTGGGTGAGCACGTTCGGCAGGACGCGCAGGTCGTGGGCGTGGGCCGAGCGGAGGCAGGTCAGCCGCAGTCCGTCCCCGGAGTGCTGGGTGGCCCAGCCCTCGCCCGGGTTGGCCGTCCACTGCCACTGACGTCCGAACCGTCCGCCGGGGAAGTCGTCGTCGGTGGCCGGGGCGGCCGGCGGCTGGGGCGGCAGGGCCGGGCGCCGGTGCACGGTGACGGGAGCGCCGTCGTCCCCGACGACCGGCCAGCCGTCCGGCCCCCAGGACATCGGCTGCAGGTGCACGACCCGGCCGTAGGGCCCGCGCTGCTGGAAGTGCACGAACCAGTCCTCCCCTGACGGGGTGCGCACCCAGCCGCCCTGGTGGGGTCCGTTGACCTCGGTGTCCTTCTGCTCCAGCACGATCCGCTCCTCGTACGGCCCGAAGAAGCCGCGCGAGCGGAAGGCGCCCTGCCAGCCGGTCTCCACTCCCCCGGCGGGGGCGAGGATCCAGAACCAGCCGTCGTGCCGGTACAGCTTGGGCCCTTCGAGGGTGAACCAGCCGGGGATGCGGTCACCGTCGACGATCACCTTGCCCTCGTCGAGGAGTCCGGTGCCGTCGGGGCGCATCCGGTGGCCGGTCAGGCGGTTCTTGACGCCGGAGCGGGACTTGGCCCAGGCGTGCACCAGGTAGGCCTCGCCGGTCTCCTCGTCCCACAGCGGGCAGGCGTCGATCAGGCCCTTGCCCGCCTTCAGCAGGTGCGGGCGGGTCCACGGGCCCCTGATCCCGGGTGCGTTGATCTGGAAGACGCCCTGGTCGGGGTCGCCCCAGAAGATCCAGAAGCGTTCGTCGTGATACCGGAGGGACGGGGCCCACACGCCGCAGTCGTGCCGGGGCGTGGCGAACTCCTCCGCAGGTTCCAGGCGTTCGAGGGCGTGGCCGACCAGGGTCCAGTTGACCAGGTCGCGGGAGTGCAGCAGCGGCAGGCCGGGGGCGCGGCCGAAGCTGGAGGCGGTCAGGTAGAAGTCGTCGCCGACGCGGACGACGTCCGGGTCGGACCAGTCGGCGTCGAGGACGGGGTTGGTGTAGGTCCCGGCGCTCATCGGCGTTCCCGGGGCCGCGGGCGTCCCGGAGGTCACGCGCTCACCGCCTTGCGGACGAGGGACGCGGCGGTGTCCCGGCCGAGGCGCCCGTCGGCGACGACGGTGACGATCCGGCGCACCACGGTCTCGCCCGGCGCGACCGGCAGCCGTTCGTCGTGCGCGAGCGAGGAGCCGACCCCGGGGTACTCCCCGGTGCGCACGAACCACGGGTCGCGCCGGGTGGCTTCGGTCACCCCGGCGAAGACGAGTGTCCAGCCGGACCCGGCCAGGGCGAGCCAGCCGGCGTGGCTGCCGTGCACGGCGGCCTCGCCCTCGGCGCCGGCCGTGAAGACCTCCGGCGCCGCGGCCTCCTTGCGGGCCCGCCAGAAGAAGCCGCCGTAGGCGGCGCCCGGGCGGCCGTTGGTGGCGGGGCTGCCGATCGACAGCGGCGCCCCGGTGACGTTGGTGAGCGAGAACGTGAGGTCCAGCGCCCACGCCTTGGAGGTGAGTTCGGTGGCCGCGACCGTGCGGCGCTCGCGCAGCAGTTCCCCGCCCGCCGCGACCCAGCGCAGCTCCTCCACGAAGCCGTCCGGGTCGCGCAGCTGGAAGGCGACGTGCCGCTGGGAGCCGTGGTTGTCCAGCTCGGTCGGGCCCTGGTCGCGGACGTAGGTGCGCCCGCCCCAGAAGTTGAACCCCTCGACGTCGGGAACGGCGACACCGACGCCGAGGTGGTGTGGGTGGTCGGCGGGGCCGAGCTCGGTGACCGCCGTGCCGGCCAGGGTGGTGACGGGGTGCAGATAGGGGCGCGGGGAGAGCCGGGCGGGCAGTTCGGGCCGCGTGACGTACCGCCCGACCGGCCGGCCCGCGACGCGCAGGACGACGGTGTCGCCGCCGGTCATCGGGTGCTCACCTCTTTCGTCCGGTGCGGCGCGGCCGGTGCCCAGGGGGCGCCCAGCTCCGAGTAGAGGGAGAGGGTGTCGGCGGCGGCCGCGACGAGCCCGTCGACACCGGGCACCACCCGGCGGTTCTCGCCGGGGACGCGGTGCCAGGCGCCGTCCGGCAGGGGCGCCGGGTCGGGAGCGGTGCGGATGGCCTCCACGACCCTCATGAACGCGCCGGTCTCGTCCGGCGGGACCAGCAGGGCCGCGCCGGTGGTGAGGTGGTCGACGAGGTTCTCCAGCAGGTCGGTGCGGCCGTGCTGGAACTCCTCGGGGCCGTGCCCGGCGCGCTGCAGCAGCACGCGGTCCTGCTTGTACCAGAAGGTGATGCGGCCGCTGCTGCCATGCACCAGCACGTACGGCTCGTCGGCCCGCTCGGCGCACAGCGTCGCGGCGACGGTGACCGGGTGGCCCTGCGCGGTGGTGATCCGCACGCAGGAGGTGTCGTCGGACTCGATGGCGTTGCCGCGCAGCAGTTCGGTCTCGATGGCGAGGACGTCCTCGGCGCGGGTGCTGCCGCCGAGGGCGAGGGCGGTGGCGACGGCGTGCGCGAGGGGGTTGGTCAGCGCCCCGTCGACGACGTCGGTGCCGTTCATCCGCCGCTTGCCCGCCCAGGGCGCCCGGCGGAAGTAGTCCTCGTCGCGCACCCAGGCGCCGGCGCCGCCGAGCCCGGCCAGGGTGCCGATCGCGCCGTCGGCGATCAGGTCCCGGACGGCGGGCACGGCGTGCGAGCCCAGCGACTGGAAGCCGATCTGGCAGACCACCCCGGCGGCGGCGACCCCGTCGGCCATCCGGCGGAACTCCGCGTAGGAGGGGGCCGGGGGCTTCTCCAGCAGCAGATGCACCCCGCGTTCGGCGGCGGTGAGCGCCAGGTCGGTGTGGGTCGGGATGGGCGTGCAGACGACCGCGGCCGCGGCGCCGGTGGAGTCCAGCAGGGCACCGAAGTCGGCGGACTGCTCGGGGGCGCCGAGGTCGCCTAGTTCGTCCTCGGTCAGCGGCGTCAGTTCGCAGACGCCGGCCAGCCTGACGAGTCCCCGGTGCTGCAGGCGGCGGATGTTCTCCAGGTGCCAGCGGCCGTGCCCGCGGGCACCGGCGAGGACGACGGGGACGGGGGTGCTCAGGGGGTCGATCACGCGACCGGTCACGGGGTCCTCCCCGCTGTCGCGGCGGTGGGTCGTCCGGCGCTCATCCCTTCACCGCCCCCGCGCTGAAGCCCGTGATCAGCCACTTCTGGATGAAGGCGAAGACGATCACGACCGGCACGGCCGCGATGATGCCGCCCGCCGCCAGGGCGCCCAGGTCGACGCTGTCCGCGCTCATCAGGGTGTTCAGGCCGACCGGGATGGTCTGCTTGTCCTGGTTGTTGAGGAACATCAGGGCGAACAGGAAGTGGTTCCAGGAGTGGACGAAGGCGAAGGAGCCGACGGCGATCAGGCCGGGCCGCAGCAGCGGCAGCACGACGATCCGGAAGGCCGTCATGCGGTTGCAGCCGTCCACCCAGGCCGCCTCCTCCAGGGAGTACGGCACGTTCTTGATGAAGTTGCTGATCAGGATCATCGACAGCGGCAGCTGGAAGACCGTCTCGGCGAGGATGACGCTGCCGAGCGAGTTGATCATCTGCAGTTCGGCGAAGATCTCGAACAGCGGCACCAGCAGCAGCGCGCCCGGCACGAACTGGGAGCACAGCAGCGCGAGCATGAACGCCCGCTTGACCTTGAAGTCGAACCGGGCGAGGGCGTAGCCGCCGGCCAGGGCGACGAGGGTCGTCATGACCAGGGTGGCGACGCCGACGAGGACGCTGTTGGCGAAGTAGGTGCCGAAGCTGCGGTCCGTCCAGACCTTCTCGAAGTGGTCGAAGGTCATCGGCCAGGGCACGAGCGAGGTCGAGCCGGCCGGGCGCAGCGAGAACAGCAGGATCCAGTAGAAGGGGACGAGGGTGAAGAGCAGGTAGATGCCCAGGGGCAGGTAGATCTGCCAGCGGGGCGCCTCGTCCCAGGCGCGCCTCTTCTGCGGCGGCCCGGGCGGTGCGGGGGTGGCGCGCACGGGGGCGGGCGCCGTCTTGGTCGCTTCCTTGACGCTCACTTGCTGTCGCCTCCGAACTTGCTCAGCCGCAGGTAGACCATCGAGCAGAAGAGCAGGATCACGAACGCCACCGTGGTCAGGGCCGACGCGTAGCCGAAGTTGTGGGCGTCGACGGATGTGTTGGCGATGTACAGCGGCAGGGTGGTCGTCTCGCCCGCGGGGCCGCCGCCGGTCAGGGTGTACAGCAGGTCGACGTTGTTGAACTCCCACACCGCCCGCAGCAGCGTGGACAGGATGATGGCGTCCTTCAGGTGCGGCAGCGTGATGTGCCAGAACTGCTTCAGCCGGCCGGCGCCGTCGACCTCGGCGGCCTCGTAGAGGTCCTTGGAGACGGACTGGAGGTCGGCGAGGATGAGGATCGCGAAGAACGGCACCCCACGCCACAGGTCGGCGACGACCGCCGCCGGGAACACGGTGGAGGTGTCGGAGAGCCAGCTCGTGCCGTAGGAGCCGATGCCGATGTCCGCGAGGTAACGGGTGATGCCCGTCTGGGAGTTGTAGAGCAGCACCCAGATCGCGGAGGTGAGCACGCCCGAGACGGCCCACGGGGAGAAGACCAGCGCGCGTCCCAGGCCACGGCCCACGAACGTCTGGTTGACGATGAGGGCCAGCGCGAGACCGAACAGCAGCTGGAGTCCGACCTCGACGACGACCCACTTGGCGCTGAAGACCAGGGTGTCCCAGAAGACGGGGTCCTCGGTGAAGGCGTGGACGAAGTTGTCGAAGCCCGCGAATCCGTTCCGCCAGGGCTTGGTGGGGTTGTAGTGCTGCAGGCTGTAGTAGAAGACGCTGATGACCGGGTAGGCGATGAAGCCCAGCATGAGCAGGGCGGCCGGGGCGATCAGCAGGTACGGGAGCCTGCGCGGGGTGGCGGAGGCACGGCGCCGCCGGGGTGGCGCGGGCGGTTTCGCCACGGCTGCGGCTTGGGCCATGACTGTTCTCCGTTCTCGGTACGTCTCTGCGGCGTGCGTCGATGCGTGCGCGGAAAGCGCTTTCTATCCAGGGGCGGGGCGGTACCCGGTGGTGCCGGACGTGCGGGGGCGGTGCGGCCGTTCAGCTTGCGTACGGGTCGGCGACCCGGCCCTGGCGGGCGAGGAACTCGAAGTCGCAGCCGGTGTCGGCCTGCGTGATCTGCTCGGTGTAGAGCGCCCCGTAGCCGCGCTCGTACCGGGTGGGCGGCGGCGTCCAGTCCGCCCTGCGCCGCTCCAGCTCCTCGTCGTCCACGTGGAGGTGGAGGGTGCGCGCCTCGACGTCGAGGGTGATCGGGTCGCCGGTGCGCACCAGGGCGAGCGGTCCGCCGACGTACGACTCGGGCGCGACGTGCAGCACGCAGGCGCCGTAACTCGTGCCGCTCATCCGGGCGTCGGAGATGCGGACCATGTCGCGCACGCCCTGCTTGAGCAGGTAGTCGGGCAGCGGCAGCATCCCGTACTCGGGCATGCCCGGGCCGCCCTTGGGCCCGGCGCCCCGGAGCACGAGCACGTGGTCGGGGGTGATGCCGAGCGACGGGTCGTTGATGGTGCGCTGCATGGTCCGGTAGTCGTCGAAGACGACGGCGGGACCGGTGTGCTTGAGCAGGTGCGGCTCGGCGGAGATGTGCTTGACGACCGCGCCGTCCGGGCAGAGGTTGCCGCGCAGCACCGCGACCCCGCCCTCGGCGGCGACCGGGTTGTCGCGGGTGCGGATCACGTCGTCGTCGTGGACGACGGCTCCGGCGATCTGCTGCCCGAGGGTGCCGTTGACGGTGGGCCGGTCCAGGTGCAGCAGGTCGGTGATGCGCGAGAGGAAGGCGGGCAGGCCTCCCGCGAAGTGGAAGTCCTCCATGAGGTGGGTCCGTCCGCCGGGTCGGACGTTGGCGAGCACCGGCACGGTGCGGGCGATGCGGTCGAAGTCGTCGAGGGTCAGCCGGACGCCGGCGCGGCCCGCCATCGCGATCAGGTGGATGACGGCGTTGGTGGAGCCGCCGAGCCCGAGCACCGTGGTGACGGCGTCCTCGAAGGCCTCGCGGGTGAGGATCCGGGACGGCTTGAGCGCGGTCCAGGCGAGCTCCACGGCACGGCGCCCGGAGGCGGCGGCCATCCGCTCGTGCCCGGAGTCGACGGCCGGGATCGAGGAGGCGCCCGGCAGCGTCATGCCGAGGGCCTCCGCCGCCGCGGTCATCGTGGAGGCGGTCCCCATGGTCATGCAGTGCCCGGGCGAGCGCGCGAGACCGCCCTGCAGCTCGCGCAGTTCGCAGTCGGTCAGGTTGCCCGCGCGGTGCTCGTCCCAGTACTTCCACATGTCGGTGCCGGACCCGAGGGTCTCGCCGCGCCAGTGGCCCGGCAGCATCGGCCCCGCGGGCACGAACAGGGCCGGCACGTCCGCCGAGGCCGCGCCCATGAGCAGCGCGGGCGTCGACTTGTCACAGCCGCCGAGCAGCACCGCCGCGTCGACGGGGTACGACCGCAGCAGCTCCTCCGTCTCCATCGCGAGCAGGTTGCGGTAGAGCATCGGCGTCGGCTTCTGGTACGTCTCGGAGAGCGTGGCGACCGGGAACTCCAGTGGGAAGCCGCCGGCCTGCCACACGCCCCGCTTGACCGCCTCCGCGCGTTCGCGCAGATGCACGTGGCAGGGGTTGATGTCGGACCAGGTGTTGAGCACGGCGATCACCGGGCGGCCCTGGTACTCCTCCGCCTCGTAACCGAGCTGGCGCATCCGGGCGTTGTGCGACCAGGTGCGCAACTGGCCCTCGACCCCGTACCACTGGTGGCTCCTGAGCTCCTCGGGACGCAGCCGGCCGGTCATATCGACCACCCCGCGGCGATCGCGGCGACCTCGGCGCGCTCGTCCTCCCGGAGCGTCCGGCTCGGCGGGCGGACCTCGCGGCGGCACAGGCCGAGGGAGGCGAGGGCCTCCTTGACGACGGTGACGTTGTTCGCGGAACCGTTGGCCGCGCGCAGTTCCTCGAAGCGGCGGATCTGCTCCCAGACCTTCATGGCGGCCGGGTAGTCGCCGGAGCGCAGCGCCTCGATCATGTTCAGGGAGACGGCCGGGGCGACGTTCACCAGCCCGGAGGTGAAGCCGGTGGCGCCCGCGGAGAAGTAGGAGGGGGCGTACGGCTCGGCGAGTCCCGCGACCCACACGAACCGCTCCAGTCCGGCGTCCCGGGCGAAGGCGGCGAACTTCGCCGCGTCCGGCACGGCGTACTTCACGCCGATGACGTTCGGGCAGGCGTCGGCGAGTTCGGCCAGGCGGGCGCCGGTGAGCTGCGCGTTGCGGATGTACGGCACGACGCCCAACTCGGGCACGGCCTCGGCGACGGCCCGGTGGTAGTCGACCCAGCCGGCCTGGGAGACGTAGGGGTGGACGGGCTGGTGGACCATCACCATCTGCGCGCCGAGGTCCCGGGCGTGCCGGGCGGAGGCGACGGCGGTCGGGACGTCGTGCCCGACGCCGACCAGGACGGCCGCCCGCTCCCCGGCCTCGTCGATGGTCAGCTCCGTGACCAGCCGGCGCTCTTCGGGGGTGAGGGCGTAGAACTCGCCGGTGTTGCCGTTGGGGGTGAGGGTGGTGACGCCGCCGTCGAGCAGGCGGCGCAGCAGGGCCCGGTAGGTGTCCCGCTCGACGGAGCCGTCCTCGGCGAACGGGGTCACCGGGATCGCCACCACATCGGCCAGGGCCGCCCGCTGGGTCTCGAACGCCACGCTGCTCATTCCTGGCCTTCCTGTTCCAGTGCCGCCTCGGGGAAGGCGCGCTGCACGAAGGACGCGATGTGGGAGTGGAGGGCGCGTGCCGCGCCGTCGGCGTCGCCGTCGAGGGCGAGCCGCAGGATCTCCCGGTGCTCGCCGGCCTCGCGCTCCCAGGACGGGGAGGCGGCCCAGGCGACGGCGGAGACCAGGGCGGCCTGGTCGCGGACCTCGTCGAGCATCCGGCCGAGCAGCGGGTTGCCGCAGGGCAGGTACAGGGCGCGGTGGAACTCCCGGTTCGCCAGGGAGCGTTCGGCCGTGTCGGTGGCCTCGTCGGCCCGGGTCAGCGCGGAGCGGGCGGCGTCCAGGGAGGCGCCGCGCTGCACGGCGCGCCTCAGCGCCTCGGGCTCCAGCAGCAGCCGGACGTCGTAGACCTCGCGCGCCATGTCCGCGTCCACCATGCGCACCGTGACGCCCTTGTACTGGCTCATCACGACCAGTCCGGTCCCGGCGAGGGTCTTGAGCGCCTCCCGCACGGGGGTCTTGGACACCCCGAACTGCGCGGCGAGCTCGGTCTCGACCAGGGCCTGTCCCGGCGTCAGCTGCCCGGTCAGGATGCGGTGTTTGATGCCCTCCAGCACGTACTGCGTGCGGGAGGGTATCGGCGTGGGCACAGAGGTCATGCGCGCCTCTCGGATCTCGCGGTCCCGGTGGATCGCGTATCGGATCTCGCGTATCGCGTCTCATATATGACGTACGAAGTACGACGCGATGACGGTAGGAGGGCGCGTTTGTTTCGTCAATGCTTCCGACGCAGAAAACAGCAATCGCTTTCTACGACCTGGGTTTCCACCCCGGATCCCGCCCGCTCAGCCCCACCGCCCGCTCCAGCAGGGGCGCCCCGGGCCCCACCGGCACGACGGGACCGAAGATCTCACCCCGGCCCGGGTCGTCGACGCTCGCGGCGAGGAAGTCGTGGCAGGCCCGCAGCGCCGCCGGGTCGGGGCGGTACTCCTGGCCGGTCGCCCGGGCCAGGTCCCAGCCGTGGATCACCAGCTCGTCGACGGCGACGAGTCCGGCGACCTCGCCCGGCAGGTCCACTCCCCCGGCCCGGGTCATGCCGGTCCACGCGGCCGGGTCGCGCCAGGCCGCGGCCAGTTCGGCCAGGAGCTGGGGCAGATCCTCGCGCCAGCCGGGCGCGAGGTCCGGGAGGGCGGAGCCGGGGCTGGTGTCGGTCGTGACGCCCAGGTCCTTGCGGCCGGCGTCGCGGAAGGCGACGGTCAGCCCGAGCAGGTGGCCCAGCAGGTGGCGCACCGCGTACTGCGGGCAGGGCGTCGGGCCGGCCAGCTGCTCCTCGGTGACTCCTTCGGCCAGGCGTGCCAGGACCGCCGTCTGCGGTCCGAGGTCGAGGGTCGGGGTGGTGTCGGTCATGCGCGGGTCCTCCTGGTCGGTGTCCTGGGAGGTGGACCGACGGCGCCGCCGGAACTCATCGCCCCGGCGCCCGCCTTCTAGGGCATCTTCCCGATCCGGGCGGGTGGGCCTCAGCGCCACCATGACCAGGCATGACGAACGTGACGACCTGGCCCGTGACGCGTGTCCTGCGCGACCGCGCCGCCGGGCTGTGCCTCTGTGCCGTGGTGGTCTCCGGCTTCGGCACCTCAGCGCTGTGGCTGGCGTCCGGTGTGTGGGTCAAGGACCTCACCGGCTCGGACGGTCTGGCCGCCCTGTGCCAGCTCGCCATGTGGCTGCCGACCCTGGCCGGCCCGCCGCTGGGCGCCCTGGCCGACCGGGGCCGGCGCAGACCGCTGCTGATCGGCGTGAACGTGCTCCTGGGCTGCCTGCTGCCCGTCCTCGTCTGCGTGGACTCCCCTGGCGAGGTGTGGCTGCTGTACGCGGTGCTGTTCGGGTACGGCGCGGCGGGCGTCGTCCACGAGGCGGCCGAGTCGGCACTCGTCGCGTCCGCCGTCGGCCCGTCCCTGCTGGGCGACTTCAACGGCCTGCGCATGACGGCCTCCGAGGGCATGAAGCTCCTGGCGCCGCTGGCCGGCGCGGGCTTGTACGCGGCGTACGGAGGCGCGGGTGTCGCCCTGCTGGACGCGGCGACGTTCGCCCTTGCCGCGGGGCTGTACGCGCTGCTGCGCGTCCGGGAGGACGAGTCCGTGCCGGTGCGCGCGGGTGGCCGTCCGCGCACGGCCGAGGGGATCAGGCACCTGCGGAGGCACCCCGTGCTGCGCCCGCTGGTCCTGGCGGGCGGCGCCACCATGCTGCTCGCGGGCGTGAACGGCGCGCTGGTCCACGCCGTCGTCGACGACCTCGGCCGCTCCCCCGCGTACGCCGGGGTCCTGTACGCCGCGCAGGGCGCCGGGTCCGTCGCGGCCGGGCTGCTGTCCGGCCCCGCGCTGCGCCGCCTGGGTGCCCGGCGCTTCGCGGCGTGCGGCGTGGCCCTGCTGGCGCTCGCGGTCGCCCTGCGCGCGGTGCCGTCCGCGCCCCTGGCGCTCGGGTGCAGCGCGGCGATCGGGGCGGGGCTGCCCGCCGTGCTGATCGCCGCGCTGACGGCCGTGCAGCGCGAGACGCCGGGCCCGCTGCTGGGCCGGGTCACCGCCACGGCGCACACCCTGGTCTACGCGCCGAACGTGGCCGGGATCGCGGCCGGGGCGGCGCTGGTGGAGCTGGTGAGCCACCGGCCGGTGCTGGTCGCCGTGGGCATGGCGCTGCTGGTGACGGCGGTGTTGCTGTGCGCTCGCCCGGCCGCGGCCGCCACCCACCGGTGACGGAAGGAACCACTGGGCGGCGTCTTCACCGAGCCCGGCGATCAGGACTGGGACGCTCACGCGGCACGGACCACCGCCTCAGGGCCCGGCGAGGGCAGGACAGCGCCCGCCTCGCGGGCGCACGAGAGCAGCACCCGCCTCGCAGGCGCCGCACGAGAGCAGCACCCCGAGGCGGCGGCAGCGTCTGCCCCGAAGACCCGCCGGGACAGCGGCAGCGGCAGCCTCAAAGGCGCGTGAGGGCGGAACGGACCGCCTCCAGGTCGCTGTCGGAGGCCAGCCCCGCGTGATACAGCCGCAGTTCCGTGGCGCCGAGCCGCCGTGCCTCGGCCGCGTCCGCCGCGAGGGTGCCGGGGCTGCCGCCCATGCCCGACACGACGGTGAAGTTGGCGGCGATGACGGCGTCCGCCCTGCCCTGCCGTGCGAACGGCGTCAGCGTGCCGGTGCCGCCCGCGCAGGGCACGACGACGCCGTCGGCGACGGACAGGATGTGCCCGGGGTCGACGCCGGCGTTGGCGCCCGCGTGGTAGGAGACCGGGTCCGCGTGCAGCAGTACCTGGAAGCCCTCGGGTGCGGCGGCCCGGACCGCCGCGACGGCCTCCTCCTGGAGCGTGCGGGCGGTCTCGTCGCGGTAGGCGCGCGTGGCCCCCGCGAGCGTCTCGCCGAGGAGCTTCTCGATGCCCGGCCAGGCCCCGTCGGAGGGTGCGCCCCGCCACACCGGCTCCAGCGCGGTGCGCACCGCGGCCGCCAGCTCGTCCGCGTCGAGGCCGTGGCGGCCGTAGCCCTCCCGGCAGGACGGGCAGAAGCAGAGCCCCATCAGGTACTGCCCGGCGTCCCCGAGGCCGACGCCGCCGGTCTTGTCGTGCGCGTGCAGGTGCTGCAGGCCGTACCAGCCGAGGGACTCCAGCTCGGTGCCGCGCGCCCCGGGCCGGACGGCCGCCTCCGCCGCCAGGTCGGTCAGGTAGGCGCGCGTGGCGGGCTGCGCGATGCAGGGTGCCCAGGGGTAGCGGTCGCCGTAGGCGTTGACGACCGAGGTGTGCGGGTGCTCGGCGCCGAGGCGGGAGTTGTGGGCGAGGACGACCCAGGTGTGCACCGGGAGGCCGGCGTCGGCGAGTGCGGCGGCGGCCCGGCCGTAGGCGTCGCCGGGGGCCCAGTCGCCGGCCGGGTAGGGGCGCAGCTCCCGCCCGTTCCAACGGCGGTCCGCCGGGTAGAGCACGGCGGCGTGCTCGGCGGTGACGACGCGGTGGCGCGGGTGGCGGGGCGTGAGCGCGCGGGTGGAGTGGTAGGCGGCGGCGAGCGTCACCTGTGCCACGCCGAGCGCGGCGATCCGCTCGGGCGCCTCCGGGTCGCCGTCGACGTCCCAGGGGTAGACGAATGCCGACGCCTTCACTTGGCCTCCTCCAGCAGCGCGTGCCCGCGTTCGATCAGTTCGGCGAGCTGCTTCACGTGGTCCCCGGCCGGTTCGTGCAGCGGGGGCCGCACCTCGCCGACGTCGAGTCCGCGCAACCGTACGCCGGCCTTGACGAGGGCGACGGCATAGCCGCGGCCCCGGGCACGCAGGTCGACGAACGGCCGGTAGAAGCCGTCCAGCAGCCTGGTGACCAGGTCGTCGTCGCCGGTGCGCAGCGCCCGGTGGAAGGCGAGGGCGATCTCGGGCGCGAAGCAGAACACGGCGGAGGAGTAGAGCGTGACGCCGAGGGCGCGGTAGGCGAGCTGGGTCTGCTCGGCGGTGGGCAGGCCGTTGAAGTAGAGGAAGTCACCCGGGGCCTCGGTGCGGACGGCGCTGATGATCCGCTGCATGAGGTCGAGGTCGCCCAGACCGTCCTTGAGACCGGCGACGCCGTCCGTGCGGGCGAGTTCGACGACGGTCTCCGGCGTGAAGACGGCGTTGTCCCGCTGGTAGACGATGACCGGCAGGGCGGTGGCGGCGGCCAGTTCCCGGTAGTGCCGCAGCAGCCCCTCCTGCGCGGCGACGACGAGGTACGGCGGCAGGGCGAGCAGTCCGTCCGCCCCGGCCGCCTCCGCGAGCCGGGCGTAGCGCACGGCGAGCGCGGTGCCGTACCCGGCGCCCGCGACGACCGGCACGCGCCCGCCGGCCGCCTCGACGGCGACCCGCACGCAACGCTCGAACTCCTCGGGGGTGAGCGCGTGGAACTCCCCGGTGCCGCAGCAGGCGAACACGGCGGCGGCCCCGGCCGCCACGCCGTCGCTCACATGGGTGCGGTAGGTGTCGAGGTCCACGGAGCCGTCCGGGCCGTAGGCGGTGACCGGGAAGAACAGCGGTCCGCTGGGGACGGTGAGCCGAGCGGCGAGAGGGGCTGACGTCACGAGCTCTCCCGGTTTTATATTCATGATTGGCGTCTATATTTCTGAACGTCCCCACGCTAGAGCGCGGCCTCCGCGCCGGTCAAGCGGGCGCATGCGCGTCACACCAGCGGATTCACCCCTTCCGCGGCCCCCTTGACGGCGTTCGCGATCACTCCCTAGCGTGTCCATCCATATGAATGCCGTGCGCCCTTGTGCACGACCGGCGAGTCAAGGAGAACCGAGGATGCCCGCTCCCCGCACCGTCCTGCTCACCGGCGCCGCCGGTGGCCTCGGCACCCTGATGCGGGACCTGCTCCCGGCCTACGGCTACGACCTGCGCCTGCTCGACCTGCGCCCGATCGAGGGCGAGCCCGACGCGATCACCGCCGACCTGGCCGACCGGGACGCCGTGCGCGAGGCGGTCCGGGGCGTCGACGCGATCATCCACCTCGCGGGCATCTCCCTGGAAGCCCCCTTCGAGAAGATCCTCAAGGCGAACATCGAGGGCACCTACCACCTCTACGAGGCCGCCCGCGAGGAGGGCGTCGGCCGGATCGTCTTCGCCTCCTCCAACCACGCCGTCGGCTACACCCCGCGCCCCCGGGGCGACGACCCGCTCATCCCCGTGGACACCCCGCGCCGCCCGGACACCTTCTACGGCCTGTCCAAGTGCTTCGGCGAGGACCTGGCGCAGCTCTACTGGGACAAGCACGGCCTGGAGACGGTGTCGGTGCGGATCGGGTCCTGCTTCCCCGAGCCGACCAGCGTGCGCATGCTCTCGGTGTGGATGAGCCCCGCCGACGGCGCCCGCCTCTTCCACGCGGCCCTCACCGCCGAGCGCGTCGGCCACACCGTCGTCCACGGCTCCTCGGCCAACACCCGCCTGTGGTGGGACCTGAGCAGCGCCCGGGCGCTCGGCTACGCACCGCAGGACGACTCCGAGCCCTGGGCCGCCGAGCTCATCGCCGAGCAGGGCGAGCTGGACCCGGAGAACGAGGCGCACGCCTACCTCGGCGGCCACTTCGTGACCGACCCGCCGATCTGGCCGTACTGACCGGAAAGAGCCGTCGCACCCGGGCGGGCGGGCAGAGAACGGGCTCGCCCGCCCGGGCATTCGGGCATGGCCCGGCGGCGCCCTGACCGCACCCTCCCGGGCCATGGCACCCGCCTCACCTGCGACGACACGCCCACCGACGGCTTCGGTCCCCCCGTGACAGCCCGGGTGCGTCCACGACCGAACGGGCACACACGGGCACGATCGCGCCCACAACAGGCCTGGTCACCGCGGGACACCCGCTGTAGAACTTCCCCCAAGGCCCACCGCGGGCCCGAACGGGCAGCACAGCAGGGAGGCGGGTGACGGCGTGAACAGGACCGCGGAGGAACGCCAGCGCGAGATCGTGCTGGCCGCACGGCGGGACGGCTCGGTCGACGTCACGGTTCTCGCCGCCGAGCTGGGCGTGGCCAAGGAGACGGTCCGGCGGGATCTGCGCGTGCTGGAGGACCACGGGCTGCTCCGCCGCACCCATGGCGGCGCCTACCCCGTGGAGAGCGCCGGGTTCGAGACGACCCTCGCCTTCCGCGCCACCAGCCACGTCCCCGAGAAGCGCCGTATCGCGGCCGCCGCCGCGGAGCTGCTCGGGGACGCCGAGACGGTGTTCGTCGACGAGGGCTTCACCCCGCAGCTCATCGCCGAGGCGCTCCCCCGGGACCGGCCGCTGACCGTGGTCACCGCCTCCCTGCCGGTCGCGGGGGCTCTCGCCGGGTCCGACAGCGTGTCCGTGCTGCTGCTCGGCGGCCGGGTCCGCTCCGGCACCCTCGCCACCGTCGACCACTGGACGACGAAGATGCTGGCCGGATTCGTCCTCGACCTGGCGTACATCGGCGCCAACGGCATCTCCCGCGAACACGGCCTCACCACCCCCGACCCGGCCGTCAGCGAGGTCAAGGCGCAGGCGATCCGGGCCGCCCGGCGCACCGTGTTCGCGGGGGTGCACACCAAGTTCGGAGCGGTCAGCTTCTGCCGGTTCGCCGAGATCGGCACCCTGGAGACGATCGTGACGAGCACCCTGCTGCCGACGGCCGAGGCCCACCGCTACTCCCTGCTCGGGCCGCAGGTCATCCGCGTCTGACCCACCCCGCTTCCGTCCCCACGGGGTGCGGTCACGCCCCGTGCTGTCCTTTATCTCCCCATTCATTCCAGGAGCGATCCATGCGAACCCCGAGCCGACGACGGCCTCCGCGAGCCACGCTCGCCCTGGCCGCCGCAGGGACGCTGCTCGCCCCGCTGCTCTCCGGCTGCTGGGTCGGGGCGGGCGGGGCCGGATCAGGCGGCGACGCCATCAACGTCCTGATGGTGAACAACCCGCAGATGGTCGAGCTGCAGAAGCTGACCCGCGCCCACTTCACCAAGGAGACGGGCATCGAGGTCAACTTCACCGTCCTGCCCGAGAACGACGTCCGCGACAAGATCAGCCAGGACTTCGCCAACCAGGCCGGCCAGTACGACGTGGCCACGCTGTCCAACTACGAGATACCGATCTACGCCCGCAACGGCTGGCTGCGCGAGATGAACGGCTATGTCGCGAAGGACCCGGGCTACGACGAGCAGGACGTGCTCAAGCCGATGCGCCAGTCCCTCACCGCGGAGGACGGAAAGCTCTACGGCCAGCCCTTCTACGGCGAGTCCTCGTTCCTGATGTACCGCAAGGACGTGTTCGAGAAGAAGGGCCTGACGATGCCCGCCCGGCCCACCTGGCGGCAGGTGGCGGACCTCGCGGCCGAGGCGGACGGCGCCGAACCCGGCATGAAGGGCATCTGCCTGCGCGGCCTGCCCGGCTGGGGCGAGGTCATGGCCCCGCTCACCACCGTCGTGAACACCTTCGGCGGCACCTGGTTCGACCAGGACTGGAAGGCCCGCCTCGACTCCCCCGAGTTCGAGAAGGCGACGAAGTTCTACGTCGACCTGGTGCGCGAGCACGGGGAGTCCGGCGCCGCCCAGTCCGGCTTCGCCGAGTGCCTGAACAACATGACCCAGGGCAAGGTCGCCATGTGGTACGACGCCACCTCCGCGGCCGGATCCCTGGAGGCGGACGGCTCCCCCGTCAAGGGCAAGGTCGGCTACGCGCCGGCCCCCGTCGAGAAGACCGAGTCCTCCGGCTGGCTCTACACCTGGGCCTGGGGCATCCAGAAGGCCTCCCGCAACCCGGACAACGCCTGGAAGTTCGTCTCCTGGGCGTCCGGCAAGGAGTACGAGCAGCTGGTCGGCGACGAGGTCGGCTGGTCCAACGTCCCGGCAGGCAAGCGGGCGTCCACGTACGCCAACCCCGCCTACCGCAAGGAGGCGGCGGCCTTCCAGGAGATGACCAAGGAGGCCATCGAACAGGCCCGGCCGAACGACCCCGGCGTGCAGCCGCGGCCCGCACCCGGCATCCAGTTCGTCGGCATCCCCGAGTTCACCGACCTGGGCACCGAGGTCTCCCAGGAGATCAGCGCGGCCATCGCCGGACGCCAGTCCGTCGAATCGGCCCTGAGGAAGTCGCAGGCGCTCGCCGAGAAGATCTCCGAGGAGTACGAGGGACGATGACCGCCACGACCACGGCCCCCGTGGCCGCTCCCGAGACACGCACCCCCGTCCGCCGCCCCTCCGCGCGCCTGCGCGCCTGGGCCACCCGCGCCCCGCTGCTCCCCGCCCTCATCTTCATGATCGCCGTCACCCAGCTGCCGTTCGTGGCCACGCTGGTGATCTCCTTCTTCGACTGGAACAGCCTCTACCCCGACGCCCGGCACTTCGCCGGCCTCGACAACTACCAAGAGGTCCTCACCGACCCGG
Organism: Streptomyces sp. NPDC015242; assembly: GCF_043079125.1. Taxonomy (NCBI): domain Bacteria; kingdom Bacillati; phylum Actinomycetota; class Actinomycetes; order Kitasatosporales; family Streptomycetaceae; genus Streptomyces; species Streptomyces sp. NPDC015242. The sequence goes on along the minus strand of NZ_JBIBUF010000009.1, from coordinate 297,175 downwards.
ACCTGCGCCACTCGGTGTGGACGACCGTGCTGCTCACGGTCGCGGTGGTGCTGGCCAGCCTGGTGCTGGGGCTCGTCCTGGCCCTGCTGCTGGACCGCAGGTTCCGCGGCCGGGGCATCGTCCGGACGCTCCTGATCGCGCCCTTCCTGGTGGTGCCGGTCGCCGCCGCCCTGCTCTGGAAACATGTGCTCTACAACCCCGAATACGGCCTGTTCAACGGGTTGTTGCACTATGTGGGCGGCCCACAGCCCGACTGGATCTCGAACACCCCGCTGCTGGCCGTCGAGGCCTCCCTCATCTGGCAGTGGACGCCGTTCATGATGCTGATCCTGCTCGCCGGCCTGCAGAGCCGCGACCACGAGCAGATCGAGGCGGCCCGGGTCGACGGCGCGAGCGACTGGCAGATCTTCGTCCACCTGACGCTGCCGCACCTGCGCCGCTACCTCGAACTCGGCGCCCTGCTGGGCTCGATCTACATCGTGCAGAACTTCGACGCGGTCTTCACGATCACGTCCGGCGGCCTCGGCACCGCCAACCTCCCCTACACCGTCTACCAGAGCTTCTACCAGGCCCACGAGAACGGCCTCGCCTCGGCCGCGGGTGTCCTGGTGGTCATCGGCTCCATCGTCATCGCGACCTTCGCCCTGCGCGTGGTGTCGTCCCTGTTCCGCGAGGAGGTGTCCCGCGCATGAGCACGACCGCCCTGCGAGCCCGCCGTGCCCGTGGCAAGGGAGCGGGCCTGGGCCTGCTGGCCTGGCTGCTCGGCATCGCGTTCTTCCTGCCCATCGCGTGGATGGCGCTCACGTCCTTCCACTCGGAGACGGACGCGGCGACCAACCCGCCGTCCTTCGCGGCCGCCCTGACCCTGGACGGCTACCGGGAGTTCTTCGGCGCGGGCGGCGGCGCGAGCCCCTGGCCGGCCCTGATCAACTCGACGGTCGCGTCCGTGGCGTCGACGCTCCTCGTCCTGCTGCTGGCCTTCCCGGCGGCCTACGCGCTGTCGATCAACCGCGTCCGCAAGTGGACGGACGTGCTGTTCTTCTTCCTCTCCACGAAGATGCTGCCGGCCGTGGCGGGCCTGCTGCCCATCTACCTGTTCGCCAAGAACGCCGGGATGCTCGACAACATCTGGCTGCTGGTCATCCTCTACACCTCCATGAACCTGCCGATCGCGGTGTGGATGATGCAGTCCTTCCTCGCCGAGATCCCGGTCGCCGTGATCGAGGCGGCCCGGGTGGACGGGGCCCGGCTGCCCACCGTGCTCACCCGGGTGGTGGCACCGATCGCCCTGCCGGGCATCGCCGCCACGGCGCTGATCTGCTTCATCTTCAGCTGGAACGAACTGCTCTTCGCCCGGGTCCTGACGGGCGTGGTCGCCGAGACCGCCCCCGTCTTCCTGACCGGCTTCATCACCAGCCAGGGCCTGTTCCTGGCGAAGGTGTGCGCCGCGTCGCTCGTCATCTCCCTGCCGGTGCTCGCCGCGGGGTTCGCCGCCCAGGACAAGCTGGTCCAGGGCCTGTCGTTGGGAGCCGTGAAATGAAGGCCGCCGTCATCGAGTCCGTGGGCAAGGCCGTCGTCGCCGAGGTCCCGGACCCGACGCCAGGGCCGCGCGAGGTCGTCGTCGAGGTCGCGGCCTGCGGGCTGTGCGGCACGGACCTGCACATCCTCCAGGGCGAGTTCGCCCCGAAGCTGCCGATCGTGCCCGGGCACGAGTTCGCGGGCGAGGCCGTCGGCGTCGGCACCCAGGTCACGGAGGTGGCGGTGGGCGACCGGGTCGCGGTCGACCCGTCCCTGTACTGCCACGAGTGCCGCTACTGCCGCACCGGCCACAACAACCTGTGCGAGCGCTGGGCGGCGATCGGCGTGACGACGGCCGGAGGCGCGGCGAAGTACGCCGTCGCCCCGGTGGCGAACTGCGTGAAGCTGCCGGAGCACGTCCGCACGCAGGACGCGGCCCTCGTGGAGCCGCTGTCCTGCGCGGTGCGGGGCTACGACGTCCTGCAGTCCCGCCTCGGCGCGCACGTGCTGATCTACGGCTCCGGCACGATGGGCCTGATGATGCTGGAGCTGGCCAAGCGCACGGGTGCGGCGAGCGTGGACGTCGTCGACGTGAACCCGGTCCGCCTGGAGACGGCCCGCCGCCTCGGCGTCTCGGCCTCGGCCGCGAACCCGGACGAGCTCGACCGCCCGCAGGGCTGGGACCTGGTCATCGACGCCACCGGCAACGCGGCGGCGATCCAGGACGGCCTGGACCGGGTGGCGAAGGCCGGCACGTTCCTGCAGTTCGGTGTGGCCGACTACGCGACCCGCGTGACGATCGACCCGTACCGCATCTACAACCAGGAGATCACCATCACCGGTTCGATGGCGGTGCTGCACAGCTTCGAGCGGGCCGCGGAACTCTTCGCGAACGGCGTCCTCGACCCCGACGTGTTCATCAGCGACCGCATCCCGCTGGAGCGGTACCCCGAGGCGCTGGAGCAGTTCGCGTCCGGCATCGGCAGGAAGATCGTGGTGGTGCCCTGACGCCTCCTCGGGGCTACAGCGGCTGCCTGCCGGTGGCCAGGCGGAAGCCGACGGGGTACAGGGGGCCGGGGAAGGCGCCGTGGCGGCGGCGGGTGCGGGTGAGGTCACCGAAGCGCGAGAAGCTGCCGCCACGGGCGACCCGGTAGGTGGTCATCGTCTCCACCAGGTGGTCCGCGACGAACGGCCCACCGGGGTAGGGGCGGTAGTCGTCGGCGGTGAACTCCTCGACGTTGCCCGCCATGTCGTGCGCGCCGAACGGCGACACGCCGGCGGGGAAGGCGCCGACCGGGGTGGTGGTGTGGACACCGGTCTCGCGCGTGTTGGCGGCCGAGGCGTCGAAGGTGCCGCCCCAGGGGAACGCGCCGCCGTCCGGCCCCTTGGCCGCGTACTCCCACTCGGCCTCCGTGGGGAGCCGCCACGGGTGGCCGGTGCGGTCACTGAGCCAGGCCGCGTACGCGTCGGCGTCCTCCGCCCGGACCCCCGCCACCGGGTGGTTGCTGCGGTCGTACGGATAGGCCCCCAGGTACCAGGTGGCCGGGCGGCCGGGATGGCCGGTGTCGGCGAGGAACTGCCGGTACTCCTCGTTGGTGACCGGGTAGCGGCCGATCCAGAAGTCGCGCAGGACCACGGTGTGGACCGGGGTCTCCTTGTCGATCCAGGACCGCTCCACCCCGACGTGCGCCCAGTCGGCGACGACCGCGTCGACCGCGCCGGGGTCCAGGCCGATCTCCACGCTGCCTCCCGGCACGGGGCAGGTGGCCGGACGGTCGACGTCGATGCGGGGGTCGCCGAGGAGCGCGAGGACGCCCCCGGCGGCGAGCCGCTGCGCCATCGGCACACGGGGGTCCTCCACCCGGGCGGCGAGCCGGCGCGGCGACAGCGCCGCGAGTTCCTCGGCCTCCTGCCGGGACGGCCGTACGTCACCGGGCCGGGCCAGGGCGGCGTGCTCTTGGAAGTGGGGCGAGTGGGCGACGTCCTCCAGCTTCATCAGGCGCCTTTCAGAGCGATGGTGTGGCCTTGGTGCAGCGCCTTGGCCTCCAGGTAGCGGGCGTTCTCGGCGGTGCGGTGCACGGCGGTGGGCAGGGCGTCGGCGACGTCGATGCCGTGCTCGCGCAACTGTGCCACCTTGTCGGGGTTGTTGGTCAGCAACCGCACCCGCTTCATGCCGAGGGCGCCCAGCATCAGGGCCGCGACACCGTAGTCGCGCTCGTCGGGCTCCCGGCCGATGAGCTCGTTGGCCTCGAAGGTGTCCGCGCCGCGGTCCTGGAGCAGGTAGGCGTCGAGCTTGTTGTAGAGGCCGATGCCGCGCCCCTCCTGGCGCAGGTAGAGCACCGCTCCCCCCTCGACGGCGATCCGCCGCAGGGACTCCTCCAGCTGCGGGCCGCAGTCGCAGCGGGCGGAGCCGAGGACGTCCCCGGTCAGGCACTCGCTGTGCAGCCGGACGAGCGGCGCGTCCCGGGCGGGCTCGCCCAGCACGATGGCGAGGTGCTGGGCCCCGTCGGGCAGCCCGGAGAAGGTGACCAGCTCGGCGTGGTGGCCTCCGGCCCGCTGGAGGGTGACGCCCACGCGGGCCCGCACCGTGACCTCCGGGGCGGTGACGGCCACCGCCGACCGGGGTTCGGGAATGCTCATACGGCCAGGGCCTCCTCGTGCCGGTCGGCCCGGGCGGCGAGGTCCCCGATGCGCCAGTCGCGCCGTACGCGTGGCTCTCCGCCGGGTCCCAGGTCCACCACGACGATCCGCCCGTCCCAGCCGGCCACGACCAACCGGTCGCCGTCCAGGGGTGCCATGCAGGACAGGCCCTGGCCGAACGCGGTCAGCAGGTGACCGGAGGCGAGGGTCCGGGCGGTGGCGTCCCAGTCGACGTGCCACGCGTAGAGGCCGAAGTCGTAGGAGCCGGCCAGGACGACGGGGGCGTCGGGGTCGCCGAGCAGGCCGACGCACTTGACCGACTCGTCGGGTCCGAGGAGCGTCTGGACCGTCCCGGCCCGCCACGTGCCCGGGCCGCCGTCGCCGGTGATCCGGCCGACCTTGACCGTGTGGTCGCGGGAGGCGCTCGCCGCCACCCGGCCGCCGAGGACGGCGACGGCGTTGACGAGGTTGCCGTGCTCCCACAGCGTGTCGCGCCGGTGCGGGCCACCGGCCGCGACGGTGCGGTCGGTGGCGGCGGACAGGAATCCCGAGGGCAGCGCGGTGAGGGACTTGACCGAACCGCCGTGGGCCCGGCGCCGGGCCAGGACGGACAGCGTCCGCGGGTCGAGGACGACCAGTTCGCCGTTGTACGTGCCGGCGACCAGGGTGTCCCCGTCGAAGCACAGGGACGGCAGCGGGGCGCCGAGCTGCCCGCTGACGGTCCGGCGGCCGTCCAGCAGGCCGATCACCCGGCCGGAGTAGGTGGCCGCGTACAGGGCGCCGTCACGGGCGGCGAGGGCGAGGACCGGACCGTCGGCGGCGTCCAGCGCGCGGACCGCGCGGGGCGCGGCCGCCGTGTCGTCGTCCGTCGTCGTGCCGTCGAGGTCCACGGCGAACACGGTGCCCGAGTCGCAGCCGATGTACAGCTGCCCGTCGTGCGCGGCGAGCGCGTTGGGGCCGTGGTTGGGCGCGGTGGGGGCGGCGATCTCCGTGGCGTCGTCGAGGGCGTACAGATGCGGGCCGCTCCAGAAGCTGCCCGCGGCCACCAGGCCCCGCGCCACCGACACGGAGCGGGGCCACACCCGGGCGTCCCGGACCCGGTGGGTGCGGGTGCCGTCGGCGGCGAAGAAGTGCAGCGCGCCGTCGTAGGCGCCGATCACCAGCGAGGTGTCGTCCTCGGACCAGCCGACCGTGCGGGCGGCCGAGTCGGAGACCTCCAGCGTGCGCAGCAGCTCCAGGCCCGCCGTGAGCAGGTCGACCTTGCCGTCGTCGCGGGCGACGGCGAGCACCTCGCCGGAGTGCGACCAGGCGCAGCCCTCGATGGAGGAGCCGTAGTGCCGTACGGCCGTGCCGGAGTCCGTGCCGGGCCGGCGTACGGCCACCATGCCGTCCTCACCGGCCGTGGCGACCACGCCGCCGGGGCTGACGGAGACCGCCATGCAGTGCGCCGTGTGCGAGCCGACCTCCGAGCGGAACGCTCCGGTCAGGGCGTGCCACATGGTGGCCCGGCCGTCCTCGGACACACAGATGAGGTGCTCGCCGTCCGGCATCCAGTCGACCGAGTTGATGTCGTCGGTGTGGCGGGCGAGCACGCTGACCAGGGCCGGCGGGCCCGCGTCGTCGGGTACGCGCCACACGGCGACGGTCTTGTCCGCCGAGGCGGTGGCCAGCAGCGCCGGGGAGGCGGGGTTCCACGCGCACGCGTTGACCAGGCGTCGGTGCCGCATGCGGTGCAGGACCGCCGGCCTGGCCGGGTCCTGGGTGTCCCAGACCAGCACGGTTCCGTCGTAGGAGCAGCTCGCCAGGCGCGTGCCGTCGGGGCGCAGCGCGACGTGGGTGACGGGGGCGGCGTGTCCGGCGGGGTTCACGGGCAGGTCGATGGGGCGCATATCATCCCTTGCTTCTCGGGCTATCCGACAGGCGTTTCGTCTCCGGTGGCGGGGGCCGGGTGGGTGGCGTCGCCGTCGCTCCAGTGGGGCCAGAAGCGGACCAGGCACAGGAGCGACAGGCCGGCGGCCGCGCCCAGGAACAGCAGGACGGCGACGTCGCCCCATGTCCCCTGCACGAGGGGGATCAGCAGGGGGGCGAGCAGGATGGGCAGACCGCTCATGAGGTTGAACAGGCCCTCGGCGCGGCCGACGACCTCGGGCGGCAGGTACTTGACGACGATCATGGCGGTGACGGCCGTCATGGCCGACCGCATGGTGAAGAACGCCACCATGCAGACGATGAAGACCCAGGTGGAGGGCAGCGCCATGGCGAACAGGGCCCCCGTCATCACGACCGCCGCCCCGGCCAGGACGATCCGGGGGCGCGTGCGGGCACGGGCGGCGATGTAGACGCTCCCGGCGAGCGCGCCGACGTTGGCGACGGCCTGCGCGGTGCTGACGCCGCTGGCGGACATGTGCCAGTGGTCGCGCAGGTACCAGACCATGAACGACAGGACGCCCACCCCGCTGACGAAGTGCAGTGGCAGCGACGTCAGTTGCACGTACAGCACGCGCTTCTCGGCGCGCATGACGTGCCAGCCGTCGAGGATGTCGCGGACCAGGGTGGGCCGGCGCCCCGGCCCGGCGCCGCCGGCTCCCCGCTCCTTGGCCGGCGGGTGGACGCCCATGAGCCAGACGGCGATCGGCGCGAGGAAGGTGGCCGCGTTGAACCACAGCAGTCCCAGGTAGCCGACGAGTCCGACACCGACGGCGACCAGCAGCGGCCCGACGATGTTGGACGTCACGAACAGGCTGCTGAGGACGGCCCTCGACCGGGCCGCGTTGCGCGGGAACATCGTCGCGACACCGGCGATCCAGCCCGTGCGGTACATCTCCCCGCCCAGCTGCACCAGGGCGCCCAGGGCGAACAGCACCGCGGTGGAGGCGTGTCCGGCCAGCACGGCGAGGTTGAGCGCGACCGCCGCCGCGAGCTGCACCAGCAGGCCGGGCACGACGAAGACGCGGGGGCCCCAGCGGTCCACGATCGCCCCGAGCCACGGGCTGAGGAGCAGCATGAACGGGGCGAGGGCGGCGAGGAGCGACATGGTCGTCAGCGAGCCGGTGAGCTCGTAGACGAACAGCGGGAGGCCCACCTTGTAGGAGGCCTCGCCGAGGTTGTTGACGAAGTTGCCGGTGGCGAAGACGACGAAGCGGCGGTCGCGCCAGGGGGCGGGGGCACCGGCTGTCTGCTGGTCCATGCGTACGGGTCCCGGTCCGTGGGTCAGTGCGCCGCGGGGGCGTCGTACGTGAGGGTGAAGCGGGCGGGCCTGCCCGGCAGCCAGCGGTCCTCCAGCTTGGTGAAGGTGCCCTCCTCGGCGGGGCGGTCCATGCGGTACAGCGAGAGCAGTCCGGTGCGGCAGCCGACGAGCAGATGGGGCCGGCCGTCGCCGTCGCGCACGATGCTCAGCGCCTTGGGGTAGTCCGGCAGGTCCTCCATGAAGCCGACGAACTCGTCGTCCTCGTACCGGTAGGCGGCGATCTGCATGCCGTAGGAGCTGACGCAGACCAGGCCGTCGGCGACCGTGGCGTTCTCGGCGGTGTTGGACAGCAGTTCCCGCCAGCCGCGGGTGACGCCCTCGCCGACGGCGATCTCCTTCAGGCCGCCGTCGCCGACGACGTAGAGGTGGCCGTCCTGGGCCCACATGCGCTTGGGGTACTCGCCCTGGTCCAGGCGCCACTGCGGCTTGTCCGGGTCGTCGCCGAAGACGGCGACGACCCCGTTGCGGGTGGCCAGGACACGCTCGCCGCCCGGGAGGTACGTGGCCGCCCACACCGGGAGTCCGTCGACGCCGAGGGTGGTCAGCACCTCGCCGGTGGCGGTGTCGAGTTCGACGGCGCCCGCGTTGCTCGCGACCAGGGCGCGGGTGCCGTCGGGTGAGGCGGCGACGGTGTGGAGCAGCGCCTCGGGCAGCCGCCGGTCCCACAGGATCTCGCCACCGCGCCGGGCGCGCAGCACGTGCCGGTCGCGGGTGACGGCGAGCCAGCCGCCCTCCACGGGGGCGACCCGGCGGGTGAAGCCGAGTCCGGTCTCGTGGTCCTCGGTGATGTGCAGCGTCGGTCCGCTCGCCGTACGGCGAACCTGCGCGACGGCCACGCCGGAGTCGGTGGCGCAGTACAGGACGGCCGGGTCCTCCCGGGAGGGCTGGATGTCCCAGACGGCCTGCCGCCGGAAGCCCATCGCGCGCACGAAGGTGCCGTCCTCGGTGAGCCGGGTGATCTCGCCGTCCTGGCACAGGACGAACACGTCCCCCGAGGAACTCACGGTGATGTCGCTGAGCTGATGGGAGAAACCGCTGACCACGCGCTGCACGCGCAACTCCGGGGTGCTGTTGTCGAAGACGTGCAGTTCGCCGTCGAATCCGCCGGAGTAGGCCTTGCCGAAGTCGGGCGAGAACGCGACGAACTCGACGTCGTCGCGCGCGAAAAGGTATTCGCCCTGTTTCTCGCCGTCGAGCGAGACGACGACCACGCCGTTGGCGACATCGGCGTTCTCGCCCTCGCCGAAGTCCTGGGTGCACCAGAATCGGTCGTGCCGGCCGTCATAGCGGACCCGGTGGATATTGCCGTCGTCCAGTTTCACGTGGTCGGGGAATTCCAGGTCGGTGAAGCTGCCGAACCGGAGGTTGCCCTCCTTGTCGGACACGGCGTGCCGCGTGGGGTGTTCGGTGCAGGCCCACTCCATGGGACTGCCGCCGCAGATGTTGGGGCGGATCTCCAGCACGTCGAAGGTGTGCAGATCGAGCACGAGCATCTGATGGTGGTAACCGCTGGTGACGAAGACCCGGCCGTCCCAGACGCCGATGCCGCGGGAGCTCACCGGCGACGGCTCCTCGCCCTCCAGCAGCCCCGCCCGGTCGCCCATGGCCACCGGATCGAGGCGGTTGACCAGGTCGAGCGTGTCGAGCGACCAGCGCAGTACGGCCCCCATGCGGTCCTTGCCGATGACCCAGCCGTCGGCGACGGTGAGCCCGTACAGCGGCCGCCCCGCCCGGACCCGCGGAGACGAACGGACCACGTCGAACGCGTCGTCCAGCAGGTGCACGCGGCCGAAGGAGTCCGAGACGAGCAGCCCTTCACCCTCGACATGGAGGATGCGCATGGCGCGGTCTGTCAGCTTCACGACGGATTTCCACATTCCTCGTGTGAGTTTTCCCTGCCGGACCGGCAGCCCGGCCGGCCGCGATGTCTCACCACCGACCGGGCGCCACAATTCGCGGACTCGGCCCGCGAAGGAGTCAGTGCGTCACTTGTTGGTACGCACGTTGCGGCGGATCGGCTTCTTCATGGAAAAGCACCCCCTTCCGGGTCTCCGGCGACTCCGTTCGGACATCAATCAAAAGAACTCCCCCCGGAGGCCATCAAGAAGGCATCGAGGTGATTCACGTCACAGCCTTCATCCCGTCAGTTCACATGTGCCGGCGAGGAGTTGAGCACGTCCGCACGCGTGATGGAATGCGAAGGGATCTGGCCGAAACGCATCGCCTCCGGCTCGGGCTCCGGGATTAAAGTAAACGATCTCGAAGGCTCAGCGAGCCGGGTCCGATCAGGCAGTGAGGGTGGTACGTGTCCCTGGAGATCCCCGACCAGTTGTGGAAGACGGCGACGAGCACCATCGGCCTGATCGCCGTGCGCCACGACGACGGTGTCAACGTGATGTCCGCCGAGTGGTCCTACTTCGTCAACAAGGACCCGCTGTACGCGGCCGTGGTGCTCAGCCCCCGGGCACGCAGCCGTGAACTGATCCCCGAACGGGGCGAGTTCGCCCTCACCCTGTGCGCCGAGGAGCAGGCGGAGCTCGCGGACTTCGCCGGCAGCTTCTCGTTGGGCGACCTCGACAAGACCAGCTCCGAACTGATCGAGTTCGGCGCTCCGCAGGCCACCGGCACCCCCTGGGTCAAGGGCGGCCTGGTCGCCCTGGAGTGCGTGCTGCGCGAGACCGTGCCGTTCCCCGTGCACACCATGTTCGTCGCCGAGGTCGTCGCCGCGCACCTTCCCGAGACCGCCGGCCGGCCGCTGGTGAAGCACGGCCCGATGCACGCGCTCGGCGAGCCCGTGCGGCGCACCGCTGTCGTGGCCGCCGCTCAGATCCTGCCCGGCGGCACCCTGCGGGTGGCGGCCACCGGACCGGCGGCACCGGGCGCCGACCTGTGGCGGGTCAGTCTGGTGGGCACCGACGGCACCCGGGTGGACCTGGGCGAACACCCCTCGGCCGAGTACGGCGACTTCCTGGTCGACCTGCCGCTTCCCCGGGACGTTCCGCCCCTGGCCGGGGCGCGGGTCATGGTGGAGCGCGAGGGTGCCAAGCCGGGCTTCGCGCGCCTGGCCGGGGGGAGCGCGCGGCCGTGAGCGGCGGCGCGGGCACGGACCTGCCGTCCGCGCCGCTGCGGCTGGCCGTCGTGCAGGCCGAGGCGACACCGGGGGACGTCGCGCACAACGCCCGCCGGGCGGCCGGGCTGGCCGCCGGGGCCGCCGGTCTCGGCGCGCGGGTGGTGGTCCTGCCCGAACTCCACCTGTGCGGCTACGACCTGCCGTCCCTCGCCGCGGCGCCCGCCGGCTGCGAGGTGGCCGCCGACGAGTCCGGGTTCGTCACGGACGGACGGCTGGAGCCGCTGGCCGAGACGGCCGCCCGCACCGGCACGCTGATCCTGACGGGTGCCGCGGTCCGCCGGCCCGACGGACGCCTCGCGAACTCGGTCGTCGCCGCCGAGCCGTCCGGCGCCCTGTCCGCCGTGTACGACAAGCAGCACCTGTGGCACGCGGACGAGGCCCGGCTGTTCACGGCCGGGGAACGAGGCGCGGCGCTGGAGGCCGACGGCTGGCGGCTGGGCCTCGCGGTCTGTTACGACATGTCGTTCCCCGAGCACGCCAGGGCGGCCGCGCTGTCCGGCGCGCACGCCTACCTGTGCCTGGGCGCCTTCGCCTCCGGCAACGAGCACCGCGCCTGCGTCTACCTCGCGGCCCGGGCCCTGGAGAACACGGTCTACAGCGTGTTCGCCAACCCGGTCGGCGGACCGGCCGCCCGCCCGACGCGCGGCGGAAGCGTCGTCTACGCACCCGACGGCACCCTGCTGGCCGGCGCGGGCACGGACGAGGAGCGCACGATCGTGGCGGACCTGGACCCGCGGCGCATGGCCGAGGTGCGCGGCTTCCTGCGCATGCTGGACGAGCAGCGCTCCCGGTCCGGCCGCACGGCGACCGCCCCCGCGTGAGGGCTGCGCGCCTCCCGGGGGGTGGGGCCCGGCCACTCCCTCAAGGCTGCGCGGCCCCGGGGTGTGGGGGTAGCCGGGGCCGGGCACGACCGCCCCTCGGCCGTTCCGGTCGTCCCGCGGGGCGGCACCGCCCGATCGGCCGCCGGTAAGGGAACGGTAAAGCGCCTCCGGTCGTTCACCCGGCATGACAGCTATGACCCCCGGCTCGAACATCCCCCTGTCCGCCGCCCGCGTGACGGTGGACGTCGCCGCCCCGGTGCGGCTCGACGTATCGGGCCTGCTGCTCACCGCCGACGGCAAGGTGCGCTCCGACGACGACTTCATCTTCTACAACCAGCCGTCGGGCCCGGGCGTGACCTACCGCTCGGGCGGCGGCACCGCACCCGACGCGATCGTGGTCGACACCGCGGCCCTGCCCCCGGGCATCGAGAAGATCGTCGTCACGGCGAGCCCGGACGCCGCGGGCCAGACCTTCCAGGGCATCGAACCGACGGCCACGATCCGCAACGCGGACGACAGCTCCGTGCTGGCCACCTTCACACCCCCGCAGCTCGGCAGCGAGACGGCCCTGGTGATCGTGGAGATCTACCAGCGCAACGGCCAGTGGAAGGCCCGCGCGGTCGGCCAGGGATACGCCAACGGCCTCGCGGGCATCGCCACGGACTTCGGCGTGACGGTGGAGGAACCGGCTGCCGCCGCCCCGGCCCAGCCGGTGGCCCCGCCGCCCGCCGCGGTGCAGCCGCCGGCCCCGCCGGTCAGCGCGCCCGCCGCTCCCCCGGCCGCTCCGGCCACGCCCCCGCCGCCCGCCCCGGGCGCCGGGAAGATCAACCTCGACAAGGGCCGCGTCAGCCTCCAGAAGAACCAGACCGTCTCCCTGATCAAGGGCGGCCGCCCCCTTCTCTCCCAGGTCAAGATGGGTCTCGGCTGGGAGCCGGCGTACCGCGGCAAGGACATCGACCTGGACGCCTCGGTCATCGCGTACGGACCTCAGCGCAACCACGTCGACAGCTGCTACTTCGGCAAGCTGCAGATCGTCGGCGGCGCGATCCGGCACTCCGGTGACAACCTCACGGGCGAGGGCGGCGGTGACGACGAGGTCATCACGGTCGACCTCGGCCGCCTTCCCCAGGACGTCACCGGCCTGGTCTTCACGGTCAACTCCTTCTCGGGCCAGAAGTTCACGGAGGTGGCCAAGGCGTACTGCCGCCTCCTGGACGGTACGACCGGCGAGGAGCTGGTCCGCTTCGACCTCACCAGCGCGGAGCCGCAGACCGGCGTGATGATGGCCAAGCTGATCCGCCAGTTCTCCGGCGAGTGGGAGATGACGGCGATGGGCGACTTCGTGAAGTCCCGCACGGTGAGGGGCATGGTGAAGCCCGCGGCACAAGCCCTGTAAGGCTCCGCACCCGACGAGGCCCGACGCCGGAGACGCCCCCTGCCCGGGGGCGTCCGTCGCCCTCACCGGCCGAAGGATCACCGGCCCCAGGACCACGGCCGGACCTCCGGAGCGATGCCTCGCCTCAATGCCCCACCGCAACGCCCCGCCTCAAAGCCCCCGCGGCCGCAGCCCCTCCGTCAGCAGCCCGAGGTACCGCCGGATGTGCCGGCCCTCCCCGTCCGCCAGTTCCGAGGCCGTCGCCACGCCGTGGGCCAGCCTCAGGACATCCGTCGGGTCCACGTCCCGCCGCAGCGTGCCCTCCTCCTGCGCCGCCCGGACCAGCCGTCCCGCCGCGCTCCTCACCGCGTCCCCGCAAGCCGTGGCCACCGCCGAGTCGCCCTCGGTGACGGCCGGCCCGAGGAGCGCCTTCAGACCGCGCATGCGGATCATCCCGGCGCCGAGTTCGCCGAGCCACTCCCGCAGCGCCTCGCCCGGCGGCAGTTCGGCCGCGAGCGCGTCGGCACGCGCCGCGAGGGCCTGGATCCGGTCGAGGTACGCGGCCTCCAGCAGGGCGTGCCGCGTCGGGAAGTGCCGGTACAGCGTCCCGGAGCCGACTCCGGCCCGCCTCGCGATGTCGTCGAGCGACGCTCCCTCCCCGTGCTCGGCGAACGCCTCCGCGGCCACCTTCAGCAGCCGCTCGTGGTTACGCCGGGCGTCCGCCCGCATGGGCCTGGCCTGCGCCACGCGACCCCTCCTCACAGAACCGGGGACTCTCCCCGCACCCTACCGAGACCACGCGCCCGCACGGCCCGGGCCGCTGGGCGGCGGCTCGTGCTCAGGCCGACTCGCGCACCACGAGCTCGGGTGTCACCCACGCCTCCGCGCCCCGCAGCGGCTCCTCGCCCGCACGCAGCCGTGCCACCTGCTCCACGGCCAGCCGGCCGAGCTGCCGCTTGTCGATGTGCAGGGTGGTCAGGGCCGGTTCCACCAGCTCGCCCAGGGAGAGCCCGTCGAAGCCCAGCACGGCCAGCTCGTCCGGGACCCGGCGACCGTGGCGCCGTGCGGTGCGCATCGCGCCCACGGCGATCATGTCGTTGAAGCCGAAGACGGCCGTGACGTCGGGCCGCGCCCGCAGCAGCCGCTCCATGCCGGCCTCACCGCCCGTCACGCTGTGTTCCGGGCAGACGACGACCCAGTCGGCGTCGACCGGCAGACCGAGCCGCCGCGCCTGCTCCAGGAACGCCTCCCGGCGGGGGCCGGGGCCGTGCTCACCGTCCAGCATGCCGATCCTGCGGTGTCCCCGGCCGTACAGGTGATGCATGCCCTGCTCGACGCCGGCCGCGGCGTCGATGCCGACGGCCGCGAACCGGGTCTGCTGCGGGCCGCGCTCCAGCAGGACCAGCGGGACGCCGCCGAGGTGCCGGACGAGCACGTCGTCGGGGTCCTCGAAGTAGCCCACGACGGCGTCCGTCTGGTGGGAGAGCACGTCGAGCGCCTGCCGCTCCCGGGCCCTGTCGATCCGCGCGTCCCACACGACCACCTGCCAGCCGCGCTGCTCGGCGGCCTCCAGCACGCCCGCGGCGACCTCGGGGAAGAAGGGGTTGCGCAGGTCCGGGATGACCAGGCCGGCCGTGACCGCGCCCTTGCGGACGAGCCCGCGGGCGAACCGGCTCGGCCGGTAGTCCAGGAGCCGCGCCGCCTCGAGGACCCGCTCCTTGGTGGCCGGGTCGATCTCACCCTTGTCGTTGACCGCCCGGGAGACCGTCTGGCGTGACACCCCGGCCAGGCGCGCGACGTCGTGGATCGTGGCCCGGCGCCGCGTACCGCCGGGCCGTTCGGCTCCCGGCTCCGCGCGCTGATCGTCCGTCCACACGACCAGCACTGTATCCGGCACCGGCCGCGGCCCGGCGCGGCGGACGGACGGGTATGCGGTCCGGCGGTACCGGGTGTCCGGTACCGGGTGTCCGGCACCCGGCGGGCGGGCCCCGGGGCGCCTCAGTCGCCGAGCTCGGTGAACAGGGTCAGCTGGAGGGCGCCCGGGGCTTCGAGCCGGGAGTTCAGGGAGTTCCAGGGGGTGCGGGTCGGCTCGGCGACGACCTCGGCCCCGGCCTCGGCGAGCCTGGCCGTGGTGGCGGCCGAGTCGTCCACCTGGAAGGCGACCCGGATGTGCCCGGCCACCCGGCGCCCCACCTCGACCTCGTCGATGAACGCGGCGTGGTTCGGGTCGGTCAGTTCCAGGGTGGCCCGTCCGGCCTCCAGGATGGTGACCCGCCCGCCCTCGGAGGCGAAGGCGGCCCGCTCGGGCAGCCCGAGCACGTCCCGGTAGAAGCGCAGCGCGGCCTCGTAGTCGTCGGCGGTCACGACCAGGCGCAGTTCCCGCACGGCTGGTTCGTCGGACATGGCGGCTCCTCGGTGGATCGGGCGACGCGACACGTGCTCGGACACCTGACAACCCGTCGGCCGGCCGGTTGATTCCCGGCCGGCGAGGTTGCCGTCGGCACGCCGGGCACGCGGACATCGTGCGGGAACTGCTTGCGGACGGCGCCCGTCTAGAACAGCGCGCTGTACGCGTTCAGCGCCGGCTGCCCGCCCAGGTGGGCGTAGAGGACCGTGGAGTCGCGGCCGATCTCGCCCCGGGAGACCAGGTCGATCATCCCGGCCATCGACTTGCCCTCGTAGACGGGGTCGGTGACCATCCCCTCCGTTCGGGCCGCGAGGCGCATCGCGTCCAGGGTGGTCTCGTCGGGGACGCCGTACGTGCCCGCGTGGTACCGCTCGTCGAGCTCGACGTCGTCCTCGGTCAACTCCCGCTTCCCTCCGATCAGTTGCCCGGTGTTGCGGGCGATGCGGGCGATCTGGTTCCGGGTGGCGGCCGGTTTCGCGGAGGCGTCGACGCCGAGCACGCGGCGGGGGCGCCCGCCCGCCTCCTCCAGTGCGGCGAACCCGGCGACCATGCCGGCCTGGGTCGACCCGGTCACCGAGCACACCACGACGGTGTCGAAGAAGACGCCCAGCTCCCGCTCCTGCCGGGCCACTTCGTGCGCCCAGGCGGCGAAGCCGAGCCCGCCGAGCGGATGGTCGGAGGCGCCGGCGGGGATGGCGTACGGCTTCCCGCCCGACTCCTCAACCTCCCTGAGGGCCTGCTCCCAGCTCTCCTTGAACCCGATCCCGAACCCGGCCCTCACCAGCCGGACGTCGGCCCCGGCGAGACGGCTGATCAGGATGTTGCCCACCTTGTCGTAGACGGCGTCGGGCCAGTCCACCCAGCTCTCCTGCACCAGGACGCACTTCAGCCCGGCCCGGGCGGCGACGGCGGCGACCTGGCGGGTGTGGTTGGACTGCACCCCGCCGATCGACACGAGCGTGTCGCAGCCCTGGGCGAGCGCGTCGGCGACCAGGTACTCCAGCTTGCGGGTCTTGTTGCCGCCGTAGGCGATGCCGGAGTTGCAGTCCTCCCGCTTCGCCCACAGGGAGGCGCCGCCGAGGTGCGCGGTCAGGCGCTCCAGGGGGTGGACCGGCGAGGGCCCGAAGAGCAGCGGGTAACGGGCGTACGAGGACAGGGACACGGTTCCTCCCGGGTGGGTGTGGGTCCGCCTCAGTCGGCGAGCTCTTCCAGGCCCCGCCAGATCTCCGCGGTGACGCGGACCGCCTCGGCCGTGTCACCGGCCGCGCAGGCGTCGATGAGCCGCTCGTGCAGTCCGGCCGAGCGGCAGCTGCCGCCCTCGCCGAAGCGCCGGCGCTCCAGACGGCGGATGAGGGGGGTGTAGCGGGCGACGGTCGCGGCGGCGGCCCGGTTGCCGCTGACCCGGACGAGGACGTCGTGCAGGTCGTCGTCGGCGCGCAGGGCCGCGTCCACGTCCCCGGCGCGCACGGCCGCGGCGAACCGCTCGTTGGCGGCGCGCATCACGGCGAGGTCGGCGCCGGCCAGCCGGGGCACGGCGACGCGGGTCACCAGTTCGTGCAGGGCGCCGACCACGGCGGCGGCGTCCCTGACGTCGGCGGCCACGAGCGGGGTCACGCGCGTGTAGCTCTGCGGCTTGCTCTCCAGCAGCCCCTCGTCGACGAGCCGGGAGAACGCCTCCCGGACCGGCGCCCGGGACAGCCCGAGCCGCTCCGCGAGGTCGGCGTCGCGCACCACCGCGCCGGGTTCGAGCTCCCCGGCCACGATGGCGTCCCGGATGGCCGCGTAGGCCCGGTCCCTGAGCAGGGTCCGGGGCACGGGCCGGATGGCTTCCATGAATTGAAATGTTAGATGTCAGTTCAGGCTTCAACAAGAGGTGCGGAGAAGGCCGTGGCCCGCGCTCCCCACGCGGTGCGGGCCACGGCGCTCAGGCCGCCCAGGGCCAGTCGGCGTCCCGGGAGGCCTCGATCAGCGGCACCATCCGGAAGGCCGCGTCCGACAGGCCGCCGAAGGTGTGCCGGTTCCCGGTGCCCGACGGGCCGTGGCCCGCCCGGTACCCGGCGAGGTTCCAGGTGTAGACCGGCACGCCGGCCGGGATCTGTTCGGTCGGGTCGCCCGCGTGGTGGTGCGTGTACTGCTCGTCGGTGACGATCAGCACCCGGTCGTGGCCGGCGTAGTGCCGGCGCACGGCCTCGGTGGTGTCGGTGCCGCCGAGGCTGTGGAAGCGGTCGAGGATCCGGAGTACGGACTCGCCCGTGCGGAAGGCCACGCGCTCGCTGGTCGTGCCGAACTCGACCAGGTCCGCGCGCTCCGCCCGCAGCGCGAGCGCCGTACCGAAGATCGCCGCCGCGTCGGCCCGGTCGAGCTCGGAGCGGTCGGACAGCCGCGACCAGAACATCGAGCCCGAGCGGTCCACGAGCACCAGCGTCCGGCCGGAGAGCGCGGGCACGTTGGCCAGCGAGTGGCTGAGCGCCCGCTCCAGCGCGTAGGACCAGCGCAGCGAAGGGGCGTGCCGGTGGGCGGCGAGGTAGCGGAAGGGGAACTGCCGCGAACGCGCGACCTCCGCCGGGTCGCTGATCCGCGCGGCGACCCGCTCGGCCACCTCGTCGGACACCCCGGCCTCGTCGAAGTTGCGCAGGTTGCGCACGAGCGCCATGGTGCCCATGGACGGGATCACGGCCTCCCAGGCCGCCTTGTCCATCGGGCCCTGCAGCCAGCCGGCCAGCGCCTCCCACGTCATCCCGGCCTCGGCCAGCCGCTCGGCGCCGCCCTCGGCGGTCACGAGCGCGCGCCGCTCCTCGACGGGCAGCGCCATGAGCGCGCGGTGCGCGGTGAGCGTGCGGCTGGCGGCGGGCGGCACGGCGGTGTCCGGGTGGTGCCGCCGGTCGAGCGCGTACCGGAACAGCTCGCCCTGCCACGGCTTGTCCGGGTCCGGTGCCGCGTGCACGAGGTTGAGGACGTCGCCGAAGCGGTAGCCCTTGGAGGCGGTGTCGTACTTCAGCAGCGCCTTGCCGTGGTACAGGCGGCGTACGGCGTCGGCGATGCCGCGCTTGACCGGCTTGGGCACGGCGCGGCCGTACGTCGTGGTCCAGTAGGCGAGCAGTTCTCCGGGCTCGTCGGGGCGCTGGAGCACGGAGTCGACGACCTGCCGGTTCGGCGGGCCGCCGGTCGCCCCGGCGGCCAGGCGGGCCTCGACGTACTCGGCGGCACCGACCAGGGAGGCGGTGCGCAGGTTGCCCGCGCCGCGCAGCCAGCCGAGCAGTCCGGCCGTCCACTCCGGGTCGGTGACGGCGAGTTCGCGGACGAGCCCGCGGAACCGGTCGTCGCGGTCGGCGCCGGTCTCGTAGAAGGTCTGCTGGGTCACGAAGTGGGAGACGGCGAGCAGGAAGAGCTCGGAGCGGGCGTCCCGCTCCCGGCCCCGGCCGCCCTCGTAGGTGCGCAGCACACGCCCCGTGGACGTCACCCGCGAGACGGGACGGGCCCGCGCCGCCTTGCCGTTGAATCGCGCCATGGTGAATTCCCCCGAATTCTTTCCGTGTTCGAGGGAGTCGCGACAGAAAAAGGTGGGTGCCCGAGGTCAGAAGTCGGCGACGGACCAATTCAGATGCTCTGCCCATTGAGCTACGGCGGCCCGAAAGCCGCCGACGGGACTTGAACCCGCAACCGTCCGATCCCAGGAAGTAACCGTTGCCTTCGCACCGGGCACCCACACCATGCCGCGCCTCCCGAGATCAAGTCGGCGGCGGCGTCGGATTCTTTGAGAGAGAGGAGTAGCCGCCGCCATCGCACCGGGAAGTGCGTGACGTTGTGATCTCACTGTAGGAGGCGCCGAGCCGGACCTGCGAGCGAATTAATTCCTCTTCTGCCGCTTCCAGGGACCGGTGATGGCGAGCAGGATGCCGGGCGTCTGGATGCTCGCGAAAAGGGTCCGCCCGTCGGGCGAGAAGGTGACTCCCGCGAACTCGCTGTACTCGGGCTCCTCGGCGGTGCCGATGTTCAGCTCGCCTCAACCACCCTGCTGCGACCGCGCCTTGAAGGCGGCCTTTCGCGCTTCCTTCGCCACCTTCTTGTCCGGGTGCAGCCGCCCCATCGCCTCCAGCACGTCGGCGGTCGCGGGATGGTCGACCCGCCACACCGCCGCGAAGAACCCGCTGTGCTGCTGGGCGAGCCCCTCGACCAGGGCCCCCAGCTCCTCGGAGTTCCCCTCCGCGGCGAGCTGCGCGGCCACCGTGTCGATGGTCAGCCAGTACACCATCTCCTCGGACGGCGCGGGCACGTCCGCCGCCCCGTGCTCGGTCAGCCACACCCGGGCGAGCCCGCCCAGCTCGGCGTCGTCGAGGACCTCGCGCAACGCCGGCTCGGCGGAGGCGCCCACCAGCGACAGGGCCTGCTGGCAGCGCAGCCGCCGCAGCGGCGCCCCGGTGTCGGAGCCCCGCGCAGCCGCCAGCAGCTCCCGTGCCGCCGCGAGCGATTCGCGCCGCTGGAGCCACTGCTCGGTCTCGGCCTGGGCCGCGGCCGGCGGGAACGCCGCCGTGCCGTCGAGCAGCGCGTCGGCCCCCTTGTCCGCCAGGTCACCGACGGCCGGCGCCTCGAACCCGGCCTCCAGCAGCCGCGCGCGCATCCCGTACAGGCCGAGCGGGGTGAGCCGGACCATGCCGTAGCGGGAGACGTCGGTCTCGTCGACGGGCGCCGCGGGCTCCTCGTCGGCGTCGGCCATGAGCGCCTCGTCGACGGGCTGGTACTCCACCAGGCCCACCGGCTCCAGCATCCGGAACTGGTCGTCCAGGCGCATCATCGCGTCGGAGACCTGCTCCAGGACGTCGTTGGTGGGCTCGCCCATGTCGCTGGGCACGATCACCGAGGCGGCCAGCGCGGGCAGCGGCACCGGGGCCCCGCCGGGCGCGTCCTCGCCGGCGGTCAGCAGGTAGAGGTTGCCGAGCACGCCGTCCAGGAACTCGGCCTCGGCCTCCGGATCCCAGTCGAGTCCGGAGAGGTCGACCTCGCCGTCCTGGTCCAGCAGGCCGTCGAGGTCGGGCACGCTCGCGTCGGCGAGCACGGTCTCCAGGGCCGTGAGCCACACGGCGAGCACGTCGTGCGGCGAGCCGCCGGTGAGCAGCGCGAGGTCCTCGCCCGCGCGGACGGTGCCCTCCTCCTCGTCGGCGATCTCGACGAGTCCGGCGTCCACCGCGACCCGCCAGGCCTCACTCGCGTCGGCGGCGGCGTCGTCCCCGCTCAGCCCGAGCGCCTCGGCGGCCGCGGGCAGCTGTTCGTCGACCAGGCCTCCCCCCGCGTCGACGCGGGTGTCCGGCCCGGCCCAGCGGGCGAGCCGGGCGGCCCGGGACAGCAACGGTGTGGACAGCGCGTCGCGCGCCAGCTCCGCTTCGCTGTGCAGCCGCACCGGCGGCAGGGGGGAGCTGTCTGACATCGGCTGTTTCTCCTAGCGCGCCTCAGGTGACTCAGCCGCTCAGCCTAGACGGATTTCCACCCATGCCGCCCACTTCATCTCCCCGTCGACTGCCGTACATGGCCGAAACCTTGACAAGTGACATGGACAGGCTGGAGATTGACGCGCGTAGAAGTCGGCGGACACTTGTTCACCGGACCTGCCCCACCAGACACATCGCCCGCCGCTCTCTACGCGCGTCAACCGCCCGCCCCACAGGTAGCGGCAGACAGTCCGAGCACCACCCTCGTCCCGGCGCCCTGTCACGTCCCCGGAGGGAATCCCGTTGCCGAGCAAGTCCTCCGCGCGCCTCGCCGCGCTCACCGTCGCCGCCGCGTGCTCCGCGGCGTCCACGATCGTCCTCACCACCCCCGCGCACGCGGACTCGGTCCGCATCCACGACATCCAGGGCAGCACCCGGATGTCCCCGTACGCCGGCCGGCAGGTCACGGACGTGACCGGAATCGTCACCGGCGTCCGCACCTACGGCTCCTCCCGGGGCTTCTGGATCCAGGACCCGAGCCCGGACGCCGACCCGGCCACCAGTGAGGGCGTCTTCGTCTTCACCAGCTCCACGCCGAAGGGCGTCGCCGTGGGCGACTCCGTCAAGGTCAGCGGCACGGTCGCGGAGTACGTCCCCGGCGGCACCGGCTCCGGCAACCAGGCCCTGACGGAGATCACCAAGCCGGCCACCACGGTCCTGTCCAGCGGCAACGAACTGCCCGCCGCCACGGCCGTCACGGCACGCTCGGTCCCCGCCGCCTACGCCCCCGAGGGCGACCCGGCGGCGAACGGCTCGATCAACGCCCTCCCCCTCCGGCCCGCGAAGTACGCCCTGGACTACTACGAGTCCCTGGAGGGCATGACCGTCGAGGTCGCCGACACCCGCGTGGTCGGCGCCACCGACCCGTACACCGAGCTGTGGGTGACGGTGAAGCCGCACGAGAACCGCACCCGCCACGGCGGCACGGTCTACGGCTCCTACGACGACCAGAACACGGGCCGCCTGCAGATCCAGTCCCTCGGCTCGTCCGCCGCCTTCCCGAAGGCGAACGTCGGCGACACCCTCGCGGGCACCACAGAAGGGCCCCTGGACTACAACCAGTTCGGCGGCTACACCCTGGTCGCGAGCGAACTGGGCACGCTGGAGAGCGCCGGCCGGCAGCGCGAGACCACCCGCAAGCAGCGCTCCTCCGAACTGGCGGTCGCCACCTACAACGTGGAGAACCTCGACCCCACGGACGAGACGTTCGCCGCGCACGCCTCCGCGATCGTGAACAACCTGCAGGCGCCGGACATCGTGTCCCTGGAGGAGATCCAGGACAACAACGGGGCGAAGAACGACGGCACGGTCGCGGCCGACCAGACCCTGACGAAGCTGATCGACGCGATCGTCGCGGCGGGCGGCCCGAAGTACGACTGGCGCTCGATCGACCCGGCGGACAACACCGACGGCGGCGAGCCGGGCGGCAACATCCGCCAGGCGTTCCTGTTCAACCCGGAGCGCGTCTCCTTCGCGGACCGCCCGGGCGGTGACGCCACGACGGCCACCGGCGTGACGAAGATCCGCGGCAAGGCGCACCTGACGCTCAGCCCCGGCCGCATCGCCCCCGCCGACGTGGCCTGGAAGAACAGCCGCAAGCCCCTGGCCGGCGAGTTCGTCTTCCGCGGCCGCACGGTCTTCGTGATCGCCAACCACTTCAACTCCAAGGGCGGCGACCAGGGCCTCACCTCGCAGTACCAGCCGCCGTCCCGCTCCTCCGAGACGCAGCGCCACCAGCAGGCCACTGCGGTGAACGCCTTCGTCAAGGACATCCTCGACACCCAGAAGAACGCGGACGTCGTCACGCTCGGCGACATCAACGACTTCGAGTTCTCGCGGACCACCGAGCTCCTGGAGGGCGAGGGCGAACTCTGGTCGGCGATCAAGTCGCTCCCCCGCAGCGAGCGTTACTCGTACGTCTACCAGGGCAACAGCCAGGTCCTCGACCAGATCCTGATCAGCCCGTCGATCCGCCGCGGCTGCGACTTCGAGTACGACAGCGTGCACGTCAACGCGGAGTTCCACGACCAGATCAGCGACCACGACCCGCAGGTCCTGCGGTTCCGCCCCTAGCGCCATCCGGGCCGGCCGGACACGGTGTCCGGCCGGCCCCGCCCCTCAGGGCACCAGCCCGAGCACGTGGTCGTACCGGCGCACCACGCTCTCCGACAGTCCCGGCCAGTTCTGCACCCGCTTCCACTGCTCGGTCGCCGAGCCGACACCGTCCCCCGGAGCGGCCAGGGCGTCGATGTGGGCCTGGGCGCTCTCCCACTCGGCGTAGTTCAGCACCCGGGTGCCGTCCGTACCGAGGTGGAAGTGGGCGGAGATGCCACCGGGATGCGGCTCCGGCTCGCTCTCCAGGGCCTCGAACACCGCGTCGACCCAGGCACGCTGCCGCTGCGCGTCGGGCCCGTCGAAACGGACGTCCACGATCACCACGCACCCCGGAACAGGCGCGTCGTCCCGCCGGGCGCTGCGGTACCGCCGGTACCGCCCGAGCCACACCCGCTCGATCCCCGGCACGGCCGTGTCGATCTCGTCGACGCGCTCCTGCCGGTGGGTCTTCACGAACGCCTCGTAGGCCTGCTCGCTGCGCCACTGCGAGTAGTGCAGCAGGGTGTCCCCGTCGTGCCCGGCGTACACGTGGTACCCGAGCAGATCCCCGGTCGGCCAGGGCCGCCGCTCCCAGGCCGTGGCGATCGCCTCCACGGCCTGCCGCTGCCGCTCGGGACTCCCGACCCGCCAGGTACTGAAGAAGGGTGCACCGATCCGGGGGTCGGTGAGATCCGGGTGCTGTTCGGTCCGCCGGGCCATGGAACGCTCCAGTTCGTGTACGCCGATCGCTGTGCCCCTCACCTTTCAACCTCGACCGGACTTGAGGTCAAGTGGGCACGCGGAACAGGGCGTTGACCCCCGCAGCCGAGGCCCGACGCACCCGCACCCGCCGCCGCACGGAAGGGGCCGTGCCGGGGGGGGTGTCCGCCCGCAGCGGTTGGCGCGTCAACGGGGAGTCAGCCGGCACGCAACCCCATCGCGCCGTTCCGAGGACGGACACCCCCCGGCGCGGCCCCGACCCGCCGCCCACGGTCAGGCGAGGACCCGCACCCCCACCCGGCGCCACGAGGCACCCGCGTCCCAAAACGCCCCGCGTCACGGGGGGGCACCCCCGTTCCACAGGCGCCCCGCGTCACGGGGCACCCCCGGTCACGAATGCACCCGCGTCACCGATGCCCGTGCGCGACCTTCCACCGCACGACTCCCACAGCCACCACGGCCCCCGCCGCCCCGGCCATCAGCACCGGCTTGGGATGCCGCATCCCGGCCTGCACCACGCTCCGCACCGGCCGCGGCCCCACATGCGCAGCCCGCTCCTGCACGGAGTGCCCCGCCTGCGCCGCGCTGCTGCGCAGCTGCACCGTCATCGCCCCGGCCTTGTCCCGCAGGTCGGCGGCCCGCGCCAGCGCACGCCCCTTCACGTCGGCCTTCCCGGCCAGCTCCTCCACCGTGTTCCCGAGTTCACCCCGCGTCTGCTCGATCTGCCGCCGCAGCTCATCGGGCCCCTTCGCCCCACCCGTCGGCTTCGCCCCTCCGGTCGGCTCAGTCATCGATGTGCCCTTTCCCTGATCTCCTCGACGTCCGCCTTCACGCTGCCGATGGCCCGCTCGGGCGTGGGCGGCGCG
The DNA here is from genome assembly GCF_043079125.1 of Streptomyces sp. NPDC015242. Lineage (NCBI taxonomy): Bacteria > Bacillati > Actinomycetota > Actinomycetes > Kitasatosporales > Streptomycetaceae > Streptomyces > Streptomyces sp. NPDC015242. The sequence goes on along the minus strand of NZ_JBIBUF010000009.1, from coordinate 272,874 downwards.
GCCCGCCGCAACTGCCCCCGCCCCATCGCGGCCAGCACCGCCGCGATCACGAACAGCACGCCCATGACGATCAGCGCGGCGGCCCACACGGGCACCACCAGAGAGAGCGCGGCCGCACCGGCACCGGCCATCGCGAGGAACCCGGCATAGGCGACCGCACCCGCCGCCCCGAGCAGTCCCCCACCGCGCCCCGCCCGCCGCCCCTTCTCGGCCAGCTCTTCCTTCGCGAGCGCGACCTCCTGCCGCACCAGCCGAGAGAGCTGTTCCGCGGCCTGCCCGACGAGCTCGCCCACGGAGTGGTGCTCGTCGCGCACGGCCCGATGATCCATCGTCCCGGTCACGGTTCCGCCTCCTCTCGAAGTAGGAACCCCCGGGTACCCGTCCGCTCCCCCGGCTACCCCTGCGGCCCGGCGGAGTCCCCGCGCTGCCCGAGCCGCGCCAGCTGCGTCTGGAACCAGTCGAGCCGCGCCTGCAACAACGCGGCCTCCGCCACGAGTTCGGGCACCCCCAATCCCTCCGCGGCCTCGATCCCGGCGGGCCCCGCCCCCTCATCACCGGGCGTCCTGCCACCCCCGTCCACGACCCGCACTCCATCGCCCGCCAACCGGGCGAACCGCCCGAGCGACACCGCCGGACGCCCCCGCGCACACACGTCACACACGGGCGCGAGCCCTCGCCACCCGGCCCGCCCCCACCCGGCATCGGCCAGCACCCGCGCCCCCGCCCCGCAGGCGCACGCCCCCACCGTCACGACCCGCACCCGCTGCCGCGCGTACCGGAAGCCCCGCTCGAAGCGGATGTAGGCCCCGAGGACGGACACCTCCAGCAGCACGGCGGTGCGATGCTCGCCGGCACACAGCAGCGCCTCCGCGGCCTCCCGGTCGTGCACGCAGTGGAATCCGCAGTCGCAGCGGCGGTGCGGCGCCCGGTGCCGCAGCCCGTACACGCAGGCCGCCTCGGCCACCACCCCGTACGGCAGCGCACCGCCGAGCGACACACCGGTGAACCCGGCCCGGGTGCCGTCCCCGGACAGCACCGGGTGAGCGATCTTGTACCCGGTCGGCGGCTCCGTCGGACGCTCCGAGGGAAGCCGCAACCTCATCGGACGGCCGGAACGCCTTCGGCCACGGACTCCTCGATGCCCTCGCCGACGCCCGACACCGCGCGGACCTCCTCGACCCCGGCCACGCCGGGCAGCTCCGTCCCCTCGCCCAGCTCCATCGGCCGCTCTTCCGCGATCCCCGTGGCCAGTGCCTTCCCCAGCTTCATGACGCCTCCCAGGACTTCCGTCGCCGACCGTCACGGCCATGGTGACGCATCGCATCCCCGCTGGGAAGAACACCCTCTAGGAAGCAAAACTTAAGAAAACAGCGTAGAAAAATTAAGTAGAGCTACGCGATCGCGCGCCCGACACTACAGCCATGACCGCACCCCGCACGCCCTTCCTCGGCCGCACGCTCTGCGCGATGGTCACCCCGTTCACCGCCTCCGGCGCCCTGGACCTTGACGGCGCCCAGCACCTCGCCGCCCACCTGGTCGCGAACGGCTGCGACGGCCTGGTGCTCTCCGGCACGACGGGCGAGTCCCCGACCACCACGGACGCGGAGAAGTCCGCCCTGATCACCGCCGTCCGCGAGGCCGTTGCCGGCGGGGCGACGATCGTCGCGGGCATCGGCACCGCCGACACCCGCCACACCGCCGAACTGGCCCGACAGGCCGAGAAGGCCGGCGCGGACGGCCTGCTGGTGGTGGCGCCGTACTACAGCCGGCCCCCGCAGGACGCCGTCGAGGCGCACTTCCGGCAGATCGCCGACACCACCGGACTCCCGCTGATGCTCTACGACATTCCGGCCCGCACGGGCACCCGCGTCGCACCCGAGACGATCCTGCGCCTCGCGGACCACCCCCGGATCGTCGCGGTCAAGGACTGCTCCGCCGACTTCCTGGCCGCCCAGAAGATCCTGGCCCGCACGGACCTGGCGTACTACGCGGGCTGCGACGAACACGTCCTCGCGCTGTACGCCGTGGGCGGCGCCGGTTACGTCAGCACGGTCGCCAACGTGATCCCGGCCCACCTGCGGGCCGTGCTGGACGCGTTCGACACGGCCGACACGGCCCGGGCGGCCCGCCTCCAGCAGCGGGCGGCGCCGCTCATCGAGGCGATGATGGCGGCGGGCCTGCCGGGAGCCGTCACGGCGAAGTCGGTGCTGAACGACCTGGCACTGCCCGCGGGCCCGGTCCGCGCCCCCCTGCGCCCCGCCGACCGCACCACGGCCGACGGCCTGCTCGCACACCACGGCGCCCTGCGCGCCACCTGACGACCACTCACCACCGGGCGACGCCACTCATCGCTCGGTGAACACCGGCTCCCGCGGCGCCCCGGATGTGCACGGCACGACACGGCAGAACGGGACGGCCTGTGCCGCAGGCTTCTGCGGCACAGGCCGTCCCGTCGGTGCGAGATCCCGGCCCCCGGGGCTCAGTTCCAGGCGTAGCCGTCCCCGAAGAGCAGCGTGTGCTCCAGCACGTCCTCCGCCGGGTCGTCGATCTGGCCGACGTTGACGTTGATCAGACCGACCCGATGGCCGTTGTGCGAGTCCTTGCTGGTCTCGTCGGCGTGCGCGGCACCCGCCGGCAGCCAGCACACCGCCAGCCCCACGGCGACCCCCACCAGCAGGCGCACCACGCCCCGCCCCTCGTTCCTCATGCCCCGGTCCTCGTTTCGTCGTCTCGGCGTCTGATCGGACTCTGCGTCCACCCGTTCATCTGCCAAAACCACTGCGAGGTCACGCGGGGTACCTCGTACGGGTCGTCAGTTGTGGCTGTGCAGGATCTCGTTCAGCCCGCCCCACACCGCGTTGTTCGGCCGGGCCTCGACGGTGCCGGTGACCGAGTTGCGGCGGAAGAGGATGTTGGAGGCGCCGGACAGCTCGCGGGCCTTGACGATCTGCCCGTCGGGCATGGTGACGCGGGTACCGGCGGTGATGTAGAGCCCGGCCTCGACGACGCACTCGTCGCCCAGGGCGATGCCGACGCCCGCCTCGGCGCCGATCAGGCACCGCTCGCCGATGGAGATGATCACGTTGCCGCCGCCGGAGAGCGTGCCCATGGTCGACGCGCCGCCGCCGATGTCGGAGCCGTCGCCGATCACGACACCCGCAGAGATCCGGCCTTCGACCATCGACGTGCCGAGCGTGCCGGCGTTGAAGTTGACGAAGCCCTCGTGCATGACGGTGGTGCCCGCGGCGAGGTGCGCGCCGAGGCGGACCCGGTCGGCGTCGGCGATGCGCACGCCCTTCGGGGCCACGTAGTCGGTCATGCGCGGGAACTTGTCCACGGAGGTCACCTGCAGGTGCAGGCCCTCGGCGCGGGCGTTCAGCCGGACCTTCTCCAGGTCGTCGACGGCGACCGGGCCGAGCGAGGTCCACGCGACGTTGGCCAGGAAGCCGAAGATGCCGTCCAGGTTCTGGCCGTGCGGCTTGACCAGGCGGTGGGAGAGCAGGTGCAGGCGCAGGTAGGTGTCGTGCGCGTCGATCGGCTTCTCGTCGAGCGAGGCGATGACCGTGCGGACCGCGACCACTTCGACGCCCCGCCGGGCGTCCGGGCCGATCGCCGCGGTGGCGCCGCCGCCGAGCAGTTCCGCGGCACGCTCGGCGGAGAGCCGCTCGGTGCCGGACGGGCCGGGCGCGTCGGCCAGCTCGGGCGCGGGGAACCAGGTGTCGAGAACGGTACCGTCGGCGGCGATCGTGGCGAGGCCGGCGGCCACGGCGCCGGTGGTGCGAGGAGCAGTCGTGTCGGTCATGAGGGCAACCTAACCGGCGGACACCGGTCGATGCGAACCGGTGCGCGCACGTCTCACGAGCCGGTCGGCACCGCCCGGGGCGGAGGGCCCTCCAGCAGCACGGACACACGTCCAGCAGCACGGACACACCCGTACCGAGGCGCGCGCACCGGCCGGCCGCCCCACCGGCAGAGACGCACCGGCCTCATCGGGACGGTCCCCCACCGGCACCGACGCGCGGGCCACCTCCGAACGCCCCCACCGGCACCGACCCACAGGCCCCATCCGAACGCCCCCGCCGGCACCGACCCACAGGCCCCATCCGAACGCCCCCGCCGGCACCGACCCACAGGCCTCATCCGGACGCCCCCGCCAGCACCCGCTCCAGCACCTCCCGCGCGTAGGCCTCGTCGTACGGCACGCCCGTCAGCAGGACCTGGAGGCAGATGCCGTCGACGACCGCCACCAGCGCCCGCGCGGTGACCGGATCGGTACGGCGGGACAGCTGCTCGGCGACCTTCTCGGCCCACTCGGCGGCGACGGGCCGCAGGGCGGGCCGGCGCAGGGCGGCCAGGTACAGCTCGTACTCCAGTTCCACGCCCGTGCGGTCCCCGGAGAGCCACTGCCCGATCCACCCGGCGAGTGCGGCGGCCAGGTCGGTTCGCGGGTCGTCCAGGCCGCCGCAGGAGGCGATCACCTTGGCGAAGCCCTCGTTGGTCTGCCGCAGCGCGGCGACCAGCAACTCGTCGAGAGTCTTGAAGTGATACGTCGTCGAGCCGAGCGGCACGTCGGCCTCGGCGGCGGCGGTGCGGTGGCTGAGCCCCGCGATGCCCTTGGCACCGACGACCCGGATCGCCGCGTCGATGATCCGCTGCCGTCGCTCGGGGTCGTGCCGCCGGGGCATCAGTGCGCACCCCCGAGGTTCAGCACGACGACCCCGACGATGATCAGCGCGATCCCGGCGGCCTTGGTGACGGTGAGGCCCTCGCCGAGGAAGGTGACGCCGATCGTGGCGACGGCGGCGGTGCCGACTCCGGCCCAGATGGCGTAGGCCGTGCCGATGGAGACGGTCTTCAGCGTCTGCGCGAGGAGCGCGAAGGAGAGCACGTATCCGAGGAGGGTGAGGAGGGAGGGCCCGATCTTGCTGAACCCGTCGCTGTACTTCATGGCGGTGGTCGCGGCCACCTCGGCGGTGATGGCGCCGGCCAGCAGCAGAAATCCCATGTGTACGAGCGTACACAGCGTCTGTACGGGCGTACACACGCGCGGTACGGACCAGCCCGCAACGGCTTGATATCGGCGAGAAACCGCTCTCTTCAAACGAGCCTCAGGGGTCTCATCTGTCCACTACGGTGTCACCGATCACACACCGGGCCGCCACAGCTGCGCCGCCGTCAAGGGTGCCCCGCCGGAGGAACCGCGCATGTCAGAAGAGAAGTCCCGCCCACCACAGGACCGTCCCTGGGAGAGCGGCTGGGCCCCGGACACCACCCGGGCACCGGGAACGCGACGCCTCTGGCTGGCGGGGGCGCTGGCCCTGGCCACGATCACCGCGTGCGTCACGGCCGTCACCGTGATGGAGAACGCGCCGCAGGAGCCCGCCCACCGGGCGGCGGAACCGACCACCCTCGGCAGTTCGGCACCCGGCGGCCTGATCTCGTTCGCGACCCCCTCGAAGAGTTCCACCGCCACACCGGGCGCGCACCGCGGCCGCCCCTCCCCCACCCCGGCCACGAGCGCGCCCACCGGCTCCGCCGCCGCACCGAAGCCGCAGCAGGAGACCACCGGGCCGCCGCGGTCCACCAGCCCTGCCAAGCCCTCGCAGCGGCCCGCCTCCCCCGGCACCTCCATACGCTCGGTCAACCACCCCGACCGCCACTGGCGGGTGCGCTCCGGCTCGGTGCACCTGGACCGGATCGGCTCCGGAGCGGAATCGCGCGAGGACGCCACCTTCCGGCGCGTGCCCGGTCTCGCCGACTCCTCCTGCGCCTCCTTCGCCACGGCGGACGGCCGCTACCTGCGCCACCGGAGCTTCGTCCTGGTCGAGGACGCCGACGACGGCTCGGCGCTGTTCCGCGCGGACGCCACGTTCTGCCCCCGCCCGGCGGCTTCCCCGGGCGCGGTCATGCTGGAATCGGTCAACTACCCTGGGCGGTTCGTGCGCCACCGCGACTTCCGGCTCCGGCTGGACTCGTACGAGCACAACGCCCTGTACCGCGCGGACTCGGCGTTCCGGCTGGTGGCCGGGCTGGGCTGAGCGGGCACGCGGAAGGGGCGGCACCCGGAGGGTGCCGCCCCTGGTACCGCCAGGTGATCTCAGACGTTGAACCCGAGCGCCCGCAGCTGCTCGCGCCCGTCGTCCGTGATCTTGTCGGGGCCCCACGGCGGCATCCACACCCAGTTGATGCGCAACTCGTTGACGAGGCCGTCCGTCGCGGACTTGGCCTGGTCCTCGATGACGTCCGTCAGCGGACAGGCCGCCGACGTGAGGGTCATGTCGACCGTGGCCACGTTCGAGTCGTCGATGTGGATGCCGTAGATCAGGCCGAGGTTGACGACGTCGATGCCCAGCTCGGGGTCGACGACGTCCATCAGGGCCTCACGGAGTTCTTCCTCCGAGGCCGGCTTCATCTCCACGGTCTCACTCATGCCGTCGTCTCCTTGTCGGCGTCGGCTCCGCCCAGTACCTGGGCCGTAGCGTCCTTCCAGGCCATCCAGCTCAGCAGGGCGCACTTGACCCGGGCCGGGTATTTCGACACCCCGGCGAACGCGACCGCGTCCTCCAGGATGTCCTCCATCGCGTCGTCGGGCTCGATCTTCCCCTTGGACTGCATCAGCTCCAGGAAGGTCTCCTGGATCTTCCGCGCGTCGGAGAGCTCCTTGCCGACGAGGAGGTCGTTCAGTACGGACGCGCTCGCCTGGCTGATCGAGCAGCCCTGGCCCTCGTACGAGACGTCCTCGATCGTCGTGCCGGCGTACTTCACGCGCAGCGTGATCTCGTCGCCGCACGTCGGGTTGACGTGGTGCACCTCGGCGTCGCCATCCCGCAAGCCCCGCCCGTGCGGGTTCTTGTAGTGGTCCAGGATGACTTCCTGGTACATGGAGTCCAGCTTCACGGTCTCAGCTCACGCCCTTCAGCCGAAGAAGTTCCGAACGTGCTCCAGGCCGTCGACCAGCGCGTCGATCTCGGCCGGCGTGGAGTACAGATAGAACGACGCTCGCGTGGTCGCAGGAATTCCGTACCGCAGGCAGACCGGCCGGGCGCAGTGGTGGCCAACCCGGACGGCGATGCCCTGTTCGTCGAGGACCTGGCCCACGTCGTGCGGGTGGATGTCGCCGAGGGTGAAGGAGATCGCGGCACCGCGCTCCTCGGCCGTGGTGGGGCCGATGATGCGCAGGTCGGGGACCTCCAGCAGCCGCTTGACCGCGTACTCGGTCAGCGCGTGCTCGTGGGCGAGGATCTTGTCCATGCCGATCGAGTTGAGGTAGTCGATCGCCGCGCCGAGCCCGACCGCCTGGGCGATCGGGGGCGTGCCCGCCTCGAACTTGTGCGGGGCGGGAGCGTACGTCGACGAGTGCATCGACACCGTCTCGATCATCTCGCCGCCGCCGAGGAACGGAGGCAGGTCCTCCAGCAGTTCCTGGCGGCCCCACAGGACGCCGATACCGGTCGGGCCGCACATCTTGTGGCCGGTGAAGGCCACGAAGTCGGCCTGCAGGGCCTGCACGTCCAGCGGCATGTGCGGCGCGGCCTGGGAGGCGTCGACGCAGACCAGCGCACCGACCTCCTGGGCACGGCGCACGATCGCCTCGACGGGGTTCTGGGTGCCGAGGATGTTGGAGACCAGCACGAAGGAGACGATCTTCGTCTTCTCAGTGATGACCTCGTCGATGTTCGACAGGTCCAGGCGGCCGTCGTCGGTGAGGCCGAACCACTTCAGCTTCGCGCCCGTGCGCTGCGCGAGCAGCTGCCACGGCACGATGTTGGAGTGGTGCTCCATCTCCGTGATGACGATCTCGGTCTCGGAGTCCACGCGGTAGGGCTCGTCGGCCCAGCCCAGCATGTTCGCCACGAGGTTGAGCGACTCGGAGGCGTTCTTGGTGAAGATCACCTCGTCGCGCGAGGGCGCGTTGATGAAGTCCGCGACCTTGTCGCGAGCGCCCTCGTACAGCGCCGTGGCCTCCTCGGCGAGCACATGCACACCGCGGTGGACGTTGGCGTTGTAGCGCTCGTAGTACTCACTGAGTGCGTCCAGCACCTGGCGGGGCTTCTGGCTGGTCGCCGCGTTGTCCAGGTACACGAGCTTCCGGCCGTCGTGGACCTGGCGGTCCAGGATGGGGAAGTCCTTGCGGATCGCCTCGGTGTCGAGGAGGCCCGGCAGCTGTGTCACGCGGATGCGCCACCCTTCGTGTATGCCTCGTAGCCCTCGTTCTCCAGCTTGTCGGCGAGCTCGGCGCCGCCGGACTCGACGATCCGGCCGCCGGAGAAGACGTGCACGTGGTCGGGCTTGATGTAGCGCAGGATGCGCGTGTAGTGCGTGATCAGCAGCGTGCCGACCTCGCCCGTCTCGCGGACGCGGTTGACGCCCTCGGAGACGACGCGCAGGGCGTCGACGTCGAGGCCGGAGTCGGTCTCGTCGAGGATGGCGACCTTCGGCTTGAGCAGCTCCAGCTGGAGGATCTCGTGGCGCTTCTTCTCACCGCCGGAGAAGCCCTCGTTGACGTTGCGCTCGGCGAAGGCGGGGTCCATGTTGAGGCGCTCCATGGCCTCCCTGACCTCCTTCACCCAGGTGCGCAGCTTGGGGGCCTCGCCGCGGACGGCGGTGGCGGAGGTGCGCAGGAAGTTGGAGACGGAGACACCGGGGACCTCGACCGGGTACTGCATGGCGAGGAACAGGCCGGCGCGGGCGCGCTCGTCGACGGACATCTCCAGGACGTCCTCACCGTCGAGGGTGACGGTGCCGCCGGTGATCGTGTACTTCGGGTGACCCGCGAGGGAGTAGGCGAGGGTCGACTTGCCCGAGCCGTTGGGGCCCATGATGGCGTGCGTCTCGCCCTGCTTCACGGTGAGGTCGACACCCTTGAGGATTTCCTTCGTGCCGTTCTCGACCTCGACGGTGACGTGCAGGTCTCGGATTTCAAGCGTAGCCATGGGTGCCTCAGGACTCCTGGGTGAGGGAGACGAGCACGTCGTCCCCTTCGATCTTTACGGGGTATACGGGGACGGGGCGCGTCGCCGGAAGGGCGTCGGGCTTGCCGGAGCGGAGGTCGAAGCGCGAGCCGTGCAGCCAGCACTCGATGTGGCAGTCGTCGACCTCGCCCTCCGACAGGGAGACGTTCGCGTGCGAGCAGATGTCGTGGATCGCGAACACCTCCCCCTCGGTCTGCACGATGGACACGGGCGTGCCGTCGAGTTCCACCCGCTTCGGGGTGTCCTCCTCCAGCTCGCCCAGTCCACAGGCGCGTACGAAGGTCATGCGACGGCCGCCTCCAGCTCCTCCTCGATCTTGGCGATCAGGCGCTCCTCGATGTCGGGGAGGCCGATCTGCTGGACCAGTTCGGCGAAGAAGCCGCGGACCACCAGGCGGCGGGCCTCGTGCTCCGGGATGCCGCGGGCCATGAGGTAGAAGAGCTGCTCGTCGTCGAAGCGGCCGGTGGCGGAGGCGTGGCCGGCGCCGACGATCTCGCCGGTCTCGATCTCCAGGTTGGGCACGGAGTCGACGCGCGCGCCGTCCGTGAGGACGAGGTTGCGGTTCATCTCGTACGTGTCCGTGCCCTCGGCCTTGGCCTCGATGAGCACGTCGCCGATCCACACCGCGTGCGCCGCGTCGCCCTGGAGCGCGCCCTTGTAGACGACGTTGGACTTGCAGTGCGGGACGTTGTGGTCGACGAGGAGGCGGTGCTCCTGGTGCTGGCCCTGGTCGGTGAAGTAGAGGCCGAACAGCTCGGCCTCGCCGCCGGGACCGGCGTACTGCACGCGCGGGTGCAGCCGGACCACGTCGCCGCCGAAGGTGACGACGACGGACTTGAAGGAGGCGTCGCGGCCGACGAGCGCGTTGTGCTGCGCGACGTGCACGGCCTTGTCGTCCCAGTCCTGCACGGAGACGACGGTGAGCTTGGCGCCGTCGCCGAGCAGGTAGTCGACGTTGGCGGCGAGCACCGCGTCACCGGTGTGGTCGATGACCACGACGGCCTCGGCGAAGGCGCCCAGCTCGATCACCTGGTGGCCGAAGGCGGTGCCGCCCTCGCCGTGCACCGCGATGCGGATGGGCTCGGTGAGGACGGTTTCCTTGGGGACGGTCACGACCGAGGCCTTCTCGAAGGCCGAGTAGGCCTGGGCGGCGATCCGGTCCACCGGGGTGCCGGCCTTGCCGAGCCGCGCGTCGTCGCGGCCCACGGCCTCGACGGTGACGCCCTCGGGGGCCTGGACCTCGACCTTCACGCCGTTGCCGGTGGCGACGGCGGTGCCGTCGTGCAGGCCGCGCAGGCGCTCCAGCGGGGTGAACCGCCACTCCTCCTCGCGGCCGTGCGGGACGGGGAAGTCCGCGACGTCGAAGGAGGGGGGCGCGCTCATGCGGGTGGCGACGGTCGACTCCGCGGCCACCGCGATCGAGCCCGCGGTGGTCGATCCCACGGGGATGTTCTGGGCCTCAGCCATGGCTGTCGTAGTGCTCTCTTTCCTGGATGGGACGTCTGCTGTCGAGGGGGCGGATCAGCCGACCGCGCCCTCCATCTGCAGCTCGATCAGCCGGTTGAGCTCCAGCGCGTACTCCATGGGGAGCTCCTTGGCGATGGGCTCGACGAAGCCGCGCACGATCATCGCCATGGCCTCGTCCTCGCTCAGGCCGCGGCTCATCAGGTAGAAGAGCTGGTCCTCGGAGACCTTGGAGACGGTCGCCTCGTGGCCCATGGACACGTCGTCCTCGCGGACGTCCACGTAGGGGTAGGTGTCCGAGCGGGAGATGGTGTCCACCAGCAGCGCGTCGCAGAGCACGTTGGACTTGGAGCCCGGGGCGCCCTCGCCGATCTCGATCAGACCGCGGTAGGAGGTGCGGCCGCCGCCTCGCGCCACCGACTTGGAGACGATGTTCGAGGAGGTGTTCGGGGCCATGTGGACCATCTTGGCGCCGGCGTCCTGGTGCTGGCCCTCGCCCGCGAAGGCGATGGACAGGGTCTCGCCCTTGGCGTGCTCGCCCATGAGGTAGACGGCCGGGTACTTCATCGTCACCTTGGAACCGATGTTGCCGTCGATCCACTCCATGGTCGCGCCCTCGTACGCCACGGCGCGCTTGGTGACCAGGTTGTAGACGTTGTTCGACCAGTTCTGGATGGTCGTGTAGCGGCAGCGGGCGTTCTTCTTGACGATGATCTCGACGACCGCGGAGTGCAGCGAGTCCGACTTGTAGATCGGGGCGGTGCAGCCCTCGACGTAGTGCACGTAGGCACCCTCGTCGACGATGATCAGGGTCCGCTCGAACTGGCCCATGTTCTCCGTGTTGATGCGGAAGTAGGCCTGGAGCGGGATCTCCACCTGGACGCCCGGCGGCACGTAGATGAAGGAGCCGCCCGACCACACGGCGGTGTTCAGCGCGGCGAACTTGTTGTCACCGGCGGGGATGACGGTGCCGAAGTACTCCTTGAAGAGCTCCGGGTGCTCCTTCAGCGCGGTGTCGGTGTCGAGGAAGATGACGCCCTGCTCCTCCAGGTCCTCGCGGATCTGGTGGTAGACGACCTCCGACTCGTACTGCGCGGCGACACCGGCGACGAGGCGCTGCTTCTCCGCCTCGGGGATGCCGAGCTTGTCGTACGTGTTCTTGATGTCCTCGGGCAGGTCCTCCCAGGACTCCGCCTGCTTCTCCGTGGAGCGCACGAAGTACTTGATGTTGTCGAAGTCGATGCCGGACAGGTCCGAGCCCCAGTTCGGCATGGGCTTCTTCTCGAACAGGCGCAGGCCCTTGAGGCGGAGCTTGGTCATCCACTCCGGCTCGCTCTTCTTGGAGGAGATGTCCCGGACGACGTCCTCGCCCAGGCCCCGGCGGGCCGACGCACCGGCCTCGTCCCGGTCGGCCCAGCCGTATTCGTACTTGCCCAGGCCCTCGAGCTCAGGGTGGGCAGTCTCCGTGGGGAGAGTCATGCGGGGTTCCTCCCGGCCGTGCTTGCAGATGCGTTGTGGGAAATCTTGGGGATGAACGTCGTGCAGACGCCGTCGCCGTGGGCGATGGTGGCGAGCCGCTGTACGTGCGTACCGAGCAGCTCCGCGAAAAATTCCGTCTCCGCCTCGCACAGCTGCGGGAACTGCTCGGCGACATGGGCGACCGGGCAGTGGTGCTGGCAGAGCTGCTCACCCTTCTGCGGGTGGGGCGCGCTGCGCGCGGTAGCAGCGTACCCGTCCGCGCTCAGGGCCTTGGCCAGCGCTTCGGTCCGCTTCTCGGGCGGGGCGGTCTCGACCGCACGGCGGTAGGCGCCCGCCTGGGCGGCGATGCGCGCGCGGGCGAAGGCGGCGATGGCCTCGCTGCCGCCCTCACGGTCGGCGATCCAGCGCAGCGCGTCCGCGGCGAGCTTGTCGTACGACTGGTCGAAGGCGTCCCGGCCGCAGTCCGTCAGGGCGAACACCTTGGCGGGCCGGCCGCGGGTGCGCGCGCCGTAGACCCGCTGCTCACGGGCCTCGACGACACCGTCGCCCGTGAGGGCGTCGAGATGCCGGCGCACGGCCGCCTGGGTGAGGCCCAGCCGCTCGGCGAGTTCCGCGACGGTCGAGGGGCCGTGGTCCAGGATCGACCGCGCGACCCGGTTGCGGGTGGACCGCTCCCCGGTCGCGAGCTCCTCCTGCGGGGCCCCCGTGGGGGTCTCCCGAGCCTCGCCGACGTTTTTCACAACGCCATTGTTGCGTAATTCATCTGGCCCGGGCAAGCGGCGTCCGGGCCGCCCGACGGTGCGCTGCGTCACTTAGGTAAACCTAATCTGACCTGCGGAAACGATCTCCGGTCGAGCGAACCGCTGGCATCGGGCGGCCGCTTCGGGAAGACTCCCCCACCATGGCCACACCCCCTCCCACCGGCCCACTTGTCACCCGCGACACCCTGCGCGCCCAGCTGTGCGAGCTGGGGGTGCGCCCCGGCGAGATCCTGCTCGTGCACTCCTCGCTCCGTTCCCTCGGCTGGGTCAACGGCGGCGCCGTCGCGGTCGTGCAGGGACTGCTCGGCGCGCTCGGCCCCGAGGGCACGCTGGTGGTGCCCACACAGACCGGCGAGCTGTCCGACCCGGTCCTGTGGAGCAACCCGCCCGTGCCCCCGGAGTGGTGGGCGGACATCCGCGCCACCATGCCCGCCTACGACCCCCGCATCACCCCGAGCCGCGGCGTGGGCGTCGTGCCGGAGACCGTCCGCACCTGGCCCGGGGCCCTGCGCAGCGCGCATCCGCAGACCTCGTTCGCCGCCCTCGGCCCGCGGGCCGCGGAGATCGTCGAGGGACACGCGCCCGACTGCCGGCTCGGCGAGCGCAGCCCGCTCGCGAAGCTGGAGGCGCTGGACGCCCGGGTCCTGCTGCTGGGCGCCGGCTACGCCTCCTGCACCAGCTTCCACCTCGCCGAGTACCGCATCCCGTCCCCGCGCGTGGCCGTGGGCCGCCCGGGCCCGGACGGCTGGGAGACCGTGACCGAGGTGTCCATCAGCTCGGACCGGTTCGACGAGCTGGGCTACGACTTCGAGCGGGACCGTCCCGTCGTGCGCGGCAAGGCCGGGGCGGCCGAGGCCCGGTTGTTCCCGGTGAAGGACGCGGTGGCCTACGCCGAACGGTGGCTCGCCACGCACCGGCCGCGCGAGGAGCAGTAGCCGCACCCCCCGCCCCGGGCACCCGCGCGCCTACCTAGACTCTGGAGTCATGCGAAGCGACCCCGTGGTCCAGGTCCAGGCCCTGGTGAAGCGGTACGGCACGAAGACCGCGGTGGACGGGCTTGACCTGGTGGCCCACCGGGGCGTGACCGCCGTGCTCGGACCCAACGGGGCGGGCAAGACGACCACGGTCGAGACCTGCGAGGGGTACCGGAAGCCGGATGCCGGCACGGTGCGCGTGCTGGGCCTCGACCCGGTGCGGCAGTCCGGGGACCTGCGCCCCCGGATCGGCGTGATGCTCCAGTCCGGCGGCGTCTACTCGGGCTCCCGCGCCGACGAGATGCTCCGGCACGTGGCGAAGCTGCACGCCCACCCCCTGGACGTGGACGCCCTCGTCGAGCGCCTCGGCCTCGGCTCGTGCGGCCGTACCACGTACCGGCGGCTGTCGGGCGGTCAGCAGCAGCGGCTCGCCCTGGCCATGGCCGTGGTCGGCCGCCCCGAGCTGGTCTTCCTGGACGAGCCGACCGCCGGCCTCGACCCGCAGGCCCGCCGCGCCACCTGGGACCTGGTCCGGGACCTGCGCGCCGACGGCGTCTCCGTGATCCTCACCACGCACTACATGGACGAGGCCGAGCAGCTCGCCGACGACGTGGCGATCATCGACGCCGGCCGGGTCATCGCCCAGGGCTCCCCGGAGGAGCTGTGCCGGGGCGGCGCCGAGAACACCCTCCGCTTCAGCGGCCGGCCCGGTCTCGACGTGGGGTCGCTGCTGAAGGCCCTGCCCGCCGACTGCTCGGCCGCCGAGCTGACGCCGGGCTCCTACCGGGTCTCCGGCAAGGTCGACCCGCAACTGCTCGCCACGGTCACCTCCTGGTGCGCCCAGCACGGCGTGCTGCCGGAGAAGATCTCGGTCGAGCGGCACACCCTGGAGGACGTCTTCTTGGAGCTCACCGGCAAGGAGCTGCGCTCATGACCGCCCCCGGCACCGGGACGTACACGCCGAGGCCCGGCGCGGCCCCGCTCCCCCGCATGATCACGGCGCAGGCCCTGCTCGAGACGAAGATGCTGCTGCGCAACGGCGAGCAGTTGCTGCTGACGGTCGTCATCCCGACGCTGCTGCTGGTGCTCTTCAGCACCGTGGACATCGTCGACACCGGCTCCGGCAAGGCGGTCGACTTCCTCGCCCCGGGCATCCTGGCGCTCGCGGTGATGTCGACGGCGTTCACCGGCCAGGCGATCGCCACCGGCTTCGAGCGGCGCTACGGCGTCCTGAAGCGGCTCGCCTCCTCGCCCCTGCCCCGCTGGGGGCTGATGACGGCGAAGACCCTGTCGGTGCTGGTCACCGAGGTGCTCCAGGTGATCCTGCTGACGGTGATCGCCTTCACGCTGGGCTGGTCTCCGCAGGGCGACCCGTTCGCGGTGCTGCTGCTCCTGGTCCTCGGCACGGCGGCCTTCTCCGGCCTCGGGCTGCTGATGGCCGGGACGCTGAAGGCCGAGGCGACGCTGGCCGCGGCGAACCTGGTGTTCCTGCTGCTGCTCGTCGGCGGCGGGGTCGTCGTTCCCCTCGACAAGTTCCCGCAGGGCGCGCAGGACGTGCTGGGCCTGCTGCCCATCGCGGCGCTCTCGGACGGCCTGCGGGACGTGCTCCAGCACGGGGCC
The DNA here is from genome assembly GCF_043079125.1 of Streptomyces sp. NPDC015242. Taxonomy (NCBI): domain Bacteria; kingdom Bacillati; phylum Actinomycetota; class Actinomycetes; order Kitasatosporales; family Streptomycetaceae; genus Streptomyces; species Streptomyces sp. NPDC015242. The sequence continues at coordinate 257,604 of NZ_JBIBUF010000009.1, read as the reverse complement.
GGGATGCCCTGGGGCGACCTGGGGATCCTCGCGGTCTGGGCGGTGGCCGCCCTGGCCGCCGCCGGGACGTTCTTCCGCTGGGAGTGAGGCCGTGACGGACCCTCGTGAAAGCGTGCACAAGCGGCCGCCTACGATGGGACGCGTGCCAAAAGTGACCCGTGCCGACACCCTGGCGGCCCTGCGGAACCCGCTCGCCTTCATCGCCGCACGCTGGACCCCGGAACCCCGGACCGTCCGGCGCGCGGCCCTGTCCGCGCTCGTGATGTCGGTGCTCATCGTCGTCACCGGCGGTGCCGTCCGGCTGACCGGCTCGGGCCTGGGCTGCCCGACCTGGCCCAAGTGCACCGACGACTCGCTCACCTCGACCGCCGAGATGGGCGTGCACGGTGCCATCGAGTTCGGCAACCGGATGCTGACGTACGTGCTGTGCGCCGCCGTCGGCTGGGCCATCATCGCCGCGCGCTCGCGGAAGCCGTACCGGCGCGGCCTGGTCCGGCTGGGCTGGGCGCAGTTCTGGATCGTGATGAGCAACGCGATCCTCGGCGGCATCGTCGTGCTGGTCGGTCTCAACCCGTACACGGTCGCGGCGCACTTCGTGGCGACGTCGGCGCTGATCGCGGTGGCCACGGTGATGTGGCAGCGCGCCGGGGAGGGCGACGGCGAGCCGCGGCCGCTGGTCGGCAAGGCCGTGCGGCAGCTGGTGTGGTTCATGATCGCCGCGGCCGTCCTGCTCATCCTGGTCGGCACGGTCGTCACCGGCGCCGGCCCGCACGCCGGCGACTCCAGCGAGGTCGAGCGGATGCCGGTCGACTGGGAGACGGTGAGCAAGCTGCACGCCGTGCTGGCGTGGATCGTGGTGACGCTGACGTTCGCCCTGTGGTTCGTCCTCAAGGCCGTCGACGCGCCGAAGGGCCCGCTGCACCGCACTCGCGAGCTGTTCCTGATCCTGCTCGCCCAGGGCGTCATCGGCTACGTCCAGTACTTCACCGATCTGCCCGAGGTCCTGGTCGGTCTGCACATGCTCGGTTCGGCCGTGATGTGGATCTGGGTGCTGCGTGTGGCGCTGTCGCTGCGCGAACGCCCGGAGGTCCTGGCCGACGTGCCCGGCCCCGCGGCCGAGGCCAGCCTCACCAAGGCCTAGGGCCGGCGCCGGGCGCTCATCCGCCCTTCCCGAGCCCGTACACCCGGCGCGCGTTCGCCGAGGCCAGCATGTTCGCCACGCGCTGCGCGTCGCCCAGGGACCAGGCGCCCTCCGCGACCCAGGTGCCCAGCACCCGGCCGAGCGCCTCGCGGAACAGCCGGGCGCCCACCACGTGCAGCTCGGGCAGCCCCCGGGCGCCGGTGGAGAAGAGGACCTTGCCGAAGGGGGCCAGCTCCAGGATCTCCGCCAGGACGGTCGCGGCCCGGGCGCCGGTGCGCACCAGGGCGGCGCCGCAGTCGACGTGGACGTGCGGGAAGACGCCGGCGAGATGGGCGGCGTGCCGGTGGTACGGGTAGCCGTGCAGCAGCACGAGGTCCGTGCCGAGCCCGGCGGTGGCCCGGACGAAGTCCGTCAGCAGCACCGGGTCCGTACGGTCGATGCGCAGGCCCGGGGCGCCGAGCCCCGCGTGCAGCTGGAGCGGCCGCCCGGAGGCGACCGCGCTCCACAGCAGGTGCCGCAGCAGTACGGGGTCGCTCAGCTCCCCGCCGACGCCGCGCCCGGCGAGCCAGCGCCCGGCGGCTCCGCGCACCTCTCCCGGCCCGGGCGGCTCGGGCGCCAGCGCGAGGCCGTGCCGTACCCCGGCCACGGAGGTGAAGGCGACGGCGTGCGCGGCGGCCGCGTGGACCGACTCGGCGAGGTTGGCCAGGAAGGACTCGACGGTTCCGGAGGTGTCGGCGACCTGCTCGGCGAGGAGTTCCAGCCGGACGATCTCATGGGCCTCGGCGGCTGCGGCGGAGGCCAGCTCGCCGGGTTCGGTGAGGTCGCCGGGAAGCCCGGAGTCGACCAGGTAGGTGGTGATGCCGCTGCCGCGCAGCAGTCTGCGGCCTGATTCCAGCACGCCGAGTTCGCGGCGGCGGGCCAGGTAGCGGGCCGGTGGGCAGTGGGGTTCCAGGCCGAGCAGGGGCGGGCACCAGCGTCTGACGGCGAAGCCGGTCTGGGTGTCGAACAGGGTGGTGCCGGGGGCGGGCGGGCCCTCGGTGCGCAGGAGATGGGCCTCGAAGGTGCCGAGGCCCAGCTCCGTGCGCAGCACTCCGTGGCAGTACTGGTCCACGAGGGACGGCGTTTCGATCATCCGGGCCTCCCCGTGGACCGCGTTGTTCTACGGGTCCTAACGGGTGAAGCGGGTGCGAGGTCGCGGTCCCGGGGTGGGCGGCCGGCGCCGTACGGCGGCTGCGGACCGGATGGGGTTGCTCGCGCAGTTCCCCGCGCCCCCGAAAGCGGGTCAGTCGTTCTTGGGGCCGCCCACCTGGATACCGGCCATACGGCTCCACTCGTAGCGGCCCGTCTTCACCTTCGCGGCGAACTCGCCGTCGAAGGACTCGTGGCGGGTGATGCCCGACTTCTCCACCGCCTTCTCGGCGATCTCGAAGGAGGGGGCGACCAGGTCGCCCCAGTTGCCGTCCTCGCCGACCAGGACGATGCGGGCGCCGCGCTCGCCGAGGTAGGCGATCTGGCCCTCGGCGCCGCCGTGGGCCTTGGAGAAGGAGCTGATCTGCTGGGCGAGCCGGGCGGCCTTGCGCTCGGCCTTCGGGTCAACCTGCTGCGTCTCTGCCATGACCAGGATGCTACTCACGAGTAGATCCACTCGCGAGGGCGGGGCGGTGTGACGTGCGTCAGGGCGTCAGCGCAGGAACGGGTCGACCGCGACGGCCACGAACAGCAGCGACACGTATGTGATCGACCAGTGGAACAGGCGCATCTCCTTCAGCTTCGCGCCCGTCACCTCGGCCTTCGCGCGGTTCTGCAGGCCGTGCGCCTCCCAGAGCCAGAAGCCGCCCGCCAGCAGGGCGACCGCCGTGTAGAACCAGCCGGTGTAGCCGAGCGGGGTCAGCAGCAGGGAGACGGCGACCATGACCCAGCTGTAGATCACGATCTGCTTGGCGACGACCTTGTTGGAGGCGACCACCGGCAGCATCGGCACGCCCACGCGCGCGTAGTCCTCCTTGACCTTCATGGACAGCGGCCAGTAGTGCGGCGGCGTCCAGAAGAACATCACGAGGAACAGGATGATCGGCGCCCACGACATCGAGTTCGTGACCGAGGACCAGCCGATCAGCACCGGCAGGCAGCCGGCGATGCCGCCCCAGACGATGTTCTGCGAGGTGCGGCGCTTGAGGATCATCGTGTAGACGACCACGTAGAACAGGAGCGCGCCGAGGGAGAGCCAGGCGCTCAGCCAGTTCACGGTGAGGCCGAACAGCAGGGTCGACGTGATCGCCAGGGTGATGCCGAAGGCGAGGCACTCGCGCGGGCTGACCATGCCGGTGACCAGCGGGCGCTGCGAGGTGCGGTCCATCAGCGCGTCGATGTCGCGGTCGATGTACATGTTGAGGGCGTTGGCGCCGCCCGCGGACATGTAGCCGCCGACGCAGGTCAGCAGCACCAGCGTCAGGTCGGGCACGCCCTGCTGCGCCAGGAACATCACCGGCACCGTGGTGATCAGCAGCAGTTCGATGATCCGCGGCTTGGTGAGAGCCACGAACGCCATGACACGGGCCCCGAACGGCCGGTGGGCCGGGCTCTGGTCCGTCCCGAGCAGACCCGCTGGACGGGATTCAACGGCCGTCACGCACACCCCTACAGAGACAGTCCAGCGAGCCCCACCGTGTGAAGTGACGGTAAAGGCTCGCGCGTACCACGCCACTTTAGACGTTGCCCAGAGTCGGACATTCGCGGGGGTCGCCTCGTGTTGGCGGGCGGCTTCCGACGGGCGGCCGGAAGCTCGATTGAGCACCCGGATGAGCGGCTCCGTATTCACCTGTCGAATGCGGTACGGACCGGTCGGGAGGCGGATCGGAATGAGTCCCTGCACTCTGGAGTGACTCGAAAGAACGCACGTCCCACGGGGGTAGGCTCGGCTGCGGCCGGTGGGCGCCCCGAGACACCGGCATCCGACATGTGGAGAGGAGCCCTGACCCAGGGTGAGCATCAAGCCGACCACCACAGACCTCGAGTGGACCGAGTTGGACCAGCGGGCCGTCGACACCGCGCGTGTCCTGGCCGCCGATGCCGTACAGAAGGTCGGTAACGGCCATCCCGGCACGGCCATGAGCCTGGCGCCCGCCGCCTACACCCTCTTCCAGAAGGTGATGCGGCACGACCCGGCGGACGCCGACTGGGTCGGGCGGGACCGCTTCGTGCTGTCCGCCGGCCACTCGTCCCTGACCCTCTACACCCAGCTCTACCTGGCCGGCTTCGGCCTGGAGCTGGACGACCTGAAGTCCTTCCGCACCTGGGGCTCGAAGACCCCCGGCCACCCCGAGTACGGGCACACGACCGGTGTGGAGACGACGACCGGCCCGCTCGGCCAGGGTGTCGCCAACGCGGTGGGCATGGCGATGGCCGCCCGCTACGAGCGCGGCCTGTTCGACCCGGAGGCCCCGGAGGGCGAGTCGCCCTTCGACCACTTCGTCTACTGCATCGCCGGTGACGGCTGCCTCCAGGAGGGCATCTCCGCCGAGGCGTCCTCGCTGGCCGGCCATCAGAAGCTCGGCAACCTGATCCTGCTGTGGGACGACAACCACATCTCGATCGAGGGCGACACCGAGACGGCCGTCTCCGAGGACACCGTCAAGCGGTACGAGGCCTACGGCTGGCACGTGCAGCGGGTCGAGCCGCAGGAGAACGGCGACCTGGACCCGGCCGCGATCTACGAGGCGATCCAGCAGGCCAAGGCCGTCACGGACCGGCCGTCGTTCATCGCGATGCGCTCGATCATCGCCTGGCCGGCCCCGAACGCGCAGAACACCGAGGCCGCCCACGGCTCGGCGCTCGGCGACGACGAGGTCGCGGCCACCAAGCGGGTCCTGGGCTTCGACCCGGAGCAGACCTTCGAGGTCTCCGACGAGGTCATCACGCACACCCGCAAGGCGCTGGAGCGGGGCCAGGCGGCACGCGCGGTGTGGGAGAAGGCGTACCAGCAGTGGCGCGACAACAACCCCGAGCGCGCCGCCGAGTACGACCGGATCGCCAAGGGCGAGCTGCCCAAGGGCTGGGAGGAGAAGATCCCGGTCTTCGAGGTCGGCAAGGGTGTCGCGACCCGCGCCGCGTCCGGCAAGGTCCTCCAGGCGCTGGGCGCCGTCATCCCCGAGCTGTGGGGCGGCTCGGCCGACCTGGCCGGCTCGAACAACACCACGATCGACAAGACCAGCTCCTTCCTCCCGGCGGACAACCCGCTGCCGGAGGCGGACCCGTACGGCCGCACGATCCACTTCGGCATCCGCGAGCACGCGATGGCCGCCGAGATGAACGGCATCGCGCTGCACGGCAACACCCGCATCTACGGCGGCACCTTCCTGGTGTTCTCCGACTACATGCGCAACGCGGTGCGGCTGTCGGCGCTGATGCACCTGCCGGTGACGTACGTGTGGACGCACGACTCCATCGGTCTCGGTGAGGACGGCCCGACGCACCAGCCGGTCGAGCACCTCGCCTCGCTGCGCGCCATCCCGGGCCTGAACGTCGTGCGCCCGGCCGACGCCAACGAGACGGCCATCGCCTGGCGCGAGATCCTGCGCCGCTGGACGAAGGAGTTCGGCAAGGGCCAGCCGCACGGCCTGGCGCTGACCCGGCAGGGCGTGCCGACCTACGAGCCCAACGACGACGCGGCCAAGGGCGGTTACGTCCTGTTCGAGGCCGAGGGCGGCGACCCCGAGGTGATCCTCATCGCCACCGGCTCGGAGGTGCACGTCGCCGTCGAGGCGCGTGAGCAGCTCCAGGGCGCCGGCGTGCCCACGCGCGTGGTGTCGATGCCGTCCGTGGAGTGGTTCGAGCAGCAGGACCAGGGGTACCGGGACAGCGTCCTGCCGCCGTCCGTCAAGGCGCGTGTCGCGGTGGAGGCCGGCATCGGTCTCACCTGGCACAAGTACGTCGGGGACGCCGGCCGCATCGTTTCCCTGGAGCACTTCGGTGCTTCGGCCGACGGCAAGGTGCTCTTCCGGGAGTTCGGCTTCACTGCCGAGAACGTGGCCGCCGCCGCCCGGGAATCGATCGCCGCAGCCCAGCGCTGACGCTCATATACGACACGTAGGAGATGGAATTTCCATGACAGACGCACTCAAGCGCCTCTCCGAGGAAGGCGTGGCGATCTGGCTGGACGACCTGTCGCGCAAGCGGATCACGTCCGGCAACCTCGCCGAGCTGATCGACCAGCAGCACGTCGTGGGCGTCACCACCAACCCGTCGATCTTCCAGAAGGCGATCTCCCAGGGCGACGGCTACGACACGCAGCTGACCGACCTCGCGGCCCGTGAGGTCACCGTCGAAGAGGCCATCCGCATGATCACCACGGCGGACGTCCGCGACGCCGCCGACGTGCTGCGCCCCGTCTTCGACGCCACCGGCGGCAAGGACGGCCGCGTCTCGATCGAGGTCGACCCGCGCCTGGCGCACAACACGCGGGCCACCGTCGCCGAGGCCAAGCAGCTCGCGTGGCTGGTGGACCGCCCCAACACCCTCATCAAGATCCCGGCGACCGAGGCGGGCATCCCGGCGATCGCCGAGACCATCGGCCTGGGCATCAGCGTCAACGTCACGCTGATCTTCTCGCTGGAGCGCTACCGCAAGGTCATGGACGCGTTCCTGACCGGCCTGGAGAAGGCCAAGGAGCGCGGCCTGGACCTGTCGCAGATCCACTCCGTGGCCTCGTTCTTCGTGTCCCGCGTGGACACCGAGATCGACAAGCGGATCGACGCCCTGGGCACCGACGAGGCCAAGGCCCTGCGCGGCAAGGCCGCCGTCGCCAACGCCCGCCTCGCCTACCAGGCGTACGAGGAGGTCTTCTCCTCGGACCGCTGGAACGCCCTGGAGAAGGCCGGCGCCAACAAGCAGCGTCCGCTGTGGGCGTCGACCGGCGTGAAGGACAAGGCGTACAGCGACACCATGTACGTCACCGAGCTGGTCGCCCCGAACACGGTGAACACCATGCCGGAGGCGACCCTGTTCGCCACCGAGGACCACGGCGAGATCACCGGCGACACCGTCGCCGGCACCTACGAGCAGGCCCGCGCCGACCTCGACGCGGTCGAGCGGCTGGGGATCAAGTACGACGAGGTCGTCCAGCTGCTGGAGAAGGAGGGCGTCGAGAAGTTCGAGGACTCCTGGAACGACCTGCTGAAGTCGACCGAGGCCGAGCTGAAGCGCCTCGCCCCCTCGGAGGGCTGAACAGGTGTCGAGCAGCAATCCGCTGCGTGACCCCGCGGACCGACGGCTCCCGCGTATCGCGGGGCCGTCGGGCCTGGTCATCTTCGGCGTCACGGGCGACCTGTCCCGCAAGAAGCTCATGCCCGCCGTGTACGACCTGGCCAACCGGGGTCTGCTGCCGCCGGGCTTCTCGCTGGTGGGCTTCGCCCGCCGCGAGTGGGCGCACGAGGACTTCGCGCAGGAGGTGCACGACGCGGTCAAGGAGCACGCCCGCACGCCCTTCCGCGAGGAGGTCTGGCAGCAGCTCATCCAGGGCATGCGGTTCGTGCAGGGCACGTTCGACGACGACGACGCGTTCGAGCGGCTGCGCTCCACGATCGAGGAGCTGGACAAGGCGCAGGGCACGGGCGGCAACTTCGCCTTCTACCTCTCGGTGCCGCCGAAGTCCTTCCCGGTGGTCATCCAGCAGCTGAAGAAGCACGGGCTGGCGGACCAGACCGGCGGTTCCTGGCGGCGCGCGGTGATCGAGAAGCCGTTCGGGCACAACCTGAAGTCGGCCGAGGAACTGAACAAGGTCGTCCACGAGGTCTTCGCCCCGGACCAGGTCTTCCGCATCGACCACTACCTGGGCAAGGAGACCGTCCAGAACATCCTGGCGCTGCGCTTCGCCAACACGATGTTCGAGCCGATCTGGAACCGGTCCTTCGTCGACCACGTGCAGATCACCATGGCCGAGGACATCGGCATCGGCGGCCGGGCCGGCTATTACGACGGCATCGGCGCCGCCCGTGACGTCATCCAGAACCACCTGCTCCAGCTGATGGCCCTGACGGCCATGGAGGAGCCCGCGTCCTTCGACGCGGACGCGCTGGCCGCCGAGAAGACCAAGGTCCTCGGAGCGGTGCGGCTGCCGCAGGACCTGGGCCGCGACACCGTGCGCGCCCAGTACGCGGCCGGCTGGCAGGGCGGCACCAAGGTGCGCGGTTATCTGGAGGAGGAGGGCATCGACGCCTCCTCGAAGACCGACACCTACGCCGCGATCAAGCTGGAGATCGACAACCGCCGCTGGGCGGGCGTCCCCTTCTACCTGCGCACCGGCAAGCGGCTCGGCCGCCGGGTGACGGAGATCGCGGTCGTCTTCCAGCGGGCCCCGCACTCCCCCTTCGACTCCACCGCCACCGAGGAGCTCGGCTCCAACGCGATCGTCATCCGCGTCCAGCCGGACGAGGGCGTGACGGTCCGCTTCGGCTCCAAGGTGCCGGGCACGTCGATGGAGATCCGGGACGTGTCGATGGACTTCGCGTACGGCGAGTCCTTCACGGAGTCCAGCCCCGAGGCGTACGAGCGGCTCATCCTGGACGTCCTGCTCGGTGACTCGAACCTCTTCCCGCGCACCGAGGAGGTCGAGCTGTCCTGGAAGATCCTCGACCCGATCGAGGAGTACTGGGACACCAACGGCAAGCCCGCCCAGTACCCGGCCGGTACCTGGGGGCCCGTCGAGGCGGACGAAATGCTCGAGCGACACGGACGGAGCTGGCGCCGGCCATGAAGACAGACCTGACCGACACCACGGCCAGCAAGATCAACAAGGCGCTGGTGCAGGGCCGCCGGGCGATCGGCACCCCCGCGGTCGGCATGGTGCTCACGCTGGTCATCGTGACGGACGAGGAGAACGCCTACGACGCGCTGAGGGCCGCGAGCGACGCCGCGCACGAGCACCCCTCGCGCACGCTGGTGGTCATCAAGCGCGTCTCCCGCTCGCCCCGCGACCGCACGCAGTCCCGGCTGGACGCGGAGGTCCGGGTCGGCGCGGACGCCGGCACGGGCGAGACGGTGGTGCTGCGGCTGTACGGCGAGGTCGCCGACCACGCCCAGTCGGTGGTGCTGCCGCTGCTGCTGCCGGACGCGCCGGTGGTGGTCTGGTGGCCGGTGAACGCTCCGCTCGACCCGGCGAAGGACCCCTTGGGGGCCCTCGGGCAGCGCCGCGTCACCGACACCTACGCCTCCGAGCAGCCGGTGCGGGACCTGGCCACCCGGTCCGGCACCTACACCCCCGGCGACACGGACCTGTCCTGGACCCGCATCACGCCCTGGCGTTCCATGCTGGCCGCGGCCCTGGACCAGGTGGCCTGCGAGGTCAGGTCCGTCGAGGTGGAGGGCGAGGAGTTCAACCCGAGCTGCGAGCTGCTGGCGATGTGGCTCGCGGACCGGCTGGACGTCCCCGTGCAGCGGTCGCTGTCCAGCGGCCCGGGTCTGACGGCGGTCCGCATGGACACCACCTGCGGCCCGATCCGCCTGGACCGTGCCGACGGCTCCCTGGCCACGCTCTCCATCGAGGGCCAGCCCGACCGTGCGGTGGCGCTCAAGCGCCGCGAAACGGCCGAGCTGATCGCGGAGGAGCTGCGCCGGCTGGACCCGGACGACACGTACGCCTCGGCCCTGCGGTACGGGGTGGACCGGCTGAAGGCCTCGGGCCCGGTGCCCAAAAGTGACGGGCGTGCCCGGCTCGCCCGCCCCACGCCCGTCGAGGCGGCTGCGAAAGCTCCCGCTGCGCAGGCGACGGCCCAGGCGCCGGTGAAGCAGGAGCCGCCCACGCCGGAACCGGTCCGGAAGGCGGAGGTGAAGTGAGTACGGCACCGCAGCTGGTCGTCCACCGGGACAAGGAGCTGATGGCGCAGGCCGCGGCGGCCCGGCTGATCACCCGGATCGTCGACGCGCAGGCCTCCCGGGGCTCGGCGTCGGTGGTCCTGACCGGCGGCCGCAACGGCAACGGCCTGCTGGCCGCGCTGGCGGCCGCCCCGGCACGGGACGCCGTCGACTGGTCGCGGCTGGACCTGTGGTGGGGCGACGAGCGCTTCCTGCCCGAGGGCGACCCGGAGCGCAACGTCACGCAGGCCAGGGGGGCGCTGCTGGACGCGGTGCCGCTCGACCCGAAGCGGGTGCACGCGATGCCCGCGTCGGACGGCCCGCACGGCGACGACGTGGAAGCGGCGGCCGCCGCGTACGCGGAGGAACTGGCGGCCGCGGCCGGCCCGGAGAACCACGGGCCCGTCCCCGCGTTCGACGTGCTGATGCTGGGCGTCGGCCCGGACACGCACGTCGCGTCCCTCTTCCCGGAGCTGCCGGCGGTCCGGGAGACCGACCGCACGGTGGTCGGCGTGCGCGGCGCGCCCAAGCCGCCGCCGACACGGGTGACGCTGACACTGCCGGCGATCCGCGCGGCCCGCGAGGTGTGGCTGCTCGCGGCCGGCGAGGACAAGGCGCGGGCGGCGGCGATCGCCCTGTCGGGCGCGGGCGAGATCCAGGCCCCGGCGGCCGGGGCGTACGGCCGCAGCCGCACCCTGTGGCTGCTGGACGCGGCGGCGGCTTCGGAGCTGCCGCGGTCGCTGTATCCGCCGGCGTCCGCCTGACGGCGCGCACGTCGCGCTGCCTCTTCACCGGAGCGGCCGGAACCCTTGATCGCAGGGGGTCCGGCCGCTTCGGTGTGCCCGGCGCTCAGCTGCCGCCCAGCACCCGGGCGGTGTAGGCGGCCAGCTCAACCCGGAGCCGCTCACGTGTCAGGTGCTCCCGGCCGGTGAGGTGGTCGACGAGGTCCGCGCGGACCGCGGCCAGCAGCGCGTGGGCGGTGAAGCCGGCATCGGGGAAGCCGGGGAGCTTTTCCAGGACGTCCCGGAGCGTGCCGTGCCACCAGTCGTAGTGCGCGGCGCGGTAGGGGCTGTCGCTCGCCGTGCCCTCCAGGGCCACGGACAGGTGCCGGTGGTCGATCTTGAAGCACAGCAGGGCGTCGAGGAGGGCCGGGACGCGGTCGGCGGGGGGCGTCGCGGGCCCCAGCGGGCGAGGGCCCTCGGCGACGGCGAGGCGGATCGGTTCGAGCCGGGACTCGTAGAGCGCGCGGATCAGGCCGGTGCGGTCGCCGAAGCCGCGGAAGAGGGTGCCCTTGCCGACGCCGGCGGCCGCCGCGATGTCGGCCATGGTCACGTCCTCGGGGCTCGCGCACGTGGCGAAGAGCCGGTCGGCCGCCGCCAGCACGGACTCGCGGTTGCGCAAGGCGTCCGCGCGGGGCTTGCGTTCGGGCACGGGATGCCTCCGTCTCCTCCGGGCCGTGAAGCGGACTACAGGTCCGCATCTTGCGAAGCGGACCGCGGGTCCGTATTCTCTTTCAAGCGGACCAGCGGTCCGTATCGTATCGGAGGGATTCCCATGACTTCATCCATGACTTCGTCCACTGCTCCGTCATCGGCTTCGTCCACGGCACTCCCGACGCCGTCCCCGTCCCCCGCCGACGTGTTCCGCCGCAGTCTGCGGCTGCTGCTCGACAAGGACGTCGACGGCTGGGTCGGGCTCTGGGACGACGACGGTGTCATGGAGTTCCCGTTCGCGCCCGAGGGGTGGCCGAGGCGGCTGGAGGGCAAGGCCGCCGTCCTCGACTACATGCGGGACTACCCCGACCACATCGACCTGCGGGAGATCCCCGACCTGACGATCCACCGCACCGACGACCCGGCGACCGTCGTGGTGGAGATGCGCGCGGTGGGGCGGCTGGTCGCGAGCGGCGCCCCGTACGACATGACGTACATCGCCGTGGTGACGGTCACCGACGGCCGTCTCACCCACTACCGCGACTACTGGAACCCGCTCGCCGTCCCCCAGGACGGCACCGCCGACTTCGCGGGGAGCGCCCGGTGAGCGCCGCCACCCTCGTCGTCGGCGCCACCGGCACGACCGGCGGACGCGTGACCCGGCTGCTGACCGCGCGAGGCCGGCGGGTTCGGGCCGCGAGCCGCCGTGCGACCCCGGTCGCCGGCGCCGAGCCGGTCCGGTTCGACTGGTACGACCCGGGGACGTTCGAGGAGGCGCTGCGGGACGTGGACCGGGTCTACCTGGTCCCGCCGGTCGGGGACCCCGACCCGGCCGCCGTCATGCTGCCGTTCCTGGAACGGGCCCGCGCGGCCGGGGTGGGCCGGGCCGTGCTGCTCGGATCGTCGGCGATCCCCTCCGGCGGCCCGGCCGTGGGGCAGGTGCAGCAGGCCCTGCCCGGCCTGTTCGAGACGTGGGCGGCCTTGCGGCCCTCGTGGTTCATGCAGAACCTCACCGGTGACCACGAGCACGCCCGGAGCATCCGCGAAGAAGGAGTCGTACGGACCGCGACGGGCGACGGGCGCGTGGCCTTCGTGGACGCCGACGACATCGCCGCCGTCGCCGCGCACGCGCTGACCTGCGACGGCGACGCGGGCGGAGATCTGGTCGTCACCGGGCCGCAGGCGCTGAGCTACGACGACGCCGCCGCCGTTCTCAGCGAGGTGACGGGGCGTCCCGTGACCCACCGGCGGCTGACGTACGAGCAGTTGCGCGACCGGCTGGCACGGAGCCTCCCGCCGGAGTTCGCCGCGGTCCTCGCCGGTCTGGACCGGGACATCGCCGCGGGGGCCGAGGACCGGGTCACCGACACGGTCGAGCGGCTCACCGGCCGCCCACCGCGCAGCCTGCGCGCGCACGTGGAGCGCACGCAGGCTGCGGTGGGCGGCCGGAGGGCCGGGGCGGCGGCTACTTGACCGACCCCGCCATCACCCCCTGCACGAAGTGCCTCTGGAACGCGAAGAACACCACGACCGGGACGATCAGGGACAGGAACGCCCCGGGGGCCAGGACGTCGATGTTGCTGCCGAACTGGCGTATCTGGGACTGGAGTTCCACGGTCAGCGGCTGTGCGGAGCTGTCCGCGAACAGCAGGGCCACCAGCATGTCGTTCCACACCCACAGGAACTGGAAGATGGCCAGGGAGGCGATCGCCGGGCGGCCCACCGGCAGGACCAGGCGCGTGAAGATGCGCCACTCGCTGCCGCCGTCCATCCGGGCCGCCTCCAGCATCTCCTTCGGCATCTCGGCGAAGTAGTTGCGCAGCAGGAACACCGCGAACGGCAGGCCGTAGGCGACGTGGAAGAGCACGACCCCGGGGATCGTGCCGAACAGGCCGAGCTGCCCGAAGAGTTTGGCGACCGGCAGCAGGCCGATCTGCACGGGCACGACCAGCAGCGCGACGACGACCAGGAAGATCGTCTCCCGCCCGGGGAAGTCCAGCCACGCGAACGCGTACCCGGCGAGCGCCGCGACGACCACGACCAGCACCGTGGTCGGCACCGAGATCAGCACCGTGTTCCAGAACGCCTGGGTGATGCCGGCGTTCTGCAGCAGCGCCGAGTAGTTGTCGAAGGAGAGCTGCCCGGGGCTGGTGAACACCGTCCACCAGCCGCCCTTCGCCGTGTCCTCGGCGGACCGCAGCGAGGACAGGAACAGCCCGGCCAGCGGTGTCATCCACACCAGGCCGACCAGCACGAGAAAGGCCTGGACGACGCCGTTGCCCAGGGAGCGCCGTACCGCGTTCATCGCTGACTCCTTCGGAAGCGGCGGACGTTGAAGACCATGGCGGGGACGACCAGCAGCAGGAGCAGCACCCCGAGCGCGCTGCCGAGCCCCTGGTTGTTGCCGCCGCCGAACGACACCAGCCACATCTGCGTGGCCAGCACGGTGGCGTCCTCCTGCACGGGCCCCGGCGCGATGATGTAGACGAGGTCGAAGACCTTCATCACGTTGATGACGAGGGTGACGAAGACGACCGTGAGGACCGGGGCGAGCAGCGGGACCGTGATGCGGCGGAAGATCTGCCACTCGTTCGCGCCGTCCATCCGGGCCGCCTCCAGGGCGTCCCGGGGCAGGGTCGACAGGCCCGCACCGATGAGGACCATCGCGAAGCCGGTCCAGATCCACAGGTAGGCGCCGATGATCGCCGGGGTGACCAGCGCGGGGCCCAGCCAGGAGACGCCCTCGTAGGGCGGGGCGAAGTTGGACGCCGGCAGTTCCACCGCGTAGGAGCCCGGCTCCAGGTCCTCGAAGCGGAAGGAGCCGTCGGCACCGGTCGTCGCCGTGGCGACCCGCTCGCCGTCGCGGACCGCCGCGACCTTCATCCCGGGCAGTCCGCTCTCCCGCGCGTCGACCTTGCCCTGTTCGCCTCCCCCGCCGGGGGTGAAGTCCAGGTAGACCACACCGCGCAGTTCGTCGGCGGCGGCCTGCTGCCGCACCGCCCCGGAGGCGGGCCGGGCGTCGCCGGGCAGGTCGCCGGGCTGCACGCCGACCAGGCCCAGCGTCACCGCGTCGCCGGGCGAGACGGACCCGCTCGTGCGGTAGGAGCCGTCCTTCTCCTTCGTCAGGCCCTGCCCGTCCCGCGCCCGGGCCGTCGGGTAGGAGGACTGCTCCTTGAACGCGTCGTGGACGGAGACGACCGCCGCGTTCAGCACGCCCTTGTCCGGGTCCTCGTCGTAGGCGAGCCGGAAGATGATGCCGGCGGCGAGGAAGGAGACCGCCATCGGCATGAACAGGAGCAGTTTGAAGGCGGTGGCCCAGCGGACCTTCTCGACCAGGACGGCCAGGATCAGGCCGAGTCCGGTGAGCAGGGCGGGGGCCACGACGACCCAGATCGCCGTGTTGCGCACGGCCTTGAGGGTCGCCGGGTCGCGGAACATCTCGGTGTAGTTGTCGCCGCCGACGAAGGTCGTGCCGGAGGCGTCGAAGAAGCTGCGGCCGACGCTGAACAGGACGGGGTAGACGACGAGCGCGCCGAGCAGGAGCAGCGCCGGGAAGACGAACAGCAGGGCGACGATCTTCCCGCGCCGCCGCAGCCGCCGGGTGCGGTCGGCGACCGGGCCCGGCGTCGGCGGGCTCGTCTCTTTCACGAGGGTGGCTGTCATGGCGTATCAGTCCTGGTACGCCTTGGCCGCCGCGGCCTCCAGCTTCGCCGCGGTGCCCTTCGGGTCGGACGGGTCGCGCAGGAAGTCCTGGAGCAGCTTCCACTCGCCGGTGCCCTTGGTGCCGCCGAAGGCCGCCGGGGCCTGGTCGGACATGTCGAAGCGGACCGAGTCGCCGGCCTCGACGAGGGACTTGGCGGTGGCGCGGGTGACGTCGTCGCCGTAGGAGGCGAGGTCGAGCTTCTTGTTCGGGGAGAGGAAACCGCCGGCCTCGGCCCACACCGCGGAGGCCTCCGGGGTGGCCAGGTACTCCAGGAGGGCCTGGGCGGCCTTCTGGTTCTTGCCGTCCTTGAGGACGACGGCCGCGTCACCGCCGCTGACCACCGGGGCCTCGCCGCCGCCGACCGCCGGGAAGGGGAAGAAGTTCGCGTCCTCGCCGACCTTCTTGCCGAACTGGTCCTTGGCGACACCGGCGACGAAGTCGCCCTCGTAGACCATGCCCGCCTCGGGCTCGGGTCCGAACACCTTCTCCACCGAGCCGGGGAAGTCGGTGTTCAGGGCGCCCTTCTGACCGCCCGCGATGAGCTGCTTGTCCTTGAAGAGCTTGCCGAGCGTGGTGAGGGCGTCGACCACGGAGGAGTCGGTCCACTTCAGCTCGTGCGCGGCGAGGGCGTCGTACTTCTCGGGCCCGGCCTGGGAGAGGTAGATGTTCTCGAACCAGTCGGTGAGCGTCCAGCCGTCCTGACCGGCGACGGAGAACGCGGCGAGCCCGGAGTCGGAGACGGTCTGCCCGGCCTCGAGCATCTCGTCGTACGTCTTCGGGGGCTTCACGCCGGCCTGGGCGAGGGCGTCGGGGCTGTACCAGACGGTCGACTTGTGCGCGGCCTTGAAGTACAGGCCGTACAGCGTGCCGTCGACGCTGCCGTACTCCTTCCACACGGGGGCGTAGCCCGCGTCGACGGCCTGCTCGGTCTTCTTCGACAGCGGCTTGATCCAGCCCTTCTGCGCGAACTGCTTGAGCACGCCGACCTGCGGGACCATCACGACGTCGGGGGCGTTGCCGCCCTCGATCTTGCTGCCGACGACGGTGGAGACGTTGTCACCGGTGGACGTGAACTGCGTCTTGGCGCCGGTCTTCTCGGTGAAGGCGTCCAGCACCTTCTGGAAGTTCTTCTGCTCGGTGCCGGACCAGACGCCCGCCACGGTGACGGTCTGGCCGTCGAGGGCCTTGTCGCCGCCGCCTGCCGCGACGGGGCCGCCGCCGCAGGCGGTCGCGCCGAGTGCCAGGACGAGTGCGGTGCAGCCGGTGAGCAGGGTGGTACGTCGTCGCATCATCGTTGATGTCCCTTCGGGAAGTTGACTTGCGGTGCGTTCAGGAACGGATCCACCAGGCGGCCGTCGAGCCGGAGAGCACTCCGGGCGGGCAGGGGCCGCTGGCGAGCAGCGGGGTGCCGGAGACCGGCGCGGGGGTGGGGGCGGTGCCGAAGTTGACGGCACACACCAGGTCGTCGCGCTCGAAGGCGAGCACGCCGGGCGGGGTGTCCAGCCAGCGCAGGGTGCCCTCGCCCAGCTGGGGCAGCGCGGAGCGCAGCTGGAGGCCGTCGCGGTACAGGTGCCAGAAGGAGCGGGTGTCGGCCAGGGCGCGGTCGGTGGCGTACTGGGCGAAGTACTCGGGCTGCGGCAGCCACGGCTTGGCGCTCTCCGCGCCCGGGGTGAAGCCGAACGGGGAGGCCTGGCCCGACCAGGGCAGCGGCACGCGGCAGCCGTCGCGGATGCGGGCCCTGCTGCCGGTGCGGCGGAAGATCGGGTCGGTGAGCACGTCGTCGGGCAGGTCGACGACCTCGGGCAGGCCGAGTTCCTCGCCCTGGTAGATGTAGGCGGCTCCGGGCAGCGCCAGCATCAGCAGCGCGGCGGCGCGGGCCCGGGCGGCGCCGAGGCCGCTGCCCTCGGTGGCGGGTTCGCCGTAGCGGGTGACGGTGCGGACCTGGTCGTGGTTGTTGAGGACCCAGGTGACCGTGGAGCCGGTGCCGGCGATGTCCTGCATGGCCTCGGAGATGACCTTGCGGAAGGCGTCCGGGTCCCAGGGCGCGCTGAGCAGGTCGAAGAAGAAGGC
This sequence comes from Streptomyces sp. NPDC015242, assembly GCF_043079125.1. Taxonomy (NCBI): domain Bacteria; kingdom Bacillati; phylum Actinomycetota; class Actinomycetes; order Kitasatosporales; family Streptomycetaceae; genus Streptomyces; species Streptomyces sp. NPDC015242. The sequence continues at coordinate 240,410 of NZ_JBIBUF010000009.1, read as the reverse complement.
CTGGTGCAGTTCGTCGGGGCGGACGTACTGGGCGTGCTCGCGGGCGGTGGGGACGGAGACCTCGCCGACGAGGAGGCGTTCGCGGCCGTCGCGCGCGGTGTACTCCTCGCAGAGGGAGCGCCAGCGGCGCCACACGTCGTGCACCTCGGGCTGGTTCCAGGCGAGCGGGTTGACCGAGTCGCGGGTGCGGGCGTCGGCCTCCGGGTCGTCGGAGTCGGGCAGTTCCGGGTGCTTGAAGAGGCCGGCGGCGACGTCGATGCGGAAGCCGTCGATGCCCCGGTCCAGCCAGAACCGCAGGATCCGGTCGAACTCGGCGGCGATCTGCGGGTTGCGCCAGTTCCAGTCGGGCTGCTCGGGCGCGAACATGTGCAGGTACCACTGGCCGGGCCGCCCGTCGGGCTCGGTGACCCGGGTCCAGGCGGGGCCGCCGAACATCGAGTGCCAGTTGTTGGGCGGCTCGGAGCCGTCGGGGCCGCGGCCGTCGGCGAAGTGGAAGCGGGCCCGGGCGGGGCTGCCGGGGGCGGCGGCGAGCGCCTCGCGGAACCAGGGGTGCTCGCTGGAGCAGTGGTTGGGGACGATGTCGAGCAGCACCCTGATGCCGAGCCGCCGGGCGGAGCCCATCAGCAGGTCGAACTCGCCGAGGTCGCCGAAGAGCGGGTCGACGTCGCAGTAGTCGGCCACGTCGTAGCCGTGGTCGTGCTGCGGCGAGGGATAGAAGGGGCTCAGCCAGATCCCGTCCACGCCGAGCTTCTTCAGGTACGGCAGCCCGGCCCGGACCCCGGCGAGGTCGCCGATGCCGTCGCCGGTGCTGTCGAGGAAGCTGCGGACATAGACCTGGTAGATGACCGCGTCCCGCCACCAGTGGTACTTACTCAGCATGCATGCATGTTATGTAGCGGCGTCAGAGAGGTGTCAACGAAAAGAACAGAAGCTACCGGCCGGTTGAGCTCACAAACAGGGGCACAATCGGACACATCGAAGCCACTTGAGATGCCCTCGTTACCTAACATGTAACTAGCGGGCGGAGATGACCGCCAGTTCACGCGCGAGCCGGCGCACCGCCGCCTCGGGGGTCTGCCGCCCGGCCATCGCGTCGTGCACGACGGCCTGCACCACCAGGCTCACCTGGTCGTAGCGGGGGCTCTTGGGCCGCGGCTCGGCCGTGAGCACGCTCTCGCGCAGGGTCGGCAGGTACGGGAACCGCCTGATCAGCTCCGGGTCCTCGTACAGATCGGCCCGCACGGGCGGCAGCGCGCCGCGCGTGAGGACCTGGCGCTGGACGCGCTCACTGGTGAGGTAGGCGATCAGCCGGGCCGCGGAGTCGGGGTGCCGGGCGTGCGCGCTGACGGCCAGGTTGGATCCGCCGAGCACACTGGTCCCCGGCCCGTCCGGCCCGGGCAGCGGCACGGCGCCGACCTCGCCGGCGACCTTCGAGCCGGGGGCGGAGGCGCCGACGTAGGCGTAGGGCCAGTTCCGCAGGAAGAGCAGCCGGCCGTCCTGGAAGGCCTGCTTGGACTCCTCCTCCTTGTACGTCAGGGCCTCTTGCGGGATCCAGCCCTCGCGCACCCCGCGCGCCAGGAAGCCGATGCCCTCGCGGGCCGCCGCCGAGTCGACCGTGACGCGCTCGCCCTCGTCGCCGAGGATCGAGCCGCCCGCCGAGTAGACGGCCTCGGCCGCGTTGACGGTGAGGCCCTCGTAGGGCAGGAACTGCCCGGCGTACCCGTCCAGGCCGTGCCTGGGGGCGATGGTCCTCGCGTACCGCTCCAACTCCGCCCAGGTGCGCGGCGGCTCGACGCCCTCCTCGGCGAGGATGTCCTTGCGGTACAGCAGCAGACCCGCGTTCGTGACGTACGGGACCGCGTAGAGCCGGCCGTCGTAGGTCGCCGTGTCCACGACCGGCTGGAGGAAGGTCCTCAGCGGAAAACGGTCACGGGGCAGGGGTCTGATCCAGCCCGCCGCGGCGAACTCCGAGGTCCAGTTGACGTCGATGTTGAGCACGTCGAACCGGCTGCGGTCACCGTCGCGCAGGTCGGTGGCCATCTGGGCCCGGGTCTCGTCGGCCGAGTCGGGCAGCTCGACGAGGGTGACCCGCTCGCCGGGGTGGGTGCGGTTCCAGCCCTCCAGCAGGGGGCCGAGATAGCCGGTGAGGTCCCCGGCGGTGGCCAGGGTGAGCGGCCCGCGGCCGCCCCGCGGCGGCTCGCCCGCCTGCGCTCCGGCGGCCGCGTAACCGGTCAGGACCACGACGAGAACGAGAAGGCCCCTACCGGCGGCACGGATCCACCGCATAGGTTCCTCCCTGTACACCGGCGACGGGCTCCCTTGCCCGGACAGAGGCCATGTATACCTGTTAGGTATGGGCGATACTAGGGCCTGGAGCACATTGGACCGGACAGGAGGACTGCACGCGTGCGCCTGCCCCTCCTGGCTCTCCTCGCCCGCGGACCCGCCCACGGCTACGAGCTCAAGCAGGACCTTGAGCAACTGCTGGGCTCCGCGTACCCTCAGCCGAACGTCGGCCAGATCTATGTGACCCTCGGCCGCCTCGAGAAGTCGGGACTGATCGAGGGCGAGGACGTGGCGCAGTCCAGCCGGCCCAACAAGAAGGTCTACCACCTCACCGACGCCGGGCGGGAGGCGCTGCGCGCCTGGTTCGAGGAGCCCGAGGACGAGCCGCGGGTACGGGACGAGTTCTTCATGAAGCTGGCGCTCGCCCCGCAGACCGGCCTCGCCGACCAGATCGCCCTGATCAACCAGCAGCGGCGCCAGTACCTGAACACCATGCGGCAGCTGTCGAAGCTGGCCGCCGCCGAAGACCGCGACAACCGCATCGCCCACCTGCTCATCGAGGGCGCGATGCTGCACCTGCAGGCCGACCTCGACTGGCTGGAGCGGTGCCAGGAAGAGCTGGAGGAGCTGGAGTGAGCGACGACCGTCCCGCTCCTGTGCTGCGTGCCGAGGGGCTGGTGAAGACCCACCACGGCGAGGGCGCGCCCGCCCACGCCGTGCGCGGGGTCGACCTGTGCGTCCACCGGGGCGAGTTCGTGGCGATCACCGGTCCCTCCGGGGCCGGCAAGTCGACGCTGCTGCACCTGCTCGGCGGGCTCCAGCGGCCGGACGCGGGCAGCATCTGGCTCGACGGCGAGCCGACCGGCGCCTACAGCGAGGCCCGCTGGGCGGTGGAGCGCCGCAAGCGCATCGGGATCGTCTTCCAGTTCTTCAACCTCGTGTCCAACCTGTCCGTCGCGGACAACGTGGAGCTGCCCGCCCTGCTCGCGGGGGTCGCGCCGAAGCGGGCCCGGGCCGAGCGGGAGCAGCTCCTGGCCGAGCTGGGGCTGACCGGCAAGGAGCGCAGCATGCCGGGCGAGCTGTCCGGCGGCGAGCAGCAGCGCGTGGCCCTGGCCCGGGCCCTGGTCAACCACCCGCCGCTGCTGCTGGCGGACGAGCCGGCCGGCAGCCTCGACAGCAAGGGCACCCGCGAGGTGATGCGGCTGCTGTCCCGCTTCCACCAGCGCGGCCAGACGATCCTGCTGGTCACGCACGACGCCCGGCTGGCGAGCGCCGCGGACCGGGTGATCAGCTTCTTCGACGGCCGCATCGCCGACGACGCCACCCTCGACGGCGGCACCCCGCCGCGCCGCGCCGGCATATCCGGCGTGCTGGAGCTGAAGGACTGAGATGCGCGTGTACGACGATCCCCGGAAGGGCTGACCCGTATGCGAGCCACCCTGCGCTGGGCCCACTCCGATCTGCGCACCCACCGCGGCGAGGCGCTGTTCCTCGTCCTGGCCACCGCGGGCATCGTCGCCTCCCTGCTGCTGGCCACGGCCCTGTTCGGCTACGCGACCAATCCCTGGCAGCGCGTCTTCACCCAGTCGCACGGGGCGCACGTGTGGCTGCACACCGACACCGCCGCCGACACCGGCGAGCTGGCCGCGCTGGACGGCGTCGACGAGGTCGCCGGCCCCTATGCCACCGCCGCCACCACCGTCTCCTCGGGCGGCAGCCGCGCCTCGGTCGAACTGCGCGCCACCGCCGAGCGCCCGTCCGTCGGCCGCCCGCCCCTGGTCTCCGGCCACTGGCTGGACCCGGCCACCCCGAACGGCGTGGTCCTGGAGAGCCGTCTGGCCCGTGCCCTGCTCGCGCAGCCCGGCGACACCCTCACCGTGCCCGGCACCGCCCGCGAGCTGACCGTCGTCGGCCTCGCCGACAGCGCCGAACCGCGCTACCGGCCCGGTGAGCAGCCGGGCCTGGTGTGGGCGCTGCCGCAGGCGGTGCCGGACCCCGGCGGGCAGGTGATCGGGCTGCGGCTGACCGACCCCGAGGACACGTCCTACGTCGTGCAGCGGGCCGTGACCGTGCTGGGCGCCGGGGCCATCGGGGAGGTCTCCACCTGGCAGCAGGCCCGGGCCGAGGCGCAGGGCGACAACCGGCTCCTCGGCCAGGTGCTGGGCCTGTTCGGGCTGGGCGCGCTGGTCGCCGCCGGACTCGCCGTGCACGGCGCGATCGGCACCCGCATCCGGGGGCATCTGCGCGACCTGTCCGTGCTGAAGGCGATCGGCTTCACGCCCGGCCAGGTCATGCGCGTCTTCCTCCTCCAGCACCTCGCCTACGCCCTGCTGGGCGCCGTGGCCGCCGCCGCGCTGGCCGAGGCCCTCGGCAGCCGGATCCCCGGACGGCTCGGCGACGCCGTCGGCGTGTGGCAGGGCCTGCCCGGGCACACCGTGGCCCTGTTCGTGATACCGGCCGGGGCGGTGCTGTTCATCGGCGCCACCACCGGGCTCGCCGCGTGGCGGGCCGGACGTGTGCCGCCGGTGCCGGTGCCGCGGCCCGCGGCGACCCCGGGCGGGCGGCTGTCCGGTGTGGCGCGCCGGGCCCTCGGCGTGCGGGTCCCGCCCGCGCTGGTGCTGGGCTGGCACAAGGCGTTCACCCGCCGGCCCCGGTCCCTGGCCACCGTCGCCCGCCTCACCCTGCCGCTGCTGCTGATCGTCGTGGCCCTGAGCGCGTGGACCACCATCGACCGCTTCCACAGCGAGCCGGAACGGGTCGGGCTGCCCACCACGCTCAGCGTCCGCGCCGACGCCGGCCTGAGCGACCGGGAAGCCCGCTCCCTGCTGGAACGCGACCCGCAGGTCGCCGCCGCCTACCCCGGCGTCGAGACGGCCGCGCTGGTCCCCGGCCAGACGGCGACCATCGCCCTGCGGGGCCTCGGCACCCGGCAGGAGCCCTATCCGTACACCCTCGCCGAGGGCCGCCCCGCGCGCGGCGCCGACGAGGCCGTGGCCGGGCAGGGGCTGCTCGACCTGCTCGATGTGCGCGTCGGCGACTGGGTGCGCATGACCGTCGGCGACCAGCCGCAGATCCTGCACATCGTGGGCCGCAGCATCGAACCGGAGAACGCGGGCCGGGTCATCTCCACGTCCCTCGACACCCTCCGCGCCAACGACCCCGCGCTGCGCCCGACCCTCTACGAGCTGCGGCTGGCCCCCGGCGCCGACCCCGGGAAGGTCGCCGAGCGGCTCGCCGCTGCCGGGCGCGGCCACCTCGACGTGCACACCGTGACCAACCCCGCCGACGGGCTCTCCCCGCTGCGCGCGGTGGTCGCCGGGCTGATCGCCGTCCTCGCCCTCATCGGGCTGATCGAGCTGCTGACCGCGATCGGCGGCACGGTCCGCGAGGGCGAGCGGGATCTCCTCGCGCTGAAGGCCATCGGCCTCTCCCCCCGGCAGATCACGGCGATCACCGTCACGGCCACCGGCTTCACGGCCCTCGCGGCCGTGCTGGCCGCCACCGTGCTGGGCCTGCCCCTCGCCCACTGGCTGATCGACGCCCAGGGCCGGTCGAGCGGCATCGGCGCCGGGATCGCCCAGGGGCCGTCGGCCGTGCTCATGCTGCTGCTCGGGGCGGCCGCGGTGCTCTGCGCCGGCGCGCTGGCCGCCGTCCCCGCGGCCCGGGCGGCCCGCCGCCGGCTCGCGGACACGCTCAGCGCGGTGGCCTGACCTCGACGGATCACCCGCCGGACCCGTTGCGGGGTCCGGCGGGTACTGGCCGATGGTCCTCCTAGTCCCGGCCGCGCAGCTCCCGGTAGGCCTTCACCAGGGCCTTCGTGGAGGCGTCCAGGCCCTCGACGTCGGCGCCCTCGGTCAGGGCGGGTTCGACGCGCTTGGCGAGGACCTTGCCGAGCTCGACGCCCCACTGGTCGAAGGAGTCGATGTTCCACACCGCGCCCTGCACGAACACCTTGTGCTCGTAGAGGGCGACCAGCTGGCCGAGGACCGACGGCGTCAGCTCGGGAGCGAGGATCGTCGTCGTGGGGTGGTTGCCGCGGAACGTCTTGTGCGCCACCAGCTCCTCCGGGACGCCCTCACCCCGCACCTCCTCGGGCGTCTTGCCGAAGGCCAGCGCCTGCGTCTGGGCGAAGAAGTTGGCCATCAGCAGGTCGTGCTGGGCCTTGAGCCGGTCGCTCAGCTCGGCGACCGGCCGGGCGAAGCCGATGAAGTCCGCCGGGATGAGCTTGGTGCCCTGGTGGATCAACTGGTAGTAGGCGTGCTGCCCGTTGGTGCCGGGCGTGCCCCACACCACCGGTCCCGTCTGCCACTGCACCGGACGGCCGTCGCGGTCCACCGACTTGCCGTTGGACTCCATGTCGAGCTGCTGGAGGTAGGCGGTGAACTTGGACAGGTAGTGGCTGTAGGGGAGCACCGCGTGCGACTGGGCGTCGTGGAAGTTGCCGTACCAGATACCCAGCAGGCCCAGCAGGAGCGGCACGTTGGACTCGGGCGGCGCGGTCCGGAAGTGCTCGTCGACGATGCGGAAGCCGTCGAGCATCTCCCGGAAGCGGTCCGGGCCGATGGCGATCATCAGGGACAGGCCGATCGCGGAGTCGTAGGAGTAGCGGCCGCCGACCCAGTCCCAGAACTCGAACATGTTCGCCGTGTCGATGCCGAACGCGGCGACCTTCTCCGCGTTCGTCGACAGGGCGACGAAGTGCCGGGCCACGGCGGACTCGTCGCCGAGCGCGTCCAGCAGCCAGGACCGCGCGGACGTGGCGTTGGTGACCGTCTCGATCGTGGTGAAGGTCTTCGACGCGACGATGAACAGCGTCTCGGCCGGGTCCAGGTCCCGGATCGCCTCGTGCAGATCGGCGCCGTCCACGTTCGACACGAAACGCACCGTCAGGGACCGGTCGGTGAAGGCGCGGAGCACCTCGTGAGCCATGGCGGGGCCCAGGTCGGAGCCGCCGATGCCGATGTTGACGACGTTGCGGATCCGCTTGCCGGTGTGGCCGGTCCACTCGCCGGAGCGCACCCGGTCCGCGAACGCGGCCATCTTGTCGAGCACCGCGTGCACACCGGGCACCACGTTCTCGCCGTCGACCTCGATCACCGCGTCCCGCGGGGCCCGCAGCGCGGTGTGCAGCACGGCCCGGTTCTCGGTGGTGTTGATGCGCTCGCCGCGGAACATGGCGTCCCGCAGCCCGAACACGTCGGTCGCGGCGGCCAGTTCGCGCAGCAGGCGCAGCGTGTCGTCGGTGACGAGGTGCTTGGAGTAGTCGACGTACAGGTCTCCGACCCGGAGGGCGTACGCGGTGCCGCGGCCGGGGTCGGCGGCGAACAGCTCGCGCAGCTGGACCTCGCCCAGCTCCTCACGGTGCTTGGCCAGCGCCGTCCACTCGGACGTCTGGTCGAGCCTGGTACGGCCGTCTGCGTTCATCTCGGACTTCAGCCTCTTTCCTGTCCTGCCTGTGCTGCTGCGTACCTGCCCCGCTGCCGGTCCCAACCTAATTGATCAGCGGTTGCCGTGGTCTGTCGTCGCGCCGTCCTGCGGCCCGACAACAGATACGTCCCGGCGGCTCCCGGGTATCAGCGCGAGGACGGACAGGACGAAGAAGGCGGCCGCGAGCAGGGCCGGAGTGTTCTCGCCCCAGGCGGTGGCGACGGCCCCGCCCAGCAGCGCCCCCACGGGCGCGCCCGCCACGGCGAGCGTCCGGTAGGCGGAACTCACGCGGCCCAGCATCCCGGCGGGGCTGCGCTCCTGCATGAGCGTCGTGGTGTTGACGTTCCACACCATGCCCATGAACCCGAAGACGGCCAGGGCGGCCGTCAGCGCGGCCAGGCTGCGCACCGAGCCCATGACGAGGAGGGCACCGGTCTGGGCCGTGCCCGCGGCGAGCACCATGCGCATCCGTCCGAAGCGAGCGACAAGGCGGCCGCCCAGCACTCCCCCGGCCAGGCTGCCCGCCGTGAAGGCGGTCAGCGCCGCCGCGTATCCCGCGTTACCGGCGTCGAGCCAGCCGGTCACCAGGACGACGAGGGTGGCGACCAGGGCGCCCACGCCGATGTTGCACAGGGCGGTGGCGGCGCACAGTCCGCGCAAGGACCGGTCGCGCGTCAGGGTGCGCAGCCCTTCGGCGATCTCGCGGCGCAGGGTGCTGCCCGCGGGTCTCGGCTTCCGCTCGGTCGCGGCGGCCGGCAGGGAGGCGACCAGGGCGGCGGCCACCAGGAACGTCACCGCGTCGGCGGCGAAGGGCACGGCCGCACCGCCCAGGAGCAGCAGCGGCACGGCCGGCCCGCCGAGCAGGCCGCCCGCGACGCGCTGGCCGGTCAGCAGCCGCGCGTTGGCACTGCCCAGCGCGTCCCGGCCGACCAGGGTGGGCAGCAGCGCCGTGGCGGCGTTGTCGAAGAGGGTCTGGAGCGTGGTGAGGGCGAAGGCCAGGGCGATGAGCAGGCCGATCGACGCGTGGCCGAGGGCGACGGCCACCGCGAAGGCGGCGACCAGCAGCCCGCGCACGGCGTCCACGAGCCACATGGCGCGCCGCTGGTCGACGCGGTCGGCGACGGCCCCGCCGACCAGGCCGAAGACGATCCAGGGCAGGTAGCCGCAGGCCGTGACGGAGGCGACGAGCAGCGGCTCGCCGGTGAGGCTGACGGCGAGCAGGGGCAGCGCGGCCGTGCGCAGCGCGTCGCCGAAGCTGGACAGCACGGCGGCGCTCCACAGCCGTCCGAAGCCCCCGCGCCACGCGGGCGCACGCACTCCCCCCACCTCGACCGTCGTCACCGCTCCCCCTCAGTTCGCCCGATGCACGAACCGTAGAGGGCACCACTGACAATCGGCCGGCGGCGGACCGGGAAAGCAGCTCCGGCCGGGCACCCACTGGTGCCCGGCCGGTCCCGTCGTCTAGATCTCGCCCCGCAGCTTGGCGAGCGCCTCGGCGAGGATCGCCTCGCCGTCCGCGTCGCTGCGCCGCTCCCGCACGTACGCCAGGTGCGTCTTGTAGGGCTCGGTGCGCGGCGGGTCCGGCGGGTTGTCCCGGTCCTGGCCGGCCGGGAAGCCGCAGCGCGGGCAGTCCCAGGTGTCGGGCACCTGCGCGTCGCTGGCGAAGCTCGGCTGGGTCTCGTGTCCGTTGGAGCACCAGAAGGAGATGCGCAGCCGCGGCGCGGACTCGCCGCGCTCGGCCTCGCCCATCGGCCCCGCCCCGACCCGGCTCCCCCGGATCGCGTTGCCACTTGCCACGGTCGTAACTCCCTGCGTGATGGTGCCGCGAAGCGAGTCGGCGTTCCGCTTCGCTGCGAGCGCCTCAGTCTACGTAAGGCCCAACGCGCGTCCAGTGATTGGAGTTACAACCCTCCCACCCAGACGCAAGCCCCATGATAGGCCGCGCTCAGCTGCGCGTACCGAACATGGGGCCTTACGTACGGGTTCCGTGCGGTTGCGGCTCGCTCAGTTGTTCACCTTCATCAGGATGCCGAGCACGACAATGCACGCGAACCACAGCAGACCGACCACGACGGTGATCCGGTCGAGGTTGCGCTCGGCGACCGAGGAGCCGCCGACGGAGGACTGCATACCGCCACCGAACATGTCGGAGAGGCCGCCGCCCTTCCCCTTGTGCATCAGCACCAGCAGCATCAGCAGCAGGCTGAAGACGATCAGGGCGATCGAGAACCCCAAAACCACGGCTGGACCAACTTCCTCGGACTCGGATGGACGACGCGGGGCCCAGCACGGCGCTGGACCCCGCAAGGGTACGACGAATCGCCGTTAGCGCATACTCACTGGTCGCGGAAGCGCACGATCTTGACGAACTCGTCGGCGTCCAGGGAGGCGCCGCCGACCAGGGCGCCGTCGATGTCGGCCTGCGCCATGATCTCGGCGACGTTGCCGGACTTCACGGAGCCGCCGTACTGGATGCGGACCTTGTCGGCCAGCTCCTGCGAGTACAGTTCGGCGATCTTGCCACGGATGGCGGCGCAGACCTCCTGCGCGTCCTCGGCGCCGCAGACCTTGCCGGTGCCGATGGCCCAGACGGGCTCGTAGGCGATCACGACGGTCTCGGCCTGCTCGGCGGGGAGGTCCTTCAGACCGCCCTCGACCTGGGCGAGGGTGTGCGAGACGTGGTTGCCCGCCTCGCGGACCTCCAGCTCCTCGCCGACGCACAGGATGGGGGTCAGGCCGTGCTTGTAGGCGGCCTTGACCTTCGCGTTCACCAGCTCGTCGGTCTCGCCGTGGTACTGGCGGCGCTCGCTGTGGCCGATGGCGACGTACGTGCACTTCAGCTTGGCCAGCATCGGGCCGGAGATCTCGCCGGTGTAGGCACCGCCGTCGTGCGCCGAGATGTCCTGGGCGCCGTACTTGATCTTGAGCTTGTCGCCGTCGACCAGGGTCTGCACGGAGCGCAGGTCGGTGAAGGGCGGCAGGACGGCGACCTCGACGGCCTCGTAGTCCTTGTCGGCCAGGGCGAAGGCGAGCTTCTGGACGTGCGCGATGGCCTCGAGGTGGTTGAGGTTCATCTTCCAGTTGCCCGCCATCAGCGGCGTGCGCCCAGAGAGAGTGGATGGAGCCATAAAGGGTCAGTCCTCCAGTGCGGCGAGGCCGGGGAGCGTCTTGCCCTCGAGGTATTCGAGGGAGGCGCCGCCACCGGTCGAGATGTGGCCGAATGCGTTCTCGTCGAAGCCCAGGATGCGGACGGCGGCGGCGGAGTCGCCACCACCGACCACCGTGAAGGCCTGGGAGTCGAGGAGGGCCTGGGCGACCGCCTTGGTGCCCTCGGCGAAATCAGGGTGCTCGAAGACGCCCATGGGGCCGTTCCAGAAGACGGTGGCGGCGTCGGCGATCTTCGAGGCGTACAGCTTGCGGGACTCGGGGCCGATGTCCAGGCCCATCTGGCCGGCCGGCATGGACTCCGCGGCGACCGTGCTGGGCCGGCCCGGGGCCTTGGTCTTGAGGTCCGGGAACTCCGGCGCGACCACCACGTCCACGGGCAGGACCAGCTCGACGCCGCTCTTCTCGGCACGCTCGATGTACTCCCGGACGACCGGGAGCTGGTCCTCCTGGACCAGGGACGAGCCGATCTCGTGGCCCTTGGCCTTGAGGAAGGTGAAGACCATGCCGCCGCCGATGAGCAGACGGTCGGCCTTGCCGAGCAGCTGGTCGATCACGGCGAGCTTGTCGGAGACCTTGGCGCCGCCCAGGACGACGGCGTAGGGCCGCTTGACGTCGTCGGTGAGCTTGCGCAGGACGCCGACCTCGGTGGCGATGAGGTAGCCGGCGTAGTGCGGCAGCCGGGCCGGGAGGTCGTAGACGGAGGCGTGCTTGCGGTGCACCGCGCCGAAGCCGTCGCCGACGTAGACGTCCGCGAGGGCGGCGAGCCGGTCGGCGAAGGCGGCACGCTCGGCGTCGTCCTTGCTGGTCTCGCCGGCGTTGAAGCGGAGGTTCTCGATGACGGCTACCCGGCCGTCGGCGAGGCCCGCGATGGCCGACTCGGCGGATTCGCCGACCGTGTCGGTCGCGAAGGCCACGTCGGCACCGAGGAGTTCCCCGAGACGGGCGGCGGCGGGGGCCAGGGAGAACGCGGGGTCCGGGGCACCCTTGGGGCGGCCCAGGTGCGAGGCGACGACCACACGGGCGCCCGCCTCGGCGAGGGCCTTGACGGTGGGCAGCACGGCCCGGATGCGGCCGTCGTCGGTGATGGTGGTGCCGTCCAGCGGCACGTTCAGGTCGGCGCGGACGAAGACCCGCTTGCCCGCGACTCCTTCGGCGAGGAGTTCGTCGATCGTCTTCATGGGGACTCCTGCAAGTGCTCGTGATCGCTCGGAAGCGCTCGTGTTCGAACAGGTCGGTTCTGTACGTGACTCAGGGCTCGGACGGCGCGTGACGCGCTGCCCGAGCCCTGCCCTCACATGGAGGCCTGCCCTATTCGATCAGAGCTGGTTGCCGACGAAGACCGTGAGGTCGACGAGGCGGTTGGAGTAGCCCCACTCGTTGTCGTACCAGCCGATGACCTTCACGTTCTTGCCCTCCTGGACCATGGTCAGGGAGGAGTCGAACGTGCAGGACGCCGGGGCGTTGACGATGTCGGAGGAGACGATCGGGTCCTCGGTGTACTCGAGGATGCCCTTCAGCTCGCCCTCGGCGGCCTTCTGGAAGGCGGCGTTGACCTCTTCCTTGGTGACCTCGCGGCCCAGCTCCAGGACCAGGTCGGTGACCGAGCCGGTGGGGACCGGGACGCGCATGGCCATGCCGTCCAGCTTGCCCTTCAGCTGCGGCAGGACCAGCGCGGTGGCCTTGGCGGCACCCGTCGTGGTCGGGATGATGTTCTCGGCGGCGGCACGCGCGCGGCGCAGGTCCTTGTGCGGGAAGTCCAGGATGCGCTGGTCGTTCGTGTACGCGTGCACCGTCGTCATCAGGCCCTTGACGATGCCGAAGTTCTCGTCGAGCACCTTGGCCATCGGCGCCACACAGTTGGTGGTGCAGGAGGCGTTGGAGATGACGTGGTGGTTCGCCGGGTCGTACGTGTCCTGGTTGACGCCCATCACGATGGTGACGTCCTCGTCCTTGGCCGGAGCCGAGATGAGGACCTTCTTGGCGCCGCCCGCGATGTGCTTCTCGGCGTCGGCCTTCTTGGTGAAGATGCCGGTCGACTCGATGACGATGTCGACGCCCAGCTCGCCCCACGGAATGTCGGCGGGGTTGCGCTCGGCGAGGACCTTGATGGTCTTGCCGCCGACGGTGATGGTGTCCTCGGTGTGCGAGACCTCCTGCTTGAGGCGGCCGAGGATGGTGTCGTACTTCAGCAGGTGAGCGGTGGTCGCGGTGTCACCCAGGTCGTTGACAGCCACGATCTCGATGTCTGCACCCTGCTCCAGCAGCGCGCGGAAGTAGTTACGACCGATGCGGCCGAAGCCGTTGATGCCTACGCGGATCGTCACGAACCGATCTCCTCGTTGGTACGCCGGCCATGAAGAGCCGGCGAGCTCTGTTTGGGATGTCCCCGACCGCCTCCGACCCTACCTCCCTGAGGCCCCGGTGGTGACATCCAGATGCCCCATACACGGCAGGGCGGCCCGTACCGGCCAGTAGGGGTACGGACCGCCCGCCCCCGAGCGCGAGGATCACCTGATTTCGCTACTCGGAGGTGGTGCCTGTCGACCGCGGAGTTCCCCCGTGCGGGGAGGTCACACGTCGAGGGAGGCGAGTGCCTTTCTCATCAGGGCCGCCCGGTCGGCGGCGGTGGCGACGTGCTCCAGGCCGAAGCCGAGCAGCACGGTGTCGTCCGTGGTGACCGCGCCGTAGGTCTGGAACAGGGCCCCGGTGCGGGTCCAGTCCTTGGTGACGGCCGGGCTGCCCGCGGGCGGCCCTGCGACCTTCCAGGCGCCGAGCGAGGTCTCGAAGCCCTCAGTCTCCTTCACCGTGCCGCCGACGACGAGCGAGGCCTCGTCGGCCAGGACGCCGTGCCCGCCGGTGCCCGGGTCGGTGACGTAGCTGATCGCGATCTCGACCGTCCGGCCCGCGTACGCGCTCAGGTCGAACTCGACCTGCTGCCAGCCGCCGGAGCTGCCGGTGAGGCTGTTCCACGCGCCGGTGCTGCCGGTGGCCGCGCAGCCGTCGTCGGACTGGGTCAGGTAGTGCTGCAGCCAGGGGTGCTCGCGGAGGTAGAACCCGCCCTCGCACTCCGTCGGCACGGTCGCCTCGGTGGCGCCGCCCTTCTCGGGCAGGGTCGTCCAGTCGTCGGCGCCCGCGGTGTGGGCCTCGATCAGGACGTTGTCGTAGCCGGGCTCGGTGTCCCACGTCAGGCGGGTGCGCAGCGTGGGCTGGTCGGCGGCGGTGACACCGGTGAGGTCCACGGTGCGCATGAGGCGCTTGTAGCCGTCGTCGGTGTGGACGGCCGCGGCCATCGAGGTGCCCGCGTACGGGCCGTAGGGGTTGACCGCCCCGGCGAACTGTCCCGCGCCCTCGCTCGCGAACTGCGGGAACTCGCCGGTGGGCAGCTCGTCGGAGGTGACGCTGTAGCGGCCGGCCTTGTCCAGCGGGTTGCCGGGGGCGGCGGCGAGCGGGCCGGTGAAGCCGCGCAGCTCGCCGGCGCCGGTGAAGCCGGTGGCGCCGGATGCCGGGGTCCGGCTGTAGGCGCCCAGGTAGTACTGGCTGAAGTCGTCCGAGAGGGCTCCCCCGCCGAGGTCGACGCTGCCGCCGGCCTGCTCCCCGGCCTCGATCAGCCGCCCGCCCTCGTTGAGGAAGGCGCGCAGCTGCAGCTGGGTGGCGTTGCCCGGGACGCTCGCGCCCGTGTAGTGGACGACGGTGTCGAAGTGGCTCAGCACACCCAGGGCGTCCGGCGCTCCGCTCCGGGCGACGTCCCAGACGACCGCCTTGCGGCCGGCGGCCTTCAGCGCGTCCACGTACTTCTGCGCCTGCGTGGCGGTCGCGCCCTCCTCGGCGACCACGAGGGTGTTCGCCCGGGGCCGCTCGGCGACGGTGTAGGTGAAGCGCTCGCTGGAGACCTTCTTGCCGCCCCGCGTCTCGGCGGTGAACCACACCTCGACCCTGTCGCCCGGTTCGCCGTCCTTGACCTTCGCCCGGTACTCGTCGAAGTAGAGGTTGTCCTCACCGCCGTAGGTCTCGCCTCCCTTCCAGGGCTTGAGCGCCATGTCGTGGGTGCGGCCGCCGTCGACCCGGTACTTGAGCTCCTTGTCGCGCAGCGACTTCCGCGCGACGACGGAGACCTCCTGGTCGGCGCCGCGCGCGTACGACGTGGTGAACCCGGCCGGGGTGAAGTCGGCGGCGCTCAGACCCACCGACGAGGACGGCCGGTCGGGGTGGGCGGCGGACTCGGCGACGGAGAGCGCGAACGGGACGTTCTTGGCGAACTCCTGCTGGATCAGCTTCTCGTCGTCCGGGAAGGTGAAGATCGAACGGCAGTCGGACGCCTTCCACTCGTCGTCCGGGTCGAGGTTGGAGACGGTCTGGCAGGTCGACATCTCCGGGGTGAACATCGCCAGCCCGTTGACGTTCGCCGCGTGCCCGTCCGCCTCGCCGTTGGTGGTGTACAGCTCGGAGGAGACCTGCGGGTGGTAGCCGGGGACCGCGGGGTTCCCGGGCGTGCCGGCGAGCGCCTCGTACACGACGTCGTCCGGGGTCTTCGTGGCGACCTGCCAGCCGACGCCGTAGAGGATCAGTTCGGCGGCGGAGTGGTAGTTGATGCCGTACGTGAAGCCGATGCGCTTCTGGAAGGCGTCCAGGGCCCGGGTCTCCGGCTCGGAGTTCGGGCCGGCGCCGCGGTAGGTCTCGCTGGTGGGGTTGGGGGACGAACCCTCGTTGTCGTAGCCCCACTTGTAGGCGAAGTTGCGGTTGAGGTCGACGCCGTCGCCGGTGGTGATGGCACCGTCGCCGTTGACGTCCCGGAGGTTCTTGCGCCACAGGCGGTTCGCGTCGGCGGCGTGGGTGAAGTCGTAGCCGTCGGGGTTGGCCGAGATCAGGAACCACAGTTCGGTGGAGTCGACGATCTTCTTGACGCGCCGGTCCTTGCGGTAGTTGTCCAGGTAGTGGTGCATCAGGCGCCGGGTCATCTCCGGCGTGATCCACTCGCGCGCGTGCTGGTTGGACATGTAGAGAACGGAGGGCTTGGAGCCGTCCTTCGACTTCTTCGCGCCCTTGGTCAGCTTCAGGGCGAGGATGTCCTGGCCCTTCACGGTCCTGCCGATGGAGACGACCTTGGTGAGGTCCGGGTTCTCCTGCGCGACCTCGAGGATCTCCTCCTTCAGGCCGCCCTGCCCGCTGTACGGCCGGAACACGCCCTCGGCGGCGGCCTCGACACGGGCGTCCGCGCGGGTGGAGAGGGTGTGCTCGGCGAGGTCGACGCCCTGCTTCTCCAGCTTCTTGGCCTGACGGTCAGTCAGGTAGACCTCGACGGTGGCGGTGCCCTTCTCGGGCACCCGTTCACTCAGCTCGTGGCCGTCCTGGCCGGCCGCCAGCAGCAGGGGTACCTGCTGCCGGGTGACGTCGGCGCGGAAGACCTTGACCTCGTCCGGGTCGGTCGGGTCGGAACTCCCGGGTTGTGCCTGGGCGATGGGCGCGATGCTCGCTCCGCCGATCAGGAGCGCGCCGACAGCGAGGATCGATCTCGCTCTTCGTCTCATGAACCCCCCTAGCGTGGGTCCGCCACAGCAGCGAACAGATGCCAGGCTCATGACAGTCCATGATCGAGTCAAGGGTGCCCGAGCGACACGCGAAAGCCGGTGACGACCACCCAAGTGGCGGTCGGCACCGGCTTCTTGACGCTCTGTGGGGCGGGTCAGCCCACGAGGTTGTCGGCGAGCTCCTCGCTGAGGTTGGCCTCCGTGCCCGGGATGCCGAGGTCGGAGGCGCGCTTGTCGGCCATGGCCAGCAGGCGGCGGATCCGCCCGGCGACGGCGTCCTTGGTCAGCGGCGGGTCGGCGAGCGCGCCGAGCTCCTCCAGGGAGGCCTGCTTGTGCTCCATGCGCAGCCGGCCGGCCGCGGCGAGGTGCTCGGGCACGTCCTCTCCGAGGATCTCCAGCGCGCGCTGCACCCGGGCACCGGCGGCGACGGCCGCGCGCGCGGAGCGGCGCAGGTTGGCGTCGTCGAAGTTGGCCAGCCGGTTCGCGGTGGCGCGCACCTCGCGGCGCATCCGGCGCTCCTCCCAGGCCAGCACCGACTCGTGGGCGCCCAGGCGCGTCAGCAGCGCGCCGATCGCGTCACCGTCACGGACGACGACCCGGTCCACCCCGCGCACCTCGCGGGCCTTCGCGGCGATCGACAGCCGGCGGGCGGCGCCGACCAGGGCGAGCGCCGCCTCGGGGCCCGGGCACGTCACCTCCAGGGAGGAGGAACGGCCGGGCTCGGTGAGCGAGCCGTGCGCCAGGAACGCACCGCGCCAGGCGGCCTCGGCGTCGCAGGTGGCCCCCGAGACCACCTGCGGGGGCAGGCCGCGGATCGGGCGGCCCCGCCCGTCGACCAGGCCGGTCTGGCGGGCCAGCTGGTCGCCGCCCGCGACCACCCGCACCACGTAGCGCGAGCCCCGGCGCAACCCGCCCGGGGCCATCACGATCAGCTCGGAGCTGTGGCCGAAGATCTCCAGGATGTCCCGCTTGAGGCGGCGGGCCGCCATCGCGGTGTCCAGCTCCGCCTCGATCACGATCCGACCGCTCACCAGGTGGAGGCCGCCGGCGAACCGCAGAATGGCGGAGACCTCCGCCTTCCTGCAGCAGGTCCGGGTGACGGGGAGCCGGGAGATCTCGTCCTTCACCGCTGCCGTCATCGCCATGGGCCGATCCTTCCATGCATCCGAAAAATACGGTCGTACGCGGCGGCCAACAGCTCCGGGTCGTGCCTCGGGGTGCCGTCGGGCCGGGCCACCGGCGCCAGCTCGACCGCGGCCCCGAACCGCTTGGCGGCATCGGTCAGGGAGTCCCGGTCGGGCACGGCGGCCTCGTCGGCCAGCACCACGTCCAGGGCGAGTTTAGGGGCGTGTCGTCCCAAAACCTCCAAATGACGCTGCGGGGAGAAGCCCTCGGTTTCTCCGGGCTGCGGGGCGAGGTTCAGCGAGAGTACCCGGCGGGCCTTGGTCTGCGTGAGCGCGTCCAGCAGCTCGGGCACGAGCAGGTGCGGGATGACCGAGGAGAACCAGGAGCCGGGGCCGAGCACCACCCAGTCGGCGTCCAGGACGGCCGCGACCGCCTCGGGCACGGCAGGGGGGTCGCACGGCACCAGGTGCACGGACTGGACCTCGCCCGGGGTGAGGGCGACGGTGGCCTGGCCGCGGACCGTGTCGACCTCGTCCGGGCGCTCCGGGTCGTGTCCTCTGACCAGGGCCTGGAGTTCCAGTGGCACGGCGGACATGGGCAGCACCCGGCCCTGCGCGCCGAGCAGGCGTCCGACCAGGTCGAGGGCCTGGACGTGGTCGCCGAGCTGCTCCCACAGGGCGACGATCAGCAGGTTGCCGACCGCGTGCTCGTGCAGGTCGCCCTGGGACTGGAAGCGGTGCTGGATGACCCGGGCCCAGGTCTGGCCCCAGTCGTCGTCACCACACAGCGCGGCCAGCGCCTTGCGCAGGTCGCCGGGCGGCAGCACGCCCAGCTCGTCGCGCAGGCGCCCGCTGGAGCCGCCGTCGTCGGCGACGGTGACGACGGCGGTGAGGTCGCCGGTGATCCGGCGCAGTGCGGCGAGCGAGGCGGACAGGCCCATGCCGCCGCCGAGGGCGACGACCTTGGGCTGGGTGCCGCGGCGGCGCGGGCGGCCGCCCCGGGCCTCGGCGGGCCGGCCGCCCTTTCCTCCGGTGTTGCCCTCGGGCACCACCCGGCGCAGCCGGCTCAGCCGCGGAGTACGTCGTGTCATTCGCGTCCCATGTCCCGGTGTACGACCACCGTCTCCACGCCCTCGGCGGCGAGCCGGGCGGCGAGCTTCTCCGACATGGCGACCGAGCGGTGCTTGCCGCCCGTACAGCCCACGGCGATGGTCACGTAGCGCTTGCCCTCGCGGCGGTAGCCGGTGGCGACGAGCTGGAGCAGCTCGGTGTACCGGTCGAGGAACTCCTTGGCGCCCGGCTGGTTGAAGACGTAGCCCGACACCTCCTCGTTGAGGCCCGTGTACGGGCGCAGCTCCGGGACCCAGTGGGGGTTCGGCAGGAAGCGGCAGTCGACCACGAGGTCGGCGTCGACCGGCAGGCCGTACTTGTAGCCGAACGACATGACCGTGGCCCGCAGCTCCGGCTCCTCCTCGCCGGCGAACTGGGCGTCCATCTTGGCGCGCAGCTCGTGCACGTTGAGGCTGGAGGTGTCGATCACCAGGTCGGCGTCGCCGCGCAGCTCGCGCAGCAGCTCGCGCTCGGCGTCGATGCCGTCGACGATGCGGCCGTCGCCCTGGAGGGGGTGCGGGCGGCGCACCGACTCGAAGCGGCGCACCAGGGCCTCGTCGGAGGACTCCAGGAAGACGATCCGCCGGGTGACGTGCTTGGCCTCCAGGTCGGCGAGGGACTCGCGCAGGTTGTCGAAGAAGCGGCGGCCGCGCACGTCGACGACGACGGCGATGCGGGCCACGTTGCCCTGGGAGCGGGCGCCGAGCTCCACCATGGTGGGGATCAGCGCGGGCGGCAGGTTGTCGACGACGAACCAGCCGAGGTCCTCCAGGCACTTCGCGGCGGTCGAGCGGCCGGCCCCGGACATGCCGGAGATGATCACCAGCTCGGGGATGGCCGCGTCGGGGATCTGGGCCTTCTCGTTCGCCGTGCCCGTACTCACCTGTGCTCCTGCTCCGGCTTGCTCTTGCTGCCCGTGGTGCTCGTTCACATTCATGTCTCCTGCCCCCGTCGTTCGTCCGGTGCGCCCGTCCGTACGGGCTCGCCGCTGGAACCCATGGTGCCGGGTTCCTCCTCCATGATCTCGCCAGTGGCGGTGTTGACGGCGGGAGCGGCCGGGGCCGAGCGGGCCAGGGCCACGACGATCGTCTCCGCCGTCTTGCGGCCTATGCCGGGGACCTCGCAGATCTGGTCGATGGTGGCGGATCGCAGTCTCTTCAACGAGCCGAAGTGCTTCAGGAGTGCCTGCTTGCGCGTGTCGCCGAGGCCGGGGACGTCGTCCAGAGGGCTGGAGCGGAAGCGCTTGGACCGCTTGGCACGCTGGTACGTGATCGCGAAGCGGTGCGCCTCGTCCCGGACCCGCTGGAGCATGTACAGGCCCTCGCTGGTGCGGGGCAGGATGACCGGGTCGTCGTCGCCGGGCAACCAGACCTCCTCCAGGCGCTTGGCGAGGCCGCACACGGCGATGTCGTCGATGCCGAGCTCGTCCAGGGCCCGGCGGGCCGCCGCGACCTGCGGGGCGCCGCCGTCGACCACCACGAGCTGGGGCGGGTAGGCGAACTTCTTCGGGCGGCCGTCGTCCTCGGTGAGGCCGGCCGGGGCGACCGGGGCGCCCGAGGCGGTGAGGACGTCGGGGCCGGCGGGTGCCCCCGGGCCCGTGAGGGCGTCAGGGCCGGCGAGGGTGCCCGCGCCGCCCCGGCCGCCCTCCCCGCCCACGCCGTTCTCCCCGTCGGTCCACTCGCCCGTCTTCTCCTTCTCGGCGAGGTAGCGGCGGAAGCGGCGGGTGATCACCTCGTGCATGGAGCGGACGTCGTCCTGCCCGGCGAAGCCCTTGATCTGGAAGCGGCGGTACTCGCTCTTGCGGGCCAGCCCGTCCTCGAAGACGACCATGGAGGCCACGACGTCGTCGCCCTGGAGGTGGGAGATGTCGTAGCACTCGATCCGCAGCGGGGCGCTGTCCAGGCCGAGGGCGTCGGCGATCTCCTCCAGGGCGCGCGAGCGCGTGGTCAGGTCGGAGGCACGCTTGGTCTTGTGCAGCACGAGCGCCTGCTGGGCGTTGCGCTGCACGGTCTCCATGAGGGCCTTCTTGTCGCCGCGCTGCGGGATGCGCAGGGACACGCCGGAGCCGCGCCGCCCGGCGAGCCATTCCTGGACGGGCTCGACGGGGTCGGGCAGGGCGGGGACGAGGACCTCCTTGGGCACGGCGTCCCCGGTCTCCTCCCCGTACAGCTGCTGCAGGGCGTGCTCGACGAGGGCGCCGGTGGTGATCTCCTCCACCTTGTCGGTGACCCAGCCGCGCTGGCCCCTGACGCGTCCGCCGCGCACGTGGAAGATCTGGACGGCCGCCTCCAGCTCGTCCTCGGCGACCGCGATCAGGTCGGCGTCGGTCGCGTCGGCGAGCACGACCGCGTTCTTCTCCATGGCCTTCTTCAGGGCCTCGATGTCGTCGCGCAGGCGGGCCGCCCGCTCGTACTCCATCTCCTCGGCCGCCTCGCCCATCTGCCGCTCCAGACGGCGGATGTACGTCTGCGTCCGGCCGGTCATGAAGTCGCAGAACTCGTCGGCCAGTTCGCGGTGCTCCTCGGCTGAGACGCGGTCCACACAAGGGGCGGAGCACTTGCCGATGTAACCGAGGAGGCAGGGGCGGCCGGTGCGGGCGGCGTTCTTGAACACGCCCGCCGAGCACGTGCGCACGGGGAAGACGCGCAGGAGCAGGTCGACCGTGTCGCGGATCGCCCACGCGTGCGCGTACGGACCGAAGTAGCGCACGCCCTTCTTCTTGTGACCGCGCATCACCTGCACGCGCGGATACTCCTCGTTCATCGTCACCGCGAGGTACGGGTAGCTCTTGTCGTCGCGGTACTTGACGTTGAACCGGGGGTCGTACTCCTTGATCCAGGAGTACTCCAGCTGGAGCGCCTCGACCTCCGTGGACACCACCGTCCACTCCACGGACGCGGCCGTGGTGACCATGGAGCGGGTGCGCGGGTGCAGGCCCGCCAGGTCCTGGAAGTAGTTCGCCAGGCGCTGGCGCAGGCTCTTCGCCTTTCCGACGTAGATCACCCGGCGGTGCTCGTCGCGGAACCTGTAGACCCCCGGCGAGTCGGGGATCTCACCCGGTTTGGGGCGGTAGCTGGAGGGGTCGGCCATGTCTCACACCCTACTGGCGAGCACCGACAGTCCGAGCCGGTGGCGGGGCATGATCACGGTCCGCTGCAGGGGCATGATCACGGCCCTTGCGGAGGGGCGCGTTTCAACGGCATGTGCCGCCATGGGGTTACGGCGGGCCGGGAGCGGGAATGCAGGCTTCCCACGGGACACGGCGACGTCCGGCGGACGCCAGGGCGCCAGTCCGTGCCGGTGCGGGCACAGGTTGTCGGTGCGGACCGGCCGTCTCCCACGCGGGAGCGGCCCGGGCCACGGGTCGGAGGGCTGCGCAGATGAAGCGGATGCGGATCGAGAAAACCCGGCGGACGGTCCGTGCCCGCCGGCACGCGGACGAGGCGTTCGGGCTGCGCGACCTCCTGGACCCACGCGACGCCGACATAGTGCGGGCCAAGCGCCTGTCGCTGCGGGAACGGGGCGGTGACGACCGCTCCTGAAGCCGGCGTCACCACCGAGAGCGCCCGGGGCCCGTCTCGCCCCGGGCGTTCGCATGTCCGTATCCGTGCGGCACGGTGGGGGCGGGAGCAGGGGCGGGGGCGAGGGCAGGGGCGGGGGCGGGGGCGGGGCAAATCCGCGTGCGGGCGGGAGTACCTCGCCATGCCGGAGGGCGTACATCACTGTCCGGCATCAGGTGTTGTCGGGACCAGGTCAACACGCTTCAATGCGGGGGAACTCGGGACCTGAACGACGGCGTACGGATGTGAAGACCCGCCCGGCGCCGGCGGGACGGCCCCGGGCGGCCCGCGCGAACGGTCTGACCAGCCGTCGCCGACTCACAGGAAGGCCCCTGCATGCCGCACGCCCCTCAGCACGCGGACGTCGCCACCGCCGAACTGGACTCGGCCCTGCGAGGCGGCCCCTTCCACGTCGCCCTGCGGGCCGCGATAGCCGCCCGCGGGCTGCCGCTGCAGCGGGTACAGCACCATCTGTCCCGCCACGGGGTGAAGGTCGGCGTGACGAGCCTCAGCTACTGGCAGCAGGGCGCGCGGCGCCCGCAGCGGCCCGAGTCGCTCCGGGCCGTGCGCGCCCTGGAGGAGATCCTCCAGCTGCCCGCGGAGTCGCTGATCCGGCTGCTCGCCGCGTCCGGCGACAGCCCGGCCGGACAGCGGTCGGCGGCCCGGTCCTACCGCTCCCTCGTCGAGGCCTCCGGAGTCCTGGACCAGCTGCTGGCCGAGCTGGAGTGCCCTCCGGACGGGGGTCTGCACACCCTCGGGCACCACGAGCGGCTGCGCATCGGGGCGCGGCGCGAGCTGGCCGAGCGCGAGTCGCACCACATCGTGCGCGCCCACCGCGACGGCGTGGACCGCTTCGTCGCCGTCCACCACGGCGAGCGGGGAGCCGTGCCGGAGCGCATGCGGGTGCACGCCCTGGAGAACTGCCGCACCGGGCGGGTGCGCTGGCACGGCGACACCGGGGTGCTCGCCGCCGAGCTGCTGTTCGACACCAGGCTGCGCGCCGGGGACACCTTCCTGTTCCGCTACGGCGTGGAGGACGGCACCGCCGGTGTCTCACGCGAGTACGTCCGCGGCTTCGACTCCCCCGGCGGCCAGTACGCCCTCCAGGTCTCCTTCGACGCGGCGGCCCTCCCGGTGCGCTGCCACCGGTTCGCCCAGCACTCGGCGGCGGCGCCCCGCACCGGGTGCCAGGAGCTGGCGATGACCGGGCAGCACCGGTCGGTCCATCTGGTCGAGCCGCGGGTGCGGGCCGGGTTCCTGGGGATCGGCTGGGACTGGGAAGCGGGGGTGTAGCGGCAGGGGCGCTGGGGCGTGGGTCGCCCGTCCTGCCTGATCCGGCTGCGTAAACGCTTGCGTCGGCGCTCGCGTAGAGGTTCGCGTAAGCGCTCGCGTAAAGGTTCGCGTAAGCGCTCGCGTAAGCGCTTTCGTTTAACGACTACGTCAGCGCTTGCGCAAGCGCTGACGCAAGCGTTTGCGTATGCGCTTGCGCGCTCCCTGACTCCGACCGTCGCAGGCGGCATGTTCTCGTGTTCGACGTAAACGTTTGCGCAATCGTTTACGTGACGCGCCGCATGCGATACCTTCCCGCCTGAACCGCCTGAACCGACGGAAGAAGCGGAGGCCGCATGGCCACGATGGCCGACGTCGCGCGGAGCGCCGGTGTCTCCGTGGCGACCGTCTCGCACGTGCTGAACGGCACCCGCCCGGTGCTGCCGCACACCCGCCAGGCCGTCCTGGACGCCGTCGAGGAGCTCGGCTACACGACCAACACCCTGGCCCGTGCCCTGGTGACGTCCCGCACCCGGTCCATCGGGCTGGCGGTGTCGGCGATCAGCAACCCGTACTTCACGGAGATCCTCCAGGGCGTCGAGGCCGCCACGCTGGAGGCCGGCTACAGCCTGCTCATCGCCGACCCGCACGACGATCCGGAGCACGAGCGCAAGGTCGTCCAGCTGCTGCACGAGCGCCGGGTGGACGGCATGATCGTCGCCCCCTCCGCCGATCCGCGCGGGTTGCTGGCCTACCTGGAGCGGCACGACGTGCCGGCCGTGTTCCTCGACCGGCTGGTGGACGCCCCGGGGGCGGTCGGCGGTCCGCGGTTCGACCAGGTGTGCGCGGACAGTGCCGAGCCGACGTCCCGGCTGGTCGGTCATCTGGCCGGGCTGGGACACCGGCGGATCGGCCTGGTGGCCGGGCGGCCGGGGCTCAGCACCACGTCCGAGCGAATCATGGGCTACCGCACCGGCCTCGCTTTCGCGGGGCTGCCCTACGACGAGCGGCTCCTGGTGCACGGCGACTCGGAGTCGGCCGGGGCGGAGGAGGCCGTCGTGGCCCTGCTGTCCCTCGCCGTGCCGCCCACCGCGCTGGTCACCGGCAACAACGCCATGACCATCGGTGCGCTGCGGGCCCTGCGCGCCCAGGGCCTGTCCGTGCCGGACGACATCGCCCTGTGCTGCTTCGACGACTTCGCCTGGGCGGATCTGTTCTCGCCCCGGCTGACCGCGATCGCCCAGCCCAGCAAGGACATCGGCGCCCGGGCCGTGGGCGTGCTCCTGGAACGGCTCGCCGAGCCGGGCCGGCCCGCGCGGACCCTGCGGCTCCCCTGCACTTTCGTCCACCGCACGTCGTGCGGCTGCCCCGACCCGTCCCAGGAAGGAACCGCCTCATGATCGTCGTAGCCGGTGAGGCTCTGATCGACCTCGTCCCGCAGGGCACGGGTGCCCTCGCGGCGCTGCAGCCGGCGCTCGGCGGCGGCCCGTACAACACGGCGGTCGCCCTGGGGCGTCTCGGCTCCGCCGCGGCCTTCTGCTCCCGGGTGTCGTCCGACGCGTTCGGAGAAGCCCTGCTGGACCGGCTGCGCGCGACCGGGGTGGACGTGTCGTCGGTGCAGCGCGGCACCGAGCCCACGACGCTGGCCGTCGCCACGGTCGGTGCGGACGGCTCCGCGGCGTACTCGTTCTACGTCGAGGGGACAGCGGACCGCCTGTTCGAGGCGCCCTCCGCACTGCCGGACGGCACCCGCGCGGTCTCCTTCGGCACCTGTTCGCTGGTGCTGGAGCCGGGGGCGAGCGCGTACGAGGACCTCATGCGGGCGGCTGCCGCCGAGGGCATTTTCACCGCGCTCGACCCGAACATCAGGGCCGGGCTGATCCCGGACGCGGACGCCTACCGGGCGCGGTTCAAGCGCTGGCTGCCGTCGGTGTCGCTGCTGAAGCTGTCCGAGGAGGACGCCCGGTGGCTCGGCGGCACGCCCCAGGAGTGGCTCGCGGCCGGCCCCGCGGCGGTCGTGGTCACGCGGGGCGGGGACGGGCTGACCGCCTTCACCGCCGACGGCGCCACCTACTCGGTGCCGGGCGAGCGGGTGGAGGTCGTGGACACGATCGGCGCGGGCGACACCGTGAACGCCGCCCTGCTGCACGGGCTGGCGGTGCGCGACGCGCTCAGCGGACCGGCGCTGGCCGCGCTGGGGCCGGACGGCTGGGCGGACCTGCTGGGCTTCGCGGCCCGGGCGGCGGCCGTGACCTGCTCCCGCGCGGGGGCGGAGCCGCCGTACGCGCACGAGCTGGAGGGCTGACCGGCGTGACGCCGGGCCGGCGCCGCACCGCGGCGCCGGTGGGACGCGTGCCGCGGCGCCGGTGGGACGCGTGCCGCGGCGCCGGTGGGACGCGTGCCGCGGCGGGTCGCCTGCGCCCACGCACCCGCGGCGGCCGGTCACGCCCTCAGCACCCCGTCGAGAGCCGTCAGCCTGTCTCCCCGACCGCTCGCAGCGCGCCGGGGCGGCGGCCGTTGAGGCGGTCCAGGGCCGCGGCCGTGGCGTCGTCCGCGGGCAGGTACACGAAGACGCGCTGTCCTTCGTCGGGCAGCGCGAGCGTCTCGTGCAGCAGCCGCAGGGAGCCGGCCTCGGGATGGTCGAGGTGCTGGGAGCCCGTCGGACGGGGTGTCATGGCGAGGTCGGCGAACCGGTCGGCGAAGTCCGCCCCGGCCGTCACCGTCAGCTCGTCGGCCAGTGCGGTCAGGTGGGGGTCCCGCAGGGGGACGCCGTGCCGGAGCCGGGCGACGAGGTCGTCGGCCACCCGGTCCCAGTCACGGTAGGCGGTGCGGGCCCGCGCGTCGGTGAAGAGGTACCGCAGGAGGTTGGGCGGCTCGCCGTCGAGCAGGCCGATGGGGCCGACGAGCCGTTCGTAGCCGGACGTGTGGGCCAGGACGTCGCCGATCCAGTTGACCACCAGCGCGGGAGCCGGTTCGAGGCGCTCCAGTACGGCCCGCACGGTGGGGCGCGCCCCACGGCTGAGGGGCGGGGCCGCCGCGCAGACGAGGGGGTCACCGCCGTCGGCCTCCTTGGTCAGGCGGCGCAGCAGCATTCGGTCGGCCAGGGACAGGTTCAGGGCGTCGGCGAGGGCGCCGAGGACCTGGGCGGACGGGTTGCGGTCGCGGCCCTGTTCCAGCCGGGTGAGGTACTCGACGCTGATGCCGGCGAGCGTGGCCAGCTCGGCGCGCCGCAGGCCCGGGGTACGGCGCCGTGGCCCCGTGGGGAGTCCGGCCTCGGCGGGGGTGACGGCTTCACGCCAGGTGCGCAGGTAGGTGCCCAGCTCGTTGTCGCTCACCCGGACGAACGTACCGCCCGCGCGGGCGGCAGAGGATGGCCCTGTCACTACCAGTCTCCGGCCGGTCTCCCTGTCGGGCCGTGGAGGCGCCAGGGTGGAGGGCATGACGAATGACACCGCCACCACCACCCTGCCGCTGGCCCCGGGACACTGGGCCCTGGACCCGTTCCACTCCTCCGTGAACTTCACCATCCGGCACCTGGGCATCGCCAAGGTGCGGGGACGGTTCGAGCGGCTGGAGGCCGAGCTGTTCGTCGGGGAGCGGGTCGAGGACGTGCGGGTCTCCGCGACCGTCGACCTGGCCTCGATCGACACCGGCAACCCCGACCGGGACGCCCACGTGCGCGCCGCCGACCTGCTCGACGTCGAGAAGCGGCCGACGATGACGTACCGCTCGACGCGGGTGTCGGGCGCGGGCGAGGACTGGACGATGGAGGGCGAGCTGACGATCGGCGACGTGACCCGCCCGGTGGCGCTCGCCGTGGAGTTCGGCGGGCTGGTCGACGTGCCGATGGACGGCAGCAGGCACGCCGGGTTCGAGGCGACGGGCGAGATCCGGCGCAGCGAGTTCGGGCTGGACTTCGCTCCCGGGCTGCTCGGCGAAGTGGTGAAGATCCAGCTGGACATGCAGTTCGTGGAGCCGAAGAGCGCCTGACCGGTCACCCGGCCGGAAACGCGCCGTGCCCCACGGGAGTCACCTGTGGGGCACGGCGCGTCCGGCGTGAGTCGTCAGCTCTTGGCCGTCCGCGTGGTCTTCTTCGCGGCCGCCCCGGTGCTCTTGGCGGTCTTGGCGGCGGGCTTCTCGGTGGCGGTGCCGGTGACCCGCCTGGTGGCGGTCTTCTTGGCCCTGGTCTGGGCCGGGACCGTCTTCTTCGCGGCCGTCCGGCGCGGGGCCCGGACCGAGGACGCGTCGCTGATGCGCTCGGCGCCGAGGATCTCCCGCAGGAACTTGCCAGTGTGGCTGGCCGGGACGGCGGCGACCTCCTCGGGCGTGCCCTCGGCGACGACCAGGCCGCCGCCGGCGCCGCCCTCGGGGCCCATGTCGATGAGCCAGTCGGCGGTCTTGATCACGTCGAGGTTGTGCTCGATGACGATGACCGTGTTGCCCTTGTCGACCAGGCCGGACAGGACCTTCAGCAGCTTGCTGATGTCCTCGAAGTGCAGACCGGTGGTCGGTTCGTCCAGGACGTAGACCGTGCGGCCGGTGGAGCGCTTCTGCAGTTCGCTGGCGAGCTTCACGCGCTGCGCCTCGCCGCCGGACAGGGTGGTCGCGGCCTGGCCGAGGCGGACGTAGCCGAGGCCGACGTCCTTGAGCGTGTTGAGGTGCCGGGCGATCGCGGGGACGGCCTCGAAGAACTCGGTGGCCTCCTCGATCGGCATGTTCAGCACCTCGGCGATGGACTTGCCCTTGTAGTGGACCTCCAGGGTCTCCCGGTTGTACCGGGCGCCGTGGCAGACCTCGCACGGGACGTAGACGTCCGGGAGGAAGTTCATCTCGATCTTGATGGTGCCGTCGCCGGCGCAGTTCTCGCAGCGGCCGCCCTTGACGTTGAAGGAGAAGCGGCCGGGCATGTAGCCGCGGACCTTCGCCTCGGTGGTCTCGGCGAACAGCTTGCGGATGTGGTCGAAGACGCCGGTGTACGTGGCCGGGTTGGAGCGCGGGGTGCGGCCGATGGGCGACTGGTCGACGTGGACGACCTTGTCGACGAGGTCGTCGCCGTCCACGCGCGTGTGCCGCCCGGGCACGCTCCTCGCGCCGTTCAGCTCACGGGCCAGGTGCGTGTACAGGATGTCGTTGACCAGCGTCGACTTGCCGGAGCCGGAGACGCCGGTGACGGCCGTGAACACGCCGAGCGGGAAGGAGACGTCGATGTCCTGGAGGTTGTTCTCCCGGGCGCCGTGCACCGTGAGCTGCCGGGACGGGTCCAGCGGGCGCCGGACGTCGGGCAGCGGGATGGCCTTCCTGCCGGACAGGTACTGGCCGGTCTGCGACTCCTCGTTGGCGAGGAGTTCCTTCAGGGAGCCGCTGTGCACGACCTTGCCGCCGTGCTCACCGGCGCCGGGACCGATGTCGACGATCCAGTCGGCGGTCTTGATGGTGTCCTCGTCGTGCTCGACGACGATGAGCGTGTTGCCCATGTCGCGCAGCCGGACCAGGGTCTCGATCAGCCGGTGGTTGTCGCGCTGGTGCAGGCCGATGGACGGCTCGTCGAGGACGTAGAGCACGCCGACCAGGCCGGAGCCGATCTGGGTGGCCAGGCGGATGCGCTGGGCCTCGCCGCCGGAGAGGGTGCCCGCGGCGCGGTTGAGGGAGAGGTAGTCCAGGCCGACGTCGACCAGGAACCGCAGCCGCTCGTTGACCTCCTTCAGCACGCGCTCGGCGATCTTCTTGTCGCGGGCGGTGAGCTTCAGTTCGCCCAGGAAGTCCGCGCAGTCGCTGATCGACATCGCGGAGACCTCGGCGATGGACTTGCCCATGATCGTGACCGCGAGGACGATCGGCTTGAGCCGCGTGCCCTCACAGGTCGGGCAGGGCACCTCGCGCATGTAGCCCTCGAAGCGCTCGCGGCTGGAGTCGCTCTCGGCCTCGCTGTGCCGGCGCTTGACGAAGGGGACGGCGCCCTCGAAGGCCGTGGTGTAACGGCGCTCGCGCCCGTAGCGGTTGCGGTAGCGGACCTCGACCTGGGTCTTGTGGCCGTGCAGCAGGGCCTTCTTGGCGCGCTGCGGCAGGCCGGCGAAGGGGATGTCCGTGCGGAAGCCCAGCGCGTCGGCGAGGGCGCCGATCAGACGGCCGAAGTAGTCCTTGGTGTGGCCGTGCGACCACGGGTGGATGGCGCCCTCGTCCAGGCTCTTGTCCGGGTCCGGGACGATCAGCTCCGGGTCGACCTCCATGCGTGTGCCGATGCCGGTGCAGTCGGGGCAGGCGCCGAAGGGGGAGTTGAAGGAGAAGGAGCGCGGCTCCAGCTCCTCGAAGGAGAGGTCGTCGTACGGGCAGTACAGGTGCTCCGAGAACATGCGCTCGCGCTCGGGGTCGTCCTCCGGGAGGTCGACGAAGTCGAGCACGACCATGCCGCCGGACAGGCCGAGGGCCGTCTCGACGGAGTCGGTCAGGCGGCGCTTGGCACCGTCCTTGACGGTGAGGCGGTCGACGACCACCTCGATGGTGTGCTTCTCCTGCTTCTTCAGCGTCGGCGGGTTCGACAGCTGGACCGTCTCGCCGTCGACCCGCGCGCGGGAGTAGCCCTTGGTCTGCAGGTCGGCGAAGAGGTCGACGAACTCGCCCTTGCGCTCGCGCACCAGCGGCGACAGGACCTGGAAGCGGCTGCCCTCGGGCAGCTCCAGGACCCGGTCGACGATGGCCTGCGGCGACTGGCGCGAGATCGGGCGGTGGCACTCGGGGCAGTGCGGCTTGCCGATGCGCGCGAAGAGCAGGCGCAGGTAGTCGTAGACCTCGGTGATCGTGCCGACCGTGGAGCGCGGGTTGCGCGAGGTCGACTTCTGGTCGATGGAGACGGCCGGGGAGAGGCCCTCGATGAAGTCGACGTCCGGCTTGTCCATCTGGCCGAGGAACTGCCGGGCGTAGGAGGAGAGGGATTCGACGTAGCGCCGCTGGCCCTCCGCGAAGATGGTGTCGAAGGCCAGCGAGGACTTGCCCGACCCCGACAGGCCCGTGAAGACGATGAGCGAGTCGCGCGGGAGGTCGAGCGAGACGTTCTTGAGATTGTGCTCGCGCGCTCCACGAACGATGAGACGGTCGGCCACGCCGGTCCGCACCTTTCTTGAGAGAAGTGACAGGGGCGGGGCCCCCGTCTTTCTCAGACTAGGGGGAGCCACTGACAACGCCGGTCGGATTCACGGGTTGCCAACAAACCCCGGCTCTCCAGCATGCCCGACGCCACGTCCGACCATATAGCACGTGCTTTCGAATAACGGCACTCCTTCACCACCTTCACCCGAAGGAGTGGCGGAGCTAGGGTCAGCACCATGATTGATCACGCTCATGACCTGGCGTCTGTACGTGACGCGACCGAACGGCTGCTGACCGCAGTCGGCACCCTGGACAACGCCGCTGTGACGCAGCCGTCACGGCTGCCCGGCTGGACCCGCGGTCACGTCCTGGCCCATCTCGCCCGGAACGCGGACGCCCTCGTGAACGTCCTGGAGGGCCGCCCCATGTACGTCTCCGCCGAGGCACGGGACGCCGACATCGAGCGGGACGCCCCGCGCGACCTCGGCGTCCAGCTCGCGGACCTGCGGGAGAGCGCGGCCCGCTTCCAGGAGGCCGGGGACGCTCCGGCGGACTGGTCGCGCACGGTGGAGCTGCGCAACGGGGTGAAGGACGCCGCGGCCCGGGTGCCGTTCCGGCGGTGGGTGGAGGTGGAGCTGCACCACGTGGACCTCGGGATCGGGTACGAGCTGGAGGACCTGCCCGGGGAGTTCACCGAGCGGGAGATCGACTTCCTCGCGGACCGGTTCGCCGGGCACCCCGACGTGCCGCCCACCCGCGTGACGGACGGCACGCGCGCGTGGAGCACGGGACGCCGGCCGGACGGCGGACCGGAGGTGACCGTCACCGGGAGCCCCGCGGACCTCCTGGGGTGGCTCGCCGGGCGCCGCGACGGGGCCGCGCTGGCGGTGGACGGCGGGCCGCTTCCGGCGTTGCCCCCGTTGTAGGACCGGGCCCCCTCCCCCGCTATAGGCTGGCGGACATGACGTACAGCGGACAGGTGACGGTCGGCGGGCCTGCCGACGTGCACGAGCTCAAGGACCTGATGATCACGAAGATCGCGGTGGGTCCGATGGACAACAACGCCTATCTGCTGCGCTGCCGGGCCACGGACGAGCAGCTGCTGATCGACGCCGCCGCCGAGGCGGAGACGCTGCTCGGCATGATCGGCGACGACGGGATCGCGTCGGTCGTCACGACCCACCGGCACGGCGACCACTGGCAGGCGCTCGCCGAGGTCGTGGCGGCCACCGGCGCCCGCACCTACGCGGGCCGGGAGGACGTCGAGGGCATCCCCGTCCGCACGGACGTACCGGTCGACGACGGCGACACGATCCGGGTGGGACAGGTGGAGCTCACCGCGCGCCACCTGGTCGGGCACACGCCCGGCTCGATCGTCCTCGTCTACGACGACCCGCACGGGCATCCCCACGTGTTCACCGGCGACTGCCTCTTCCCGGGCGGTGTGGGCAACACCCACCAGGACTCCAAGGCGTTCGCCAGCCTCATCCACGACGTCGAGACCAAGATCTTCGACGTCCTTCCCGACGAGACGTGGGTCTATCCGGGACACGGCAACGACACGAGCCTGGGCGCGGAGCGGCCGCACCTGCCGGAGTGGCACGCGCGCGGGTGGTGACCGGTTGCGCGGGGCGCGGGCACGCCGAGGAGTGAGCCGCGCACGCGCCCCGTGTGATTCGTTCGCACACGCCGGTCTCGCACATGCGCTCCCCTGGCGTCCGGCCAGGCGCTGAACTGGTGGCAGCCCCGTCCAGGATGACGGCTCCTGGGCGGACGGGCCGCCGGTCTGTCGTTCCCCGCCCTCGACCGGCGGCCCCGGCGCCCGCCGAAAGCCGCGCCGGAGGCGGCAGTTCACACGGACGCAACACCCGTTCCCATCATCCGGACATTCGTTGCCGTGACCTCGACAAAGAGGACCGCCGGCTGTCAATCTCCCGCCATGCGTCCCGTCCAGCGTGCCCTGCGCCGCACCGCCGTCCCCGTCGTCGTCCTCGCCGCCGCCGTGAGCTGTGCTCCGCAGCCGGAGAGCTCGGGCAAGCCGTCGGCCTCGGCGTCCTCCTCGTGCGAGAAGGGCGCGCTGGCCACCGAGACACCGGGCAAGCTGACGGTCGCGACCGACGAGCCCGCCTACGAGCCCTGGTTCAAGGACGACGATCCCGCCAACGGCAAGGGCTTCGAGTCGGCGGTGGCCTATGCCGTCGCCGACCGGCTCGGGTACGGCAAGGACAAGGTCGTCTGGCGGACCGTCCCCTTCAACAAGGCCTTCGCTCCCGGCGACAAGACCTTCGACTTCGACATCAACCAGGTGTCCGTCAGCGACGAGCGCAAGAAGGCCGTGGACTTCTCGTCCGGCTACTACGACGTCCGTCAGGCCGTCGTCGCGCTGAAGAACTCCCGGGCGGCGAAGGCGAAGAGCGTCGCCGCCCTGAAGGACGTGAAGCTGGGCGCCCAGGTCGGCACCACCAGCCTCGACTACATCAACGACGTGGTGCGGCCCACCCGGGCGCCCGCCGTGTACGGCAAGAACGACCAGGCGAAGTCCGCGCTGAGGAACGGCCAGGTCGACGCCATCGTCGTGGACCTGCCGACCGCCTTCTACATCACCGGCGCGGAGGTCACGGACGCGACGATCGTCGGCCAGTTCGAGCACCGGGGCGGCACGCCGGAGCAGTTCGGTCTCGTCCTCGACAAGGGCAGCGCGCTCACCTCCTGTGTCTCGCGGGCCGTGGACGCGCTGCGCGAGGACGGCACGCTCGGGAGGATCGAGCAGCAGTGGCTGTCGGACGCCGTCGACGCGCCGGTGCTCAAGTGACCGGCGGCAGGACGGGCGGCAGGACGGGCAACGGGTGACGGGGAACGGGTGACGGTGAACAAGGAGGAGCTCGCCGAGGGCTCCGGTGAGCACGACGGGTACGTCCCCTCACGGCGGCGTCTGGAGCGCGAGCGCTACCGGCGCGGACGTGCCCGGCGCGCCACGGCGATCGGCGCGGTGTCGACCCTGGTCACGGCGGCCGTCCTGTACCTGGTCGTGGTCAGCGCACCGGGCTGGCCGCGCACCAAGGAGACGTTCTTCGACGGGGGGTACGCACGCGAAGCGTTCCCGAAGGTCCTCGAAGGGCTGTGGCTGAACGTCCGCCTGCTGCTGGTGTGCGGGGCCGCGGTACTCGTCCTCGGCATGCTGATCGCCGTCGCGAGGACGCTGCGCGGCCCGGTGTTCTTCCCGCTGCGGTTCCTGGCCGCCGCCTACACGGACTTCTTCCGGGGGCTGCCGCTCATCATCAACCTGATGATCGTGGTCCTCGGCGTCCCGGCGCTGCGGCTCCAGGGCGTGACCGTCGACCCGGTGCTCCTCGGCGGCACCGCGCTCACCCTGACCTACTCGGCGTACGTGGCGGAGGTGTTCCGGGCCGGCATCGAGTCGGTGCACCCCTCGCAGCGCGCCGCGGCCCGCTCGCTCGGGCTGAACAACCGGCAGGCCCTGCGGTACGTGGTGCTGCCGCAGGCGGTGCGCCGCCAGGTGCCGCCCCTGCTCAACGACCTGGTGTCGCTGCAGAAGGACACCGGGCTGGTGTCGATCGGCGGGGCCGTGGACGCCGTGCGGGCCGCCGACATCATCGTCGGGCGCAGCCTCAACTACACGCCGTACATCGTCGCCGGCCTGGTGTTCGTCGCGCTGACCATCCCCATGACCCGCTTCACGGACTGGGTGACGGCACGCATGGACCGCCGGCGGGCCCAGGGAGGAGTGGCATGAGCGGAACGCCCGTGCTGCGGATGGAGTCCGTCCGCAAGAGCTTCGGCGGCTCGCTCGTCCTGCGGGACGTCGACCTGAAGGTCGCCCCGCACACGGTGACCGCGCTGATCGGCGCCTCCGGCTCCGGCAAGTCCACGCTGCTGCGGTGCGCCAACCTGCTGGAGGAGATCGACGACGGGGCGATCTGGCTGGACGGCGAGGAGATCACCGACCCGCGCGCCGACCAGGACGCCGTACGCCGCCGGATCGGGGTGGTGTTCCAGGCGTACAACCTGTTTCCGCACATGACCGTCCTGGAGAACATCACGCTCGCTCCCCGCCGGGTGCACGGCGTGCCTCGCGCCGAGGCCGAGGCACGCGCGCGTGAGTTGCTCGAACGGCTCGGGCTCGCCGGGAAGGCCGGAGAGTACCCGGACCGGCTGAGCGGGGGCCAGCAGCAGCGTGTGGCGATCGTGCGCGCCCTGGCCGTACGGCCCCGGCTGCTGCTCCTCGACGAGATCACCGCCGCACTCGACCCGGAGCTCGTGGGCGAGGTCCTCACCGTCGTGCGTGGCCTGAAGGACGAGGGCATGACCATGGTGCTGGCCACGCACGAGATGGGCTTCGCCCGGGAGGTCGCCGACCAGGTGTGTTTCCTGGAGGGCGGCGTGGTGCTGGAGCGCGGCACCGCCGAGCAGGTCTTCGGAGCGCCGCGGCAGGAGCGCACGCGGCGGTTCCTGCGGCGGATCGTGGAGGCGGGGCGCCTGTGACGACCGCGCGCCGCCCCTGGGCTCAGGCCTCGGCCCGGCCCGCCCCCGCCAGCGCCGCGACGCGCTCCACGCCGAACACGTAGCCCTGCACTCCGCACCCGGCGATGACTCCGTCGGCGCGCAGGGAGACGTAGGAGTGGTGCCGGAACGACTCGCGCTGGTGGATGTTGGAGATGTGGACCTCCAGCACCGGCAGGCCGTCACAGGTGTTGAGGGCGTCCAGGATGGCCACGGAGGTGTGCGAGTAGGCACCGGGGTTGATCACGATCCCGCAGTGGTGCAGCCGTGCCTCGTGGATCCAGTCCACCAGCTCGCCTTCGTGGTTGGACTGCCGGAAGTCCACCGTGCCGCCGTGCGCGGCCGCCGCCTTGGCGCACAGGGCCTCGACGTCGGCGAGGGTGTCGGAGCCGTAGATCTCCGGCTGTCGCTGGCCGAGCAGGTTCAGGTTGGGGCCGTTGAGGATCATGATCGGGGCGTGGGCCAGGGTGCGGGGCACGGTTCCTCCGGTCCGTTCGGTCGGGCGGCCCGGAACGGACCGCGCTCACAGCCGGTTTATCACGGTGCGCCGGCGGCCCGCCGGGCCGTAGCCTCCCGGCATGACCACCCCTGCCGGTCCGCCCAAGCCGTCGCCCGGTGACCGCGTCGCCGTGCTCTCACCCTCCTCCGGCCTGCCGGGGCTCTTCCCGCTCCCCTACGAGCTGGGCCTGGCGCGGCTGCGCACGGAGTACGGGCTGGAACCGGTCGAGTACCCGACGACCCGCCGCATGGGAGCCACGCCACGGGAGCGGGCCGCCGACCTCCACGCCGCGTTCTCCGACCCGGACATCAAGGCGGTCATCGCGTCGATCGGCGGGGACGACCAGATCACCGTGCTGCCGTATCTGGACCGCGAGGTGTTCCGGGCGAACCCGAAGCCCTTCTTCGGCATGAGCGACAACACCAACCTGCTCGCCTTCCTGCACACCTGCGGCATCGTCGCCTACCACGGCGGCAGCGTCATGTGCGAGCTGGGCCGGCCCGGGGCCATGCACCCCCAGACCGCCGACTCCCTGCGGGCGGCCCTGTTCACCTCGGGCCCCTACGAGTTGCGGCCCGCCGAGCGGTGGCGGGACGTCGACCGGGACTGGGCCGACCCGGCGACGTTCGACGCCGAGCCCGAGACCCGCCCCGGCACCGGCTGGACCTGGGTGAACCCCGGCCGGGTGGTGGAGGGCCGCACGTGGGGCGGCTGCCTGGAGATCCTCAGCCGGCTGCTGACGGCGGACCGGGAGGTCGCGCACGATCTGTCCGTGTACGACGGCGGCGTCCTGCTCCTGGAGACCTCGGAGGACATGCCGAGCGCCACGGAGGTGTACCGCACGATCCGGGCCATGGGTGAGCGCGGGCTGCTCCAGCGCTTCCCGGCCCTGCTGATGGGCCGTGCGAAGACCTGGTCCCTGGAACGCCGCAACAGCCCGGAGGAATCCGCCCGTTACGCCTCCGAACAGCGCGAGGCCGTCCTGCGCGCCCTGCGGACCTACGCCCCCGGCACCACGATCGTCTTCGACGTGGACTTCGGGCACACCGATCCACAGCTGGTGATCCCGTACGGCGGCACCGTGCGCGTGGACGGACCGGCCCGGCGCATCACGGTCGTGTACTGAGGACCCCTCAAGCCCTCCATGCGCCCCCGTAACCGCCAGTCACCGTGGGTAGTTGACGCGGCATGCACGTTGCACGCACCGTAAGGGCACCCTCCATGCCGCGCCTCGCGGCCGCCTCACTCGCCGGCACGGCCATCGAGTTCTACGACTTCTTCGTCTACGGCACCGCGGCCGCCCTGATCCTGGGGCCGCTGTTCTTCCCGACCTTCTCGCCCGTGGCGGGGACGCTGGCCGCCTTCGCCACCTTCGGCGTGGGCTTCGTGGCCCGGCCGCTCGGGTCGGTGCTGTTCGGGCACCTCGGCGACCGGCGCGGCCGGCGGCCGGTCCTCGTCGCCTCCCTGCTGCTGACCGGGGCCTCCACGGTCGCGGTCGGCTGCGTGCCGACCTACGAGACGATCGGCGTCGCCGCTCCCCTGCTGCTCCTGGTGCTGCGTTTCCTGCAAGGGCTGGGGCTCGGCGGGGAGTGGGGCGGCGCGGTGCTGCTGACGGTGGAGCACGCGCCCGCCGCACGGCGAGGGCTGTGGTCGAGCTTCCCGCAGGTCGGGCCCGCGGTGGGCTTCCTGCTCGCCAACGGGGTGGTCCTCGGGCTGTCCTCGACGCTGTCCGAGGCGCAGTTCGCCGCGTGGGGGTGGCGGGTGCCGTTCTGGGTGGCCGGGGTGCTCGCGGTGGTGGGACTGTGGCTGCGCTCGTCGCTCGCCGAGAGCCCGAGCTTCCTGGAACTCGACGACCACGCGCGCGTGCCGCTCGTGGAGGTCGTGCGCCACCACTGGCGCCTCCTGCTGCTGACCGGCGGCGCCCTCGCCATCGGCTACGCCATCTTCTACGCCGTGACGACCTGGTCCCTCGCCTACGGCACGGAGCGGCTCGGCGTCGGCCGCGGGGTGATGCTGACCTGCATCATGGGCGCGGTGGTCGTGAAGGGCGCGCTCACGCCCGTGGTGGCACTGCTCGGAGACCGCTACGGGCGGCGCCCCTTGTGCCTGGCCGGATGCGCGGCCGCGGCCCTGTGGATGTTCCCGATGGTCGCGCTGCTCGCCACCGGCGCGCCGCTGCCGATGTTCCTCGGCTTCCTCGGCGCGATGCTCTCGTTCATCACGATGTTCGCCGTGATCGCCGCGTATCTGCCGGAGCTGTACGAGCCGCGGGTGCGCTGCACCGGCGCCGCCGTCGGCTACAACCTCGGCGGGGTGCTCGGCGGCGCCCTCACGCCGATCGTGGCCACGGCCCTGGCCGAGCAGGGCGGGCGGGTGCCGTGGGGCGTGGCCGCGTACCTGACGGTGATCGCGCTGGTCAGCCTGGCGTGCTTCGCGATGCTGCCGGAGACACGGCCGGTGCCGGTGGGGGCGGCCGCGGAGACGGCCTGAACCGGGACATCCTCACGGATTGATCGCCAGCTCCAGGTACGCCGCGAACAGCACCAGGTGGACGCCGCCCTGCAGGGGTGTGGCCCGGCCCGGTACGACCGTCAGCGAGGCGACCACCACCGTCAGGGCGAGGAGCACCATGTGCGTGGCCCCCAGGCCGAGGACCAGAGGGCCGGAGAGCCACAGCGAGGCCAGCGCGACGGCGGGGATGGTCAGGCCGATGCTGGCCATCGCCGAGCCGAGAGCGAGGTTCAGGCTGGTCTGGACCCGGTCGCGGCGGGCGGAGCGCAGGGCCGCGATGGTCTCCGGCAGGAGCACCAGCAGCGCGATGATCACACCGACGACGGCGTGGTGCAGGCCCGCGGCCTCCACGCCGGACTCGATGGTCGGCGAGACGCCCTTGGCCAGACCGACGACGCCGATCAGGGCCAGGCCCAGCAGCCCCACGCTGATCAGGGCCGTACGGGCGGTCGGCGCCTCGGCGTGCTCCTCGGCGGTGATGACCTCGCCGTGGCGGGTGATGGGCAGGAAGTAGTCCCGGTGCCGCACGGTCTGCGTCGCGACGAACAGGCCGTACAGCACCAGTGAGGACAGTGCCGCGAAGGTCAGCTGGACCGTGGAGAACTCCCGGCCCGGCTTGCTGGTGGTGAACGTCGGCAGGACCAGGCTGAGCGTGGCCAGGGTCGCGACGGTCGCGAGGGCGGCGCCGGTGCCCTCGGGGTTGAAGACGGCCGTGCGGTGCCGTAGCGAGGCGACCAGGAGACACAGGCCGACGATGCCGTTGCAGGTGATCATCACGGCGGCGAAGACCGTGTCCCGGGCGAGCGTCGAGCTCTTGTCCCCGCCGTCGGCCATCAGGGTGACGATGAGGGCGACCTCGATAATCGTCACGGCGACCGCGAGGACGAGGGAGCCGAACGGTTCACCGACCCGGTGGGCCACCACCTCGGCATGGTGGACGGCCGCCAGCACGGCGCCCGCGAGCACCAGCGTCACCAGCGCGACGACCGCGCCGGGCAGGTCGCGCCCCCAGGTGAGCACCAGCAGCACGGCGGCGAGCAGGGGCACCAGGGTCGTCCACTGAGCCGCGAGCGGCCGGCGCCGAGCGATCATGCAGTGATCGTCGCAGAGGTGACGGAGCCCCGCACTCCGGTCGTTGCGGGCCCCGTCACCCGTGGGGCGCCCTACCTACCGCAGGTCACGCGTGTCCAGGAGATCGCAGTCGGTGTAGACCCGGTCACCGATGCACAGCGCGCCCACCCGCTCCGCGAGCCTGCCGGTCTCGGGGTCGTCGCTGTTGCGCATGGCCTCCTCGTACGAATCGAACTCGATGAGGGCCAGATAGCGGCGGGGGTTGGCGCGGTCCCTCAGGAGCGTCCTGCGGGTGGGCCCGCCCGCGCGGCCGGCGGAGCGCTGCCCGGCCTCCTGGAAGATCTGCTCCATCTCGTCCAAGCGCTCGGTCTCGAAGTCGATGATCTGAACGAACCTCATGGCACCTCCAGCCGGCCACGGCGCCCCCGGGCCGGGGAACGCGCTCAGAACCAAGCAAGCACCGGGACCGGTGGTCGGCAATTCGCCGGCCACCGGCCCCGGTGATGGTTCTCGCCGCGGTCGTCCCGGTCAGACGTCGATGCTGTCCTTCGATACGTTTCCGCCCTGCCCCTCGGCCGCCTCGGCGGCCGCCTGCTTCCGGGAGGCCCGCAGGCTCGTGATCGTGGTGACGATCAGGACGGAGCAGATCACGCCGAGCGAGACCGGAATGCTGATCTCGGGGACGTGCACCCCGGACTCGTGCAGCGCGTGCAGCACCAGCTTCACGCCGATGAAGCCCAGGATGATCGACAGGCCGTAGCTGAGGTGGACCAGCTTCTTCAGCAGGCCACCGATGAGGAAGTACAGCTGGCGCAGACCCATCAGGGCGAACGCGTTGGCCGTGAAGACGATGTACGGGTCCTGCGTCAGGCCGAAGATCGCCGGGATGGAGTCGAGGGCGAAGAGCACGTCCGTCATGCCGATCGCGAGCATCACGACCAGCATCGGGGTCATGACCCGCTTGCCGTTCTCCTGGATCCACAGCTTGGTGCCGTGGTAGCGGTCGGCCACGCCGAAGCGGCGCTCGACGGCCTTGAGGAGCTTGTTCTCCTCCCACTCCTCGTCCTCCTCGTCCGCGCGGGCCTCCTGGATGAGCTTCCAGGCGGTCCAGATGAGGAAGGCGCCGAAGAGGTAGAAGACCCACGAGAAGCTGGCGAGGATCGCCGCACCGGCGGCGATGAAGATCGCCCGCAGGACCAGGGCTATGAGGACGCCGATGAGCAGTACGCGCTGCTGGTACTGCGACGGCACCGCGAACTTCGCCATGATCAGGACGAAGACGAAGAGGTTGTCGACGCTCAGCGACTTCTCGGTGATGAAGCCGGCGAAGAACTCACCGGCCGGCTGGCCGCCGGCGAACACCATCAGGCCGAGCCCGAAGAGCACGGCGAGGACGATCCAGACGACCGTCCAGATTCCGGCTTCCTTGATCGACACGTCGTGCGGCTTGCGGCCGATGAAGAAGTCCACCGCGATGAGAGCGGCCAGACCCACGATCGTCAGGACCCATAGGGTCACGGAAACATCCACTGCGCCTCCGGCAGTCGTAACGGCAAGTGTCAGCGTCGTAGCTGCCGGAGGTCTCTTCCACCCGATGACGATCGGGCCGACGCCCCGGGACCAGGTCTGGCTTTCACCGACCTGCTCCGTATTGACGGGTACGCCGCAGCAGACAGGGAGTACTCCCCTCCGTGCCGACAACAGTACCCAATCACCAAGAACAGGTAAAGCGCTTGGCAAAAGAAAGACCAAACTCCCTGGTCAGAAGGCTTTACGTGTACTTGGTACGAGCGGCCGCGACCTGAGCGAGCACCTGCTGGAGGACCTGGCTGCCGGGCGGCACGAGCGAGGGCTCGTACGTCCAGGCGTGACCGACCCACGGGTCGGCGAGATGATCGTCGGGCAGGGGCGAAAGGCGCAGCAGGGACCGCCACAACGGGTCGAGCAACGGCCCGTACGCGGAGGACTCCTCACGGTCGGCCACCATCATCAGGTGGACGCCGAAGGCCGGGCCCTCGTCGGCGAGGTAGCGCAGCTGGTTCACGGCCCGGTCGTCGAAGCCGTGCGGGAAGTCGTTGACGATCAGCAGCTGCTGGGCGGTGTCGAAGCCGGGCGGAAGGGCGTCCGCCGCGCCGCCACGGACCGCCATCTGCACCAGGTCCACGCGCTGGGTCAGCCGCGTCAGCACGTCCGTGACGCCCGCCGCGCCGAGTGCGGGCGGAGCCGCGAGCACTCCGCTCTGCACGAGGGGCGCCAGCGCCTGGGCTCCGGAACCGGCCGGATCGATCACGTGGACGGTGAAATCACCGGCCGGGTGGATGGCGAGCAGCCTGGCCGCGTGCGCGGCCGCCGCCTCCATCGCGAGCCGCCCCAGGGAGTGGGCGTCGGCGAACGACCCGTCGGACGACGGGGTGCGGCCGCTGTCGATCCACAGACCGCGCTCCAGTGGCAGCCTGACGAGCATGGGGATACGGATCTGCT
Source organism: Streptomyces sp. NPDC015242 (assembly GCF_043079125.1). NCBI lineage: Bacteria > Bacillati > Actinomycetota > Actinomycetes > Kitasatosporales > Streptomycetaceae > Streptomyces > Streptomyces sp. NPDC015242. Next base: position 198,775 of record NZ_JBIBUF010000009.1, on the reverse strand, counting down.
CGGCCTCGGGGAGGTGCAGGTCGCCCAGGCGCACGGCCATGGGGATCTCCATCGGCACCCGGTAGGCGTGCCACACCGGGTTGTCCCAGCGGGCGTACGCCGGCGGGAGGGCCGGTTCCACGACGTCGGCCTCGGCCCGCAGCTGGGCGAGGTCCCGGTCGAGGACTTCCCTGGCCTGGTCGACGAGCTGGGCGTGCCGGGCGCGGGCCGCCTCGCGGGCGGCGTCGCCCTGCCCACCGATCCGGCTGCGCGGGTCGGACAGGACCTGCTCGAGCTCCTTGTCCATGCGGGACTCGGCGAAGTCGACGGCGCTGCGGTAGGCGGCGGTGGTGCGGGCGAGGTCCTCGAACATGCCCCACACCTGGTTGTAGAGCCGCTCCTCCATGGACCAGCCGGTCGCGTCGCCCGCCACGGGCCGGGCGGGCTGCCCCGGCGCGGCCGGGGGCGCGGTGGGCGGCGGCGGGGGCGGTGCGGCGTTCCGGCGGCGCGGGTGGCTGTAGTCGATCGGACCGCCGGCCGTGGTGGGAGCCGACGGCTGGGTGACGGCGCCGGGGTCGTCGAGGCCCGGCGTGGGTCCGGGGTGGGACGGCGTCTGCGGGGCGGTCTGTCCGGACCCGCCGGACGTGTGGCCCGCGTACGGAGTGACCGGGGGCACCGGGCCGGGCTGCGGGGCGGCGCCGCCCTGGTCCGGGCCGAGGGCCGGGGCCGCCGCCTGCCGGGAGCGGTCGCCTTCCGCGGTGCGCGGCGGGGGCGCCTGCACCGAGCGGGCCAGCCCTCGGGCCACCGCCTCGTGGATGCTGCCGGCGAGCTGCTCCGCCTGCGGCAGGCCCTGGTCGGTGAGGAGTTCGGCCAGGCCGCCCGCATAGCCCTGGCCGACGGCGCGGACCTTCCAGGCGTCCTGCCTGCGGTAGAGCTCCAGGGCGATGACGGCCGACTCGGCGTCGAGGCCGTGGAGGGTGTAGCTGGCGATCCCGGCGCCGTCGAGGCCGGTGACGGCGACGAACGGGGCGGCCACGGATCCGAAGCGGACCGGGCCCGCCCCGCCGGTCGGCAGTGCGAGCAGCACGCCGACCCGGTGGACGGCCGCGGGCAGGGCGTCCAGGTCCACCGCGAGGCGGTGGTCCGCCGCGGCCTGCCGGGAGACCTCGAGACCCGGCTGGGTGGGCGCGCCCGGGTGGGCGACCCACTCCACGCCCTGGATCCGGCCGTTCTCGTCGCTGAGCGCGGCCGCGGCCACGACCGGCGTGCCGGCCGAGATCCGGATCTCGAGACGGGCCTGGGAGAGCGGGTGGTTCTGCCCCCGCACCAGCTCGGCCGTCATCGCCTGCGTCCCCCTGTGTCGTTGTGCGCCGTGGTGTGCTGCCCGCCGGGGCCCGCCGGTCCGGGCCCGAGGGCTGTCAGAGCACCGGCAGGATCGCCGGCATCAGGTCCTGGAAGGTGCGGCCGTTGGCCGGGTTGCCCAGGGCCGTCATGGTCCAGCCGGAGCCCGAGCGGTGCACCTTGGCCATGATCTGCGCCGTGTACTGGCCGCCGCCGGCCAGTGTGTAGCGGGCGAGCTCCTGGCCGTTGGTCTCGTCGACGAGGCGGCAGAACGCGTTCTGCACCTCCTGGAACGTCTGCCCCGTGAAGGAGTTCACGGTGAAGACGATCTGGTCGATGTGGACCGGGACCCGCGACAGGTCGACGAGGATCGCCTCGTCGTCGCCGCCCTGGCCGACACCGCCGACGAGGTTGTCGCCGGTGTGGCGGACCGAGCCGTCGTCGCTCACCAGGTGGCGGAAGAAGACCACGTCGACCGGCTGCTTGTCGGCGAACAGCACGGCGGAGGCGTCGAGGTCGATCTCACGCGTGCGCGTGCCGAACAGGCCGCGCCGGGGAGCCGCCTGCCAGCCGAGACCCATGCGCACCGCGGTCAGGCTGCCTCCGTCGTTCTTCTGCAGACTGATGGCCTGACCCTTGGTCATGTTGACGGTCACGCGCCGATTCCCCTCTCGAACGTCCCCTGTTGCCGCGCAGTCGCGGTTGACCAGCACCTTACGCAGGGGCACTGACAGCCACGTACCCTGGTCCGCACTTTGTGTCGGTCTTGCAACACAGTGCGTGCGGTATGCGCTGTCAGGCCAGACCCGCCTCCTTCATCTGGCGCAGCTCCTTCTTCATCTCGGAGACCTCGTCGCGCAGTCGGGCCGCGATCTCGAACTGCAGGTCCGCTGCGGCGGCTCGCATCCGTGTGGTCAGTTCCTCGATCTGCTCGGCGAGTTCGGCCGCGGGGCGGTCCGTCGGCACCGTCTCCTTGGCCTTGCCCCTGCCCTTGCCGGGCTTGGCCAGCTCGCCCGCCTTCCCGAGGGAGGGCACGGGCGCCTTGGTGCCGCCGCCGTCCTTCCTCGACTTGCGGTAGCCCGAGCCGAGGAGCTGCTCGGTGTCGACGTCCTCACGGGCGATCTGGGCGACGATGTCGTTGATCTTTTTGCGGAGGGGCTGGGGGTCGATGCCCTTCTCCGTGTTGTACGCGATCTGCTTCTCCCGGCGCCGGTTGGTCTCGTCGATGGCCTTCTCCATCGCCGGGGTGATCTTGTCGGCGTACATGTGGACCTGGCCGGAGACGTTGCGTGCGGCGCGGCCGATGGTCTGGATCAGGGACGTGCCGGAGCGCAGGAAGCCCTCCTTGTCGGCGTCCAGGATCGCCACCAGGGACACCTCGGGCAGGTCGAGGCCCTCGCGCAGGAGGTTGATGCCGACGAGGACGTCGTACTCACCGGCGCGCAGTTCGCGCAGGAGCTCGATGCGGCGGAGGGTGTCGACGTCGCTGTGCAGGTAGCGCACCTGGATGCCGAGCTCCAGGAAGTAGTCCGTGAGGTCCTCGGCCATCTTCTTGGTGAGCGTGGTGACGAGGACGCGCTCGTCCTTCTCCGTGCGCTGCCGGATCTCGTGCACCAGGTCGTCGATCTGCCCCTCGGTGGGCTTGACCACGACCTCCGGGTCGACCAGGCCGGTGGGGCGGATGATCTGCTCGACGACGCCGTCGGAGCGGGACATCTCGTAGGTGCCCGGGGTGGCGGACAGGTAGACCGTCTGGCCGATGCGCTCCTGGAACTCCTCCCACTTCAGGGGGCGGTTGTCCAGGGCGGAGGGCAGGCGGAAGCCGTGGTCGACGAGGGTGCGCTTGCGGGAGGCGTCGCCCTCGTACATGGCGCCGATCTGCGGCACCGTGACGTGCGACTCGTCGATGACGAGGAGGAAGTCGTCCGGGAAGTAGTCCAGCAGGGTATTGGGCGGGGAGCCGGGCAGACGGCCGTCGAAGTGCATCGAGTAGTTCTCCACGCCGGAGCAGGTGCCGATCTGGCGGAGCATCTCGATGTCGTAGGTCGTGCGCATGCGCAGGCGCTGGGCCTCCAGGAGCTTGCCCTGCTTCTCCAGCTCCGCGAGGCGTCCGGCCAGCTCCTTCTCGATGTCGTTGACGGCCCGCTCCATGCGCTCGGGGCCGGCGACGTAGTGGGAGGCCGGGAAGACGTAGAGCTGCTGGTCGTCGCTGATGATCTCGCCGGTGAGCGGGTGCAGAGTGGAAAGCGCCTCGATCTCGTCGCCGAACATCTCGATGCGGACGGCGAGCTCCTCGTAGACCGGGAAGATCTCGATGGTGTCGCCGCGAACGCGGAAGGTGCCGCGGGTGAAGGCCATGTCGTTGCGCGTGTACTGGATGTCCACGAAGCGGCGCAGCAGCTCGTCGCGGTCGATCTCCTCGCCGACCCGCAGGGGGACCATGCGGTCCACGTACTCCTGCGGGGTGCCGAGGCCGTAGATGCAGGAGACCGAGGCGACCACGATCACGTCACGGCGGGTGAGCAGCGAGTTGGTCGCGGAGTGGCGCAGCCGCTCGACCTCCTCGTTGATCGAGGAGTCCTTCTCGATGTAGGTGTCCGACTGCGGGACGTAGGCCTCGGGCTGGTAGTAGTCGTAGTACGAGACGAAGTACTCGACGGCGTTGTTCGGCAGGAGCTCGCGGAACTCGTTCGCCAGCTGGGCGGCCAGGGTCTTGTTCGGCGCCATCACGAGCGTGGGGCGCTGGAGCTTCTCGATCATCCACGCGGTGGTCGCGGACTTGCCGGTGCCGGTCGCGCCGAGCAGGACGACGTCCTTCTCGCCCGCCTGGACGCGCCGGGCGAGCTCGGCGATGGCCGCGGGCTGGTCGCCGCTGGGCTGGTAGGGGCTGACGACCTCGAAGGGCGCCACCGTGCGTTCGATGTGGGAAACGGGCCGCATGGGTTCCACCGTACGACCTCCCACTGACAAACTGCTCTGATCAGCGGTTTTGCGGCGTGCGCGAGCCCTGGTGCGGCACGGGGCGGCGGGGGCGGAACCGCAGGCGTGCCGGGTCGTGGTGCACGGTGTGGTGCGTGCGGGCGGGGATGCCGGGCTTGTGCTCGGCAGGGACGACGGTGGGCTTGCCCATGACGATCAGCGGGTCGAACATCACGACCACGCCAGCGAGCAGGAGGAAGGCGAGGGGGCCGACCAGCATGGGCGCGAGGAGTGTGGCGGGCGACTCCCCCGTGGTGGGCTCGGCCGTGCCGTGGAGATGCACGGTGAGGGCGGCCATCCCGGTGTAGTGCATGCCGCTGACGGCCAGGCCCATGACGAGGCTGGCACCGACGCTCCAGAGCAGGCCCCGGATCTGTCCGGCCGCCCACAGGGCCGCGGTGGCGGCGCACATGGCGATGACGACGGAGGCGCCGACGGTGAAGGTGTTGTACTCGAGCTTTCCGTCCAGGCTCATGCTCGCCATGCCGAGGTAGTGCATCGAGGCGATGCCCAGGCCGGTGATGGTGCCACCGGTGAACAGGGCCGTTCCGCGGGCGCCCTTGTAGCCGACGATGAAGATGCCGACGCCCACCATCACGATCGCGACGGCCAGGCTCGCGAAGGTCATCGCCTTGTCGTAGTGGATCGGGATCCCCCGGACCGTGAAGCCCATCATGGCGATGAAGTGCATGGTCCATATGCCCGAGCCGATGGCGGCCGAGCCGAGGGCGAGCCAGCCGGGGCGCCAGGACTGGGCGACCAGCATGGATCTGGTGGTGCAGCGCAGTCCCAGAGCGCCGCCGAGGCAGGCCATGAGGTAGGCGACCAGAGGTGTGACCAGGCCGTAGCTGAATCCGTCGACCGTGCCCTGCATGTGCGGCTGCCCTTCCCGCCCTTTGCGTCCCGGAATACCTGATGTGCGCCCCCCTCCCAGGACCGCACGAGCGGTCAGGGTCGACGCAGAGAGTATGACCCCCACCGGAATGGTCGAACGACTTTCCTGCAAAGAAACACGGCCCTGCCCCAGTTGTGCGGCACCGGTGAGCGGAGTCGGGTCATCTCCATTCAACCTGTGGCCATCCTGCACCCCTCGCGCGTTGACCCTCTGCTGTCACAGTTGAGCTGTCCGTGATGAAGCGGATCACGCCGAAGACCGCTCGACGCGAGGAGTACGCATGCACGCGCGCGCTGTTGCCGCCTCGACCACCGCGCTCCTGGGGACCGCCGCCCTCCTCTCCCCCGTCTCGCCCGCGCGGGCCGCCGGCGACGGTGGCGGCCCGCCCCGTGTCATCGCGCACCGGGGCGCTTCCGCGTACGCGCCGGAGAACACCCTGGCCGCGGTCGACAAGGCGGCGGAGCTGGGCATCCGCTGGGTGGAGAACGACGTCCAGCGGACCAGGGACGGCGAACTGGTCGTCCTGCACGACGACAGCCTGCGGCGCACCACCGACGTCGAGGAGGTCTTCCCCGGCCGGGCGCCCTGGAACGTGAGGGACTTCACGGCCGCGGAGATCGCCCGGCTGGACGCGGGCAGCTGGTTCGGCCCCGCGTTCGCGGGCGCGCGCGTGCCGACGCTGGAGCAGTTCGTGCGGCGTGTCGAGCGGCACCACCAGAAACTCCTGCTGGAGATCAAGAACCCGGAGCTGTACCCGGGCATCGAGCGGCAGACGCTGAAGGTCCTCAGCAACGAGGGCTGGCTCGACCGCTCGCATCGTGCGGGCCGGCTGATCGTGCAGAGTTTCAGCGCGGACAGCGTGCGGACGGTGCACGCGCTCAAGCCCGGGGTGAAGACCGGGCTCCTCGGGACACCGCCGGTGTCGGACCTGCCGGGCCTGTCCGGCTTCGCCGACCAGATCAACCCGTCGCACGCCTCGCTCAGCTTGGCGTACGTCTCCTCCGTTCAGGCGTTCACGGGGCCCCACGGCAGGCCGCTGGAGGTGTTCGCCTGGACGGTCGACGACGCGGCGACGGCCCAGCGGGTCGCGGGGTACGGCGTCGACGGGATCATCACGAACCGGCCGGACGTGATCCGGAAGGCCGTCGGCCGGTGATCCACCGCCGGAAGTCCACCGCCGGGGATCCACCGTTCGGGATACACCGTCGGGGATCCACCGCCAGGGACGGTGACCGGGCGCCCGCCGGGGCCGCGCTGTCAGTGGCGGGTCGTACGGTGGGCGCATGGACAGTCAGGAGCAGGCGGGTCAGCGCGTCGTGTGGGCCGTGGTCGGCACCGGGATCGGTCCGCTGCTGCTGGCCGCGACGGACAACGGCCTGGTCAACGTCGTGTTCCATGCCACGGACGCGGTGCGGGACCGGGCGGTCGAGCGGCTGGCGTCGCGGTTCGGTGCCGACCCCGTGGAGGCACCCGGCTCTCCGCTGCTGGCCGAGGCGATACGCCAGGTGGAGGCGTACTTCGCCGGTGAGCGCCGGGCCTTCGACCTGCCGCTGGACTGGTCGCTGATCTCCGGCTTCAACCGGGAGGTCCTGCGCGCTCTGGCCGCCGGTGTGCCGTACGGCTCGGTCGTGGGGTACGGCGATCTGGCCGGGCGGGTCGGCCAGCCCGGCGCCGCACAGGCCGTGGGCATGGCGATGGGCGCCAATCCCCTGCCGGTGGTGGTGCCCTGCCACCGGGTCGTCGAGAGCGGCGGCGGCATCGGCGGTTTCGGCGGCGGCCTGGAGACCAAGCGCAGGCTGCTCGCCCTGGAAGGCGTGCTGCCCGAGCCGCTGTTCTGAAGGCGCGCCGGTCAGTCGTAGTGCCGTGCCTCGAAGACGTTGCCGTCCGGGTCGCGGAAGTAGAAGCTCCGCTCGGCCTCGCCCCGCGCCCCGAAGGAGCCGTACGAAAGCTCCGACACCGGCACGGAGCGTTCCCGCAGGCGGCTGAGGAGCGTGTCGAAGTCTCCGCGGGACAGTGCCAGGCAGACGTGGTTCACGGGGTGCCCGGAGCTGTCGGCGGCGCCGGGCAGCATCGTCATCCGTTCGGCGAAGGTCAGCGGCATGAGGTCGAGGATGGTCTCGTCGTTGACGCGCACGGAGGGGAACGGCACCTCGCCTGCGGCGAACTCGGTGAGCCTGACCGGCTCCATGCCGACGGCCTTCTCGTAGAAGTCGGCGGCGCCGAGCGGGTCGCGCACCCAGAGGACGGCGTGGTCGAGACGTGCTGTGTGATCCGTCATGCTCACCAGGCTCCTGAGGTGTCCGGCGGCCCGCAAGGGTTTGGCCCGGTGCGCCGCCCGCCAGAGATGAGGGAAGACCGACTGGCCGGCTGACGGGAGGCAGGCGCGTGGTGCTGGTGGTGTCCGAAGAGGTGCGGGAGGCGCTCGACGCGGGTCGGCCCGTGGTGGCGCTGGAGTCCACGATCATCGCCCACGGGCTGCCGCGGCCCCGCAACCTGCAGGTGGCGCTGGAGCTGGAGACGGCCGTGCGGCAGGAGGGCGCGGTACCCGCGACGATCGCCGTGCTCGACGGGCGGCCCCGGGTCGGGCTGGACAAGGAGCAGCTGGAGCGGGTCGCGAACGAGGACGGCATCCGCAAGCTGGGCCATCGCGACCTGCCCCTCGCGGTGGCGTCCGGCGCGAGCGGGGCGACCACGGTGTCCGCGACCGCGCTGCTGGCGGCGCTGGCCGGCGTCCGGGTGTTCGCGACCGGCGGGCTCGGCGGGGTGCACCGGGAGTGGACGGTGACCCAGGACGAGTCGGCCGACCTGGGCCTGCTCGCCCGGACGCGGATCACGGTGGTGTGCGCCGGGGTGAAGTCGATCCTGGACGTGCCGGCGACCCTGCAGCGGCTGGAGACGCTCGGGGTCGCGGTGGCCGGGTACGGCACCGACCGGTTCCCCGGGTTCTACCTGTCCGACTCGGGGCATCCCGTGGACTGGACGCTGGGGACGCCGGAGCAGGTGGCGGAGGTCATGCGGGCCCAGGACACGCTGGGCGGTCCCGAGTCGGCGCTGATCGTCGCGAACCCCGTCCGCGAGGAGGAACAGCTCGATCCGGACCTGCACGCGCGCGTGCTCGCGGACGCGCTGCACGCGTGCGAGGCGGAGGGGATCACGGGCCAGGCGGTCACGCCGTTCCTGCTCGACTACTTGGTGCGGCACACCGACGGTGCCTCCCTGAGCGCCAATCTGGCGGCCGTTCGCGGCAACGTCCGCTTGGCGGCACGGATCGCGGCGGCCTGGGCCCGGGGGTGAGCGGCGGCGGGGACGAGAGAGGCGGCGTGGGGGCGCTGCTCGTCGTCGGGGACGTGGTCACCGATGTCGTCGCTCGGCATCGGGGGCCGCTCGCCGCCGGTACGGACACGGCCGCCGCCATCCGTACGGTCCCGGGCGGGGCGGGCGCGAACGTGGCGTGCTGGGCGGCGTACGAAGGTGCCGCGGACGTGCGGCTGCTCGGGCGTGTCGGGGTGGAGGCGGCTGCCTGGCACGAGCGGGAGCTGGCGGCCGGGGGCGTGCGCCCGCGGCTCGTCGTCGATCCGCAGGCGCCGACCGGGACCGTGATCTGCCTGGTGGACGAGAGCGCTTCGGCCGAGCGGACGTTCCTCACCGACAGCGGCGCGTCGCTGCGGCTCGAACCCGCCGACTGGTCGGACGCGCTGCTCGACGGCGTCGCCCGGCTGCACCTGTCGGGTTATCTCCTGTTCTCGGAGCCGAGTCGGGCGCTGGTGACCGTGGCTCTGGAGGCGGCACGCGCGCGTGGGGTGCCGGTGAGTCTGGACCCGGCCTCGGCCGGTTTTCTGGCGGAGCTCGGCGCGCAGCGGTTCCTCGGTCTGGTCGAAGGCGTGGACGTGCTGCTGCCCAGCCGGGACGAGGCGTGCCTCCTGACAGGGCTCACCGATGCGGCCGGTGCGGCGGCCGAGCTGAGCCTGCGAGTGCCGCTGGTGATCGTCAAGCAGGGGCGCGAGGGGGCACTCGTGGCGCGCGCAGGGCAGGTGTGCGCCCGCGTTCCCGCCGTACCCGCGAGGCCGCGGGACACCACAGGGGCCGGCGACGCGTTCACGGGCGCTTTCCTCGCCGCGCTGCTCGCGGGCGCCGAGCCGGAGGACGCGGCGGCGGAGGGCTGCCGGGCGGGTGCGCGGGCGGTGGAGCGAGTGGGCGGGCGGCCGCCTCTGCCGGAGTGACGGCGGAGCAGGCGGCTCCCGTCGCGAGGGCGACTGGCGTCAGCGGGTGGCCGTGCGCGCCGCCCAGCACGGGTGGCCGTGCGCGCCGCCCAACGCGGGTGGCCGTGCGGGTGGCCGTGCGCGCCGCCCGACGCGGGTGGCCGTGCGGGTGGCCGTGCGCGGGCGGGAGCCCGCCCTCGCCGGCTTGGGCCACCCGGCCCCGTCGCTCGGGCTTCGGCCGCCCGGCCGTCGCGGCCCACGCGCCGCGCCTTCGGTTGGCTGGCGCCTTCGGTTCCCGGGACTCGCACCTTCCGTCCCCGGGACTCGCACCTTCCGTCCCCGAGGCTGGTGCCTTCCGTTTCCGGGGCCGGCACCTTCTGTCCCCAGGCTCACCCCTTCCGGCCCCACGCCGAGATCATCGGCGCGGTCGTCAGATCCAAGGCGCCGGACGTCACGTTCGCGAGATGCCGGTCGATGTCCTCGTCCGTCGCGAGGCCCGCGGTGACCATCTGGTCGCGGACCTGGCGGATCGTCACGGACTCCAGGGCCGCGCAGGCCGGCGAGGTGAGAGGGAAGTAGGCGTCGGCGTGGACGCGGGTCAGGCCGGCCTCCCGCAGCAGGCGTGGCAGGGCGCGGCCGCTGGGCAGTTCGGTGCCGCGGTCGGCGAGCAGGGTGCGGAAACCGCTCCGCAACCGGTTCGCGAGCTGCTGCTCGGGCCCGTGCTCGTCGGGGCACAGCAGGGGCTGCAGGGTGGGATCGGCGTCCTCGACCAGGAGACGGCCGCCGGGGCGCAGGGCCCTGACCATGGACCGCAACGCCTGCTCCCGGTCGGTCACGTGGACGAGGGCGAGGCGCGCGTGCACCAGGTCGAAGCCCTCTCCGGGCGGCTCCTGCGACCCGAGTTGGTGCAGACGCACCTCGACGGGTGGCCGGGCCGCGCAGGCCAGCCGTGCGGTGTCCGTGTCGGTCGCCACGACGCGTCCGGTGGGGCCGACCTTCTTGGCCAGCCAGGACACCACGGTCGTGCCGGCTCCGACCTCCCAGCAGCGCCACCCGGATCCGACGCCGAGGGCTTCGAGATGGCGGAACGTCGTCGGGTCGAAGAGGGCGGCGAAGGCGCTGAAGTGCTCGGCCGCCCCGGTCTGCCGGGTGTCGAGGAGGTTCCCATCGGTTCGCGTCATACCGCGATCATCCCATTTGTCCCACTTGCGAGGAACGGCCGACGCTCCCGAGGAAGGGGCAGACCGGGCGATGTGTCGGGGCGTCAGCGCCCGTGCCTCGTCCGTCCACAGCCGGGAACCAAGCGGAACGGGCCGTTTCCACAGGCTTACCCGCAGCTCACTGCGCCCTGGCAGACTGGCGAGCCAGGGCGCAGGGACGGCGCGAGGAGTTCCACGCAAGGAGATCGGGATGTCCATGGCAGGGAATCTGCGGAAGGTCACGAGCCTCGGCGGGGTCGACGGCCTGCGCAAGGTGGCTCGGCTGGCCCGGCGACGCCCGCGCGTCGACCTGAGCCACCCGGCCCGGTCCCCGCTGGGCTCCTCGGTGGTCAACTGCGTGACGTACCGGGACGGCGTCCGCACCTCCGCACGCGGCGATCTGGTGGAGGTCGTGGAGCGGGTGCGCAAGAGCCGGGAGGGCTTCGTCTGGCTCGGCCTGCACGAGCCGACGGACCAGGAGTTCGCGGGCATCGCCGAGCTGTTCGACCTGCACCCGCTGGCCGTGGAGGACGCGGTAGAGGCCCACCAACGGCCCAAGCTGGAGCGCTACGGCGAGACGCTCTTCGCGGTGTTCAAGACGGTCTGTTACGTCGAGCACGAGGAACTGACGGCCACCAGTGAGGTGGTGAACACGGGCGAGATCATGGTGTTCGTCGGCCACGACTTCGTGATCACGGTGCGGCACGGCCGGCACGGCTCGCTGGGCCCGCTGCGCGAGGAGCTGGAGTCCGACCCCCAGCAGCTCGCCAAGGGCCCCTCCGCGGTGCTGCACGCCATCGCGGACCATGTGGTCGACGACTATCTGACGGTCACGGACTCGGTGCAGCTGGACATCGACCAGGTGGAGACGGACGTGTTCGCGGCCGACGGCGCGCGGGCCGACCCGGGCCGCATCTACCAGCTCAAACGCGAACTGCTCGAACTGAAGCGGGCGGTGGTGCCGCTCAGCCGTCCGCTGGAGGATCTCGCCACCCGGCCGATCCGCGCGGTCGACCCGGAAATACAGGCGTACTTCCGTGACGTCTCGGACCACCTGCTGCGGGCGAAGGAGCAGATCGCCGCCTTCGACGAACTCCTCAACTCCATCCTGCAGGCGCACCTCGCGCAGGTCACGGTCGCGCAGAACGAGGACATGCGGAAGATCACGGCGTGGGCCGCGATCATCGCCGTGCCGACGATGGTGTGCGGGGTGTACGGCATGAACTTCGACCACATGCCGGAGCTGCACTGGAGGTACGGCTACGGCATGGTCATCGGCGTCATATCCGTCGCGTGCGTGTCCCTGTACCGGATGTTCCGGCGCAGCGGTTGGCTCTGAGCGGGCCGTGACCCACCGGAGGCGCGGGATCGGGCCGGGGCGGCGTCAGGCCGTGGTGGTGCGGGCGTAGACGCTGCCGGCCCAGGCCGCGATCTGGTCGTCGGCCAGGTGCCTGACCAGGTCCGCTTCGCTGATCATGCCGACCAGGCGCTTGTCCCGGATCACGGGCAGGCGGCGGATCCGGTGCTCACGCATCTCCCGGAGCACCTCGCCGACATCGGCGTCCGCGTCGATCCAGCGGGGCGTGCCCTTGGCCATGTCCCCGGCGGTGACCCGGGCGGGGTCGTGTCCCATGGCGACGCAGCCGACGACGATGTCCCGGTCGGTGAGGATGCCGCAGAGCCGCTCGTTCTCGTCGCTGATGGGCAGGGCGCCGACGTTCAGCTCGCGCATGAGCTGGGCGGCGCGGTCGAGGGTCTCGTGGGCGGGTATCCACTGGACGCCGCGGTGCATGATGTCTCCGGCGGTGGTCATGAAGTACCTCCCTGTGCCGGACGGCCGGCGCGGTGCGGGGACGCACCGCGAGTCCCGGCGTCCTTCATTCTCGCCGCGCCACCGAACCCCCGCACACGAAGGCGGACCGCCCTTCAGCCGCCGATCCGTCAGAGCCGCCGGAGCCACCGGCGCCGCCGATCCGCCGACGCCGCCGGAGCCGCCGCGGTTTTCCCGGCTACCGCCACTACCGCAGTCGCTCCGGCGCATCGGCCGTCTCAGCCGCTCCAGGCGGGATGGCGCGGGTCGTCGGCCCGGACCAGTACGTCCGCCGTGGCCGCCGGGTCGGTCTCCCGTTCATAGCGTGCGAAGGCCGGCAGGGTCCAGTGCTCGTCCTCGGGAGTGCGACGGCGCAGGGCGCCCGGGGAGAGCAGGACGTGGACGCTCAGATCGAAAGGGAACCAGTGCCGGAGGAGGAACGGACCGTGGAGCAGAAGCAGCCCTTCGGGCGGGAGCTGCACATAGGGACTGCGCGTGGCCCGGTCGGCGGCCGGGTCCCAGAGGTCCGGCAGGACACGGCCGTCGCCGCCGGCTTCGAGCGGGCCGAACACCTCCCGCCACAGGGCGCCGGTGTCGTACCAGCCGCTGTAGTACGCCTCCTCGTCCCGGTGGCCGTGTTCCAGCCGGACGGAAGCGGGGCGCAGGAAGCCCTCCGTGCCGACGACCAGCGAGGAGCGGCCGCGGACGCGCAGTGCCTCGGAGACGCGCTGGGCGAGGTCGCCGGGCCGGGCGGCCGGGGCGCCGTCGAACGCGATGCGCGGCCAGGGACTGCCGTCGGCGGGCTTCACATCGAGCAGGCGCTCGGCGAGCAGGTCGCCGAGCCGGTCCCAGGTGATCGCTTCGAGTCGCACACGGCCCATGATGCGCCAGGCCGCGGCACGACGTCCGCGCGGCCTCCGGCCCGTGCCGGCACGCGCGGTGCCCGCTGCCGCCCGGGATACTCCGGCTGCTTCCGGGGTGCCCGCACGGCCGGGCACGGGCCATCGCCGCGCACGCCTCGGAGCGGGGCAGCGGGCGGGTGGGCCGCAGCGCGGCGGGGCGGGCGCTGACCGAGAGGGCGGTCCTCTCGGCGGTCGTGGCGTCCGTACGGCATCTGGACACGCCGTACGACCGGCTGCTGATGAGCGGCGTGCCGCGGCACGAGGCGCGGCGGCGGATCACACCCCTGGTGGAGGCGGTGCTGAGGGAGTGGGAACAGGCGGGGCTCGGTGCCGCGGGGTGACGGACGCGTGGACGTTCGCGCATGCGCCCGCGGCGCTCGGCCATGGTCACCGGTTCCGTACGGGATTTCACTGGTGGTGCCGACGGATGCCGGGCGGGAGGACGCCGGGCGGGATACCGGCTCGGCGGGCGGGAGAGGCTGACATGATCGACGGACCGTACTTCTGGCTGACGGTGCTGGGTGTGCTCGGGACGGGCCTGGTGGCCGGGGTGTTCTGCGGTTTCTCCACGTTCGTCATGCGGGGCCTGGCCACGTTGCCGCCCGCGCAGGGGGTCGCCGCGATGCAGGCGATCAACGGGGCGGCGGTGACCCCGCCCTTCATGGCCGTGTTCCTGGGCTCGGCCGTGCTGTGCGCGGTGACAGCCGTGGTGACGTTCGTGCTGTGGCCGGACCGGGGGGCGGTGGAACTGCTGGTGGGCAGCGCGCTGTACCTGTTCGGCTCGTTCGGGCTCACGATGGTCGCCAACGTGCCGCGCAACGAGGCGCTGGCCCGGCTGCGGCCGGGTACGTCGGAGGCTGCCGCGTACTGGCCGGTGTACGTGCGCGAGTGGACGAGGTGGAATCACGTCCGCACCGTCGCCTCCGCCGGGGCGGCCCTGGCCTACGTCCTGGCGCTCACCTGATATCCGCCCCTGCTCAGCCCACTCGTCCCCCCGCTGCTCTGCGCCGCTCGCATGCGTCCCCTCCCCCTCCCCCCAGCTCCGCGCCGCTCGCCCGCCTCCACGGTGACAGGCGCGGGTGAGGAGGCGGACGTATCGTGGCGACAGGAGTGCCGCCCGACGACGCACGGCCTGTCACCCGCGCACGCAAGGAAGACGGCCATGGCCGATCCCAAGGGTTTCCTGACCACGCCCCGCCAGGACTGGCCGCGCAGGCCGGTCGAGGAGCGGGTGCGGGACTGGGACGAGGTCTACGTCCCGGGGGCGCTGCTGCCGATCATCAGCAAGCAGGCCGGTCGCTGCATGGACTGCGGCATCCCCTTCTGCCACGACGCCTGCCCGCTGGGGAACCTGATCCCGGAGTGGAACGACCTGGTGTCCCGGGAGGACTGGCGGGCGGCGGCGGACCGGCTGCACGCCACGAACAACTTCCCGGAGTTCACCGGCCGGTTGTGCCCAGCGCCGTGCGAGGCGGGGTGTGTGCTGGCGATCAACCAGCCGGCCGTGACCATCAAGAACGTCGAGTGCGCGATCGCCGACCGGGCCTGGGAGGAGGGCTTCGCACCGCCCCGGCCGCCGGACCGGCTGTCGGGCAGGACGGTCGCGGTGATCGGTTCGGGGCCGACCGGGCTGGCCGCCGCCCAGCAGCTGACCCGGGCCGGGCACACGGTCGCGGTGTACGAACGGGACGACCGGCTCGGCGGTCTGATGCGCTACGGCATCCCCGCGTTCAAGATGGAGAAGCACCATCTGGAGCGGCGGCTGGAGCAGATGCGGGCCGAGGGGACGAAGTTCCGCACGTCGACGGTGGTCGGGCGGGACATCGGAGCCGAGGAACTGCGCGGCCGCTACGACGCGGTGGTGATCGCGACGGGCGCGACGGCCTGGCGGGAACTTCCGGTGCCGGGGCGCGAGCTGACGGGTGTTCATCAGGCGATGGAGTACCTGCCCTTGTCCAACCGGGTCGGCGAGGGCGATCTGGAGACGTCTCCGCTGTCGGCGGCGGGACGCCACGTCGTCATCGTCGGCGGCGGCGACACCGGCGCGGACTGCCTGGGCACGGCGGTCCGCGAGGGGGCCGCGTCCGTCACACAGCTGGACATCTACGCCCTGCCGGACGCGGAGCGGAACGAGGACGTCGAGCCCTGGCCGACCTACCCCATGCGGGTCTACCGGCTGTCCGCCGCGCACGAGGAGGCCCGTGACCTGCGGACCGCCCCGGTCTCGGACGCGGACGCGCGGCTGTTCGCGGCGTCCACGCTGCGGTTCGACGGAGACGCGGACGGGCACGTCCGTTCGCTGCACCTGGTGGAGGTGGACGAGCGGCGCCGCCCGGTGGCCGGCACCGGGCGGACGCTCCCGGCCGACCTCGTGCTGCTCGCGCTCGGCTTCTCCGGGCCGGACCGGCGGGACGGGCTCGTCGACCAGCTGGGGCTGCATCTTGAGCCTCGGGGCACGATCGCGCGCGACGCCGGGTTCGCGACGAACGTGCCGGGTGTCTTCGCCGCGGGCGACGCCGCCCGGGGACAGTCGCTCATCGTCTGGGCGATCGCCGAGGGACGGGCGGTTGCGGCCGCCGTGGACCGTCATCTGACGGGCAGCTCGGCGCTGCCGGCGCCGATCGGACCGTACGACCGGCCGATGGCCGTGTGACCACCGTCCCCAGCCCCTGACCGCTCAGCGCTCGTCCGTGCCCGCGACCTTCGCCGTGGACAGTGCCACCCGGTTCCAGGTGTTGATGGTGAGGATGAGCGCGAGCACCTGGGCGAGTTCCCGCTCGTCGAACCGCGCGGCGGCCTCGGCGTAGACGTCGTCGGGGACACCCGCGTCGGCGACCCGGGTCACCGCCTCCGTGAGGGCGAGGGCCGCCTGCTCCCGCTCGGTGAAGAAGTGCCGGGCCTCGCGCCACACGGCGACCATGTGCAGCCGGTCCTCGCTCTCGCCGGCCTTGCGGGCGTCGTTGGTGTGCATGTGGAGGCAGTACGCGCAGTGGTTGAGGTGGGAGGCGCGGATCTGGATGAGTTCCACGAGGGCCGGGTCGAGTCCCTCGCGGGAGGCGGCGTCGAGGGCGATCAGGGCCCGGAAGGCCTTCGGGGCGGCCTTGGCGAACTCCAGCCGGGGTGCCTGCAGGGGGGTGCCGTAGGTGCTCGTGTTCGTCGTCATGCCGTTCAACCTACGGAGGTGAAAGACCCACGGTAGGGTGCACTTCCGTGGCGGATTCGTGGGTCAATACGGCGGAGCGGATCGGGGCCGACCTGCATCTGGAGCTGAGCGGACCGGGCGGGCGGCGTGCGGCGCTGATCCGGGCCCTGCGGGAGGCCGTCCGCAGCGGGCGCCTGGCTCCGGGGACGCGGCTGCCGCCGTACAGGTCGCTCGCCGCGGACCTCGGGGTGGCCCGCAACACGGTGGCGGACGCGTACGCCGAGCTCGTCGCGGAGGGCTGGCTGACCGCCCGGCAGGGCTCGGGGACGCGGGTCGCGGAGCGCGCCGCACCGCTGCGGCCGGCCGCCCGCGTGCCCAGGCGGGCCCTCGTCCACGCGGGCCCCCGGCACGACCTTCGGCAGGGCAGCCCGGACGCCTCGGCCTTCCCGCGCACGGCCTGGCTGGCCTCCTACCGGCGGGCTCTCCAGCAGGCGCCCAGCGAGGTGTTCGGACCGGGGGACCCGGCGGGCCGGGCCGAACTGCGGGAGGCGCTGACCGAGTACCTCGCCCGCGCGCGTGGCGTCCGGACCGAGCCGGGCAGGATCGTGATCTGCTCCGGTTTCGCGCACGCGCTGCGGCTGCTGTTCGGCGGGGGCGTGCTGCGCGGACCGCTGGCGGTGGAGGCGTACGGGCTCGGGTTCCACCGGGAGGTGCTCGCCGCCGCCGGGGTGCGGACGGTGCCGCTCCCCCTCGACGAGCACGGCGCGCGGGTGGACCGGTTGGGGCGCGAGCGGGCGGTGTTGCTGACGCCGGCGCACCAGTTCCCGACCGGCGGCCCCCTGCACCCGGCGCGCCGGACCGCCGTGCTCGACTGGGCCCGCGCGCCGGACGGACTGGTGCTGGAGGACGACTACGACGGGGAGTTCCGCTACGACCGCAAGCCGGTCGGCGCCGTCCAGGGGCTCGACCCCGAGCGGGTGATCCACCTCGGCTCGGTGAGCAAGAGCCTGTCCCCGGCGGTGCGCCTGGGCTGGATGGTGCTGCCGGAGCGGTACGTCGACGCCGTGCTGGCGGCCAAGGGCGAACGGGAGGCCTGGGCGAGCGTCCTCGACCAGCTGTGCCTGGCGGACTTCGTCGCGTCGGGTGCGTACGACCGGCACGTGCGGCGGATGCGGCAGCGCTACCGCGGGCGCCGGGACCGGCTGGTCGCGGCGCTCGCCGCGCACGCGCCGCACATCGAGGTCAGCGGCGTCGCCGCCGGGCTGCACGCGGTGCTGCGGCTGCCGCCCGGCAGCGAGGCGTCCGCGGTCAAGGCCGCCGCCTGGCGGGGCATCGCCCTCGACGGCCTCGCCGCGTTCCGGCACCCGCAGACGGACATGCCGGCGGGCGACGGGCTCGTCGTGGGGTACGCGACCCCCTCCGAGCACGCCTACGGGCCGGCCCTGGAGGCGCTGTGCGGTGCACTGCCGCCGCCCTGACCGGCCCGCGACGGACGGGGCTTACGGCTTGCGGGCCACCGCCCCGTACCCCGGGATCACCCCGTCGTCCTGGCCGGGCACCGGCTCGCCCAGCTCGGGGTGCCAGCGGTGCGGTACCTCGACGCCGGGCTCGACGAGGTCGAGTCCGTCGAAGAAGCGGGTGAACTCCGCGCGGGAGCGCAGGGCCAGGGTGACACCGGCGGCACGCATCTTCGCGGTCGCTGCCTCGGACTCCTCCGGGGTGAAGTCGGAGGTCGCGTGGGTCATGACCAGGTAGCTGCCGGAGGGCAGCGCGGCGAGCAGCCGGCCGACGAGGTCGTGCGCGCCGTCCTCGTCGGAGACGAAGTGCAGCAGCGCGATGAGCGACAGGGCGACCGGCTCGGAGAAGTCCAGGACCTTCCGCGCGCCTTCCAGGATGGCGTCCGGATCGCGCACGTCGGCCTGGAGGTACTCGGTCACCCCCTCGTCCGTGCCCCGCAGCAGGGCGGCCGCGTGGGCGAGCACGATGGGGTCGTTGTCGCAGTAGACGACCCGGGCGTCGGGGACGACGTCCTGGGCGACCTGGTGGAGGTTCGGCTCGGTCGGTATGCCGGTACCGATGTCCAGGAACTGCCGTACGCCGTTCCGCGCCAGCCAGCGGGTGGTCCGGTGCATGAAGGCGCGGTTGACGCGGGCCATCACCGGCACCCTCGGGTCGAGGGTGAGCATCTGGCGGCCCATCTCCTCGTCGACCGGGTAGTTGTCCTTGCCGCCCAGGTACCAGTCGTACATTCGCGCGGGATGGGGTCGGGTGGTGTCGATTCGGACGGCCGACGTGGGGTCCTGCCCGGTCATGAGGCACTCCATAAGACACAGAGGGTGGTCACTTCAGCACCAGCGATTCAGCATCAGCGATTGAACATCAGCGATTGAACATCAGCGGTTCGGCATCAGCGGACAGAGGTCGAGCGTGAGCAACGGCGAGCACGGTCAGGACAACAGGAAATCCGCCTCTCCCGCCTTCGCCCCCTCGATGAAGGCCGTCATCTCGGCGGTGGTGTAGATCAGCGCCGGCCCGTCCGGGTCGGTGGACTGGCGGACGGCGATCCGGCCGTCGGCGAGCTTCATCGCCTCAAGGCAGTTGCCTCCGTTTCCGCCGCTCCACGGCTTGTGCCAGCCTTCGCTGCCCAAGTCGCGCGCGGGCATGCCGTTGTAGACGTGTTTGCGCGGCTTGATGCGATCCATTTACAGCTCCTTGCGGAGATCCCGGAGGATCTCCTTCGTGCGATGTGCCGTGGCGGCCTGCGCCGCCATGCGGTCCATGACCTCGAGATGGGTCGCCACCTCGGCGCGCGCGTCCAGGTAGACCGCGCCGGTCAGGTACTCGCTGTAGACCATGTCCGGCAGTTCGGGCATGGCGAATCGGAACAGCACGAACGGTCCGTACGTGCCCGGGTGCGGCCCGGCCGCGAACGGGGCGATCTGCAGCGTCACGTTGGGCATCGCGGTCGCCTCCAGCAGCCGGTCGATCTGGGCGCGCATCACCTCCGGACCACCGACGGGGCGCCGCAGCGCGGTCTCGTCCATGACGACCCACAGCCGGGGCGCGTCCTCGCGGGTGAGGAGGGTCTGGCGCTGCATGCGCAGGGCGACATGGCGCTCGATGTCCTCGGGCCGGGTCTGCCCGATGGCGCCCGAGCGGAGCACGCCGCGCGCGTAGTCCTCGGTCTGCAGCAGCCCGGGGACGAAATGGGGCTCGTAACTGCGGATGACGCCGGCCGCGCCCTCCAGGCTCACGTACATCGAGAACCAGCCGGGCAGGATGTCGTGGAACCGCTGCCACCAGCCGGGCTTGTTCGCCTCCTCGGCCAGCTGGACGAAGGCCTCGGCCTCCTCGTCGGAAATCCCGTAGGCCTTGAGGAGCAGCTGCAGGTACGGGATCTTGAGCCCGACCTCGGCCATCTCCATACGGCGGACCGTGGCGGGGGCGACGCGCAGGATGCGGGCGGCCTCCTCGCGCTTCATCCCCGCGCGTTCCCGCAGGTCCAACAGGCGCCGGCCGAGAACGACCTGGCCGACCGTCGGCGCGGACCGCGGTTCACTCACGCTCCACCTCCACGAAGAGTTCTGACGAGCCGGCCACAGAGAAACGCTGACAGCCCGGCGGCGCCATTCGAAGACCTATTCGAAAAGCTGGTCCGAACACAGGTTTCGAACGAACCTTCGACGATCTCAACTGGCGCCGCGCGGGGTGCTGTTGCGAGCAGTGTGCCACGCCGTTCCAGACCGTCACACCGCACTCTGCAATTTTCAGAGTGACACTTGCCAAGTGTTCACGGCGGGGCGATAGTGGCAAGCGTGATTCCGTCCGCGCCCTTAGGAACAGAAGCCGCCGCAGGCCCGCTCGGGCTCGGCGCCGCCGCGGGAGCAGACCCCCTCGGGGCGGCTGCCGAGCGCCGGTTCCGTTTCGAGCTGGCCGCACACCCGGGCTCTCCCGCACAGGCCAGACGCCTGACGCGGGCCCGGCTGAACGGCTGGTCGGTGTGCGAGGACACGTGCGACAGCGCGGCCCTGGTCGTGTCCGAGCTGGTCACCAACGCCATCGTGCACACGGCGAGCACCCACATAGTGTGCGAGCTGCACGACGGCGACGACCTGGTGCGGATAGCCGTGCGGGACGAGGGCTGCGCCCCGGGCCAGCCCCACGCCGCCAGCCGGACCCGGCCCGAGGAGGAGCACGGGAGGGGACTGCTCCTCGTCGACGCCCTCTGCCACGCCTGGGGTGCCCATGAGCACGGGCCCGGGCTGCTGGTCTGGGCGGAGCTGCCCCGCACATCGGACACCGCGCACGACCCCGCCGCGGCCTGGAACGACGCGGACTGGGACGGCATCCTGGACGACCCCGAGCCCGGCGCCCCGCGCACGCCGGAGGGCGACTCGCCCGCCGCGGACCGCTCCGGCTCCGCCGGTCGCCCCACTGCCGCGGACCAGGACACGCCCCGCAGCGACCTCGGCTGGGGCGCCCGCCCGAAACGCGTCCCGTCCGACGACCAGGGCGACGACGAGGACACCCGGCGGACGCCGCACCAGGCGCCGCGTGAGGCACAACGACGAGCAGCGCACGAGGCCCGGCACCGGATGCACCCGGCCGCGTCCGCCGCGGAGGTCCCCCCGCAGGAACGACGCCGGGAACGGGGGCCGGCATGAGGCCCGGCGGCCGGGTCCTGCACCTGGACACCCTGGCCCGTCTCCGGCGTGCGCAGCGCGCTGCGCAACCGGTCCTGCGCCTGCCCGTGCCCGAGGGCATGACCACCCCGCTGGGCTGCGACGCGGTGGCCGTCCCCGCCGGCTACGGCCGGCTGATCATGCCGCGGCTGCCCCGTGTCGGCTGCGTCTACGCCGACGCCGCGCACTGGTGGTGGCTGGTGCCGTCGGACTCCGACCACGCCCTGGAGTGGCCGGCGCCCGCCCGGTACGTCACCGGCGCCGTCGTGCCGGACGTCCCGCAGCCGCCCGCCCTGATCCACCGGCCGGACGGCACCCTTCCGTACACCCCGCCGATTCCCCTGTACCTGACCCTGTGCCGCGTGACGGGGACGGCGCCGGCCTGGTCGCGGCCGGTCAGCGCGTAGACCCGGCCGGGAGCGCGCCGCCGAGGCCGGCATCCCCACCGCCGGGGCCGGCACCCCACCGCCGGGGCCGGCATCCCCACCGCAGGGGCCGCCGCGCCCCCCACCCCACCCACCCGCACACCAGCCGCCGCCCCGGGCCAC
This sequence comes from Streptomyces sp. NPDC015242, assembly GCF_043079125.1. Taxonomy (NCBI): domain Bacteria; kingdom Bacillati; phylum Actinomycetota; class Actinomycetes; order Kitasatosporales; family Streptomycetaceae; genus Streptomyces; species Streptomyces sp. NPDC015242. The sequence goes on along the minus strand of NZ_JBIBUF010000009.1, from coordinate 177,099 downwards.
CCCCGCGCCGTCCCGGGCCCGGCCGCGTCCTGTCGTGCGCCCGCGCGCATCCGGCGCCCCGGGCTGCGCCCTGCCCCGGTGGACCCCGCCCCCGCGATAGTGGCCGCTCACGAGCCGGGGCGGACCCGGGCGGCGGCGAGCGGGGAGGTCGGTCGACGGTGGCGAAGAAGCGGACCGCGCCGGAGGTGTCCGAGTCGGAGCGGCTGCTCTTCGGCGGGCCGCTCCGCTACGACATGGGCTGGAACCAGCACGCCGACGCGTTCCTCGAACTGAACTTCCGCGCCATGATCACCCGGCTCCCGTCCCTGCTGGCGTCCAGCCTCCGGCTCGCGCGGCAGGCCGACCCGGGCGCCGCGCGGATCGTGCTGGCCGCCGAGGCGGGCCGGGGCGTGGCGCAGGCGGTGAGCCTGCTCGCGGTCAACAGCGTGCTGGCCCGTCTGATGGGCGGCGGCCCCATCGAGGACCGGCTGGGCGGCGCCGTCCCCGCGCTGGTCACGGTGGCCGTCGTGATGCTGCTGGCGGCCCTGCTGCGGGCCGCGAGCACATACGCCACCGGGCGGCTGGAGCCGAAGGTGGAGCGGGTGGCGACCGAGCGGTACCTGGAGCGGGCCGCGGCCGTGGAACTGGCCGCCATCGAGGACCACGCCTTCCACAAGCTGCTGGACACCGCCCAGTACGGGGCGGCCTCGGCCCGCCGGATGATCTCGTACGGGACGCGCGTGATCAACGCGATGATCTCGCTGGTCGCCGCCGCCGGCGTGCTGACCGTGCTGCACCCGGCCCTGCTGCCGCTGCTGGTCACGATGGTGCTGCCGAGCGCCTGGAGCGCGCTGACCGTGGCCCGGCGGCGCTACGAGTCCTTCCACGCCTGGGTGCAGCACGCCCGGGCCGGCCGGCTGCTCGGCAACCTGCTCATCGAACCCGAGGCGGCACCCGAGATCCGGGTGCACGGGGTGGGCGCGTTCCTGCTGCGGCACTTCCGCGCGATGTCGGAGACGGCGGAGGCCGAGCAGGCCCGGCTCGCCCGGCTCGCCGCCCGCACCGGCCTGATCGCGGCGGCCTGGACCGGCCTGGCCACCGTCGCGACGTACGCCACGCTCGGGTGGATGCTGCTCGCCGGGGCGATGGCCCTGTCGGTGGCGGGCACCGCCGTGATCGCCATCCGCACCGGCTCGCAGAGCCTGGACACGCTCGTGGTGGAGGTCAACGCGCTGCACGAGGAGGCGCTCTTCGTCGGTGACCTGCACCGGCTGTACGCGGAGGCGGCCGAGCGGGCGATCCCGCCGGGCGGCCACGCGCTGCCGGAGGACCCGCGCGAGATCCGCTTCGAGAACGTCACCTTCCGTTACCCGGGCGACTCGGCGCGCCCCGCCCTCGACGACATCACGCTCAGCCTGCCGCTGGGCCGGATCGTGGCGCTGGTCGGGGAGAACGGCTCCGGCAAGACGACCCTGGTCAAGCTGCTCGCCGGGCTCTACACGCCGGAGCGTGGACGGATCCTGTGGGACGACGTGGACGCGGCGACCGCCGACCGGCACCGGCTGGCGGAGCGGATCGCGATGGTCGCGCAGGACTTCAAGCGGTGGCCGTTCACGGCGCGGGTGAACGTCGCCCTGGGACGGCCGTCGGCGCCCGTGAGCGAGGAGCGGCTGGCCGCGGCGGTCGCCGAGGCCGGGGCGGAGCCCGTGATCGCGGATCTGCCGCGCGGGCTGGACACGCTGCTGGCCCGCAACTTCTCCGGCGGGCACGAGCTCTCCGGCGGCCAGTGGCAGCGGCTGGGCATCGCCCGGGCGGCCTATCGCAGGGGCCGCATCCTGATCGTGGACGAGCCGACGGCGGCCCTGGACGCCCGGGCCGAGCTGGAGGTCTTCGAGCGGATCCGCGCCCTGGCCGACAGCGGCCAGACGGTCGTGCTGATCACCCACCGGCTGGCGTCGGTGCGCCACGCGGATCTGGTGCACGTCCTGGACCAGGGGCGGCTCGTGGAGTCCGGGACACCGGACGAGTTGCTGGCGGCCGGCGGGCTGTACGCGGAGCTGTACGCGCTCCAGGCGGAACAGTTCGCCCCGTCCCCGCCGCCGGCCAGGAAGGTGCCGGCCCCCGAGGCGCCGGCCCCCGAGGTGCCGGCCCCGAAGGCGGGCTGAGGGCACCGGCCGCGCGGCGCCCCACGGCGGGGGTCACGCGGTGGCGTCGGCGCCGTCCCCGCTGCGCACGATGACCAGGAACATGTCCGACGCCAGATCCATGACGACCTCGGCAGGCATGCCTTCCAGACGCCGCGCCTGCGCGAACTCCTCCGCCGGCCAGGAGCCTCGCGGCCCGCCCGCGGGAAAGCGCTCGAGCACTGTTCGCCCGTTCACCACCCTGCACCTCCATGTCGCGCTGTACTCGTAGAGTTAAACGCCAACCATGGGGTGAACGGCTCGCGAAGTGACGGTTCTGAGACGTAGTTGACACGCGTTCACCGTCAAGTGTGAGCGAATTCTCAGCCGCTTGGCTGATTTCCTCACTGTACGTATCAGTCGTCGTACTCGTCGTGATACCGGACGCGCTCACTTCCCGCAGGCGCCCCAAGAGCCGACGCGCGCCCCTTGGGCTCCTCCCACTCCTCCTGCCGGCCCAGCGCGGTGAGGTCCAGCAGGCTGGTGGTCGAACCGAGGCCGTCGAGGCCGCGCTCGTACGTCGAGTACGTGTGGAACACGCGGTCGCGGTCCCGCAGGAAGCAGCTCAGCCCGGGCCGCTCGACGAGTTCGCCGTCGCGCTCGAGCGTCACGTCGAAGTCGCGGTTGAAGTCGCTGCCGTACGACGAGTACCAGGGCAGCGGCCAGCCCATCCGTGCCTTGAAGGGGAGGATCTTCGGGTACGGCGCTCGCGAGACGGCCACGAACGACGTGCCGCGCGCCGCGAGATGAGCGAGATGCCCCACTTGGTCCAGGAACGCGGAGCAGCTGCGGCACCCGGCCTCCCACTCGGGCGCGAACATGAAGTGGTAGACGACGAGCTGGTGCCGGCCCTGGAACAGGTCGAGCAGGGTGGCCTTGCCGTCACCACCCTCGAAGACGTACTCCTCGTCGACCTCCACCATGGGCAGGCGGCGCCGCTCGGCGTTGAGCGCGTCCCGCGCGCGGGTGGCGGCCTTCTCCTTGACCAGCAGTTCCGCGCGCGCCGCGCGCCACTGCTCGCGCGAGACGATCTCCGGAAGCGACATGGGCCCTCCTGTGACAACGGTCCGTCCGGGGTGGTGACCGGCGGGAGGGGCGGAACTCATCGCCGCCCGGGGAAAATTCCCCGGGGACGTTTCCCGGGAGGCTTCCCGGCGACCCCGGGCTCAGGTGCCGTACTCCTGGACGCGCCGGCCGTGGCTGCGGTCGACGAGCGCGGGCAGCCGCTCCTCCAGCTCCCCTACGACCGCGGGCACGTCGATGCTCAGCAGCTCCCGGTCCCGCATCAGGATCCGGCCGTCGACGATCGTGGTGCGCACGTCGGCGGAGCGGGCGCTGTGCACGAGGGTGGCGGCGAGGTCGTGGACCGGCCGGGTGTGCGGCCCCGTCAGGTCGACCAGGATGATGTCGGCCCTGCGGCCGGGCGCGATGCCGCCCACGTCGTCGCCGAGGCCCACGGCCCGGGCGCTCTGCAGGGTGGCGTGGTGCAGGGCCTGGCGGGAGGTCAGCCAGCGCGGATCGCCCTCGGCCGCCTTCTGCACCAGGGAGGTGAGGGCCATGGACTCCCACACGTCGAGGGAGTTGTTGGAGGCGGCGCCGTCGGTGGCGAGTCCCACGTCGACGCCGATGTCGCGCAGGGCGCGCACCGGCGTGGTGTCGGGCCAGGCGAACTTGAGGTACCCGCGGGGCGCGCTGGCGACGGCCGTACGGCCGGCCGCCCGCTGCAGCAGCGGCAGGTCGCGGTCCGTGATGCCGGTGCCGTGGGCGAGGAGCAGGTCCGTGTCGAGGAGACCGGTGCGGCGCAGGACCTCGATCGGGGTGACGCCGTGGCGGGCGAGGCTGGCCTCGGTCTGGGCGCGGTTCTCGGCGGCGTGCAGGTGCACCGGCAGACCGTGCTCGCGCGCGAGGTCCGCGGTGGCGGCGAGGTCGGTGTCGCCGACCGTGTAGGGGGCGTGCGGCGCGAGGGCCGTGGTGATGCGCCCGCCCGCCGCGCCGCGCCGGCGCAGTGCGAACTCCAGGGACTGCTCGCGGCCTTCGGGCCCCTGGGAGGAGAAGTAGGCCTGTCCCAGCAGCGCCCGCATGCCGCACTCGGCGACCACGTCCGCGACCGCGTCCATGGCGAAGTAGTGGTCGGCGAAGCAGGTGACGCCCGCCCGGATCATCTCGGCGCAGGCGAGCCGCGCCCCCAGCTCGACGTCCCTGGCGGTGAGGTTGGACTCCACCGGCCAGACGACGTCGTTGAACCACTCCTCGGTGGGCAGGTCCTCGGCGAGGCCGCGCAGCGCGACCATCGGCGCGTGCGTGTGGCAGTTGATCAGGCCCGGCAGGGCCACCTGGCCACGGGCGTCGAGGCGCTCGGCGGCGGGCAGGTCCGCGGCCGCCGCGGTGCCGGTGACCGCTTCGACGATGCCGTTCCGCACGACGATCGCGGCGTCCTCCCGGAACCCGATCCGCTCTTGATCGTCGTGCACGAGAACCGTACATGCGCTGATGATGAGCTCGGCGGGACTGTCCGCGGCAGAAGGCGTCATCACGCCAACGTACGACGGGGTCGTAGGGCGGTATGAGCCGAACCGCACATCCTGCCGCGGCTCTGTCGCGGGGCGGGCCGGGCGAGCACCCTGGCCTCGTCACCCCGCCTGTCGGCTTCGGAAAGGAGCCCGGCATGCTCCTCGGCACGTGGAATCTGGAGAACCTCTACCGGCCCGGCGGCCCGTTCGGCCCGCCCGACGAGGCCGCGTACAGGGCGAAGCTCGCCGCCCTGGCCGCCGTGATCACGGAACTCGACCCGGACCTGCTCGGGGTGCAGGAGGTCGGGGACCCGGAGGCCCTGGAGGACCTGGCGGGGATGCTCGACGACGGCTGGCACACCGCCCTGTCCGCGCATCCGGACGGCCGGGGCATACGGGTCGGTTTCCTCAGCCGTGCGGAGCTGACGGTGGTGGCCGACACGACCGGCTTCCCCGCGGAGCTGCGGCCCGTGCAGGTCGACGACGCCGGGGCGACGGTGACGGCGGCCGGGCGCGGCGTGCTGGCGGTGGAGGTCGGGGACGAGCCCCTGCGAGTGGCCGTCTGCCATCTGAAGTCGAAGCTGCTGACCTACCCGGGCGGCCGGTTCCACCCCCGCGACGAGGGCGAACGGGCCCGCTACGGCGCCTACGCGCTGTACCGCAGGGCGGCGGAGGCGACGGCCCTGCGCACCCTCGCGGACGAGTTGCTCGACGGCGACGGGCAGGGCAGGGACGTGGCGATACTGGGCGATTTGAACGACGAGGTGCAGGCCGCGACCACGCAGATCCTGCTCGGCCCGCCCGGCTCGGAGATCGGCACGCCCGGCTACGACCGGCCGGACCGGGGCGACGCGTCCCGCCTGTGGGACGTGGCCCCGCTCATCCCGGCCGGGCAGCGCTGGTCCCGCGTCAACGCGGGGCGGCGGGAACTCATCGACCACGTGCTGCTGAGCCACCGCCTGGTCCACCGGGCGACGGCCGCGGGCACCGGCCTGCCCGGCGAGGGACCGCACCCGCTGCCGTCGGTCGGCCCCGACCCGGCGGAGCGGCGGGGCGCGCCCGGGTCGGACCACGCGCCGGTGTGGGTACGGATCGGCGGCTGATCAGGGGCCCTGGGGGTTACGGTGCGCCGGGGGCGCGCTACCCGGCGAGGGTGGTGCGGGGCGGGCGCAGGCCCAGGCGTTCCGCCGGTGCGGCGAGTTCGGTGAGGACGGCGGTCAGCCGTTCCCGGTGGCGGTCCCCGATCCGGCCCGTGTCGTCGAGGTGCACCGCGCAGGCGGTCGTCGTGTCGACGAGCCGTTCGAGGAGGCCGGCCACCTCGTCCGCGCCCTCGGTGTGCCGGGCGAGGGCGGGCAGTTCGTGGGCGGCGAGCGAGATGGCGGTACGGGCCTCGGCGAGCGTGCGGTAGGCCTCGCGGCGCAGGGTCCAGCGGGTGGCGCGGTGATCGGAAGGGGTGCCCGCGGTCCCGATGCGCGGTGCTCCGGACTCGTCGAGGACATGGGTGAGGTAGGCGTACGCCGCCTCGCTCGCCGCGGCGAGCCGGGCCCGCACTCCCCCGCCGCGCTGCCCGGGCATCGGCAGGTGGCCGACGATCAGCACGATGGCGCAGGCCAGCAGCGTCTCACCGATCCGGCCGGCGGAGGCCTGCGGTTCGCCGCCGACCATGACGAGGGCCAGGACGAGGACGGTGACGACGGCCGTCTGGGCGGCGAAGTGCCGGGTCGCCACGGGGATCAGCGCGCCGCTGAGGGCCACGAGCGCGATCAGCCCCTCGGGCCGGGGCAAAACCGCGGCGAACCCGGCGAACAGGAGCGCGCCGAGCACCGTCCCGGCGGCCCGGTTCAGCACGCGGGAGGCCAGCGGTCCCAGGTCGGGCTTGACGAGGAACACGGCGGTGGCGGGCAGCCAGTACCAGTGCTCGTGCTGCCCGTACCACCGGCTCTGGTGCAGGGCCTGGGCGACCGCCGCGCCGGCCCCGAAGCAGAGGGCGACGCGCAGCCCGTACTCACGCCCGGCGCCGCCGAGGGCGGCGCGCAGCCGGTCCCCGGTGGAGCGGGGCCGGGTGTGCAGGTCTCCGCCCCTGTCCTGGTCGAAGACCTCGGCGGCGTGCAGCAGGGCGTCGTCGAGGGCGCGCAGGGCGGGCGCGGAGCGGGAGGGGGCGGGCAGGGGCCCGGTGTGGGTGTTGCCCCGCACGGCGGCGGCGAGTCGCCTGGGGCCTTCGGAAGCCCGCCCGGACACGCCCTCCCCGGCCCAGGCCAGGGCGGTGGCGGCCTCGGCGAGGGGCAGGGCGGCGGCGTACTGGGCGTGCAGCCGCCGCTCGGCGGACGAGGAGGCGTACCGCCGCAACCGGGGCCCGGCCAGGGCGTCCTGGGCCTGGTCGAGGGCGGCGGTGAGCGCGGCCCGGCGGCGGAGGGCGTCGGGCCCGCCGGCGGCGTCGAGGAGGTCGGCGACGGCGTCGTACACCCCGGCGACCGCTTGCCGCTCCCCGTCGAACCGGAAGTCCCCGGCGAGCGATCCGGGTGTGGGCAGTGCCAGCCGGAGCACGAGCAGCCACCCGGCGCCCGCGAGGAAGGCGAGCGCGCGTTCCCAGCCCGGCTCGGGCAGGGGCATCCCGGCCCCGACCGCGGTACCGACGAGGACCTGCGTGCCGGTGGCGGACGCGACCGGACCCACCGCGCTCATGCCCCCGGCGACCAGTCCGACGACCGTGAACACCGCGGTGAGCGCGACCGGGCCCGTCCCCTGCCCGGCGTACGTGCCGGCGGCCAGCCCCAGGGCGCCGCCGAGCGCGGGCACCCCGAGCCGCTTGACCGAGGCCCGCCTGCTCCCGGGCCGGTCGTTGATCCCGGCGAGCATGGCGGCGATGGCGGCGACGACACCGAGGGTGGTGTGGCCGGTCGCGACGGCGGCGAGCAGCAGCGGCCCGGCCGACAGGGCCCCCCGCGTGACCGCGCTCCAGGGCACCGGGCCCCGCTGTGCGCGCAGGGCGTGCGCGAGCCAGGGCGGAAGGTGCGGGGCGGGGCGGCGGGACACGGGGCTCCTGTCGTCCGGTCGGAGGCGGGGGTGTGCCTTCGGGCGACGGTGGCCGGGGCGTGGTGTGGTCTCCACGGTAGGCCGGGTTCCTGGAGGAAAGGTTTCCGGAACGTGACGGCCGGCGTCCGGACCCGCGTTCTTTATGTACGCAACCGGTGAGCCGGTCACGGCAACCTTTCCGAGCCCGGCGGCCACTGACGAGTCGGAAGCGCGCGTTCTCCCGAACCACGCAAGGACTCGAAGGACTCATCCGTGGCATCCGCATCCCACCGCCGCCCCCGTTCCCGTGCCCGCATGGCTCTGATGTGCGCCGTCGTCGTGACGGCCGTGGGCCTGCTCGTCTCCCTGGTGGTGGCGCTCCGGCCCGGGGGCGGCCCGGACGGCGTGCGCACGGCGGCCGGGCCCGACGCCGGTGGCCGCCCGGGCACCACGGCCACCAGCGCGAGTCCGGCACCGGCCTCCGGTGCCGGCGCGAGATCCAGCCCCTCGGCGACGACGTCCCCCTCGAACCGGCCCACGCCGACGGCCACCCCGACCCGCCCCGCGCCCGCCCCGCGGACCTCGGCGCGGCGGACGTCCGGTACGGCGCCGTCGGCGGGGCGCATCAAGCCCGGCGTCACGTACCAGGGGATCGCCACGCACTACGACGCCGCCGACGGCGACGGTGCCTGCTCGTACGGCCCGAGCCCCGACCTGATGGTCGCGGCGATGAACCACACCGACTACGAGACGTCCGCTGCCTGCGGGGCGTACCTCCTGGTGCGGGCGGCGAACGGCGCCTCCGTGACCGTCCGGGTCACCAACGAGTGCCCGCTGCCCTGCGCCCCGGGGCAGCTGGATCTGAGCAAGCAGGCCTTCGCGAAGCTCGCCGGCCTGTCCGCCGGCCGGATACCGGTCAGCTGGCGGCTGCTGAGCCCCGCCACGTCCGGCACGGTCTCGATCCGTTACAAGACCGGCTCCAGCCGCCACTGGTGCGGCGTCCAGGCCCTCGGGCACCGCAACCCCCTGGCCCGTCTGGAGGTCGCCACGGGCAGCGGCTGGCGGCGGCTGGCCCGCACGGAGTACAACTACTTCCTCTCCCCCGACGGCACCGGCTGCGGTGGTCCCCTCAGGCTCACCGACATCCACGGCGAACAGCTCACCGTCGACGGCGTGCCGGTACGCCCGGACGCGGTGCAGCCGACGGGCGTCCAGTTCGCGCGGCACCCGTCGCCCTGAACGCGTGGGTGAGCGGTGCGCGCGGGGTGAGGCGAAATATGGGGTGCGCCCGTCCCGTCGGGCCTCGCATGATCGTCAGGTTGCCCGGTTGCCGTCCGCAGCGCCGTCGTGCGCAGATCGGAGCCCTCAGATGATCCGCCGAGTCACCGTCCCGAGTCTCTTCCCGCCGCCCGCCTACTCCCACGTCTCCGTCGTCGAGGCGGGCGCGCGGCTGGCCTTCCTGGCCGGGTCCGTGCCCCTGGACGCCGGCGGTGAGCTGGTCGGTCCGGGGGATCCCGTGCGGCAGGCCGAGCAGGTGATCGCCAATCTGCGCGAGCAGCTGCGGGCCGTCGGCAGCGACCTGGAGCACGTGGTGGCGACCGACGTGTACGTGGTGAGCGGGGAGCCGTCCGTGCTCTCCGCCGTCTGGGCCGTCGTGGAGGCGTCGGGGCTCAGCGCGGGGCCGCACTCCTCGACGCTGATCGGCGTGGCGTGCCTGGGGTACTCGGGACAGCTGGTGGAGATCACCGCGACAGCCGTCGTTCCCGAGTAGGCGGGGGCCCCCGGGCCCGGAACCCGGCGCCCGCGGCGGGTTCCCGGTGAGGGTGGAGGACCGCCATGTTGATCGAGCATCGCGGGCAGCGTCCCGTCGTCCCCGGGTCCGCGTACGTCGCCCCGACGGCCGTGCTGTGCGGGGCCGTCGTCCTCGGTGAGCGCAGCCGGGTGCTGCACGGGGCCGTGCTCACCGCCGAGGACGGGCAGGTGCGGGTGGGCTCGGACTCCGTCGTCATGGAGAACGCGCTGGTGAGGGGGCGGGCCCGGCACCCCGCCGTGGTCGGCGACGCGGTGCTCGTCGGGCCGCACGCGCACGTCAACGGCGGGACGCTGGAGGACGAGGTCTTCGTCGCCACCGGCGCCTGCGTCTTTCCCGGGGCCGTCGCGGGCGCCGGCTGCGAACTGCGCATCCACAGCGTGCTGCATGTCAACTCCGTGCTGCCGCCCGGCACGGTCCTGCCCATCGGCTGGATCGCGGCGGGAGCGCCCCGGGCGCGGCTGTTCGCGCCCGGCGAGCACGACGAGCTGTGGCAGATCCAGGAGGCGCTGGACTTCCCCGGCACGGTGTACGGCCTTCCACGCGGCACCCCGATGCGCACGCTCATGGCCCGGCAGGCGGCGTTCTACGCGGCCCATCGCGACGACGTCACACTCGACGGCCCGTCATGAGCCGCCGCCGTCCGGCCGGCCCCACACCCTGCGTTTGGGCAGCGGCCCGGCGTAGCCGCCCACCCGGCTGGTCGTCAGCCCCAGCGCCACCAGCGACTCCGCCAGTTTGACCGCGGCACCGACCCCGTCGACGACCGGCAGGCCGAGCTTCTCGCCGACCGCGCGCCGCAGCCCGGTCATGCCGGCGCAGCCCAGCACCAGCACCTCCGCCCCGGCCGCGCGGGCCCGCTCGGCCGCGGCGAGGAACGCCGTCTCGGTACGCTCGTCGTCGCCGAGGTCGAGCACCTTCAGGCCCGTGCCGACGACCGCGGCGCAGTTGCGTGCGACGCCCGCCGTCTCCAGGCTGTCCTCGATCTGGCCGCGGGAGCGCTCCAGTGTGGTGACGACCCCGTAGCGGCGGCCCAGCAGGCAGGCCAGATGGGCCGCCGCCTCGGTGATGTCGACGACGGGGACGTCCACCAGTTCCCGTACGCCCTCGCGCCCGTGCTCCCCGAACCCGGCCATCACCACGGCGTCGTACGGCGGCCCGGCATAGGTCCGCAGCGTGTCGAGGACGGCGGCAGCGGACAGGTAGCTGTCGAGCCAGCCCTCCGCCGAGGCCGGCCCCCAGGCGGGGGTCAGTCCGGTCACGGTGGTGCCCGGGCCTGCGGCGGCCCGGGCACCTCGCACGATCTCCTCGGTCATCTCCTGCGTGGTGTTGCAGTTGGTGACGACGATCCGCACGTCTCTCAGACCTCCGCGGTGACGCGCTCGGGCCGGCACAGCACCGCGTACAGTCCGGCCGCGATCGCCGTGCCGATGAACCAGGAGTACGGCGCCACGTCGCTGAACGTCGTCACCAGGGCGAGCACCGCCGCGACCCCGGCCGCCGGCAGGAACGCCCACAGCGCCTTCGGGTTGAAGCCCTTGCGGTAGTGGTAGCGGGAGCCGGGGGTGGCGTCGAACAGCTCGTCGACGTTCACACGGCCGCGCTTGACCCAGTAGTAGTCGACCATGATCACCCCGAACAGCGGCCCGAGGAAGGCGCCGAGGCCGCCGAGGAAGTAGTTGACGACCGTCGGGTTGGAGAACAGGTTCCAGGGAGTGACCAGCAGGGCCGCGACCGTGCTGATCATGCCGCCGACCTTGAAGGTGATCTTCTGCGGCCAGACGTTGGCCAGGTCGTACGCCGGCGAGACGAAGTTGGCGACGATGTTGACGCCCATGGTCGCGATGGCGAAGGTCAGGGCGCCCACCACCAGCACCCAGGTGGTGCCGATCTCGGCGACCAGGTGGGCCGGGTCGGTGATCTCCTTGCCGAAGACCTCGAAGGCGCCCGCGGTGACGATGACCGAGACGATCACGAAGGCCGTCGAGTTGACGGGCAGGCCCCAGAAGTTGCCGCGTTTGACGGACCTGTAGTCGGGCGCGAAGCGGGAGAAGTCGCAGAAGTTGAGCATGAGCGTGCCGTAGGTGGCGAGGACCAGGCCGATCGCGCCGAACCACTGGCGCCACTGCTCGCCGGCCGACACCGGGTGCGGGGTGGAGGTGAGGGAGATCGTCCAGTCGGCCTTGGCCAGGATCCACACGGCCAGCGCGATCATCACGAGCCAGATCGCCGGACCGCAGAAGTCCTGGAACCTGCGCACCGACTCCATGCCGCGGCTGATGATCGCGGCTTGGACGAGCCACAGGGCGATGAAGGAGACCCAGCCGAGCGCGTCGAGCCCGAGGAAGGAGTTGTGCGTCCAGGACTCCAGACCCGGCCAGGCCGCCAGCAGCATCACGTTGACGGCGACGGAGGCGAGGTAGGTCTGGATGCCGTACCACATGATGGCGATCACGGCCCTGATCAGCGCCGGGATGTTGGCGCCCCAGACACCGAAGGCGATCCGGCTGACCACCGGGAAGGGCACGCCGTGGCGCTGGCCGATCTTCCCCATCCAGTTCATGCCGATGTAGATGATCACGAACCCGGCGAGCAGGGACGTGAAGATCTGCCAGACGTTCATGCCGAGGAAGAGCAGCCCGGCGGCGAACGTGTAGTTGCCGAGGTTGTGGACGTCGGACATCCACATGGCGAACAGGTCGAAGACCTTCCAGTTGCGCTTCTTCGCGGGCGCGAGGTCTTCGTTCGTGAGCCGCGGATCGGGGACGAACGCGGGGGTGCCGGTGGCGGCGGCACGGTCGGCGAGGGACACGGGGCCTCCCTGAGCAAGGGGACGGAGGACAGCTCGGCGGGGACTGCTCGACAGGGACTGCTCGACAGGGACTGGCATCGGGCACCGGCTCGGCGCAACCGCTCAGCGGGGGTTTGGTATACCAAACTGCGCTCATGGTCTCCCCGTCAACCGTTCCGACCGATGTCGCTCCCGTTAACGCTCCGTAAAACACGCCCCGCGTCGACGAAGATGGGCCGCATGACGAAGATCGAACCCCTCGGAGCGGTACGCGCACGCGTCACGGCCGCGCTGCGCCAGGAGATCATCGCGGGCAGCCTCCGCCCCGGTGACCGCCTGGTCGAACGCGAGCTGGCGGAGCGTTTCGGCGTCTCGCGCGTGCCGGTCCGGGAGGCGATCCGGTCCCTCGTCGCCGAGGGCTTCGTCCACTTCGAGACACCGCGCCGCACGGTCGTGCGCCGCCTCACCCCGACCGACGTCAAGGAACTCTTCGAACTGCGCGAGGCCCTGGAGGTCTACGCCGCCGGACTCGCGGCCTCCCGCGCGACCCCCGAGGATCTGGCCGAGGTACGGGAACTCCTCGACCGCGCGGCCGCCGCCACCGAGGCGGAGGACGCCGAGGCGATCACGGACGTCAACAGCCGGCTGCACGACCGCATCGTCGCGATGGCGGGCAACAGCCTGCTGACCGAGGCCCTGGAACCGGTCGCCGGCCGGCTGCGCTGGATGACCCGCCGGAACGAGGAGTGGCCCCAGCTCCTCGTGGAACACCGCGAGCTGTACGAGGCGATCGCCTCCGGCGACCCGGACCGGGCCCGCGCCCACGCGCTGACGCACGTACGGACCAACTACCGCTCCACCGTGCGGCACCTGTTCGGGGAGGACGCTCCCTAGGGCTCGTCACCGACAGGGCTGAGCCCCGCCGCCCGCGCCGCTGTCCGCAGCACGTCACGCAGCATCGCGGGGGTGAGCCGGCCCGTGAAGGTGTTGCGCTGACTGACGTGGAAGCAGCCGAAGAGTTCCAGGTCGCCGTCGAGGACGTACCGGGCCCCGTGCGCGAAGGCGGGGCGGGGCCGGGGCACGGCCCAGCCCGCCTCCGCGAACGCGGGCAGCGCGGCCTGCCAGCCGAAGCCGCCCAGCACGACGGCCGCCCGCAGCGTCGGCCGCAGCAGCCGCAGTTCCTGCACGAGCCAGGGGCGGCAGGTGTCCCGCTCCCCGGGCGTCGGCTTGTTCTCGGGTGGGGCGCAGTGCACGGGCGAGGTGACGCGCACGCCGTACAGCTCCAGCCCGTCGTCCGCGTGCACGGCAGTGGGCTGCGAGGCGAGCCCGACGTCGTGCAGCGCCTCGTAGAGGACGTCACCGGAGCGGTCGCCGGTGAACATCCGGCCGGTGCGGTTGCCGCCGTGGGCGGCGGGGGCCAGCCCCACGATCAGCAGCCGCGCGTCCGCCGGCCCGAACCCGGGCACCGGCCGGCCCCAGTACGTCCAGTCCGCGAAGGCGGCGCGCTTGGTACGGGCCACCTCCTCACGCCAGGAGACCAGCCGCGGGCAGGCCCGGCAGTCGGCGATGCGCCGGTCGAGGAGGTCGAGGCCGCTGGCGTCCATCACTCCACGGTAGGCGCGGGCGCAGGACGTGACGCGCACGGGGTGCGGGACGGCCGCGCTCCCCCCAGCCACAGCAGGGCTCCGCACAGCAGGAGGGCACCGCTCAGCAGCCACGGCAGCGGCCCCGGCCGGAGGGCTCCGACGGCCAGGCCGGTGAGCGCGCCCACGAGCTGCTGGGCCAGGGACTGCACGGACAGGGCGGTGGCGCGGCGGGCGCTGGAGACGCGCCGGTGCAGCAGGTCGTTCTCGTTCGGCGACGCCGCGCCGAGGCCGAGATACACCAGGCCGAAGCCCGTGACCGCCAGCGCCGTGGCGAACGGATGGGCGCTGGACGCGGTGAGACCGAGCAGCAGCCCGGCCGCTCCGGCCCCGGAAATGCCCTCCCGGACGGCCGGACCATGGGGCTAAGGTCGGAGACATGGCTTCACGCGGTGCGGAGTACGACAGGACGAACGGAACCGGAGACACGGACAGGGCGTCCGGGGACACGGCGTCCGGGGCCGCGTCGTCCGCCGCTGCCGCCGACGGCGGCGCCGGGGCCGGCGAGGCGAAGACCCCGGACCCGAAGGTCGCCGCCGCCGTCGCCGCCGCCGAGGCCGCCGGACCGCAGGGCGGGCAGACCGTCCGCGTCGACAGCTGGATCTGGTCCGTCCGCCTGGTGAAGACCCGCTCCCTGGGCGCCAGCGCCTGCCGCGGCGGCCACGTGCGGGTCAACGGTGAGCGCGTGAAGCCGGCCCACGCCGTACGCGTCGGCGACGAGGTACGTCTGCGGCACGAAGGCCGGGAGCGGGTCGTCGTCGTGACCCGGCTGATCCGCAAGCGGGTCGGCGCCCCGGTGGCGGCGCAGTGCTACATCGACAACTCCCCTCCGCCGCCTCCCCGCGAGGCCGTCGCCCCGGCCGGCATCCGCGACCGCGGCGCGGGCCGCCCGACGAAGCGGGACCGCCGCGAGATCGAGCGTCTGCGCGGTCTGCACGGGCAAGGGCCCGGGAGCGGCTTCGGCCCGGGTCCGGGCCCGGGCGCCGGGTTCGGCCGTGGCTCCGGCGCCGGGTTCGGCCGTGACTCCGGCAGCGGGTCCGGCGCCGCTCACGGCAGCGGGTTCGGCAAGCCGAGGCCTTGACCTGGGGCCGTTTCCCGCGCGGACGGCGCACGCGTGGTGTGCCCCGAGCAGCCCGTCGGATCGGCCTCACGCCCCGCGCCGGAGCGACCGCCCCAACCGCAGCAGATCCGCGTTGTGCCCCCGCCGAGCCCAGGCTATGAGGGCCAGCGGCACGATCAGGATGAGCGGCGTCGCCGCGTACTCCCCGTCGAAGACCGCTGTCTGCACGACGAACGCGCCCACCATCAACGCGCTGAGCGCCATCGCCGCCACCGATTGCAGCACCGGGATCAGCAGGGCCACCGCTCCGGCCAGTTCGAGCACGCCGATGGTGTACATCCCCGCACTGCCCCAGCCGAGCTCGTCGAAGGACCTGGCCGCCGATTCGTGTCCGATCAGCTTGGGCAGGGCGCTGGCGACGGCGTAGAAGAGGGCGAGCAGGATCTGCAGGCCCCGCAGGGCGATCCGGGCACGCCGCCCGCGCGGGGTCGCGGACTCGCCGATGACGACACCGGCCGGGGCGGAAGGGGGGACGGACACGGTGGGATCGGAAGCGCTGGGGGCGGAAGCGGTGGCCTCGGACATGGAGATCTCCCCGGGGAACGATCGGTACTGGTGTCGCAGGGATGGACCGCCATTCGCCGTGGAACTCATCGCGGTCCGGCGATGGATCCGCCACCCGTCCCCGGCACCGGCACCGGCACCGCCCTCACCCACGTCCGGTCGTCCGTGAGATACCGGTCCACTGCGAGTCCCGCCTCGCCCAGGGCCTCCTCGAACTGCTCTCCGCTGAGCGGCCGGGCCCGGAAGGTCTGGGTCCAGACGGCGTCGGGGAACTCGTACTCCGCGCGCACCGAGTGGACGCCGTCACCGACCGGCTCGGAGGACACGACACGTACGGTGAAGCCGGCGGGGTCCACGCGCTCGCGCGGCACATTCGCGTGGTAGTCCTCGCCCTCCCGCTGGATCAGCACGCAGCCGCCCTCCGCGACATGGCGCGCGCACGTCCGCAGCAGGCCCCGCCGCACCTCGGCGTCTCCCGCGTGCACCAGGAACGACGCGAGCAGCACCGCGTCGAACGTCTCCCCCAGGTCCAGTTCCTCGATGGGGCTGCGTATCGTCCGGGCGCCGCGTACCCGCTCCAGCATCTCGGCTGACTCGTCCACCGCCGTGACCGTGAAACCGCGCTCCAGCAGCGCGTGCGTGATCCGTCCGACCCCGCTGCCGAGCTCCAGGACGCGCGCGCCCTCCGGCACCGCGGAGGCGATGATCTCCGGCTCGTCCCCGACGGGCAGCCGCGCGTACAGCTCCACCGCACAGCCGTCCGGGGTGATGGCCCCGGGTCCCGTCCCCTCGTACCCCTCACGCATTTTCTGCTCCATGCCTGTCCGACGGGCCTTCACCGCACGCCCGTTCCCCTCTCCGCCTCCTTCACCCGACCGAGTGAACCGAGCGACGACCGGGGACCCCGCGGCGGGGACAACAGGGGGCAGTGCGAGCAACGAACCCGGCCGTCCCCAGCCGCCGGCGGCCATGGTGAACCCTCGCCACGAGGGGTACGTTGCCTTCAGGAGTGGTGATCTGACGATGCGCACGGGCAGTGAACCGAGGACGGCGCGCAGCGCGCTGCGGGCCCGCTTCTGGCTGGCCGTGTGGGGGCTGGTCTGGGCGATCATCGGGACGGTCGCGTTCACGCTCGCCGGGCGGCCCGGGTGGGCCGTCGCCTGCGGGGTACTGCTGCTGATCGTCGCGGTCGACATCGCCGTCGTGCTGCGCCACATCCGCCAGGGCCCGCATTACCAGCCGGGGCCCGGCATCCCGCCCTACCGGCCGCTGGACGATCCCCCGCCGGGCCCGCGGCCGACGGGCGACCGGCCGGAGCGGCACCCGCCACCGGACGCCAGGCCCTAGCCGTACCGCCGGGCCGCCGGGCCGCCGGGCCGTGTCCGGCGGCCCGGCGGCGGTACCGCCTCACGAGTCGAAGCGCGCCGCCTTCAAGAACTCCGGGTTCGGATCGAGGGCGGCCGCCAGGCGGAAATGGCGCTTGGCCTGGTCGGCACGTCCCTGTCGCTCGAACGTGCGGGCGAGCGCGAAGTGCGCGAAGGCGTTGTCCGGTTCGCGCTCCAGAACGATCGAGAACTCGAGTTCCGCCGGCCGCAGCTGCGCCGCCGCGAAGAAGGCACGCGCGCGCAGCAGGCGCGCGGCGGTGTTCTCGGGGTGCGCGGCGATGACCTCGTCGAGCAGTTTCACCGCGCCCCGCGGATCGCGCGCCGCGAGCAGCTGCTCGGCGGCACGGAAGTCGATGACGTGCGTCTCCGGGGTACGTCCGGTCGAACCGCTGGTCTCGGGCACGGCAGAGTCCTTCCCTCACTCCCCCGGTTCAACGCCCCCTCGGGGTGCCGCTATTCCTGGGGGGACGGCTGGGACGCCTGGGATCTGCGCACGAGCTCGGCCCACACGTCCTG
This sequence comes from Streptomyces sp. NPDC015242, assembly GCF_043079125.1. NCBI lineage: Bacteria > Bacillati > Actinomycetota > Actinomycetes > Kitasatosporales > Streptomycetaceae > Streptomyces > Streptomyces sp. NPDC015242. The sequence goes on along the minus strand of NZ_JBIBUF010000009.1, from coordinate 159,646 downwards.
CACGCGGCGCCGCAGTTCCTCCAGCGGGACGTCGTTGTCGATCACGATGTCCGCGATCGCGCGGCGCTGCTCACGGGACGCCTGGGCGGCCATCCGCGCGCGGGCGTCCTCCTCGGTCATGCCCCGGTGCCGTACGAGCCGGTCGAGCTGGGTCTCGGGAGCGGCGTCGACGACGATCACCAGGTCGTAGAGGGGTGCCAGGCCGTTCTCCGTGAGCAGTGGGACGTCGTGGACGACGACCGCGTCCTCGGCCGCGGCCTCCTCCAGCTCACGGGAGCGGGCCCCCACCAGCGGGTGCACGATCGAGTTGAGGGTGGCGAGCTTCGCCGGGTCGGCGAAGACGATGGAGCCCAGCCTGGGCCGGTCCAGGCCGCCGTCGTCGGCGAGGATCTCCTCGCCGAAGGCCTCCACGACCGCGGCGAGCCCCGGTGTCCCCGGCGCGACGACCTCCCGGGCGATGCGGTCCGCGTCGATCAGCACGGCTCCGCACTCGACGAGCAGCCGTGACACCTCGCTCTTGCCGGCGCCGATGCCACCGGTCAGGCCCACCTTCAGCATGGCCGCAGCCTAGACGCTCCGCTGGGGCCGCCGGGCAGAGGGTGCCGGTCCGATGCCGGCGGTGCGGCAGTACGGAATCGCGGGCGCGCGGGTGGCAAGGGTGCTGGCGCGTGACCGGGGGGGCGGTGCGGGTACCCCGTGCCGGGCCGTGGGGGCCGGTCGCGCGGTGCCCCGCGCCCCCGGCCGGGAGCACCGCCCCCGGGTCAGCCGTCGCCCTCCCGTTCCGCCAGGAACTTCTCGAACTCACGGCCGATCTCGTCGGCCGACGGGATGTCCACCGGCTCGGCGAGCATGTTGCCGCGGGTCTCGGCGCCCGCCACGGCGTCGTACTGGTGCTCCAGGCCTTCGACGAGGGCGGTGAGGTCCTCGTCGCCCTCACGGATCTGCCGGTCGATCTCCGTCTGGGTGCGGTGGGCGTCCGAGCGCAGGGCGTGCGCGATGCCGGGCAGGACCAGTCCGGTCGCCGCCGTGATGGCCTCCAGAACCGTCAGGGCCGCGTCCGGGTAGGGCGAGCGGGCGATGTAGTGCGGGACGTGCGCGGCGACGCCCAGGACGTCGTGGCCGGCCTGGAGCAGCCGGTACTCGACGAGGGACTCGGCGCTGCCGGGCACCTGCGCCTCCTCGAACGGGCTGCGGTGGCCCGGGACGAGGTCGGTGCGGTTGCCGTGCGGGGTGAGGCCGACGGGCCGGGTGTGCGGTACGCCCATGGGGATGCCGTGGAAGTTCACGGAGAGGCGGACGCCGAGCCGTTCCACGATCTGCTGCACGGCTGCCGCGAACCGCTCCCACTCCACGTCCGGCTCGGGACCGGAGAGCAGCAGGAACGGGGCGCCCGTGGCGTCCTGGACGAGCCGCACCTCGATGGCGGGGTCCTCGTAGTCGCTCCAGCGGTCCCGCTTGAACGTGAGCAGCGGACGGCGGGCGCGGTAGTCGACGAGCCGGTCGTGGTCGAAGCGGGCGACGACCTGGTGGGGCAGCGAGTCGAGCAGCCGGTCGACGATCTGGTCGCCGGTCTCGCCCGCGTCGATGTATCCGTCGAAGTGGTAGAGCATGACAAGTCCGGCCGATTCCTGGGCGAGCGCCATGTCGACGACGGCCAGCCCCTTCGGCTCCCATGCGTACAAACCCTGCGGATCAAGCACAGTGACCGCTCCTCCTCGTGTCCGTACGTGACAACGCCACTGCGGGCAGCGGCATTCCCGGAGGAGGAAATTTCGATCTTGAAGGCCGGCACGGCGGCCCGGGCAGCACCGAGGGGCCGCACCTCGGAAGGTACGGCCCCTCGGTCAGGAGCTACTGCTCAGTGAGCGTTCAGCTCTGGCCGCCGGCGAGCTTCTCGCGGAGCGCGGCGAGCGCCTCGTCCGAGGCCAGCGCGCCGGAGTTGTCCGGGCCCTCGGAGGAGTACGAACCGCCACCGGACGCGGCCGGAGCGGCGGCCTCGCCACCCTCGGCAGCGGCCTTCTCGTCCGCCTCGCGGGACTTGATGACCTGCGCCTGGTGCTGCTCGAAGCGCTGCTGCGCCTCGGCGTACTGGCGCTCCCACTCCTCGCGCTGCTTCTCGTAGCCCTCGAGCCAGTCGTTGGTCTCGGGGTCGAAGCCCTCGGGGTAGATGTAGTTGCCCTGGTCGTCGTAGGACGCGGCCATGCCGTACAGGGTCGGGTCGAACTCGACCGCCGACGGGTCGGCACCGAAGGACTCGTTGGCCTGCTTCAGCGAGAGGCTGATGCGGCGGCGCTCGAGGTCGATGTCGATGACCTTGACGAAGATCTCGTCGTTGACCTGGACGACCTGCTCCGGGATCTCCACGTGGCGCTCGGCCAGCTCGGAGATGTGGACCAGACCCTCGATGCCCTCGTCCACGCGGACGAACGCACCGAACGGAACCAGCTTCGTGACCTTGCCGGGCACGACCTGGCCGATCTGGTGGGTGCGGGCGAACTGCTGCCACGGGTCTTCCTGGGTCGCCTTCAGCGACAGGGAGACGCGCTCGCGGTCCATGTCCACGTCGAGGACCTCGACGGTGACTTCCTGACCGACCTCGACGACCTCGGACGGGTGGTCGATGTGCTTCCAGGACAGCTCGGAGACGTGGACCAGGCCGTCGACGCCACCCAGGTCCACGAAGGCACCGAAGTTGACGATCGAGGAGACGACGCCGGAACGGACCTGACCCTTCTGGAGGGTCGTGAGGAACGTCTGGCGGACCTCGGACTGGGTCTGCTCCAGCCAGGCACGGCGGGACAGGACCACGTTGTTGCGGTTCTTGTCCAGCTCGATGATCTTCGCCTCGAGCTCCTTGCCCACGTAGGGCTGGAGGTCGCGGACGCGGCGCATCTCGACCAGGGAGGCCGGGAGGAAGCCACGGAGGCCGATGTCGAGGATGAGACCACCCTTGACGACCTCGATGACGGTACCGGTGACGATCCCGTCCTCTTCCTTGATCTTCTCGATGGTGCCCCAGGCACGCTCGTACTGGGCGCGCTTCTTCGAGAGGATCAGGCGGCCTTCCTTGTCCTCCTTCTGGAGGACGAGGGCCTCGATCTCGTCACCGACGGCGACGACCTCGTTCGGGTCGACGTCGTGCTTGATCGAGAGCTCGCGGCTCGGGATCACACCTTCGGTCTTGTAACCGATGTCGAGCAGGACCTCGTCCCGGTCGACCTTCACGATGACGCCGTCGACGATGTCGCCGTCGTTGAAGTACTTGATCGTCTCGTCGATCGCGGCGAGGAAGGCTTCCTCGTTACCGATGTCGTTGACCGCTACCTGCGGGGTGGTGGCGGTGGTCTCGGTGCTGCTCGTCATGTGGGAAAGGGCTCCGGTACGGACATTGAAGTCGTAGGTACTGCTACGCCGGGAGCCCGTTTCGCTCTGCAGAAGCCGGACAGCCAAGGAAGCGCCACACCAGATCGGTGGCGCCTCGACAACCGAGGGGACATACATACAGATGCGAGCGCAGCCTGCTACGTCTGAGGTGCGCAGGCCCGCAGCGCAACTTGTAGCATACGGGGGCAGCCGGGCAGGGTCAATGCGCGAAGCCGCCCACGCGGGGCGGAACACCGCATACCCGGCACAAGTCGTGTCGTCCGAGGCCACGCGGGGCCTTCGGCGACCCCTTCGTGACCTCCGGGACCGGCTGGACGGAAGAGTACGACGAGGGAGCCGATCATCCAAGAGCCCGAAGCGTCCGAACCCGAGGCCACGCGGCGTACCGCCGGGGTCGCGGAGAGCTCCCGCGCCAACCGTGGCTGGTGGGACCGCAACGCGGACGAGTACCAGACCGAGCACGGCACGTTCCTCGGCGACGACCGCTTCGTGTGGGGCCCCGAGGGCCTGGACGAGGTGGAGGCGGAGCTGCTCGGCCCGCCGGAGGAGCTGAAGGGCCGGGACGTGCTGGAGATCGGCGCCGGCGCCGCCCAGTGCTCGCGCTGGCTGGCCGCGCAGGGGGCACGTCCGGTGGCCCTGGACATCTCGCACCGGCAGTTGCAGCACGCCCTGCGGATCGGCGGATCGTTCCCGCTGGTGTGCGCCGACGCCGGTGCGCTGCCCTTCGCTGACGGCTCGTTCGACCTGGCCTGCTCCGCGTACGGGGCGCTGCCCTTCGTGGCCGATCCGCGGCTGGTGCTGCGCGAGGTGCGGCGGGTGCTGCGGCCGGGGGGCCGTCTCGTCTTCTCGGTGACGCACCCGATCCGCTGGGCCTTCCCGGACGAGCCGGGCCCCGAAGGGCTGTCGGTGTCGGGCTCGTACTTCGACCGCACCCCCTATGTCGAGGAGGACGAGGAGGGCCGCGCGGTCTACGTGGAGCACCACCGCACCCTCGGCGACCGCGTCCGGGACGTCGTCGCATCGGGCTTCCGGCTGGTCGACCTGGTGGAGCCGGAGTGGCCGGCCTGGAACACGTCCGAGTGGGGCGGCTGGTCGCCGCTGCGCGGGAACCTGATCCCGGGCACGGCCGTCTTCGTGTGCGAGCGAAGCTGAGGCACACGCGCGTGCGGGGCCGCCCCGCCGCCGTACGACACTGAGAACCGTGATCCGTTACGACGCCCTGGACGCCCTGCCCGTACGCGGTGCGCTGCCCGCCCTGGACGACGCCCTGGAGGGGCATGGCACCGCCGTGCTCGTGGCGCCGCCCGGCACCGGCAAGACGACCCTGGTGCCGCTGGCGCTGGCGGGCCTGCTCGGGGAGGGGCCCGGGCGGCGGGTGGTCGTGGCCGAGCCGCGGCGGATCGCGGCCCGGGCGGCGGCGCGGCGGATGGCCTGGCTGCTGGGTGAGCAGGTCGGCGAGAGCGTCGGCTACACCGTGCGGGGGGAGCGGGTCGTCGGGCGGCACGCGCGCGTGGAGGTCGTGACGACCGGTGTGCTGCTCCAGCGGCTGCAGCGCGACCAGGAGCTGGCGGGCGTGGACGTGGTGGTGCTCGACGAGTGTCATGAGCGGCATCTGGACGCGGACACCGCGGCCGCCTTCCTGTGGGACGTGCGCGAGACGCTGCGGCCGGAACTGCGGCTGGTGGCCGCGTCGGCGACGACCGACGCCCAGGGGTGGGCGGAGCTGCTGGGCGGCGCCCCGGTGGTCGAGGCGCGCGGGGCGGCCCACCCGGTCGACGTGGTGTGGGCGCCGCCGGCGCGCCCTGTGCGGCCGCCGCACGGGATGCGGGTCGATCCGGCGCTGCTGACGCACGTGGCGTCGGTGGTGCGGCGGGCGCTGGCCGAGCGCGAGGGGGACGTGCTGTGCTTCCTGCCGGGCGTCGGGGAGATCGCCCGGGTCGCCGGGCAGCTCGGGGAGCCGGCCGGGGTGGACGTGCTGCAGGTGCACGGGCGGGCGCCGGCGGCCGTGCAGGACGCCGTGCTGACCGCCGGGGAGCGGCGGCGGGTGGTGCTGTCGACGTCCGTCGCGGAGTCGTCGCTGACGGTGCCGGGGGTGCGGGTCGTCGTGGACTCGGGGTTGGCGCGTGAGCCGCGGGTGGACCACGCGCGCGGGCTGAGCGCGCTGACGACCGTGCGGGCGTCGCGTGCGGCCGGGCGGCAGCGGGCGGGCCGGGCCGGGCGTGAGGCGCCGGGGGTGGTGTACCGGTGCTGGACGGAGGGCGAGGACGCGCGTCTGCCGCGGTACCCGTCGCCGGAGATCAAGGTGGCCGATCTGACGGCGTTCGCGCTGCAGGTGGCGTGCTGGGGTGATCCGGACGCGTCCGGGCTCGCGCTGCTGGACGCGCCGCCCTCCGGGGCCATGGCGGCGGCCCGGGAGGTGCTGCGGGCCGTGGGGGCGGTCGATGCCGGTGGGCGGGCCACCGAGCGGGGTGCCGCGCTGGCCCGGCTGGGGCTGCATCCGCGGCTGGGGCGGGCCCTGGTCGATTCGGTGCCGCTGGTGGGGGCCGAGCGGGCCGCCGAGGTCGTCGCGCTGTTGAGCGAGGAGGCCCCCCGGGAGTACGGGGACGATCTCGCGGGTGCGTTGCGCCGGGCCCGGCGCGGGGGTGACGCCTACGCCTCGCGGTGGCGCAGTGAGGTCCGGCGGCTGCGGGCGGTCGTCTCCGGGGCTTCCCGTTCTCCCGGCGGTGACACGCCCCGCGATGCCGGGGTCGGGGCGCAGGCTCCGGAGGAGCGGCAGGTCGGGGTCGTCGCCGCCCTCGCCTTCCCCGAGCGCGTCGCCAGGAGCGACGGCGGGTCGTACCTCATGGTCTCCGGGACCCGTGCCGAGGTCGGTGACGCGAGTGCGCTGCGGGACGTCCCCTGGATGGCCGTCGCCGTCGCGGACCGGCCCCTCGGGAAGGGGCACGCGCGCGTGCGGCTCGGGGCGGCGGTCGACGAGGACGTGGCGCGGCTCGCGGCCGGGGCGCTGCTGGACGAGCGGGACGAGGTCGGATGGGACGGCGGGGACGTCGTGGCGCGGCGGGTGGAGCGGCTGGGGGCCGTGGAGCTGACCGTGCGGGCGCTGCGGGAGACCGATCCGGGGCTCGTGCGCGGCGCGCTGCTGGAGGGGCTGCGGCGGGAGGGGTTCGGGCTGCTGCGGTGGTCGCCGGACGCCCTGGTGCTGCGGCAGCGGCTGGCGTTTCTGCGGCTGCACCTCGGTGAGCCCTGGCCGGACGTCGGGGACGACGCCCTCCACGCGCGCGTGGACGAGTGGCTGGAGCCCGAGCTGAGCCGGGCCCGGCGGCGGGCCGATCTGGCGCGGATCGACGCCGGGCAGGCGCTGACCCGGCTGTTGCCGTGGGCGTCCGGGGCAGCGGGGCGGCTGGACGAACTGGCGCCGGAGCGGATGACCGTGCCGAGCGGATCGCGGATCCGGATCGACTACGCGCGGCCGGAGCAGCCGGTGCTCGCGGTGAAGCTGCAGGAGATGTTCGGCCTGCAGGAGTCGCCGCGGGTCGCCGGGGTGCCGCTGCTCGTGCATCTGCTCTCCCCGGCGGGGCGGCCGGCGGCCGTCACCGCCGACCTCGCCTCGTTCTGGCGGGACGGCTACAAGGGGGTACGGGCGGAGCTGCGCGGGCGGTATCCGAAACATCCGTGGCCGGAGGACCCGGCCGGGGCCGAGCCGACGCGGCACACCAACGCGCGGCTCAGGCGGTGACGGGCGACGGGTCCTCCGTCCGTGTGGCGGCGGGGCCCGACCGGCGGCGGCACGTCCCCGGGGGCTTCCCCACGGACGGAGCTGATGCACCGTCAGATGTCTCGGTGCCGCCGCAACGACGCGCGGCGGGGACGAGAACACGCGCACGCACCACGACATGCCGCCCGGACGGCGGACGCGCCCCTCCGTCAACTGAAGAGGGACGCCGTCCGTCGTACCTGAGAGCTACGCGCTCGGACTGGCCGAAGGGCTCGGCGAGGACGTCTGAGCGGCCGCCACGGTCAGTTCGACGGTGAGGGTCGCACCGCCCGCGGTGGTGATGCGCAGCAGGAACGTGCCGGCCGTGTCGTCCGCGTACAGCTTCGGCAGCGTCAGCAGGCCCTTCGCATCGGTCTTCAGGCCCGCCAGGGTGCGCACGGGCTTGCCCGCGGCGTCCTTGAAGTAGGGGCCCTTGTCGTTGGCGGCGGTGTCGGCGGCCGACTTGACCAGGGTGGCGGTGGCCGCGACCCCGTCGGCGACGGCACCCTGGTACGTCGCCTTCACCTGGACCGGGGTGGCGAACTCGCCGCCCGCGACGCAGGTCAGCGCCGCGTCACCGGTGCGGGCGAGCTTGTCGGCGGCGCGTTCGGTGACGGTGGCCGTGTAGTCGAGGCCCGCGACCGTGCGGCCCACGACGGTGGCGCGGATGGTGACGGCGCCGGTCTTCTCCCCCGCCTGCAGGGCGGGCGCGACGGCCACGCCGGAGCTGTTGGTGGCGACCGTGGCCACGCTCTCGCCGCCCGTGAAGGTGGTGTCCGTGTCGCCGAGGATCGTGAAGCGGATACGGACCTTCGCCACGGCCTTGCCGGCCTTCGTCTCGGCGCGGGTGCTGATGCGCTGGGTGAAGGTGTCGCCCGCCATGGCGGTGAGCTTGGCGGCCCCGGCGTTCTCCAGGTGGTCCACCGTGTCGGTGGGCGTGGGGGACGTGGAGGGCGGCGGGGTCGGCGAGCTCGGCGGGGTGGTGGGCGGCTTGGGGGTCGCGGTGCCGCCGCCGGGCTTCTCCGGCTTGGGGCTGGGCTTCGGCTTGCCGGCGCCCTGGCCGGACGCGCCCGGCGCGGAGGGAGTGGCCGGCGTGGACGGGTCGGAGCTCGCGCCGGAACCGCCGTCGCTGCGGTTGCCGGGCAGCGTGCCCGTGCCGTCGGGAACCTCGTGCGTGCCCTTGCGGTAGTACTCCAGCCACCTCATGACGAGGTTCAGGTACTCGCGCGAGTTGTTGTAGCTGAGGATCGCCTTGTCGAGGTCGTCCTGGTCGGACAGGTCCCAGTTGTTGCGGCAGAGGTAGTGACCGGCGGCGAGGGCGGCGTCGTAGATGTTGTTGGGGTCCTTCTTGCCGTCGGCGTTGCCGTCGCGGCCGGCCCAGGCCCAGGTCGACGGGATGAACTGCATGGGGCCGACGGCCTGGTCGTACGCGCTGTTGCCGTCGTACGCGCCGTTGTCGGTGTCCTTGATGAGGGCGAAGCCGTTGCCGTCGAGCTGCGGGCCGAGGATCTTCCCGATCGTGGTGCCCTCGGCGTCGACCCGGCCACCGCGGGCCTGGCCCGACTCCACCCGGCCGATGGCCGCCAGCAGTTGCCAGGGCAGGTTGCAGCCGGGCTTGGACTCGCGCAGCGAGGCCTCGGCCTTCTTGTAGGCGTCGAGGACGGTCGCGGGAATGCCGGCCTCGGTCTCGCCCTGGCCGCTCGGCGAGGGGCCGGTGGACGGGGACGGGTTGGGGCTCTTCAACGGCGGCAGGTCCGTGTAGTACGGCGAGTTGCCGGTGGCGCTGCCGTCGGAGGCACTCACGTCGGGCGAAGGGGTGGCGTCGGCGGCGGTCTGTCTGCCGTGGTCGTTCACGCCCGGGGCCTGGGAGGCGGACAAGGCCGCGACCGCCACCGCGGCCACGGCGGTCGTCGCCGCCCCCTTGCGCAGCCTCCTGCCGAATTGCGCCGCCATAGAGTGAACCCCTCCCGTGGACGCCCGAGCGCCCGTCTCTGTCTGTTGCGCTCTGTGTGGTGCGTTCGCGTACTGCTGTTGCGTTCGCTCTGTTGTGACGATCGACCGGCCCGGGTGGTTGCCCTCCGGAAGACCTCTTTCCGCTCCCGGGACGGTGACCCTGGCGACCCTACGACAACTTCCTTTGCTCAGACACCCGTTCGTGCCCGTTTTTCACCGGTTGGTCATGCGCGGGGCACCGACGGGGGCCGTGTGCGCCCCTGCCGCATACTGGGGCCCTGCCGAGGCCCGCTGCGACCACCTGCGTCAACGACCTGCACGAGGAGCCGAGTTGCCCTTCACCCTGAGCCATGCGGCGGCCGTCCTGCCCGCCGTGCGTACCGACGGGAGCGGCCGGGGCCGGCTGGTCCCCGCGGTGCTCGTGGCGGGATCCTTCGCGCCCGACATGACCTATTACGCGGCGAGTGTGCTGCCCGAGGCGATGACGTTCGGGGACGTCACGCACTCGTTCCCCGGCGTGTTCACGGTCGATGTGCTGGTCGCCTGGGCGCTGGTGGGGCTGTGGCTGGTGGTGCGCGAGCCGCTGGTGGCGCTGCTGCCGCGGGCCCGGCAGGGGCGGGTGGCCGCACTGGTGCGCTGTGGGGCGCCCCGTGCGCGGGTGCGGCCTTCGCTGGTGGCGTGGTGGTACGGGTCCGCGGTGCTCGGGGCGCTGACGCATGTCGTGTGGGACGCGTTCACGCATCTCGACCGGTGGGGCATGCGGCTGTTCCCGGTGCTGGGACGGGAGGTGGCGGGCTCGCCGCTGTACTGGTACCTGCAGTACGGCGGTTCCGCGGTGGCCGCGGTCCTGATCGCCGTGTTCGTGGCGCGGGCGGTGCGGCGGATGCCGGGGGGTGAGCCGGTGGGGGTCCCGGTGCTGTCGGTGCGGGACCGGTGGGTGGCCGCCGCGGTGATCGGCGGTCTCGCGCTGGTGGCGGCGGTGCAGCGGACCGTGCGGTGGTGGGCCTACTGGGGATCGGTGGCGAAACCGTGGGAGATCATTCCGACGGTGTGCTTCGGCGCGGGTGCGGGGCTCGTGCCCGCGCTGCTGGTGTACGCGGCCGGAGTCAGGGCGTGGCGTCCGGTTCCGGACCGCGGGCGTCCCGGACGTGTCGATGGGGAGCCGAGCCGGTCGGCGGTTCGCTGAGGCCGCCGGGGCAGCGCCCGGCTTCCGTGGGGGCGGCCCCTGGGGGGTATGCCCGGGGGGGTGCCTGGGAGTGTGCCCGGAGGTGTCCTCTCCCCAGGGGTCAGTGGCTCCCGGGTGGTGTCTGCGTCCGTACGGGGGCCGGTGCCGCCCGAAGGGTCGCCGTCGGCCGAAGGGCCGGGCGTCGGCCGAAGGGTCGCCGTCGACCGAGGGCTCGGTGCAGAGGGAGACGGCCGTCGGTGCCGGCCGGGTCCGCCGGGTCACGCCGGACGTCGGTCAGGCGCCGCCGGACGTTCGCGTCGCGTGGCGCTGAGCCATGCGCTCGCGGCCGTGCACCAGACGCCGCCGGACCTCCGCCGCCGCTCGGTTCAGGACGAGAGGCGTCCGGCCGTGGGACAGGTGCCGCCGGAGGCGCGGCGCGCCGCGGCCCGGGGCCGCCGAGGCACCGGCCGGGAGACGCACGACGCTGACGTCCACCGCGACGACCGGGACCGGCGGGGGTGTCGCGCCCGGGATCCGCGGGAGCGCGGCGCGGAGGACAGGGGAAACCGCCCCTCGAAGGCCCGGCCGGCCCTTCGCGCGAAGGGCCGGCGGGAGAGTCCCGCGGAGAGTCACGCCTGAGGCCGCGCGGCTGATGAGTGTGCGTATACCCATGCCCGCATCCTTGCCAGGGCGGGAAGGCGGGGCGCCTTCTCGGCGGCCACGCGGGTGACGGCCGGGGAACGGGCCGGGTGCCGGGCTGGAGGCGGGCCTCCCCCGCGAGATGCCGGGGCACCGAGGGCCCGCCCGCCCCGCGCGAGGCCGGCCCTCGGTGCCACGGCACCGTCGCTAGTGCGCCGCCGACTCCCAGTCCGGGCCCGCGCCCACCGAGACTCCGAGCGGGACGCGCAGCTGAACGGCGTTCGCCATCTCGCGGCGGACCAGTTCCTCCGCGGCCGGACGCTCGCCGGGGGCGATCTCCAGGACGACTTCGTCGTGGACCTGCAGGAGCATGCGGGACGACAGGCCCGCCTCCTTCAGCGCGCTGTCCACCTTGAGCATGGCGATCTTGACGATGTCGGCCGCCGTGCCCTGGATGGGCGCGTTGAGGGCCATCCGCTCGGCGGCCTCGCGGCGCTGGCGGTTGTCGCTGTTGAGGTCGGGCAGGTAGCGGCGGCGTCCGAAGAGCGTCGCCGTGTAGCCCGTCGCCCGGGCCTCGTCGACCGCCCGGCGCAGATAGTCCCGCACGCCGCCGAACCGCTCGAAGTAGGCGTCCATCAGGGCGCGGGCCTCCGCCGCCTCGATGTTCAGCTGCTGGGAGAGGCCGAAGGCGGACAGTCCGTAGGCCAGGCCGTAGGACATGGCCTTGATCTTGCGGCGCATCTCGGCGTCCACCGCGGTCGGCTCGACCCCGAAGACCTGGGAGGCGGCCGTGGTGTGCAGGTCCTCGCCGGAGGTGAACGCCTCGATCAGGCCCTCGTCCTCGGACAGGTGGGCCATCACGCGCAGTTCGATCTGGCTGTAGTCGGCCGTCATGAGGGACTCGAAGCCCTCGCCCACGACGAAGCCGCGGCGGATCGCCCGGCCCTCGTCCGTACGGACCGGGATGTTCTGCAGGTTCGGGTCCGTCGAGGAGAGACGGCCGGTGGCGGCGACGGTCTGGTTGAACGTGGTGTGGATGCGGCCGTCGGCGGCGATCGTCTTGATCAGGCCCTCGACGGTGACGCGGAGCTTGGCCTGCTCACGGTGGCGGAGCATGATCACGGGCAGCTCGTTGTCCGTCTGGCCGGCCAGCCAGGCCAGCGCGTCGGCGTCCGTGGTGTAGCCGGTCTTGGTGCGCTTGGTCTTGGGCAGGGCCAGCTCGCCGAAGAGCACCTCCTGGAGCTGCTTGGGCGAGCCCAGGTTGAACTCGTGCCCGGCCGCCGCGTGGGCCTCCTTCACCGCCTGCTGGACGGCGCCGGCGAACATCTGCTCCATGGCCTCCAGGTGGGACCGGTCGGCCGCGATGCCGTGCCGCTCCATGCGGGCGAGCAGCGCGGACGTCGGCAGCTCCATGTCCCGCAGCAGATCGGCGGCGCCGACCTCCTCCAGGCGGCTCTCGAAGGCCTGGCCCAGATCGAGGACCGTGCGCGCCTGGATCATCAGGGCCTCGGCCTCGGCGGCGTCGTCCGCGCCGAAGGCGAGCTGGCCGTCGGCCGCAGCCGCGGGGGCGAGCTCGCGGTGCAGGTACTCCAGGGACAGCGCGTCCAGGTCGAAGGACCGGCGGCCCGGCTTGACCAGGTACGCGGCCAGGGCCGTGTCCATGGTGACGCCCTCGACGCTCCAGCCGTGCTCGGCGAAGACGCGCATGGCGCCCTTGGCGTTGTGGAAGACCTTGGGCCGGGCGCCGTCGGCGAGCCAGGCGGCGAAGGCGGTCTCGTCGGCCTCGTCGAGCTGCGCGGGGTCGAACCAGGCGGCTGCTCCGCCGGGCGCGGCCAGGGCGACCTCGGCGACCGAGCCGGTGCCGAGCGCCCAGGTGTCGACCGTGGCCACGGCCAGGGGGCCGGTGCCGTGCTCGGTGAGCCAGGCGGTCAGCTCGCCGGTGGAGAGCACCGTGCCGTCGAGCTGCACGCCCTCCGTGCTGATCGGGGTGGTCTCCGCCTCCTCGGCGCCCGGGTCGACGGCGAAGAGCCGCTCGCGCAGGGAGGGGTTGCGGATCTCCAGGGTGTCCAGGACCATCGCGACGGCCTTGCGGTCGTACGGGGAACGCTCCAGGTCCGTGACGCCCTTGGGGAGCTCGACCTGACGCTCCAGCTCGGTGAGGCGGCGGTTGAGCTTGACCGCCTCCAGGTGGTCGCGGAGATTCTGCCCGGCCTTGCCCTTGACCTCGTCGACGCGCTCGACCAGCTCGGCGAAGGAGCCGAACTGGTTGATCCACTTCGCGGCCGTCTTCTCGCCGACGCCCGGGATGCCGGGGAGGTTGTCGGAGGGGTCGCCGCGCAGGGCCGCGAAGTCGGGGTACTGCGCGGGCGTCAACCCGTACTTCTCGAACACCTTCTCCGGGGTGAAGCGGGTCAGCTCGGAGACGCCCTTGGTCGGGTACAGCACCGTGGTGTGTTCGCTGACCAGCTGGAACGAGTCCCGGTCGCCGGTGACGATCAGCACCTCGAAGCCCTCGGCCTCGGCCTGGGTGGCGAGCGTGGCGATGACGTCGTCCGCCTCGAAGCCGTCCACCGCGAAGCGGGCGGCGCCCATCGCGTCGAGCAGCTCGCAGATCAGCTCGACCTGCCCCTTGAACTCGTCGGGGGTCTTGGAGCGGTTCGCCTTGTACTCCGTGAACTCCTGGGAGCGCCAGGTCTTGCGGGAGACGTCGAAGGCGACCGCGAAATGCGTGGGCGCCTCGTCGCGCAGCGTGTTCGCGAGCATCGACGCGAAGCCGTAGATCGCGTTCGTCGGCTGGCCCGTGGCCGTCGTGAAGTTCTCCGCGGGCAGCGCGAAGAACGCGCGGTAGGCCAGCGAGTGCCCGTCCATGAGCATCAGTCGCGGACGGCTGCCGCCGGAGGTCTTGTCGGTCGTCTTCGATGCTGTCTCTGCCACGCCCCCGATCCTGCCACGCCCCACTGACACTCGGCTCCGCCCCGGTGCGCGCCGCCCCGCGCCGAGCGACGTGGAGGCCTCGCCGAGCGGCGTGGCGGCCTCGCCGGGCAGCGTGGAGGCCTCGCCGGGCAGCGTGGAGGCCTCGCCGAGCGGGGGCAGCGGGCGGGGTGGCGGCGGGCCAGGGGCAGCGGGCCGGGGGGGTGCGCGAACCGGGGCTCCGGGCCGGCCCGCGGCGAGCGGCGGCGGAGCTGCGCGGGACGGCACAGGACGGCGCGCGGCGGCGGGCAACAGCAACCACCGCCAAGCCACGATCGCGGTCCGGGCCGTCGCCCGGGCCGTCCTCACCCGTTGTCACCGTCGCGTGCGAGGATCGGAGACGTACCTCACAGCGCAGTCGAAGGGGAGCGTGCGATGGCGTCGAAGCCGCCCAAGAGTGATCCGGTCCAGGACGCGCCGCAGGTCGCCGGGCCGCAGCACGCGGCAGCGGGGCTCCCCGCGATCGGGCACACCCTGCGTGCCGCCCAGCGGCAGATGGGGGTCAGGCGCACCGCGCTGACGCTGCTGAACGTGAACCAGAAGGACGGCTTCGACTGCCCCGGCTGCGCCTGGCCGGAACCGGAGCACCGGCACAAGGCCGAGTTCTGTGAGAACGGCGCCAAGGCGGTGGCGGAGGAGGCGACGCTGCGCCGGGTCACGCCGGAGTTCTTCGCCGCCCACCCGGTCGCCGACCTGGCCGGCCGCAGCGGCTACTGGCTCGGCCAGCAGGGCCGCCTCACCCACCCCGTGTACCTCCCGGAGGGCGGCACGCACTACGAGCCGGTCACCTGGGAGCGCGCCTTCGACATCATCGCGGAGGAGATCGCCGCGCTCGGCTCGCCGGACGAGGCGGTCTTCTACACGTCGGGCCGCACCAGCAACGAGGCCGCGTTCCTCTACCAGCTCTTCGCCCGCGAGCTCGGCACGAACAACCTGCCCGACTGTTCGAACATGTGCCACGAGTCGTCCGGCTCGGCCCTGTCGGAAACGATCGGCATCGGCAAGGGCAGCGTCCTGCTGGAGGACCTGTACCAGGCGGATCTGATCGTCGTCGCCGGCCAGAACCCCGGGACGAACCACCCGCGCATGCTGTCCGCCCTGGAGAAGGCCAAGGCGAACGGCGCGCGGATCATCAGCGTCAACCCGCTGCCCGAGGCGGGTCTGGAGCGTTTCAAGAACCCGCAGACCCCGCGGGGCATGCTCCGGGGCGCCGCGCTCACGGACCTGTTCCTGCAGATCCGGATCGGCGGCGACCAGGCGCTGTTCCGCCTCCTCAACAAGCTGATCCTGGAGCGCGAGGGCGCGGTCGACGAGGCGTTCGTGCGGGAGCACACGCACGGCTTCGAGGAGTTCGCCGAGGCCGCCCGCGCCGCCGACTGGGACGAGACGCTCACGGCGACGGGGCTGACCCGGGAGGACATCGAGAAGGCCCTGTCCATGGTCCTCGCCTCCGAGCGGACCATCGTGTGCTGGGCGATGGGCCTCACCCAGCACAAGCACTCGGTGCCCACGATCCGCGAGATCGTGAACTTCCTCCTGCTGCGCGGCAACATCGGCCGCCCGGGCGCCGGGGTGTGCCCGGTGCGCGGGCACTCGAACGTGCAGGGCGACCGCACGATGGGCATCTTCGAGCGTCCGGCCCCCGCATTCCTGGACGCGCTGGAGCGGGAGTTCGGCTTCGCCCCGCCCCGGGAGCACGGCTACGACGTGGTGCGGGCGATCCGCGCGCTGCGCGACGGCGAGGCGAAGGTCTTCTTCGCGATGGGCGGCAACTTCGTCTCGGCGTCGCCCGACACGGAGGTCACGGAGGCGGCGGTGCGGCGGGCCCGGCTGACCGTGCACGTGTCCACGAAGCTGAACCGCTCGCACGCGGTCACCGGCGCGCGCGCCCTGATCCTGCCGACGCTCGGCCGCACCGAGCGCGATCTCCAGGGCGGCGGCGAGCAGTTCGTGACCGTGGAGGACTCGATGGGCATGGTGCACGCCTCCCGGGGCCGGCTGGAGCCCGCGAGCCCGCACCTGCTGTCGGAGCCGGCCATCGTGTGCCGGCTGGCCCGCCGCGTGCTGGGCGAGGACAGCCGCACACCGTGGGAGGAGTTCGAGAAGGACTACGCGACGATCCGCGACCGCATCGCGCGCGTGATCCCCGGCTTCGAGGACTTCAACGCGCGCGTGGAGCACCCCGGCGGTTTCGCGCTCCCCCACACCCCGCGCGACGAGCGCCGCTTCCCGACGGCCACCGGCAAGGCCAACTTCACGGCCGCGCCCGTGGAGTACCCGAAGCTGCCCGAGGGACGCCTGCTGCTGCAGACGCTGCGCTCGCACGACCAGTACAACACCACGATCTACGGCCTGGACGACCGTTACCGGGGCATCCGGGGCGGCCGCCGGGTGGTGCTGGTCAACCCGGAGGACGCCCGGGCCCTGGAGCTGGCGGACGGATCGTACGTGGACCTGGTGAGCGAGTGGCGGGACGGTGTGGAGCGCAGGGCGCCGGGATTCCGGGTCGTGCACTATCCGACCGCCCGGGGCTGTGCCGCCGCCTACTACCCGGAGACCAACGTGCTCGTGCCGCTGGACGCGACGGCGGACACCAGTAACACCCCGGCCAGCAAGTCGGTCGTGGTGCGTCTGGAACAATCGGCGACCGACTGAGCGTTCGCTCAGGCACAGAGGAAGCCGCAGCGATCAGCACGAACGGAGCCGGGCCCCATGGGTGAGCAGCAGCACGTGAAGTTCCCGCAAGAGGTCATCGACGAGTACGCCGCGCTCGGCGTGGACCTCCCGGCCCTGTTCTCCGCGGGCCACCTCGGCACGCGCATGGGCGTCCAGATCGTCGAGGCCTCGGCGGAGCGGGTCGTCGGGACGATGCCGGTGGAGGGCAACACCCAGCCCTACGGACTGCTGCACGGCGGGGCCTCGGCGGTGCTGGCCGAGACGCTCGGCTCGGTCGGCTCGATGCTGCACGGCGGCAGCTCCAAGATCGCCGTGGGCGTCGACCTGAACTGCACGCACCACCGCGGGGCCCGCTCCGGCCTGGTCACCGGCGTGGCCACGCCCGTGCACCGGGGCCGCACGACCGCCACCTACGAGATCGTGATCACGGACGAGGACGACAAGCGGGTGTGCACGGCCCGGCTGACCTGCCTGCTGCGCGACGTGCGGCCGGGCGACGAGGAACCCGTCCGCTCCACGAGCTGACCGGCGCGGGGAGAACGCGCGCCTGCCGACGTAGGGAAAACCCTGGAGGGGCGGCCGGGCTCTTGCCCCGGCCGCCGCCGGGCGCTTCACTGACGCTCCACCCCCACAGGAGAAGGCCCGCCCCACCCCCAGAAGGGTTTCTCTTGACCTCCGTACGTGCCATCGCCGTCATCGCCGCGGCCAGTGCCGCCGTGCTCGCCACCGCGCTGCCGTCCTCCGCCATCAACTCCTACAACGCCACGCCCGCCCCCGAACGCACCGAGGTGGGCGCGCTCGTGGCCACGTGGGACGACGACGGCGACCCGGCGACCCCCGACCGGGTCGACTGGGTGTGCTCCGGCACCATGATCGACCGGGACACCTTCCTGACCGCCGCGCACTGCACCACCGACTGGCCCGACAACGTGCGCTTCTACGTGTCCCTCGACCAGGACGTGCAGGCCGGGCTGGACGCGGCGGCGAAGAAGTACCCCGGTGACTCCGCCGCGCAGGCCGCCTCCGTCGCCGTCCCGGGCACCGCCCACTCGCACCCGGACTACCCGGGCCCGGCCTCCGACACCCACGACATCTCGGTGGTCGAGCTGTCCGCCGCCGCGGTCGGGGCCCGCTGGAGCTTCACCCCGGCCACCCTGCCCACCGCGAACCAGCTCGGCAAGCTGGGCCCGCAGGGCCTGGAGGCGGCCGACTGGGTCGTCGCCGGGTACGGCACCCAGGAGGCCCTCAACGCTCCCGGCGGCCAGACCCACCCCGGCGGCGGCGTCCGCATGAAGGCGCCCGTCACCTTCAACGCCCTCAACGACTCCTGGGCCCGCCTCGGGATGACCGCGCCGCAGGGCAACGGCGGTGCCTGCTACGGCGATTCGGGCGGCCCCAACTTCGCGACCATCGCGGGCAAGCGCATCCTCGCCGCCACCACCATCACCGGCGACAGCCCCTGCTACGCCACCAATGTGACGTACCGCCTGGACACGCCCGGCGCCCGCGCGTTCCTGGCGCCCTTCACGCGGCTGCCGTAGCCCCGCACCGGCGGCCGCCCGGCCCGGCACGGGCGGCCGCCGGACCAGCCGGCACGGACGGCCGGTCCGGACCCACCCGGCCGGCGAGACAGGCCGGTCCGCACCCACCGCACGTCCGTCCCCCACAGACCGCCCCGCCGCCTCCGGTCCCGACCCGGAGGCGGCGGGGCGTCCCCGTCCCCGGCGCTTCCGTCCGCGCCCCTGCCGCAACTCGACCGCCTGGCAGGGACGTTGCGGGCACGGCCCTCCGGCCCCCTCCTCAACATCCCTGCGCACACCGCCCCTCGGCGCGCCGCACGGGACGAGCCCACCCCGCCGCGGCACCCCGGCGATCAGCGGCAGCCCCACGGCCACGGGTACAAAAAGGCGTATTCGACGCTCCGGAATGAGCCCCTTGACTCGGGCCCTCCATTCCTCTACGTAACGCTCCGTAACGCGCGCGCAATACAACACCACAGTTTCGCTCCCGGCCGCGCCGAGCCCCGGAACGATTCCGATCTTGTGTGAGCCGCTCGCCGGCAGGGCGGCACATGATCTCAGCCGCGGCCAACCGGAAGTGCGCGTTCTCAGAATGCGGACTTCGGAGGAAATCCACCAAACCCGCCGAGAGGGTCCGTCGCCGAGACCAGGCATCCACCCCGTCATAACAAGAAAGTCACAAGCGAGCCCGCACCACTGACCCTGCCCTTACCCCGGGCTTAGAGTCACGGCCAGTCACCGCTCCACATCGGGAGTTCGGTACCAGCGCGGCACTCACCCCCCGACCAGGGCGGGGCCTGCCTGTGAAAGGACTGATTGTGCGACAGCGTTCCTTGGTGATTCTTACCTCCGTTCTCACGACCGGAGCTCTGACTCTCACCGCCTGCGGTTCCCGAGACGACAGCGGTGACAAGGGCGGAGACAGCGGGAGCAGCACGACGCTGACGATCGGCGTCGACGCCCCCCTCTCCGGTGAGAACTCCACCACCGGCCTCGGCATCCAGTACGGCGCCCAGATAGCCGTCGACGACGCCAACAAGAACAACTGGGTCCCGGGCGTGAAGTTCAAGCTCAAGGCCCTGGACGACAAGGCGCAGCCCGCGACCGGCCAGTCCAACGCGACCAACCTGGTCGGCGACAAGACCGTCGTCGGCGCCGTCGGCCCGCTGAACTCCGGCGTCGCCCAGACGATGCAGCAGGTCTTCGCCTCGGCCAACATGGTCCAGATCTCCCCGGCGAACACCGCCCCCGAGCTGACCCAGGGCAAGAACTGGCAGTCGGACAAGAAGCGCCCGTTCAAGACCTACTTCCGCACCGCCACCACCGACGAACTGCAGGGCAGCTTCGCCGCCGGCTACGCGTACAACGGCCTCAAGAAGAAGAAGGCCTTCGTCGTCGACGACAAGCAGACCTACGGCGCCGGTCTGGCCAAGATCTTCAACGAGCAGTTCAAGAAGCTCGGCGGCAAGGTCGTCGCGACCGACCACGTCAACACCGGCGACAAGGACTTCGGCTCCCTCGTCACCAAGATCAAGAACTCCGGCGCCGACCTGCTCTACTACGGCGGCCAGTACGACGAGTCCGCGCTGATCACCAAGCAGCTCAAGGACGCCGGCGTCAAGATCCCGCTGTTCGGCGGCGACGGCATGTTCGCCTCCACCTACATCGAGGCGGCCGGCAAGTCCTCCGAGGGCGACCTCGTCACCGCCATCGGTGTCCCCGCCGACACCCTGCCCGCGGCCAAGCAGTTCATCCAGACGTACAAGGACAAGGGGTACAAGGGCGACTACGGCGCCTACGGTGCCTACGCCTACGACGCCGCCACCGCCATCATCAAGGCCGTCAAGGCCGCCGCCGACGCCAACGGCGGCAAGGTGCCCAGCGACATCAACGACCTGCGCTCCAAGGTCGTCGACGGTGTCCAGAAGTCCGACTTCGAAGGCCTCACCGGCAAGGTCTCCTTCGACGAGTACGGCGACACCACCAACAAGCAGCTGACGGTCTACCAGGTCGAGAAGGGTGCCTGGAAGGCTGTGGAGACCGGCACCGCCGACCTCCAGTAGTCCGGCCCCCCAGTAGCCACACCACGGGCCGCGCGGAGGACGACCCCGACCGCGCGGCCCGTTCTCACACCCCCACACAGCACGCGACCACGCACGCATCCAGTGCACACGACCACCAGCGACATGGAGGCCATGCGGTGAACACCCTGCCGCAGCAGCTGGCCAACGGGCTGCTTCTCGGCTCGATGTACGGGCTGATCGCCATCGGCTACACGATGGTGTACGGCATCGTCCAGCTCATCAACTTCGCGCACGGCGAGATCTTCATGACCGGGGCCTTCGGCGCCCTCACGGTCTACTTCTACATCCTTCCCGACGGCACCTCGATGGCTCTCGCCGTACCGCTCATGCTCCTCGGCGGCGCCCTCGTGGCCATCCTCATCGCCGTCGGGGCGGAACGGTTCGCCTACCGGCCCCTGCGCGGAGCACCACGCCTGGCACCGCTCATCACGGCCATCGGCCTCTCCCTGGCCCTCCAGGAAGTCGTGCGCAACTTCTACCCCGGCGCCGACCGCGCCCGCGCCTTCCCCGGCCTCGACGCCACCCACGAGATCGGCTCCGTCACCATCAAGGACGCCGACATCTTCCTCATCCTCGCCGCCGTGATCTGCATGGCCGCCCTCGCCTACTTCGTGCGCCGCAGCCGCACCGGCCGCGCCATGCAGGCCACCGCGCAGGACCCCGACACCGCGCAGCTCATGGGCATCGACACCAACCGCATCATCGTCATCGCCTTCGCCATCGGCGGCTTCTTCGCCGCTGTCGCCGCCGTCGCCTACGGACTCAAGTACGGCAACGTCGACTACCGCATGGGCTTCCTGATGGGCCTCAAGGCCTTCACCGCGGCCGTCCTCGGCGGCATCGGCAACATCTACGGCGCCATGCTCGGCGGCATCGTCCTGGGCATCGCCGAGACCCTCGCCTCCGCCTACATCGACGAGATCCCCGGCATGCAGCAGCTCGGCGGCCAGAGCTGGGCCAACGTGTGGGCCTTCTGCCTCCTCATCCTCGTGCTCCTCTTCAGGCCACAGGGCCTGCTCGGCGAGCGCGTCGCGGACAGGGCGTGATCACATGACCGAGACGACCAAGACCCCCGCCCCGGACGCCACCCCCGCGCCGCCCGCACCCACCGGCCTCATACCGCTGCCCCTCCCGGCCGCCCGCGCGCTGCTGCTCGGCGGCGGCATCGCCACCGCGGCCTCCGCCTTCCTCGCCTGGACCTGGACCTCCGAGTTCCCCGGCGACCTCACCATCACCGGCTACCCCGGCGGCCTGCAGTGGCTCACCTTCACCGCCGGCCTCCTCACCGCGCTGTACGCGCTCGCCGCCTACGGCATCCGCGGCCTCGGCTGGCTCCTGCCCGCCCGCAACAACGCCCCGCTCGTGCTCAACGCGGTCGGCGGCTTCGCCGTCACCTGGTTCACCGTCATCGCCATCAGCACCGAACTCGGCGGCGTCGTCAACCTCGAACCCGGCGGCTGGATCGCGGCCGTCGCCTCCCTCCTGCCGGTCATCGGCGCCTTCGCCCTCCCGCAGGAGCGCACCGGCGACGGCACCAAGGCAGCCCTCAAGGCCTACGTCGCCAAATCCGAGCGCATCCCCGCCCCCGCGGCCACCGCGCCCTGGGTCCAGCGGGCCGTCATCACCGTAGTGACGATCATCGGCCTCGGCGTCTTCACCTACGGCATCGACACCGAGTACGGCGAACTCTTCGTCGGCTACCTCTTCGTCGTCACCTTCGCCCTCTGGGCCCTGCACACCGCCGGCCTCCTCGACCGCTTCTCCGCGCTCGTCGCCGCCAACCGCAGCTTCACCCTCGCCATGGGCTTCGCCGCGGCCATCGCCTTCCCCTTCACCCAGACCGACGACCACTACGCCAACATCGGCGTCAACATCCTGATCTTCGGGACCGTGGCCCTCGGCCTGAACATCGTCGTCGGCCTCGCCGGACTCCTCGACCTCGGATACGTCGCCTTCCTCGGCGTAGGCGCCTACACCGCCGCCCTCGTCTCCGGCTCCGAGTTCTCCACCATCTCCGGCGTCCACCTGCCGTTCTGGGCCTCCGCCCTGGCCGGCGCCGCCGCCTCCCTCGTCTTCGGCGTCCTCATCGGCGCCCCGACCCTGCGGCTGCGCGGCGACTACCTCGCCATCGTCACCCTCGGCTTCGGTGAGATCTTCCGCATCGCCGTCAACAACATGGACGGCCAGTCCGGACCCGACGTCACCAACGGCCCCAACGGCATCCCCTCCATCCCCGACCTGAACCTCTTCGGCTTCAACTTCGGGGAGGCCCACGACATCGGCGGGTTCACCCTCGGCCGGTTCGCCAACTACTACCTGCTGATGGTCCTGATCATGGCCATCGTGGTCCTCGTCTACACCCGCGCCGCCGACTCCCGCATCGGCCGCTCCTGGATCGCCATCCGCGAGGACGAGACCGCCGCCACCGCCATGGGCATCAACGGCTTCCGCGTCAAGCTGATCGCCTTCGCCCTCGGCGCCGCCCTCGCCGGCCTCGCCGGCACCGTCAGCGCCCACGTCACCTACAGCGTGGTCCCCACGCCGTACCAGTTCGCCGGCTCCACCCCGCCCAACTCCGCGTTCCTCCTGGCCGCGGTCGTCCTCGGCGGCATGGGCACCGTCGCCGGACCGCTCCTCGGCGCGGCCCTGCTCTACCTGCTCCCCGAGAAGCTCGTCTTCCTCCAGGAGAAGTCGCTCCTCGCCTTCGGCATCGCGCTCATCCTCCTGATGCGCTTCCGCCCCGAAGGCATCATCGCCAACCGCCGGCGCCAGCTCGAATTCCACGAGACCGGCCAACTCGACGTACCGAAACAGACCACGCTGACCGACGAACCGGCCGTCACCAAGGCGGGGGCGTAACCATCATGACGACACCTGTACTCGAAGCCCGCGACGTCACGATGCGCTTCGGCGGCCTCACCGCCGTCCGCTCCGTCGACTTCACGGTCAACGCCGGCGAGATCGTCGGCCTCATCGGCCCCAACGGCGCCGGCAAGACCACCTTCTTCAACTGCCTCACCGGCCTGTACGTCCCCACCGAGGGCACCGTCTCCTACAAGGGCACCGTGCTCCCGCCCAAGCCCCACCTGGTCACCCAGGCCGGCATCGCCCGCACCTTCCAGAACATCCGCCTGTTCGCCAACATGACGGTCCTCGAGAACGTCCTCGTCGGCCGCCACACGCGGACCAAGGAAGGCCTCTGGTCGGCCCTCCTGCGCGGCCCCGGCTTCAAGAAGGCCGAACGCGCCAGCGAGGAACGCGCCATGGAACTCCTGGAGTTCATCGGCCTCGCCCACAAGCGCGACCACCTCGCCCGCAACCTCCCCTACGGCGAGCAGCGCAAGCTGGAGATCGCCCGCGCCATGGCCTCCGAGCCCGGCCTGCTCCTCCTCGACGAGCCCACCGCCGGCATGAACCCGCAGGAGACCCGGGCCACCGAGGAACTCGTCTTCGCCATCCGCGACAAGGGCATCGCCGTCCTGCTCATCGAGCACGACATGCGCTTCGTCTTCAACCTCTCCGACCGCGTCGCCGTCCTCGTCCAGGGCGAGAAGCTCGTCGAGGGAACCGCCGAGGTCGTCCAGGCCGACGAGCGCGTCGTCGCCGCCTACCTCGGAGAACCCTTCGAAGGCGACCCCGGGCAGGCCGAAGCCGCCGAGGTCGAGGCCGCCGAAGCCGCAGCGGACGCGCCCAGCACCACCAGCAGCACCAGCAGCACCAGCACCACCAAGGGAGAAGCCAAGTGACCGCACTCCTCGAGGTCGAGGACCTCCGGGTCGCCTACGGCAAGATCGAAGCCGTCAAGGGCATCTCCTTCAGCGTCGACGCCGGCCAGGTCGTCACCCTCATCGGCACCAACGGCGCCGGCAAGACGACCACACTGCGCACCCTGTCCGGCCTGCTCAAGCCGGTCTCCGGGAAGATCCTCTTCGACGGCAAGCCCCTCAACGGGGTCCCCGCCCACAAGATCGTCTCCCTCGGCCTGGCCCACTCCCCCGAGGGCCGGCACATCTTCCCGCGCCTGACGATCTTCGAGAACCTCCAGCTCGGCGCCTTCCTCCGCAAGGACAAGGAAGGCATCGAGAAGGACATCCAGAAGGCGTACGACCTCTTCCCCATCCTCGGCGAACGCCGCAACCAGGCCGCCGGAACCCTCTCCGGCGGCGAGCAGCAGATGCTCGCCATGGGCCGCGCCCTGATGTCCCAGCCCAAACTGCTCATGCTCGACGAGCCCTCCATGGGCCTCTCCCCGATCATGATGCAGAAGATCATGGCGACCATCTCGGAGCTGAAGTCCCAGGGCACGACCATCCTCCTGGTCGAGCAGAACGCCCAGGCCGCGCTGTCCCTGGCCGACCAGGGGCACGTCATGGAGGTCGGCAACATCGTCCTGTCCGGCACGGGGCAGGACCTGCTGCACGACGAGTCGGTGCGCAAGGCGTACCTGGGCGAGGACTGACCGTCCCGCCGTATACGCCCGCCGTATACGAAAGAGGCTTGCTTCCCTCCGGCCGGAGGGAAGCAAGCCTCTTTCACACGGGGTATCAGCCCTTGGCGGCCTTCTTCTCCTCGGCGTCCTGGATGACCGCCTCCGCGACCTGCTGCATCGACATACGGCGGTCCATCGACGTCTTCTGGATCCACCGGAACGCGGCCGGCTCGGTCAGCCCGTACTCCGTCTGCAGAATCGACTTCGCCCGGTCCACCAGCTTGCGCGTCTCCAGCCGGAGCGTGAGGTCCGCGACCTCCTTCTCCAGCTCCTTCAGCTCCGTGAACCGCGAGACGGCCATCTCGATGGCCGGAACGACATCGGTCTTGCTGAACGGCTTCACCAGGTACGCCATGGCGCCGGCGTCCCGGGCCCGCTCCACCAGGTCGCGCTGCGAGAACGCGGTCAGCATCAGCACCGGCGCGATGCTCTCCTCGGCGATCTTCTCGGCCGCGGAGATGCCGTCGAGCTTCGGCATCTTCACGTCCAGGATCACCAGGTCGGGGCGGTGCTCACGGGCCAGCTCCACGGCCTGCTCACCGTCACCGGCCTCACCGACGACGGTGTACCCCTCCTCCTCCAGCATCTCTTTGAGGTCGAGCCGGATCAGGGCCTCGTCCTCGGCGATGACGACCCTGGTCGTCATCGGAGGCACGTGCGACTTGTCCTCATCAGGCACGTCAACAGGCTGGGGCGACTCGGGGGCGCTCACGTGGGCTCCTTGGTACGGGGCAGGCCGGTACTGCTCCCAAGAGCGTACCTAGCTGCGGTATGGTGGTCGGGCACTGGGTCCAGGTCAACCTTGGATTCACGGGGCCCCGGTAGCCCAATTGGCAGCAGGCAATGGATTCAAAACCCATACAGTGTCGGTTCGAGTCCGACCCGGGGCACTTTTCCTTGGTTTCCAAGGTCACCCCTTCGAAGCGGATGTCCACGTTCTCGTGAACATCCGCTTTTCGCTGCGTGTCGCCAGGAGAGCACTTCCACAGTGGCCTCATGTACGACGTCAGCACACGCAAGCGAGCACTCGCGCTGGTGGCACAGGGCCGCAGCCTGAACTCGGTGAGCCGTGAGACGGGCATCTCGCGGGCCGCGATCCGCTCCTGGCAGGACCGCCTGGAGCCGCTGCCCCGGACTCCCCCGCCTGGCGCCGGACTCCCTGCCGACGAGCGCGCGTACGCCTACCTGCTGGGCCTGTATCTCGGTGACGGCTGCATCAGCGGCCACCCTCGCGGCACCGGCTACTACCTGAGGATCGCGTGCGCCGATGCGTGGCCGGGTCTGATCGACGCCTGCGAGACCGCCATGCGCGCCATCAGCCCGACCGGGCGGGCCTACCGCGTTCAGGCACGGGGATACGTCTCAGTGGTCGGCTACAGCAGACACTGGCCGCACTTCTTCCCCCAGCACGGGCCGGGCAAGAAGCACGACCGCCCCATCGTCCTCGAACCCTGGCAGCAGGCCATCGTCGGCGCCCACCCCTGGGAGTTCATCCGGGGACTCGTCCACTCCGACGGCTGCCGGATCACCAACTGGACGACCCGGACGGTCGCCGGCGAGCCCAAGCGCTACGAATATCCCCGGTACTTCTTCACCAACCTGTCGCCCGACATCATCAGCCTCTTCACCACAGCGCTCGATCAGGTGGGCGTCGCGTGGAAGAGGGCGAACACACGCAACATCTCCATCGCCCGCAAAGCCTCCGTAGCCCTCATGGACGCCCACGTCGGGCCCAAGTACTGAAGGCGGTGTCCTAGCGCGGGGTGTCGGTCTCGGCGATGTGGTGGACGCGGACCATGTTCGTGGAGCCCGAGACGCCGGGCGGGGAGCCGGCCGTGATGACGACCATGTCGCCCGGGCGGCAGCGGCCGTGGCGCAGGAGCAGTTCGTCGACCTGGTCGACCATCGCGTCCGTGGAGCCGACCTGCGGGCCGAGGAAGGTCTCGGCGCCCCAGGTGAGGCTGAGCTGGGAGCGGGTCGCCTGGTCGGGGGTGAAGGCGAGCAGGGGGATCGGGGAGCGGTAGCGGGACAGGCGGCGGGCGGTGTCGCCCGACTGGGTGAAGGCGACCAGGAACTTGGCGCCGAGGAAGTCGCCCATCTCGGCGGCCGCCCGGGCGACCGCGCCGCCCTGGGTGCGGGGCTTGTCGTGTTCGGTCAGCGGCGGCAGGCCCTTGGCCAGGAGGTCCTCCTCCGCGGCTTCGACGATGCGTGCCATGGTGCGGACCGTTTCGACGGGGTGCTTGCCGACGCTGGTCTCGCCGGAGAGCATCACGGCGTCCGTGCCGTCGATGACGGCGTTGGCGACGTCGGAGGCCTCGGCGCGGGTCGGGCGGGCGTTGTCGATCATGGAGTCGAGCATCTGGGTGGCGACGATGACCGGCTTGGCGTTGCGCCGGGCCAGCTTGATCGCGCGCTTCTGGACGATCGGGACCTGCTCCAGGGGCATTTCGACGCCGAGGTCGCCGCGGGCGACCATGATGCCGTCGAAGGCGGCGACGATGTCGTCGATGTTCTCGACGGCCTGGGGCTTTTCGACCTTGGCGATGACGGGGAGGCGGCGGCCCTCCTCGTCCATGATGCGGTGGACGTCCTGGATGTCGCGGCCGCTGCGGACGAAGGAGAGGGCGATGACGTCGAAGCCGGTGCGCAGGGCCCAGCGCAGGTCGTCCTCGTCCTTCTTGGACAGGGCGGGGACGGAGACGGCCACGCCGGGCAGGTTCAGGCCTTTGTGGTCGGAGATGACGCCGCCCTCGACGACGGTGGTGTGGACGCGGGGGCCGTCGACCCCGGTGACTTCGAGGCAGACCTTGCCGTCGTCGACGAGGATGCGTTCGCCGGGGGTGACGTCGGCGGCGAGGCCGGCGTAGGTGGTGCCGCAGCCGTGGGCGTCGCCTTCGGCGCCGTCTTCGACGGTGATGGTGAAGGTGTCGCCGCGTTCGAGGAGTACGGGGCCTTCGGTGAAGCGGCCGAGCCGGATCTTCGGGCCTTGAAGGTCGGCGAGGAGGCCGACGCTGCGGCCGGTCTCGTCGGCGGCCTTGCGCACGCGGTGGTAGCGCTCCTCGTGTTCGGCGTGTCCGCCGTGGCTGAGGTTGAATCGGGCCACGTCCATTCCGGCGTCGACCAGGCTTTTGATCTGGTCGTACGAATCGGTGGCGGGCCCAAGGGTACAGACGATCTTCGCTCGGCGCATGGGTCCGAGCCTATGAGTTACCCACCGGTAGAGAATTGGCCGGGCGTGACCACTCAACAGACTTCACGTGAAGCGTTATTGACAAGTGTTGAATTGTGCGGCGGTGTGCTCCGATGAGCACTCCCCCAGAAATTCGCTCGCGTATTCGGAATTCGTTTCTCCGCAGGATTCACAGCCGCGGCGGCACCATCGTGAAGCGGGCGTTGATCTGCGCGTGGACGTGCTGGCGCTGGGGTTCGAGGTCAAGGGGGGCCGCGGAGGCGTCCTCGGCGGCCCCGGCGAAGGCGGCGGAGCGCATGCGGCCGGGGGCCTGGGGATAGGCGGGCGGGCTGTTCTCGGCGCCGATGTCGGCGAGTTCGACCAGGGCGGCGAGGGTGGTGCCGAGGGCCTCGGCGTATTCGCGGGCGCGCTGGACGGCTTCGGTGACGGCCTTCCTGCGGGCCTCGCGGTGGGCGGGCGAGTCGGGGCGCAGGGCCCACCAGGGGCCGTCGACGCGGGTGAGGTCGAGGTCGGCGAGGCGGGTGGTGAGTTCGCCGAGGGC
The DNA here is from genome assembly GCF_043079125.1 of Streptomyces sp. NPDC015242. NCBI lineage: Bacteria > Bacillati > Actinomycetota > Actinomycetes > Kitasatosporales > Streptomycetaceae > Streptomyces > Streptomyces sp. NPDC015242. Next base: position 131,281 of record NZ_JBIBUF010000009.1, on the reverse strand, counting down.
GGTGAAGTCGGTGAGTTCGGCGGTGACGTGGACGCTGCCGTGGTAGGTGCGCACGCGTTCGCCGCGGCCGTGCTTGGTGAGTTCGGGGGTGATGGAGAAGGCGCCGGTCTCCAGGCGTTCGACGGCGTCGCCGTAGGACTTGACCAGGTCGAGGACGGTGGCGTTGCGGCGGGTGAGGTCGTCGAGGGCGGAGCGGCGGTCGCGGCCGCGGGCGGCGACGGTGATGCCGATGCGGGCGATCTCGGGGTCGACTTCGAGGCGAGCCTCGCCGCGCACGGCGATGCGCGGGGCGTCGGGCGTGCCGTAGGGGACGGCGGGCTGGGGGGTGTCTGCCGCGGGCGAAGTCATACGCCCCACTCTGTCACGGTGTGGTGGGCGGGCGTCGTGGAGTGGGCGGTTCCGAGTCATCAGATCGCAACCTGGTGGGACTGTTGCGGCCGGTCATGGCCGGGTCAGAATCTACGCGCGTTATCTACGCGCGTCGTTCACAGATTCCGCGAGGAGAGCCCGACATGCCGTTGAACCGCCGGAAGTTCCTGGAGAAGTCCGCCGTGACCGGGGCGGGGGTGGCGCTGGCCGGTGCGGTCGCGGCGCCGGGCGCCGAGGCGGCCGAGGCCGGGGAGGGCGCGCGGGGGCGCGTGAAGCGGTACGCGTTCACCGTGATGGGGACGACGGACCTGCACGGCAACGTCTTCAACTGGGACTACTTCACGGACGCCGAGTTCGACGACAAGGCCCACAACGACATCGGCCTGGCGAAGGTCTCCACCCTGGTGAACCAGGTCCGCGCGGAGAAGGGCCGCCGCAACACGCTGCTCATCGACGCGGGCGACACCATCCAGGGCACGCAGCTGTCGTACTACTACGCCAAGGTGGACCCGATCACCGCCGAGGGCGGGCCGGTGCACCCGATGGCGCAGGCGATGAACGCGATGGACTACGACGCGGCGGCGCTCGGCAACCACGAGTTCAACTACGGCATCCCGGTGCTGCGCAAGTTCGAGGAGCAGTGCCGCTTTCCGCTGCTGGGCGCCAACGCGCTGGACGCGAAGACGCTGCGCCCGGCGTTCGCGCCGTACAGCATGCACCGGCTGCGCACGCCGTTCGGGCGGGACGTGAAGGTGGCGGTGCTGGGGCTGACCAACCCGGGCATCGCGATCTGGGACAAGGCGAACGTGCAGGGGAAGATGACGTTCCCGGGGCTGGAGGAGCAGGCGGCGAAGTGGGTGCCGAAGCTGCGCTCGATGGGCGCGGACGTCGTCATCGTCTCGGCGCACAGCGGCTCGTCGGGGACATCGTCCTACGGTGACCAGCTGCCGTACGTCGAGAACGCGGCCGGTCTGGTGGCCGAGCAGGTGCCGGGCATCGACGCGATCCTGGTCGGGCACGCGCACACGGAGATCCCCGAGTACTTCGTGACGAACAAGAAGACCGGCAAGCAGGTCGTGCTGTCCGAGCCGCTGAAGTGGGGGCAGCGGCTGACGCTGTTCGACTTCGAGCTGGTGTGGGAGAAGGGCTGCTGGAAGGTCGAGAAGGTGGGCGCGCAGGTCCTGAACTCCAACACCGTGGAGGAGGACCCGAAGATCGTGCGGCTGCTGTCCGACGAGCACGAGAAGGTCGTGGCGTACGTCAACCAGGTCATCGGCACGAACGCGGCGGAGATGACGTCGGCCGAGGCGCCGTACAAGGACGTGCCGATCATCGACCTGATCAACCACATCCAGGCGGACACGGTGAAGCAGGCACTGGCGGGCACGGAGTACGCGGCGCTGCCGGTGCTGTCGCAGGCGGCGTGCTTCTCGCGCAGTGCCCGGATCCCGGCGGGCGAGGTGACGATCCGGGACGTGGCGGGTCTGTACGTCTTCGAGAACACGCTGGAGGCGCGGCTGATGACGGGCGCGCAGATGAAGGCGTACCTGGAGTTCTCGGCGAACTACTTCACGCAGACCGCGCCGGGCGATCCGGTGGACCCGGCGAAGCTGACCAACGCGGGCGGCACGCCGGACTACAACTACGACGTGGTGAGCGGTCTGTCGTACGAGATCGACATCGCCGAGCCGGCCGGGTCGCGGGTGACGAACGTGCGGTTCGGGGGGCAGCCGCTCGCGGACGACGCGCGGTTCGTGTTCGCGGTGAACAACTACCGGGCCAACGGCGGCGGGAACTTCCCGCACGTGGCCGCCGCCCCGCTGCTGTGGTCGAACTCGGACGAGATCCGCAACACCATGATCGCCTGGGTGAAGGCGAAGGGATCGATCGACCCGGCCGGGTTCGCCGCGGTGGACTGGAGGCTCACCCGGAACGGCACGCCCGTCTTCTGAGCCGCGTGGCCGGTCACCTCCGGTCGTCGGCCAGCGGGATCAGGGTCGGTGCCTCGCGGGGCGCCGGGACCTGCTGCCGCCGGGTGAGGCCGAAGGTGGTGAAGGCGGTGCGGCGCGGGAGTCCGTAGGTCTCCCTGCCGGTCAGGGAGTTGAGGATGACCGCGCCACGCCAGGCGAACAGGCCGAGGTCGGGGGCGCCGACGCCGTGGGTGTGGGTCTCGGCGTTCTGGACGTAGACCGAGCCGGAGACGGACGGGTCGAGGACGAGCCGGTGCTCCTCGTCGACGCGTGGCCGTTCCCGGCTGTCGCGGCGCAGGTAGGGGTCGAGGCCGGCGAGGACGCGGTCGATGGGGCGTTCGCGGTAGCCGGTGGCGAGGACGACGGCGTCGGTGGTGAGGCGGGAGCGGCTGTCCTGCCGGCCGTGCTCCAGGTGCAGTTCCACCTTGGTGGTGGCGACGCGGCCGGCGGTGCGCAGGCGGACGCCGGGGGTGAGGACGGCGTCGGGCCAGCCGCCGTGGAGGGTGCGGCGGTAGAGCTCGTCGTGGATGGCGGCGATGGTTCCGGCGTCGATGCCCTGGTGGAGCTGCCACTGCCCGGCGACGAGCCGGTCGCGGGCCGGCTCGGGCAGGGCGTGGAAGTAGCGGGTGTGGTCGGGGGTGAAGTGTTCCAGGCCGAGCTTGGAGTACTCCATGGGCGCGAAGGCCTCGGTACGGCCGAGCCAGTGCAGCTTCTCGCGCCCGGCGGGCCGGTTGCGGAGCAGGTCGAGGAAGATCTCGGCGCCGGACTGGCCGATGCCGACGACGGTGACGTGCTCGGCGGCGAGCAGGGCGGCGCGGTGGTCGAGGTAGTCGGCGGCGTGCACGACGGGTACGCCGGGTGCTTCGACGAGGGGTTTGAGCGGGTCGGGAACGTGGGGTTCGGTGCCGACGCCGAGGACGACGTTGCGGGTGTACGTCCGGCCGAGGGCCTCGGCCTCGCCGTCGCTGTCGAGCTGGGTGTAGTCGACCTCGAACAGGTCGCGTTCGGGATTCCAGCGGACGGCGTCGACCTGGTGGGAGAAGTGCAGGCCCGGGAGGCTGTCGCAGACCCAGCGGCAGTAGGCGTCGTACTCGGCGCGCTGGATGTGGAAGCGCTCGGAGAAGTAGAAGGGGAAGAGCCGCTCGCGGGACCTGAGGTGGTTGAGGAAGGACCAGGGGCTGGTGGGGTCGACGAGGGTGACCAGGTCGGCGAGGAACGGGACCTGGAGGGTGGCGCCTTCGATGAGCAGGCCGGGGTGCCAGGCGAAGGCGGGGCGCTGCTCGTAGAAGACGGTGTCGAGGTCGCCGAGCGGCTGGGCGAGCGCGGCGAGGGAGAGGTTGGCGGGGCCGATGCCGATGCCGACCAGGTCGCGGGGGGCGTCGGGCTCCTGCCGGGGAGGGTGCGCGGGGTTCATCAGGGGGTGTGTCCTTCCACGAGTGTCGCTCGGCTCGCTGCCACGAGGTGCAGCAGGGTGGCGAGGTCGTCGGGCCCGGTGGCGGGGTTGAGGAGGGTGGCCTTGAGCCACAGCCGGCCGTCGAGGCGGGCCCGGCCGAGGACGGCGCGGCCCTCGGTGAGCAGCGCGCGGCGTACGGCGGCGACGGTGGTGTCGGGGGCGCCCGCGGGCCGGAACAGGACGGTGCTGATGACGGGCGGGGCGTGCAGTTCGAGGCCGGGGTGCTCGTGGACCAGCGCGGCGAGTTCGTGGGCGCGGGCGCAGACCTGGTCGACGAGTGCGCCGAGGCCGGTTCGGCCGAGGGTCTTGAGGGTGACGGCGAGTTTGAGGACGTCGGGGCGGCGGGTGGTGCGCAGGGAGCGGCCGAGCAGGTCCGGCAGGCCGGCCTCGGTGTCGTCGGGGGCGTTGAGGTAGTCGGCGCGGTGCCGCAGGGCGGTGAGGTCGTGGGCGTCGCGGACGGTGAGGAGCCCGGCGGCGGCCGGTTGCCAGCCGAGTTTGTGCAGGTCGAGGGTGACGGTGTCGGCGGCGTCGAGTCCGGTCAGCCGGCTGCGGTGCCGGCCGCTGAAGAGGAGGCCTCCGCCGTAGGCGGCGTCGATGTGCAGCCGGGCGCCGTGGGCCGCGCAGTGGGCGGCGATGTCGGGCAGCGGGTCGATGAGTCCGGCGTCCGTGGTGCCGGCGGTGGCGGCGACGAGCACGGGCCCGGTCAGGCGGGTGAGGGTGCCGGCGAGCGCGTCGGGGTCGAGCGTGCCGGACGGGGCGGGGACCACGACGGGCTCGGGCAGTCCGAGCAGCCACGCGGCGCGGGGCAGCGAGTGGTGGGCGTTGGCGCCGGTGACCAGCCGGACGGTGGGGCCGAGTGCCTCGCGGGCGAGCAGGAGGGCGAGCTGGTTGGACTCGGTTCCGCCGGTGGTGACGAGGGCGTCGGGGTCCGCGGCCGGGCCGCTGCCGTGGACCTCGCGGGCCGCCAGGCGCGTCACGATGGTCTCCAGTGCGGAGGCGGCCGGGGCCTGGTCCCAGGAGTCGAGGGAGGGGTTGAGGGCGGAGGCGGCCAGGTCGGCGGCCGCCGCGACGGCCAGGGGCGGGCAGTGCAGGTGGGCCGCGCACAGGGGGTGGGCGGGGTCGGCGGCGCCTTCGGCGAGGGCCCGGACCAGGGTGTGGACGGCGTGCGGGTCGCCGTGCTCGGGGAGGATCTCCCCCACGGCCAGCCGGAGCCGCGCGGCGACGGCGTCCGGCCCGCCGGCCGGCAGCGGCCCGCCGCGGGCCCGGGCACCGGCGGCCAGGGCGTCGAGCACGGTGCCGAGCAACGGCCTGAGGGCTTGCGGGCCTTCGGGGCCCGAGGCGAGGGGCGGGGTGCTCATGGGCTGACCTCCGGGGCGCGGGGCGGCACTGCCCGAAAGGACCAACGACCGGAGGGGGGCGGGGGGTACGTCCGAGGGGAAATCCTTGGTGGGGGTGAGGGGTTCGGGGCCGGGAATCCCTGGCGGGGCCCCGCCCGCCGCGGGGCGGGTGGGGCCCGCGTGCAGGCCGTGCCGTGATCCGCCCGCAGCGGCACCTGCCGCGTGGCCCGGCACCCGCCCGGGACCGTGCGGCCCCGCCCGTTGCGGGGCGCCGGGGATCCCGGCCGTGGGGTCAGGCGGGTGAGCGTGTGAAGTCGGCCTTGTGTTCCTCGGCCCAGGTCGTGAACGGGCGGGCCGGGGTGCCCGTGACGGCGTGGACGGTGTCGGTGACCTCCGGGGGCGTGCCGACCGTCGCGGCGAGGGAGTCCAGCAGGGCCGGCAGCATGCCGGGCGGGACGTGCGGGAACAGGTCGGGGCTCGCGTCGCCGGGGGGCACCTCCAGGAAGCGCAGGTCACGGCCGAGGGCGCGGCCTATCGCGGTGACCTGCTCGGCGTTGCTGAGGGCCGCGGGCCCGGTGAGGCGGTGGGCTGCGCCCTCGTGGCCGTCGTCGAGGAGGGCGCGTTCGGCGACGGCGGCGATGTCGTCCTCGTGGACGGGCGCGGTCCGCCCCTCGGCGTAGACGCCGCGGACGGTGTCGCCGGACCGGATCTGCGGGGCCCACTGGAAGGCGTTGGTGGCGAAGGCGCCGGGCCGCAGGAACGTCCACGTCAGCCCGCTGTCGCGGACGTGCCGCTCGGCGGTGGCGTGCATGACGTGGATCGGGTGGGCCGGGTCGGCGCCCGAGTCGATGATCGACGAGGACAGCAGGACCACGTGGCGCACTCCCGCCGCACGGGCCGCCGCGAGCAGGGCGGGGGTGCGGTCGCCGCCCGCCTGGACGTACAGGAACAGCCGGGTGACGCCCCGGAACAGGGCGGCGGGGTCGTCGAGCCGGAGTCGTACCGCCTCGGCGCCGGCGGGCAGCCGGGCCCGCTGCGGGTCGCGGGTCAGCGCCCGCACGGGCCGCCCGGCGGCGACGAGGCGTTCGACCAGGGCGCGGCCGACGTTACCGGTGGGACCGGTCACTGCGATCACAAGGGCTCCTCGGGCTTGATCGGCTGTCTCGCCCGAGGCTAGGAACGACGCCCCTCCGTCCGCATCGGCGAAAGGGACCAGCCGTCTCCGCCCGCGCCCTACGCCACCGGTCCTAGGCCCCGCTCACCTGGAACGGGCGTGGCGCCGCTCCTCGCGCTCAGGCGGGCTGCCCGCTCTCGCGGACCCGCAACGCGCGCTTGAGGTCGTCCAGTTGGTCCACCAGCCTGCGGCGCAGTGCCGGGATGGGGGCGGCGTCGCGCAGGCATTCCTCGCCGAGGCGGAGGCTGTCGGCGTCGACGGCGTGGGCGGGGAAGGCGTCACTGCCGACGGCCGTGGCGATGGCGGGGCCGCGGCGCTCGGCGACGGCGACCGCGTCGGCGTAGTAGCGCGGCACATACTCCCGTACCAGGTCGGCCTGTTCCGGCTGCCAGAAGCCGCGGGCGGTGGCGGCGAAAAGGTAGTTGGACAGGTCGTCGGAGCCGAACATCGCCGCCCAGGCGCGGGCCTTGGCGTCCGGGTCGGGCAGCGCGGCCCGGCAGCGGGCGGCGCCCTCCTGGCCGGTGGCGCTCGGGTCGCGCTGCAGCTCGGCGGCGATGGCGGCCTCGTCCGTCGCGCCGAGCACCGCGAGCCGGGCCAGGACGCGCCAGCGCAGCTCCGGGTCGAGTTCGGGGCCGCCGGGGACGGTGCCGTCGGCGAGCCAGGCGGCGATGGTGTCGGGGTGGGCGGCCACGTGGATGCGGTGGCGTACGGCGATCAGGCGCAGGCCGGGGTTGTCGCCGTCCTCGGTGCGGCGGATGAGGTCGCGGCACAGCTCGGACAGGGTGGCGAGGGCGGCAGGCCGCTCCCCGGGTGTGAGGTAGCGGTCGGTGATCTGCGTGGCGGCGAAGGCCAGCACGCCCTGGACGATGGCGAGGTCCGTCTCCAGGGGCAGGTGGGTGCGGGCGGTCTCCAGGTAGGCGCCGGGCGCGAGTTCGCCGTCGCGGACGGCGTCGCGCAGGGCGTTCCAAACGACCGCGCGGGTGAGCGGGGAGGGCAGGCCGGACAGGTCCTTGCGGACGGTCTCGAAGGACTCCGGGTCGAAGCGGACCTTGGCGTAGGAGAGGTCGCCGTCGTTGAGGAGCAGGAGGGCGGGGCGCTTGCCGATGGGGTGGGCGCCGTCCTGCGGCAGGTCCAGGTGCAGGCGTTCGCGCAGCACGAGCTGGCCGCCGTCGTCGCCGAGGTCCCGGTCGTACAGGCCGACGGCGATGTGGTGCGGGCGGCTGCCGGCGCGGTCGACGGTGAGGGCGCAGGTGCCGTGCTCGCCGGGGGCGATGTGCGGGGTGAGGGTGTCGACGCCGGTGGTGCGCAACCAGGCGTCGGCCCAGGCGTGGACGTCGCGCTCGGTGGCGGCGGCGAGGGAGTCGATGAAGTCGGCGAGGGTGGCGTTGGCGAACCTGTGCCGGGCGAAGTGGGTGTTGATGCCGGCGAGGAAGTCCTTCTCGCCGAGCCAGGCGACGAGCTGGCGCAGGGCGCTGGCGCCCTTGGCGTAGGAGATGCCGTCGAAGTTGAGCAGCGCGGAGGCGGTGTCGTCGACGGCTTCGGGGGCGACGGGGTGGGTGGAGGGACGCTGGTCGGCGTCGTAGCCCCAGGATTTGCGAGTGACGCCGAAGTCGGTCCAGGTGTCCGTGAAGCGGGTGGCCTCGGTGAGGGTCTGGTAGCCCATGTACTCGGCGAACGACTCGTTCAGCCAGATGTCGTCCCACCACTTGAGGGTGACGAGGTCGCCGAACCACATGTGGGCCATCTCGTGGGCGACGACCATCGCGCGGGTCTGGCGCTCGGTGTCGGTGACGGCGGAGCGGTAGACGAACTCGTCGCGGAAGGTGACCAGTCCGGGGTTCTCCATGGCGCCCGCGTTGAACTCGGGCACGAAGGCCTGGTCGTAGGAGTCGAAGGGGTAGGGCTCGTCGAACTTCTCGTGGTAGCGGTCGTAGCACGCGCGCGTGACGTCGAGGAGTTCGTCGGCGTCGGCGTCCAGGTAGGGGGCGAGGGAGCGGCGGCAGTGCAGGCCGAAGGGCAGGCCGCGGTGCTCGGTGCGCACCGAGTGCCAGGGGCCGGCGGCGACGGCGACGAGGTAGGTGGAGATCAGCGGGGTGGGGGCGGCTCGCCAGTGGCCGTCGCCGGTGTGCTCGGTGATGCCGTTGGCGAGGACGGTCCAGCCCTGCGGGGCGCGCACCGACAGCTCGAACACGGCCTTGAGGTCGGGCTGGTCGAACGCGGCGAAGACGCGCTGGACGTCGTCGAGGAACAGCTGCGTGTAGACGTAGGTCTCGCCGTCGGTGGGGTCGGTGAAGCGGTGCATGCCCTCGCCGGTGCGGGAGTAGCGCATGGCCGCGTGCACGCGCAGCTCGTGCTCTCCGGCGGTGAGGTTCCTCAGGGGCAGCCGGTTGCCGTCCAGGGCCTCCGGGTCCAGGGGGTGTCCGTCGAGGGTGACGGAGCGCAGCTCGGCGGGCCTGACCTCGACGAAGGTGTCACCGTCCGTGCGGGCGCTGAACGCGATCAGGGTGTGCGAGTCGAAGGTCTCGTCCCCGCCGGTCAGGTCCAGGTCGATGGTGTAGCGGTGGACGTCGAGGAGGTCTGCTCGGGTCTGCGCTTCGTCGCGCGTCAGTACGGACATGCGTGACATGCTGCCTGATGGCACCGGCAAGGCACAGAGGCGGATCGGTACGTGAGCAATGTCCGGTCTAGGTGCGGTCTCTTTCGAGCTCCCCGGCGTGCGCCCCCATGGGCCGCTGGGACGGCACGCGCGCGTCGGGGTGGGTCAGGCGCGGCGGGCGGGGCGCGGCGTCGGTGTGGTCCCGCACGAGGGTGCGCAGCCGGCGTACCTCGCGTTGCAGGGCGAGGTGGCGCTGGTGGCTGTCGTAGAGGTAGCGGACCTTGGTGCGCAGGGCCCAGGGGTCCACGGGTTTGAGGACGAGGTCGGCGACGCCGAGGCCGTAGGCGGCGGTGGTCAGTTCCTGGTCGGTGCCGAAGCCGGTGAGCAGGATGACCGGGATGTGCTGGGTCTGTTCGACGCGCCGCATGTAGCGCACGACCTCAAGACCGCTGACGCCGGGCATGCGCACGTCGAGCAGCAGCAGGCCGACCTGGCCGCGCAGCACTTCCTTGAGCGCCTCGTCGCCGCTGGTGGCGCGGCTGAGCCGGTAGCCCAGCGGGGCCAGGGCGCTCTCCAGCGCGTACAGCGTGTCCTCGTGGTCGTCGACGATGAGGATCCTGGTATCCGACGGCATGGCCCGACGCCCCTCCCTCGTGGAGGACCAGAGTAGTGCGGAACACTGACGGGCAGTGCTCGCCGGCTGACGTGCTGTGCACAGCGCAGCATGCCCCGTGCGGGCCGCCCTGTCACTCCCCCTGGCCGGTTACCGACGGCCGCGGCCCCGTGGTGCGGGGGCCGGTGCGCCGGGGCCGTTGCCCGGTCAGGTCCCGGCGGGCGCCGAGCCGTTGACTGTCTCGTCCGCGATCCGCTCGTGGTGGCGGATGACCTCGGCCACGATGAAGTTCAGGAACTTCTCCGCGAAGGCCGGGTCCAGTTTGGCGTTCTCGGCGAGGGCGCGCAGCCGGGCGATCTGGCGGGCCTCGCGCGCCGGGTCGGCGGGCGGCAGCTGGTGTTCGGCCTTGAGGTGGCCGACCTGCTGGGTGCACTTGAAGCGCTCGGCGAGCATGTGGACGACGGCCGCGTCGATGTTGTCGATGCTGTCGCGCAGCCGGGCGAGCTCCTCGCGGACGGCCGGGTCGACGTCGCCGGTGCGGGTGTTGCTGGTGGTCATGGGGCGTCAGCCTACGGAATCGCGTCCGGTGGCAGCGGGCCGTCTCACACCTCGGCCGTGGGGAGCCGTTTGTGGAAGTAGACGTCCTCGTGGCCGCCGGGCACGCCCTCGATGCGGCCTCGTTCCCGGTAGCCGAGGCGCGGGTAGAAGCCGGGGGCCTGGAAGCTGTAGGTGGAGACGATCATGTCGGTGCAGCCGCGCCGGGCCGCCTCGGTCTCCGCCGCGCGCATCAGCCGGCTGCCCCAGCCGGCGTGCCGGTGGCCGTCGCGCACCCAGAGCATGTCGACGGAGCACAGGCTGCCCCAGGTCCAGGCGGTGAGCCCGCCGACCAGTTCGCCGGTGGCGTCGGTGACGCGGACGGAGAGGGGCTCGGTGGTGGCTCCGCCGGAGGCGGCGGTGTTGTAGGCGGTCAGCTCCTCGTCGAGCCGCTGTTCGAGGTCGTCGTCCCGGCCGCCGACCGTGAGTGCGGCGGTGGTGCGCTGTTCGCTGGTCACGTCCGGATTCTGGCAGCGGGGCCGGGCCGGGACGACCGGTTTTCGCCGCGGCCGGACCCCTCCGCGGCGCGTCCGGCGCTCGTACAGTGGACATCGGGTGCCGGGCGTCCTGGGGGTGAGGCGTGGCGAACGACGGGCCGGTCGAGCACGGCTACCCGCATCTGGAGACGGTGCGGGCCGCCATCACGGCGCTGTACCGGCGCCTTTCGTACGACACGATCCGGACGTTCGCGACGAGTGTGCTCCCGGCCGACGTGGCGTTCTGCGACACCGACGACCTGTACCTGGGGGCGCAGCGGGTGGCGCACGAACTGGTGCGGCACTACCGGCTGCCGGACGCGCGGCTGATCGTGAGCTTCCGGGAGATGCGGCACGCGGCTCATGTGGAGCTGGCGGCGGGGCCGGAGTACTTCGTGGAGCTGAACGACCGGTTCCGTACGCATCGGCGGGACATCGGCGCGGCCCTGGCGCACGAGGTGACGCACGTGTACCTGCACCGGCTGGACCTGTCCTTCCCGGGCGTGCGGGACAACGAGATCCTCACGGACACGGCGACGACGTACCTGGGCGCGGGGTGGCTGCTGCTGGACGCCTACCGGGAGGACGGGGCGTCGTCGCAGAAGCTGGGGTACCTCACGCCGGAGGAGTTCGGGTACGTGCTGGCGAAGCGGGCGCTGGTCTTCGGCGAGGACCCGTCGGTGTGGTTCACCAGCGCGCAGGCGTACCGGGCGTACGAGCGGGGCAGGGAGCTGGCCCGGCAGGACGGGCAGCAGCCCCCGCTGACCGCCGCGGGGTGGGCGGGGCGGCGCCGGTACGCCCGCGACCGGCGGCACGCGCCGCAGGGTCCGCAGCCGGGGGTGCGGTACGCGTTCGTGTCCGACGTGGGCGGACAGCTGCGGGTGTCGTTCCCCTGCCCCACGTGCCACCAGCGGATCAGGGTGCCGGTGCGGGGCCGGGTCCGGGCCCGGTGCGCGTTGTGCCGGAGCGTGCTGGAGTGCGACACGTAGGCGGCGTTGTGCCGGAGCGTGCTGGAGTGCGACACGTAGGCGGCCGCCCGGAACGCGCCGCCCGGCCGGCCGGGCGGCGCCGGTCAGTGGGGCCGGTCGCCGCCGGTGAGTTCCCGGTACTCCTCCGCCGTCGGCTTCTCGATGCGGGCGTCCGGCCCGAACATGGCGTGCGCGAGCCGGGCCCGCAGCCGGTCGGTCCGCCTGACCCTGCGCCGTACACCCCCGGCGTCGACCTCGGGACCGACCGTGTAGGGCGGGTTCTGCTCGTGCTGGGTGAGGGTGAACAGGTCCGCCTGCGTGAGGGGCTCGTGCACCTCGATGTACTCGCCGGTCGGCAGCCGTTTGACGGTGCCGGTCTCCCTGCCGTGCAGGACCTTGGCGCGGTCGCGGCGCTGCAGGCCCATGCAGATCTTCTTCGTGACGAGGAACGCGACGACCGGCAGCACGAAGACACCGATCCGCACGAACCAGGTGATGGCGTTGATGGACAGGTGCAGATGGGTGGCGACGATGTCGTTGCCGCCGCCGATCAGCAGCACCGCGTACAGGGTCAGCCAGGCCACGCCCAGGCCGGTGCGCACGGGCACGTTGCGCGGCCGGTCCAGGATGTGGTGCTCGCGCTTGTCGCCGGTGACCCACGCCTCGACGAAGGGGTAGACGCCGAGGGCGAGCAGGATCAGCGGGAACAGCGTGAAGGGGATGAACACGCCGAGGACGAGCGTGTGGCCCCACAGGTCGATCTCCCATCCCGGCATCACCCGGATCAGGCCCTCGGAGAAGCCGAGGTACCAGTCGGGCTGGGCGCCGGTGGTGACGAGGTCGGGCCGGTACGGGCCGAAGGCCCACACGGGGTTGATCTGGGCGATGGCACCCATCACCGTCAGCACGCCGAAGACGAGGAAGAAGAAGCCGCCGGCCTTGGCCATGTAGACGGGCAGGAACGGCATGCCGACGACCGACCGCTCCTGGCGTCCGGGCCCGGGGAACTGGGTGTGCTTGTGGTAGAAGACCAGGATCAGGTGGGCGGCCACCAGGCCCAGCATGATGCCGGGCAGCAGCAGCACATGGACCGGGAAGAGGCGCGAGATGATGTCGTCGCCCGGGAACTCCCCGCCGAACAGGAAGAACGCCACGTACGTCCCGACGATCGGGATCGACAGGATCGCCCCGTGCGCGAAGCGCAGGCCGGTGCCGGACAGCAGGTCGTCGGGGAGGGAGTAGCCGGTCAGGCCGGTGATGATGCCGAGCATCAGCAGGGTCCAGCCGAAGACCCAGTTGAGTTCGCGCGGCTTGCGGAAGGCGCCCGTGAAGAACACCCGCATCATGTGCACCAGCATGCCGGTGATGAAGACCAGTGCCGCCCAGTGGTGGATCTGCCGGATCAGCAGGCCGCCGCGCACGTCGAAGCTGATGTCCAGGGTGGATTCGAACGCCCGGCTCATCAGGACGCCGTTGAGTTCCGTGTAGGAGCCCTGGTACACGACCTCCTGCATGCTGGGCTCGAAGAACAGGGTCAGGTAGACACCGGTGAGGATCAGCACGACGAAGCTGTAGAGGGTGACCTCGCCGAGCATGAAGGACCAGTGGTCCGGGAAGACCTTGCGCATGTTGGCCTTGGCCAGGGCGTACAGCCCCAGCCGGCCGTCCGCCCAGTCGGCGAGCTTCTCGCCCCGGCCCGCGGGGGGTTCCCTGCGGGCGGAGGCCGTCCCGTGTACCCGTCGTGCGCCGTCGTCGCCCATGCGTCGTCGCCTCCCCGTCGGATCCTTCCCAGCGTGGCACGGCCGCCCGGCCACGCCAACGGGGCGAGGGGGCGGCTAGGCCAGAGGGGCGAGCGCGGCGCTCAGCACGTGCCGGTGTCCCGCACGACGCCCTGGGCCCGGGCGGCCGCCAGCCACGTCGGGAACTCCCCCACCAGCCGGTCGTACAGCTCGGCGTCCGGCACCCGGCGGGGGTCCTCCCCCGCGTGGAAGAAGCCGGCGTTGTCCACGACGCGCTTGCCGGGCACGGCCAGCTCGTCGAGCTTGCGCAGGAAGTCGAACTGCTTGCTGCGCGGGTCGCCGAAGCCGATGAACTGCCAGAACAGCGGGAGCCTCGCCGCCTTGCACAGATACCGTTCCGCGGCGAGCTTGTTGATCGGCCCGCCGTCGGTCTGGAAGACGACCAGGGCGGGGGCGGCCGTCCCGCTGTCGAGGTAGTGGTCGATCACGGCGTCCATGGCCAGGTGGTAGCTGGTCTTTCCCATGTGCCCGAGCCCGGCCACGATCCGCTCGATCCGCCCCTGGTGGCCCGCCAGGGCGATCTCCGTCTCGGCGTCGACGTCGGTGGAGAAGAACACCACGGGCACGGTGCCGTCGTCGTCGAGGTGCGCGGACAGGCCGAGCACCCGGTCGGCCAGCGCCTGCACGCTGCCGTCCTTGTAGTAGGGCTTCATCGAGCCGGAGTAGTCGATCACGAGGTAGACCGCGGCGCGCAGCCCGCCCAGCCCGTGCTTCGTGAGGGACACCCCGGCGCTGTTGTACAGGTCCACCAGCGCGGGAGCGGTCTCCTGCACCTTGCTCAGACTGATCGCGGCCATGGGCTCACTCTCTCACTCCGCGACGACCGCTCCGCCGCTCGGTTCCGGCACCCGGCCGGCGGGCCCGGAGGAGTCGGGGGTCGTGGGCGGGCAGCGGGGCCGGGCGGCCGGCAGGGGGGCGGCACCGGCCGAGGACGTGCGACGGCGCCTGCCCGGTCGTCCGGTCGGGGACAGTGGGGCAGGCGCCGTCGGTGTTCCGCACGCCTTTGTGCGGGACGTTCTGGTGGGGTGCGCTCAGACCGTCAGCGCGCGGTCCGTCGGGCGGATCGGGGCGGGCAGGTCGCTGGCACCGGTCAGGAAGCGGTCGACGCCCTTGGCGGCCGAGCGGCCCTCCGCGATCGCCCACACGATGAGCGACTGGCCGCGGCCGGCGTCACCGGCGACGAACACGCCCGGCACGTTGGTCTGCCAGTCGGCGTCCCGGGCGATGTTGCCGCGCTCGTCCAGCTCCAGGCCGAACTGCTCGACCAGGCCGTTCTCGCGGTCGGTGCCCGTGAAGCCCATCGCCAGCGTCACCAGCTGGGCGGGGATCTTGCGCTCCGTGCCCGGCTTCGGCGTCAGCTTGCCGTCGACGAACTCCACCTCGGTGAGGTGCAGCCACTGCACGTTGCCGTCCTCGTCGCCCTCGAAGTGGGTCGTCGAGACGGAGTACACGCGCTCACCGCCCTCCTCGTGGGCCGAGGTGACCTTGTACAGCATGGGGAAGGTCGGCCAGGGCTGGCCGATCGGGTGCCGCTCGTCGTTCGGGCGGGGCATGATCTCCAGCTGCGTGACGGAGGCCGCGCCCTGGCGGTGGGCGGTGCCGACGCAGTCCGCGCCGGTGTCGCCGCCGCCGATGACCACGACGTGCTTGCCCTCGGCCGAGATGGGGGGCGCCACGAAGTCGCCCTCCTGCACCTTGTTGGCCAGGGGCAGGTACTCCATGGCCTGGTGGATGCCCTTGAGTTCCCGGCCGGGCACCGGCAGGTCGCGGGGCGTGGTCGCGCCGACGGCCAGGACGACCGCGTCGTAGCGCTTCTTCAGGTCCGTGGCCTTCAGGTCGCGGCCGATCTCGACGCCCGTGCGGAAGCGGGTGCCCTCCGCGCGCATCTGCTCTATGCGCCGGTTGATGTGCCGCTTCTCCATCTTGAACTCGGGGATGCCGTACCGCAGGAGGCCGCCGATGCGGTCCGCGCGCTCGTAGACGGCGACGGTGTGACCGGCGCGGGTCAGCTGCTGGGCGGCGGCGAGGCCGGCCGGGCCGGAGCCGACGACCGCGACGGTCTTGCCGGACAGGCGCTCCGGGATCTGCGGGGCGACGTCCCCGGTCTCCCACGCCTTGTCGATGATCGAGACCTCGACGTTCTTGATGGTGACCGGCGGCTGGTTGATGCCCAGCACGCACGCCGACTCGCACGGAGCGGGGCACAGGCGGCCGGTGAACTCCGGGAAGTTGTTCGTCGCGTGCAGGCGCTCCTGCGCGGCCGACCAGTCCTCGCGGTAGGCGTAGTCGTTCCACTCGGGGATGAGGTTCCCGAGGGGACAGCCGTTGTGGCAGAACGGGATGCCGCAGTCCATGCAGCGGCTGGCCTGCTTGCTGATGATCGGCAGCAGGGAGCCGGGGACGTAGACCTCGTTCCAGTCGCGGACGCGCTCCTCGACGGGGCGGGACTTGGCGACCTCGCGCCCGTGGTTCAGGAAGCCCTTCGGGTCAGCCATTGATCGCCGCCTCCATCATCTTCTCGTGGGTCTCGGTCTCGGAGAGACCGGCTCGCTCGGCGGCGTCCTTGGCGGCGAGCACTGCCTTGTACGTGCTGGGGATGATCTTGCTGAAGCGCTCGACGGCGGTGTCCCACTCGGCCAGGAGCTTCTCGGCGACGGTGGAGCCCGTCTCCTCCCGGTGGCGGCGGACCACGTCGTGCAGCCACTGCTTGTCGGTGTCGTCCAGCGCCTCGACCGCGTCCAGGTTGCCGGCGTTGACGTTGTCCCGGTCCAGGTCGATCACATAGGCGATGCCGCCGGACATGCCCGCCGCGAAGTTGCGGCCGGTCTCGCCGAGCACCACGGCGTGACCACCGGTCATGTACTCGCAGCCGTGGTCGCCCACGCCCTCGGAGACGACCGTCGCACCGGAGTTGCGCACGCAGAACCGCTCACCGGTCTTGCCGCGCAGGAACATCTCGCCGCCGGTGGCGCCGTAGCCGATGGTGTTGCCGGCGATGACGCTGTACTCGGCGAGGTGGTCGGCCGCGCGGTCCGGGCGGACGATGATCCGGCCGCCGGAGAGGCCCTTGCCGACGTAGTCGTTGGCGTCGCCCTCCAGGCGCAGCGTCACGCCGCGCGGCACGAACGCGCCGAAGGACTGGCCCGCGGAGCCGGTGAAGGTGATGTCGATGGTGTCGTCGGGCAGGCCCGCGCCGCCGAACTTCTTCGTCACCTCGTGGCCGAGCATGGTGCCGACCGTGCGGTTGATGTTGCGGATCTGCACCTGGGCGCGGACCGGCTGGGCCTCGGTGGCGTCCGAGGCGGCCAGGGCGTCGGCGGCCAGCTTGATCAGCTGGTTGTCGAGCGCCTTCTCCAGGCCGTGGTCCTGCGCGATCAGCTGGTGGCGCACCGCGCCCTCGGGCAGCTGGGGCACGTGGAACAGCGGCTCCAGGTTCAGGCCCTGCGCCTTCCAGTGGTCGACCGCGCGGGAGACGTCGAGCGCCTCGGCGTGGCCGACGGCCTCCTCGATGGAGCGGAAGCCCAGCTCGGCCAGGAGCTCGCGGACCTCCTGGGCGATGTACTGGAAGAAGTTCACGACGTACTCGGCCTTGCCGTTGTACCGCTCGCGCAGCACCGGGTTCTGCGTGGCGATGCCGACCGGGCAGGTGTCCAGGTGGCAGACGCGCATCATGACGCAGCCGGACACGACGAGCGGCGCGGTCGCGAAGCCGAACTCCTCGGCGCCGAGCAGCGCGGCGATGACCACGTCGCGGCCGGTCTTCAGCTGGCCGTCGGTCTGCACGACGATGCGGTCGCGCAGGCCGTTGAGCAGCAGCGTCTGCTGGGTCTCGGCGAGGCCCAGCTCCCAGGGACCGCCCGCGTGCTTCAGCGAGGTGAGCGGGGAGGCGCCGGTGCCGCCGTCGTGGCCGGAGATGAGCACGACGTCCGCGTGCGCCTTGGAGACACCCGCGGCGACCGTGCCGACGCCGACCTCGGAGACCAGCTTGACGTGAATGCGCGCCTGGGGGTTGGCGTTCTTCAGGTCGTGGATCAGCTGGGCCAGGTCCTCGATGGAGTAGATGTCGTGGTGCGGCGGCGGCGAGATGAGGCCGACGCCCGGCGTGGAGTGCCGCGTCTTGGCGACCCACGGGTAGACCTTGTGGCCGGGCAGCTGGCCGCCCTCGCCGGGCTTGGCGCCCTGGGCCATCTTGATCTGGATGTCGTCGGAGTTGACCAGGTACTCGGAGGTCACGCCGAAGCGGCCGGAGGCGACCTGCTTGATGGACGACCGGCGGGCCGGGTCGTACAGGCGCTCCGGGTCCTCGCCGCCCTCACCGGTGTTGGACTTGCCGCCCAGCTGGTTCATGGCGATGGCGAGGGTCTCGTGCGCCTCCTGCGAGATGGAGCCGTACGACATGGCGCCGGTGGAGAACCGCTTGACGATCTCGGAGACCGGCTCGACCTCGTCGATCGGGATGGGCTTCCGGTCGGACTTGAAGCCGAACAGGCCGCGCAGCGTCATCAGGCGCTCGGACTGCTCGTTCACGCGCTCGGTGTACTTCTTGAAGATGTCGTACCGGCCGGCGCGCGTGGAGTGCTGGAGGCGGAAGACGGTCTCCGGGTCGAACAGGTGCGGCTCGCCCTCGCGGCGCCACTGGTACTCGCCGCCTATCTCCAGCGCGCGGTGCGCCGGGGCGATGCCGGAGGCCGGGTAGGCCTTGGCGTGCCGGGCGGCGACCTCCTTGGCGATGACGTCGATGCCGACGCCGCCGATCTTGGTGGCCGTGCCGTTGAAGTACTTCTGGACGAAGCCCTCGTCGAGACCGACGGCCTCGAAGACCTGGGCGCCGCGGTAGGAGGCGACGGTCGAGATGCCCATCTTGGACATGACCTTCAGCACGCCCTTGCCGAGGGCGTAGATGAGGTTGCGGATGGCCTTCTCGGGCTCGATGCCGGGCAGGAAGGTGCCGGCGCGGACCAGGTCCTCGACGGACTCCATCGCCAGGTAGGGGTTGACCGCGGCGGCGCCGTAGCCGATGAGCAGGGCGACGTGGTGGACCTCGCGGACGTCGCCGGCCTCGACCAGCAGGCCCACCTGGGTGCGCTGCTTGGTGCGGATGAGGTGGTGGTGGACGGCCGCGGTGAGCAGCAGCGACGGGATCGGCGCGTGCTCGGCGTCGGAGTGCCGGTCGGACAGGACGATCAGGCGGGCGCCGTTGTCGATGGCGGCGTCGGCCTCGGCGCAGATCTCCTCGATCCGCGCGGCGAGCGCGTCGCCGCCACCGTGCACCCGGTACAGGCCGGACAGGGTCGCGGCCTTGAAGCCCGGCATGTCGCCGTCGGCGTTGATGTGGATGAGCTTGGCCAGCTCGTCGTTGTCGATGACCGGGAAGGGCAGCAGGACGCTGCGGCAGGAGGCCGCGTTCGGGTCGAGCAGGTTGCCCTGCGGGCCCAGCGACGAGCGCAGGGAGGTGACCAGCTCCTCGCGGATGGCGTCCAGCGGCGGGTTGGTGACCTGCGCGAACAGCTGCGTGAAGTAGTCGAACAGCAGACGCGGGCGGTCCGACAGCGCGGCGATCGGCGAGTCGGTGCCCATCGAGCCGATCGGCTCGGCACCGGCCTTGGCCATCGGCGCGAGGATGACGCGCAGCTCCTCCTCGGTGTAGCCGAAGGTCTGCTGGCGGCGGGTGACCGAGGCGTGGGTGTGGACGATGTGCTCGCGCTCGGGCAGGTCGGACAGCTCGATCTCGCCGGCCTCCACCCACTCCTGGTAGGGGTGCTCGGCGGCGAGGCCGGCCTTGATCTCGTCGTCCTCGATGATGCGGTGCTCGGCGGTGTCGACGAGGAACATGCGGCCGGGCTGCAGGCGGCCCTTGCGGACGACCTTGGCCGGGTCGATGTCCAGGACGCCGACCTCGGAGCCGAGGACGACGAGGCCGTCGTCGGTGACCCAGTAGCGGCCGGGGCGCAGGCCGTTGCGGTCGAGGACCGCGCCGACCTGGGTGCCGTCGGTGAAGGTGACACAGGCGGGGCCGTCCCAGGGCTCCATCATCGTGGAGTGGAACTGGTAGAAGGCACGCCGGGCCGGGTCCATGGAGTCGTGGTTCTCCCACGCCTCCGGGATCATCATCAGCACCGAGTGCGGCAGGGAGCGGCCGCCCAGGTGCAGCAGCTCCAGGACCTCGTCGAAGGAGGCGGAGTCGGAGGCGTCCGGCGTGCAGATCGGGAAGATCCGGTCGATCGCCTTGTCGTCGGAGCCGAACAGGTCGGAGACGAGCTGCGACTCGCGGGCCACCATCCAGTTGCGGTTGCCCTTGACCGTGTTGATCTCGCCGTTGTGCGCGACGAAGCGGTACGGGTGTGCCAGCGGCCAGGAGGGGAACGTGTTGGTCGAGAACCGGGAGTGCACGAGCGCGATCGCGGAGGCGAAGCGGCGGTCGGACAGGTCCGGGAAGAAGGGCTCCAGCTGGCCGGTGGTCAGCATGCCCTTGTAGACGATCGTGCGGGCCGACAGCGAGGGGAAGTACACGCCGGCCTCGCGCTCGGCGCGCTTGCGCAGCACGAAGGCCTTGCGGTCGAGGGCGATGCCCTCGGAGGTGCCGTCGGCGACGAAGATCTGCCGGAAGGCCGGCATGGTCGACCGGGCGGTGGCACCCAGCAGCTGGGGCGCGACCGGGACCTCGCGCCAGCCGAGGACGGTCAGGCCCTCGTCGGCGGCGATGGTCTCGATGCGTGAGACGGCCTCGGCGGTGGAGTCCTCCGGCAGGAAGGCGATGCCGACGGCGTAGGCACCGGCCGCGGGCAGTTCGAATCCGGCCACATCACGGAAGAAGGCGTCCGGGACCTGCGACAGGATGCCGGCGCCGTCGCCCGAGTCGGGCTCGGAGCCGGTGGCACCGCGGTGCTCCAGGTTGCGCAGGACGGTGAGAGCCTGCTCGACCAGGGTGTGGGACGCCTCGCCGGTGAGGGTGGCGACGAAGCCGACGCCGCAGGCGTCGTGCTCGTTGCGGGGGTCGTACATACCCTGCGCAGCAGGGCGAGCATCCATGAAGGACCAGTTCTGGCCATTCGCGGAGTGCTGGGACGGCTGGCGCGGCGTACGCATCGGCTCTCCCGTCGTCGTCATGTGGCATGTGCAAGTGCCGAGGGACGACGTTGGCCCTCTGCGTGATCGCAAAATTTCGTGCAGGTTACATGATGGAGCGGTTCTCGGGAACCGGGATAACCCGTTCCAGCATGCGGACACCGTGGGTGCGCGGCGGGGGTACCGCGCCGACGGCGGAAGCTATGGGGGGCCAGTACGGAACGACCGGGTGAGGTCGGTTCCCGTCGGGCCCTGGGGCGGGGGCAGGCGTCTTCGCCCGCCCCGCTGGGGGCACGCCGCGGGCCTCATTGCCCGCAGCGCTTACGGCTCATGCCCGATGGTTGCGCGTTCGAAACCAGCGAGTAACGGTTACTTATGCGGCCCCACGCATAAGTCCGAGCCGCGCTATCCTACGGCCGTTCCGAACAAGGTGCCCAGGGCGTACGTCACACCGGCCGCCGCGCCTCCCAGGAGCAGCTGCCGCAGACCGCTGTACCACCAGCTGCGCGCCGTCACCTTGGCCACCACCGCGCCGCACAGGAAGAGCCCCAGCAGCGCCAGCAGCACCGCCGGCCACATGCTGCTCGCGCCCAGCAGGTACGGCAGCACCGGGACGAGCGCGCCGAGCGCGAAGGAGCCGAAGCTGGACACCGCGGCGACGGTGGGCGAGGGCAGGTCGCCGGGGTCGATGCCCAGTTCCTCCCGGGCGTGGATCTCCAGCGCCTGCTCGGGGTCCTTCGACAGCTGCCGGGCCACCTCGCGGGCCAGCCGCGGCTCGACCCCTCGCGCCTCGTAGAGGGCGGCCAGCTCGGCCTCCTCGTCCTTGGGGTGCTTGCGCAGTTCGCGCCGCTCCACGTCCAGCTCGGCCTCGACGAGCTCGCGCTGCGAGGCCACGGAGGTGTACTCACCGGCGGCCATCGAGAAGGCGCCGGCGGCCAGGCCCGCAAGGCCGCTGAGGACGACGGTCTGCTGGCTGACCGCCCCGCCCGCGACACCCGTCATCAGGGCCAGGTTGGAGACGAGGCCGTCCATCGCACCGAACACCGCGGGACGCAGCCAGCCGCCGTTCACGTCCCGGTGGGTGTGGTTGTCCCGGTGCGCCTCGTGCAGCGCCGCCTCGGTCTCGATGATGGCCATGGAAGAAACCCCGCTCCCCTACTTTGGACACGTTCCAGAGTTGTACAACACCGAAACTACCCCTCGAATTCCACCCCTGCCAGCAAGGAAAGGCTGGGCTAACCTGCGGTTTTACCGTTTTCCGCTCACTTGATCATCACCTCTCACAGATGTCGACCGGGTGATGCTGAGGCTCAGGAGGCTCGCCGCGGTCCCCGCGGTGGGACACATGCCCCATGGCATCGATCGCCTGCATCCCCTCCGTTCCGGCGCCCGGGGACGCCATCGGACTCCGCGCGCGGGCCCGGGGCGCACTGCTGGGCCTGGCCGTCGGTGACGCCCTCGGGGCGCCCGCCGAGAACATGAAGCCGTCCGAGATCCGCGCGAAGTGGGGCCGCATCACGGGCTACGTGGCCGACAAGCCGGCCGGCACGGACGACACCGAGTACGCGCTCTTCTCGGCCCTGCTGCTGGCCCGGCACGGCTCCGCGCTCACCCCGGCCCACGTCGAGGCGGCCTGGCACGAGCTGATCGCCGACCGCGACGAGGGCCCCTTCCGGGGCGCCGGCTTCAGCGAGCGCGGCACGCTGGAGAACCTGCGCCGGGGCCTGGCCGCGCCCATCTCCGCCCAGCACCGGCACGCCTGGAGCGACGGCCTGGCCATGCGCGCGGCCCCCTTCGGGGTGTTCGCGGCGGGCCGCCCTGCGGAGGCGGCCCGGCTGGTCGCCATCGACGGCTCGGTCAGCCACGACGGCGAGGGCATCCACGGCGGCCAGGCGGTGGCGGCGGGCGTCGCGGCGGCGATGGCCGGTGCCCCGCCGACGGCGGTGGTGGCCGCGGCCCTCGCGGTCGTGCCCGACGACTCGTGGACCGCCCGCAGCCTGCGCCGCGCGGTGGCGGTCGCCCACCGCGGCGAACGCGCGGTCCGCTCCGCCGTCGTCATCGGCGGCTACCCGTGGACCGACCTGGCCCCCGAGGCGGTCGCTCTCGCGTTCGGCGCCTACGCGGCGGCCGACGGCGACTTCGAGCAGTCCGTGCTGACCGCGGTGAACATGGGCCGCGACGCGGACACGACGGCGGCGGTGGCGGGCGCGCTGGCGGGCGCGACCCGGGGCGTGGCGGCGATCCCGGCGGCCTGGGCGGCGGCCATCACCCCGGCGCGGGGCTCCTGCCTCCCGGCGATGGCGGGCCACCACGTGCTGGAGGCGGCGGATCTGCTGACCCCGGCGGTGCCCGGCACTCCCCCGGAGCCGGCGGACTTCGTCCTGGCGGCGGACGACGCGACGGAGGCCCCCGCATGACGGCACCCGACCCGGCACCCCCCGGACCACCGGCAGCTCACGGCACCGCCCCGCCCACGCACGCAACCCCCGCGGCCGCCGACGGCGAGGTCGCCCCCCGGGAGACCAAAACCCCTCGGGCGACCGTCACGGGCGGTGTGCGGCTGGGAGAACAGAGGACCGAAGGCCTCCTGCTGGGCCTCGCCGCCGGCGACGCGGCCGGCTGGCCCGCCGCCCGGCACCGGGCCGCCCGCATGCCCGACTGGACCCGCCGCCTCACCCGCGAACTCGACACGTTCGCCGAACACAACGCGACGACCACCCTCCCCGTCCCCATCGCCCTCAACCAGCCCCCCGAGCCCCTCCGCCTCGGCCCCTCCGACGACGCGGAATGGGCGGCCTTCGCCGCCGAGGCCCTGCTGCGCGCGGGCGACGACACCGTCCTGAACGACCTGAGCCGGGACCGCCGCACCCGCGCCGCCATCGACCTCACCTGGAACGCCGTGGCCGGCGAGGTCGCCGCCGCGGCGGACCGCGCCCCCGAGATCGAGTCCGCGGTCATCCCGCTGCGCGCCCGCATCTCCGTCCGCGCCGGCCTCGGCAACCTCGCCGCCGGCCTGCGCCCGCCCGCCACCGGCCACGACAACCCGCACTACTTCGACGACGCCGCCTGTGTGCGCGCCTGCGTCCTGGCCGTGGCCCACCCCGGCGATCCCCGGAGCGCCGCGGATCTCGCCGAGTTCGACGCCCGCTACACCCAGGACGGCGACGGAGTCCACGGCGCCCGCGCGATGGCGGCGGCCCTCGCCCTCGCCCTGGCCGGCGCGCACGTCGACGCCTGCGTCACCGCCGCCCTCGCCGAACTGCCCGCCGGGACGGAGATCGGCCGCAACGCCCGGCACGCCCTGGAACTCGCGGCCGTGGCGGACAGCGCCTTCGCCCTGGTCCCGCCCCTGGAGCACCAGATCGTCGACCACGTCTACAGCTACGGCATCGCCGCGGCCGAGACCGTCCCGGTCGCCCTCGCCCTGGCCACCGCCGCCCGCGGCCGCATCGCCGAGGCGGTCCCGGCCGCGGCCTGCCTGTCCCGCGTCGCGGACTCCGCCCCGGCGCTGGTGGGCGCCCTCACCGGGGCCCTCGGCGGCGGCGCCTCGATCCCGGCCTCCTGGCGGGACGCCTGCCGCACCCTCTCGGGCTGCGTCCTGCCCCGCCTCACCGGCACCGACCTCGTGGAACTCGCCGGACTCCTGGAAGCCGTCCAACCAGCCCGCCCCGGTGGATGATGCGGCCATGAAGCCCAAAACCCACCAAAACGCCACGCTGGACGAACGAATCACCTCAGCCCTGGTCGGCGCGGCCGTCGGCGACGCCCTCGGCGGCCCCGTCGAGGGCTACTCACCCGACCAGATCCTGGAACGTCACGGCGGCCGCGTCCACGGCGTCGTCGGCCCCTGGCACGGCGACGCCTGGCGCACGGCCCGGCCGCTCGCCCCGTACCACAAGGGTGACGGCCACGTCACCGACGACACCCTGATGACGCACGCCCTCATCCGCGTCTACGCCCGGGTCCGCGACCACCTCGACGCCTACGCGATCGCCGACCACCTGGTCCCCGACCTGATGACCGAGCCCCGCTGGATCCCGGAGCTGGAGACCGAGGCGCTCCCCCTCCAGCGGATCTTCCTCGCGGAGAAATGGCTGGTCACGAGGATCCACTACGGCCATGCCGACCCACGCGAGGCCGGCACCGGCAACATCGTCAACTGCGGGGCGGCGATGTACACGGCCCCGGTCGGCCTGGTCAACGCGGCCGACCCGCGGGCGGCGTACGCAGAGGCCCTGGACATCGCCGGCGCCCACCAGTCCTCGTACGGCCGCGAGGCGGCGGGCGTCCTGGCCGCGGCGGTGGCCGCCGCGTGCACCCCCGGGGCGACTCCGGACTCGGTCGTCTCGGCGTGCCTGTCGCTGGCGAAGGACGGCACCCGGACGGCGATCGAGCGGGTCTGCGAAGAGGCGTCCCGCCACACGGACTTCGAATCGGCCCTGAGCCCGCTGCGCGAGGCGGTCGCCCCCTACGACACGGTGGGCCCCGACTACCGTGCCCCCTCCCTGGGCGCCCGGCGCCCGTCCCGCCTCCACGCGATCGAGGAACTGCCCGTCGCCCTGGGCATGCTGCTCGTCGCGGGGGGCGACTACCGCCACGCGGTCCTCGGCGCCGTGAACTACGGCCGGGACTGCGACTCCATCGCCACGATGGCCGGCGCCCTGGCCGGGGCCCTGGGCGCACGGGTTCCGGAGGACTGGGCGAAGACCGTGGCGGAGGCCAGCCGCCTGGACCTGTGGGAACCGGCCGCCACGCTCGCGGAGGTGACCCGGGAGGTCTTCGCCCGGGACGTGACCCGCCGCCGCGCCCACGAGCGGGCCTTCGCCGTTCTCGGAGGCCGGGAATGCTCCGACTGACCTGGGTCCAGCCGGAGGACCTGCTCGGCCACGAACTGCGCCAGGCGAGCCAGGACGGCCGCGAGCCGAAGGCGATCGCGGCCCGCTGGCGAGCCGCGGGCGGCCCACCGGCCCCGGCCACCGCCGGCGCCTCCCCCACCCCCACGACCCGCTACCTGCGGCAACTGGCCGAGGACCTGCTGGACGAACTGGCGGACCTGCCCAGCACCCTGGCGGACGACGAACCGACGGACCTGGAGCAGATCAGGGCCGTCTGCGCCGACTGGCCGGAGCCCACTCCCGGCCCGGCCGCACCCCACCCGCGCCTCGAAGCCGCCTGGCTGGGCCGGGCCGTCGGCTGCCTGCTCGGCAAACCCGTCGAGAAACTGCCCCTGGACGCCATCCGCCGACTGGCCCGAGCGGCCGGCAACTGGCCCCTCACCACCTACTTCACCGCCAGGGGCGTCCCGCGGGACCTCCTCGCCGCACACCCCTGGAACCGCCGCTCGGCGGCCACCTCCCTCGCCGAGAACATCGACGGCATGCCCGAGGACGACGACCTCAACTACCCCCTGCTCAACCTGCTCCTCCTGAAGCGCCACGGCACGTCCTTCACCACCGCGGACGTGGCCCGCACCTGGCTCGACGAACTCCCCGCCGGACGCACCTTCACCGCGGAACGCGTCGCCTACCGCAATCTCCTCAGCGGCCTGGAACCCCCGCACACCGCCCGTCACCGCAACCCGTTCCGGGAATGGATCGGCGCCCTGATCCGCGCCGACGTCCACGGCTGGACCAACCCGGGCGACCCGGGCGCCGCGGCCGCGCAGGCCCACCGGGACGCCACCCTCACCCACACCGCCAACGGCGTCTACGCGGCGATGTTCGCGGCGGCCGCCATCGCGACGGCCGCGACCGGCACCGCCGACGTCCACACCTGCCTGCGCACCGGCCTCAGGGTCGTCCCCCCGCGTTCCCGCCTCGCCCGGGCCGTCCGCCAGGCCGTCGAACTGGCCCACCGGCACGCCGACTTCGACACGGTCGTCGACGCGCTCCACACCACCCACGCCGCCACCCACCACTGGGTGCACGCCGTCCCCAACACGGCGCTGATCGCCGCCGCCCTCACCCACGCGAACGGCGACTTCACCGGCTCCGTCTGCCGGGCGGTGAGCGGCGGCTGGGACACCGACTCCAACGGCGCCACCGCGGGCTGCGTCGCCGGCCTGCTGGCCGGCCACCCGGCGGCACTCCCCGGCCGCTGGACGGCACCGCTGAAGAACCGCCTGTCCACTTCCGTCGGCGACTTCCACGGCGTCGGCTTCGACACCCTCGCCCACCTCACCCACCGGGAGACCCACCGCTCATGACCGCTCCCCAGCCCGCGCCCCTCTCCGGCCTGCGCGTCCTCGACCTCGCCACCCTCTTCGCCGGGCCGATGGCCGCCACCCTGCTCGGCGACTTCGGCGCGGAGGTCGTCAAGGTCGAGCACCCGCGGAAGCCGGACCCCTCCCGCGGCCACGGCCCGTCCAAGGACGGCATCGGGCTGTGGTGGAAGATGCTCGGCCGCAACAAGCGGACCATCACCCTCGACCTGTCCCGGCCCGGCGGCCGCACCACCCTGCTGCGCCTCGCCGCGACCGCCGACGTGATCGTCGAGAACTTCCGCCCCGGCACCCTGGAGAAGTGGGACCTGGGCTGGCCGGAGCTGTCGGCCGTCAACCCCCGCCTGGTCCTGGCCCGCGTCACCGGCTTCGGCCAGTTCGGCCCCTACGCGCACCGCCCCGGGTTCGGCACCCTCGCCGAGGCGATGAGCGGCTTCGCCGCGATCACCGGCGAGCCCGACGCGCCCCCGACCCTCCCGCCGTTCGGCCTGGCCGACGCGATCGCGGGCCTGACGACGGCGTACGCGGTGATGACGGCGCTCGCCGCCCGGGACCGCACCGGTGAGGGACAGGTCGTCGACATGGCCCTGATCGAGCCGATCCTGGCCGCCCTGGGACCCCAGCCGCTCTGGTACGACCAGCTCGGCCACGTCCAGCCCCGCACCGGCAACCGCTCCCCCAACAACGCCCCGCGCGGCGTCTACCGCACCGCGGACGGCACCTGGGTCGCCGTGTCCACCTCGGCGCAGTCGGTCGCCGAGCGCGTGATGCGCCTGGTGGGACGCCCCGACCTGATCGACGAGCCGTGGTTCGCCACCGGCGCCGACCGCGCCGCCCACGCCGACGTCCTGGACGAGGCGGTCGGCTCCTGGATCGCCGCCCGCCCCCGCGCCGACGTCCTGGCCGCCTTCGAGAAGGCCGAGGCGGCGGCCGCCCCGATCTACGACGTCCGGGACGTGCTGGCCGACCCGCAGTACCAGGCCCTGGACACCGTCACCACCGTCGACGACCCGGAACTGGGCCCGCTGCGCATGCAGAACGTCCTCTTCCGCCTGTCCGCCACGCCCGGCTCGATCCGCTGGGCCGGCCGCCCGCACGGCGCCGACACCGACGAGGTCCTGACCGGACTCGGCCTCACCGAGACCGACCTGAAGGAGCTGCGCGCCGAGGGCGTCGTATGACGACGGCGCCACCGCTCACCTGGCTCTACGCCCCGGGGGACCGCCCCCACGTGGTGGCCAGGGCCCTCACCTGCGGCGCCGACGTGGTGATCGTCGACCTGGAGGACGCGGTCGACCCCGACCGCAAGACCTACGCCCGCGACGCCACCGCCGACCTGCTCGCGGACCCGCCTCCGGTCCCCGTCCACGTCCGCGTCAACGCCCTGGACAGCCCGTGGGCCGAACAGGACATCGGCGCCCTCGCCCAAGCCCCGGGCCTGTCCGGTCTGCGCCTGCCCAAGGTGACCTCGGCGGCCGGGATCACCCACATCGCCCACCGCACGACGGCCGCGCTGTACGCCCTGCTGGAGTCGGCCCTCGCGGTGGAACAGGCCTACGCCGTCGCCACGGCCCATCCGAACCTGCGGGGCATCGCGCTCGGGGAGGCGGATTTGAGGGCCGACCTGGGGGTCCGGGACGACACCGGCCTCGACTGGTCGCGCGCCCGGGTGGTCGTGGCCGCCCGGGCGGCGGGCCTGCCCCCGCCGGCGCAGTCGGTCCATCCCGACATCCGCGACCTGGAGGGCCTGGCCGCCTCCTGCGCCCACGGCCGCGCCCTGGGCTTCCTGGGCCGCGCCGCGATCCACCCCCGCCAGCTGCCGGTCATCGCACGCGCCTACCTGCCCACCGGCGAGGAGATCGAACAGGCGGAGACGATCCTGAAGGCGACGACGGCCGAACGGGGCGCCCAGGCCCTGCCCGACGGCCGCTTCGTGGACGCGGCGGTGGTGGCGGCGGCCCGCCGCACCCTGGCCCTCGCGGGCCGCCGCTGACATGCCGAGGGCGCCCGGTCACCCGGGCGCCCTCGGACAGGTCGCTGCGAAAGGGAGCCGTCAGGCCTTCTTCCCCGACCCGGCCTGGTTCCTGGCCCCGCCGGCTTCGGTCTCACCCGCGGCCTCGTCCCCCGCGGCGGCCTCGCCGCCCGCGGAGCCCTTGTCCTTCTCGACGCCCTCGGAACTTTCGGCGCCCTTGCCGTCCGCGTCGCCCTTGCCCAGGTCGACGGCCTTCTCGTCGCCGTCGGCGGCACCGCCGGAAGCCACCGCGCCCGGCTCCACGACCTCTTCCCGCCCGGGCCGCTTCCTCGCCGACAGCACGAAGTACGTCACCGCGAGCAGGAACACCAGGATCGCGGTCCAGACGTTCAGCCGCAGGCCCAGGATGTGGTGGGCGTCGTCGACCCGCATGTACTCGATCCACGCCCGGCCCGCGCAGTACGCGGCGACGTACAGCGCGAAGGCCCGGCCGTGTCCGAGGCGGAAGCGGCGGTCGGCCCAGATGACGAGGACCGCGACGCCGACGCACCACAGCGACTCGTAGAGGAACGTCGGGTGGTACGTGCCCGGGACCCGACCGTCCGCCGACGACGTGATCTCCAGGGCCCACGGCAGATCGGTGGGCTTGCCGTACAGCTCCTGGTTGAACCAGTTGCCCCAGCGGCCGATCGCCTGCGCCAGGGCGATGCCCGGGGCGACGGCGTCGGCGTAGGCCGGCATCGGGATGCCCCGGCGGCGGCAGCCGATCCACGCGCCCAGCGCGCCGAGCGCGATCGCGCCCCAGATGCCGAGGCCGCCTTCCCAGATCTTGAAGGCGTCCACCCAGTCACGGCCCTCGCTGAAGTACAGCTCGTAGTCCGTGATCACGTGGTAGAGGCGGCCGCCGATCAGGCCGAAGGGCACGGCCCAGACAGCGATGTCGGCCACCGTGCCGGCCCGCCCGCCCCGGGCGATCCAGCGCTTGTTGCCGAGCCAGACCGCGACGAAGACGCCGATGATGATGCAGAACGCGTAGCCGCGCAGCGGAATGGGTCCGAGGTACAGCACCCCGCGCGACGGGCTGGGAATGAAGGCAAGTTCCATGGCAAGGTCGACGCTACCGTGCCGGACCGGGCCCGGGGCAGGCGGCCCGGCTACGGGTCCATAACAGGGGACGGGCGACGGTCCCTCAGGTCCGGTTCGCCTCCTGCACCATCTGCTTCAGCTTCGCCGGGGTCATCGTCCGGTCCTGGTAGATGTTCTTGCCGTCGAACAGCACCGTCGGCGTGCCGGAGAAGTCGCCCTCGTCGAAGGCCTGGTGGGACTTGGCGACCCAGGCGTTGTGGGTGCCGTCCTCGACGCACGAGCGGAAGGCCGGCGTGTCCAGACCGTCGACCTTGCCGGCGAGCTCGATCAGCTTGTCGTTGTCCGCGTAGGCGTCGTCGACCTCCGCGGGCTGGTTGTCGAAGAGCACGTCGTGGTACGCGGGGAACTTCCCGGCGTCCTGGGCGCAGGCGGCGGCGTTGGCCGCGTTGCGCGAGCCCGTGCCGCCCATGTTGCCGTCGATGAGCGTGACCAGGTGGTACTCGGCCTTCAGCTGACCGGCCTCGGTCAGCTCGTGGATCACCGGCCGGTACGCCGTCTCGAAGGACTTGCAGGCCGGGCAGCGGAAGTCCTCCCACACCGTGAGCGTGGACTTGGCGCTGTCCTTGCCGACGGGGATCGCCAGGCCGTCCTTGCCCTGCGCTCCCGAGGGGGCCACCACCGGGCCCGAGGCCTCGCCGCCGTCGTCCTTGCCGGCGTTGGCCGCGACGACGCCGATCACCGCCGCGAGTCCCAGGACGGCCACCACGGCCCCGCCCACGACCAGCGCGCGCCGGCGCTTCTCGGCGGACTTGTGCTTCTCACGCTCGACCGCCAGCTTCTCCCGGGCGGTGCGCTTTCCCTCACGGTTCTTCTCGCTCACACCCCGGAAACGAACCGGGGAGGCGCACCGCGCCTCCCCGGCCTCAGGTCCACCCGTACGAGGGACCCGTATGACTTGCGGCTTTTCTACGCCTGCCGGCGCACGCCCCTGGCCAGGTCACCGGCGAGCGCGCGCACGGCCTCGATGCCGGCCGCGTCGTCCGGGGCGTCGAGCATCGCCTTGACGAACGCCGAGCCGACGATCACGCCGTCGGCGAAGCCCGCGACCTCGGCGGCCTGGGCGGGGTTCGAGACACCGAGCCCGACGCAGACCGGCAGGTCCGTTCCCGTGGCCCGGGTGCGTTCCACCAGGTCCTTCGCCTGTGAGCTGACACTGGCGCGGGTGCCGGTGACGCCCATGAGGGAGGCGGCGTAGACGAAGCCGCTGCCCGCCGCGGTGATCTGCGCGAGCCGCTCGTCCCTGCTGCTGGGCGCGACGACGAAGACGGTGGCCAGACCGTGCTTCTCCGCGTGCTCCCGCCACAGCGCCGACTCCTGCACGGGCAGGTCGGGCAGGATGCAGCCCGCTCCGCCCGCCTCGGCCAGCTCCGCCGTGAACCGTTCGACGCCGTAGCGGTCGATGGGGTTCCAGTACGTCATGACGAGGATGGGCTTGCCGGTGGCGGCGTGGGCCTCGCGGACCGTGCGCATCACGTCGGCGATCCGCACGCCGCCGCGCAGGGCGATGTCGTCGGCGGTCTGGATGACCGGGCCGTCGAGGACGGGGTCGCTGTGCGGCAGGCCCACCTCGACGACGTCGGCGCCGCCGTCGACGACCGCCTTGACCGCCTCGATGCCGCCGTCCACGGTCGGGAACCCGGCCGGCAGGTAGGCGATGAGGGCGGAGCGCCCTTCGGACCTGGCGGCGGCGAGGGTGTCGCTCAACAGCCGGATGTTCCCGCTCACTTGGCGTCCCCCTCGATCTCGGCGGTGCCGGAGGCGTCCTCGGCGACCTCGGCGTCGGTGTCGTACAGGCCGAAGTAACGGGCGGCGGTGTCCATGTCCTTGTCGCCGCGGCCGGAGAGGTTGACCACGATCAGCCCGTCCCCGCCCAGCTCCTTGCCGACCTCCAGGGCGCCGGCCAGGGCGTGGGCGCTCTCGATGGCCGGGATGATGCCCTCGGTGCGCGACAGCAGGCGCAGGGCCTGCATCGCCGCGTCGTCGGTGACCGCGCGGTACTCGCCGCGGCCGATGTCCTTCAGGTAGGAGTGCTCCGGGCCGATGCCCGGGTAGTCCAGACCGGCCGAGATGGAGTACGGCTCGGTGATCTGGCCCTCGTCGTCCTGCAGGACGTAGGAGCGGGAGCCGTGCAGGATGCCGGGCTCGCCGGCGGTCAGGGTCGCGGCGTGCTCGCCGGTGTCGACGCCGTGGCCGGCCGGCTCGCAGCCGATGAGCCGGACGCCCTCGTCGGGGATGAAGGCGTGGAAGAGGCCGATGGCGTTGGAGCCGCCGCCGACGCAGGCGATCGCGGCGTCGGGGAGGCGGCCGGCCCGCTCCAGGAGCTGGCGGCGGGCCTCGACGCCGATGACGCGGTGGAAGTCGCGGACCATGGCCGGGAAGGGGTGCGGTCCGGCGACGGTGCCGAAGAGGTAGTGCGTGTGGTCGACGTTGGCGACCCAGTCGCGGAAGGCCTCGTTGATGGCGTCCTTGAGCGTGCGGCTGCCGGACTTCACGGCGATGACCTCGGCGCCGAGCATGCGCATGCGGGCCACGTTGAGCGCCTGGCGCTGCGTGTCGATCTCGCCCATGTAGATGGTGCATTCGAGACCGAAGAGGGCGCAGGCGGTGGCGGTGGCGACGCCGTGCTGGCCGGCGCCGGTCTCGGCGATGACGCGGGTCTTGCCCATGCGCTTGGTGAGCAGGGCCTGGCCGAGGACGTTGTTGATCTTGTGGGAGCCGGTGTGGTTGAGGTCCTCGCGCTTGAGGAAGACCCGGGCGCCGCCGGCGTGCTCGGCGAACCGGGGCACCTCGGTGAGCGCGGAGGGGCGGCCGGTGTAGTTGACCAGGAGGTCGTCGAGCTCCTTCGCGAACTCCGGGTCGTGCTTGGCCTTGTCGTACTCGACGGCGACCTCGTCGACCGCCGCGACGAGGGCCTCGGGGATGAACTTGCCGCCGAAGGCCCCGAAGTAGCCCTCGGGGCTGGGCGTCTGCCCCTCGGGGTCGGGAATGAAGAACTGACTGGGCATGCGAATACCTCACGGTGAGTGTGTGTGGAATGCACTGATCGCCGTGGGAGCAGGGCTTTGCCGCTGACCGCGGGCCGTACGTGACGCGTCGCGCCCGCGCGGCGGCAGCCGCACATCGGATGGTGCCCCGCGCCCTAACGGGCGCGCTGCCATCGCATGCCGTTCACCTGGCCCGGCTCGTCACCGATGACGTACCGGACGCGGCGGCCGTGGACCCGGCGGGCGGGCGCACGGCAGCCGCGGGGGCGGCAGCCGCGCGCGAGGCGGGCGTACCGGTCCACGGTCGTCATGGTGAGAGTCATCGGGACAAGCCTAGCGAAGATCAGCTCCGGCCGTGGCGGAGTGCGGGATGTTCGCCCGCCGCCACGAGGTCGGAGACCGCCGTCCTCGGGTCCTTGCCGGTGACGAGGGACTCGCCGACCAGGACCGCGTCCGCGCCGGCGTTGGCGTAGGCGATCAGGTCGTGCGGGCCGCGGACGCCGGACTCGGCGACCTTGATGATGTGGTCGGGGATCTCCGGCGCCACCCGCTCGAAGGTGTTGCGGTCGACCTCGAGGGTCTTGAGGTTGCGGGCGTTGACGCCGATCACGCGGGCGCCGGCGTCGACCGCGCGCTCGACCTCGTCCTCGTCGTGCACCTCGACGAGCGGGGTGAGGCCGATGGACTCGGCGCGCTCGATGAGGGACTCCAGGGCGGGCTGGTCCAGGGCGGCGACGATCAGCAGGGCGACGTCGGCACCGTAGGCGCGGGCCTCCCACAGCTGGTAGGAGGTGACGATGAAGTCCTTGCGCAGGACCGGGATGTCCACGCGGGCGCGGACCGCCTCCAGGTCGGCGAGCGAGCCGCCGAAGCGCCGCTGCTCGGTGAGGACGGAGATGATGGCCGCACCGCCGGCCTCGTAGTCGGCGGCGAGCCCGGCCGGGTCGGCGATGGCGGCCAGCGCGCCCTTGGAGGGGCTGGACCGCTTGACCTCGCAGATGACCTTGACGCCGTCACCGCGCAGGGCTGCCGCGCCGTCCTTGGCCGCGGGAGCCTTCGCCGCGCGCTCCTTGAGCTCGTCGAGGCTGACGCGCGCCTGCCGCTCAGCGAGGTCGGCACGGACTCCGTCGATGATCTCGTCGAGCACACTCACGCGAGCGGCCCCCTTCCAGACTGTTGACAGTTCCAGCGACCAGCCGGAAACGATGGTCCCTGCGATGGTATCCGCAGCAGGGCGAAGGCTTCGCATCCGGTTGACGCCGGTCCCAGTACCTGGACATCCGCCGGATGATCAAGGATGCAGCCAGCCACCGAAGGGCAGGTTCCGGACAACCGTGAAGACCAGCAGCAACGCACCCAGGCCCCAGACCAGCCCGGGTCGCGGGTCGATCCGCAGGGGGCGTCCGCGGACCGCGTGGACCACCCAGACGGTCCACAGCACGGCGCAGGCCAGATAGCCGAGGACGGCGAGCGCGTTGGCGTGCAGGGCGGCCGCGAGGTCGCCGTGCACGAACGCGTGGGCGCTGCGCAGGCCGCCGCAGCCGGGGCAGTACAGGCCCGTGTAGCGCAGCAGCGGGCAGACGGGGTAGTGGCCGGGTTCGTTGGGGTCCACCGCGCCCACGTAGGCGAAGGCGGCGGCAGCGCCCGCCAGGAGGCCGGCGGGGACGGCCAGGCGTCCCGCCGGACCGTGCGTCACCTGTCGGCTGTCGGCGTTCACGGTAGGCATTGTGCCCCGGGCACGCGTGAGGGGCGGTCCCGGCACCACCCGTGCCGGCCGCCCCTCACCCGGGAACGCGTCGTCCGCCGGGGTCAGCCCTCGGCGCGCGCCGGCTCGCGGTCGCCCGTCATCTGGTGCGGGGCGTGCAGGTCCTTCGGCTGGCCGAGGCCCATCATCCGCATGACGCCGCCGACGACACCGCCGAGCAGCACGACCACCATGCCGGCCCAGAAGCCCGCCGGCTGGTCCATCACCATGAAGGCGCCCGCGACGCAGAAACCGATGAAGGCGATGATGACACCGGTCCAGGCGGCCGGGGTGTGACCGTGGCTGCTGCCCGCCATTGCTTGCTCCTCGTTGCTGTGTGCGTGTCTGAGCAGGACGCTCGGGGCCATTGTCCCGCACGCGCGCGGGGACGGTGACCGGGGGTGCGCCCCGGAGTCACTCGTGCGGCTCAGGCGCCGGTCGGGTCCTCGCCCCGGTCGAGCGCCTTCCACAGGTCCTCGGGGCGGTCCGGGTCGACGGCGGGGGCCTTGCGGCGCGGCTGCGGGGTGCCGCCGCGCTCGTAGCGGCCGGACATCGCGGGCCACAGCCGGCCGTAGCGCAGGGCGAGCAGGCCGGCCAGCAGGAGCAGGACGCCGCCGACGGCGGCGACGTACGGCCAGGCCGTGTGGGTGAGGGCGGCCACGGAGGCGGAGCTGTCGCCGGACGCCCGGGCGGCCTTCTCGTCCAGCGCGGAACTGTCGGAGGCGCCGAGGAGGGCGGCGGCGACGGTGCCCGCGCCGGACAGCGCCAGCAGCGCGGCCACGACGAGGCGGCCGGCACGGCGGACGGCGAAAACGGCGACGAGCGCGGCGAGGCCCACTATGGCGAGCGCCGCGGGCACGCCCGTGACGTCGCTGCCGCTGGCGGTGAGCGGGAAGGCGCCGCCGGCCACCCGCGCGGTGCCCTCCGCCCACTGCTGCCGGGTGGCCAGGAGCGCCACGGCCGCGCCGAGGGCGCCGCACAGCAGCGCGGCGGCGAGGCTCAGGCGGCCGGCCCGGGCGGATCCGGCGGCTTCGGAACGGGGGTGCGGTACAGCAGTCACCACCCCACTATCGCCCGAAGCCCGGGCGAACCGTCACCCGGGGGTCGTCTCAGGCCTTGCCCAGCCGGTTCGCCGAGTGCACGGCCCGCAGCACGGCGGCCGCCTTGTTGCGGCACTCGGTGTCCTCGGCGACCGGGTCGGAGTCGGCGACGATCCCCGCCCCGGCCTGCACGTACGCGGTGCCGTCGCGCAGCAGGGCGGTGCGGATGGCGATGGCCGTGTCGGAGTCGCCGGCGAAGTCGAGGTAGCCGACGCAGCCGCCGTACAGGCCGCGCCGGGACGGTTCGAGTTCGTCGATGATCTGCATGGCGCGGGGCTTGGGGGCGCCGGAGAGGGTGCCGGCCGGGAAGCAGGCGGTGAGGACGTCGAAGGCGGTGCGCCCGGCGGCCACGCGGCCGGTCACCGTCGAGACGATGTGCATCACGTGCGAGTACCGCTCGATGGACATGAAGTCGACGACCTCGACCGAGCCGGGTTCGCAGACCCGCCCCAGGTCGTTGCGGCCGAGGTCGACGAGCATGAGGTGCTCGGCGCGTTCCTTGGGGTCGGCGAGGAGTTCGTCGGCGAGGGCCTGGTCCTCCTGCGGGGTGGCGCCGCGCCAGCGGGTGCCGGCGATGGGATGCACCATGGCCCGGCCGTCCTCGACCTTGACCAGGGCCTCCGGGGAGGAGCCGACGACGTCGAAGCCGTCGAAGCGGAACAGGTACATGTACGGCGACGGGTTGGTCGTGCGCAGGACCCGGTAGACGTCCAGCGCGCTCGCCGTGCAGGGCGTCTCGAAGCGCTGGGAGGGGACGACCTGGAAGGCCTCGCCGGCCCGGATGCGCTCCTTGATGTCCTCCACGGCCTCCTGGAACTGGGGGCCGCCCCACAGCGCGGTGTACTCGGGCAGTTCGGAGGGCGGCAGCACGGCCGGGGGCTGGGCGACCGGGCGGGCGAGGTCGGCCTGCATGGCGTCGAGGCGGGCCACCGCGTCGGCGTAGGCCTCGTCGACGCCGGTGTCGAGGTCGTTGTGGTTGATCGCATTGGCGATCAGCAGGACCGAGCCCTCCCAGTGGTCCATGACGGCCAGGTCGCTGGTGAGAAGCATGGTCAGCTCGGGCAGTCGCAGGTCGTCGCGCTCGCCGGGGCCGATCTTCTCCAGGCGGCGGACGATGTCGTAGCCGAGGTAGCCGACCATGCCGCCGGTGAAGGGCGGCATGCCCTCCTGGTGGGGGGTGTGCAGGGCCTCGATGGTGGCGCGCAGCGCGGCGAGCGGGTCGCCGTCCGTGGGGACGCCGACGGGCGGGGCACCGAGCCAGTGGGCCTGCCCGTCGCGCTCGGTCAGGGTGGCCGCCGACCGGACACCCACGAAGGAGTACCGGGACCAGGAGCGGCCGTTCTCGGCGGACTCCAGCAGGAAGGTGCCGGTGCGCTCGGCGGCGAGCTTGCGGTACAGCGCGACCGGCGTGTCGCCGTCGGCGAGGAGCTTGCGGGTGACCGGGATGACCCGCCGGTCGGTGGCGAGCTTGCGGAACGTCTCGAGGTCCATGGCGGCCGACCTTACTGATCCGCCGCGGGGGCGGCCGAACCGCCGTCCTTGAGGAGCACGTCCTCGTCGAAGCACGTGCGGGCACCGGTGTGGCAGGCGGCGCCGACCTGGTCGACCTTGACGAGCACGGTGTCGGCGTCGCAGTCCAGCGCCACGGACTTCACCCACTGGACGTGACCGGAGGTGTCGCCCTTGACCCAGTACTCGCGGCGGCTGCGCGACCAGTACGTGCACCGGCCGGTGGTGAGGGTGCGATGCAGCGCCTCGTCGTCCATCCAGCCGAGCATGAGCACCTCACCGGTGTCGTACTGCTGGGCGATGGCGGGCAGGAGGCCGTCGGCGCTGCGCTTGAGGCGGGCGGCGATCTCCGGGTCGAGGCGGCTGGGCTCGCTGGTCATGCGGACCATTGTGCCGCGCGCCGGCGGCGGCGCAGGTGGGGTGTCCACTGGGCGGACCCGGCGGGCGGCCGTAGGCTGGCCGCATGTCGACCCATGCCAAGCGTGAACGACTTCTCCTCGCCGACCTGTTGGAGACCGCGGGCCCGGACGCGCCCACTCTGTGCGAGGGCTGGACCGCCCGGGACCTCGCCGCGCACGTGGTGGTCCGCGAGCGCCGCCCGGACGCGGCCGGCGGCATACTGATCAAGCAGCTCGCGCCGCGCCTGGACCGGGTGATGGCGGAGTACGCGGACAAGCCGTACGAGGAGCTGATCCAGCTGATCCGTACGGGCCCGCCGCGCTTCTCGCCCTTCTCGCTCAAGCCGGTCGACGAGGCGTCGAACATCGTCGAGTTCTACGTCCACACCGAGGACGTCCGGCGCGCCCAGCCCGACTGGTCCCCGCGCGAGCTCGACCCGGTCTTCCAGGACGCCCTGTGGTCCCGTCTGGAGCGCACGGCCCGCCTGATCGGCCGAGGCCTGCCGACCGGCCTGGTCCTGCGCCGCCCCGACGGCCGGACGGCGGTCGCCCACCGCGGCACCCCGGTCGTCACGGTGACCGGCGAGCCGTCCGAACTGGTCCTGTTCTCCTACGGCCGCCAGAACGCGGCCAAGGTCGACGTCCAGGGCGACGAGAACGCGATCGCGACACTGCGGGAGTCGAAGCAGCTCGGGATCTGAGCCGGGCGTGCGGAAGCCCCGGCCGCGCGCGGCCGGGGCCTCTCGGCGGTGAGGCGTCAGCGCACCGGGTGGCCCGCCTCCCGCAAGGTCTGCTTGACCTCGCCGATGCGCAGGTCGCCGAAGTGGAAGACGGACGCGGCCAGGACCGCGTCCGCGCCCGCCTCGACGGCCGGCGGGAAGTCCGCCAGACGGCCCGCGCCGCCCGAGGCGATGACCGGGACCGTGACGTGCTTGCGCACGGACCGGATCATCTCCAGGTCGTAGCCGTCCTTGGTGCCGTCGGCGTCCATGGAGTTGAGCAGGATCTCGCCGGCGCCCAGCTCCGCGGCCCGGTGGGCCCACTCGACGGCGTCGATGCCGGTGCCCTTGCGGCCGCCGTGGGTGGTCACCTCGAAGGAGCCCGACCCGGTGCGCCGGGCGTCCACCGACAGGACCAGGACCTGGCGGCCGAAGCGCTCGGCGATCTCGCGGATCAGGTCGGGGCGGGCGATGGCCGCGGTGTTCACGCCGACCTTGTCCGCGCCCGCCCGCAGCAGCTTGTCGACGTCCTCGGCGGTGCGCACGCCGCCGCCGACGGTGAGCGGGATGAACACCTGCTCGGCCGTGCGGCGCACCACGTCGTACGTCGTCTCGCGGTTGCCCGACGAGGCGGTGATGTCCAGGAACGTCAGCTCGTCGGCGCCCTCGGCGTCGTACACCTTGGCCATCTCGACGGGGTCGCCCGCGTCGCGCAGGTTCTGGAAGTTGACGCCCTTGACGACCCGGCCGTTGTCCACGTCCAGGCAGGGGATGACTCGGACCGCCAGGGTCATGAATCGTGCCTCTCTAGTGTTCCCGCGAGGGGTCCCCCGGAATGCTCAGGGTGTCCCTCGGAATGCTTCCACTTCCACCGACACCAGGACCCGGGAGTCGATGAAGCCCTGCACGACCAGCAGGGTCGTGACCGGGCGTACGGCGTCGAACATCTCCTTGTGGGCCCGTCCCACCGCGTCGACGTCCCGCGCGTGGGCCAGGTACACCCGGGTGCGGATCACGGACTCGACGCCGAGCCCGTACTCGCCGATCGCCTCCAGGGCGGTGGTGAAGGCCACTTTGGCCTGCTCGTACGGGTCGCCCTCGCCGTAGAGCACGTCGCCCTTGAAGGCGGTCGTGCCCGCGACGAGCACGCGGTCGCCCGCCGCCACGGCGCGTGCAAAACCGAAGGACTCTTCCCAGGGACTTCCGCTCTGCACTCGCCGTACGGCTTCGGACGTCATGACGACACAGCCTCCAAGGCTTCTTCCAGGGTGAACGCCTTCGCGTACAGCGCCTTCCCTACGATCGCGCCCTCGACACCGAGCGGGACCAGCTCCGCGATCGCGCGCAGGTCGTCGAGCGAGGAGACGCCGCCGGAGGCCACGACCGGGCGGTCGGTGGCCGCGCAGACGTTCTTCAGCAGCTCCAGGTTGGGGCCCTGGAGCGTGCCGTCCTTGGCGATGTCGGTGACGACGTAGCGGGCGCAGCCCTCCTGGTTGAGGCGCTCCAGCGTCTCGTAGAGGTCACCGCCGTCGCGGGTCCAGCCGCGGCCGCGCAGGGTGGTGCCCCGGACGTCCAGGCCGACGGCGATCCTGTCGCCGTGCTCGGCGATGACCTTGGCGACCCACTCGGGGGTCTCCAGGGCGGCCGTGCCCAGGTTCACGCGGGTGCAGCCGGTGGCGAGCGCGGCGGCGAGGGTGTCGTCGTCCCGGATGCCGCCGGACAGCTCGACCTTGATGTCCATCGCCTTGGCGACCTCGGCGATCAGCTCGCGGTTGTCGCCGGTGCCGAACGCGGCGTCCAGGTCGACCAGGTGCAGCCACTCGGCGCCGGAGCGCTGCCAGGCCAGGGCGGCCTCCAGCGGGGAGCCGTAGGAGGTCTCGGTGCCGGACTCGCCGTGCACCAGACGGACGGCCTGGCCGTCGCGGACGTCGACGGCGGGGAGGAGTTCGAGCGTGCTCACAG
Organism: Streptomyces sp. NPDC015242; assembly: GCF_043079125.1. Classification (NCBI taxonomy): domain Bacteria; kingdom Bacillati; phylum Actinomycetota; class Actinomycetes; order Kitasatosporales; family Streptomycetaceae; genus Streptomyces; species Streptomyces sp. NPDC015242. Next base: position 91,113 of record NZ_JBIBUF010000009.1, on the reverse strand, counting down.
GGTTCCGATCCAGTTGGTGAGGAGCTGGGCTCCGGCGTCGCCGGACTTCTCGGGGTGGAACTGGGTGGCCCACAGGGCGCCGTTCTCGACGGCCGCGACGAACGGCTTGCCGTGCGTGGACCAGGTCACCTTGGGGGCCTCGATGGCCGGGTTGTGCGTCTCCAGCGACCAGTCGTGGACGGCGTAGGAGTGCACGAAGTAGAAGCGGGCGTCGGCGTCCAGGCCGGCGAAGAGCCGCGAGCCGGGCGCCGCCTCGACCGTGTTCCAGCCCATGTGGGGCACGATCTCGGCCTGCAGCGGCTCGACCGAGCCGGGCCATTCGTCCAGGCCCTCGCTCTCCACGCTGTGCTCGATGCCGCGCGCGAAGAGGATCTGCATGCCGACGCAGATGCCCATGACCGGACGGCCGCCGGAGAGCCTGCGGTCGACGATCCAGTCGCCGCGCGCCTCGCGCAGGCCCGTCATGCAGGACGCGAAGGCACCGACGCCCGGCACCAGCAGGCCGTCGGCGTTCAGGGCCTTGTCGTAGTCACGCGTGATCTCGACGTCGGCTCCCGCGCGGGCGAGGGCGCGCTCGGCGGAACGGACGTTGCCGAAGCCGTAGTCGAAGACGACGACCTTCTTCCGGGACGCGGTGCTCAATTCCACACCTCCAGCCTCAGGACACCGGCCGCCAGGCACATCGCGGCGCCGATGGACAGCAGGACGATCAGGCCCTTGGGCATCTGCTGCTTGACGAAGGAGTAGATCCCGCCGGCCAGGAACAGGCCGACGACGATCAGCAGGGTCGAGATGCCGTTCACAGGGCGCCCTTCGTGGAGGGGAGGATGCCGGCCGCGCGCGGGTCCCGCTCGGAGGCGTAGCGCAGGGCCCGGGCGAGCGCCTTGAACTGGCACTCCACGATGTGGTGCGCGTTGCGCCCGTAGGGCACGTGCACGTGCAGCGCGATCTGGGCCTGGGCGACGAAGGACTCCAGGATGTGCCGGGTCATGGTGGTGTCGTACTCGCCGATCATCGGCGCCATGTTCTCCGGCTCGGTGTGCACCAGGTAGGGGCGGCCCGACAGGTCGACGGTGACCTGGGCGAGGGACTCGTCCAGGGGGACCGTGCAGTTGCCGAAGCGGTAGATGCCGACCTTGTCGCCGAGGGCCTGCTTGAAGGCGGCGCCGAGGGCGAGGGCGGTGTCCTCGATGGTGTGGTGCGAGTCGATGTGCAGGTCGCCCTCGGTCTTCACCGTGAGGTCGAACAGGCCGTGGCGGCCGAGCTGGTCGAGCATGTGGTCGTAGAAGCCGACGCCTGTCGACACGTCGACCTTGCCGGACCCGTCGAGGTCTATCTCGACGAGCACCGACGTCTCCTTGGTGACTCGCTCCACGCGTCCCACGCGGCTCATGTGCTCTGCTCCTTCTTCAGTTCACGGACCGCGTCGAGGAACGCGTCGTTCTCTTCGGGGGTTCCGGCGGACACCCGCAGCCAGCCCGGAATGCCGTTGTCCCGGACCAGGACGCCCCGGTCGAGGATCTTCTGCCAGGCCGCGTGCGCGCCGCCCTCGCCGTCGAACCGCCCGAACTGCACGAAGTTGGCGTCGGAGTCGACGACCTCGTAGCCGGTCGCGCGCAGTTCGGCGACCAGGCGGTCGCGCTCGGCCTTCAGCTGCTCGACGTAACCGAGCAGCGTGCCGGTGTGTTCCAGGGCGGCCAGGGCGGTCGCCTGGGTGACGGCCGACAGGTGGTACGGCAGCCGTACGAGCTGCACGGCGTCCACCACGGCCGGGTGCGCGGCGAGGTAGCCCAGGCGCAGTCCCGCCGCGCCGAACGCCTTCGACATCGTGCGGGAGACGACCAGGTGCGGGCGGCCGTCGAGCAGTGGCAGCAGCGAGTCGCCGTGGCTGAACTCGACGTACGCCTCGTCCACGATCACGATCGACGGCTTCGCCGCCTGCGCGGCCTCGTAGAGCGCCAGGACCGTCTCGCGCGGCACCGCGTTGCCGGTGGGGTTGTTGGGGGTGGTGAGGAAGACCACGTCCGGCCGGTGCTCGGCGATCGCCTGCTCGGCGGCGGCGAGGTCGATCCCGAAGTCGTCGCGCCGGGGTCCGGAGATCCAGCCCGTGCCCGTGCCGCGCGCGATGAGCGCGTGCATCGAGTACGAGGGCTCGAACCCGATCGCCGTGCGGCCCGGCCCGCCGAAGGTCTGCAGCAGCTGCTGGATGACCTCGTTGGAGCCGTTGGCGGCCCAGACGTTGGCCACGCCGACCTCGTGGCCGGAGGTCTCGGTCAGGTACTCGGCCAGCCGCGTGCGCAGCTCGACCGCGTCCCGGTCCGGGTAGCGGTTGAGGTCGCGGGCCACGTCACGGACCCGCTCGGCGATCCGTTCGACCAGCGGCTCGGGCAGCGGGTAGGGGTTCTCGTTGGTGTTCAGCCGTACCGGGACGTCCAGCTGGGGCGCGCCGTAGGGGGACTTGCCGCGCAGCTCGTCGCGTACGGGGAGGTCGTCGATGCGTACGTCGCTCACTTGCCCTGCGGAACCTTCCAGTCGAACCTCGCCTTGATCGCCGCGCCGTGGGCCGGCAGGTCCTCCGCCTCGGCCAGCGTGACCACGTGGTGCGCGACGTCGGCCAGGGCCTCGCGCGTGTAGTCGACGATGTGGATGCCGCGCAGGAAGGACTGCACGGACAGGCCGGAGGAGTGGCACGCGCAGCCGCCGGTGGGCAGGACGTGGTTGGACCCGGCGGCGTAGTCGCCCAGCGACACCGGCGCCCAGGGGCCGATGAAGATCGCGCCCGCGTTCCTCACCCGGTCGGCCACCGCGGCGGCGTCGGCCGTCTGGATCTCCAGGTGCTCGGCGCCGTACGCGTCGACCACCCTCAGGCCCTCGTCGATGCCGTCGACCAGGACGATCGCGGACTGCCTGCCCTTCAGGGCGGGCACGATCCGGTCGTCGACGTGCCGGGTCGCCGCGATCTGCGGCTCCAGCTCCTTCTCCACCGCGTCCGCGAGGGCGACGGAGTCGGTGACCAGGACCGCGGCGGCCAGCGGGTCGTGCTCCGCCTGGCTGATCAGGTCCGAGGCGACGTGCACCGGGTCGGCCGTGTCGTCGGCGAGGACCGCGATCTCGGTCGGGCCGGCCTCGGCGTCGATGCCGATCTTCCCGGTGAAGTAGCGCTTGGCCGCGGCGACCCAGATGTTGCCGGGGCCGGTGACCATGTTCGCGGGCGCGCAGGACTCGGTGCCGTAGGCGAACATCGCGACGGCCGTGGCGCCGCCGGCCGCGTACACCTCGTCGACGCCGAGCAGGGCGCAGGCGGCGAGGATGGTCGGGTGCGGCAGGCCGCCGAAGTCGGCCTGGGCCGGCGAGGCGAGCGCGACGGACTCGACGCCGGCCTCCTGCGCGGGCACCACGTTCATGATCACGGAGGACGGGTACACCGACCGGCCGCCGGGCGCGTACAGCCCGACGCGCTCGACCGGAACCCACTTCTCGGTCACGGTGCCGCCGGGGACGACCTGGGTGGTGTGCGAGGAGCGGCGCTGCGCGCGGTGGACCGTCCGGGCGCGGCGGATGGACTCCTCCAGGGCCGCGCGCACGGCCGGGTCGAGCTCCTCCAGGGCGCGCGTGAGCGCGGCGGCCGGGACCCGCACCTGGTCGAGCCGGACCCCGTCGAACCGCTCGGCGGCGTCGATCAGCGCCGCGTCGCCCCGATGATGCACGTCCTCGCAGATCGGACGCACCTTCTCCAGGGCGGCCTGTACGTCGAAGTCGGCTCGGGGCAGCAGGTCACGCAGGGCGGGGCCCTCGACGAGGGCGTCGCCGCGCAGATCGATTCGGGAGATCACGTGCTCAATTCTCTCAGACCCGGGTGAGGCGCCGTCCGCGCGTATCAATGGCTGATACAGAACGCCGCAGGACGGCGCCAGATCCTGGTCACTCCCTGCTTTCGGCGTGTCACGCAGCGGGCATGAACGGTTGTACGAAGAACCCAACCGGCGAGTATCCGGGGAGGAAGGGAAGCACTGTGACCGAGGGGGCCGGCCTGCGTACCGGAGAGCTGCCCGACGACCTGACCGCGGCCGAGGCCGGGATGTGGCAGGCCTTCCGCAACGGCAGCGTGTACGACCTGAGCAGCGGCGACACCGTGGCCGACGACCCGCACGGCGGCCACCCGTGGGGCGAGGAGCGGACCGTGCGGGCCCGGATCGTGTGCTGGCTGCTGCTGGACGGCCCGCCCGCCCTGGCCGGCCGCGTGGCGTCGCTGAAGCTCGCCGGTGTGCACATCAGGGGTCCCCTGGACCTCGCGGGCGGCACGGTGACGCCGTACGTGGAGATGCACCGGTGCCGGTTCGAGCAGGACGTGCTGCTGCCCGAGGCCCGCTTCACGACCCTGCGGATGGTCGACTGCTCGGTGCCGAGGCTGGAGGCGGCCCGGGTGCAGACCGAGGGCGACCTGCACCTGCCGCGCTGCCGCTTCCACCGCGGCATCCGGCTGACCGACGCGCAGATCGGCACGGACCTCATGCTCAACCAGGCGGTCGTGCACCGGGACCGCAGCGGCCGGTCGGTCGCCGCGGACGGCCTGACCGTGGGCCAGGACTTACAGGCCGAGCTGCTGGAGTCGCACGGCGAGCTGAGTCTGCGCGCGGCCACGATCGGCGTGTCACTGAGCCTGCGCGGCGCGCGGCTGGTCAACCCCTGGGCGCGGCTCGCGCTGAACGCCCCGCAGCTGACCGTCGAGCGCAGCCTGTACCTGACCCCGGCCGGGATCGGCGCCCAGGCGATGAGCGGGATGACCCCGGCCCAGGGCACGCGGATCCAGCGCTTCTCCTGCGAGGGCGGGATCCGGCTGGACGACGGGCGGTTCGGTGACGCGGTCGACTTCGAGCAGGCCCGCTTCACCCTCGCCGACGACCAGGAGCTGTCGCTGCGCCGGGTGCAGACGCCGGAACTACGGTTCCTCGGGGAGCAGCCGGCGCGCGGCCGGGTGGTGCTGTCCGGGGCGAAGGTCGTCAACCTGATGGACCGGGCGGACGCCTGGCCCGGCCCGGGGCGGCTGCACATGGGCGGCTTCGCCTACGACAACCTCGTGCCGCGCGGTCCGTTCCCGCTCGCCGAGCGGCTGGCCTGGGTGGGGGCGGCGACCGCCGAGTACAACCCGGAGCCGTACGAGCGGCTCGCGGCCGTGCTGCGGTCCGGCGGGGAGGACGAGGACGCCCGCGAGGTGCTGCTCGCCAAGCAGCGCCGGCACCGTGAGAGCCTGCCGCTCGCCGCCAAGGTGTGGGGGTACGCGCAGGACTGGACGGTCGCCTACGGGTACCGGCCGGGCCGGGCCGCGGTGTGGATGGCGGTGCTGTGGGCGGCGGGCTCGCTGGCCTTCGCCCGGTCCGGCCATCCGCCGATGAAGCGCGGCGAGCATCCCGAGTGGGATCCCGCCCTGTTCACCCTCGATCTGCTGCTGCCGGTCATCGACCTGGGTCAGGTGGGTTTCTGGCAGTTGCGCGGGGGCTGGCAGTGGCTGGCGACGGTGATGATCCTGCTGGGCTGGATCCTGGCGACGACGGTGGCGGCGGGGGCGACCCGGCTGTTGCGGCGCAACTGATGGTGCGGATGTGACCCTCGTGACTGAACGGTCACGCCTTTACCTTCTCTTGACCGACCGGCGTACAACTTTCCGCGACTTCCCGGAACGATCTGGCGCCGTCATGACCAGCCGACTTTCAATGGTCGGCACCATGGCCATGCAGCTGCCGTTCATCCGCCCGGGCCGGATGACAAGGACCGCCTCCCACCCCGTCAGCGGGCCACGCGCCGACGACGAGGTGCTGCTCGACGCGCCCGACGCGCGGCTGAGCCCGGCGCTGGTCGCCGCCGCCCGCGGCGATCACGGGCCGGCCGCCGGCCTCCTCCTGGCCACGCGCGCGGCCGCCGAGTGGGAGCGGCGCGACCGGTACGTGACCCGGCTGGCCGCCTTCGCGCGCTCGCGCCCCGAGTGGCTGGACGCCTGGCTCGCCACCGCACCGCAGGACCCCGACGCCCTGCTGGTCGGGGCCCAGCTGGCGGTGGACCGGGCCTGGCAGTCGCCGGCCCGGACCGAGCTGCTGCGCGAGGTGAGCCCGCTCATCACGGCGGCGGCCCGGGGCGACCAGCGGGACCCGGTGCCGTGGCGCCTCGCGCTCGACCACGCGCGGGGCGCCCAGGCCGGGCACAAGTACTTCGAGGAGCTGTGGGCGGCGGCCGTCCGCCGCTCCCCGCACCACTACGGCTGCCATGTGGCGGCCCTGCGCTACCTGGCCGCCTCCTGGCACGGTTCCCACCGCGAGTGCTTCGACTTCGCCGACCGGGCCGCGCAGGACGCGCCCGCCGGCGCGCTGGTCCAGGCGCTCCCGCTGCGGGCGGCCTTCGGCTACCTCACCGACGACTGCGGACCCGCCGACTGCGGACCGGAGGTGCCGCGCGAGCGCCTGGACGCGGCCGCCGACCGGGCGATCGCGCTGTCCCCGCTGCTGCCGGCGGCCGACCCCTGGCCGGCCCGGATGCGAAACCTGCTCCTCTTCGTGCTGGTGTGCCTGGAGCGCTGGCCGGACGCCGCCGAGCAGCTGCGCCTGAACGGCCCGTACGCCACCTCGTTCCCGTGGGACCGGGTGTCGGACGACCCGCTCGGGCACTTCCTGCGCGTCAGGGACGACATCCGCTCCGCGGCGGCCGGGGAACCCTCCCGGCATCCACGGAGTGAACGCGGCGGACGAGACCGCGCCGGCGACCATTAGGCTTTTGCGTCGTGACCACCGTCCGGCTTCCCCTCTTCCCCCTGAACTCGGTGCTGTTCCCGGGGCTCGTGCTGCCGCTCAGCGTCTTCGAGGAGCGGTACCGCGCCATGATGCGCGAGTTGCTGAAGACGCCGGAGGACGAACCGCGCCGGTTCGCCGTCGTGGCGATCCGCGACGGCCACGAGGTGGCCCCGAGCGCGCCCGGCATGCCCGACCCGACGGCCCTGCCCGAGCGGGGGCCGGCGGCCGGCTTCGGCACCGACCCGGTCAAGGCCTTCCACAAGGTGGGCTGCATCGCGGACGCGGCGACGATCCGGGAGCGCACGGACGGTTCCTTCGAGGTGCTGGCGACGGGCACGACCCGGGTGCGGCTGCTGTCGGTCGAGGCGTCCGGGCCGTTCCTGACGGCCGAGCTGGAGACGCTGACGGAGGAGCCGGGCGACGAGGCGGCCCCGCTGGCGGAGGGCGTGCTGCGGTCCTTCCGGCAGTACCAGAAACGGCTGGCCGGAGCGCGCGAACGTTCCCTGGCGACCGGCGCGGAGCTGCCCGACGAGCCGGGCGTGGTGTCGTACCTGGTGGCCGCGGCGATGATGCTGGACACTCCCACCAAGCAGCGCCTGCTGCAGGCTCCCGACACGGCCTCCCGGCTGCGCGACGAGCTGAAACTCCTTCGCTCCGAGACGGCGATCATCCGTAGTCTGCCGTCGTTGCCCGCGACGGACCTGACGCGCGGCACGACCAGTCTCAACTGAACAGTCCGGAGCGAGCGGATCGCATGGCGAAGAAGTCGAAGAAGCAGCAGTCCGGCGGCACCCCGGCGACGGTGGCGCTCACCGCGGCGGGAGCCCGGTACACGGTCCACGCCTACGACCACGACCCGGCGCACCCGTCCTACGGCGAGGAGGCGGCCGAGGCGATGGGCGTCTCCCCCGACCGGGTCTTCAAGACCCTGGTCGCGGACGTGGACGGCGCGCTGACGGTCGCGGTGGTGCCGGTGGCGGGCCAGCTGGACCTCAAGGCCCTGGCGGCGGCGGTCGGCGGCAAACGCGCGACCATGGCCGACCCGGCCCTGGCGGAACGCACGACGGGCTACGTCCGGGGCGGCATCTCCCCGCTGGGCCAGCGCAAGAAACTGCCGACGGTCCTCGACGCGTCGGCGTCGGCGCACGCGACGATCTGCGTGTCGGCGGGCCGGCGGGGCCTGGAGGTGGAACTGGCGCCGGAGACCCTGGCCGAACTGACGCAAGCGGTGCTCGCGCCGATCGGCCGCGGCTAGGGTTCGCCACGGCCGGGCCGCGCGACGCCCCGGCGCCGGGTGCTAGGCGGCCGTCTTCGGCGGATACGCCCCGGGCCCGAACTCCGGCTCGGGGTCCCGGGGCCCGAAGAGCGCCGTGAGCCCCAGGTGGACGACCAGCGCGGCCAGCGGCCACGCCAGCAACGCCCCCTTCGCCCCCAGCTTCAGCGGCGCGGAGAACGTGACCCCGCGCCCCACCTCACGCGCGTGCGCGACGACGTCCTCGGCGGGTCCGAGCCACACCCCGACCCGCCAGGCCAGCAGCGCGCCGAGCAGTCCGCCGACGGCGAGCCCCGCCACCAGCGGCACGCCCCCGTGCCGCCGCAGCAGGAACACCACCAGCGCGCTCACGGCCCCGAAGCCCAGCGCGAGCAGGGTGAACGTGCCGTCCACCCCGACGGCCTGCTCCCCTTCGGTGTCCTTGAGGTAGACGACCCAGTTCCCGTCCGTCACGTCCCCGACCAGCGGCACGTGCGGCGCGAACCACCACCACAGCACGCCCAGCAGCACCCCGCCGAGCGCCACGGCGACGGCGACCAGCCCGGCCTCCCGCAGCTCGGTCCTCATCCCCGGGCCGTCCTGCCAGTACCAGCCGTGTCCGGTGTACTCGGCGTGCTCGGCGTGCCGAGAGCCGGGAGCCGGAGCCCCGGACGCCCCGGCCGGCGGCTGCCACGCGCCCTGTGCGGAATCGTCGTGCGGTGGCGGTGGCGGAGTCAGTGGTGCGGTCACCCTGCCATCGTGCCAGGCCCGCCTGTGCGCCGCGTCACCGGACGACCCCTCCCCGCTCACCGGACGGCCGCCCGGCGGTACGCCCAGGTGGCCACGGCCAGCGAGACGACGCCCACCAGCCCGCACACGGCGAGGTCGCCGAGGACGAACGCCCAGTCGGGATCCGTCCCGAACGTGCGCGCGAACGCCTCGACGCCGTACGTCGACGGCAGCAGGTCCCGCGCGAAGCGCACGGCCTCCGGCATCCGGTCCGCGGGCAGCACGCCCAGCAGCAGCGCCGCCGACATGCCCAGCTGCCCCAGCAGCGTGGCCAGCTCCGGCCGCGGCGCGAGCAGCCCCAGCGCGGCGCCGAGCCCGGCGAGCGCGGCGCCCGCCAGCGGGATGACGGCCACGAGGATCCACAGATGGGCGAGCGGCAGCCCGAACAGCACACACCCGAACACGGCCGTCACGACCGTCCCGGGCACGGTGAACGAGGCGTACGCGCCCGCCGCCCCCAGCACCACGGCCGCGGGCGGCACCGGCAGGGTCGCGTAGTGGTCGAGCCCGCCGCTGGCGCGCAGCTGCCCGAAGTACTGCGCCAGCAGGTTCAGCGCCACGAAGGCGACGACCAGGACCGAGGAACCGGCGACGACCGCCTGCGCCTCCGCCCCGTCGTCCACGACCCCGCGCATCAGGATCATGATCCCGACGGACTGGAAGGTCGCCACGAACAGCAGCGGGATCCGCGCGACCCGCGCCCGGGACAGCTGCGCCCGGTACACGGCGGCCAGGGACGGCCACAGCCGCGCCCGGGGCGCGAGCTCGGCCGCGCCCGCGGCGGGCTCCTCCACGGCCAGGGCACCGCCCGGCAGGACATCGGCGGGTACGACACTCACGTCGCGCTGCTCCCCTTCGTCGGGTCCACTGCGGCAGTCGCCCTGTTCGGTACGTACGCGGCGGCCCACGCACTCAAGGTCTCGGTGTTCCTCACGTTCCTCATGCCTTCACCAGCCCCTGCCGCGCGGCACCGCCCAGCGCCAGGTAGACGTCCTCCAGGCTCGGCGTGGCCAGCGTGAAGTCGTCCAGGGCGGCGAAGGCGGCCCCTCCGGTGACGGTCGCGACGACCGCACGGGCCTCCTCGGGCCCGAGCCGGAGCGTCCAGCGGCGGCCGGACTCCGCGGCCCGGTCGCGCAGCGCGGCCACCTCGGGCACGTGCAGCGGGGCCGTGTCCCGCCACACCAGGTCGACCCGCACCTCGCCGGCCACCTGCTCCTTGAGCCCGGCGGGCGTGTCGCAGGCGATCACCCGCCCCCGGTCCAGGACGGCCACCCGGTCCAGCACGGTCTCGGCCTCGATGACGTTGTGGGTGACGAGCAGCACGGTCGTCCCGCGCTCGGCGCGCCGCCGGTCCACGGCGGACCACACGGCCCGCCGCGCCACCGGGTCCATGCCGGTGGTCGGCTCGTCGAGCACCAGCAGCGGCCGCTCCCCCACCAGCGCCGCGGCGAAGCACGCCAGCCGCCGCTGGCCCCCGGAGAGCTTCTTCAGGGGCCGCCCGGCGAGGGGGGTCAGACCGAGTTCGTCGAGGACGGCGTCCCGCTCGGCCCGCGCCCGCCGGACGTCCAGGCCGCGCAGCCGCCCGGTGGTCTCGGCGGCGAGCGAGACGGTCAGTTCGTCGAGGGCGGTCGACTCCTGGCCGAGATAGGCGAGGATCCGCGCGGCCCGCTCCGGGTGGCGCACGATGTCGTGCCCGAGGATCTCGACGCTGCCGCCGTCGGGCCGCATCAGACCGGTCAGCTGGCGCACCAGGGTGGACTTGCCCGCGCCGTTCGGGCCGAGCAGACCGAAGATCTCGCCGCGGCGGATCTCCAGCCGCACGTCGTCCGTGGCCCGGACCTCGGGTGTGGCGGGCGTGCCGCGCCGGCCCCGCACCGCGGGATAGGTCTTGGTCAGCCCGCGCACCGCGCACACGATGTCGCCATCGTGCCGAAATGCCTGTGCCGCGCGCGTACTCACAAGGGACGAGACTACGGGGTCGGCGGCCCCGGTCCGCCCCCGGGTCGGCCGACAGCGGCACATCGGCCGGTGCGGCCTCAGTCGCCGACGGGGGCGTGTTCCACGCCCGTGCGCACGCCGATCTCCTTCCAGAAACCGGCCCGGATGGCGTAGCGGTCGCGTTCGTCGATCTGGTCGTCCTTGTGGGCGAGCAGGCCGAACCGGGCGGCGTAGCGCAGCAGCTCGCCGTCGACGCGGTGCGGGATGCGCGGGTACATGCCGGACAGTTTCTGCAGGTGGCTCTGGTCGCCGAGGCGTTCCACCCAGCGCCGGGCGAAGACCTGGCCCACCTCGAAGGGGTCGCCGCCGACCGTGGTGATGTCCTCCTCGCGGTCGGCCCAGCGCTGCTCGGCGGTGGTCAGCTGGGCGAGCGTCGGCATCGAGGCGGCCTCGGGGGGCTCGGCCGCGGGCCGGTCGACCCAGCCTTTGTCGGAGGACCAGCGGAGGGTGGCGGAGGCGGGGGGCTGGGCGGGCGGGGGGCCGGGGGCGCGCAGGGCGGCGAGGTCTTTGGGCGTGGGGACTCCTTTGGCGGCGGGCACCCGTTCCTCGCTGCCGTTCTGCCCGGGGCCGGGCACCGGGTGCGGGGGCTGCGGGGCGGGCCGCTCGGGCGGGGCGGCGAGGGCGGAGTCGGGCAGCGGCGCGGAGAGAATCGCGGCGATCTCGGGCCGGGGCGCGGGCTGCGGGGCGCACACCCCGGTGTGCTCCTTGGCGCGGACGGCCTTGGTGATCCAGGCGCGGTCCAGCACGCGCCGTTCGTCGGCCTCGGCGACCAGGTCCTCGGACTGGTTGTAGTCGCCGTCGGCGGCCTGCACGGCCCACAGGTGGACGGCGACGCCGTGCTCCTTGGCGGCCATCATGCCGGGCAGCAGGTCGCCGTCGCCGGTCACCAGGACCACGTCGGAGCAGGCGCGGTTGCGGGCCAGTTCGGTCAGTTCGGCGTGCATGGCGGCGTCCACGCCCTTCTGCGCCCAGCGGCCGTCGCTGCGGGTCAGGGCGCCGAGCCGGACGGTGACCCGGGGCATCACGCGCAGCCTGCGGTGTTCGGGTTGCGGGACGCGGTCGGGGGCGCCGTCGAACCAGTAGATGCGCAGCAGGGGCTGCTGTGTGTCGGATTCGGCACGCTCGCGCAGCCCCTGGATGAGGGCTGTGTGGTCGACCGTGATGCGGGACCGCGAGGGCTCCCCGGCGAGAAGGCTCGCCGCGGCTCCCAGCAGATACCCGGCGTCCACCAGGACGATGCAGCGGTCCACGCGACTCACCCTCTTCCCAGGAGGTTTGCTTCGGGGCTTGCTTCGAGTCTGCCCGACGGCGCGGAGGTTAACGGCCGGAACTCGATCTTCGGCGTGGCGTTTCGCCCCGCCCTCCTCCGACTACCCCTGTCACGCAGGGTAATTGTCCGACATGCGATCGTTGTCGGCCTGTGTGAATCTGGTCGCGGCCCTGGCCCCTAGATCCCCCACAGGAGGCATCACCATGGCCAAGAACAAGAACCGTGACCGTAAGCAGCAGCGTCCGACCGAGCGCGGGCAGCGGGCGGACCGCAGCCCCGCGATGGAGGCGGAGCCGCAGACCGACGTCGAGCTGACCCCCGGCGACGTGGCCTCCCGCAAGCGGAAGCGCAGCTTCGGCCACAACTGACGTCCGTGTGACGGGTGATGAGACCCACGCACATACGTGAGGGGCGTACCAGGTACCGGGTACGCCCCTCACGTGCGTCGGAAGCCGCCTTCCGCGGCCGCGCCTCAGCCCGCCAGGCAGGACGGGCCGAGCAGCACCTTCAGGTCACCGAAGAGCGCCGGGTCCGGCTTGACCCGGTGCCGGTCCAGGCGCAGCACGGTCGTCTTGGTCGGTCCCTGGAGCTTGATCCGGACCTCGCTGTCGCCCTTGTGGTGGCTGAGCACCTCGCCGAGGCGGCTGACCAGCGGCGGGGTGACCCGGGTGGCCGGGATGGTGAGGACGACGGGCGCGTTGGTGCCCGCGTTGGACAGGTCCGGGACCATGAGCTCCATCGCGACCAGCCGCGGCACGTCCTCGCGCTTGTCGAGGCGGCCCTTGACGAACACCACCGCGTCCTCGACGAGTTGGGTCGACACGAGCTGGTAGGTCGCGGGGAAGAACATGCACTCGATGGAGCCGGCGAGGTCCTCGACGGTGGCGATGGCCCAGGCGTTGCCCTGCTTGGTCATCTTGCGCTGCAGGCCCGAGATGATGCCGCCGATGGTGACGACCGCGCCGTCCGCGTGCTCGCCTCCGGTCAGCTGGGAGATGCCCGCGTCCGCCTTGTCGGACAGGATGTGCTCCAGTCCGAACAGCGGGTGGTCCGAGACGTACAGACCGAGCATCTCGCGCTCCTGGGCGAGCAGATAGGTCTTGTCCCACTCGTCGGTGGAGAACTCCACGTCGAGCCCGAAGCCCGGCTCGCTGCTCTCGTCCTCGCCCATGCCGCCGAAGAGGTCGAACTGTCCCTCGGCCTCCTTGCGCTTGACCGCGACCACGTTGTCGATCATCGGCTCGTACTGGGCGGTGAGGCCCTTGCGGGTGTGGCCGAGGGAGTCGAAGGCGCCGGCCTTGATCAGCGACTCGGTGGTGCGCTTGTTGCAGACCACCGCCTCGACCTTGTCGAGGTAGTCCGGGAAGGAGGTGTACTTCCCCTTGGCCTTGCGGCACCGGATGATCGACTCGACCACGTTGGTGCCGACGTTGCGGACGGCGGAGAGGCCGAAGAGGATCACGTCGTCGCCCTGGGCCGCGAAGTTGGACATCGACTCGTTGACGTTCGGCGGGAGCACCCGGATGCCCATGCGGCGGCACTCGTTGAGGTAGACGGCCGACTTGTCCTTGTCGTCCTTCACGGACGTCAGGAGCGCGGCCATGTACTCGGCCGGGTGGTTCGCCTTGAGGTACGCCGTCCAGTACGAGACGAGCCCGTACGCGGCGGAGTGCGCCTTGTTGAACGCGTAGCCGGCGAAGGGGACCAGCACGTCCCAGAGCGCCTGGATGGCCTCGTCGCTGTAGCCCTTCTTGCGGGCGCCCTCCTGGAACAGGACGAAGTTCTTCGCCAGTTCCTCGGGCTTCTTCTTGCCCATCACGCGGCGGAGGATGTCGGCCTCGCCGAGCGAGTAGCCGGCGATGATCTGGGCGGCCTTCTGCACCTGCTCCTGATAGACGATCAGGCCGTAGGTGACGTCCAGGACCTCCTTGAGCGGCTCCTCCAGCTCGGGGTGGATGGGCGTGATCTCCTGCTGCCCGTTCTTGCGCAGCGCGTAGTTCGTGTGGGAGTTCATGCCCATCGGGCCCGGGCGGTACAGGGCCGACACGGCGGAGATGTCTTCGAAGTTGTCCGGCTTCATCAGCCGGAGCAGGGAGCGCATGGGGCCGCCGTCGAACTGGAAGACGCCGAGGGTGTCGCCGCGCTGGAGCAGTTCGAAGGTCGTGGGGTCGTCGAGCGGGAGGCTCAGGAGATCGATGTCGATCCCCTTGTTGGACTTCACCATCTTCACGGCGTCGTCCATGATCGTCAGGTTGCGCAGGCCGAGGAAGTCCATCTTCAGCAGGCCGAGCGACTCGCAGCTCGGGTAGTCCCACTGCGTGATGGTCACGCCGTCGGTGTGCCGGACCCAGACGGGGACGTGGTCGGTGATGGTCTCGCTGGACATGATCACGCCGGCGGCGTGCACGCCCATCTGCCGCACCAGGCCCTCGACGCCCTTGGCGGTGTCGATGACCTTCTTCACGTCCGGCTCGTTCTCGTACATCGCCCGGATCTCGCCCGCCTCCGAGTAGCGGGGGTGCTCGGGGTTGGTGATGCCGTCGAGGTTGATGCCCTTGCCGAGGACGTCGGCGGGCATGGCCTTGGTGAGGCGGTCGCCCATCGCGTACGGGTAGCCCAGCACGCGCGCGGAGTCCTTGATCGCGTTCTTGGCCTTGATGGTGCCGTACGTGCCGATCATGGCGACCTTGTCGGCGCCGTACTTCTCCGTCACGTACCGGATCACCTCGACGCGCCGGCGCTCGTCGAAGTCGATGTCGACGTCGGGCATGGAGATGCGCTCGGGGTTGAGGAACCGCTCGAAGATCAGGCCGTGCGGGATGGGGTCGAGGTCGGTGATGCCGAGGGCGTAGGCGACGATCGAGCCGGCCGCGGAACCACGGCCGGGGCCGACCGCGATGCCCTGCTTCTTGGCCCACATGATGAAGTCGGCGACCACGAGGAAGTAGCCCGGGAAGCCCATCGAGATGATGGTGTCCATCTCGTACTCGACCTGCTTCATGCGGTCGTCCGGGATGCCGTCCGGGAAGCGGCGGTGCATGCCGCGCATGGTCTCCTCGCGGAACCAGCTGACCTCCGTGTACCCCTCCGGGATGTCGAACTTGGGCATGAGGTCGCGCTTCTGGAACATGCCCGTGGTGTCGACCATCTCGGCGATCAGCCGGGTGTTGGCGCAGCCCTCCTGCCAGGCGTCCGAGGAGTCGATGGCGTACATCTCGTCGGTGGACTTCAGGTAGTAGCCCGTGCCGTCGAACTTGAAGCGGTCCGGGTCGGAGAGGTTCTTGCCGGTCTGGATGCACAGCAGCGCGTCGTGGGCGCCCGCCTCGTGCGCGTAGGTGTAGTGCGAGTCGTTGGTGACCAGCGGGGGGATGCCGAGCTTCCTGCCGATCTCCAGCAGGCCGTCGCGGACCCGGTGCTCGATCTCGATGCCGTGGTCCATCAGCTCCAGGAAGTACTTGTCCTTGCCGAAGATGTCCTGGTACTCGGCGGCGGCCTTGAGGGCCTCGTCGAAGTGGCCGAGGCGCAGCCGGGTCTGCACCTCGCCGGAGGGGCAGCCGGTGGAGGCGACGATCCCCTCGGACCACTTGGCGATGGTCTCCTTGTCCATCCGGGGCCACTTCTGCAGCCAGCCCTCGGCGTAGGCGTCGGAGGAGAGCCGGAAGAGGTTGTGCAGGCCGGTCTTGTTCACGGCCCACATCGTCTTGTGGGTGTAGCCACCGGAACCGGAGACGTCGTCCCGCTTCTGGTGCGGCTGGCCCCACTGGATCTTGCGCTTGTTGCGGCGCGACTCGGGCGCGACATACGCCTCGATCCCGATGATCGGGGTGATCCCGGCCTTCTGCGCGGAGTGGTAGAAGTCGTACGCCCCGTGGAGGTTGCCGTGGTCGGACATGGCGATGTGGGTCATGCCCATCTCGTTGCACGCGTTGAACATGTCCTTCAGCCGCGCGGCACCGTCCAGCAGCGAGTACTGGGTGTGGACGTGCAGGTGCGTGAACGGCGGCTTTGACACGGCTGCGGCCTCCAGGAAGAACACGGGTCGAATGGCGTCCGACAGGCTGCGGGCAGTCTGGGGGACAGCGTCGAAGTCTATGCCTCGGCACTGACACGCGGGGGCCTGACCCGCGTACCTTCGTGCGGGGGCCGCGGGCACTCGCGCGGGCCCCCGCACGTTAGGCAGAGGGCGGACCTGCCGCCCTGTGACGCACGCACCAGGAGGCACCCAGCGATGTCGTTCCCGCAGCTCGACGACGAGCACCGCGGTGAGGAGATCCTCGCCGTCTTCGACACCGCCTTCGGCGAGCTGCTGGCCGCCGACCCGGCCGCGTTCCGTGTGAAGTTCCGCAAGATGGCGGCCTCGGCCTTCGCCTTCTACCGGGGCACGGCGTGCCTCTTCTACCACGACCTCGACCGCCAGGGGCTCCTGGACGGCCCCTACCTGGACGAGCGCACCTCGCGCGTGTGGATCCACGGCGACCTGCACGCGGAGAACTTCGGCACGTACATGGACGCCAACGGCCGCCTGATCTTCAACGTCAACGACTTCGACGAGGCCTACGTCGGCCCCTTCACCTGGGACCTGGCGCGGTTCGCCGCCTCCATCGCGCTGATCGGCTACGCCAAGGCGCTCGGCGACGAGCAGATCACCGAACTGGTGCGGGTGTACGCGGGCGCGTACCGGGAGCGGATCCACGCCCTGGCCACGGGCGCGAAGAGCGACGAGGTGCCGCCGTTCACGCTGGACACCGCGCAGGGCCCGCTGCTGGACGCGCTGCGTGACGCCCGTTCGCTGACCCGCTTCGGGCTGCTGGAGTCGATGACGGAGATCCGCGACTTCGAGCGCCGCTTCGCGCCCGGCGGCGGCTCGGTCGAGCTGGACGCGGCCACGCGCTACAAGGTCCTCGCGGCCTTCGACGGCTATCTGGAGACGCTTCCGGACAGCTCCCTGGCCCGCCCGGACTCCTACCGTGTGAAGGACGTCGTCGGCCGCCGCGGCATCGGCATCGGCTCGGCGGGGCTGCCGTCGTACAACATCCTCCTGGAGGGGCACAGCGACGCCCTGGAGAACGATGTCGTGATCTACATCAAGCAGGCCCAGACCCCGGCCGTCTCCCGGCACGTCACGGACCGGGCGATCCGCGACTACTTCCAGCACGAGGGGCACCGCACGGTCATCTCCCAGCGGGCCCTCCAGGCGCACGCGGACCCGTGGCTGGGCTGGACCGAGCTGGACGGCGCGGGCCAGCTGGTCGCCGAGGTCTCGCCGTACGCGGTGGACCTCGACTGGGGCGACATCGACGACCCGGAGGAGATCGCCCAGGTGGTGGCCGACCTCGGCCGGGCGACGGCCGCGATGCACGCTGCGGCCGACGACCAGTCCGGCGAGTCCCTGGTGCCGTTCTCCACCGAGCGGGCCATCGACGCGGCGATCGCGGCCGACGAGGAGGGCTTCGCTCCCCTGCTGGTCGACTTCGCGCACGGCTACGGCGCACGCGCGCGTGCCGACCACCAGGCCTTCGTGGACCTCTTCCGCAACGGCCGGATCCCGGGTCTGTGACGGACCGGACTCGCACAGGATGCCTTTAGGGGTCCCTTACGGGCCCCCGTGACAGACTCTTCTCTCGCTATGGACATATCCGGGATCCCGCTCAGAGCCGTGCGCGCGGCGCTGTTCACGGCCGTGGTCGTGACGCTCAGCACCGCGTCGCACGTGCTGCTGTCCCGGGCCCCGCTGCCGCTGGGCACGGTGGCGGCGGTCGCCGCCGCCGTGTTCGTCCTCGCCTACGCCCTGGCGGGCCGCGAGCGCTCCTTCGGGCGGATCGCCGGCCTGCTGATCCCGCTGGAGCTGGCCGCCGACACGGTGTTCACCACGGGCCAGCACGCCTGCTACGGCCGGGCGGGCGGCCCGGTCGCGGGCCCGCTGCGCTCGGTCGGTCTGGACGTGCTGTGCGGCGGCGGCGAGGTCGGCACCCCGCTGGCCCGGATGGCCGGGGCGACGGGCACGGAGCGGCTCGCGGCGGCGGTCGCCCACGCCGATCCGGCCACGGCCTGGCTGCTGCTCGGGGCGCACCTCGGCGTCGGTCTCACGGCCGCCGTCTGGCTGCGCCGCGGCGAGCGGGCCCTGGCCCAGCTGCTGGGCGCGGTGACGGCGACGACGTTCCGGCCGCTGCTGCTGGCGGTCGCCGCGGTGACGGTGCGGCGGCGTCCGGCCGGCCGCCGGCTGTCACCGCGCGCCGCCGACCGCACGCGCACCGCCCGCGACCTGGTTCTCGCGTACTCCCTGGGACGGCGCGGACCGCCCTGCTCGCCCGCCCGCGTCTGAGGCGTCCGCCCTCACGCACCGCGGCTGTGAGCACGAGCAGTCCCCCTTACGCATCCCGCACACGACGTGTGCGCGTCCCCCACGGAGAACACCACCATGAGCAAGCGCAACAGCCAGTCGGCGAAGACGGCGGCCCGCGAGCGGCTGCGCGTCGAGCGCGAGCGCGAGGCGAAGCGGGCCAAGACCAAGCGGCAGATCGTCGTCGCCTGTTCCGTCGTCGGCGTGCTGGCGATAGCCGGCGGCATCGGCTACGCGGTCGTCCAGGGCAACGAGCCGGGCTACTGGGAGGCCAAGAAGGACGCCGAGGTCGTCGCCCCCGCCAACACCACGGGCACCGACGGCACCACGGTCGTCATCGGCAAGGACTCGGCGAAGAAGACCCTGAAGATCTACGAGGACCCGCGCTGCCCGGTGTGCGCCCAGTTCGAGCAGGTCGTCGGCCCGACCGTGAAGAAGGACATCGACGACGGCAAGTACAAGATGCAGTTCATCGGGGCCACCTTCATCGACGACAAGGACAACGGCGAGGGCTCCAAGAACGCGCTGAGCGCCCTGGGCGCCGCCCTGAACGTCAGCGACGAGGCGTTCCTCGACTACAAGGCCGCGCTGTACTCGGCGAAGTTCCACCCGGAGGAGACCTCCGACGAGTTCAAGAAGGACAGCTACCTCATCAAGGTGGCGGACAGCGTCCCGGAGCTGAAGGGCAACAAGAAGTTCCAGAACGCGGTCGAGAAGGGCACCTTCGACGCCTGGGCGATGGCCATGTCGAAGACGTTCGACGACAACAAGGACGGCGTCACGGGCACCCCGGGCTTCGTCATGGACGGCAAGCAGCTCACGGCCGACGGCCAGGGCACGCCGCTGATGACGGTGGAGGACTTCAACCGGGTCGTGGGCGAGGCCCTGAAGAAGTGACGGCGGGCCGGGGACCGGCCGGCATGTGAAGAGCGGGCGAACTTCCGGAGTTCGCCCGCTCCGGTGCATACCGACCAGTAACCTGATCGCTCGTGACCAGTCGATACAGATCATCGAACACGTCCGAGGGCCCCAACTCCCTCACCCCGCGCCGCCGTACGGTCGTCAAGGCCGCGGCGGCGACCGCCGTCCTGGCCGGACCGCTGGCGGCCACCCTGCCCGCGCGCGCCGTCGACCAGGCCCCCGCCTTCCTGCACGGCGTCGCCTCCGGTGACCCCCTGCCGGACGGCGTCCTGCTGTGGACCCGCGTGACGCCCGTCCCCGAGGCGATACCCGGCTCCGGGCTCGGTCCGGACACCGAGGTGAGCTGGACCGTCGCCCTGGACAAGGCGTTCACGCAGGTCGTCGCCAAGGGCTCCACCCTCGCGACCGCCGCGTCGGACCACACCGTGAAGGCCGACATCCGCGGTCTGCGGCCGGGCACGGACTACTGGTTCCGCTTCTCCGCCGGCGGCACCGACTCCCCCGCCGCCCGCACCCGCACCGCCCCCGCCCCCGACGCGGCCGTCCCGGGCCTGCGTTTCGGCGTGGTCTCCTGCGCCAACTGGGAGGCCGGGTACTTCGCCCCGTACCGGCACCTCGCGGCCCGCGGCGACCTGGACGCCTGGCTGCACCTCGGCGACTACATCTACGAGTACGGCACCGGCGAGTACGGCACCCGCGGCACGGTCGTCCGCCCGCACGCCCCGGCGCACGAGATCGTCACACTGGCCGACTACCGCGTCCGGCACGCCCGTTACAAGACCGACCCGGACCTCCAGGCCCTGCACGCGGCGGCCCCGGTCGTGGCCATCTGGGACGACCACGAGATCGCCAACGACGCCTGGTCGGGCGGCGCCGAGAACCACACGGAGGGCGCCGAGGGCACCTGGGCCGCCCGTCAGGCCGCCGCCAAGCAGGCCTACTTCGAGTGGATGCCGGTGCGTCCCGCGGTCGCCGGCACCACCTACCGCCGGCTGCGCTTCGGCAAGCTGGTGGACCTGTCGCTGCTGGACCTGCGCTCCTTCCGCTCCCAGCAGGTGAAGGTCGGCAACGGCGAGGTCGACGACCCGGACCGCACCCTCACCGGCCGCGCCCAGCTCGACTGGCTCAAGGCGGGCCTGACGGCGTCCGACACCACCTGGCGGCTGGTCGGCAACTCGGTGATGATCTCGCCGTTCGCCATCGGCTCGCTCTCCGCCGACCTGCTCAAGCCGCTGGCCAAGCTGCTGGGCCTGCCGCAGGAGGGCCTCGCCCTCAACACCGACCAGTGGGACGGCTACACCGACGACCGCCGCGAGATCCTGACGCACCTGCGCGCCAACGCCATCCGCAACACGGTCTTCCTCACCGGCGACATCCACATGGCGTGGGCCAACGACGTGCCGGTGGACGCGGGCACGTACCCGCTCTCCCCGTCGGCGGCCACGGAGTTCGTGGTCACCTCGGTCACCTCGGACAACCTCGACGACATCGTCAAGGTTCCCGAGGGCACGGTCTCCGCGGTCGCCTCACCGGTCATCCGCGCGGCCAACCGGCACGTCCACTGGGTCGACACCGACCGCCACGGCTACGGCGTCCTGGACATCACGGCCGAGCGCGCGCAGATGGACTACTACGTCGTCTCCGACCGGGCCAGGCGCGACGCCACGGCCAAGTGGTCGCGCTCGTACCGCACGCGCAGCGGCACCCAGAAGCTCGAACGCGTCTACGACCCGGTCTGAGCCGTCCCTCACAGGCTGTCGAGGAAGCCGAGCGCCACCCGCCAGGTGGCCTCGGCGGCCTCCGCGTCGTGGTCGGGCAGCTCGGGGTCGGTGTAGAGGTGACCGGCCCCGGCGTACCGGTACACCTCGACGTCGGCGCCGGTGCGGCCCATCTGCAGGTACCAGGCGCTGAGCCAGTCGTCCGTCTCGAAGGGGTCCGGCTCCGCCACGTGCAGCTGGACCGGCAGCCCGTCCACGGTGACGCCCGGCGCGATGTCCGAGGTGCCGTGCAGGAGCAGCAGGCCGCGTGCCTTGTCGTCGCCGAGAGCCAGGGTCTGGGCGATGGAGGCGCCGAGCGAGAACCCGGCGTAGACGAGCCCGCGCTCCGAGTAGGGCGCGGCGGCCAGTACGGCCCGCTTCAGCAGCTCCTCCTTGCCGATCCGCTCCTTGTGCTCCATGCCCTCCTCGACCGTCTCGAACGTGCGCCCCTCGAAGAGGTCGGGCGTCCACACCTCGTGACCGGCCGAACGCAGCCGGTCAGCGGCCTGGTGCACTGCGGGCCGCAGCCCGAAGGTCGAGTGAAAGAGCATGATGTTCATGAGGCCATGGTGCCAGCCGGGTGTGACGGACCCGGATTCCGGCACTACCCAGGACGCCGCCGAAGTCACATGTTCATGACCCCGGGGAGCCGGTTAGGTTCGGGGGCATGGAGAACCTGCTACGACCGCTGATCGTGGTCGGTGGCTCGGTCGTGCTCACGCTGGTGATCGGCTGGGCCACCGACTTCCTGCTGCGCAAGGCCGACGACCGGCACCACGACACCCCGCTGTGGGGGCTGCTGCGCCGTGCCCGCATCCCGTACCAGCTCGTGCTGTGCGCCGCCCTGCTGAGAGGGTCCTACGACGAGGCGGACCTGCTGCGGAGCAACGAGGAGGCCGTCGGCCGGGCCCTGACCCTGGTGCTGATCGGGTCCACCGCGTGGCTGATCATCCGGATCGCGGCGGCGATAGTCGAGACGTCCTACAGCCGGTACGCCCACGGCCGGGCGCACCGTGATCCGGCCCGGGTCCGCCGGGTGCGCACCCAGGTGACGCTGATCATGCGGGTGGTGTCCGCGATCGTCGGGGTGGTGGCCGCGGCGAGCATGCTGCTGACCTTCCCGGCGTTCAAGGCGGCCGGTGCCTCGCTGCTGGCCTCGGCCGGCATCCTCGGCATCGTCGCCGGTGTCGCCGCCCAGTCCACCCTGAGCAACATGTTCGCCGGGTTCCAGATCGCCTTCGGCGACATGGTGCGCATCGGGGACACCGTGGTGGTGGACGGCGAGTGGGGCACGGTCGAGGAGATCACGCTGACGTTCCTGGCCGTGCGCACCTGGGACGAGCGCCGGATCACCATGCCGGTGTCGTACTTCACGTCCAAGCCGTTCGAGAACTGGTCGCGCGGGACGCCGCAGATGACCGGCATCGTCTACTGGCACCTCGACCACACGGCGCCCGTGGACGCGATGCGCGACAAGCTCCGCGACATCCTGCGCGAGTGCCCGGCCTGGGACGGCCGCGCCTACGACCTGTCCGTGACGGACACCACGCCGAACACCATGCAGGTGCGCGCCCTGGTGACCGCCAAGGACGCCGACGACATCTGGACGGTCCGGGTCGCGGTCCGCGAGCGGATGATCCGCTGGCTGGCCGACGAACACCCGTACGCCCTCCCCCGGGTCAACACGGCGGACGCGGTACTGCCACCGGCCCTGAACGGCACCCATCCCTCGCACGACGGCGCCCGCCGGTCCCCGGACGGGGTGCCGCACCAGCGCCGGTATCACGGCTCGCCCCGCTCGGAGCGCTGACGGACCCGCGGCGCACGCCCCGGTGCGCACACCCAGGACGGCTGCCCGTGCCGCGGACAGCCGTCCTGGTGTGTGGGGGCTCGGTGACCGCGCTCGGCGCCGCCGTCGGCCCTGCCGCGCCGTTCCGGCGACCCCGCGCCGCCCCGGCCGCCCACCGTCAACGACGGCGGTGGGTGCGGGGGCGGCTCACCTCAGGCTCCGCACGTCGAGATGGCGCAGCACCCGGTCCACCACCTCGGGATCCGCCCCGGGCTCACTGCGCGCCGCCAGCACCTCGTGCCGCGCGGCGCTCAGCATCTCCTGCTGGATCCGCCGCATCCGCTTCAGCTGCCTGGCCCGCTCCCGGTGCGCCTCACGCCGCTCGTCCTCCGCCACGTCCGGGCTGATCCGCACGCCGATGTCGAACGCGCGCCGCAGCATCTGCTCGGTCAGCTCCTCCGGCAGCTCCTCGCTCTCCTCGATCTCCCGCAGCCGCCGCTTGGCCGCCCGCGACGCCCGGATCGCCAGGGTCTTGGCGAACTCCTTCTCCGCGTCGGTGTCGGCCTTCACCCCGAGCCACCGCACCAGCCACGGCAGCGTCAGCCCCTGCACCACCAGCGTGACCATGATCACCCCGAACGCGATGAAGATGATCTCGTCCCGGTTGGGGAACGGCGCCCCGGAGTCGGTCTCCAGCGGGATGGCCAGCACCAGCGCGACCGAGGCCACTCCCCGCATGCCGGACCACCACATCACCACGGTCTCGCGCCAGCTGACGGGGATGTCCTCGTCGTAGTCCCGCCGGGCGTGCAGCCGTTTGGTCAGCCAGGTCGCCGGCAGCAGCCACAGCAGCCGGACGAACACCACCACGCACACCACCAGCGCCGCCCACCCGAGCAACTGGCCCCACCGGCCGGCCGCGGTGTTGATCGCGTTGTGCAGCTCCAGCCCGACCAGGCCGAACGCGACCCCGGTGACGAGCGTGTCGACGATGTTCCAGAACGTGTGCCCGGCCAGCCGCGTCATGACGTCGTCGGCGTCGGAGCCGTACTCCGCGAGGAACAGCGCGGTGGTGAGCACGGCGAGCACCCCCGAGCCGTGCAGTTCCTCGGCCATCACGTAGGAGGCGTACGGCACCAGCAGGGTCAGCCCGATCTGCAGGGTCGCGTCGTCCAGTCGCTCCATCAGCTTGTTCGCGCCCCAGCCGAGGGCGAGCCCCACCGCGATCGCCACGACGGCCGACAGCACCAGGTCGAGCCCGGCCTTCCAGGGCGAGAACGTCCCGCTCACGGCGGCGGCGATCGCCACGTGGTACAGGACGATGGCCGTCACGTCGTTGAACAGCCCCTCGCCCTCCAGGATCGACACCAGGCGGCGCGGCAGCCCCAGCTGCCCGGCCACGGCGGTCGCCGCGACCGGGTCCGGCGGCGCCACCAGCGCACCGAGCGCGAACGCCGCGGCGAGCGGCAGACCCGGCACGATCGCGTTCGCCGCCGCGGCCACGCAGGCCATGGTGACGAAGACCAGCGCCACGGCCAGCAGGAAGATGGGTCTCTTGTTCGCCGCGAACTGCCGCCACGAGGTGCGCCGCACGGCGGCGTACAGCAGGGGCGGCAGCAGCAGCGGCAGGATCAGGTCCGGCGGGATGTCGACGTTCGGGACGAAGTCGAGCAGCGCGAGGACTATGCCGAGCAGGGTCATCAGCACCGGCGCGGGCATCCCGAGCCGATCCCCGACCGGGACGCTGATCACGGCCCCGAGCAGCAGCACGAACAACAGGGCCAACTGATCCACGGTCAGCGCTCCGGGAGGTCAGACGGTCACACGACTGATCTCAAGACTGCCACGCAACACCTGTGACAAACCGTTTCGGCACCCGCACCACGGGCTGGGGCGAACGCCGCACCGCGGGGCTAGAGCGAACGCCGCATCGCCTGGTGCGGGAGGCCGGCCTCCAGGTACTCCGATCCATAGGCCGCGTAGCCGAGCCGCTGGTAGAAGCCGAGCGCGTGCGTCTGGGCGTGCAGGTCCACGGCCGCGAGCCCCCGCGCACGCGCCTCCTCCTCGAGGGCACGCACCAGGGCGGCCCCGACCCCGAGCCCACGCGCGTGAGCGGTCACGGCGAGCCGGCCGAGGGAGCCCACCGACGCGTCGGCCCCGGTCTGCGCCACTGCCGCCTCCCCGACCAGCAGCCGCCCGGTCCCGAGCGGCACCCCGTCCTCCCGGACGGCCAGGACGTGGACGGCACCGGCGTCGTACGCGTCGTACTCCAGGTCCTCCGGCACGCCCTGCTCGCGGACGAAGACCTCCTTGCGCACCGCGAAGCACGCCGCGCGGTCGGCCGGGTCCTCGGCGGCGCGCACCGCGTAACCGGGCTCACTCACGCGTACGTCTCCTCCCGCACCTGCTCCAGCGCGTTGCGCAGGTCCTCCGGGTAGTCGCAGGAGAACTCCACCCACTGCCCGTCGCCGGGGTGCTCGAAGCCGAGCCGCACCGCGTGCAGCCACTGGCGGGTCAGGCGCAGCCGCTTGGCGAGGGTCGGGTCGGCGCCGTACGTCAGGTCGCCGACGCAGGGGTGCCGGTGGGCGGCCATGTGGACACGGATCTGGTGGGTGCGGCCGGTCTCCAGCTTCACGTCGAGCAGCGACGCGGCGCGGAACGCCTCGATGAGGTCGTAGTGCGTGACCGACGGCTTGCCCTCGGCGGTGACGGCCCACTTGTAGTCGTGCTGCGGGTGCCGTCCGATGGGCGCGTCGATGGTGCCGCTGGTCGGGTCCGGGTGGCCCTGGACGAGCGTGTGGTACCGCTTGTCGACCGTGCGCTCCTTGAACTGGCGCTTCAGCGACGTGTACGCGTACTCCGACTTGGCCACGACCATCAGCCCCGACGTGCCGACGTCGAGCCGGTGCACGATGCCCTGGCGCTCGGCGGCGCCGGAGGTGGAGATCCGGTACCCGGCGGCGGCGAGGCCGCCGATGACGGTCGGCCCGGTCCAGCCCGGCGACGGGTGCGCGGCCACGCCGACCGGCTTGACGATGACGACCACGTCATCGTCGTCGTGCACGATCTCCATGCCCTCGACCGGCTCGGCCACCACCTGCACCGGCGCCGGGGCCTGCGGCATCTCGACCTCCAGCCAGGCCCCGCCGTGCACCCGCTCCGACTTGCCGACCACCGACCCGTCGACCGTGACCTTCCCCGCGGCGGCGAGCTCGGCCGCCTTGGTACGGGAGAAGCCGAACATGCGGGAGATGGCGGCGTCGACGCGCTCGCCCTCCAGGCCGTCGGGCACGGGCAGGGTACGGATCTCGGGAAGCGTGCTCACCCGTCGAGTATGCCGGACGGGCCCGGCACCCCCGTACGCGCCTGTGGACAACCCCGCGCGCTCAGTCCTTGTGGACGGTGCCGTCCGGGTCGAGCCCCTTGAAGGACAGCAGCACGATCAGGATGCCGCCGCACACGATCGCCGAGTCGGCCAGGTTGAACACGGCGAAGTGCTTGGGCGCGATGAAGTCCACCACCGCGCCCTCGAAGACGCCCGGCGCCCGGAAGATCCGGTCGGTGAGGTTGCCCAGCGCACCGCCGAGCAGCAGGCCCAGCGCGATCGCCCAGGGCAGGCTGTACAGCTTGCGGGCCAGACGGGCGATCACCACGATCACCGCCGCCGCGATCATGGTGAAGATGACGGTGAAGGCCTCGCCGAAGCCGAAGGCCGCACCCGCGTTGCGGATCGCCTCGAACTTCAGCCAGTCCCCGATGATCTCGATCGGCGGGTGGTGCTCCAGCTTGGCCACCACGATCAGCTTGCTGATCAGGTCGAGGGCGTAGGCGAACAGCGCCACCGCGAAGAGCACCGCGATCCGGCGCCTGCCCCGGGGGGCGGGCCCGGCCGCG
Source organism: Streptomyces sp. NPDC015242 (assembly GCF_043079125.1). Classification (NCBI taxonomy): domain Bacteria; kingdom Bacillati; phylum Actinomycetota; class Actinomycetes; order Kitasatosporales; family Streptomycetaceae; genus Streptomyces; species Streptomyces sp. NPDC015242. Next base: position 64,324 of record NZ_JBIBUF010000009.1, on the reverse strand, counting down.
GTCTCCGGCTCGTCGGTGCCGGGCGCCCCGGCGGCCGCCGGACCCGTCGGTTCGGCACCGGACTCGCCGGTCCGCGCGCCGGTGTCCTCGGAACCGGGCCGCTCCCGTCCGTCCCCGGCCGCGTCCGGTGTGTCCGGCGTACCGATGATGCGCTCCGCCTCTGCCACGTGAGTCCCTCAACCTAGGTGCCTGACTGAGCACGAGGGTACGTCACGCCCCACGCGGCGGACGTGCTCAGGAGGCATTCGGCGGAGGTCAGTACCGGCGCTCCTGCTTCTGCTTGCACTCCACGCACAGCGTCGCCCGCGGGAAGGCCTGCATCCGGGCCTTGCCGATGGGGTTGCCGCAGTTCTCGCACAGGCCGTAGGTGCCCGAGTCGAGGCGGTCCAGGGCCCGCTCGGTCTGGTCGAGCATCTCGCGCGCGTTGGCGGCCAGGGCCAGCTCGTGCTCGCGTGTGATGTTCTTGCTGCCGGTGTCCGCCTCGTCGTGGCCCGCGCCGTCCCCGGAGTCCCGCATCAGGCCGGCGAGCGACCGCTCCGACGAGCTGATCTCCTCGCGCAGCCGCGCCTCCTCGGACATCAGCTCCGACCGGGCCTCCTCGACCTCCTCCGCCGTCCAGGGGTCCTCGCCCGGGCGTACCGCGAGCTCACCGGGCTCCACCACGCCCGCCCGGGCCTTCGGAACGGCGGTCTTCGCCGCCGTGGCCGTGCCAGGAGTCTTCTTCGCACCCACCGTGGTCGCTCCCGTCTGCGGCGCGGCCTCGGCCGCGCCCGCCTTCTTGGCCGTGCTGCTTCCGGCCGTGTCCTGTGTGACCGCGCCGGTCCGGGCGGCGCCCGGTCCGGCGGCACTCTTGCTGGTGGTGCTCGTGCCTCCGGCGCCCTGCCCGGCGACGCCTTCGGCACCCTTCTTCACGGCCCCGGCCCTCTCGGCCTTCCGCTTGCCGCCGACGGCCTCCCCCTCCACCACCGCCGCCTCGGCGGGATCCTTCCCCGCCGCGGCCTTCTTGGCGCCTGCTTTCTTCCCAGCCGCCCCGGCGGCCTGCGCGTCGCCCCCGTCCGCCGCGGCCTGTCCGGCCGCCTGCCCGGTCACCGCCTTCTTCGACGCCGCCTTCTTGGCCGGCACCTTCTTCACCGACGGCTTCTTGACCGACGCCTTCCCGGCCGTCCCGGCCCCGGCCTCCCCGCCCGCCGCCTTCCCGGCAGGAGCCTCCTTCACGGGAGCCTTCTTCGCAGGAGTCTGATCCGCAGGAGACTCCGCCGCAGGAGTCTGCTCCGCAGAAGACTCCGCCGCAGGTGCCTTCTTCGCAGGAGGCTTCCTGCCAGCGGCCTTCTTCGCCGCGGCCTGCCCGGCCGGCGCCTGCCTGGCCGGCGCCTTCCGCGCGGCGGCCTTCCCGCCCGCCGCCCGTTGCTCTCCGGCCTCCTCGTCACCCGCCACCCCCGGCGCCGTCACCTTCCGCACGGCCGCCTTGGTCTTCTCGACCGCGGCCCGCGTCCCCCCGGCCGCCTTCTCCACCGCCCCCTTCACCGCCCGCCCCGCCGAGCCCCCCTGTGCGGACTTCTTGCCGCTCAGGTTCTTGGCCGCGCCGCCGGAGGCCTCCGCTGGCCTGCCGGACGCCGGCTGCTGTACGGCGGTCTTCTTCGCCACCATGGCCGCGGCCCCTTCACATATTGTGATCTTGCTCGCGCATCGTGCTGGGACGATAAATCGACTCGAGTCCCGCGGCAACGGGGCACACCGCCCGATTCGCCCGCCTCGCGCACGCCGCGCGGCGAACCTGCATCCGTTGTGCCCAGCAACCCGTTCGGTAATCCGCCGCGCGGGACGTCCCAGGATCCGAACTCCCATACCACCCCATCAGGGTCATCAAACCCATAAGCGGCCCCCACGAGGGTCCTCCCGGTGCTCCTTCCGGCACCCGCCCCGACGGCCCCGAAATCCGGTCCGCCGCTGTCCGTCCGGCGCCGTACACTGGGCGGAGCGAAAAGCGTGGATGGGGACGAGTAGCGGCGTACGCAGCCCAGAGCGACCCGGGGACGGTGGAAGCCCGGGGGCGAGCGCGACGTGAAGATCACCCCGGAGCCGCCGGAAGAACGCCGCAGCGCAGGCAGCGGTCAGTAGACCCGGCATCGCGACCCCAATGAGGGGGCTCGCCGGCGCACACCCCGTGCCGGAGGGCCAAGGAGGGTGGTACCGCGGGAGCGCGCCGAAGGCGGCGCAGGCAGACGTAGCTCTCGTCCCTCCGGACGGAAGGCAGCAAGTCCGCCCGGAGGAAGCCCGCTGATGACATCGCCGACGTATCGCCAGGTCCCCGCCCAGGTCGACCTGCCCGCTCTCGAGCACGCGGTGCTCGACTTCTGGCGCGAGCAGAAGATCTTCGCCAAGAGCCTGGAGCAGTCCGAGGGCCGCCCCGAGTGGGTGTTCTACGAGGGCCCGCCCACCGCCAACGGCATGCCCGGCGCCCACCACATCGAGGCCCGCGTCTTCAAGGACGTCTTCCCCCGCTTCCGCACCATGCGCGGCTACCACGTGGCCCGCAAGGCCGGCTGGGACTGCCACGGCCTGCCCGTGGAGCTCGCCGTCGAGAAGGAGCTCGGCTTCTCCGGCAAGCAGGACATCGAGGCGTACGGCATCGCGGAGTTCAACGCGAAGTGCCGCGAGTCGGTGACCCGGCACACGGACGCCTTCGAAGAGCTCACGACCCGCATGGGCTACTGGACCGACCTGAACGACCCGTACCGCACGATGGACCCCGAGTACATCGAGTCGGTCTGGTGGTCGCTGAAGGAGATCTTCAACAAGGGCCTGCTGGTCCAGGACCACCGCGTGGCCCCCTGGTGCCCCCGCTGCGGCACCGGCCTGTCCGACCACGAGCTGGCACAGGGCTACGAGACGGTCGTCGACCCGTCCGTCTACGTCCGCTTCCCGCTCACCTCCGGCCCGCTCGCCGGCGAGGCCGCGCTGCTGGTCTGGACGACCACGCCCTGGACGCTGGTGTCCAACACGGCGGTCGCGGCCCACCCCGAGGTCACCTACGTCGTCGCCACGAACGGCGAGGAGAAGCTCGTCGTCGCCGAGCCGCTGCTCGCCAAGGCCCTCGGCGAGGGCTGGGAGAGCACGGGGCAGACCTTCACGGGCGCCGAGATGGAGCGCTGGACCTACCGGCGCCCCTTCGAGCTGGTGGAGTTCCCGGAGCCGGCGCACTTCGTCGTCAACGCCGAGTACGTCACCACCGAGGACGGCACGGGTCTGGTCCACCAGTCCCCCGCCTTCGGTGAGGACGACCTCAAGGTCTGCCGCTCCTACGGCCTGCCGGTCGTGAACCCGGTCCGCCCGGACGGCACCTTCGAGGAGGACGTCCCGCTGGTCGGCGGCGTCTTCTTCAAGAAGGCCGACGAGAAGCTCACCGCCGACCTCGACGAACGCGGCCTGCTCTTCAAGCACATCCCGTACGAGCACAGCTACCCGCACTGCTGGCGCTGCCACACCGCGCTGCTCTACTACGCCCAGCCGTCCTGGTACATCCGCACCACGGCCATCAAGGACCGCCTCCTCGCGGAGAACGAGAACACCAACTGGTTCCCGGACACGGTCAAGAACGGCCGCTACGGCGACTGGCTGAACAACAACATCGACTGGGCGCTGTCCCGCAACCGCTACTGGGGCACCCCGCTGCCCATCTGGCGCTGCGAGGACGACCACCTCACCTGCGTCGGCTCCCTCACCGAGCTGACCGAGCTGACCGGCACGGACCAGTCGAGCCTGGACCCGCACCGCCCGTTCATCGACGAGGTCACCTTCGCCTGCCCGCAGGGCGGTTGCGGGAAGACGGCCACGCGCGTGCCCGAGGTGATCGACGCCTGGTACGACTCGGGCTCGATGCCGTTCGCGCAGTGGGGCTACCCGTACAAGAACAAGGAACTGTTCGAGACCCGCTACCCGGCGCAGTTCATCTGCGAGGCCATCGACCAGACCCGCGGCTGGTTCTACACGCTGATGGCGGTCGGCACGCTCGTCTTCGACAAGTCGTCGTACGAGAACGTGGTCTGCCTCGGTCACATCCTCGCCGAGGACGGCCGCAAGATGTCCAAGCACCTGGGCAACATCCTGCAGCCGATCCCGCTCATGGACCAGCACGGCGCCGACGCGGTCCGCTGGTTCATGGCGGCCGGCGGCTCCCCGTGGGCGGCCCGCCGGGTGGGCCACAACACGATCCAGGAAGTCGTCCGCAAGACGCTCCTGACGTACTGGAACACGGTCGCCTTCCAGGCCCTGTACGCCCGTACGGCCGGCTGGGCCCCGTCCGAGGCCGACCCGGCCCCGGCCGACCGCCCGGTCCTGGACCGCTGGCTGCTGTCCGAACTGCACGCGCTGACCGACCAGGTCACCCAGGCCCTCGACGCCTACGACACCCAGCGCGCCGGCAAGCTGCTGTCCGCGTTCGTCGACGACCTGTCCAACTGGTACGTGCGCCGCTCCCGCCGCCGCTTCTGGCAGGGCGACAAGGCGGCCCTGCGCACGCTGCACGAGGTGGTGCGGACCGTGACGCAGCTCATGGCCCCGCTGACCCCGTTCATCACCGAGCGGGTCTGGCAGGACCTGATCGTGCCGGTCACCCCGGGCGCCCCGGAGTCGGTGCACCTGTCGTCCTGGCCGGAGGCGGACCTCACCGCCATCGACCCGGAGCTGTCGAAGCAGATGGTGCTGGTGCGCCGGCTGGTGGAGCTCGGCCGGGCCACGCGCGCGGAGTCGGGCGTCAAGACCCGTCAGCCGCTCTCCCGCGCCCTGATCGCTGCCACCGGCTTCGACGCGCTGGACTCTGAACTGCGCGCGCAGATCACGGAGGAGCTGAACGTCGAGTCCCTGGCCACGCTGAGCGAGGTCGGCGGCTCCCTGGTCGACACCACCGCGAAGGCCAACTTCCGCGCGCTGGGCAAGCGGTTCGGCAAGCGCGTCCAGGACGTGGCGAAGGCCATCGCGAACGCGGACGCGGCCGCCCTGTCCCTGGCCCTGCGCGAGGGCACAGCGTCCGTGGAGGTCGACGGCGAGACCGTCACGCTCGCTCCCGACGAGGTCATCATCACGGAGACCCCGCGCGAGGGCTGGTCGGTGGCGTCCGACGCGGGCGCGACGGTCGCCCTGGACCTGGAGATCACGGAGGAGCTGCGCCGTGCGGGCCTCGCCCGTGACGCGATCCGCCTGATCCAGGAGGCCCGCAAGAACAGCGGCCTCGACGTGGCCGACCGCATCGCACTGCGCTGGACGGCGACGGACGCGGCCACGGTCGCGGCCCTCACCGACCACGCCGGCCTGATCGCCGACGAGGTCCTCGCCACGGACTTCGCCCAGGGCGAGGCGGACGGCGGCTACGGTGAGCCGTTCACCGACGAGAGCCTGACCCTGACGTTCCGCCTGCGCAAGGCGTAACGCACCGGCCGAAGGCCCGGTCTTGCCAGGATTCCTGGCGGGACCGGGCCTTCGGCGTTGTGTACGCACGAACGCACGTGGCAAAGGGCGAGGCCCCGGGGGTGAACCCGGGGCCTCGCCCTGAACGCTGCCGACGCCTACGCCGTACTCCTGGCCATCAGGCCGTCAGTTGTCGTCCTCGTCGATCAGGAAGCCCCGCATGGGCGAGGGCGCCTGACCCATCGGCGACGGGCCCTGCGGACGCACCGGCGCCATCGGCTGGGTCATCGCCGGGGACATCTGCTGCTGGCCACCGTAGGACGGAGCGGACGGCGAGGGGGGGCCGCCCATCGTCTGGTTGCCGCCGTAGGACGGGGCGCTCGCGCCGGCCGGTGCCATGGAAGGCGCCGGGGACGGCGGGAGGGACGCGGTCGCGGGAGTACGCGGCGGCGCCAGCGAGTCGTCGGCCTGGGTCTCCAGCTGACGCAGCTGCGACTCCAGGTACGACTTCAGGCGCGTGCGGTACTCGCGCTCGAAGCCGCGCAGGTCCTCGACCTTGCGCTCCAGCGTGGCGCGGGCGGACTCCAGGGAGCCCATCGCGACGCGGTGCTTCTCCTGCGCGTCCCGCTCCAGGGCGTCGGCCTTGGCACGGGCGTCACGCTCGAGACCCTCGGCACGCGAACGCGCCTCGCCGACGATCTTGTTGGCTTCGGAACGGGCCTCGGCGATCGCCTGGTCGGCGGTCTGCTGGGCCAGCGAGAGGACACGGGCGGCGCTGTCGCCGCCGGGGCCCTGACCGGGGCCGCCCATCGGACCGCCCATGGGGCCGCCCATCGGACCACCCATCTGCTGCTGCATCGGGGGCTGACCCATCGGACCCGGACCCTGGCCCATCGGACCGGGACCACCAGGACCCTGGGGACCACCCTGACCGCCGGGACCGGCGGGCAGCTGCGGGGCACCGCTCGGCAGCTGGGGCGGACCACCCATGGGGCCACCCATCTGCTGCTGCGGCGGGCCCGATATGCCGGCGGGCACGGGACCACCCGGACCTCGCATGCCCTGCTGCTGCTGTTGCTGCTGCTGGTCCTGCTCCGGCGGCTTGCGCATGTTCTGCTGGTTCTGGGCAGCAGCGCGCGTGGCCGCGGCCAGTTTGGCGCGCAGGTCCTCGTTCTCGCGGAGCAGGCGGGTCAGTTCGGCTTCGACCTCGTCGAGGAAGGCATCGACCTCGTCCTCGTCATAGCCTTCTCGGAGGCGGACGGTCGTGAACTGCTTGTTCCGCACGTCCTCGGGGGTCAACGGCATCTCTTCACCTCAACGTAGTCGTCGGCATTCGGCAAGACCATGGTTCACATCGCTCACAGCCGGCTCACGATCGAGATCAGGATGTAGACGATGATCATCAGTACGAAGAAGGACAGGTCGAGCGCCACGCCCCCGAGACGCAGCGGCGGAATGAACCGCCGCAGAAGCTTGAGCGGTGGATCAGTGACAGTGTAGGTGGCCTCCAGAACGACCACCATCGCCTTGCCGGGTTGCCATGAGCGGGCGAACTGGAAGACGTAGTCCATGACCAACCGGAAGATGAGCACGATGAGGAAGCACATCAGCGCGATGTAGACGACATCCAGAACCACGCTCATGACCTCTTGCTTCCCTCTCCCCTGTGCCCTGCTGTGTAGTGCTGTGTACTGATGTTTCCGGTGGTGCGTCTCAGCTCTGGTTGAAGAACCCGCCCTCTGCGATGCGGGCCTTGTCCTCCGCCGTGACATCGACGTTAGCAGGCGACAACAGGAACACCTTCTGCGTCACCCGCTCGATGCTGCCGTGAAGACCAAACACCAAACCGGCCGCAAAGTCGACAAGTCGCTTCGCGTCTGTGTCATCCATCTCAGTCAGATTCATGATCACCGGGGTGCCCTCACGGAAGTGTTCCCCGATGGTACGGGCCTCGTTGTAGGTCCGCGGGTGGAGCGTGGTGATCCGGTAAGGCTCTCGTTCCGACACGACCTTGGGCATGATCACCGGTGCGTTCTTCTCCAGGCTTGCGCGTTCTTGTGTGATGGATGCCACGGGCGCGATGCGCGCCGGGCGGCTGGATTCCGCGGGGAGCGAAGCGGGACGGGGGGCCGGCTCGCGAGGTGCGGGCGCTTGTGCGACTCGTACCTCTTCGTCCCTTTGGGGCTGATGTGAGACATGCGGCTGGTGGGACGGCTCGTGCCGACGGTGGTCCCGCTCGGGTTCCGGGTCCAGTTCGGGTTCGAAGTCGTCGTCGGGGTCGAATCCGCGGCCGTCGTACCCATCGTCCTCCACGAGGCCGAGGTAGACCGCCATCTTGCGCATCGCGCCGGCCATGCTCTGAGTCCTCCGCTCTGTGGTGGATCGGCTGACGACTGCCAAGTGCCCGCGATCCACGTGGTCCTTGAATCCGCCTTTCGGCGGCAATGACCATATTTTCTGCTGTGGTCCGACTTCTTGGCGACGTTACCCGAGCCTGGGGCGGACTCCGAGTACCGCGCTGCCGACGCGCACATGTGTCGCTCCGGCCGCAACAGCCTGTTCGAGGTCCGCACTCATCCCTGCCGAGACCATGGTGGCAGCCGGATGACTCCGGCGCAGGTCGGTCGACAAATCCATCAACCGCTCGAACGCCGCCTGTTCGCGTCCCGCGTACTCGCCGGTGAGCGGTGCGACGGTCATCAGACCGTCGAGCCGCAGACCCGGTGCGCCGGCCACGAGGCCGGCCAACTCCTCGACGCCTTCGGGGGCCACGCCTCCGCGCTCGCCCCGCCCGCTCACCCCGGCGTCGAGCGCGACCTGGAGCAGGCACCCCAGCTCGCGCCCGGCCCGCTCGGCCTCCTTCGACAGCGCGGTGACGAGCCGGGAACGGTCGACGGACTGCACGAAATCCGCGTAATTGGCCACGGATCGCACCTTGTTGGTCTGGAGTTGACCCACGAAGTGCCATGTCAGGGGCAGATCCGCGCACGCGGCGGCCTTGGGCGCCGCGTCCTGGTCGCGGTTCTCGGCGACGTGGCGCACGCCGAGTTCCGCGAGGATCCGCACGTCACTGGCGGGGTAGGTCTTGGTGACCACGATCAGGGTCACGTCCTCGCGCGGGCGCCCCGCGGCCGCGCACGCGCCGGCGATGCGCCGCTCCACTTTCGCCAGATTCGCGGCGAGTTCGTCCTTACGGTCCGTCATGTCCTGTCAGTCCAGCCACACATAGCCCGCGAGCCGCCCCGTGGTGCGGTCGCGCCGGTACGAGAAGTGATCGCGCGATTCCAGCGTGCACACCGGCGACCGCTCCCGGTCGCGCACCCCGAGCCGGTCCAGCTGGGCGTGCACTCCGGCGCTCACGTCGACCGCCGGCGTGCCCCAGCTCGTCTCGGCGTACGCCGCCGGCTCGACGGCGGACACCTCGGCGCGCATCTCCTCGGGCACTTCGTAACACCGGCCGCACACGGTGGGTCCGGTGCGGGCGACGATCCGGGAGGGGTCGGCGCCCAGGTCCGTCATCGCGCGCAGCGCGGCCGGGACCACGCCGGCGATCATGCCGGGGCGGCCCGCGTGGGCCGCGGCGGCGATCCCGGCGACGGGGTCTGCCAGCAGCACCGGCACACAGTCGGCGGTGAGCACCGCGAGGGCGAGCCCGCGCCGCGTGGTGACGATCGCGTCGACCGACGGGATCTCCGGCGAAGATCCCCAGGGTTCGTCCACGACCACCACGTCCGCCCCGTGCACCTGGTTCATCCAGACCACCCGGTCCGGTCCGAGGCCCAGGGACTTGGCGGCCAGCTCCCGGTTGGTGCGTACGGCGCCGGGGTCGTCACCGACCGCTCCGCCGAGGTTGAGCTCCTCATACGGAGCGGCGCTCACCCCGCCCCACCGGTCGGTGAAGGCGAAGTGCGCGCCGCTCACGCTCTCGCGCTGTCCTATCACGTCAGAAGGATCACTTGAGGAAGTCCGGTACGTCCAGTTCCTCGGCCGCGCTGTCCGAGTAGGTGCGCGGCGCCGGCGGGACCGGCGGGGCGACCGGGATGTCCTCGACCGGCTTCGGAGCGGGCTCCGTGTCCTCCTTCGGCTTCACACTGCCGAGCGAGCCGAAGGTCGGGCGGCTCTCGGTCTGGCGTGCCGGGGCCGGCTCCTCGCGCTTGGCCGAGGCCGAGCCGATCACGTTCTCCCGGCGGGCCGGGGGCTGGCCCCCGTCGAAGCCGGCGGCGATCACGGTGACCCGGACCTCGTCGCCGAGGGCGTCGTCGATGACCGCGCCGAAGATGATGTTGGCCTCGGGGTGGGCGGCCTCACTGACCAGCTGGGCGGCCTCGTTGATCTCGAACAGGCCGAGGTCGGAGCCGCCGGAGATGGAGAGCAGCACCCCGCGGGCGCCGTCGATGGACGCCTCCAGCAGCGGCGAGGAGATCGCCATCTCGGCGGCGGCCACCGCGCGGTCGTCGCCGCGGGCGGAGCCGATGCCCATCAGGGCCGAGCCGGCCTCGGACATGACCGACTTGACGTCGGCGAAGTCGAGGTTGATCAGGCCGGGGGTGGTGATGAGGTCGGTGATGCCCTGCACACCGGAGAGCAGGACCTGGTCGGCCGACTTGAAGGCGTCGAGCACCGAGACCTGGCGGTCCGAGATGGACAGCAGCCGGTCGTTCGGGATGACGATGAGGGTGTCGACCTCTTCGCGGAGCTCGGCGATGCCGTCCTCGGCCTGGTTCGCGCGGCGCCGCCCCTCGAAGGTGAACGGGCGCGTGACCACACCGATGGTGAGGGCACCGAGCGAGCGGGCGATGTTGGCCACGACGGGCGCGCCGCCGGTGCCGGTGCCGCCGCCTTCACCGGCTGTCACGAAGACCATGTCGGCCCCCTTGAGGACCTCCTCGATCTCCTCGCGGTGGTCCTCGGCGGCCTTGCGGCCCACGGCCGGGTTGGCTCCGGCGCCGAGTCCGCGGGTGAGTTCACGGCCGACGTCCAGCTTGACGTCGGCGTCGCTCATCAACAGGGCTTGCGCGTCGGTGTTGATGGCGATGAACTCGACGCCCTTGAGACCGACCTCGATCATCCGGTTGATGGCATTGACACCACCGCCGCCGACACCGATGACTTTGATGACTGCGAGGTAGTTCTGCGGTGCTGCCACGTCGAAGGCCTCTCGCCTCGAGTTACGTGTCGCCGGATCCCCGTGACGCCCTGCGCCCCGCGACCCGACGACTGATGCCGAATGGGACGGTCCGTATCGCCGACCCGAACCCTAACCCTGAAGTTTAGGGTTACCAGTGTGTCCGTTCCTTGGAGTCTTCTGAACAGGACACTAAGTCGACAAGTGGCGCACGTTCAACGAACACGCCGAACCTCCCGTTTTTCTTTTCACCCTATGTGATCAGCCGTAGCACTGCCCAACCAGGGTGCTGGCCTGCGCGGATGTGCGTCAACTCCCTGATGACGCGGGCGCGGTGGGGACGCTCACGTCGAAGTGCCGGGCATCGCGCGTGGCTTTCATCAGGGCGGTCAGCGCACGGGCCTTCGCGGCCCCCTTCTCACTGCTGCCCCACATGACCGTACGGCCGTCCTTCAGCTCCAGCGAGATGCCGTCGTAGGAACGGACCTTGACGGTCCGTGTGGCGCGGGCGACCGCGGCCGGAACGGCGCGGGCGACCCCGACCGCCTCGCGCACCAGCCGGGGCTCGCCGAAGCGGCGCAGGCCGGCGGCGGCCGAACCGGAGCGCGACAGCGTCAATTCCAGGGCGGGCACGCCTTTGGGCGCCTCGGAAACCGTGGCGAAACGGACACCTTCATCGTCCACTTCGACGAACTTTCCGCCCTTCTGGACAATCAGAACCGGAGTCCGCTCGACCACTTTCAGGTCGATTCCGTGGGGCCAGGAGCGGACCACGTCAACCGCGTCGATTCGGGGCAATTTCCGGCGCAGTCGCGTCTCGATGGCGTCGGTGTCGACGGAAATCAGCGGCTCCCCGAGGGGAACCTCGGCGGCCGCCCTGACCTGAGCCGTCGTCAGGACCCGGGTCCCCGACACCGAGACCTTCTCGGCGCGCAGCCAGTCGGATCCGTAGAACAGCCACAGGGCCGGGATGCCGACGAAGACCACGGCCAGGCCCAGGATGACGATCACACGAACGTGGCGCCGCCTCAGACGCCTGACGGGAGGCGGGCCGGACGACTTCTGCTGGCGTTCACCGCGCTCGGCGGTGGTCGATCCGGCCACGCTCCCCTGCCTTCCGTCATACGGGCCTAGCGGTGTGCACGAGCGGCGGCGATCGCCTCGTACACCATGCCGACGAGCAGGTCGTCGGCGTCCCTGCGGCCGAACTCGGCGGCGGCGCGGGACATCTGGTACAGCCGGTGCGGGTCGGCGAGCACGGGCAGGACGTTCTGCTGGACCCACTCGGGGGTCAGCTCCGCGTCGTCGACCAGCAGTCCGCCGCCGGCCTTGACCACCGGCTGGGCGTTGAGCCGCTGTTCGCCGTTGCCGATGGGCAGCGGGACGTAAGCGGCCGGGAGCCCGACGGCGGAGAGTTCGGCGACGGTCATCGCGCCCGCGCGGCAGAGCATCATGTCGGCCGCGGCGTACGCGAGGTCCATCCGGTCCAGGTAACTTACCGGGATGTAGGGGGGCATCCCCGGCATCTGCTGGACCTGCGGCAGTTCGTTCTTCGGGCCGACCGCGTGCAGGATCTGGATGCCCGCCTGCTGGAGCCAGGGGGCGACCGTCTGCACGACCTCGTTGAGGCGGCGCGCGCCCTGGGAGCCGCCGGAGACCAGCAGCGTGGGCAGGTTCGGGTCGAGCCCGAACGCGGCCCGGGCCTCGGGGCGTACGGCGGCGCGGTCCAGGGTGGCGATGGAGCGGCGCAGCGGGATGCCGATGTAGCGGGCGCCGCGCAGCTTGCTGTCCGGCGTGGAGACGGCGACCTGGCTGGCGTAGCGCGAGCCGATCTTGTTGGCCAGGCCCGGGCGGGCGTTGGCCTCGTGGATGACGATCGGCACACCGAGGCGCTTGGCCGCGAGGTAGCCGGGCAGGGCGACGTAGCCGCCGAAGCCGACCACGGCGTCCGCCTTGGTGCGCTCCAGGATCTGCTCGGTCGCCTTGATGGTGCCGCGCAGCCGGCCCGGCACGGTGATCAGCTCGGGGGTGGGCTTGCGTGGCAGCGGTACGGCGGGGATCAGCGCGAGTTCGTAGCCGCGCTCGGGTACGAGACGCGTCTCCAGGCCTCGCTCCGTGCCCAGGGCCGTGATGCCCACGGTCGGGTCCTGCCTGCGCAGGGCGTCCGCGAGGGCGAGCGCGGGCTCGATGTGGCCCGCGGTTCCTCCGCCGGCGAGTACGACATGCACCGAAATTCACCGCTCTCCGGACGGACGCGCCGCCGTGGCGCGCCGTCGCATCGTGTTCCATCTCCGGGGGCTCCGACCCGAACCGGTTCCCCCGGCCCCCCGCTTTCTACCAAAGCGAGGTTGCCGCATCGCAAGCGCTGCCCGCGCAGCGGGCTCGTCGCGCGCGAAGGCGATCAGGAGCCCGATGGCGAACATGGTCGGCAGCAGGGCGGATCCTCCGTAGGAGAACAGCGGGAGAGGCACGCCGGCGATCGGCAGCAGACCGAGCACCGCACCGATGTTGATCACGGCCTGGGCCGTGATCCAGGTGGTCACGCCTCCCGCGGCATACCTCACGAACGGGTCCTCCGTGCGTCCGGCCACGCGGATACCCGCATAGCCTAGAGCCGCGAAGAGGGCGAGGACCGACAGCGTCCCCGCGAGGCCCAGTTCCTCACCGGTGACGGCGAAGATGAAGTCGGTGTGGGCTTCGGGTAGTTGGCCCCATTTCTCCACACTCGCACCCAGCCCGGAGCCGAAGATCCCACCGGAGGCGAGGGCGTAGATGCCGTGCACGGCCTGCCAGCAGTCGACGGGTCCGGACTGGGGTTCGGTGGCGCCGAGGCACTGCAGGCGGGCCATGCGGTTGGGGCTGGTCTTGATGAGGATCAGGCCGAGCACGGCGGCGACCGACAGGACGCCGGCGAACAGCCGCGTGGGCGCGCCGGCCAGCCACAGCAGGCCGAACAGGATGGCCGTGAGGATGATCGCCGTGCCCATGTCGCCGCCGATCATGATCAGTCCGAGCAGCATGAAGGCCGCCGGGACCAGCGGAACGAGCATGTGCTTCCACTGGGTCAGCAGCCTCTTGTCCTGCTTGCGGGCGAGCAGGTCGGCGCCCCACAGCACCAGCGCGAGCTTGCCGAACTCGCTGGGCTGGATCTGGAAGGAGCCGCCGACGGCGATCCAGTTCTGGTTGCCGTTGACCGAGACCCCTATCCCGGGCACCTGCACCAGGGCCATGAGGAAGACGGCGCCCGCGAGGATGGGGTAGGCCAGCGCCCGGTGGAGTTTCACCGGCATGCGTGAGGCGGCGAACAGCAGACCGGCGCCGATGACCGCCGCGAGCAGCTGCTTGCGGAAGAAGTACGAGCCGGGCAGCGACATCTGCAGCGCGGTGATCTGGGAGGCCGAGTAGACCATCACCAGGCCCAGCACGGTGATCAGCAGACTGCCGCCGAAGATCAGGTAGTAGGCGGTCAGCGGCCGGTCCCAGCCCCGGCGGGCGCGGGTGTAGAGGCCGAGGACGCCGTTCTCCCGCGGGAGCCGGGTCGCGGCGGGGCGCTTGGGGGCGCGCGGGGCCGGGGGCCGTCCGGTGCGGCTGGTGGGCATCGCCGCTCACCCCGCCTTGCCGGAGGGGGACGTCGTGCCGCGCACGCTCCCCGGCCGCTCGGGCACCAGCCACATCCGTGTCACGTGTCCCTCCCAGGTACGCCCGGCGGCACCGCCGGGCGAGGCGGACCCGGGTCAGCCCTCGACGGAGCCCAGTTCGCGAACGGCGTCCGCGAAAGCGTCCCCGCGCTTGTTGTAGTTGGCGAACATGTCCATGGAAGCGCAGGCCGGGGCCAGCAGCACCGTGTCGCCCGCCTGCGCGAGCCCTCGCGCCTCGTGGACCGCCGCGCGCATCGCCCCAGTGTCGGTCCGGTCGAGGTCGACGACGGGTACTTCCGGGGCGTGTCGCGCCAGGGCTTCGCGGATCAGGGCGCGGTCCGCGCCGATCAGCACGACGCCGCGCAGCCGCTTCGCCGACTTGGCGACCAGTTCGTCGAAGGTCGCGCCCTTGGCGAGTCCGCCCGCGATCCACACGATCGACTCGTAGGCCGCCAACGAGGCCTCCGCGGCGTGGGTGTTGGTCGCCTTGGAGTCGTCGACGAAGGCGACCCCGTCCACGTCCGCGATGTGCGCGATGCGGTGGGCGTCCGGGGTGAAGGCCCGAAGGCCGTCCCGGACGGCCCTGGCGGGCACGCCGTAGGCGCGGGCGAGGGCCGCCGCGGCGAGGGCGTTGGCGATGTTGTGCGGGGCCGGCGGGTCGACGTCCGCGACCTCGGCGAGCTCCTGGGCGTTCTTCTGCCGGTTCTCGACGAAGGCGCGGTCGACCAGGATGCCTTCCACGACGCCGAGTTGGGAGGGGCCGGGCGTGCCGAGGGTGAAGCCGATGGCCCGGCAGCCCTCCTCCACGTCGGCCTCGCGGACCAGGTCCTCGGTGGCCTTGTCGGCCACGTTGTAGACGCAGGCGACCCGATTGCCCTCGTAGATACGGCCCTTGTCCTTGGCGTAGGCCTCCATGGAGCCGTGCCAGTCGAGGTGGTCGGGGGCGAGGTTGAGCACGGCCGCGGAGTGGGCGCGCAGGGAGGGCGCCCAGTGCAGCTGGTAGCTGGACAGTTCCACGGCCAGGACGTCGTACGTCTCCTCGCCGAGCACCGCGTCCAGCAGGGAGACGCCGATGTTGCCGACGGCGGCGGTGCGCAGGCCCGCCGCCTTCAGGATCGAGGCGAGCATCTGGACGGTCGTGGTCTTGCCGTTGGTGCCCGTGACGGCGAGCCAGGGCGCGGCGTCGGGGCCGCGCAGGCGCCAGGCCAGTTCGACGTCGCCCCACACCGGGACGCCCGCCTGCTCCGCCGCCCCGAACAGCGGCTTGTCCGGCTTCCAGCCGGGGGCGGTGACGATCAGCTCGGTGCCCTCCGGCAGGGTGTCGCCGTCGCCGAGGCGCACGGTGATGCCGAGCGCCTCCAGTTCGGCCGCCTGCGCCCGCGCGCGCTCGTCGGCGCCGTCGTTGACGACCGTGACGGTCGCGCCGAGGCCGTGCAGCACCTTGGCCGCCGGGACGCCGGAGACGCCGAGTCCGGCGACGGTGACGTGCTTGCCCTGGAAGTCGAAGGGCTCCGAGGAGGTCACTTGTCCGCTGCCCATCCTGCGTAGAAGAGGCCGAGTCCGACGATCACACAAATGCCCTGGATGATCCAGAAGCGGACCACGACTAGCACTTCGGACCAGCCCTTGAGTTCGAAGTGGTGCTGCAGTGGCGCCATCCGGAAGACGCGCTTGCCGGTGAGGCGGAACGAACCGACCTGGATCACCACGGACATGGTGATCAGGACGAACAGGCCGCCGAGGATGGCGAGCAGCAGCTCGGTGCGCGAGCAGATCGCGAGGCCGGCGAGCACACCGCCGAGCGCGAGCGAACCGGTGTCGCCCATGAAGATCTTGGCCGGTGAGGTGTTCCACCACAGGAAGCCCAGGCAGGCGCCCATCAGCGCGGAGGCGACCACCGCGAGGTCGAGCGGGTCGCGGACCTCGTAACAGGCCCCCGGGTTGGTCAGGGTGCCCGCGTTGGCGCAGGACTCCTGGAACTGCCAGACGCCGATGAAGGTGTAGGCGCCGAAGACGAGCACCGAGGCACCGGTGGCGAGTCCGTCCAGACCGTCGGTCAGGTTCACGCCGTTGGACATCGCGAGGATCATGAACAGCGCCCAGACCACGAACAGCACCGGGCCGATCGTCCAGCCGAAGTCCGTGATGAACGACAGCTTGGTGGAGGCCGGGGTGTTGCCGCGGTTGTCCGCGAACTGCAGGGACAGCACGGCGAAGCCGATGCCGACGATCAGCTGGCCGGCCATCTTCGCCTTGGCCCGCAGGCCCAGCGAACGCCGCTTGACGATCTTGATGTAGTCGTCGAGGAAGCCGACCAGGCCCATGCCGACCATCAGGCCGAGCACCAGCAGACCCGAGAAGGTCGGCGCCGCGTCGGCCTTCGGATCCACATAGCCCGTGATGACCTTGGCCAGGAAGTACGCGGCCACCGTCGCCAGGATGAACGCGATGCCGCCCATGGTCGGCGTACCGCGCTTGCTGGCGTGCTCGCGCGGGCCGTCGTCACGGATGTACTGCCCGTAGCCCTTGCGCGCGAGCAGCTTGATCAGCAGCGGGGTGCCGACCAGCGTGAGAAACAGGCCAATGACTCCTGCGAACAGGATCTGCTTCATCATCGGGCGGCAACCTCACCCTCGGCACCGGTCTCCAGCAGCGCCTGGGCAACGCTCTCGAGCCCGACCGAACGGGACGCCTTCACGAGCACGACGTCCCCCGGGCGCAACTCGCTGCGCAACAGGTCGACCGCCGCCTGTGCGTCGGACACGTGCACCGACTCCTCACCCCACGAACCCTCGTTATATGCGCCCAGTTGCAGCCAGGCGGCTTCCCTGCCACCGACCGCGACGAGCTTGCTGACGTTGAGCCGGACGGCGAGCCGTCCGACCGCGTCGTGCTCGGCGAGAGCCTCGTCCCCGAGCTCGGCCATCTTGCCGAGCACCGCCCACGTACGGCGTCCCTTGCCCATGGCCGCCAGCGCGCGCAGAGCGGCCTTCATGGACTCGGGGTTCGCGTTGTAGGCGTCGTTGACGACCGTCACGCCGTCCGGGCGCTCGGTGACCTCCATCCGCCAGCGGGAGAGGGAGCCCGCCTCGGAGAGCGCGACGGCGATCTCGTCTGCGGACATGCCCAACTCGTGGGCGACGGCGGCCGCGGCGAGCGCGTTCGACACGTGGTGCTCACCGTACAGGCGCATGGTCACATCGCTTGCACCGGAGGGTGTGTGAAGCCTGAACGCGGGCTGTCCGGTGTCCGTGAGTCGCACGTTCTCGGCGCGAACGTCCGCTTCGCCGGACTCTCCGAAAAAGACCACCTTCGCCTTCGTACGGGAGGCCATGGCCCGTACGTAGGGGTCGTCCGCGTTGAGGACGGCCGTTCCGCCGTCGGCAGCGGACGGCAGGGACTCCACGAGTTCGCCCTTGGCCTGGGCGATCTGCTCGCGGCCGCCGAACTCCCCGATGTGGGCGGAGCCGACGTTGAGCACCAGGCCGATCCGCGGCGGGGTCAGTTCCGTGAGGTAGCGGATGTGCCCGATGCCGCGGGCGCCCATCTCCAGGACGAGGAACCTCGTCTCCTCGGTGGCGCTGAGCGCGGTGAGCGGCAGCCCGATCTCGTTGTTGAGGGAGCCGGGCGTGAACACCGTGGGCGCCTTGCGCTGGAGCACCTGCGCGATGAGGTCCTTGGTGCTGGTCTTGCCCGCCGAGCCGGTGAGGGCGACGAGGGTGGCGCCGAGGCGGGCGACGACGTGCCGTGCGAGGGCGCCGAGAGCGGTCTGCACGTCGTCCACGACGATCGCGGGAACGCCGACGGGGCGGGTGCCGAGCACGGCCACCGCTCCCGCCTCGACGACCGCCGCCGCGAAGTCGTGGCCGTCGACGCGCTCGCCGGCGAAGGCCACGAACAGGCAGCCGGGCCCGGCCTCGCGGGAGTCCCGGACCACCGGGCCGGTGACCTGGACGGACGGATCCGGTATGTCGTGCGTCTGCCCGCCGACGACTTCTGCGATCTCGGCGAGGGAGAGGGCGATCACAAGTTCATCCCCTGGGTCTTCTGGATTTTCATCCCTGGGTCTTCTGGATGGCTTCGCGCAGCACCTGGCGGTCGTCGAACGGACGGACCACACCGGCGATGTCCTGGCCCTGCTCGTGGCCCTTGCCCGCGACCAGCACGGTGTCACCGGGCTCGGCGCGCGCCACGGCGGCGGCGATCGCGGCGGCCCGGTCCTCGAAGACCTGCACCTCGCCGCGCTCGTGCGCGGGCACGGAGGCCGCGCCCTGCAGCATCGTGGCGAGGATCGCGAGGGGGTCCTCGGAGCGGGGGTTGTCGGAGGTCAGTACGGCGGTGTCGGCGAGCCGCGCGGCGGCCGCGCCCATGGGCCCGCGCTTGGTGGTGTCCCGGTCGCCGCCGCAGCCGAGGACGATGTGCAGCCTGCCCTCGGTGACCTTGCGCAGCGCCCGCAGCACCGACTCCACGGCGTCGGTCTTGTGGGCGTAGTCGACGACCGCGAGGTACGGCTGCCCGGCGTCCACGCGCTCCAGGCGGCCCGGCACGCCGGGGACGGCGGCGACACCGTCGGCCGCGGACTGCGGGTCCAGGCCGGCCACGGCGAGGGCGACGATCGCGGCGAGGGTGTTGGCCACGTTGAAGGGGCCCGGGAGCGGCGACGTGGCGCTGATCCGCTCGCCCTTGGGCCCGACGGCGGTGAACGTCGAGTCCAGCCGCCCGATCCGCACGTCCTCGGCGCGCCAGTCGGCGTCGGGGTGGCCCTCGGCGGAGTAGGTGACGACCGGGACGGTGGCTTCCTTCGCCAGCCTGCGGCCGTACTCGTCGTCGACGTTGACCACGCCGAGCCTGCTCCGCTGCGGCGTGAACAGCTGCGCCTTCGCCTGGAAGTAGTCCTCCATGCCGGAGTGGAACTCCATGTGCTCCGGGCTCAGGTTGGTGAAGACGCCGATGTCGAAGACACAGCCGTCGACCCGGCCCAGCACCAGGGCGTGGCTGGAGACCTCCATGGCGACCGCGTCGACGCCGCGTTCGCGCATGACGGCGAACAGGGCCTGCAGGTCGGTGGCTTCGGGGGTGGTCCGCTCGGACTTGATGCGCTCGTCGCCGATGCGCATCTCGACCGTGCCGACCAGGCCGGTGGACCTGACGGTCCTCAGGCCGCCCTCGACGAGGTAGGCGGTGGTGGTCTTGCCGGAGGTGCCGGTGATGCCGATCTGGAGCAGATCCCGGCCGGGGTGGCCGTAGATCGTGGCGGCCAGTTCGCCCATCCGCCCGCGCGGGTCGTCGACGACCAGGACGGGCAGCCCGGACGCGGCGGCGCGTTCGGCGCCGGACGGGTCGGTCAGCACGGCGGCGGCGCCGAGGCCCGCGGCCTGGTTGACGAAGTCCGCGCCGTGCAGGCGGGCGCCCGGGAGGGCGGCGTACAGGTCACCGGGGCGCACGGCACGGGAGTCGTGGGTGATGCCCGTGACCTCGGCGGCACCCCGGGGCACGGGAGCACCCAGCTGACCGGCGAGTTCCGCGAGGGGTGTGGCGGAGACCTGCACCGGCCTGGGCGGCCCGGGGTATGTCACGGGATGGCCCTTCTGGGTGGTTTGGGACTGATCAGCGTGTGGCACGGCGGTGAGCGTACCGGGCGTACCCGCCTCCGGGCGAAGCGAGGGGCGGGGGGTGCTCTGGTTCCCGGGGTCGGGGGTGATCGTTGTCACGAGGTGGTTCCTGGCGGTTCGGGTGCCGGCCGGCGATCGCGGCCGGTCAGCGCTGGAAGGTGACCGGGAGCCTGGCGGGCTCGGCTCCGGTCGGCGGGACCTGGAGGGACTTCAGTGCGAACTCCATGACCTTCTTGTAGACGGGTCCGCAGATCTGCCCGCCGAAGTAGCTGCCCTGGGTGGCGTTCTGGATGGCGCAGTAGACGGTGACGCGGGGCTTGTCGGCGGGTGCGAAGCCGGCGAACGAGGAGGTGTAGCCGTGGTACTTGCCGGTGGCCGGATCCACGCGGTTGGCCGTGCCCGTCTTGCCCGCGACGCGGTAGCCGGGGATGCGCGCCTTGGTGCCGGTGCCCTCCTCGTCGTCCACGACGGACTCCAGCATCCGGGCGAGGGTCTTCGCCGTCTCCTCGCTCACGACCCGTGTCTTCCGGGGCTCGGGAGCGGGTGTGAAGCGGCCGTCGGGCCCCTTGGTGCCGCGGACGAGCGTGGGTTCGACGCGCACGCCGCCGTTGGCGATGGTCGAGTACACGGAGGCGGCCTGCATGGCGTTGATGGAGACGCCCTGGCCGAAAGGGATCGTGTACTGCTGCGAGGTCGACCACTTGTCGGGCGGGGCGAGGATGCCCTTGGTCTCGCCGGGGAAGCCGAGGCCGGTGTAACTGCCGAGGCCGAACTTGCGCAGGTAGTCGTAGAGGACCTTGTTGGCCTGCGCCTGCGTCTTGCCGAGCTGGCCGGTGGCGAGGATGGTGCCGATGTTGCTGGACTTGGCGAGGACGCCGTTGAGCGTCAGGTACCAGGTCGGGTGGTCGACGTCGTCCTTGAAGAGCCGGTCGCCGCGGTGCAGCCGGTTGGGCACCACGACGTGGGTCATCGGGGTGGCGGCCCGCTCCTGCAGGACGGCGGCCATCGACATGACCTTGGCGGTGGAACCGGGCTCGAAGGCGTCCTGCAGGGCCGCGTTGCCGAGGGCGGCCGGGTCGGCGTCGGACAGGTCGTTGGGGTCGAACCCGGGCGAGTTGGCCATGGCAAGGATCTGCCCGGTGCGGGTGTCCTGGACGATGACGTAGCCGCGGTCGGCCGCGGACTCCTTCACCTGCTCGGTGATGGCGTTCTGCGCGGCCCACTGGATGTCGCGGTCGATGGTGAGCTCGACGTCGCTGCCGGGCACGGCCGGGGTCTCGGTGGCGCCTCCCGCGGTGGGGACGAGGCGGCCGCCGGACTGGGCGTAGCGGATCTTGCCGTCCTTGCCTGCCAGCCGCCGATTCAGCTGGAGCTCGATGCCGCCGCCGGGCTTGCCCTCGCCGTTGACCCAGCCCAGTATCCCCGCGGCGAGGTCGCCGTTGGGGTACACGCGCTTGCTGGTGGCGACGGAGAAGACGCCCGCGAGCACGTTGTGCACGGACTCGTCCGTCTCCTCCTTCTTCGCCAGCGCGGACTTCAGGTCCTTGATCTGCTTCCAGACCTGCGGGGTCTGGCGGGAGGCCAGTTTGACGTAGCGCAGGGCCTTGTTCTTCGGCCGCAGCTTCTCGACCAGGGTCTCCTGGTCCTGCCCCAGGATCGGCGCGAGGAGGGCCGCCGCCTGCTCGGGCCCGTCGCCGATCTTCAGGTGGCCGGGCGCGAACATGGTCGGGTCGGCGGTGATGTCGTAGGCGTCCTCACTGGTCGCCAGGGCGACTCCGGAGCGGTCGGTGATCTCGCCCCGGTCGGCGGCCAGCACCTGGCCCACGTACCGGTTCTGCTCGGCCTTGGCGGCGTACGTGCTCGCGTCGACGGCCTGCACCTGGAACAGCCGTACGACGAAGGCGATCAGCACGAGCGTGAGCGCGAGCCCGATCAGGCGCAGCCGGGGGCGCGGGCTGCCCAGCCGGAGCGGCTTGGGCGGGACCGGGCGCCCCGGGCCGGGCCGCCGGGCGGGCCGGGCACCGGGCCCGGGGCGGCGCCGGGCGTCCGGGCGGGCGGGCCGGGCGGGGCCGGGCACACGGCGGCGTGGCGGTTCCCTGTCGGACACTTCCGTCACCTGCCGGGGGTCGATGCGGTGCCGTCGGACATGGCCTCGGGGGCGAGGACCAGGGGGACGTGGCCGGAGGCCGGCCGGACGCCGGGGGCGGGGCTGGGGACGCCCTTGACCGTGCCGTCGGGGCCCAGGAAGGCGGGGTCGCCGCCGGGGACCATGCCGAGTTCGCGGGCGCGGCGCTGGAGGGCCTCGGGCGCCGAGTAGGCGTCGATGTCCCGCTGGAGGGCCTGTTCCTCGTCGGTGAGGCTCTTGGTCTCGCGCTGCAGGTCGTCGAGTTGGAAGGCGCCTTCGCTGACGGCCGAGTTCAGCACGAGGAGGCAGATGAGTCCGCCGCCGAGCAGCAGGACGACGAGGAGGACGAAGGGGGTGCGGGCCGCCTGCCCGGGGCCGGTGGGGAAGAGCCGCGCGAGACGTGCCGCCCTGCCCGTCAGTTCGGGTCTACTGCTCACGCGCGCTCCCTCGGGTCCGGCGGGGCCGCGCGCGGCCGGCGCGCGTCCTGGGCCCCCGGGACGGCCGCCCGCCGCGGGCCCGCGCCTCATCGGCCGGGGACAGCCCCCCGCGGCCCAGCCGCGCTCCACCGGACCGGGACGACCGTCCGCCGCGGACCGGCGCCCCGTCGGCCGGGGGCAGCCACCCGCCGCCCAGGCACGCTCCATCGGCCCGGGACGACCGTCCGGCACGGACCCGCGCCTCATCGGCCCGGGCCGGCCACCCGTCACCCACTCGCGTTCCATCGGTCCGGGACCACCCGTGGCTCACTCGACGTCCTCCCTGATGCGCTGGGCGCCGCGCAGCCGCGCCGGTGCCGCTCGCCGGTTCTCGGCGATCTCCTCCTCGGTGGGGAGTTCGGCACCGCGGGTGAGGAGCTTGAGCCGCGGCTGATAGCGCTCCGGCACGACCGGCAGCCCGGGCGGCGCGGTGGTGGCGGCGCCCGCCGCGAAGACCTGCTTGACCAGCCGGTCCTCCAGCGAGTGGTAGGAGAGCACGGCGATCCGCCCGCCCACGTCCAGCGCCTTCACGGCGGCCGGGATCGCCCGTTCCAGGACGGCGAGTTCACCGTTGACCTCGATGCGCAGGGCCTGGAAGGTCCGCTTGGCCGGGTTGCCGCCGGTGCGCTTGGCGGCCTGCGGCAGGGCGTCGCGGATCAGCTCGACCAGCCGCGCGCTGGTGGTGAACGGCTCCTTCTCCCGCTCGCGCACGATCGCGCCGACGATCCGCTTGGCCTGCTTCTCCTCGCCGTACGCCCGCAGGATGCGGACCAGCTCGCCCGGCGGGTACGTGTTGAGGACCTCCGCGGCGCTGACCCCGGTCGTCTGGTCCATGCGCATGTCGAGCGGCGCGTCCTGGGCGTAGGCGAAGCCGCGGTCTGCCTCGTCGAGTTGCATGGAGGAGACGCCGAGGTCGAACAGGACGCCCTGCACGCGCGCGATGCCGAGCCGGCGCAGTACCTCGGGGAGTTCGTCGTAGACGGCGTGGACCAGGGTGGCGCGTTCCCCGTAGGGCGCGAGGCGCTCGCCGGACAGGCGCAGGGCCTCCTTGTCGCGGTCGAGGGCGACCAGGCGGACGTCGGGGAACCGCTCCAGGAGGGCCTCGCTGTGGCCGCCGAGGCCGAGGGTGCAGTCGACGACCACGGCGTCCGGGCCCTCCAGGGCAGGTGCCAGCAGGTCCAGGCACCGCTGGAGCATCACCGGGACGTGTCGACTCTCGCTCAAGGGGCCCTCTCAGATCCGGCGGGCCCGTACGTACGCGCCGCGCACGCGGGGAGAACCCGGTCGTCGCCGGGGTCTCCGAAGAATGCAGTCCAGCGGGCAGAGTCTCGCCTCCCGCTTCGCGTCACTTTAGTCCACCCTGTGTCGCGGTCAATCAACCGGCCTGCGCGTCGCAGACCCACGGCACACCGCCCTTGTGGGTTACCTCACTACAAGCCCCGATGGCCTTCTTTGTCCCCTCTCACAGCGGGACGAGAGCACGGGTGACCAGTAACGTCATGGTTATGACGACTTCTGCATCGGTTCCCACCGGCCCCCACGCCGCGACCACGGGCGGCACCGTCACCGACCGGCTCGTCGAGGCGAACCAGCGCTACGCCGAGGCGTTCACCGATCCCGGCATGGACGCCCGTCCCGTCCTCCAGGTCGCCGTCGTGGCCTGCATGGACGCCCGACTCGACCTCCACGCGGCGCTCGGCCTGGAGCTCGGCGACTGCCACACGATCCGCAACGCCGGCGGCGTCGTCACGGACGACGTGATCCGCTCCCTCACGATCAGCCAGCGCAAGCTGGGCACCCGCAGCGTGGTCCTCATCCACCACACCGGCTGCGGCCTGGAGAGCCTCACCGAGGACTTCCGCAACGAGCTGGAGGCGGAGGTCGGCCAGCGCCCGGCGTGGGCCGTGGAGTCCTTCCGGGACGTCGACCAGGACGTCCGGCAGTCGATGCAGCGCGTGCGCACCTCGCCGTTCCTGCTGCACAACGACGACGTGCGCGGCTTCGTCTTCGACGTGAAGACCGGCCTGCTGCGCGAGGTCGACCCCGTCTCGTCCGCCTCCTGACCTGCCCGCCCACCCCGTCCGGCAACCCCCGGTAGCTGTCGGAAGCCTGTCAGTCACGCGTTCTAATGGCCGTAAGACCGACATATCGCGGCCAGTTGTCCACAGTCGAGTGACACGAATCGGTAACGGCAGCAAGAATGCGGGGGTGGCGTCGCGCGGAACTTTTCACGCGCGGTGTCCGTGTTCGGGGTGGGCAGGCCCGCGTCATGCGGCGTCGGCCCGGGAAAATGGGGTATCCCGTGCTTCCTGGGAGCAGGGGAAAGGCCGAGGAGGGCCGGGTGACGACCTATGACGATCGAGCGAGCCTCACTGATCTGACCGCCGTGGTGGAGCGCGTGCGGGATTCGGTGGAAGGCGTGATCGAGGGGAAGCCCGAGGTCGTACGGCTCTCGCTGACCGTACTGCTCGCCGAGGGGCATCTGCTGATCGAGGATGTCCCGGGTGTCGGCAAGACGATGCTGGCCAAGGCGCTGGCGCGGTCCATCGACTGCTCGGTGCGGCGCATCCAGTTCACGCCCGACCTGCTGCCGTCGGACATCACCGGCGTGTCCATCTGGGACCAGCAGCGCCGCGACTTCGAGTTCAAGCCGGGCGCGATCTTCGCGCAGGTGGTGATCGGCGACGAGATCAACCGCGCCTCCCCGAAGACGCAGTCCGCGCTTCTGGAGTCCATGGAGGAGCGCCAGGTCACCATCGACGGCAAGACCTACGAGCTGCCCGGCCCGTTCATGGTGGTGGCGACGCAGAACCCGGTCGAGATGGAGGGCACCTACCCGCTGCCGGAGGCCCAGCGCGACCGTTTCATGGCCCGCGTGTCGGTCGGCTACCCGAGCGCGGAGGCCGAGCTGCAGATGCTGGACGTGCACGGCGGCGTCTCGCCGCTGGAGGACCTCCAGCCGGTGGCCCACGCGCACGAGATCCTCAAGCTGATCGAGGCCGTGCGCGGCGTGCACGTGGCCGAGCCGGTCCGGCGTTACGTGGTCGACCTGGTCGGCGCCACGCGCACGCACCCCGACCTCAGACTGGGCGCCTCCCCGCGCGCGACGCTGCACCTGCTGCGCGCGGCGAAGGCCTCCGCCGCGCTGAACGGCCGGGAGTACGCGCTCCCGGACGACGTGCAGGCCCTCGCCGTCGCCGTCCTGGCGCACCGTCTGCTGCCCACCGCGCAGGCCCAGCTCAACCGCCGCACGGCCGAGCAGGTCGTCGAGGAGATCCTCCAGCGCACCCCGGTGCCGGCGTCACCTCACCAGCAGAGCGGATTCGGAGCCGTGGGCCGCACGGCACCGGCGTATCCCTCGCACCCGCCGCGGAGGCTGTGATGACCACCGCGGGGACGGGGCAGGCGGAGGCCGACCGGGGCGAGAAGGGCGGCGTCCGCACCGCCCTGGCCGGTCTGACCACCCGCGGACGCTCCTTCCTGGCCGCCGGCGTCGCGGCGGCCGTCTGCTCGTACGTGCTCGGGCAGGCCGATCTGCTGCGGGTCGGCCTGCTGCTGGCGGTGCTGCCGCTGGTGTGCGCGACGGTGCTGTACCGCACGCGCTACCGGGTCGCGGGCAGCCGCAGGCTCTCCCCCGCGCGCGTGCCCGCCGGCAGCGAGGCGCGGGTCCACCTGCGGATGGACAACGTCTCGCGACTGCCCACCGGCCTGCTGATGCTCCAGGACCGCGTGCCCTACGTGCTCGGCCCGCGGCCGCGCTTCGTGCTGGACCGGGTGGAGGCGGGCGGCCGGCGCGAGGTGTCCTACCGGGTCCGCTCCGACCTGCGGGGCCGCTATCCGCTGGGCCCGCTCCAGCTGCGCCTGACGGACCCGTTCGGCATGTGCGAGCTGACCCGCTCCTTCTCCTCGTACGACACCCTGACCGTGATCCCGCGCGTGGAGCCGCTGGCACCGGTGCGGATGAGCGGCGAGGCCAAGGGGTACGGCGACGGGCGGCAGCGTTCGCTCGCGCTGGCCGGCGAGGACGACGTCATCCCGCGCGGCTACCGCTACGGCGACGACCTGCGGCGGGTGCACTGGCGCTCGACCGCCCGCTACGGCGAGCTGATGGTGCGCCGCGAGGAGCAGCCGCAGCGCGCGCGCTGCACGGTGCTGCTCGACACCCGGGGCATCGCCTACGCGGGCGCGGGTCCGGACTCGGCCTTCGAGTGGGCCGTCGGGGGCGCCGCCTCCGTCCTGGTGCACATGCTCGAACGCGGCTTCTCGGTCCGTCTGCTGACGGACACCGGCAACGCGGTGCCCGGCGAGGGCGGTGACGGCTTCGCGGGCGCGAGCCAGGAATCGGCGGACGCGGCCGGGCTGATGATGGACACCCTCGCGGTGATCGACCACTCCGACGGCGCGGGCCTGTCCCGGGCCTACGACGTGATCCGCGGCGGCAACGAGGGACTCCTGGTGGCCTTCCTCGGCGACCTGGACGACGAGCAGGCGGCCGTGGTGGCCCGGATGCGCCGGCGCAGCGGGGGCGCCCTCGCCTTCGTGCTGGACAGCGAGACCTGGACGCGGGAACCGACCGACGTACCCGGTCCGTTGCGGGAGAGCGGGGAACGGCTGCGGATGCTGCGCGAGTCGGGGTGGACGGTCCTCGCCGTGCCGCGCGGCGCCGCGCTGGACGATCTGTGGCGCCGGGCCGACCGGGAACGCCGGGGCGTGGCAGCCGCGAGCGGCGGGGAGGGACCCTGATGGGCGGGCGGATACGACTGACGCTGGGCGCGTGGGCGGCCACGCTGATGGCAGCGTGCGCCCTGCTGCCCCTCGTGGAGCCGGCCACCTGGATCGTGCAGGCGGCGTTCCTGCTGGCCGTGCAGGCCGGCGTGGGCGCCGCGGCCCGCCGGGTGCCGCTGGCGCGGCCGCTGACGGTGGCGGCCCAGGCTCTGGTGACCGTGTTCCTGCTGACCTTCGTGTTCGCCCGTGAACAGGCCCTGGCCGGGCTGGTTCCCGGACCGCAGGCCCTGGAGCGCTTCTCGCACCTGCTCCAGCAGGGCGGGGAGGACATCGCGCGGTACGCGATCCCGGCGCCCCTGGAGTCCGACGGCATCCGGCTGATGCTCATCGGCGGGGTGCTCGTCATCGGGCTGCTGGTGGACACCCTCGCGGTGACCTTCCGCAGCGCCGCCCCGGCCGGGCTGCCGCTGCTCGCCCTGTACTCGGTCGCCGCCGGGCTGTCCGACGGGGCCGCGGACTGGCTGTGGTTCCTGGTCGCGGCGGCCGGTTATCTGATGCTGCTGCTGGCCGAGGGGCGGGACCGGCTCTCCCAGTGGGGCCGGGTCTTCGGCGGCGCGCCGCGGACCGGGGCGGGAGAGCCGGCCGGTGCCGTCGCCCCGGTCCGCACCGGGCGGCGCATCGGCGTGGTCGCGCTGGGCATCGCCGTGGTCGTGCCGCTGGGCCTGCCGGCGATGAACGGCGGACTGCTGGACTCGGTAGGAGCGGGCGCGGGCGCCGGCGCGGGCGGCGGCGGCACGATCTCCGCCGTGAATCCGCTGGTGTCGCTGCGCGACAGCCTGAACGCGGACGAGGACCGGCAGGTGCTGTCCGTGAAGACCGAGATCGCGGACGTCTCGGACCTGTATCTGCGGATCGTCTCCCTGGACGACTTCGACGGCACCACGTGGAAGCCGTCGCGGCGGTCCATCACCGCCGTCCCGGACGGCGCGTTCCCGACGCCGATCGGCCTCTCACCGGACGTCAAGCGCACGGAGGTCGACACGTCGATCTCGGCGGCCGACTGGTACGCCCAGGACTGGCTGCCCATGCCGTACCCGCCGAGCGGGGTGCGCATCAGCGGCAACTGGCGGTACGAGCCGCTCGGCATGACCCTGGTCGGCGACCACGGCCAGAACACCCGCGGCCTGACCTACCAGGTCCGGAGTCTGGACGTGCAGCCGACGGCGAAGCAGCTGGCCGCGGCCGGGCCGGCGCCCGAGGCGATCCGGCGTGACTTCACCGAGCTGCCCGACTCGCTGCCGCCCGTGGTGGCCCGCACGGCCCGCCAGGTCACCGCGGGAGCCGCCGACCCGTACGACCAGGCGGTGAAGCTGCAGGACTGGTTCGCGGTGACCGGCGGCTTCGAGTACGACACGCAGGTGCAGGTGGGCAGCGGTTCGGAGGCGATCGCCCGGTTCCTGCGGGACAAGCAGGGCTTCTGCGTGCACTTCTCCTTCTCGATGGCGGCGATGGCCCGCTCCCTGGGCATCCCGGCCCGGGTGGCGGTGGGCTTCGCGCCCGGTACCCCGCAGGCGGACGGCTCGGTGTCGGTGGGGCTGCGCGACGCGCACGCCTGGCCGGAGCTGTACTTCGAGGGCGTGGGCTGGACCCGCTTCGAGCCGACTCCCAACCGCGGCTCGGTGCCGCCGTACACCCTGCCGGACACGCCGGGCAGCTCGGTGCCGGACGACGCGCGTCCGACCCAGTCCACGTCGGCGGCGCCGTCAGCGGCGCCCTCGGCGAGCGAGAGCTGCACGCCGGAGCAGAAGAAGCTGGACGGCGGATGCGGCAGCGAGTCGCCGCAGGCGGCGCTGCCCACCGGAGGCGACGGACCGAAGTGGTACGCGTCCCTGGCCTGGGTTCTGGCCGGTCTGGCCGTGGTGGCGCTGCCCCTGGCCCCGATGCTGTGGCGCCGGCGCACCCGCTCGGTCCGGCTGGGCGCGCACGGCCGCGGCGAGGCGGACGCGGCGCCGCACACCCTGGCCGTCTGGCAGGAGCTGACCGACACCGCGTGGGACTTCGGCATCCCGCCGGACGAGTCGCTGACCCCGCGCAAGGCGGCCGCCCGCATGGTCCGGCTGGGCGGTCTCGACGGGACGGCGGCGGCGTCGGTGCACCGGGTGGCGGACGCGGTGGAGCAGGTCCTGTACGCACCGCACCCGCGTCTCACGGCGGGCCTCGCGGACGACGTGCGCCGTGTGACGGCGGGCCTGAGCGCGGGAGCCGGCCGGGCCGCGAGACTCCGCGCGGTCCTCGCGCCGCGTTCCACGGCACGGGTGCTGTGGGCGGTGTCGGACTGGTGGACCGGCGTCCGGCAGCGGGCCGTGGCCCTGCGCCCGGGTTGGGGCAGACAGGGCTGAGGCACGGGCCCCGGGCCCCGGCCGCGCGGCCGGGGCCCGGGCTCCGGCTCAGTGCCTGCTGAGGCGCCCCGGGCCGACAGGCCCGGACTCGGGCCGAGTACACCGAGTACACCGAGTACTGAACCGGGCCGGACCCGGGCTTCAGTCTGCTGAGGCCGCAGTCGAGCAGGGTAGAGCCCTCGCGGACCTGCCCGCCCCGCCGGAGGCCAGGGCGGCGGCGCTGCCGGGCACCTATGCCTGGGCATACGTCAGGGGGTGACCACCACTCGGTGGTCACCCCCTGACGGTGTGTTCATGAGGCCGTGAGGAGACTCGGCGCGGACCTAATGGCCGTGGCCGCCCTGCTCGTCACGGCGCTTCTGCCAGCGCTGCTCGATGCGGTCCATCATGGAGCGCCGTTGCCGGCCCTGACGGCGGCCCTGTGGGCCTGCGGCGGCACCGGCGGCCTGTTCACCCGGCTTGGGGGCCTTGCGCCAGCCGGTCACGGCGAGCACCGCGCATCCCAGCATGACGAGGAAGCCCACGACACTGAGCCAGACCTGCTTGGCGACCATACCGGCCATGAGGAGCGCAATACCTGCGAGGAAGCCCGCGACCGCCTGGTAGACCCGCCGCCGGGTGTACGTACGCAGCCCGCTTCCCTCAAGCGCCGACGCGAACTTGGGATCTTCGGCGTACAGCGCTCGCTCCATCTGCTCGAGCATGCGCTGCTCGTGCTCCGAGAGCGGCACGGAGTCCTCCTCATCGTGCAGTCGCCGGGGCGACCCGGGGGGTCCCTTCAGGATAGGCAGGGAATCGCCCCCGTGAAACCCGCCCCTCTGCGCCAATTGGCCAACCGGAATCCGCCATGGACGTCCCGGCTCGCTGAGGCTTGTCATTCCCCGGCGGCCGACCCGTCATGCCGGAACGGTCTCCCTCGATCATACGGCGCCAAGCCCCCATTCGGGGGGCCTGTGGCGTACTCCATGCGCAGCCGAGCCGCTGATCAGCGGCGGTACCCCGGGAGGCGCCTCACGCCCCAGTGGCCCCGGGTGTCTCGTCGACCCCACCGGTCTCAGCCGTCTCACCGAGCACGTGGAGCTGGGTGGCCACGGAGTGGAAGGCCGGGAGCTCCGCTGCCGCCTCCTCCAGCTTGAGCAGCGCCTCCAGGGCCCCGGGCTCGGTGTCCACGAGGACGCCGGGCACGAGGTCGGCGAAGACCCGGACGCCGTGCACGGCACCGACCCGCAGGCCCGCGCCCTCGACCAGAGCGGTGAGCTGCTCGGCGGTGAAGCGGCGCGGGACCGGGTCACCCGTGCCCCATCGTCCGTTCGGGTCGGCCAGGGCCTGCCGGGCCTCCTTGAAGTGACCGGCCAGGGCCCGGGCCAGCACGGCACCGCCGAGCCCGGCAGCGAGCAGGCTGAGGACGCCCTCCGGGCGCAGTGCCGCGACCGCGTTGCGGACGCCCTCGGCCGGGTCGTCCACGTACTCCAGGACGCCGTGGCACAGCACCACGTCGTAACCGCCCCGCTCGGCCACGTCGAAGAGACCGTGGGCGTCGCCCTGCACCCCCTCGACCCGGTCGGCGACGCCGGCCTCGGCGGCGCGGCGCTCCAGCGCGAACAGCGCGTTGGGGCTCGGGTCGACGACCGTGACCCGGTGGCCGAGACGGGCCACGGGCACGGCGAAGTTGCCGCTGCCGCCTCCGGTGTCGAGGACGTCCAGCGACTCGCGGCCCGTGGCCTTGGCCCGGCGGTCCAGGGCGTCCTGGAGCACCTCCCAGACCACGGCGGTACGGAGGGAGGCGCGGGGTCGCATCGGGTCCGACACGGCAGTTGACTCCTCGGCGCGGCACCGCCTCTTGCGCGGCGGAGCGGAACGGGCTGCCTTCCCCGGTCCCGGCCGGCGGGGAGGGAAGACATCAGGCGTCCCCCACCCTATTGCCTCGGGCGCGGCACCCGGCATGACCCGGTGCCGGGACCTTCCCGGCCGGTCAGCCCGCGTCCGGCATGTTCGCCCCCGGCCCCGGGCCCTGGTCTGCCGGCTGGTCCTGGTCCGCCCGCGGCTGCGGGAGGACCGGCTGGAGGACCAGCATGCGCTCGACGATGCGCAGGAACATCGACACGTCGCGTATCAGGTCGTCGGCGTCCCGGCCGCTGGCCGCGCCCTGGATGCCCGCCTCGGCCCGGGCACGGCGCCGGGCGCCGGAGGCGAACAGGGCGCTCCACTCGGACAGCTCGGGCGCGATCTCGGGGAGCACTTCCCACGCGCTTCGGATCTTGGCCCGGGCCCGGGGTGAGGTCTCCGGCCTGCCCCGGGCGGCGAGGACGGCGGCGGCGGTGCGCAGGGCGGCGAGGTGTGCCGTCGCGTAGCGCTCGTTGGGGGTCTCCAGGACGGCGGCTTCGTCGAGGCCCGCGCGGGCCTGGGCGAGCAGGTCGAGGGCGGCGGGCGGGGCCGAGGCCCGGCGCAGTACGGGGTGGACGTCGCTCGCCGGGCCGGTCAGTGAGGGGGCAGGGCCGGAGGCGCGGCGCCGACGGGCGGCTGCTGCGTGGTAGCTGGCCATGACGAACCTCCTGTCGTCTGTGTGACGGCGCGTCCGATACGGAGTGCCGTATGTGACCCATCGTGAGGTATGGCACTGACAATCCGATCTGACCTGCTGTTTTGCCTCGATCGCAGGTTCCGAGTAACTTTTTGCACTGACCAGTCAGTTCAAATATGTGGGGAGTCCCGTGGGGGAAGCGAGGGGAACGGGAGGGGTGCGGATCGCCGCCGAGGGCCTGGGGGTCGAGGGGCCCCGGGGGTGGGCGGTCCGCGGCATCTGCCTGGAGGCCGGGCCCGGTTCACTCGTCGCGGTGGAGGGCCCGTCCGGGTCCGGCCGGACGTGTCTGCTGCTGGCGCTGACGGGGCGGATGAAGGTCACGGAGGGCACCGCGGTCGTGGGAGACGCCCGGCTGCCCCGGCAACTGCCGGCGGTGCGCCGGTTCAGCGCGCTGGCTCACGTGCCCGGAGTCACGGACCTGGATCCCGCGCTCACGGTCGGCGAGCACCTGCGCGAGCGGGCGCTGCTCGAGCGGCGCTTCGGTGGTTCCCTGCGGGCCCTGCTGCGGCCCCGGGGCGAGCGGGCGGCCGAGGCCGGCCGGCGCGTCGGCGAGGCTCTGGCCGCGGCCGGTCTCGACCTGGAGACCCTGCCCAAGGGCCCGCGCACCGCCGTGCGGGACCTGGAGCGCCTGGAGGCGCTGCGGCTGTCGGTCGCCCTGGCGCTGATCGGCCGGCCGCGGCTGCTCGGCGTCGACGACACCGACCTCAAGCTCTCGGACGACGAGCGGGACGAGGCCTGGGCCCTGCTCAGGTCCCTCGCGGACGCCGGGACGACGGTGCTGGCCGTGTGCAGCGAGGCTCCCGCCGGCGCCGTCCGGGTGTCCACCCGGGGGAGCCACGAGGAGCAGGACGCCGAGGACGGCCAAGCAGAGGACCGGGGCGCCGAGGCCGGCCGAGCCACCGGCAACGGCCGGGACACCGCTGACGCCCGGGACGCCGAGGCCGGCCGGGACACCGACGACGCCCAGGGCACCCAGCGCGCCCAGGGCACCGACCACGGCACCGCAGACCAGGGAGAGGGGAAGGCCGATGCGTTCGCCGAGACTGGCCGCGCTTGAGCTCCGCCGCTTCGGCCGGGGCAAGCTGCCGCGCGCCGCGCTCGTCGCCCTGCTGGTGCTGCCGCTGCTGTACGGCGCGCTGTACCTGTGGTCGTTCTGGGACCCGTACGGCCGGCTGGACCGCATCCCCGTGGCGCTGGTGAACGACGACAAGGGGGCGACCGCCGACGGCAGAAGGATCGCCGCGGGCGACGACATCGCCAAGGGCCTGCGCGACAGCAAGACGTTCGACTGGCGCGAGGTCAGCGCCGCCGAGGCCCGCAGGGGTGTCGAGGACGGCACGTACTACCTGTCGCTCACCATGCCCGCCGACTTCAGCCGGCGGATCGCCTCCAGCTCCGGGAACACCCCGGAGACCGGCGCCCTTCAGGTGCACACCAACGACGCCAACAACTACATCGTCGGGCAGATCTCCCGCACGGTGTTCGGCGAGGTGCGGCGCGCCGCGTCCACGAAGACCTCGCGGTCCTTCCTGGACCGGATCTTCGTGTCGTTCTCCGACATCCACGGCAAGACCGTCCAGGCGGCCAAGGGCGCCGACAAGCTGAAGGGCGGCATCGGCAAGGCCGAGAAGGGCTCCAAGGACCTCGCCGACGGCCTGAAGGACGCGAAGGACGGCAGCGGCGAGCTGTCCGCGGCCCTGAAGAAGCTCACCAAGGGCGCGGGCGACCTGAAGGACGGCTCCCAGGGGGTCGCGGACGGCACACAGACCCTCGCCGACAAGGTCAACGGCACCGCCGGCAAGGTCCGCCCGTTCCTCAAGGGCAACGAGAAGACCATCGGCGACACCGCCCAGCTCGTCGCCGACAGCTCCGGGGTGATCCGCAAGCACCTGGACGCCCTGGTCAAGAGGGCCCCGGCCGCGGCCAAGGGCGCCCGCGCCGCGTCGGCCACGCTAGCCGACGTCCACGCCCGGCGCTGCGCGGAGCCGGCGCTGCCCGACGCCGCCTGCGCCGATCTGAAGAAGGCCAAGGACGCGGCGGCCGACGTGACCCTCATCGCCGACGACCTCGACACGCTGATCGCGGACCAGGACGGCGACCTGGACAAGCTGGACAAGAACCTCGCCACCCTCCAGAAGCAGTCGCAGGCGCTGGCCGACCGCGCGCCCCGCCTGTCCGAGGACCTCGACGACGCCGTCAAGAAGATCAACAAGCTGAACGACGGGGCCGCCCGGGTCGCCGCCGGTGCCAAGAAGCTGCACACGGGCCTCGGCAGGGCGAAGACCGGGGCCGTCGACCTGGACAAGGGCGTCGGCGAGCTGAAGACGGGCGCGGAGGACCTCAACGGCGGCATCTTCAAACTGGTCGACGGCTCCGGCAAGCTCGCCGGCGGGCTGCACGACGGGGCGGAGAAGATACCCGACTACGACAAGCGGGACCGCGAGCGGCGCACCGAGGTCATGGCCGATCCCGTGCGGCTCGCCTCCCAGGACCTGCACAAGGCGCCCAACTACGGCACCGGTTTCGCCCCGTACTTCATCCCCCTGTCCCTGTGGGTGGGCGCCATGGTGGCGTACATGCTGATCGCGCCGATGAACCGGCGCGCGCTCGCCGCGGGCGCCTCGGCGTGGCGGATCGCGCTGGCGGGCTGGCTGCCCGTGGTGGCGATCGGTGTGCTGCAGACGGTGGCGCTGATGGCGGTGCTGCACTGGGCGGTCGGCCTGCAGATGGTGCGGGCGGCCGGGACGGTGGGCTTCCTGTTCCTGGTGACGGCGTGCTTCGCGGCGATCGTGCAGTGGCTGAACGCGCGCTTCGGGGCCGCGGGCCGGATCCTCGTCCTCGCCCTGCTGATGCTCCAGCTGACCTCGGCGGGCGGCACCTACCCCGTGCAGACCAGCCCCGGCTTCTTCAACGCGCTGCACCCGTTCCTGCCGATGAGCTACGTCGTGGAGGCGCTGCGGCGGCTCATCACCGGCGGTGGTCTCGAACCGGTGTGGCACGCGTGCGTGGTGCTGACGGCGTTCACCGCCGGGGCGCTCGCGCTGACCGCCGTGGCGGCCCGCCGGCGCCAGGTGTGGACGCTGGACCGGCTGCACCCGGAGCTGAGCCTGTGAGCCCCACCGGCACATCTCCCGGAAAGGTTCCTGTGACAATCAGGGCCATGGAAAGCAGCAGTGCCGCGTCGGGCGGCAGCACGCGCCGCGAGGCCACCCGGCAGAAGCTCTACGAGGCGGCCGTCACGCTCATCGCCGAGCAGGGGTTCTCCGCCACGACCGTGGACGAGATCGCCGAGCGTGCCGGGGTCGCGAAGGGCACCGTCTACTACAACTTCGCGAGCAAGTCCGTCCTCTTCGAGGAACTGCTGCGGCACGGGGTGGGACTCCTCACCGCCTCCCTCAGGGAAGCGGCCGAGCGCACCGCCCGGGACGGCGGCGGCAAGGTCGACGCCCTGGACGCGATGATCCGGGCGGGCCTGGTCTTCATCGACCGCTACCCGGCCTTCACGCAGCTGTACGTGGCCGAGCTGTGGCGCACCAACCGGGCGTGGCAGTCGACCCTGATGGTGGTGCGGCAGGAGGCCGTCGCGGTCGTGGAGGGCGTGCTGCGCGAGGGGGTCGCGGGCGGCGAGTTCAGCGAGGAGATCGATGTGCCGCTGACGGCGGCGGCGCTGGTCGGCATGGTCCTGGTGGCCGCGCTCGACTGGAAGTCCTTCCAGCCGGAACGCTCCCTGGACGACGTCCACGCGGCCCTGTCGCGGCTGCTCCAGGGGCGGGTGAGCGGCTGCCGCTGACAGGCGGCGGCCGGCATGCGAGAGCGCCGGTCCGCTGTGGCCGCGTCCCCCGCGGGCCACCGCGAACCGGCGCCTTCTCGCTCCCCCGTTCCTCCTGCTCCCCCGTACGTTCCCCCAGCAGGACCCCCGTTGCGGTCGTCCCCCCGGTTCTCCCCCGGTTCCCCCGTGCCTCGCTTCCGCCGACGCCGTCGGCGGAAGGAGCGGATCGTGGGCCGGCCCCGTTCCGGCGCCCCGTGTCGCCGGTGCCGGAGCCGAGCCCCTCTCCGTGTCTCCACTCTCTCCTCCGGGCGGGTCCTCCCCCATCCGCGCGCATACTCAACTCCCCCACTGAGTACGGGTACTCATCGCTGAGGGCTCGACCCCAGCGCCCGGGGCCGCGCCCTGGTCACCCGCGCGTCCGCGCCCGTACTCGCGGGTGGCCCCGGCGGGGGTGCCGGTGGGGGCCGATAAAGTCCCTGGCATGGCACGGATTGCGGTGATCGGCGCCGGGATGGGCGCGCTGGCGGCTGCCGCCCGGCTGGCCGTCGCGGGCCACCGGGTGGCGGTGTACGAACGGACGGACACCTACGGCGGGGCGCTGCGCCGCTTCGAGCGCGACGGGTTCACGTTCGACACCGGTCCGGGCCTGCTGCCGCTGCCCGCCGTCTACCGCGACCTGTTCGTCAAGACCGGCAAGGAGCCGCTGGAGGCGTGCGTCGAGCTGGTCCAGGTGGACCCGTCGTCCCGGCACGTGTTCGCGGACGGTACGGCGGTGTCGCTGCCGAACGCCTCGCGCGCGGGAGTCGTCGCCGCCCTGGACGAGGCCCTCGGCGCGGGCGCCGGGAAGCGGTGGGGGGACTTCCTGGTGCGGGCCCGCGAGGCCTGGGACCGTACGCGCCGCCCGCTCCTGGAGGAGCCGCTGTGGCCGAACTGGCAGGTGCTGGCCGCGCGCGAGCCCTACCCGGCGGTGCCCCACAAGCGGCTGCTGCGCACCCGCCGGGCGGGCACGCTCGCCGAGGTCGGGGCCTGGGAGCTGCGCGACCCGCGGCTCGCGGCCCTGCTGGAGTGGTACGCCCTCGCGCAGGGCCTGGACCCGCGGACCACCCCGGCGAGCGCGGCCGTCCTGCCGTACATGGAGCACGCCTTCGGCACGTGGTACGTGCGCGGCGGGATGCGCGAGCTGGCCCGTGCGGTGTACGAGCGGTGCGTGGCGCGGCGGGTGGAGTTCCACTTCGGCGCCGACGTCACGGCCGTGCGGGAGAAGGACGGCCGGGCCTGCGGGATCGAGCTCTCCGACGGGACGGCCGCCGAGGCCGACTTCGTGGTGGCCGGGGTCGCGCCGGGCGCCCTGGAGCGGCTGACGGCGGGCCGGGCCGCCCGGGCCGGGGGCGAGGTGCCGCCCCAGCCGGCGTCGGCCGGCCGGCTGACCGTCCTGCTCGCCCTGCGCGGCAGCCGCCCCGAGGGCACGGCCCACCGCACGGTGGTGCACGCCCCGGACCGGGAGGCCGAGTGGGAGGCGCTGTTCGGCGCGGCGGCACAGCGGGCGGCGGACGCGCAGCCGACCGTGACGGTGCTGCGGCCGGACGACCCGGGATCGGCCCCTGCGGGCCACGAGGCGGTCACCCTGTCGACGGTGGTGCCCGCCCGGCTGGACGGGTCCCACGACGCTCTCGCCGAGCGCCTGATCACCGCCGCCGCCCGCGTCCTGCCCGATCTGCGCGAGCGCGTCCTGTGGCATGAGGTGCGCACCCCGGCCGACATCGCGCGGGAGACGGGCGCGGAGGGCGGGGCCGT
Source organism: Streptomyces sp. NPDC015242 (assembly GCF_043079125.1). Classification (NCBI taxonomy): domain Bacteria; kingdom Bacillati; phylum Actinomycetota; class Actinomycetes; order Kitasatosporales; family Streptomycetaceae; genus Streptomyces; species Streptomyces sp. NPDC015242. The sequence goes on along the minus strand of NZ_JBIBUF010000009.1, from coordinate 26,677 downwards.
GCCCGTGCCCGCGCTGGCGGCGGCCGGGGGGCGGCTGCTGCACCCGTCCAACGGCACCCGGGTGCCGGGCCTGTTCACCGTGGGCGGCTGGGCCCACCCCGGCGGCGGGCTGCCGCACGCGGGCATGTCGGGCGCTCTGGTGGCGGGACTGATCGTGGAGGGGCCGGAGTTCCGCGGCTCTCAGTGACCGCCCGGCCCCGCGGGCACGAGGGCTTCAGAAACGGTACTGCTCGTCGAAGCCGTTGCCGTGCGGCTGCTGCCCACCGCCCTGGTAGGGGTAGGCCTGCTCGGGCGGCAGCTCCTGCCCGTACTCGTCGGTGTTGCGCTGCTGCGGCACCCACACCCCGCCGGGCGGGGTCTCGCCGCTGTGGGTCCCGGCGTACTGGTCCTGGCCGTAGCCCTGCTGCTGGCCGTAGTACTGCTGGTCGCCGTAGCCCTGGTCGTAGGGGGCCGCGCCGTAGTGCGACGAGCCGATGTACGGGTCCGAGTAGGCGGCGTACTGCTGCTGGCCGCCCGCGTCGTAGCCCTGCTGGGCGTAGCCCGAGTAGTCGTAGGCGGAGTACTGGTCGGCGTTCTGTGCGGAGTACTGGTCTTGGGACCGGCCGGCGTTCTGCCCGTACCCGTTCTCGCCGTAGACCCCGTAGGAGCCGGTGTCGTCGGGCAGGGGCAGCGGCTCGTAGACGGAAGTGGCCGCGGCGGCGGTCTCCCGGTCCGGGCGCGCCGGGGTGAAGACGTCGTCGCGGTCGTAATCGTCGCCGTAGGTGTCGTCGCGGTGGACGGGCTCGCGGCGCCGGTCGCCGGTCTCGTCGCCGTATCCGCCGTCGGCCTCCAGGCCGGAGACCTCCAGGGTCGGCTCCTGGCGGCCGCGCTCGCCCCGGCGCCGCTTGCTGCCGCTCAGCATCGGCGCGTTCACCGCCCAGCCGGCCGCGAAGCCGCTGCGGAAGGAGAGGGTGACGTACGTCTGGCCGACGGCGAAGGCGGCCGCGCCCAGTCCGATCACGACGACGGACGGGATGAGCACCCCGACCACCACGCCGAGGAAACCGACGAAGGCCAGCAGCCGCCAGCGCAGCCGCGCCTTGTACTGCAGCAGCACCTCACCCAGCAGCCACAGCGCGACGATGCCGAACGCGATGTAGAGGACCGCCCAGCCCATGTACGCCCCTCTCCCAGTCGCCGCTACGCAGTGTGTCGTATACCGGTGCGAACGGTCTAGGCCTGCTGTCGGTGGTGCAGGCCCAGGTTCTCGTAGATTTCCAGTGTCGCAGTGGAGTTGTTGAGCGTGATGAAGTGCAAGCCGGGCACGCCCTCGGCGAGCAGCCGCGCACAGAACTCCGTGGCGAATTCGATACCGATGGAGCGTACAGCGGCCGGATCGTCCTTCGCTGTGAGGATCCGCTCTTTCAGGGCGGCCGGGAAGGCGGCGTTGGTCAGCGAGCCGATCCGCTCCAGGGACCGCACGCTGGCGATCGGCATGACCTCCGGGATGATCGGGGTGTCGCAGCCGGCCGCCGAGACGCGGTCGCGCAGCCGGAGGTAGTCCTCCGGGTGGAAGAACATCTGCGTGATGGCGTAGTCCGCGCCCGCGCGGCACTTGTCGACGAAGTGGCGGACGTCGGTGTCCCAGTCGGTGGAGCGCGGGTGCATCGCCGGGAAGGCGGCGACCCCGACGCAGAAGTCGCCGGAGGCCTTGATCAGTTCGACGAGCTCGGCGGCGTAGGCGAGGCCGCGGGGGTGCGGCACCCACTCGCCCATCGGGTCGCCGGGCGGGTCGCCGCGCAGCGCGAGCATGTTGCGGATCCCGGCGTCGGCGTACTGGCCGATGATGTTGCGCAGGTCGGCCACCGAGTGGTCGACCGCGGTGAGGTGGGCGATCGGCGTGAGGGTGGTGTCGGAGGCGATCGCCTCGGTCGCCTTGACCGTGCCGGCGCGGGTTGAGCCGCCGGCGCCGTAGGTCACGGAGACGAAGTCGGGCGCCACGGCCTCGACCCGCCGCAGCGCGTTCCACAGCATCCGCTCGCCCTTCGGGGTCTTCGGGGCGTAGAACTCGAACGAGTACGTCGTCTTGCCGGTCGCGAGCATGTCGCGGACGGTGCGCGCGTGGTCCGACCTGATGGATGCGGTGCCGAGGGCCATACCGGCAGGTTAGCCAGGGGCGGTCGCTCCCCCAACCGACCGAGGGGTTTTGCCCTCTTTGTCCATTTGTTGTCCGTCTGTTGTCCACCCCTTGGACAGTCCCGCCCGGACAGTCCCGCCCGGACGGTCCCGACCGACGGCCCGGCCCGGACAGTCCTCTCCGGAAGGCCCGGACACCGCAGGGCGGGCTACCGCTCCCGCAGCCGCTTCGCGAACTCGGCCGCCGCCGCGCCCGGGTCGTCGGCCTCGGTGATCGCCCGTACCACGACGACGCGCCGGGCACCCGCCTCCAGGACCTGGCCGAGCGTGGTCAGGTCGATGCCGCCGATGGCGAACCAGGGGCGGTCGGTGCCGAGGGCGGCGGTGTACCGGACCAGGTCCAGGCCGGGGGCGTGGCGGCCCGGCTTGGTGGGGGTGGGCCAGCACGGGCCGGTGCAGAAGTAGTCCACGCCGTCCTGCGCGGCGGCCGCCGCGGCCTCGGACTCGGCGTGGGTGGAGCGGCCGATCAGGACGTCGTCGCCGAGGATCGCGCGGGCCGCGGGGACCGGCAGGTCGCCCTGGCCGAGATGGAGCACGTCGGAGCGGGCGGCGTGGGCGACGTCCGCGCGGTCGTTGACCGCGAGCAGCTTGCCGTGCCGGGCGCAGGCGTCGGCGAAGACCGCCAGGTGCTCCAGCTCCTCGGCGGCCTCCATGCCCTTGTCCCGCAGCTGCACGATGTCGACGCCGCCGGCCAGCACGGCGTCCAGGAACTCCGGGAGATCGCCCTGCCGCCTGCGCGCGTCGGTGCACAGGTACAGCCGGGCGTCGGCGAGCCGGTCGCGGGCGGTGGTGGCGGCGGTGCCGGGCATGGGTGCGTCCCCCTGGAGGTCGGTGCCGCGGGTGCGCCCGCGGTACGTCGGTGCCGTACGGGTGCGTGCGTGTGCGGTGCGGGAAGGTCCGGTCCGCCACGACGCCTCGGGCACCCTACGCCCCCCTCGGCCGGCGGCGGCCGGACGGCCGTGCCCGCGCGGCCCCGCACGGGCGGCCCCGCACGGGCGCGAGCCCGCCCCTGGCCGTGACCCCACGGGCCACGGCCCCACGCGGGCGTTGTTCGGGTCCGGCCCCGCTCACGCGGTGCCGGACGGTTGTTCGGTCGGGGTCGGGTCAGACCGCGAGCGCCTGGGCGCGGCGCTTCACCTCCGTGCCGCGATTCTCGCGGAGGGCCTGCGCCGGGGTGCCGGGCAGGGAGGGGTCGGGGGTGAACAGCCACTCCAGCATCTCTTCGACCGTGAAGCCGTCGTCCCGCAGGAGCGTCAGGGTCCCGGACAGGCCCTTGACGACCTTGTCCCCGTCGATGAAGTCCGCGGGGACGTGCAGCGCGCGGTTCTCACCGCGGCGCACGGCGATGAGCTGGCCCTCCTTGACCAGCTGCCGCACGCGCGTCACCTCGACGCCGAACTGTTCGGCGATGTCGGGGAGGGTGAGCCAGGCTGGGACGAGAGCATCGATCTTTGCGTCAATCTCGGTCACGGAACCAGCCTGCCATCCGCCACCGACAGTCGGAAGTCGGCCCGGTCCACCCGGGCGGCCGCACCGGCTCGCGGGCCCTACGCCACGGCCGCCTTCATCGGCCGTGCCGGGTCCGCCAGCAGCACCGGGTTCATCGGCGCGCCCGACTCGATCAGCCGGCGGCCCTGCGCCAGATCCCGGGGCCGGCCCACCGCCAGCAGCGCGACCATCCGCCCGCCGCGCAGCCAGCACACCGTCCAGGCCGGGCCGGACGGGTCGCCGCGCCACAGGGTGGTGTCGGCGTCCGCGTGGTGACCGGCGTACTGCACGAACCGCCCGAACTGCTCGGACCAGAAGTACGGGACGGGATCGTAGACGGCCGATGTCTCACCCGTGGCGCGGCCGACGATGTTCGCGGCGACCGTGCGGGGTCCCTGGAGCGCGTTGTCCCAGTGGTGCACCAGCAGGCGCTCGCCGTACCGCCCCGAGGGGAAGGAGGCGCAGTCGCCGACGGCGTACACGTCCGGCCGGGAGGTGCGCAGGTGCTCGTCGGCCAGGACCTCGCCGTGGTCGCCGAGCCGGATCCCGGAACCGGCCAGCCAGGACGTCGCCGGGCGCGCGCCGATGCCGACCACGACCGCGCCCGCGGGCAGCCGCGTACCGTCCCGGAGCACCACCGCTCCGGGCTCGACGCGCTCCACGCGCGCGTGTGTGCGCAGTTCCACGCCCGCGTCGGCGTACCAGCCGGTCATCGGGGCGGCGACCTCGGCGGGCAGCGCTCCGGCCAGCGGCCGTTCCGCGGCCTCCACGACCGTGACCGCGCAGCCCGCCTCACGCGCGGCGGTGGCGAACTCCGCGCCGATCCAGCCCGCGCCGACGACCACGATGTCGTGCTGGCGGGCGAGCACCGGCCGCAGCCGCTCGGCGTCGTCCAGGGTGCGCAGCAGGTGCACGCCGGGCACGCCCTCCGTGCCGGGCAGCCGGACCGGTTCGGCGCCGGTGGCCAGGACCAGGACGTCGTAGGGCACGGGCCCGTCCTCGGTGTCCAGTTCGTGCTCGGCGGGGCGCACGCCCATCACCTCGCAGCCGAGCCGCAGTTCGATACCGAGGGCCTCGAAGTCGACGTCGAAGGCGGAGCCCTCGGACTTGCCGAGCAGGACGGCCTTGGACAGCGGCGGCCGGTCGTAGGGCTGGTGGGGCTCGGCGCCGATCAGCAGCACCGTGCCGGGAAAGCCCCGCTCGCGCAGCGCGACCGCGGTCTGCACACCGGCCATCCCCGCGCCCGCCACGACCACGCGCGCCGGCCCGGACGACCCTGGTTCCTGCGTCTGCTCGCTCACCTGATCACCATAGTCAACTGACATTCCGTCAGTCAGTGCCCCTGCGCCGTGACCTGCTCCACAGCGCCCGTCCCGCCGCCCGGGTCCGTCCTTGCGCATACCCGGAAACGGGCCGTGTACGACGCCGCCGCGGCCGGTTGCGCACGGAGGCTCCCTTACCGCCCCCCGCGGCGTCCGGCTAGGGTGGTCCGCGCAGAGCACTCGCGGGAGCCCGGACGCACCGGGCTGAGAGGGAGGCTGGCGGCCTCCGACCGTACGAACCTGATCCGGGTCATGCCGGCGAAGGGAGGGGCTGGACGCCCATGTCGCGCACGCGAACCTCAGACGTCCTCGTCATCGGGGGCGGGATCATCGGGCTGGTCACGGCCTGGCGTGCCGCGCAGCGCGGTCTCGCCACGGCGGTGGTGGACCCCGAGCCGGGCGGCGGGGCCGCGCAGGTGGCGGCCGGCATGCTGGCCGCCGTCACGGAGCTGCACTACGGCGAGCAGACCCTGCTCGGCCTGAACCTGGCCTCCGCCCGGCGCTACCCGGACTTCGCGGCCGAGCTCACCGAGCTGACCGGCCACGACCTCGGCTACCGCCGCTGCGGCACCCTCGCCGTCGCCCTGGACGCCGACGACCGGGCCCATCTGCGCGAGCTGCACGCCCTGCAGGAGCAGTCGGGGCTGGACTCCCAGTGGCTGTCGGGGCGTGAGTGCCGGCGTCTGGAGCCGATGCTCGCGCCGGGCGTGCGCGGGGGCCTGCGCGTGGACGGCGATCACCAGATCGACCCCCGGCGGCTGGCCGGGGCGCTGGTCGCCGCCTGTGAACAGGCCGGTGTGGTCTTCCACCGGGTGTGGGCCGAGCGGCTCACCGTGACCGGTGAGCGGGCCACGGGCGCCGTCACGGCCGACGGGACCGGGCTGGGCGCCGGGCAGGTGGTGCTGGCCGGGGGCAGTCTGAGCGGACGCCTGGCCGGGATCCCGCAGGAGGTCCTGCCGCCCGTACGGCCCGTGAAGGGGCAGGTCCTGCGGCTGACCATGCCGCGGCGGCACGGGCCGTTCCTCAGCCGGACCGTGCGCGCGGTGGTGCGCGGCAGCCATGTCTACCTGGTGCCGCGCGAGAGCGGCGAGCTGGTCGTCGGGGCGACCAGCGAGGAACTGGGCTGGGACACCACCGTCACCGCGGGCGGCGTCTACGAACTGCTGCGCGACGCCCACGAGCTGGTCCCGGGCATCACCGAGCTGCCGCTCACCGAGACCCGCGCCGGGCTGCGCCCCGGCTCCCCCGACAACGCGCCCCTGCTCGGCCCGGCCGGCCTGGACGGCCTGCTGCTGGCCACCGGGCACCACCGCAACGGCGTCCTGCTCACTCCGGTGACCGGCGACGCCCTGGCGCACGCCCTGACCACGGGTGAACTCCCCGAGGAGGCCCGCCCCTTCACCCCCCGGCGCTTCAGTACCGCCACCGCACTCACGGAGCAGCCCGCATGAACATCTCCGTCAACGGCGAGCCCCGGGACGTCCGGCCCGGCACGGCTCTCGACACCGTCGTGAAGTCGCTCACCGCATCGCCCTCGGGAGTGGCCGCCGCCCTCAACGAGACCGTCGTCCCGCGCGCCCAGTGGCCGTCCACGCCCCTCGCCGAGGGAGACCGCGTGGAAGTCCTGACCGCCGTCCAAGGAGGCTGACCATGGCCGACGACCCGTTCGTCCTCGGGGACCTGTCCCTCACCTCCCGTCTGATCATGGGCACGGGCGGAGCGCCCAGCCTCGACGTCCTGGAGCGGTCGCTGGTGGCGTCCGGGACGGAGCTGACGACGGTCGCGATGCGCCGCGTGAACCCCTCGGTGCACGGCTCGGTGCTGTCCGTCCTCGACCGGCTCGGCATCCGGGTGCTGCCCAACACCGCGGGCTGCTTCACCGCCGGCGAGGCCGTCCTCACGGCCCGCCTCGCGCGCGAGGCCCTCGGCACCGACCTGATCAAGCTGGAGGTCATCGCCGACGAGCGCACGCTGCTGCCGGACCCGATCGAGCTGCTGGAGGCGGCCGAGACGCTGGTCGACGACGGCTTCACGGTGCTGCCGTACACCAACGACGACCCCGTGCTGGCCCGCAGGCTGGAGGACGTGGGCTGCGCGGCGGTCATGCCGCTCGGCTCGCCCATCGGCTCCGGGCTCGGCATCCGCAACCCGCACAACTTCCGGCTGATCGTCGAGCAGGCGCGCGTGCCGGTGATCCTGGACGCGGGGGCGGGGACGGCCTCGGACGCGGCCCTGGCGATGGAGCTGGGGTGCGCGGGTGTGATGCTCGCCTCGGCGGTGACGCGGGCGCAGGAGCCGGTGCTGATGGCCGACGCCATGCGGCATGCCGTGGAGGCGGGGCGGCTGGCCCACCGCGCGGGCCGGATCCCGCGGCGGCATTTCGCGGAGGCGTCGTCGCCGGCGGAGGGCATGGCCGCGCTGGATCCGGAGCGTCCCGCCTTCGGATAGGGGACACGTCACAGGACGGCTGCAGTCCCGCCCCGAATCCGCCGGGCGGGCGGGGCTGTCGGTCGTGGCTCGTAGACTCCCCTGCGTGGACACGACCCTTCAGGACCCCTTGGTCGGGCAGGTGCTCGACGGCCGGTACCGCGTCGACGCGCGGATCGCGGTCGGCGGGATGGCCACGGTCTACCGGGCCGTGGACACCCGCCTCGACCGGGTTCTCGCGCTCAAGGTGATGCACCCCTCCCTCGCGGTCGACGTCTCGTTCGTCGAGCGGTTCATCCGCGAGGCGAAGTCGGTCGCCCGGCTGGCTCACCCGAACGTCGTGCAGGTGTTCGACCAGGGCACCGACGGTTCGTACGTCTACCTGGCCATGGAGTACGTCGCGGGCTGCACCCTGCGGGACGTGCTGCGCGAGCGCGGGGCGCTCCAGCCGCGGGCCGCCCTGGACATCGTGGAGCCGGTGCTGGCCGCCCTGGGCGCCGCGCACCGCGCCGGGTTCGTGCACCGCGACATGAAGCCCGAGAACGTCCTGATCGGCGACGACGGCCGGGTCAAGGTCGCCGACTTCGGCCTGGTCCGCGCGGTGGACACCGTGACCAACACCACCGGCACGGTGCTCGGCACGGTCTCCTACCTCGCGCCCGAGCAGATAGAGAACGGCACGGCCGATCCGCGCGTCGACGTCTACGCGTGCGGCGTGATGCTCTACGAGATGCTGACCGGCGACAAGCCGCACGACGGGGACTCCCCGGCCGTGATCCTCTACAAGCACCTGCACGAGGACGTGCCGCCGCCCTCGGCCGCGGTCCCCGGCCTGGCCTACGAGCTGGACGAGATGGTCGCGTCGGCGACCGCCCGCACGCCGGAGATCCGCCCCTACGACGCGGTGGCCCTGCTCGCCCTGGTCCGGGACGGACGCGGCCGGCTGAGCGAGGAGCAGCTGGACGCGGTGCCGCCGCAGGCGCTCGCGCCGGACCACGACAACTCCGACGACCGCACGAGCGTGATCCCGCGCGCCCTGACCACACCGCGCCCGCTGCCGGTGACCGAGGACGAGCCGCCCGGGGCGGAGCTCCACCGCACCAGCCGTCTCGCCTCCCCGCCGCCGCCTCCGCCCCGGCGCCGCTCGGTCCCCCGGCGCGGCCCGGCGGCGATCGTGGTGGCCGTGCTGCTGGTGCTCGGCCTCGGCACGGGCATCTGGTACATCAACTCGGGCCAGTTCACCGAGGTCCCCCCGCTGCTGGCGAAGACCCAGGCCCAGGCCGAGGAGCGGCTGGCGGACGCCGGCCTGGAGCTCGGCGAGGTGGAGCACGCCTACAGCGACACCGTCGAGCGCGGCCAGGTGATCAGCAGCGACCCGAAGGCCGGGACGCGCATCCGCGGCAACGACGCGGTGAGCATCACCGTCTCGGACGGCCCGGAGACCGTGCGCGTGCCCGCGCTGGCCGGCCGGAAGCTGGACGAGGCCCGCTCCCTGCTGAAGCAGGACGGGCTGAAGCCGGGCATGGTGACGCGGGAGTTCAGCGAGGACGTGCCGCGCGGCTCGGTGATCGGGGCGCGGCCCGCGGACGGCACGCAGGTGCGCGCGGGCACGGCCGTGGCGCTCGTCGTCAGCAAGGGCGGCCCGGTGGACGTCCCCGACGTGACCGGTGAGGACGAGGCCGATGCCCGGGCCGAACTGGAGGACGCCGGTCTGAAGGTGAAGATCGCCGCCGGGCGGGTCAACTCCTCGGAGTTCGGCAAGGGCCAGGTCGTGAAGCAGAGCCCGGCCTCCGGGGGCCGTGCGGCCGAGGGCGACACGATCACGCTGACCCTGTCCAAGGGCCCCGAGATGATCGAGGTGCCGGACGTGGTCGGCGACAGCGTCGAGGAGGCCCGGCAGGCGCTGGAGGACGCCGGGTTCCAGGTCGACGAGGACCGCGGTCTGCTGGGTCTGTTCGGCGACACCGTCAAGGGCCAGTCGGTCGAGGGCGGCGAGACGGCGCCCAAGGGCTCGACGATCACGATCGAGATCAGGTGACGGCCGGGCGCCTGGCCCGTGGACGGGGCACGGCCGGGAGCATGACACCCTGAACGGGTGAACCATCAGCTGTCCGGCCCCACCCGCAATCCCGTGGGCGGCCACGTCCCCGTGGCCGGTGGACTCCACCGCACCGGCCTGTCGTACGCCCGTGACCTCGGGGCGGAGACCGTGCAGGTCTTCGTCGCCAACCCGCGCGGCTGGGCCACCCCGGCCGGGAATCCGCAGCAGGACGAGGCGTTCCGCGCGGTGTGCGAGGCCGAGTCGATCCCCGCGTACGTGCACGCCCCCTACCTGATCAACTTCGGCTCGCACACCGAGGCGACCGTGGAGCGGTCGGTGGAGTCGCTGCGGCACTCACTGCGGCGGGGGCGGCAGATCGGGGCGCGGGGCGTGGTGGTGCACACGGGCAGCGCCACCGGCGGCCGGGACCGGTCCGTGGCGCTGAAGCAGGTGCGCGAGCACCTGCTGCCGCTGCTCGACGAGCTGACCCACGACGACGACCCGTACCTGCTGCTGGAGTCGACGGCCGGCCAGGGTGCCTCCCTGTGCTCGCGGACGTGGGACTTCGGCCCGTACTTCGAGGCGCTGGACGCCCACCCGATGCTCGGCGTGTGCCTGGACACCTGCCACATCTTCGCCGCGGGGCACGACCTGACCGGCCCGAGCGGGATGCACCGGACGCTGGACCTGCTGGTGGACACGGTCGGTGAGGGCCGGCTGAAGCTGATCCACGCCAACGACTCCAAGGACGTGGCGGGCGCCCACAAGGACCGGCACGAGAACATCGGCGCCGGCCACATCGGCGAGGATCCGTTCCGGGCCCTGATGACGCACCCCGCGACCGAGGGCGTGCCGCTGGTCATCGAGACGCCGGGCGGCAGGGAGGGGCACGCCGCGGACGTGGAGCGGCTGAAGAAGCTGCGCGACGCCTGACGCCCCTCAGAGGTCGGGGCCGTCCCCCGGTTCCTCCTGGTAGGAGTAACGCTGCTCGCGCCACGGGTCGCCGATGTTGTGGTAGCCGCGCTCCTCCCAGAAGCCGCGCCGGTCGGCGGTCATGTACTCCACGCCGCGCACCCACTTGGGGCCCTTCCAGGCGTACAGATGGGGCACGATCAGGCGGAGCGGGAAGCCGTGCTCGGCGGTGAGGAGTTCGCCGTCCTTGTGGGTGGCGAACAGGACCCGCTCGTCAGCGAAGTCGGACAGCCGCAGGTTGGAGCTGAATCCGTACTCGGCCCACACCATCACATGGGTGACGTCGTCCGCCGGCGGGGCGAGGTCGAGGATCGTGCGGGCGGGGATGCCGCCCCACTCGGCGCCCAGCATGCTGAACTTCGTCACGCAGTGCAGATCGGCCACGACGCTGGTGTGGGGCAGGGCCGTGAACTCCTCGTGGGTCCAGCAGTGCTTGGCGCCGTCGGCGGTGGCGCCGAAGACCCGGAACTCCCAGCGCTCGGGCCGGAACTTGGGGACGGGCCCGTAATGCGTGACCGGCCAGCCGCGCTGCACCCGCTGTCCCGGGGGGAGCCCGGGCTGCGTCTCTCCTGCCGCGTCGCGCCCTTCTCCCGATGCGTGTCCCAGCGGCTGACCCATGACTCCATCCTGACAGACCCGGGGTGATGCCCCCGACCAGGGCCACCCCGAAACGGGCATTACGCACTAAGCATGCCCTTACTTACTAAGTGAAGACTTACTGGACGATCTTCGTCCTCGGTGGAATCATGCGGCGCAACCTGCCAGTTCCCCCCGCGTTGGAAGGAGCCTCTGCGATGCAGGGCGACCCCGAGGTCCTCGAATTCCTGAACGAGCAGTTGACCGGCGAGCTGACGGCGATCAACCAGTACTGGCTGCATTACCGGATCCAGGACAACAAGGGCTGGACCAAGCTCGCCAAGTACACGCGTGAAGAATCCATCGACGAGATGAAGCACGCGGACAAGATCACCGAGCGCATCCTGATGCTGGACGGGCTGCCCAACTACCAGCGGCTCTTCCACGTCCGCGTCGGTCAGACGGTCACCGAGATGTTCCAGGCCGACCGGCAGATCGAGGTCGAGGCCATCGACCGCCTCAAGCGCGGGATCGAGGTGATGCGCAGCAAGGGCGACATCACGTCCGCCAACATCTTCGAGGAGATCCTCGCGGACGAGGAGCACCACATCGACTACCTGGACACGCAGCTGGAGCTGATCGACAAGCTCGGCGAGGCGCTCTACATCGCGCAGCAGATCGAGCAGCCGAGCTAGGAGACGAGACCCGCCGTCAGGCGGCGTCCTCCAGCTCCGCGAGCACCGGCTCACCCTTGTCGGCGAGCTCACGGCGCGGGCAGGCACCCCTGCCCAGAATGGCCTGGATCCGGCGCACGCACGACCCGCAGTCCGTACCCGCCTTGCAGGCGGAGGCTATCTGGCGGGGGGTGCAGGCGCCGCTGTCCGCGTGCTGCTTGACCTGCTGCTCGGTGATCCCGAAGCAACTGCAGACGTACACGCGGTTCACCTCCCGACGGGGTCGTTCTGTGGCGCCGTCCCCGTTGATCGGTGAGGCTAACCTAACCTTACCCGCCGGGTGGGAGGCGCAAAAGGCGAGAGGGGCGCGGATCCGGTGTGATCCGCGCCCCAGTCGATGCCCGGTAACAGGCGGACCCGTTACTGGTCCCTGTACATCTCCGCCACGAGGAACGCCAGGTCCAGCGACTGGCTGCGGTTGAGCCGCGGGTCGCAGGCCGTCTCGTAGCGCTGGTGCAGGTCGTCGACGAAGATCTCGTCGCCGCCGCCCACGCACTCGGTGACGTCGTCGCCGGTGAGCTCCACGTGGATGCCGCCCGGGTGCGTGCCGAGCGCCTTGTGGACCTCGAAGAAGCCCTTGACCTCGTCGAGCACGTCGTCGAAGCGGCGGGTCTTGTGCCCGGAGGCCGCCTCGAAGGTGTTGCCGTGCATCGGGTCGGTCACCCAGGCCACGGTCGCGCCGGAGGCGGTGACCTTCTCGACCAGCTCGGGGAGCTTGTCGCGGACCTTGTCGGCGCCCATGCGGACGATGAACGTCAGCCGGCCGGGCTCGCGCTCCGGGTCGAGGCGCTCGATGTACTGCATCGCGTCCTCGGCCGTGGTCGTCGGACCCAGCTTGACGCCGATCGGGTTGCGGATCCTCGACGCGAACTCGATGTGCGCGTGGTCCAGCTGCCGGGTGCGCTCGCCGATCCACACCATGTGCGCGGAGACGTCGTAGAGCTGGCCGGTGCGCGAGTCGACACGGGTGAGCGCCGTCTCGTAGTCGAGCAGCAGCGCCTCGTGCGAGGAGAAGAACTCGACCGTCTTGAACTCCTCCGGGTCGGCCCCGCAGGCGTGCATGAAGTTGAGCGCGTTGTCGATCTCCCGGGCCAGCTGCTCGTAGCGCTGCCCCGACGGGGACGACTTCACGAAGTCCTGGTTCCAGGCGTGGACCTGGCGCAGGTCGGCGTAGCCGCCGGTGGTGAAGGCGCGCACCAGGTTCAGCGTGGAGGCGGAGGCGTGGTACATCCGCTTCAGCCGCTCGGGGTCCGGGACGCGGGCCTCTTCGGTGAAGTCGAAGCCGTTGACGGAGTCGCCGCGGTACGTCGGCAGGGTGACGCCGTCACGGGTCTCGGTCGGCTTGGAGCGCGGCTTGGAGTACTGGCCGGCGATCCGGCCGACCTTCACGACCGGCACGGACGCGGCGTACGTGAGCACGGCGCCCATCTGCAGCAGGGTCTTCAGTTTGTTGCGGATGTGGTCCGCGGACACCGCGTCGAAGGCCTCCGCGCAGTCGCCGCCCTGGAGGAGGAACGCCTCTCCCTTGGCGACGGCCGCCATCCGGGCGCGCAGCTGGTCGCACTCGCCCGCGAAGACGAGCGGCGGATACGACTCGAGGTCCGCGATCACTGCGCGCAGAGCCTCGGGGTCGGGGTACTCGGGCTGCTGCGCCGCGGGCAGGTCTCGCCAGGTGTTGCCAGCACTCGCGCTGGTCTTAGCGTTCACGGTCACGGCCTCAACATTACGGGGTCGTGTCGGGCCTCCAGACCCATGCCCAGGAAGTGAGACACCGAATGCGCCCCTCGGACATGGGGTAGGGTGCCCGGCATGTTCGCGCATTCGATCCAGAACTGGTGGTGGACCGCTCATCCGGCGGCCCGCTGACTGCGCGTACTCGAGACTTCGCGAAGGCCGCCCGAGGGGCGGCCTTCGGTGTTCCCGGGGTCCGTTCCTCTCTCCCTGAGAAGGAGCACGGACCCATGAACCTGCTCGGCTTGCCGGACGACCCCCGTCCGTTCGCCCTGCTCCGCCGCCGCACCCCCGGCCACGACCACGAGCTGGTCGAGGTCCTGATCGGCCCGGTCGCCGCCCACGAGCGGCTGGCCGACCTCCCCGACGAGAGCCTGGCGCTGGTGCCCTTCCGGCAGATCCGCGAGCGCGGCTTCGACGTCCGCGACGACGGCACGCCGCTGCTGGCCCTGACACCCGAGGAGTCGTACACCGTCCCGCTCGACCAGGCCCTGGAAGAGCTGCCGGCGCACCACGTGCGCGTCAACGACGGAGGCTTCGACATCCCCGACGAGGAGTACGCGCGGACCGTCGGGCGGGTGCTGGAGGAGGAGATCGGGCGCGGTGAGGGCGCCAACTTCGTGATCCGGCGGACCTACCGGGGCGAGATCCCCGGGTTCGGGCGGGCCGACGCCCTCGCGCTGTTCCGGCGGCTGCTGGAGGGCGAGCGGGGCGCCTACTGGACGTTCGTCGTGCACACGGGAGAGCGCACTCTCGTCGGGGCCAGTCCCGAGGTGCACGTGCGGATGTCCGGCGGCACCGTCGTCATGAACCCGATCAGCGGCACCTACCGCTACCCCGCCGAGGGACCGACGCCGGAGCACCTGCTGGACTTCCTCGCCGACGGCAAGGAGATCGAGGAGCTGTCGATGGTCGTCGACGAGGAGCTCAAGATGATGTGCACCGTCGGTGACATGGGCGGGGTGGTCGTCGGGCCGCGGCTGAAGGAGATGGCCCACCTCGCGCACACCGAGTACGAGCTGCGCGGCAGGTCGTCGCTGGACGTGCGGGAGGTGCTGAAGGAGACCATGTTCGCCGCGACCGTCACCGGCTCGCCGGTGCAGAACGCCTGCCGGGTGATCGAGCGGCACGAGACCGGCGGGCGCGGGTACTACGCGGGTGCGCTGGCCCTCATCGGCCGGGACGCGGGCGGCGCGCAGACCCTCGACTCCCCCATCCTCATCCGCACCGCCGACATCCGCGCGGACGGGCGGCTGCGGGTTCCGGTGGGCGCGACCCTGGTGCGCGGCTCCGACCCGGCGGGCGAGGTCGCCGAGACCCACGCCAAGGCAGCCGGGGTGCTGGCGGCCCTGGGCGTGGGCCCGTCCCGGCCGCACGCGCAGCGGCCGCGCGCGCGGCTCGCCGACGATCCGCGCGTACGGGCCGCGCTGGACGGGCGCCGGGCCTCGCTCGCGCCGTTCTGGCTGCGGATGCAGGAACGTACCGGGGGACTCGCCGGGCACGCCCTGGTCGTCGACGGGGAGGACACCTTCACGGCGATGCTCGCCCACCTGCTGCGCTCCGGCGGCCTGGCGGTGAGCGTGCGGCGGTACGACGAGCCCGGGCTGCGCCGGGCGGTGCTCGGGCACGCGGGCCCGGTGGTGCTGGGGCCCGGGCCGGGTGATCCGTCCGACCTGGCCGACCCGAAGATGCGGTTCCTGCGCTCGCTGACCGCCGAGGTGATCCAGGCGGGACGGGGTGGCGTGCTGGGTGTCTGCCTCGGGCACGAGCTGATCGCGGCCGAGCTGGGGCTCGGCATCGTGCGCAAGGACGTGCCGTACCAGGGGGCGCAGACGGAGATCGACCTGTTCGGGCGGCGGGAGACCGTCGGGTTCTACAACAGCTTCGTGGCGCACTGCGACGACGAGGCGGCGGCGGAGCTGGCGGCCCACGGCGTCGAGGTCTCCCGCGCCGCGAACGGGGAGGTGCACGCGCTGCGCGGGCCCGGTGTCGCCGGCGTGCAGTTCCATCCCGAGTCGGTGCTGACGCTGAACGGGGCACGGGTGGTGCGGGACCTGATGGGGCGGCTGGGGCAGTTGCGGGGCTCGGGCGCGCCGTCGGTCTGACCCCGTTCCGGCCGGGGCCGCGCGGACCCGCCGCGGCCCCGGCCGGCCCGGCCGTCAGCCGAAGAAGACACCGACCTCCTCGTACAGCGCGGGGTCCACCGTCTTCAGGGAGGCCGTGGCGTCCGCGAGGGGGACGCGGACGATGTCGGTGCCGCGCAGCGCGACCATCGTGCCGAAGGCGCCGTCGCGGACGCAGTCGACGGCGTGCAGGCCGAAACGGGTGGCGAGCCAGCGGTCGAAGGCGCTGGGGGTGCCGCCGCGCTGGACGTGCCCGAGGACGGTCGTGCGGGCCTCCTTGCCCGTGCGCTTCTCGATCTCCTTGGCGAGCCACTCCCCGACCCCGGACAGCCGGACGTGCCCGAACGAGTCCAGCGACTGGTCCTTGAGGACCATGTCCCCGTCCTTCGGCATCGCTCCCTCGGCGACGACGACGATCGGCGCGTACGAGGCCCGGAAGCGGGACGTCACCCAGTCGCACACCTGCTCCACGTCGAAGCGCTGCTCGGGGATGAGGATGACGTTGGCGCCGCCGGCCAGGCCCGAGTGCAGGGCGATCCAGCCGGCGTGCCGGCCCATCACCTCGACGACCAGGACCCGCATGTGGGACTCGGCGGTGGTGTGCAGCCGGTCGATGGCCTCGGTCGCGATGCCGACGGCGGTGTCGAAGCCGAAGGTGTAGTCGGTGGCCGACAGGTCGTTGTCGATGGTCTTGGGGACGCCCACGCAGGGCACGCCGTGCTCGCCGGACAGGCGGGCGGCCACGCCCAGCGTGTCCTCGCCGCCGATCGTGATGAGCGCCCCGACCTCCAGCGCGGCGAGGTTCTCCTTGATCCGGCGGATGCCGTCCTCTTCCTTGAGCGGGTTGGTCCGCGAGGAGCCGAGGATCGTGCCGCCGCGGGGCAGGATGCCCCGGACGGCGGGGATGTCGAGCGGGACGGCGGCGTTCTCCAGCAGTCCTCGCCAGCCGTCCCGGAAGCCGGTGAAGTCGTAGCCGTACTCCTGCACGCCCTTGCGGACGACGGCCCGGATGACGGCGTTGAGGCCGGGGCAGTCGCCGCCTCCGGTCAGTACTCCGACGCGCATGGAACAGTCCCTTCGCCGCAGATGCCTGACGAAGGGTCAGTGTGACGTGCCTCTCACTCGTCGTCGAGGCCGCGCTCGATGGCGTACCGGACCAGTTCGACGCGGTTGTGCAACTGGAGCTTGCCCAGGGTGTTCTGGACGTGGTTCTGCACCGTGCGGTGGGAGATGACCAGGCGTTCGGCGATCTGCTTGTAGCTCAGGCCCTTGGCGACCAGGCGCAGCACCTCGGTCTCGCGGTCGGTGAGGCGGGGCGCCTTCGGCTCGTCCGTGTCGGGTGCCGGGGCCGGTTCGGAGGCCAGGCGGCGGTACTCGCCGAGGACCAGACCCGCGAGGCCGGGCGTGAAGACCGGGTCGCCCGCCGCCGTGCGGCGGACCGCGTCCTGGAGCTCCTCGGTGGAGGCCGACTTCAGCAGGTAGCCCGTGGCGCCGGACTTCACCGCCTCCAGGACGTCGGCGTGCTCGCCGCTCGCGGACAGCACCAGGACGCGCAGCGCCGGGTTCGCGGCCACGACCTCCTTGCAGACCTGGACGCCGGGCTTGCCGGGCAGGTTCAGGTCGAGCACCAGGACGTCCGGGGCCGCGGCCCTGGCGCGGCGCACGGCCTGCTCGCCGTCGCCCGCGGTCGCGACCACCTCGAAGCCCGACTCGCCCAGGTCCCGGGCGACCGCGTCGCGCCACATGGGGTGGTCGTCGACCACCATGACCTTGACCGGGCCGCCCCGGTCCCCGCTGTTCCGCGTCATCGCCGCTCCGCCTTCCCCCGTGCGTCCGTCACGTCCTTCGGTACCTTCAGTTCGACCTCCGTGCCCTGGCCGGGCACCGAGATCAGTTCCGCGCTGCCGCCGAGGTCGCGCAGCCGGCCGCGGATCGACAGGGCGACGCCGAGCCGCCCCTCGCCCTCCGCCTGCGCCAGCCGCCCCTCGGGGATGCCCGGCCCGTCGTCCCGGACGGTGACGATCACCTCGTCCGGTTCGTCCTCGACCAGGATCCAGGCGCGCGCCTGCTCCCCGGCGTGCTTGCGGACGTTGTCCAGGGCGGCCCCGACCGCGGCGGCCACCTCCCGGGCGGCGGCCGGCGCCAGCGGCACGGGCGCGCCCGGCTCGGCCAGGCTGATCCGGGCCCCCGCGTACGGTGCGAGCAGGGCCCGCAGGTCGACCGGGGCGCCACCCGCCGGCTCGTCGTCGTCCGGTCCGTCCTCGACGGCACGGACGAGCGCGCCCTGGGCCGCGTCCTCCGAGACCCGCGAGACGGGCACGAGACCGCCGGAGACCAGGGTGCGCAGGGCGACCTCCTGCTCACCGGCCATCCGGCCCAGCTCGGCCGCCTCGCCGCCGATCACCGCGCCGCGCCGCTGCACCATGGCCAGCACCTGCAGGACGCTGTCGTGGATGTCCCGGGCCAGGCGCTCCCGTTCCCGTGTCGCGGCCTCGATCTCCAGGGCGCGGGCGAGGGTGCGCTCGGAGGCGCGGGCGACCTCGACGACGTAGCCGATGGCGATGGACGCGATGCAGACCAGGATGACGTTGTGGACGGTGTCGCGGGCCGGGCTGCCGCGCTCGATCAGGTTGGCGACGGCCACCAGGCCGCTGGCCAGGGCCGCCCAGCGCCAGCCGCCCTTGATCGCGAAGGCCAGGACGGCACCGGCCGTCCATATCGACGGCAGGGTCGGGCCGCCCGCCTGGACCCGCTCGTGGGCGTCGGCGACGGGCGTGAGCAGGATGCCGGTCAGGGCCACGGTCAGGTCGGCGGCGAGGAACCGCCTGGTGCAGCGGGCGGCGTTCGCGACCCGGGGCAGGGTGGCCAGGGTCCACGCGGCCAGCACGGCGAAGTAGGCGACGGCGAGCCAGGGGCGGGTGAACTCCTCGTAGGCGGTGGCGAACAGGCCGACCGCGTACAGCATCGTGAGCACCCGGTAGGCCGTCAGCGCACGCCACAGCGGCTGCTCGACCGACATCCTCATCACGCGCTCGCGTCCGGCCATGTCCCCCACCCCCCGGCCCGCCCCGTCCGGGGCTAGGTCCGCGGCTCCCCGGTCTGCTGATCCTTCTCGGCCTTTTCCTTCTCGGCCTGTTCCTTCTCCGCCCGCGCGAGCGCGGCCCTGGCCGCCTTGTCGGCTTCCTTCTCCGCCTTCGCCGCCTCCGCGAGCTGCCGCTTCATGGCCGTGGCGTACATGTCGACGTACTCCTGGCCGGAGAGCTTCATGATCTCGTACATGACCTCGTCGGTCACCGCGCGCAGCACGAAGCGGTCGTGCTCCATGCCCTGGTAGCGGCTGAAGTCCAAGGGCTTGCCGATGCGGATGCCGGGCCGCATCAGCTTGGGCATCACCTTGCCGGGCGGCTGGATCTTCTCCGTGTCGATCATGGCGACCGGAATGACGGGCGCGCCCGTCGCGAGCGCCACGCGCGCGAGGCCGCCCGGCTTGCCCCGGTAGAGCCGGCCGTCGGGCGAACGCGTGCCCTCCGGGTAGATCCCGAACAGCTCGCCGCGCTCCAGCACCTCGATGCCGCTCTTGATGGCGGCCTCACCCGCGCCGCGCGCACCGGAGCGGTCCACGGGCAGCTGGCCGACGCCCTTGAAGAAGGCCGCCGTCAGCCGGCCCTTCACACCGGGCGTGGTGAAGTACTCGGCCTTCGCGATGAACGTGACCTTGCGGTCGAGCACCGCGGGCAGGAAGAACGAGTCGGAGAACGACAGGTGGTTGCTCGCCAGGATCGCGGGGCCCTCTGCGGGAATGTTCTCCAGGCCTTCCACCCAGGGCCTGAAGGCGACCTTGAGCGGTCCCCCAACAGCGACCTTCATCGCGCCGTACAACAACCGAGTGCCTCCTGTATGTGTCGCTCAGACCTTAACCCGGAGCGCCGTCAAAGGCGCCGACGGCCCTGGTCGGTGTCAGTACGGTCGCGTACGGTGAAGGTCCCGCGAACGACGTGCGACCCCTTCCATGACGTTCCGTGACCATCCCTGATCGTGTCCGTCCCTTCTCACGACCTGGAGGCCGAAGGTGCCGGTCCTTGCCGGAGCCGAGCCGTTTCATCACGAGGGCGGGGAGGTCGCCGTCCTCCTCTGCCACGGCTTCACCGGTTCACCGCAGTCGCTGCGCCCCTGGGCGGAGCACCTCGCCGAGCACGGCCTGACCGTGTCCCTGCCGCTGCTGCCCGGGCACGGCACCCGCTGGGAGGACCTGCGGATCACGGGCTGGCAGGACTGGTACGCGGAGGTGGACCGCGAGCTGCGCGCGCTGTGCGAGCGGCGCGCGACGGTCTTCGTGGCCGGTCTGTCCATGGGCGGCGCTCTGGCCCTGCGCCTGGCCGCGAAGCACGGCGACGCCGTCGCCGGCGTGGTGGTCGTCAACCCGGCGAACAAGGTGCACGGCCTGGCCGCGCACGCCCTCCCGGTGGTCCGCCACCTCGTCCCGGCGACGAAGGGCATCGCCAGCGACATCGCCAGGCCGGACAGCAGGGAGCTGGGCTACGACCGGGTGCCGCTGCACGCGGCGCACTCGCTGCGCCAGTTCTTCCGGATCGTCGACCGCGAGCTGCCGCAGGTCACCCAGCCGGTGCTGCTGCTGCGCAGCCCGCAGGACCATGTGGTGCCGCCCGCCGACTCGGCCCGGGTCCTCAGCCGCATCTCGTCGACGGACGTGACGGAGGTCATCCTGGAACAGAGCTACCACGTGGCCACGTTGGACCATGACGCGGACCGGATCCACGAGGAGAGCCTCGCGTTCATCGGCCGGCTCGCACCCGGCCTCGTCAAGGAGCCCGGTCTCGGCAAGGAAGGGACGACCGCAGGTGGCTGAGCACGACTCCGACCGCGAGGACCGCGAGGGCCGAGAGGGCCGCGAGCCGGACGAGAAGGGCGTCCCGGTCGACGAGGAGGCCGCGTGGGCGGCGATCGTCGCCGGGTACGGCGAGGAGCCGCCGGACCCGCCGGGCGCCAAGCCGTTCAAGTCCGTCGAGGACCTCGCGCTGCTGGAGTCCCCGACCAACGACGACCGGGTGGACACGGCCGCCGAGGCCGGGGCGGCCCCCGTGGAGGCCGGCAAGCCCGGCGAGCCGGACGGGCCGGAGCCGAAGAACTCCGGCGGCAGGCCGGCCAAGCCGCTGGGCGGCTCCGTCTCCTTCGCACCCGGCGTCGGACCGCGCGACTACAGCCCGCCCGAACCCGCCGAGGAGGACTTCGACGCGGACGACGAGGGCCACTTCGTCCCCCCGGAGCCGCCGCCGCTGCCGGCCGCCGACGCGACGGCGAAGTTCGCCTGGCTCGGGGTGCTCGGCGGGCCGGTGCTGCTCCTGCTGGCCGTGCTGCTCGACTGGGACATGACCTGGTGGCTGGCCACACTGGGGATCGGCGGGTTCATCGGCGGGTGCGCGACGCTGGTGATGCGGATGCGCACGGACGACGAGGAGGACGACGACCCCGGGCGGGGAGCGGTCGTCTAGGAAGCCGGCACCCTGAGGGCGGCCAGGACCGGGAGGTGGTCTGTGGCCGCCCTCAGGTCTGTCCCGGTCACCCCGGGCAGTTCGGCCGGTACACCGCAGCCCAGCACCTCGATGCCCCCGCCGGCGAAGATCGCGTCGATGCGCTGGTACGGGTCGGCGGGGGTCCAGGTGTGCTCGCCGCCCCAGGGGGCCGCGGCCCGGCAGTCGGTGAGGGAGCCGGCGAGGCGGCGGAAGGCGGGGCCGTCGGGGCGTTCGTTCAGATCGCCGCCGGCGATCGTGTGCTCGACGCCCAGGGCGGCGAGCCGGTCCAGGAGCAGGCCGGCCTGCGCGTAGCGCTCGTCCTTCTGCAACGACAGGTGGCAGCTCAGGACGCCGAGGCGGGCTCCGGCGACGCGGACGACCGCGGTGGCGAAGCCGCGGCGGTGCAGGCCGGGGGTGGGGGGCAGCAGAACGTCCTCGGTGCGTTCGACGCCCACCCGGAGCGAGCTGAGGATGGCCGGGCCCGTGGTGGTGGCGCCCCCGGTGACCACGACCAGGTCGCAGGCGTGAGCCAGGCGGGCGAGCTTCTTGCGCCAGCGGAAGAAGCGGGGGGCTTCCTGGAGGAGCACCAGGTCGGGCTCGCACGCCCTGATGACACGGGCCAGGGCCTCCGTGTCGTCGCGCAGGGAGCGGATGTTGTAGCCGAGGACCCTGATGACCGCGGAACCGTCGGGTTCGGTACGGGAGTTGGGGAGCAGCGACATGTGATCAATCTACGCCCCGTGGCTCGGGGGCGCGGGGTGTGCGCGCGCGTGCCGACGGGGCGGCTCGTCGCGCGGTTCCCCGCGCCCCCGGAGACGGAGGAGGGCGTCCTACATGACCGGGTCGGGCTCCCTGGCCAGGTCGGCCGCGCCCACCAGGCCCGCCTTGTTGCCCAGTTCCGCTGCGCGGACCTCGGCGACCGGGCGCCAGTTGCCGCCTACCAGCCAGCGCTTGTAGGACTTGCGGATCGGGCCGAGGACCAGCTCGCCCTCGTCGGAGAGGCCGCCTCCGACGATGAACGCCGAGGGGTCGAAGAGGGACGCGAGGTCGGCCAGGCCCGCGCCGACCCAGCGGGCCAGCTCGCGGTAGGAGTCGACGGCCACGCGGTCGCCCTGGCGGGCGGCCATGGAGATGTGCTTGCCCTCGATGCCGTCGGGCGTGCCGTTGCCGAGGCCGAGCAGGATCTCGGCGTTCTCGGGGGTGGCGTTGGCACGCTGCTTGGCGTACCTCACCAGCGCCCGGCCCGAGGCGTACTGCTCCCAGCAGCCCTGCGAGCCGCAGCCGCACAGCAGGCCGTCCGGCACCATGCGGATGTGGCCGAACTCGGCGGCCACGCCGAAGTGCCCGCGGCGCAGCTTGTTGCCGATGATGATGCCGCCGCCGAGGCCCGTGCCCAGCGTGATGCAGATGACGTTGCGGTGGCCCTTGCCCGCGCCGAACTTGTACTCGCCCCACGCCGCGGCGTTCGCGTCGTTCTCGACGACCACCGGGAGGCCCACGCGGGCCTCGACCTTCTCCTTGAGCGGCTCGTTGCGCCAGTGGATGTTGGGCGCGAAGTAGACCTCGGAGCGCTGCCGGTTGACGTAACCGGCGGCGCCGATGCCCACGCCGACGATGTCGTGTCCGACGCGTGCGCCGTCCACCGCCGAGGCGATGGCGTCCACGATGCCCTCGGGCGTGCCCGGGGTCGGCACCTTGTGGGTCGAGAGGATGTTGCCTTCCTCATCGACCACGCCGGCCGCGATCTTCGTGCCGCCGATGTCGACGCCGATGGTGAGTCCCATGAATCCCTCAGTTTCGGTCGAGCCCCGCTACGGCCCACGGTACCCGAGGCCCCTGCCCCGGGGTTCCGGTCGTCCGCCCGGTGGGCAGGCTCCGGCGGCGGCACGCCGGGTGCCGCCGGGCCGGGGACCCGGGGGCTCAGTCCAGGTCGATGCGCTGGCCCGGGCCGGCGTCGTCGCCGGGGTCGCGGCGTTCGTCCAGGTCACGCGGATCGCCCTGGTCGTCGCGGCCGGTCCAGCGGCGCTCCTGGGCCTGGACGGCGGAGCGGTAGGCGGCGAGCAGTTCGTTCCCGGCGGCCGCCAGGTGGTCGAAGACGTCCGGGTTGCGCTCGATGACCGGCTCCACGGCGGCCCTGGCCTGGTCGACGACCTGCCGGACGACCTGCTGGGCGGCGGGCCCCGCGACCGCGCCCAGCAGCGGGGACTGCAGGCCGGAGAGCCGGTCCGCGACGGCGTCGACGAGCTTCTTCAGCTCCTCGGCCGCGGAGCCGGGGGGCGTGCCGTACCGGGTGCGGTGGCGGGCCTTCTCCGCTTCGAGGTCCTCGGCGCACGCGGTCGCCCAGGCGTCGGCGTCGGTCGCCCGCGTCTCGTCCACGGCCTCGTCGGGGGCGTCACCGGACGGGGGGAGCTGTTCGCTCATGACGGACTCCTGCCTACGGTTCGTCCCTACGACGTTACCCGAACGGGCGCAGCGGCCGGAGTCACCCGGAACGCGGCCACAGTTCCGGGTCCGGGGCGAAGCGGATGCGCAGCTCGCCGTCGCGCAGGGCGGCCCCGTCGACGGTGCAGCGGCGCAGCGCGGAGGGCAGCGGGACGACCCGGCGGAACCGTCCCGCGGTGACCACGAGTTCGTCGCCGCGCCGCACGAGGTCGAGTTCGTCGCGCAGGGCGCCGGGCAGCGGGATGTGCCAGACGAGCACGCCGTCCTCGCCGAGCCGGTCGGTGACGGGCCACTCGGCGGCGGGGGCGTCCGCTCCGGGGCCGGGCACGGCCAGGGCGGCGAGGTCGTCGGCGCCGCGCGGATCGCGGCCGAGGTGGGCGACCGTGCGGACGTCGTGGGACTCGCGCCACTCGTCCAGCGTCTTGCGCTGCTGGGCGACCGGGCCGGCCAGCCAGGTGTCCGCCGAGGCCTCGGGCAGGACCCGGTTGGCGACGACGAGGTCGGTGCGCAGGCCGCGCAGGGCGAGGCCGAGGCCGGCGGTGCGCAGGGCGTCGGCACCGGCCGGACCGGGCTCGGCGACCAGCCGTACGACGGTGTCCCGGTCGGCGACGACGGCCTCCACGGCGGCCAGCTCCACGTCCCAGCGGGCGGCCGTCTCGTACAGCCACTCCGCGGGCATCGGGACCCCGGCGAGGCGGCCGAGGACGGGGCGCAGGGCGCGGGCGGCCTGCCGTTCGGGCGGGAGCAGGCGGCGCAGGTAGCGGCGGAGCTCCTCGGGCAGGGCGAGCAGGGCGAGGGCCTGCGGGACCGGGGGCAGGTCGACGACGAGGAGTTCGTGCTTCTCCGACAGCGCGGCGTCGCGCAGGGCGCGCAGCAGGGCGAGTTCCTCCGCACCGGGCAGGGGGGTGAGTTCCTCCGCGTCGAGGCGGGAGGCGCCGAGGAGGTCCAGGGCGGAGGAGGCGCGCTCCTGGAGGGCGGTGAGGTCCCGGCGGAAGTCCCGCGCGGGGTCGGGGCGCCAGGCGGTGAGACGCGGGGCGGCCTCGACCGGGACCGGGCCGGTCGGCACACCGAGGGCGGCACCGAGGGTGTCCGTGCGGTCGGTGCCGAGGACGAGGGTGTCCGTGCCCCGCGCCGCGGCGGCCAGGGCGGTCGCGGCCGCGAGGGTGGTACGACCGCTGCCGCCGGGGCCGGTGATCAGGAGGGTGCGCATGGGGGTGAACGGTACCGGCGTCGACCAGATGCCCGGTGTGATGCCGCCGGACGGGGCCGTCGCGCGCCCCGGCGGCACGACGGCCCGCGGCTCAGCCCGCCCAGGGGCGCGGGGGAACCGCGCGGCCGGCCACCACGCGGCCGCACCGGGCGCAGCACGGGCACCGCGCGGGCGCGGCCCCTACGAGCCCGACTCCACGCGCTTCTTCAGCCCGGCCAGCGCCCGGTCGATGATGACCTTCTCCGCCTTGCGCTTGATCATGCCGAGCATCGGGATCTTGACGTCGACGGTCAGCGCGTACGTGACCTCGGTGCCGCCGGCTCCCGCGGGCTTCAGCAGGTACGTGCCGTCGAGGGCGCGCAGCATCTGGGACTTCACCAGCGTCCAGGAGACCTCGTTCTGGCCGGTCCAGGTGTAGGCGAGCACCTGGTCGTCCTTGATCGCCCCGGCGTCCATGACCAGGCGGACCTGCTCGGCCCGGCCCTGGGCGTCGGTCTTGAGGACCTCCGCCTCCTTCACCTCGCCGGTCCAGTCCGGGTAGCGGGCGAAGTCGGCGATGACCGCCATGACATCGGCCGGGGCCGCCTCGATGGTGATGCTCGAGCTGGTGTGTTCCGCCATCGCCGTGGCTCCTCCAGATGCGGACCGGTAGGACATCGTCGTGCGCACGTGTGCGCAGCGTGAAGGCTACCGCGCACGGGACCCGCCGATCTCACCCGACCTGGGGCGCCCTCACCACTCCAGCGCCCACGGCTTCCCGGTCCCCGCGAAGTGCCCCACGTTCACGCACTCGGTCGCCCCGATCCGCATCCTCTTCACGAGCGGCTGGTGCACGTGCCCGAAGAGGGAGTAGCGGGGGCGGGTGCGGCGGATGGCGTCCAGCAGGGCCCGGCTGCCCCGTTCGAAGCGGCGCGCGACGGTGTCGTAGACGAGTTCGGGGACCTCGGGCGGGATGTGCGTGCACAGCACGTCGACCTCGCCGACCGCCTCGATCTTCGCCGCGTACTCCTCGTCGCTGATCTCGTACGGCGTCCGCATCGGCGTGCGCAGGCCGCCGCCCACGAAGCCGAAGACCCGGCCGCCGATCTCCGCGCGCTGGCCGTCGAGGACGGTCGTGCCGGGGCCGGCGTACTCCTGCCACAGGGGCGGCACGTCGACGTTGCCGTAGGTGGCGTACGTCGGAGTGGGGAACGCGGCGAACAGCTCCGCGTACTGCTTGCGCACCGCCTTCTCGATCACCGCGGCCCGGTCCGCGCCGATGCCGGCCCACAGCCCGGCCCCGAACTCCCGGGCCTCCTCGAAGCGGCGGGCGGTGCGCAGCGCGACGATGCGGTCGGCGTTCTCGACGCCGAACAGGTCGGGGAAGATGCCGCGCGAGTGGTCGGCGTAGTCGAGGAAGAGGACGAGGTCGCCCAGGCAGATCAGGGCGTCGGCGCCCTCGCCGGCTCTGGCCAGGTCACGGGCGTTGCCGTGCACGTCGCTGACCACGTGCACGCGTGTCCTTCTGTCTCCGGCGGGTGTGGGTGCCATGACGATCAAGCGTAAGCGTGTGCGGCATACGTGAACAGTGGCGGTCCTACCTGCGGTTACTGGCCACTGATTCCGGCCGTGGACTACTGTGCGCGAAGGAATACCCAACTGTGTGACGCAGCGAACATCTCGACGGGACCCCCTGTCGGAGACGCCATACCGGCGGGTAACGTCCGGGCAGTCCAGTCGTGCTCTGCATTTCAACAAGTGAATGCCCGAGCACCTGCCCGAGCCTTGGACCGCACCGTCGCAGCACACACCGTCGTGGCGCCGGCGCCCTATGAGGAGCAGCAGTCTTGCGCGAGTTCAGCCTTCCGGCTTTGTACGAGGTCCCCGCGGACGGGAACCTGACCGACATCGTCCGCAGAAACGCCG
>NZ_JBIBUF010000008.1:0-529176 GCF_043079125.1 Streptomyces sp. NPDC015242 | reverse complement strand
ATTCCGAACCCGGAAGCTAAGCCTTACAGCGCCGATGGTACTGCAGGGGGGACCCTGTGGGAGAGTAGGACGCCGCCGAACAATCATTGGGAAAAGGCCCACACCTTATGGTGTGGGCCTTTTCGCGTTTCCGGTGGTTCTTCTGTGGTTCTTCTTTACGACGGCTGCACCAGCTTCGTGTCGTAGGCCAGGATGACCGCCTGGATGCGGTCGCGGGAGCCGGTCTTGGCGAGGATGCGGCCCACGTGGGTCTTCACCGTCGACTCGGCCAGGTGCAGGCGGGCCGCTATCTCCGTGTTCGTCCAGCCCTGGCCGATGACCGTGAGGATCTCGCGTTCCCGGTCCGTCAGGGAGGCGAGGCGGGGATCCTCCTGCGGGACCGGCTTCGTGGAGGGGTCGGCCGGCAGGTGATGGACGTAGGCGTCCAGGAGGCGGCGGGTGAGGCTCGGGGCCACTACCGCGTCGCCCGTGGCGACCGCGCGGATGCCCGCCAGGAGTTCCTCGGGCTGGGCGTCCTTCACGAGGAAGCCGGACGCGCCCGCGCGGAGGCCGGCGTAGGCGTACTCGTCCAGGTCGAAGGTCGTGACGATCAGGATGCGGGTGCGGTCCCCGGCCGCGGTGATGCGGCGGGTCGCCTCGATGCCGTCCAGGCCGGGCATGCGGATGTCCATGAGGACGACGTCGGGATGGAGGTCGGCGCTCATGCGGACGGCCTCGCTGCCGTTCGCCGCCTCGCCGACCACCGTCATGTCGTCCTGGCTCTCCAGCAGCATGCGGGAGCCGAAGCGTTGCAGGGGCTGGTCGTCGGCGATGAGGACCGTGGTCACTGCGGGGTTTCCTCCGGGAGGTGTAGGCGGACGCGCCAGCCCTGGTCGGGGCCGGGGCGGGGGCCGGCCTCAAGTGTGCCGCCGTACAGCGCGGTTCGCTCGCGCATTCCCGGTAGTCCGCGTCCGGCGGGCGGGGGGCCGGTGAGGTCGCTGTGGCCCGTGTCCGTGATGGTGACGGTGACGGCGGCCTTGTCGGCGTAGCGGAGGTCTATCTCCGCGGTGGCGTCCGGGCCCGCGTGCTTGAGGGTGTTGGTGAGGGCTTCCTGGACGACGCGGTAGACGGTGAGCTGGCGGCCGGCGGGGAGCGTGGGAGTGCCGTGGGTGTTCAGGTGGACGGGGAGGCCGGCGGAGCGGACGCCGTCCAGGAGGTCGTCGAGGTCCGCAAGACCGGGCTGGGGAGTCAGGTGCGCCTGCTCCCGTTCCTCCTCGCGCAGGACGTCCAGGAGGCGGCGGAGTTCGGTGAGGGCCTGGCGGCTGGTCGTGGCGATGGCGTCCAGGGCCTGGGCGGCACGCTCGGGGGACTTCCCGGCCGCGTACCGGCCGCCGTCCGCGAGGCCGGTGATGACGGACAGGTTGTGGCCGATGATGTCGTGCATCTCGCGGGCGATGCGGGCGCGTTCGGCGGCGGTGGCGAGCTGGGCCTGCTGGTCGCGTTCCCTCTCCAGGCGGCGGGCGCGGTCCTCCAGGGCCTCGGTGTAGGTGCGGCGGGTACGGACCGTGACGCCGATGAGGGCGGCCACCGTGACGGACATCAGCTGGGAGCCGATCTGCTGGTCCCAGCTGCCCTCGCCGTGCCGGAGGACCGAGACGAGGACCGGGATGAGGAGCAGGGCCGTGGCCCACCACAGGTGGCGCAGGGGGCGGCGCAGGGCCAGGTGGTAGACGAGGACCAGCTGGAGCAGGGAGGCCTGGAGGGCGGCGCCCGTCCAGGCGTTGACCAGGGCCAGGGGCGCCAGAGCGGCCAGGACCGTCCCCGGGTGGGTGCGGCGCCAGAGCAGGGGGAGCGAGAAGCCGAGGCTGAGGGTGAGGAGGAGCCAGCCGGGCACGTCCTGGCGGTGGGCGTTGTGCTGCCAGCCGCCGCCGATGTAGTCGATCAGGGCGGCCGTCATCCAGAAGCCGGCGAAGTGCAGGTCCCACAGCAGTGGATGGCGGCGGTCGAAGGCCCGCACCCGGCGGGTGAGGCGGTGGGCGTACTCGGTGAGGGGCTCCGGCGCCCGGTCTTCCGTCGTCACGGGGTCCATGGTGAGGGTTCGTGGGGCCGGGCGTCAGACGTCCCGGCGGCGCAGGACCCACGCGGCCAGGGCCAGGGTCGTCGCCGTCCACAGCGACAGGGCGAGCAGGGCACTGCCGGGGGAGGCCGCTCCGGGCATGGTCCGGGCTGTGCCGAGGGCTTCCAGGGCCTTGCCGGGGAAGTAGCGGACGGCGGTGTCGACGGCGTCGTAGGGGAGCATCGCGAGGACCTCCGGGAGGATCATGATCAGGCCGATGTAGGCGCCGATGGCCGTCGGGACGGAGCGGAGCAGGGCGCCGACGGCGAGGGCGAGGACGGCGAGCAGGGTGAGGCCGGCGGCGTTGCCCGCGAGGGCGCGCAGGACGCCGGGGTCGCCGAGGGAGGCGGACAGGTCGGTGCCGTCGAGGAAGGACTGGGCGAGGGGGAAGGTGAGCAGGTTCGTCGCCAGGGTGAGGGGGAGGGCGATCGCGGCCAGGACGGCGGCCTTGGAGTACAGCACGGGCAGGCGGCGCGGGACGGCGGTCAGGGTGGCGCGGATCTGGCCGGTGGAGTACTCGCCGGCGGTGGCGAGGATGCCCAGGACGCCCAGGTTGATCGTGGCGAACTGGGTGCCGAGGAGGGTGAACATGACGGGGTCCATGCCGCCTTCGCCTGAGCCGTCGTAGGCGGCGCCGAGGCCCGCGCCCATCGCGGCGGTCAGGAGGCCGGTGACGGCGAGGGTGATCCAGGTGGAGCGCAGGGTGCGGAGCTTGTGCCACTCGCAGCGCAGGACGCGGGCGGGGGTCACGCGGTAGGGGAGGGGGGCCGTGGTCATGCCGTTGCTCCTTCGAGGGTCGCGGGGTACTCCAGCGCGTCACGGGTGAGGTCCATGAAGGCCTCCTCCAGGGAGGCGGAGCCGGGGGTCAGTTCGTAGAGGGGGATGCCGTGGGCGGCCGCGGTGCGGCCGATGTGTTCGGCGTCGGTGCCGCGGACCTGGAGGGTGCCGGGGGTGTCGCTGGTGATGTCGACGCCGGGCGCGGTCAGGAGGCGTGCGAGGGCCGCGGCTTCCGGGGTGACGACCTTGGTGGTGCCGGCGCCGGAGTCGCGGACGAAGTCGCCGACCGTGGTGTCGGCGAGGAGGCGGCCGCGGCCGATGATGACGAGGTGTTCGGCGGTGAGGGCCATCTCGCTCATCAGGTGGGAGGAGACGAAGACCGTGCGGCCCTCCGCGGCCAGGGACTTGAGCAGGGTGCGGATCCACAGCACGCCCTCGGGGTCGAGGCCGTTGACCGGCTCGTCGAGGAGAAGCACGGCCGGGTCGCCGAGGAGGGCGGCGGCGATGCCGAGGCGCTGTCCCATGCCGAGGGAGAAGCCCTTGACGCGGCGGTGGGCGACGTCGGTGAGGCCGGTGAGGCCGAGGACGTGCTCGACCCGGCTGCCGGGGATGCCGTGGGTGTGGGCGAGGGCGCGCAGGTGGTGGTAGGCGGTGCGGCCGGGGTGGACCGAGCGGGCCTCCAGCAGGGCGCCGACCTCGGTGAGGGGCGCGGGGTGGGCGGCGTAGGGGCGGCCGTTCACGGTGGCGTGGCCGCGGGTGGGGGCGTCCAGGCCGAGGAGCATGCGCATGGTCGTGGACTTGCCGGCGCCGTTGGGTCCGAGGAAGCCGGTGACGGTGCCGGGCCGGACGGAGAAGGACAGGTCCGTGACGACGGTGCGGTCGCCGTAGCGTTTGGTCAGTTCGTGTGCGGTCAGCATGGTTCGATGCTCGTGGGCGCGGGGGCGGTGGGCGTCGGACCGGCGGTGGTTGTCGGGGTGAGGGGTGTCGTACCCGGGTACTACGGTGGCCGGCATGAGTTATGTGATCCGGTCCGTCCGTGCTGACGAGTGGCCTGCGGTGAAGGAGTTGCGGCTCGCGGCGCTGCGTGATCCGGTGGCGCACCTGGCCTTCCTGGAGACGTACGAGGAGGCCGTGGCCCGGCCCGATGCCTTCTGGCGGGAGCGGACGGCGGGTGCCGCCGAGGGGGCGGACGCGCGGCAGCAGATCATCGCCGAGGGGCCGGACGGGCGGTGGGTGGCGAGCGTGACGGTGCTCGTGGAGGAGCCGGGGACGACCGACTGGGCGGGCTTTCCGGTGGAGCGGAAGCAGGGGCATCTCGTCGGTGTGTTCGTGCGGCCCGAGGAGCGCGGGAGCGGGCTGACCGAGGTGTTGTTCGACGCGGCCCTGGAGTGGTCCTGGGGGCGGGGCCTGGAGCGGGTGCGGCTCATCGTGCACGAGGAGAACGGGCGGGCGCAGCGGTTCTACCGGCGGGTGGGGTTCGTGCCGAGCGGGGTGACCGTGCCGCTGGGGGAGTCCGGGGAGCGGGAGCTGGAGTTCGTGCTGGAGCGGGGCTCGGCGGCGGGGGCGTTCTCAGACCGGTAGTTCGTCGTGCGGCCAGCGGGCGCGGCCCTGCTCGCGGGAGCGGAGCAGGGCCAGCGTCGGCAGGCCCCGCTCGGCTCCGGTGGCCAGCAGCTCCGGGAGCTGGGGCAGCGGGGCCACGGCCGCGACGTCGTCGAGGACGAGGGTCAGTGGTGGGTCGAGGCGACCGGAGGATGACCGTTCGGCCATGCGCCGGCCGCGCTCGACCACGCTGGAGACGAGGGCCGTCAGGAAGGGCATCGCGCCCGGGTTGGTCCTGGGGTCCTCGATGGATTCACCGACCACATACAGCGTGCCCCCTTCGTGGACGAAGGAATCCAGGGCGAGGGCGTCGGTTCGGTTGGGGGTGCAGGCCTCGCGGATGTTGACCGTGGAGAGCGCGGCCAGGGCGCGGGTGGTCAACTGCTGGGCCATGTCCCGTCGTTCGGGGTGGGCGGTCAGGGCGCCTTCGAGTTCGCCCGCCGAGCCGGGGGCGGCCTTGGGGCTGGTGCGCAGGATGCGGACGGCGTCCTGGATCTGGGTGCCCTGGGACCAGCGGTGGACGTGGCGGACGGTGCGGCCGTCGATGGCTGCGGCGTGCAGGTAGCTGCGCAGGAGCGTGGTGGCCGTGTCGGTGACGGCCTGGTCGAGTTTGGCGGTGGGGCGTACGGGCGTGAGCAGGGCGGTGGCTCGTGCCGCTGCGGTCCGTGGGTCCTCGCAGCCGCTGGTGGGGGACCAGTGGAGGCGGGACGGGGTGTTGCAGAGGTGGGCGGGGTCGTAGAGGTGGGTGGGGCCGAGCTTCGCCCGGGCGTCCTTGGTGTCCTGCCAGACGGTGGGGTTGGAGGTGACGACGAGGGCGGGGCCCTCCGCGTCCCGTACGGCCTGGGCCGCGGTGGTGCGGCGGGTTTCCTTGGGGGCCACGAGGATCTTCTCCCAGCCGCCCGCCCGTGCCTGGCCGAACAGGAAGGCCGGGGTGGCGGGTGGGGCCGCCGGGGTGGGGGCCAGGGGCGAGGCCGGCTCCGGGACGGGTGCGGGGTCGGGGGCGGCGCGGCGGGGGGTGGGGAGGTCGTGCTGGGCCGCGGCGGGGGTGGGGTGTGGTGCCGGAGCCCCGTCGTGCTTCGCCAGGGGCGGCGTCAGGTGCTGGGCCGGCGGGGCGTCGTGGTGCGCCGGGCCGGGCGTCGCGTGCCGGGCCGTCGTGGGGGCCTCGTGCTGCGCGGGGTCGTGCAAGTCGTGCCGGTCGTGCAAGTCGTGCCGGTCGTGGCGCGGTGCGGTGCCGGGTGCGTACGGGGTGGGGGCCGGCCGTTCCGCCGCTGCCGCCTGCTCCAGGCGGCGGCGTGCCCGGCCCGCTCTCCAGCGGGCCAGCGTGCCCATCACGAACACCGTCAGGACCAGCAGGACCATCAGCTGGCCGATGAACAGGCCCCAGAACAGGCCGTAGCCGGAGAGGTCTCCGGGGGGTGTGGCGGGCCAGGCGCCGGGGATGTCGTGGGGCTGGGCGACGAGGTGGCGCATGGCCAGGGGCGTGTGGACGAAGGTGACGCCGGAGGGCCAGGCGCCGTGCGCGAACAGGCCGGCCAGGCCGGTGGCCGTCCACACCAGCAGGGTCATGCCGAGGAGGAACGCGAGTATGCCGACCAGCAGGCCGTCGGGGATGCCGCCCTGGGTGTCCCGCTGGGTGCGGCGGTCGTCGGGTCTCACGGGCGCCTTCCTACGCCACCGTCGACTCGGAGTCGCCCAGGTGGTGTTCCACGAAGGCCGCGGCCCTCTCCTCGGCCTCGATCTCGGCGGCGTGCAGGGCGTCGTCCGCGAGGTCGGCGGAGGACTCCGTCATCGCGCGGTCGGTGAAGACGAGGGGGCGTTCGGTCTCGGTGACCAGGTGTTTGACGACCTGCACGTTGCCGTTGACGTCCCAGACGGCGATGCCGGGGGTGAGGGTCGGGATGATCTCCACCGCCCAGCGGGGCAGGCCGAGGACCCGTCCCGTGGCCCTGGCCTCGTCGGCTTTCTGGGCGTAGATCGTCCTGGTCGAGGCCATCTTCAGGATCGCCGCCGCCTCCTTCGCGGCGGCGCCGTCGACCACGTCGGAGAGGTGGTGGACGACCGCGACGAAGGACAGGCCGAGGCGCCGGCCGAACTTCAGCAGGCGCTGGAACAGCTGCGCGACGAAGGGGCTGTTGATGATGTGCCAGGCCTCCTCGACGAGGAAGATGCGCTTCTTCCGGTCGGGGCGGATCCAGGTGTGCTCCAGCCACACGCCGACGATCGCCATGAGGATGGGCATGGCGATGGAGTTGCGGTCGATGTGGGACAGGTCGAACACGATCAGCGGGGCGTCGAGGTCGATGCCGACCGTGGTGGGGCCGTCGAACATGCCGCGCAGGTCACCGTCGACCAGGCGGTCCAGGACCAGGGCGACGTCGAGACCCCAGGCGCGGACGTCGTCTATGGCGACGTTCATCGCCTCGGCCGACTCGGGTTCGGGGTGGCGCAGCCGCTCGACGATGTCGGAGAGGACCGGCTGGCGTTCGACGATGGTCTCGTTGACGTAGGCGTGGGCGACCTTGAGGGCGAAGCCGGAGCGTTCGTCCAGGCCGTGGCCCATCGCGACCTCGATGATCGTGCGGAGCAGCGCGAGCTGGCCCGTGGTCGTGATCGCGGGGTCGAGGGGGTTGAGGCGGATGCCGTGGTCCAGGGCGGCCATCGGGTCCAGGCGGATGGGAGTTATCCCCAGCTCCTGGGCGACGAGGTTCCACTCGCCGACGCCGTCCTCGCCCTGGGCGTCCAGGACGACGACCTGGCGGTCCTTGAAGCGGAGCTGGCGCAGCACGTACGTCTTCTCCAGCGCCGACTTGCCGTTGCCGGACTCCCCGAGGACCAGCCAGTGGGGGGCGGGCAGCTGCTGGCCGTAGAGCTGGAAGGGGTCGTAGATGTAGCCCTTGCCGGAGTACACCTCGCGGCCGATGATGACGCCGGAGTCGCCGAGGCCGGGGGCGGCGGTCGGGAGGTAGACCGCCTGGGCCTGGCCCGTGGACGTGCGCACCGGGAGCCGGGTCGTCTCGACCTTCCCGAAGAGGAAGGACGTGAAGGCCTCGGTGAGGACGGACAGCGGATCCCGCATGAGGTCCTACCTCCGGATGCCGGTGGCGAAGGGAAGGGTGTTCACGAAGGCGCGGTGGTGCTCGCGGTCGCACCATTCCAGCTTCAGGTACGACTTTCCGGCCGAGGCCCTTATCGTGCGCTTGTCGCGCGCGAGGGCCTCGGGGGAGCGGGAGCTGACGGTGATGTAGCCGACGAGGTTGACGCCGGCGGCGCCGCTGGCGAGGTCCTCGCCGCGCTGGTCGAGCCGGGAGTTGGCCGCCACGTCGCGCGGGTCGACGGTGCGGTTCATCTTGGCGGCGCGGGACGCCTCGGCCTCGTCGTTGGTCTTCTCCGTGAGCATGCGCTCGATGGCGACCTCGGTGGGTTCCAGGTCCATGGTGACGGCGACGGTGCGGATGACGTCCGGGGTGTGGACGAGGAGCGGGGCGAGGAAGTTGACGCCGACGGGGGTCATCGGCCACTCCTTCACCCAGGCGGTGGCGTGGCACCAGGGGGCGCGGGTGGAGGACTCGCGGGTCTTGGCCTGGAGGTAGGTGGGCTCCATGGCGTCGAGCTCGGCCGGCCAGGCGTTGCGCTTGGTCATCGCCTGGATGTGGTCGATCGGGTGGTCCGGGTCGTACATGGAGTGGATCAGCGAGGACAGCCGGCTCTGGCCGAGCGGCTGGCGGACGCGGATGTCGGCCTCCTGCAGGCGCGAGCAGATGTCGGTGAGCTCGCGGGCCATGACGACGGCGAGTCCGGCGTCGCGGTCGACCTTGCCGCCGTGGGCGCGGGCGGCCCGGGCCATGGCGTTGGCCTCGGCGGCGAGGTCGCGGGTGTAGTGCATGCAGGCGACGAGGTAGGCGCGGTGCTGCTCGCTGCTGGTCGACACCATCGACTGGAGCTGCTCGTAGGACTCCTGCAGCCACGGCGGTGCCTTGTCGTCGCCGCGGACGGCGACGTCCTTGGCGTGGGCGTCCGGGTCGGCGGGGAGGGTGCGGGCGAGCATCTGCAGGCGGGTGACGAAGCCGTCGCCGTTGGCCACGTGCTTGAGCAGCGTGCCGAAGCGGTCGACGAGGGCCTCCTGGTCCTCGCTGTCGCGCAGGCCGACGCCGGGGCCCTCGATCTCGATGGCGGCGGTGACGGTCTTGCGGTCGGCGTGCAGGAGCACGGCGATCTCGTCGGGTCCGAAGGGGGCGGAGAGCCAGGTGATGCGGCCGATGCCGGGGGGCGGGCCGATCTCGATCTCGCGGCCGTCGAGCCGGGTGCCGGCCTCGACGGCGGTGGAGCGGTAGGTGGCGTTCCGCTTGAGGGTGCGCTTGTAGCTGCGGTTGATCTCGAACCACTTGTAGAAGGTGCGGTGCTTGTACGGCACGTAGACCGCGGCCAGCGCCAGCATCGGGAAGCCGGCCAGCAGCACGATGCGCAGGGACAGCACCGGGACGAGGAGCCCGCACATCATGCCGAGGAACGCGCCCACGACGATCAGGGCGATCTCGCCGGTCTCGCGGTTGCGGCCGATGATCGCGTTCGGCCGGGCGCGGCCGATCAGATATGTCCGGCGGGGCGTGACCGGATGGGACACGTGGGACTCGGTCGTCAACGCCCTTCACCTCCCGTGCGATTGGTACTGCTGTTGCGGGTGCTGCTGGCGTGCGGAGTGTTGACGGGGCTGCTCGAACGGGGTGCGGGTGCGGCGGAGGGGACAGATCCGCCGCCGCCGTTCGAGGTGCGCGCGCTGTGCGCGGCGACCCCGCCGGATGCGGGGTTGCTGGGGCGGGGGGCGGAGGACTGGCTGCCTCCGCCGTTGTGGTCGGCGCGGGTGCTGTGGGTCTTGATGCCCTGCGCGACCAGGGACGCCGGGGAGCTGATGACGGCCGCTGCCTTGCTCTCGGCGCCCTGCATGATGCGGTTGTTGCGGGAGCCGGCGATCTCGTCGCCGAAGCCGGGGACGAAACGGTAGATCATCGCGCTGGCGAAGATGGCGAGCAGGATGATGGCGAGGCCGGAGACGACGGCGGAGAACGCGTCGGGGCCGTCGCCGGCGGACAGGGCGCCGGCCAGGCCGAGCACGATGACGATCACCGGCTTGATGAGGATGACGGCGATCATGATGCCCGCCCAGCGGCGGACGTGGCCCCACAGGTTCTTGTCGACGAGGCCGGCGTAGACGACGGTGCCGAGGAGGGCGCCGACGTAGAGCAGGGCCGCGCGGATGACGAGTTCCAGCCAGAGCACGCCGGCGGCGAGGATGCTGACGAGGGAGACGACGATCAGCATGATGGGGCCGCCGCCGATGTCCTCGCCCTTCTTGAGGGCCTCGGAGAAGGTCCCGAAGAAGGCGTCGGTCTGGTCGCCGGTGGCCTTGGCGAGGACCTCGGTGATGCCGTCGGTGGCGGAGACGACGGTGTAGAGGATCAGCGGGGTGAAGGCGGAGGCCAGCACGGTCAGCCAGAGGAAGCCGATGGCCTCGGACAGGGCGGTGGTCAGGGGCACGCCGCGGACGGCTCGCTTGGCGACGGCCAGGAGCCAGAGCAGCAGCGTGAGGATGGTCGAGGCGGCGAAGACGACGGCGTACTGCTGGAGGAACTTGGGGTTCGTGAAGTCGACGTTGGCGGTCTCCTTCACGGCGTCACTGAGCTTGTCGACGGTCCAGGAGGCGGCGTCGGCACAGCCCTTGGCGAGGGAGGAGAGGGGGTCGAGGGTGGAGGTGGGGCTGAGGCGGTCGGCGCCGCCGCCTCCGCCGCTGCCGGTGTCGCCCTCGCAGATCTCCCTGGCCCTGCCAGAGAGCAGGGAGCAGTTGTCGTTGCTGGGCGAAGGCGAGGGCGTGGGCGTCGGGGTGGGGGCCGCGGCCGCTCTGGCGGCGAACAGGACCACGGCGGTCTGGGCGGCGGCGAGGGTGGCGACGACCTTGACCGCGCGGCGCGGGCTACCGGGCATACGTGAACCCTCCGAACTCCTCGACGGCCTTCGAGATGACGTCGGACGTCGACACCTTGTTGTCGCCGTTGACCGGCGCCGGGCCTTCCTTCTGGGAGAAGCTGTCGACCTTCCAGTCGCCGTCGCTCCAGCGCAACCGCAGGGTCATGGTGAACCAGTCGTTGGTGACAGGGTTCTGCGAGCTTTCCCCCGTCATCCCGTACACGCCCGTGCACCAGACCTCGACGGTCGCGGTGCCGCCCGAGAAGTCGGTGGCCTTGGTGCCGACCGGCATGGTGCGCGAGACGTACGTGCTGCCCTTCGGCGCCTCGCCGTTCTCGTCGAGGCCGACCTTGTCGAGGAACGCCTTGTCGTACACCCGGTCGAAGTTCTTCTCCAGCTCGGCGACTCTGCCGGCGTCGAACACCTGGCGGACGATCTCCGGCCGCCGCGCGGGCTTGAGGATGTCGGCGGAGACCAGTACCACGGCGTAGTTGGCCGCCGCGCTCTCCGCGCCCTCCTGGTCCTGGGCGAAGCCGGTCGGGATGCCCGCGGCCGACTTGGACGTGACGGGGCGCTGGCCGGAGGGCGCCGTCGCCGCCGTCTCCGGCTCTGTGCCGGCACCGTCCGCGGGGGACGACGAACCGCCGTCCCCCCTGTTCGCGAAGGCGATCGCCGCGATGAGGAGGACGACCACGCCCACCACCGTCACCAGGCTGCGGGACGAGGAGCGGGGGGCGCGGCGGGGGGTGCCGTAGGGGTCCGTGTCGGTGTCGGGGAGGCGGGTGCGGGTCTGGCCCGTGCCGCCGTAGCCGCCGGAGGTCTCCCGCTCGTCACCGAGACTCATGCGCGTACGCCCCCTCGACGTCGGACGGATCCACGTACTCCTCGTACGACGGTAGCCGTGCTGGTTCCCGCGCGGGCGCGGTGTGGTGACTCGACATCAGGGAAACGCAACCTCAGCCGGTGGGCACGACGGGCGGGTGGGATGGAGGGGAGCCGGGCGTGTCCGGCCGGGGCGGACGGCGCCCGGCCTACACGGCCATGCCGTACACGATGGTGAAGAGGGTGCCGAGGGAGCCGATGATGAAGACTCCGGTGAGGCCGGCGATGATGAGGCCCTTGCCCTGCTCCGCGCTGAAGGTGTCCCGCAGGGCCGTGGCTCCGATGCGCTGCTTGGCGGCACCCCAGATGGCGATGCCCAGGCAGATCAGGATGGCCACCGCCATCACCACCTCGATCATCACCTTGGCTTCGTTGCCCAGGCTGCCGAAGGGGCCCCAGTCCGGAGCGATCCCGCCGATGATGGTGTTGATGTCTCCCTTGTCGGCCGCAAAGAGCATGTAAGTCACCGCCCCTGTTGGGTAGTTCCGCATCCTCTGCGGGCATGCAGAGGTCAGCCTCATTCTCGCCGACGATGACACTGTCGTATGTCGACTTGGCGTCATTGATTGGCGGGTTTCGTACGAATACCTTGCCACCGTTCCGCGCTGGAGCCTAAGGGCGGAGGCCGGACGGTGTACGAAGGATCGTATGGTCACTCTGTGTATCACGGCAGGTCACGCCGGGCAATGAGGCCTGAGCGAAACCTGGTGTGCGGTTCCGTCGTTGTGCCCTCCTGCGACCTTTCTCACCTTTCCGAACGGTTTCTGACGGCTGGTCGGGTGAGTGGTCGCGCCGTTGTTCTCCGGGTGAAGGCTAACGCGGCGCGACGGGCGGCGCGCTGTCGGAGTGTCAGCGGGGCCGCAGGCCGTGCAGCATCAGGTGGACGAGGTCCTCGATGCCGTCCAGGGCGGCCTCGGCGGCGAGCACGCCGGACGCGGCGAAGGACGCGACGCCCTGGAGGGTGGCGCCGGTCAGCAGGGTGAGGCGCTGCGGGTCGCCCGGGACGATCTCGCCGCGTTCCTGGGCGTCGGCGATGACCCGTTCGAGCGAGCCCACCGTCCGGTCGACGGCAGCGGCCATCTGCTCCGAGGTGTCCGGCTCGTGCTTGCGGGCGTACATCAGCTCCAGCAGCGCGGCGTTCTCGATGGAGAAGGCGAGGTAGGCGCGGGCGAGGGCGGTGAGCCGCCGCTGCAGCGGCAGGGCGGGGTCGTCGGCGTCCTCCAGGGCCCGGCCGAGCCGGTCGTAGCCGCTGAGCGCCAGGGCGTCGAGCAGGGCCTGCTTGTCCTTGAAGTGGCGGCCGGGCGCGGCGTGGCTCACGCCGGCCTCGCGGGCCAGTTCCCGCAGGGAGAGCGCGCCCGCCCCCTTCGCGCGCAGGGTGCGCTCGGCACCGGCGAGCAGGGTGGAGCGCAGGTCTCCGTGGTGGTAGGGGCGGGTGTCCGGCATGCGCACCATCGTAACTCGATGTTGACGGCGTCAGCATTGTTGGCGGCGCCATCATTGTTGTCATTGACAGCTTTGTTGGCGGCGTCTACATTCGGGTCATGGCCGACCCACGGAACATCCAGAGCAACGAGACGTTCGACGCGGACCGCCTGCCCGACCTCACCGGGCGGACCGTCGTCGTGACCGGCGCCAACAGCGGCATCGGGCTGACCGCGGCCGACGCGCTGGCCCGGGCGGGGGCGCACGTCGTCCTCGCCGTGCGGGACGTGGAGCGCGGGCGGGCCGCGGCGGCCACCGTGCGGGGCAGCACCGAGGTGCGCCGGCTGGACCTGGCCGACCTGTCCTCCGTACGGGCCTTCGCCGACGCCTGGCGGGAGCCGCTGCACCTGCTGGTCAACAACGCCGGCGTGATGATGCTGCCCCGGCAGCGCACGAAGGACGGCTTCGAGATGCAGTTCGGCACGAACCATCTCGGGCACTTCGCCCTGACCAACCTGCTGCTCCCGCACCTCACCGACCGCGTCGTCACCGTCTCCTCGGGCGCCCACCGCTGGGGCGGCGCGCGGATCGTCTTCGACGACCTGGACTCGGCCTCGGACTACACCCCGCAGCGCGCCTACGCCCGGTCCAAGCTGGCCAACCTGCTCTTCACCCTGGAGCTCCAGCGCCGTCTGACCGCGTCGGGCTCCACGGTCCGGGCCCTGGCCGCGCACCCCGGCTACGCCGCCACCAACCTGCAGAGCCACGCGGCCAGCCCGGCGGCACGCGTCCTGATGCGCCTGGGCAACCGGTTCTTCGCCCAGGACGACCGGGCCGGCGCGCTGCCCACGCTCTACGCGGCGACCCAGGACCTGCCGGGCGCGAGTTACGTCGGGCCCGACAGCCTCGGCGAGCTGCGCGGGGCCCCGACCCTGGTCGGCCGTTCCCGCGCCGCCAGCGACCCGCTGACGGCCCGTCGGCTGTGGCGGGTGTCGGAGGAGCTGACGGGCACGCGCTTCCCGCTGGGCGCGGGTGAGGCGGCCCGGCAGGCGTGACCGCCCGCCGGGAGGCGGCGAGCACGGGCCGGTGCCCCCCTCCGCGCGCCGGTCACCCGTGCCGCCGCCCCGGCGCGCCCTGCGCGCGCACCCGCGCCGCCGCCCCCGGTGCCCACCGCGCACCGACCGTGCCCCGTGTGCCGCCCGGGCCCGGCGTGCCTCCTGTGCCCGCCGCAGGCCCGCCGTGCCCGGCAACCCCGTCCTGCCGAGTCCGTGCCCGCCGCAGCGTCGGCGTGCCCCCTTGTGCGCGCCGGATGCCCGGCGTATCTGCCGCAGCCCCGGCGTGCCGACCCCGCGCCCGCCGCAGGCCCACCGTGCCCACCCCGTGCCCGCCGTGCCCCCTCCCTCCCCCCGTCCGCCCCGACTCCGCCCCGACTCTCCTCCCCGTGATCATTCCGGTGTGCGACCGCCGCCTCTACACTGAGCGACGGACTCCTGGGCGGCGAGGGGCGGTTGACGGTGCGTAAGGCGTGGATCGTGGCGAGTGTTGCGATCAGCTCGGCGCTTGCCTTCGTGATGCTGCTCGTCATCGGCGTCTACCTCGTCGCCGGGAACATCGTCAACGGCGTGGGCGGCGGGGCCAAGGCGCTGGCCAAGGGGTCGGTGCCCGCGGCGTACGCGTCGCTCGTCGCCAAGTGGGGCAATCTCTGCCCCGCCATCAGCCCGGCCCTGCTCGCCGCTCAGCTGTACCAGGAGAGCGGCTTCAACCCGAGGGCCCAGAGCCACGCGGCCGCGCAGGGCATAGCGCAGTTCATCCCCGGCACCTGGGCCACCCACGGCATCGACGGCGACGGCGACGGCGACCGCGACGTGTGGGACCCGAAGGACGCGATCCCCTCCGCCGCCTCGTACGACTGCGAACTCGCGTCGTACGTGAAGAAGGTGGGCGGGAATCTGACCGAAAACATGCTGGCCGCCTACAACGCCGGCGCTTACGCGGTGATCAAGTACGGGGGCGTGCCGCCGTACAGCGAGACGCGGAACTACGTGAAGCGGATCACCACCCTCTCCGAGAGCTTCGCCGCGCCCGTCGGCCGGGTCGACCCCTCCCAGCAGGCGGCCGGCGCGATCGAGTACGCGCAGAAGAAGCTCGGCACGCTCTACCTCTGGGGTGGTACCGGCACCCCTGAGCAGGGCGGACGCTTCGACTGCTCCGGTCTGACCCAGGCCGCGTACAAGAGTGTGGGCATCACGCTGCCGCGCGTCGCCAACGACCAGTACAACGCCGGGCCGCACCCGTCCCGGGACGAACTGCTGCCGGGAGACCTGGTGTTCTTCTCGGACGACCTCACCAATTCCCGGGCCATCCGGCATGTCGGCATTTATGTCGGCGGCGGGTACATGATCGACGCGCCGCGCACGGGCGCGGTCATCCGGTTCGACCCGATCGACACCCCCGACTACTTCGGGGCCACCAGAGTCACCGAAGATGGCGCGAAAGCGCTGCCCACGACGGTGTGAACCGAGCGTGAACCCACCCCCTGAGCTGCGACGACGTATCTCTCTTCGGTAACGTCTGCGTGATCATTCGGTGGAGTGTGGAACGTATCAACGGGGACCATGCGTTCCTGGTGACGTAGCCGAGCAGACGTCAACACGCACGTGTCACGCACGCGTGCAGCGGAAGCGGATCTACAACCACGGGGGTGGCAGGAGCGGCGCACGCACGGGTGCGCCGGGAGAGACGACGAAGGGGCCGCAGCACCATGGCTGGACTCGCCGATTCCGGGTCGAACCCCGACGTCGACCTGCTGTACGACATCAATGGCCTGGCCAAGGACGCGCCGGCCTGGTTCGACCGGGTCATGGAGTACGTGGGCGAGTACGGCCTGCTGCTCGCCATCGTCCTGCTCGTGGTGGGGTGCTGGTGGTCCGTCCGGCGCCGGGGCGACGAGGACGCGGCGGCCACCGTCGCCGCGCTGATCTGGGCGCCGCTCGCGGCCGGCGTGGCCGTCCTGGTGAACGTGCCGATACGGGGCTTCGTCGAACGGCCCCGGCCGTTCCTGGACCACCAGGGGCTGGAGGTGCTGGTCCAGGGCAAGACCGACTACTCGTTCGTCAGCGACCACGCCACGCTCGTCATGGCGATGGCGGTCGGACTCTTCGTCGCCAACCGGAAGTTCGGGCTGTTCGCCCTCGTGCTGGCCCTGTTCGGCGGGTTCATCCGGGTCTACATGGGCGTGCACTACCCGACCGACGTGATCGGCGGGTTCGCGCTCGGCACGGCCGTTGCGCTGCTGCTGTCGCCCCCGGCCATGGCCCTGCTGACGCCCGTGGTGAAGGCGGTGGAGCGCTCTCCCCGGGCGGGCCGGCTGGTGCGTGCCCGGGGGCGGGCGGCCGACGGGCGGGACACCGTGATCCCGGAGTCCCGCACCGAGCGGGCGTCCGAGCGGGACCTCGCCGCCTGACCCGCCCCGCAGGGCACCGGGACCCGGGCGGGCCCGGCGGCCCGGTCAGAGCGCCTGCGGATACGTGAAGAAGCGGTCCGGGTCGTACTGGTTCTTCAGCTTCTTCAGGCGGGCCGCCGCGTCTCCGTAGTAGGCCGTGCGCCAGTTCGTCAGGGTCGGGTCCGTGTAGTTCTGGTACGCCGCTCCCGAGGCGTACGGGCGCATCGCCCTGTGGGCCTCGGCCAGCCACTCGCGGGCCGTCGCACCGCTCGTGCCCGCCCGCCAGGCGCCGATGTACTGCGCCAGCATGCGCGAGCGGCGGTGCACGAAGGCCGTGGACGTCGGGGAGACCCGGTTGACCGCTCCGCCGAGCGCCGTGAGCGCGATGCTGCCCGTGCCGCCGCGCACCGAGGCGATCCGCGCCAGCAGCGTGCGGACGCCGGCCTCGGACAGGGAGCGGTCGAAGAAGTCGGAGGCCGCCGCGTACGTCTCCCGGCCGAGCGCGCCCTTCGGTGAGCGGCCCGGGGTCGAGCCGGGCAGATGGCACTGGGCGTCCGTCGGGAACGAGGAACAGCCCGCGTACACCTCCATGGACTCCTCGTACGAGCGGCGCTTCAGGGAGACGCTGCGGGCCGGGGCGCCGACGCGGTCGGCGAGGCGGTCCACGGCGTTCTTCAGCTCGCCGTACGTGCCGAGGGAGAACGCCGCGACGGAGACGGTCGGGGTGCTGCCCGCGGCGCTCGCCAGATGCAGGGACGACCAGATCTCGTCGGGCTGGGACGGTCCCCACTCCTGCCAGGCCTTCACCACCGCCGCCGCCTTCGGCCAGGGCCAGGACAGGTAGGCCGAGACGCCCTGCGGCGCGGGGTGGGTCCGGAAGTGCAGTTCGGTCACCACGCCGAAGTTGCCGTTGCCGGCGCCGCGCAGGGCCCAGAAGAGGTCCTTGTTCTCCCGGGCGTCGGCGGTGAGCTGCCGGCCGTCGGCGGTGATCAGGGTGGCCCGGGTGAGGCTGTCGCAGGTCAGGCCGTAGGCGCGGGAGACCACGCCGTGACCGCCGCCCAGGGTGAGGCCGGAGACGCCGACGGTGGGGCAGGAGCCGGCCGGGATGGTGACGCCCTTGGCGGCCAGGGCGCGGTAGACGTCGATGAGTTTGGCGCCGGCGCCGACCACGGCGGTGGTGCCGGATGCCCGGACGCCGTTGAGCTTCGAGACGTCGATGATCAGGCGGCCGTCGCCGGAGGACCAGCCGGCGTAGGAGTGGCCGCCGTTGCGGATGGCCACGCGCAGGGAGCGGCCGCGGGCGTGGGCCAGGGCCGTGCGGATGTCCTCGGGGTGGGCCACGTAGGCGACGGCGGCCGGCTTCAGGCTGTCGAAGCGGGTGTTGTAGAGCTGCCGCGCGGTCGCCCAGGCGGCGTCGCCGGGACGGATCAGGGGGCCGTCGAGGTCACGGGCGAGGGCCGCCCAGTCGGCGGCGGCGCGGGTGCGCCTGGTGGCCGCCGTGGGCG
Organism: Streptomyces sp. NPDC015242; assembly: GCF_043079125.1. Classification (NCBI taxonomy): domain Bacteria; kingdom Bacillati; phylum Actinomycetota; class Actinomycetes; order Kitasatosporales; family Streptomycetaceae; genus Streptomyces; species Streptomyces sp. NPDC015242. The sequence continues at coordinate 511,496 of NZ_JBIBUF010000008.1, read as the reverse complement.
TGGAGCGGGGCTCCGCGTCCGTGCAGGCGGCGGCGAAGGGGGTCGCCGCCGCGGCGATCGCTGCCGTGCCGGCGGTGAGGACGGTGCGCCGTTCCATGGGACCTCCCGGGTGTTCCGTCGTGGGAGACGGGGTGCCGGGGGCTCGGGTTCCACGGGAACGGCCTCAGCCGGCCTGGTGGTTCTGAGCGTCCGTGCGTGCCTGGCTTCTGGCCCGTCTCGCCGGGCCGCGCCAGCCGCAGGAGCACTCCGCCCTGCAGAAGCGGCCCTGCTCCATGGTCGTCGTGCGGTGTTCCGGGAGGTGGGGGGTGAGTTCCAGCCCGTCCTGCTGCGCCACGACGACAACGGTACCCAGCGCGGGTAAACGGTTCGTATGCCGGACGGCGTGGCGCGCGTGACGGGGGAACATACCGGTCGTTAAGGGGAACGACGAGGGGGCCCGTGACGGACGTACCGGCTGGGGGTAGGCAGGCGATGACTGGGCGGCAGCGGGATCGGCGGCGCGGGCGGACGGGTGCGGCGGTCGTCGCGGCCGCGGCCGTGGCCGGAGTGGGACTGGGCGCGGGAGGCTGCGCGGGCGGGGACGCCGTCGCGGAGGACTCCCGGGGCGGGGACGCCGTGGCGCTGCTGCACCGGGCCGCGGACCGGCTGGTGGAGGCGGGGAGTTCGAAGGCCCGTACGTCGATGGAGATGGCGGCCGGGGGGACCCGGGTGACCATCCGGGGCGCCGGGGTCTACGACTACCGCCGGCGGCTGGGGCGGCTGCGGGTGCTGCTGCCGCAGGATCCCGCGGGAGCCGCAGGGGGCAGGACCGTCACGGAACTGCTCGCGCCGGGTGCGCTGTTCATGAAGAACCGGGGCGCCGGTGTGCCCCCGGACAAGTGGGTGCGGGTGGACACCCGGACCCTGTCCGACGGGAATCTGGTCACCGGCGGGGCCACCGACCCGTTCGCCGCGGCGGAGGTGCTGCGCGGCACCCGGACGGCGACGTACCTGGGCCGCACGGAGGTCGCGGGCACCGGCGTGCGCCACTACCGGGGCACGGCGGACCTGGGGGACGCCGCGAGACGGGCGTCGGACGGCAACGCGGCGTCCCTGCGCGCGGCGGCGAAAGGGTTCGCCACGGCCGCGGTCCCGTTCGACGTCTACCTCGACGACCAGGGGCGCGTCCGCAAGGTCCGCCACCGCTTCAGCTTCGTGAACGGGCAGCGCAAGAGCCCGGTCGCCGTCGCCTCGACGACCCTGCTCTACGAGTTCGGGGCCCCGGCGCGAGTCCGGCTGCCGGACGACGAGGACATCTACGCGGGCCGGATCGCCGAGCAGTGACCGGCGTGAACTAGCCCGTCCGTGCCATGCGCGGGGCGTGGGCCGCTCCCTACTCTAGGAAGCCGGTGACGGCAGAGATGAGGTGATGCACGTGGCTCCGGTCGGCGGTACGGCAGTTCAGGACCACGTGGCCCTCGCCGAGATCGAGCTGTGCGGAGAGCTGATCATCGCGGCCTCGGCCGCCCAGGAACGGCTCAGCCTGGCGAGCATCGACGAGGTGCTGCGAGTGGCCGAGGAGCGGGACGCCCCCGCGGGCTGACCCCGGGCCGGTTCACGTCCGCAGCATGCGGGCGATGGCCTGGGTCGCCTCCTTCACCTTCGCCTCGACCTCGTCCCCGCCCTTGACCGCCGCGTCGGCGACGCAGTGGCGCAGATGCTCCTCCAGCAGTTGCAGGGCGAAGGACTGCAGGGCCTTCGTGGAGGCGGAGACCTGCGTGAGTATGTCGATGCAGTAGACGTCCTCGTCGACCATGCGCTGCAGGCCGCGGATCTGGCCCTCGATCCGGCGCAGGCGCTTGAGGTGCTCGTCCTTCTGCTTGTGGTACCCGTGCACGCCGCGGTCGTGGTCCGTGACGGCCGTGTCCGCCCCGGTGTCCGCGGTGCCGGGGGTGACATTCGCGACATCTGTGGTGCCGGTCACGTCCGTCATCGCGTCCTCCTGGTGGGCAGTGGGCCGATATATACCCCTGGTGGGTATATGGTACCGAACTTTGCCGGGTACACGGCCCTCGGACCGCCCCCGTACTCATCACTGTGCCTGATGGGCGACACTGGTGGGCGGCCCGATAGCCGTGGCCGGATGATGCGCCTAGCATCAGCCTGACCGAAACCGAAGCAAGCCGAGGACCCCACGTGCGCTTTCGTCTGACCCCCAGGGAGACGAGCTTCTACGACATGTTCGCCGCCTCCGCGGACAACATCGTCACGGGCTCCAAGCTCCTGATGGAACTGCTCGGGGCGGACGCCTCCGCCCGGGCCGAGATCGCAGAGCGTATGCGGGCAGCGGAACACGCGGGTGACGACGCCACGCACGCGATCTTCCACCAGCTGAACTCCTCCTTCATCACGCCCTTCGACCGCGAGGACATCTACTCCCTCGCCTCGTCCCTCGACGACATCATGGACTTCATGGAGGAGGCCGTCGACCTGGTCGTCCTCTACAACGTCGAGGAACTGCCCAAGGGCGTCGAGCAGCAGATCGAGGTCCTGGCGCGCGCCGCCGAACTGACGGCCGAGGCCATGCCGCACCTGCGCACCATGGAGAACCTCACCGAGTACTGGATCGAGGTCAACCGGCTGGAGAACCAGGCCGACCAGATCCACCGCAAGCTGCTCGCGCACCTCTTCAACGGCAAGTACGACGCCATCGAGGTCCTGAAGCTCAAGCAGATCGTGGACGTGCTGGAGGAAGCGGCGGACGCGTTCGAGCACGTGGCGAACACGGTGGAGACCATCGCCGTCAAGGAGTCCTGAGCCCTTCATGGACACCTTTGCTCTGGTCGTGACCATCGGGGTCGCGCTCTTCTTCACGTACACCAACGGTTTCCACGACTCGGCGAACGCGATCGCCACCTCCGTGTCGACCCGGGCGCTCACGCCGCGGGCGGCGCTGGCGATGGCCGCGGTGATGAACCTGCTCGGCGCGTTCATGGGCTCCGGGGTCGCCAAGACGGTCAGCGAGGGCCTGATCCAGACACCGGAGGGGTCGAAGGGGATGGGCATCCTCTTCGCCGCGCTGGTCGGGGCGATCGTCTGGAACCTGATCACCTGGTACTTCGGGCTGCCCTCGTCCTCCTCGCACGCGCTGTTCGGCGGCATGGTCGGGGCAGCGCTGGCCGGTGGCACGACCGTCTACTGGCACGGGGTGCTGGAGAAGGTCGTCATCCCCATGTTCATCTCCCCGGTGGTCGGCCTGCTGGCCGGTTACCTGGTGATGACCGCGATCATGTGGATGTTCCGCAAGGCCAACCCGCACAAGGCCAAGCGCGGTTTCCGCATAGCCCAGACCGTCTCGGCGGCCGGCATGGCGCTGGGACACGGTCTGCAGGACGCGCAGAAGACGATGGGCATCGTGGTGATGGCGCTCGTCATCGCCGACGTCGAGGACTACGGCGACCCGATCCCGGTCTGGGTGAAGATCGCCTGTGCGGTGATGCTGTCGCTGGGCACGTACGCCGGCGGCTGGCGGATCATGCGGACGCTGGGGCGGAAGATCATCGAGCTGGACCCGCCGCAGGGCTTCGCCGCCGAGACGACGGGCGCGTCGATCATGTTCGCCACGGCGTTCCTGTTCAAGGCGCCGATCTCGACGACCCACGTGATCACCTCGGCGATCATGGGCGTGGGGGCGACCAAGCGCGTGAACGCCGTGCGCTGGGGTGTCGCCAAGAACATCATCCTGGGCTGGTTCATCACCATGCCGGCGGCGGCGACGGTGGCCGCGGCCTCCTTCGGGCTGGTGCACCTGGCGTTCCTCTGACCGGGACGCCGCCCGGCCGGAAAACGGCCGGCACCCACACGAAAAGGCCCGCCCCCGGGAGCCGGGGGCGGGCCCTTTTCGGCCTCGCGGTGGCACCGCCATGCAGCACCGCGAGGAGTCTCGGCGGAGGGCGGCTCAGCCGAAGCGGCCGGAGATGTAGTCCTCCGTGGCCTGGACCGACGGGTTGGAGAAGATCCGCTCCGTGTCGTCGATCTCGATGAGCTTGCCGGGCTGGCCGACCGCCGCGAGGTTGAAGAACGCCGTGCGGTCGGAGACCCGGGCGGCCTGCTGCATGTTGTGCGTCACGATGACGATCGTGAAGCGCTCCTTCAGCTCGCCGATCAGGTCCTCGATCGCCAGGGTGGAGATCGGGTCGAGCGCCGAGCAGGGCTCGTCCATGAGCAGGACGTTCGGCTCCACCGCGATCGCCCGCGCGATGCACAGGCGCTGCTGCTGGCCGCCGGACAGGCCCGAGCCGGGCTTGTTCAGGCGGTCCTTGACCTCGTTCCAGAGGTTCGCGCCCTTGAGCGACCGCTCGACGATGTCCGCCAGCTCGCTCTTCTTGTAGTTGCCGTTCAGCCGCAGGCCCGCCGCCACGTTGTCGAAGATCGACATCGTGGGGAACGGGTTCGGCCGCTGGAACACCATGCCGACCTCGCGGCGCACCGACACCGGGTCGATGCCCGTGCCGTAGAGGTCCTCGTCGTCCAGCAGCACCTTGCCCTCGACCCGGCCGCCGGCCGTGACCTCGTGCATACGGTTCAGGGTGCGCAGGAACGTCGACTTGCCGCAGCCGGACGGGCCGATGAACGCCGTCACCGAGCGCGGCTCGACGGTCATCGAGATGTCCTCGATCGCCTTGTGGGAGCCGTAGTAGGCGGTCAGTCCGCTGACGTCGATTCGCTTGGCCATGACTACTTCACTTCCAGACTTCAGTCGCTGTATGGCCGCGTCAGCGACCGGTCTTGGGGGCCTTCCAGCGGGCGATGCCGCGAGCCACCAGGTTGAGGATCATCACGAAGGCGATCAGCGTGAGCGACGCCGCCCAGGCGCGGTCGTAGGCCGTGACCTCGCCCGAGCCGTACTGCTGGTAGATGTACAGCGGCAGCGACGCCTGCGCGCCCTCGAAGGGGTTGGCGTTGATGAACTTGCTGCCGAACACCAGCAGCAGCACGGGCGCGGTCTCACCGGCGATGCGGGCGATGGCCAGCATGATGCCGGTGGTGATGCCGCCGACCGAGGTCGGCAGGACCACCTTGAGGATGGTGCGCCACTTCGGCACACCGAGCGCCAGGGAGGCCTCGCGCAGCTCGTTCGGGACGAGCTTGAGCATCTCCTCCGTGGAGCGGACCACGACCGGCATCATCAGGATCGCCAGGGCGAGCGAGCCGGCGAAGCCGAAGGGCTGCATGTCGAACATCAGCATGAGGCTGAGGATGAACAGGCCCGCGACGATCGACGGGATGCCGGTCATGACGTCGACGAAGAACGTGACGGCCCGGGCGAGGTTGCCGCGTCCGTACTCCACCAGGTAGATCGCGGTGAGCACGCCGACCGGCGCGGCGATCAGGGTGGCCAGGCCGACCTGCTGCAGCGTGCCGAGGATGGCGTGGTAGATGCCGCCGCCCGTCTCGGAGTCGGCGACCACGCCCATCGAGTGGGTCAGGAAGTAGACGTCGAGGACCTTGGTGCCGCGCTCCACGGTCGACCACACCAGCGAGGCCAGCGGCACCACGGCGAGCAGGAACGCGACCCACACCAGCGAGGTGACCACGCGGTCCTTGGCCTGGCGGCGGTTCTCCACCTTCGCCGCGATGACGTACGTGCCGACGATGTACAGCAGGGCGGCGATCAGCGCCCACTGGATGTCGCTGTGCAGGCCGGCGGCGGCGCTGATGCCGAGGCCGGCCGCGACGGACCCGGCGGCGATGGCCCACGGGGCCCACTTGGGCAGGCGGGCGCCCTGCAGGGTGCTGGGGCGCTTGGGGGTGATGGTTGCGGTGCTCATGCGTTGGCCCCCGAGTACTCCTTGCGGCGGGCGATGATCGCGCGGGCCGCGCCGTTGACCAGCAGGGTGATGACGAACAGGACCAGACCCGAGGCGATCAGCGCGTCACGGCCGAACTCGGTCGCCTCGCTGAACTTGCTGGCGATGTTCTGGGCGAAGGTGCCGCCGCCCGGGTCGAGCAGGCTGGTGTGGATCAGGAAGTCCGGGGAGAGCACGGTGGCGACGGCCATCGTCTCGCCGAGGGCGCGGCCGAGGCCGAGCATCGAGGCGGAGATCACGCCGGAGCGGCCGAAGGGCAGGACCGACATGCGGATCACTTCCCAGCGGGTGGCGCCGAGAGCGAGGGCGGCCTCCTCGTGCATCTGCGGGACCTGGCGGAAGACCTCGCGGCTCACGTTGGTGATGATCGGCAGGATCATGATCGCGAGCAGGATGCCCACGGTGAGCATCGAGCGCGGGGCGCCGTTCTGCCAGGAGAAGATGCCGGTCCAGCCGAGGTAGTCGTTCAGCCAGCCGAAGAGGCCGTTCATGTACGGCACGAGCACAAGGGCGCCCCACAGGCCGTACACGATGGACGGCACGGCGGCGAGCAGGTCGATCACGTAGGCGATGGGACCGCTCAGCCGGCGCGGGGCGTAGTGCGTGAGGAACAGGGCGATGGCGACGGCGATCGGGACCGCGATGATCATGGCGATGATCGAGGAGACGATCGTGCCGTAGGCCAGGACCGCGATGCCGAAGACCGGCGGGTTGACGCCGGTGTTCCATTCGAAGGTCGTGAGGAAGTTGCCCTCGTCCTTGCTGATGGCGAGGACGGCGCGGTAGGTGAGGAAGCCCGCGATCGCGGCCATGATGACCAGCAGCAGGATGCCCGAACCGCGCGAGAGGCCGAGGAAGATCCGGTCGCCGGGGCGGGTGGCCCCACGGGCGGCGCGCTTCTCCTCGGGCGAGGGCGTCGGGGTGGGGGGAGGTGCGTCAGCTATCTGTGTGGTGTCCATCGGGTTCTCCGGTCTGCGGAACCGCAACGGCTGTGCGGCTCTTGGCGGCGGTGCACCGGACGGTGCGGCCCGGTCCCGCGCGGGGACCGGACCGCACGCTCAGGTCAGCTCAGGCTCTCGACGGTGGTCCGAACCTTGGCGATGATGTCCTCGGGCATGGGCGCGTAGTCGTTCTCCGCGAGGATCTTCTGACCGTCCTCCGAGGCCGCGTAGCGCAGGAACGCCTTGACCGCGGGGAGCGTCTCGGCCTTGTTGCCCTTGTCGCAGACGATCTCGTAGGTCACCAGGACCATCGGGTAGGCGCCGTCGGCCTTGGTCGCGTAGTTCAGCTCCAGGGCGAGGTCCTTGCCGGTGCCGACGACCTTGGCGTCGGCGATGGCCTTGGTGGCGTTCTCGACGTTCGCCTCGACCGGCTCGGCCGCGCCGGTGTCGATGGCGACGGTCTTGATGCCGTCCTTGGCGTACGACAGCTCGAAGTAGCCGATCGCGCCGGCGGTCTGCTTCACCTGCGCGGCGACGCCGGAGGACTGCGGAGCGGACTGGCCGCCCTTGGCCTGCCAGGCCTTGCCGCCCTCGTAGGGGAAGTCCTTCTTGGCGGTGGCGATCAGGTACTTGGTGAAGTTGTCCGTGGTGCCGGACTCGTCCGAGCGGTGGAACGCCTGGATCTTGAGGTCGGGCAGCTTCGCGTCGGGGTTCAGCTTCGCGATGGCCTGGTCGTTCCACTTGGTGATCTTGCTGTCGAAGATCTTGGCGATCGTCGAGGCGTCCAGGACGAGCTTGTCGACGCCCGGGACGTTGTAGCCGACGGCGATCGGACCGCCGACCATGGGCAGGTCGATGCCCTGGCCGCCGGAGCAGACCTTCTTGGAGGCCTCGACCTCGTCGGGCTTCAGGGCGGAGTCCGAACCGGCCCACGGGACCTGGCCCTGGGTGAAGGCGGTGACACCGGCGCCGGAACCGCCGGCCTTGTAGTTGATCTCCACCTTGCAGGCCGCCGAGAACTGCTTGACCCACGCGTCCACGGCGTTCTTCTGCGCGGAGGAGCCGTCGGCGAGGACCTGGCCCGAGGCGTCGTCACACTTGATGTTGCCGGGCGCGGCGGCGTTGGACGAGGAGCCGTCGCTGCCACCTCCGGTCTCGTCGGAGCCGCACGCCGTGAGGGCCAGGGCGCCGGAGACGGCGAGAGCACCGAGAGCGAGGGCCCGCCGGTTCATGCGCTGAAGCTTCACTTGAGTTCCTTCCAGGAGCCGCCGTCCTGAATCGGCGGCGTGCGAAGACTGGCCGACGCGAACGCGCGGCAGGCGCGTCTCGCATCCGGTACGGCCGAAAGTAGGCAGATCAGATGAAGCCGCCGATGGCCGCACATGAACGAGGGGTGAACCCCTGCCGACGGTGTGGTTAGGTCACGGAATGCTCACGGGGAGAGCACGTGAGGATTCCGCTTCTCGCGCGCGTCCGTCTGGACAACGGCGGACGGTCTCAGTCCGCTCCGCCGGCGGGCCGGGGGCCGTGCGGCGCGGCCAGCAGCGCGTCGATCAAGGGCCGGTCGTGGGGCTGGGTCAGCCGGGCGCGGGCCGCCTCCGGCGACAGCCACGCGAGGTGATCGACCTCGTCGTTCGGGCTGAACGCGCAGCTCACCGCCTCGGCGGCCCAATAGCGCACCTGCTTGGGCCGGCCGTTGGCCAGGTAGCGCAGGGTCGCCAGCTCCGTACCGGGCACGGCCCGGCAGCCGGTCTCCTCCGCCACCTCGCGCAGGGCGCCGGCCAGCGCGTCCTCGCCGCGCTTCAGCTTGCCCTTCGGCCACGACCAGTCGTCGTATTTCGGCCGGTGCACAAGACAGAGCTCCACCTCGCCGGAGCCGGGCGAGCGGCGCCACAGGACGCAGCCCGCGGCCTGGACGGTGGTGTCCTCGGGTGAGCCCACCGCCTTCACCGCCTTCCGGGTGCCGTGCCGGTCATGACGCGCTGACCGTCTCCTTCTGCCAGGCCTGCTGGAACGCGAAACGTGCCGCCTCCACCTCGTGCCGCTGGTCGGCGTGGAGCACGCCGAGGGCGTACGCCGTGGCCGGGGCGATCCTGGGCGTGCGGGCCGCCTGGGCCGCCGCCGCTGCCGCCTCCGAGGCGTCGCGGTGCCGGTTCAGGGCCTGGCCGGCGGAGAGCAGGCGCAGGTCGACGACCGCGTTCCCCTTGGGGCCGGTGAGGGCCTCGCGGGCGTAGCGGTGCAGGCGCAGCAGCAGCCGGACCTGGTGCCACGGGGCGTCCTGGGGGTGCGGGACGGTGTCCGGGGACAGGCCGTGGACGAGGGCCGCGGCGTTGTAGGGATGGCCCGCGGTGACCAGGGGCAGGGCGGTCACGGCGTCCCGCAGGCGTTCCTCCGCCGCCGTGGCGTGCGGGCGCAGGTCGGTCGCGGCCGCCGTGGTGCGCAGGGGGACCTCGCTGGCCAGGACCGCGACCTTGTCCGCGACGGCGTGGAAGCGGCTGCTGCCCAGGGCCTGCAGGGCGGTGGAGTGGGCCCGGGTGCGGGCGAGGGTGAGCTGGCGGTCCAGGAGGGCGCCCGCCTTGGCCGCTCCCACGGTGAGGTTGCCCCGCTCGGGCGCGGCGGTGGCGGCGGTCGCGGTGGCGCGCGCCCCGGCGTCCCGGGCGCGCGGGCTCGCCGGCCCGTCCGCGCCCGCCGCCTGGGACGGGAACGCCGTCGACCCCGACAGCCGGTGCAGGGCCGTCAGCAGGCGTTCCAGGCGGGCCGTGTACGCGTGCTCCATCGCCAGCGTGCCGGAGACCCAGGCCAGCTCCGGGCGCATGCTCTCGCACCAGTCCGAGTCCAGCAGCGGCTGGAAGGTGTGCAGGCTGGCGCTGATGCGGCGGGCCGAGCGGCGCAGGGCGCGGGCCGCCTCCGCGGACGCCTCGGAACCGTGCGTCCCCGACCCCGTCTCCCGGTGCAGGCGCAGCGCCCGGAGGAACTCCGTGGCCTGGTCCCGCAGGTAGCCCGCGAGGGTGTCACCGGTGGGGTCGGTCCCGACGGGCCCGGTCCGGGGATCCGCCGGGTCAAGGTGTTGCTGTGCCACGCCGGCGCCTCCGGGCGTCTATGAGCATCTCCTGGACGTTGCGCAGGGGCTGGCCGTCCGCGTCGGTCGCATGCCGGGTCCATTCGCCGTCCGGGCCGAGGTGCCAGGAGGCGGTGGAGTCGGACATGCCGGTCTCCAGCAGCCGGTTCAGGGCTGCCCGGTGGGCCGGGTCGGTGACCCTGACCAGGGCCTCTATCCGGCGGTCGAGGTTGCGGTGCATCATGTCGGCGCTGCCGATCCACACCTCGGGCTCGCCGCCGTTGCCGAAGGCGAAGACCCGGGAGTGCTCCAGGAAGCGGCCGAGGATCGAGCGGACCCGGATGTTCTCCGACAGGCCCGCGACGCCCGGGCGCACCGCGCAGATGCCGCGCACCCAGATGTCCACCGGCACGCCCGCCTGGGCGGCCCGGTAGCAGGCGTCGATGACGGCCTCGTCGACCATCGAGTTGACCTTGATGCGGACGTACGCGGGCCGGCCCGCGCGGTGGTGCTGGATCTCCTTGGTGATCCGGGAGACCAGGCCGTCGCGCAGCGACTTCGGGGCCACCAGCAGGCGGCGGTAGGTCTCGCGGCGCGAGTAGCCGGAGAGCCGGTTGAACAGGTCCGACAGGTCCGCGCCGACCTGCGGGTCGGCCGTGAGCAGGCCGAGGTCCTCGTAGAGCCGGGCCGTCTTCGGGTGGTAGTTGCCGGTGCCGACGTGGCTGTAGCGCCGCAGTGTCTCGCCCTCCTGGCGGACCACCAGCGACAGCTTGCAGTGGGTCTTCAGCCCGACCAGGCCGTAGACCACGTGGCAGCCGGCCTCTTCCAGCTTGCGGGCCCACTTGATGTTGGCGTGCTCGTCGAACCGGGCCTTGATCTCGACCAGGACCAGCACCTGCTTGCCGGACTCGGCGGCCTCGATCAGGGCGTCGACTATCGGGGAGTCGCCGGAGGTGCGGTACAGGGTCTGCTTGATCGCCAGGACGTCCGGGTCGCCGGCCGCCTGCTCGAGGAAGGCCTGCACGGAGGTGGAGAAGGAGTCGTACGGGTGGTGCAGCAGCACGTCCCGCTCGCGCAGCGCGGCGAAGATGTCCGGCGCGGACGCCGACTCGACCTCGGCGAGGTCGCGGTGGGTGCCGGCGACGAACTTGCGGTACTTCAGTTCCGGCCGGTCCAGCGAGGCGATCCGGAACAGGCCCGTGAGGTCGAGCGGGCCCGGCAGCGGGTACACCTCGGCCTCGCTGATCTTCAGCTCGCGCACCAGCAGGTCCAGGACCTCGCGGTCGATGGACTCCTCGACCTCCAGGCGCACCGGCGGGCCGAAGCGGCGCCGCATGAGCTCCTTCTCCAGGGCCTGGAGCAGGTTCTCCGCGTCGTCCTCCTCGACCTCCAGGTCCTCGTTGCGGGTGAGGCGGAAGGCGTGGTGCTCCAGGACCTCCATGCCCGGGAACAGCTCCTCCAGGTGGGCGGCGATGATGTCCTCGATGGGGACGTAGCGGCCCGGGGAGCTCTCCAGGAAGCGGGACAGCAGCGGCGGCACCTTCACCCGGGCGAAGTGCTTGTGGCCGGTGACCGGGTTGCGCACCACGACGGCCAGGTTCAGGGACAGGCCGGAGATGTACGGGAAGGGGTGCGCCGGGTCGACCGCCAGCGGCGTCAGCACCGGGAAGATCTGGTGCCGGAACAGGGTGAACAGGCGGGCCTGCTCCTTCTCCTGCAGCTCGCTCCAGCGGACCAGGTGGATGCCCTCCTCCGCGAGTGCGGGGGCGACGTCCTCGTGGTAGCAGGCGGCGTGCCGGGCCATGAGCTCGCGGGAGCGGGCCCAGATCATCTCCAGCACCTCGCGGGGCTGCAGACCGGAGGCGGAGCGGGTGGCCACGCCGGTGGCGATGCGGCGCTTCAGACCGGCCACCCGGACCATGAAGAACTCGTCCAGGTTGCTGGCGAAGATCGCCAGGAAGTTGGCCCGCTCCAGCAGCGGCGTGTTCGGGTCCTCGGCGAGCTCGAGCACGCGCTCGTTGAACGCGAGCCAGCTGCGCTCCCGGTCGAGGAAGCGGCCCTGGGGCAGCTCCGGCCCGTCGTACGGCGACTCCTCGTAGCCGTCGAGGTCGGCGTCGATGTCGGGTTCCAGATCGGAGACCACCGCCGCCACCGTGTGCGGGCGGTGGGCTGCTATGGAGCCCACGGAGGGCTGCGCGTGCTGGACCTGTGCCTGGGTGTTCGGCTGGCTCATGGACCCATTCTTCCGCGCCGCGAGCATCACGGGCGCGTCGGACAGCGCGGGCGGGAGCGGCGGTGTCACACGAGTGCTCCCGTTTCCCTCGGGCCCCTCGCGGGGCGGGGAAGGCTCGGGCACGGCGGGATTCATTGGCCGAGCGTCGCAAGCCCGTCTGAATCAATGGTTACGGAGACATGACGTCCGGGACACCGGGGGGCGGACCGCGGGGGTGCCCGGGCCCCGGGGCGGCGGCCGGGCCGGTCGTCCACAGGCTGTGGGCGGTGCCGTGCCGACGGCGCGCCCAGTGTCTCCGGCGCCGGGCCGCGCGTCCGTCCCGCCCGGGGCCGGAAACCGGGCGTGCTTTCGTGAACCGTTCGAGCGGGCCGGTCCGATGAGGAGACGTGAGCGAGACGAGAAGCGACGGGGAGCTGCTGCGGGCCGTCGCGGCGGACGCCGACCGGGGCGCCTTCGAGGAGCTGTACCGGCGCTACGCGCCGTGGCTCCGGGCCCGCCTGCGGGGACGGTGCGCCGATGTGAGCGTCGTCGACGACGTCGTGCAGGAGACCTTCCTCGCGGTGTGGCGGGGCAAGGCCCGCTACCGGGACGAGGGGTCCGGGGACGTCGCCGGGTGGCTGTGGCGCATCGGGTCGCGGCGGCTGGTGGACGCCCTGCGGGGCGACGGGGCACGGGGCCGGCTGCGGCAGGCCCTGGCGCGGCTGCGCCACCGCGACGAGGTGTCGGCGGAGGAACGCGTGCTCGCGGGGGTGGAGCACGGGGACCTCGCGGGCGCCCTGGTCCGGCTGTCGCCGGAGCTGCGGGCGGTGCTGCAGGCGACCGTCATCGACGGGCTGACCACCCGCGAGGCCGCCGTCCTGCTGGGGATCCCCCCGGGGACGGTCAAGACGCGGGCCATGCGGGCCCGCAAGCAGTTGCGGGAGGCACTGGCATGACCTGGCACGTACCCGAGGACGATCTGCGCGCCTACGCGCACGGCGGGCTGGCGGCGCCCGCGCTCTGGTCCGCCGACGCCCACCTGGCCTCCTGCGCCCGCTGCCGGGAGGTGCTGGCCGGCGTCAGCGACCCGGTCGCGCTCGACGCGGGGTGGGAGCGGCTGGACGCCGAGCTGGACGTGCCGCGCCCGGGACTGCTGGAGGGGCTGCTGGTGCGGCTCGGGGTCGCCGGGCACACCGCCCGGCTGCTCGCGGCGGCGCCCGTGCTGCGGCGCTCCTGGCTGGGGGCCGTCGTGGCCGTGCTGCTGCTCGGGGTGGCCGCCGGGCACGCCGTGCGCAGCGGGCAGTCCCCGACCCTCTTCCTCGCCCTCGCGCCGCTGCTGCCGCTGGCCGGGGTGGCGCTGTCGTACGGGCCCGCGCTGGATCCGACGTACGAGATGGCCGTCGTCGCGCCGATGCACGGGTTCCGGCTGCTGATGATCCGGACCGTGGCGGTGCTGACCGTCGTGCTGGGGCTGAACGGGCTGGCGACCCTCGCCCTGCCCGCCTACGGGCTGCACGCGCTGGCCTGGCTGCTGCCCGCGCTGGCGCTCACCGCGACCGGGCTCGCGCTCACCCCCCGGCTCGGGCCGGTGCTCGCGCCGTCGCTGGTCGGCGGCGCCTGGGTGGGCCTGCTGGTGCTGGCCCACGCGGCGCGGGCCGGCGGCGACGTGCCGCTCGCGCCGTTCACCGCCGCCGGGCAGGGCGTGGCCGCCGTGGTCGCCGCGCTCGCCGCCGGGCTGCTCTTCCTCCTCCGTGACCGCTTCGACCTCTTCCAGGGACGTGCCGTATGAATCCGACCGTGTCCGCCTCCGGGATCGGGCTCCGCTACGGCGGCACCCGCGCCCTCGACGACGTGTCGCTGCGCCTGAGCGGCGGTGTCACCGGGCTGCTCGGGCCCAACGGGGCCGGCAAGACCACCCTGTTGCGGGTGCTGGCGACCGCCCTGCCCGCCGACCGGGGGGCCTTCACCGTGCTCGGCCACGACCCGGCGACCGCCCGGGGACGGCTGGAGGTGCGGCGCCGGCTGGGCTACCTGCCGCAGACGCCCGGGTTCCACCCGGACTTCACGGCCTTCGAGTTCGTCGACTACGTGGCCATCCTCAAGGAGATGACCGACCGGGGCGTGCGCCACCGGGAGGTGCGGCGGGTGCTGGACGAGGTGGGCCTGGCGGAGGTGCGGGGCAAGCGGATGCGCAAGCTGTCCGGCGGGATGCGGCAGCGGGCCGCCCTCGCGGCCGCCCTCGTCGGGGACCCCGGTTTCCTGGTGCTGGACGAGCCGACCGTCGGTCTCGACCCCGAACAGCGCATGCGGTTCCGTGAGTTGATCGCCGGGGCCGGGGAGGGGCGCACGGTGCTGCTGTCCACCCACCAGACGGAGGACGTGGCGATGCTCTGCCACCGGGTGCTGGTGATGGCCGGCGGCCGGATCCGCTTCGAGGGCACCCCGGCCGAACTGACCGCGCGGGCCGCCGGACGGGTGTGGCGCAGCGCGGAGCGCGATCCGGGGGCGCGGGCCGGATGGCGCACCGGCACCGGGTCCTTCCGCAACGTCGGGGACCCGCCGGACGGAGCCGAACTCCTCGAACCCACCCTGGAGGACGGCTACCTGCTCACGCTCGACGCGGCCGGAGCGGAGGTGGCGGCATGACCGCGGTGCTGGACACGCGGGTCGCGGCCGGGCCGCGGACCGAGCCGGGCGGCTCCCGGGCCGCCGTGTGGGCGCTCGCCCTGTTCGAGTCCCGGCGTCTGCTGACCCGGGTCCCGGTGCTCGTGGCCTTCGCCGTGTACGTGGGCTGGACCGTGTGGCGCGGCGGGCGGTCCTGGGGCGAGTTCCCGGCGCTCCAGGACACGGACCGCGCCACCCAGGGCGCCCCGATGCTCGTCGGACTTGCGGTGCTGCTGTGCGTGAACCACGCCGCGCTGCGCTCCCACCGGCACCACACCGAGGCGCACCTCGCGGTGCTGGTCCTGCCGCCGTGGCGCCGTACGGCCGCCCACGCCCTGTCGGTGCTGGCCGCGGCGCTGGTGACCGCCGTGTGCGTGGCCGCGCAGTTCGGCCGGGAGGCGCTCAGGCCCGGCGCGATCGGGCACGGGTCGGTGGCCGAACTCCTCGTGGGACCGCTGACGGTGCTGCTGGCCGGGCTGCTCGGGCTGCTGGCGGCGACCCTGGTGCGGTCGGCGCTCGTCGCGCCGCTCGTCATCGTGTTCTGCCTGTTCGTGTTCCTCCTGGGCACCGGGGCGGGCGACGGCGGGGCGCAGTGGCTCATGCCCGTCGTCGGCGAGGCGAGCAGCAACACCCTGCCCACGGAGCTGATCGGCCGGCCCGCCGCCTGGCACGCCCTGTACCTGGCCGGGCTCGGGCTCACCCTCGGACTGCTGGCGGTCCTCGTGGCGGGCGGCCGCAGACCGGCCGTCCTCGCCGCGCTCGCCGGGGCGCTGGCCCTGACGGCGGTGGGCGGCACCGGCCAGTCGCAGGGTCTGTCCCCGGCGGTGGCGAAGGCGCGGGAACGGGCCTCGGCGCACCCGGAGCAGGTGCAGACCTGCGTCCGGCGCGAGGGGTCCACGTACTGCGCCTTCCCCGAGTGGGGACCGCGGGTCACGGAGTGGGCCCGGGTGGTGGACCGGGTGCGGTCGCTGGCCGGGGGCGCGGCGCACGAGCGGGACGTCGCCGTACGGCAGCGGATCGAGGCCCGGTACGGCCTCGACGGTGACGCGGCGCTGCCGTCCCTGACGCGTCCGTACGAGGTGACGGTGGGCACGCAGTGGGGCGGGAACCGGGTCCCCGAGTTCTCGGCCGCCGTGGCCGCCGTGCTGGTCGCGGGCGACGAGGAGGCCGCGACGTCGATCTGCGACGGCCGCATCGTCCCGGTGATGTGGCTGGC
The DNA here is from genome assembly GCF_043079125.1 of Streptomyces sp. NPDC015242. NCBI lineage: Bacteria > Bacillati > Actinomycetota > Actinomycetes > Kitasatosporales > Streptomycetaceae > Streptomyces > Streptomyces sp. NPDC015242. The sequence goes on along the minus strand of NZ_JBIBUF010000008.1, from coordinate 495,556 downwards.
CGTGGGCTGGGAGTCCGAGCCCCTCGACGCCCTGCGTCGCGTCCGCCTCAACGACACGATCACCGGCTCCGACTCCGTGCTGCAGCCCACGAACGGCCTCTACATGACCGAGGCCCAGACCCAGGTGCTGCGCGCGCTGCTCGACCTGCCCCGCAAGGAGGCCACGGCACGCGTCAAGGAGCACTGGGCCGGCCTGACGAAGCCGAAGGTGACGGCGGCCGGAGCCGCGCGGCTGCTGGGCCTGCCCGCACCGGACGGCGAGGACAAGTGCCGGTGACCCGGCAGTTGCTGCTCCCCGTCCACCGGACCCTGCCGTGGGGGGCGATCGGCGCGGCCGGCACGGCGGGGCTGCTGCTCGCCGCGCTGACCCGGACCGGCGAGACGGCGGAACAGCTCTCGCTGCCCCTGCTGCGGGCCGCGGTCCTGGCCTTCGCGCTGGGCCTGGTGTTCCTGCTGGACGACCCGGCCCGGCACACCACGGCCACGGTGCCGGCCCCGCGCCCGCTGCGCGTCGCCCTGCGGACGGCCCTGGTGCTCCCGGCCGCGGCGGCCTGGTGGACGGTGGCGCTGCTGCTCGTGCCGCCGGACGTGCGACCCCCGGTCGGCGATCTCACGCTGGAGGCCGGCGCGGCCTTCGTCCTGGCGGTGACCGGCGCGGCGGCCGCGGTGCGCTTCACCGAGGCGGCCCGGCCCGGGCTGCCGGTGGCGGCCGGGCTGCTGACCACGGCCGTGCTGGCGATCCTGCTCTGGCCCGAGCGCTGGGCGCTGTTCGTGCCCGTGGACGACGAGCGCTGGGCGGCGGCGCACGACCGGTGGGCCGTGCTGCTGGCGGTGGCGGCGCTCGCGGGCGCGCTCTGCGCGCGGGAGCCGCTGCGGCGCCGGGTCCCGAGGTGGCCCCGGAAGGGGTGAACAGGCGGGTGCCCCGGGCGGCCGACGCCCGGGGCACTCCCGCGTCGCCGCGGGGGCTTGTCTCGTTGCCGTGGGGTGCTCCTGCGTCGCGGCGGGGTGCTTGTCTCGTTGCCGTGGGGTGCTCCTGCGTTGCCGCGGGGTGCTCGTCTCGTCGCCGTGGGGCACTCCCGCGTCGCCGCGGGGAAATAGGCTGCCGTCGTGGACCTCAACGCCGTACGGGCCTTCGTCGCGGTCGCCGACGCCGGGCAGTTCCAGAAGGCCGCCGTGGACCTGGCGCTGACCCAGCAGGCCGTGTCCAAGCGGATCGCCGCGCTGGAGAGGGACCTCGGGGTGCGGCTGTTCGTCCGTACGCCGCGCGGGGCGGAACTCACCATCGACGGGCAGGCGCTGCTGCCGCACGCCCGGGTCCTGCTGGGCGCGGAGGAGCGGGCGGTGGCCGCCGTGCGGCCCGGGGGCCGCGCGCTGCGGGTGGACGTCGTGGGGCGCCGGGTCGCCACCGGGGGACTGGTGCGGGACTTCCACCGGGCCCGTCCGCGGATCGCGCTGGACGTCGTCACGCTGTTCGACGTCGGCACGGCCGTGACCGCCGTGCGCGACGGGGCCGTCGACGCCACCTTCCGTGCCGTCACCATGCCCGGCCACCGGCTGCCGGACGGCGTCGAGGCCCTGCCCGTCCTCGACGAGCCGCTCAGCCTGTGCGTCGGCCCCGGCCACGCGTTCGCCCGGGCCGACTCGGTGACGCCCGCGCAGCTCGCCGGGCACCGGATCTGGATGCCGGGCAATGTGCCGGGCACCGAGTGGCACGCCTACTACGAGGCCTTCGCCGACGCGTTCGGACCGGCCGTCGACACCATCGGGCCCGACTTCGGCCTTGAGGCGCTGCTGGACACGATCGCCGGTTCCCCGGCCGTGGCGACGATCCTCAGCGAACGGACCCCGCACGTCTGGCCCGTCGGCCACGATCTGCGGCTCGTTCCGCTGACGGACCCGACCCCCGTCTACCCGCACTCCCTGCTCTGGCGCGCGGACAACCCGCACCCGGGCCTGGCGGCCCTGCGCGACTACCTGACGGCGACCCGGCCCCGCCCGCCGGAGGGTGAGCTGTGGCGCCCGTCGTGGGCCACCGCGGCGGTCAGGTCTCCGTCCGGTACATCAGGTCCACCTCGTGCGTGGTGAACCCCAGCCGCTCGTACACCGACACGGCCGCCTTGTTGTCGGCGTCGACGTACAGCATCGCCGTCGGCAGCCCCTGCGCCGCCAGGTGCCGCAGCCCGATCGTGGTGAGGGACTTGCCGAGGCCGCCGCCCTGCGCGCCCGGGGCGACCCCGAGGACGTACACCTCGCCCAGGCCCTCCTCGGCGTGCACCTTGGTCCAGTGGAAGCCGACGAGTTCCTCGCCGCGGAAGGCGAGGAAGAAGCCCGCCGGGTCGAACCACGGCTCGGCCTTGCGGTCGTCGAGGTCGCGCTGGGTGAGGGAGCCCTGCTCGGGGTGGTGGGCGAAGGCGGCGGCGTTCACCGCGAGCCAGGCCGCGTCGTCCCGGCCGGGCTCGAAGGCGCGGACCGTGACGCCCTCCGGCAGCACCGGCTCGGGTGCGTCGAAGCCGGTCAACGGGCGGCGCATCTGGCGCAGTTCCCGGAACAGCGTCAGCCCCAGCACCTGGGCGAGGTGACGGGCGGCGGAGTGCCCGCCGTGCGCCCACACCCGCAGCCGCTTGCCGGAGGCCGCCAGCAGCGCGGCGCCGAGCGCCCGCCCGTGCCCGTGCCCGCGGTGCCCGGGGTGCACGACCAGCTCGGCGGCCGGTGGCTCCACCTCGTCCGTGTCCTCCAACTGGGCATAACCGACAAGTTCTCCGTCGACGGTGAGCAGCAGATGGGACACGCCCGCCCGCTCGCCGCCACGGAGCTGCAACCGGCCCTGTTCGGACACCGCCTGCTGACCGTCGGTCCGGGCCGCCTCAGCGAGCAGCCCGAGCACGGCCTCGGTCTGCTCCGCGGTCAGCGCGGGAAGGGTCTCGATCGAGCGGGGGCGTCCGGGCCGTACGGTGTCGTCGCTGGTCATGCGTACGAGGGTACGGGGCGCCACCGCCGATTCGGTGGCAAAGAAGCAACCAGGTCGTAACCCGGAAAGGCCTGTCGCGCTACGCGCGTTGACTCTAGGCTGCGCCGGACGACATCACTGTCCCAGCAGACCCTCAGGGGGGCGTATGCCAGCCACTTCACCGGCGCATCCGGAGCGCCGGAGACGCCGTACGAACCGTTTCCTCGCGCTCGCCGCCGGAGTCGTCACCGCCGGCGCGCTGGCCGCCGCCGCGCTGCCGGGAGCGGCGACCGCCGACGAGGACCAGCGCACGGGCGGGTACTGGCCCGGCCGTTACCAGGACGTGCAGCTGCTGTCCTTCAACGACCTGCACGGCAACCTGGAGCCCCCGGCGGGCTCCTCCGGCCGCGTCACCGAGAAGCAGCCCGACGGCACCACGAAGACCATCGACGCGGGCGGCGTCGAGTACCTCGCCACGCACCTGCGGCAGGCCCGCCAGGGCGAGAAGTACTCCATCACCGCGGCCGGCGGCGACATGGTCGGCGCCTCCCCGCTGATCTCCGGGCTGTTCCACGACGAGCCCACCATCGAGGCGCTGAACAAGCTCGACCTCGACGTCACCTCCGTCGGCAACCACGAGTTCGACGAGGGTGCCGGGGAGCTGGGCCGCCTGCAGAACGGCGGCTGCCACCCGAAGGACGGCTGCTACACGGACGAGGAGTTCGAGGGCGCCGACTTCCCCTACCTGGCCGCCAACGTCCTCGACGAGAAGACGAAGAAGCCGATCCTCAAGCCCTACTGGGTGTGGAAGAAGAACGGCGTCAAGGTCGGCTTCATCGGCGTGACCCTGGAGGGCACCCCGGACATCGTCTCCGCCGAGGGCGTCAAGGGCCTGTCCTTCAAGGACGAGACCGAGACCATCAACAAGTACGCCAAGGTGCTGCAGAAGCAGGGCGTGAAGTCGATCGTGGCACTCGTCCACGAGGGCGGCTTCCCGGCGTCGACGTCGTACAACTACGACTGTGACTCCCCGGGCGCGGGCGACGGCATATCCGGCCCGATCGTCGACATCGCCAAGAACGTCACGCCGCAGGTGGACGCGCTGGTCACCGGCCACACGCACAGCGCCTACGTGTGCAGCATCGCCGACCCGTCGGGCAAGCCCCGCATGGTCACCTCGGCCGCGTCCTTCGGCCGCCTCTACACCGACACCACGCTGACCTACGACCGCCTCACCGGCGACATCGCCCGTACGGCGGTGAAGTCCGCGAACCGCGTGGTCACCCGGGACGTCCCCAAGGCGCCCGACATGACCGGGCTGATCGGCAAGTGGAACGCCCTGGCCGCGCCCATCGGCAACCGGCCGATCGGTTACATCTCCGGCGACATCGGCAACACCGGAACCGAGTCCCCGCTCGGCGACCTCATCGCCGACGCCCAGCTCGCGCACGGCAAGCAGCTGGACCCGGAGACGGACCTGGCGCTGATGAACCCGGGCGGCATCCGCGCCCCGCTGACCTACGCGGCCAAGGCCGGTGAGGGCGACGGTGTGGTCACCTACGCCGAGGGCTTCACGGTCCAGCCGTTCGCCAACACCGTGAACCTCCAGGACTTCACGGGCACGCAGCTGGTCCAGGCCCTCAAGGAGCAGGTGTCCGGCGCCAACGCGGCGGCCCCGAAGATCCTCCAGGTCTCGTCCGGCCTGACCTACACGCTGGACCTCACCAAGTCCGGGGCCGACCGCGTGGTCACGGACAGCATCAGGCTGAACGGCGCGGCCATCGACCCGGCCGCCACCTACCGCGTCGCGACGAACAGCTTCCTCGCGGGCGGCGGCGACGGCTTCCCGACGCTCGGCCAGGGCACGAACGACGTCGTCGGCGCCGACGACCTGACCGCGCTGGAGCAGTACCTGACGGCCAACTCCTCGGCGGCGAACCCGATCGCGCCGCCGAAGGCCGACCGGATCACCGTCGTGAACTAGATCGCACACCCGGGACCGGCCCCGCCGCTCACCCACGACCTCGGGTGAGCGGGATGGTGACCCTCCCGGGTTCGGCGGCGATGGTCAGCCGAACCCGGGAGGGAGCCGTCAGGACGCCGAGGGCGTCCAGCCCGCGAGCCAGTCCGCGACCTCCTGGCCGGCGGCCTGGGCATCGGTCAGATGCGGCCGGTTCGTACTCGCCGGACCGGCGCCCGCTCCGGTGTTGCGGTACTCGGCGAACCGGTCGTCCTTCCAGGAGAAGCCGCTCATGTCGGTCCACGGGGCGGACTTGATCGCGGCGCTGAGAGCGGTGTCGCGGACGGTGGTCTGCGGGTCGAGGGAGGCGTCCCCGCCCGCGTGCCAGGGCCGGCCGAGGTGGAAACTGCCGGCCGCGACGTCCCCGTTCACCGTGGAGTTGGCGATCAGGATGCCCTTGCGGTTCGCGGCCGTGCTCGGCGCGGTCACGTACCCGGCGGAGGTGCCGTCCCAGCGCTTCTTCAGCGTGATGACGGACCTGTCGACGACGGCCGTGGCCCGGCCGAAGATGAAGTCGACGTTGCCGATGACGTAGCTGTTGCTCATGTAGACGCGGCCCAGCCGGTCCTTGGCCGCGGTGTCGAGCAGCAGCGTGTCCTGGTCGCCGCTGACGATGATCCCGTCCAGGAACACCTTGTCGGCGGCGGTCCGCAGCGCCACGGCCTGGTGGCCGCTGAGGCCCTGGTTGGCCTTCTCGTCGAAGTCGTTGGAGATGGTCAGGTTCCGCGCCTGGAAGTCGTCGGCCTCGACGGCGACGGTGGCGCTGCCGCTCGTGCCGTACGTCCCGCCGCCGGGCTTGGGCGTGCCCGAGGCGTTGTTGTAGACGATGGTGGTGTCCTTGCGGCTGCCGCCGGTGCCCTGGAGGGTGACGTGCGGCTTGTCGGCCGGCACCTTCACCAGCTCCCGGTACGTTCCCGGCTTGACGGCGATGACGACGCGGGAGGGATTGTTCGCGGGCACGGCGTTCACGGCGGCCTGGACGGTCGTGTACTGCCCGGTGCCGTCCTTGGCGACGGTGAGGGTGGTCGCGGCGGCGGCCTTGGTGGTGGCGGCGGTCGTGCCGAGGGTGGCGCGGGGCCCGGCACCGGACTTCAGGACCGACGGCAGGTCGGCGGCCTGGTCGAGGGTGTACGGGTAGAAGGCCTTCGGGTCGAAGGCGGTCCCGCCGCTCTCGTTGCGTCCGCTGGTCCCGGAGAAGACGCTGCCGCGCTGCACGATCGCGGCTCCGCTGTCCTTGATGACCGGGTTCTTCACGCCCTGGAAGTAGGAGTTCTCCAGGACCATCTTCGTGGCACCGCGCGAGTAGTTCCCGTACGAGGAGCTGATGCCCGTCCCGGGGACGTCCTCCAGCCAGTTGTTGTAGAGGTGCGCGTGGGCGGCGTTGTCGGTGGACGGGTTGCGCTGCTCGGTCTCGCGGATCCAGTTGTGGTGGATCGTGATGTCGGTCCTGACGTTCTCGGTCCAGCCGATGCCGAAGGTCTTGTTGTTGTCGCTCAGCCTGTTCCAGGAGACGGTGACGTTCGTGCTGTCCTTGCGGACGTCGATGAGCCCGTCGGCCATGTGCCGCAGGTCGTTGTGGTCGATCCAGACGTGATGGGCGCCGTCCATCTGGATCGCGTCGAAGTCGTGCTCCTTGTCGTTCCAGACGCCCTGGTACGCGTCCCGGACGGTCAGGTTCCGGATGATCACGTTGTGCACGCCCTGGCCGAGGAAGAACCCGCCGCCGACGATGTGCCCGGAGATCCCCTGCCCCACGATGGTCTTGTCGGACCGGACCTTGATCTCCTTGCCGACGGGGTTCATGGAGATCGTCCCGGCGACGACGATGACGTACGGCTCCGTCGCGGTGGCGTACTTCTCCAGCTCGGCCTGCGTCTTCACCGTGACGGTCTCGCCGCCCCGGCCGCCGTAGGTCCCGTTCTGCCCCAGGGAGTTGACGGAGGCGAACCCGTCGGCGGTGTCCGAGGCCCACGAAGGGGCGGCGGCGGAGGCGCGCGTCTCGGTGCCCGGGGCGAGGCCGTAGGCGAGGGCGCAGGCGGCGGCGAGCGCCAGGGGTGTCCCGGCGGCGAGGGCGGTACGGCTGCGGCGGTGACGCGCTCTGCGGGGCTGACGCGGCGGAGAGGACAGCTCACTCATGCGGCGATCCGTTCTGCTGGTGGGGGGACGGGGTGCGGGTGGTTCGGTGGGGAGTCGCCGCGGCGGGGGCGAAGGTTGCCGCGTTCGCCACGCTCCCGGCATGCTCGGCTTCCCCTAGACGCGCTCGCCCCGGCTGACCGCGACGCGGAGGGTGTCACCCAGCGACTCCACGGCCCTGGCCAGCGCGAAGCGGACGGCGTGCTCGCCGGCCCCGGGGTCGTCGAGCACGGCTCGCGCCCCTTCCAGGACCCCTGCGGCGTCGGCCAGTTGCAGGTCCTCGATGTCGTCGGCGAGCCGGGACAGCGGGCTGTGGGGATCGTCGGTGCTGAGGTAACAGGGCTTGCCGTCGGCACCGGTCCAGGGGAGCAGCCTCATCAGGAGACCTCCAGGGCGGCGAGGTACGGCCGTACGAGGCGGGTGTCGACAAGGGCGAGCAGCAGGGACTCGCAGAGTTCGGTGATACGCAGGCGCACGGGGGTGTCCCTTCTCAGGGCAGGGGAATAGGGGGTCTGACGAGCGGAGATCACCGTTCGTGCCCACATGGTCACCGACTGCCCCTACGCTGCGGAAGGTGCCAGGTGTTGCCTGGCCTCTCAGGCAACGGGGAGGGGTGACGTGGAGCGAGTCGTTGACTCAGGGCGGACTGTTCTCGCGAGCGCGCTGCGAGTTCTGCGTGAGAAGGCGGGCAAGTCCCTGGGTCAGTTGGCCGACGAGACTGGTTACGACAAGAGCTACTTGAGTCGCCTGGAGACCGGTGAACGGCTGTCGAAAGCAGCGGTCATGGAGGATCTCGACAGCTACTACGGGTCCGGTGACCTGCTGGTCAGCCTCTGGCGGATCGCGAGGTACGACGTCTTCAAGGACAAGTACAAGGAGTTCATGCGGCTCGAGGCGACGGCGCGGATCATGCACAAGTACGTACCGGGCGTACCCGGGCTGCTGCAGACCGAGGACTTCGCCCGTGAGGTGTTTTCTGACGCCGAGGCAACGGATGCCGAAGCGATCGAGGAACAAATGGCCGCACGCCTAGGGAGGCAGCTGCTGCTGAGCAGGGGCCCGGTTCCGAGTGTCCGGTTCATCATCGACGAGTTGGCCTTTCGGCGGTCCTCGGCCGGTGCGGAGACCTGGGTCTCTCAGTTGCAGCACATCGAGGCCGTGGCCCAGTGGACCAACGTCGTCGTGCAAGTGCTGCCGTTCTCCGTGGGTGTCCACGAGCTCATGGGGAAGGGCTCATTGACCCTGCTGTGGCAGAAAGACGGAAGCTGCGTCGCCTATACGGAAGGCGACAGCGGCGGCCTGCTGATGGACGATCCGGAGGACGTCATGCGACACATCTTGTCCTACGATCGGCTGCGAGACCTGGCACTGTCACCGCCGGACTCGCTGACGTTCATCAGGGACGTACTGGAGGAGCTCAGATCGTGAAGCAGACATCTGACGTCGGCACTGCCGTCTGGCGCAAGTCCAGCTACAGCGACGGTGGGGACAACAACTGCCTCGAAGTCGCGGACCACCACCCGGACATGATCCCGGTCCGCGACAGCAAGACCCCCCACGGCCCGGTACTCGTGTTCCGCACGAACCCCTGGGCGGCGTTTCTCACGTCTCTCAAGAAGTAGCGGTCGGGGTCTCCGGGGGAGGCACCGACGCCCCCGGCAGCCGGATCGTCGCGACCGTGCCGCCGTCCTCCGCCGGGGACAGGGACACCTCCCCGCCCGCCTGCTGGACCGTGCGGGCCACGATCGACAGGCCCAGGCCCGAGCCCGGCAGGGCCCGCGCGCTCGGGGAGCGCCAGAAGCGGTCGAAGACGTGGGGGAGTTCGTCCGCGGGGATGCCCGGGCCGTGGTCGCGGACCGTGAGGACGCCACCGGTCAGCCGGACCTCGACCGTGCCGCCCTCCGGGCTGAACTTCACCGCGTTGTCCAGGATGTTGACCACCGCCCGCTCCAGCGCGGCCGGCTCCGCGCGGACGAACCACGGCTCGACGTCCGCCGTGATCGTCAGCTCCGGGCCGCGCAGCCGCGCCCGCCGCAGCGCCGACTCGACCGTGTCGTGCCAGGCGACGATCTGGGTCCGGCCCGAGTGCTGGCCCGTGTCCGGGCGGGACAGTTCCTGGAGGTCGCCGATGAGCGCGGCCAGTTCCGTCATCTGGGCCTTCACCGAGGCGAGGAGCGCCTTGCGGTCGGCCTCCGGGATGGGGCGGCCCGTCTCCTCGCTGCGGGTGAGGAGCTCGATGTTGGTGCGCAGCGAGGTGAGCGGCGTACGGAGCTCGTGGCCGGCGTCCGCGATGAGCTGCTGCTGGAGCTCGCGCGAGCTGGCCAGGGCGGAGGTCATGGAGTTGAAGGAGCGGGACAGGCGGGCCACCTCGTCGTCGCTGTCCTCGTCCAGCGGGATGCGGACGTCCAGGTCCTCCGTGCGGGCCACGTGCTCGACCGCTTCCGTCAGTTTGTCGACCGGGCGCAGCCCGGCCCGGGCCACCGTCAGACCGGCCGCCCCGGCGCCCACCACCCCGATGCCCGACACCAGCAGCAGGATCAGCGCCAGTTCGTTGAGCGTGGACTCCGTGCTCTTGAGGGGGACCGCGATGACCAGCGCGTAGTCGGCGGCGACGGCCTTGTCGAGAGGGCTCTGCTGGACGATGACCGCCGTGGTCAGCACCCGTACCGAGTTGCCGTCGCTGTCCGTGCCGTTGCGGAGCCGGGCCGTCCTGGGGTCGGGGTCCTCCGCCACGGCCTTGTCGGCGCTCGCGACCTTCACCTGCGGCATGCTGTTGTTGAACAGGCAGACCCTGCCGTCCACCCGCACCAGCTGTGCGTACGTCTGCGGGCGGGGACCGCCGCCGAGCGTGCTGGAGGGCGTCTGGGGGCATGCCGAGACCACTGCCTTGAACTCGTCGTCCTGGATGGTCCGGTAGGACGACTTCAGGTCCCCGTCCACCTGGTCGTACAGCTTCCCCTGCACGATGAACCAGCACGTCACCGACACCGCTGCGACCGCGAACGCCACGGCCGCCGCGACCAGCAGCGCCAGGCGCGAGCGGATCGGCAGGGAGCGGAAACGGCGGACGAGCCTGTTCACTCGGCGCCGCCCTGGCGGAGCACGTAGCCGACCCCCCGCACGGTGTGGACCAGGCGCGGCTCGCCGCCCGCCTCGGTCTTGCGGCGCAGGTACATCACGTACACGTCCAGGGAGTTCGACGACGGCTCGAAGTCGAAGCCCCACACCGCCTTGAGGATCTGCTCCCGGGTGAGGACCTGGCGCGGATGGGCCAGGAACATCTCCAGGAGCGTGAACTCCGTGCGCGTCAGCTCCACCGGGCGGCCGCCCCGCGTGACCTCCCGCGTGGACAGGTCCATGCGCAGGTCGGCGAAGGTGAGCACGTCCTCGTCGGCCGGGTCGCCCGCGCCCACGGCCGCCGCGTAGGAGCTGCGGCGCAGCAGGGCGCGGATGCGGGCGAAGAGTTCGTCGAGTTCGAAGGGCTTGACCAGGTAGTCGTCGGCGCCCGCGTCGAGCCCGGTGACCCGGTCGCCGACCGTGTCGCGGGCCGTGAGCATGAGGATCGGGGTCGTGTCGCCGGTGGCGCGGATGCGGCGCGCCGCCGTCAGGCCGTCCATGCGCGGCATCTGGATGTCGAGGACGACCAGGTCGGGGCGGTAGGCCGCCGCCTTCTCCAGGGCGTCCGCGCCGTCGACCGCGACCTGCGTGCCGTACCCCTCGAAGGCGAGGCTGCGCTGGAGTGCTTCGCGTACCGCCGGCTCGTCGTCGACGATGAGGATGCGCTGGGGGTCACGGTCGCCGTCTGCGGGGCTCATGGTCCGGGGTCCTCGGGTGTGATGGGGACGGGGGTGCGTCTGACGCTCTCAGCGTCGCACGTCACCGGGGAGTGCCGGCAGGAGCGTCAGCCCCGTACCACGCGGCGCCTGGCCGGTGCCGGCCGGCCCGTGCGCCGGCCCGCCCCGGCCGGCACCTCCGGCGCCCTGCCGGTGGGGACGTGCAGTGCGTACGCCACCGCCAGTGCCAGTCCGGTGTCCGCCGGGTCCCCGCCCGGCTGCGTGTGTGTCACCTGCTGGATCATCGCCGTGCTCCTCGGATGCTCGCTGTCCGGACTCAGCCGGTGGCCCCGGCCCGCAGCTTCGCGAGGTCGGCCTTGACGGTGTTGATCGGGATGGCGAAGCCCAGGCCCACGCTGCCCGCAGCGGAGGACGAGGAGGCGCTGCCCGTCGGCGAGTACATCGCGGAGTTGATGCCGATGATGTTGCCGTTCATGTCGATGAGCGCGCCGCCGGAGTTGCCCGGGTTGAGGGACGCGTCGGTCTGCAGCGCCTTGTACGTCGTGGTGTCGTCGCCGGTGTCGCCGTTGAACTGCCGTCCGCCGAACTCGAACGGCCACCCGCCGTCCGGCTGCCCCTGCTGCTGGCTCTGGCCCTGGTCCTCCTCGGTCGGGACGGTCACGTCCCGGTCGAGCGCCGAGATGATGCCGCTGGTGACCGTGCCGGACAGGCCCTCGGGTGAGCCGATCGCGACGACCTGGTCGCCGACCCGGACGCCGGAGGAGTCGCCGAGCGTGGCGGCCTTCAGGCCGGAGGCGTTCTCCAGCTCGATCAGCGCCAGGTCCTTCTTGCTGTCGGTGCCGACGACCTTCGCCGAGTAGGACGTGCCGTCGCTGGTGGTCACCTTGATCTGCGAGGCGCCGGAGATGACGTGGTTGTTGGTGATGATCTCGCCGCCGCTGGTGATGATCACGCCGGAGCCGGTGGAGGAGCCGGCGCTGGACTGGGCGCTGATCTCGACGATGCTGGGGCTGACCGCCTTCGCGACCCCGGCGACGGTGCCCTTCTGGCCGGTCGGCACCACGGCGGTGCCGGTGGTACCGGCGGCGACCGTGTCGCTGCCGGTCAGCTCCTGGATGCCGTAGGCGGTGCCGCCGCCTATCGCCGCCGCCACGATCGCCACGGCGGCGATCAGGGCGACGGGGCCACGGGTGCGCTTCTTCGGTTGCGGAGCATGCGCCGGGGTGTACGCCGGCGGGGGCGGCCACTCGGGGTTCACCGGGGCCTGCTGCCGACCCTCGTGCGGGTGCTGGTACTCGCCACTGCGGTGGAAGCTCTCGGTCATGGCAACGAGCTTGCCGCCCGACCATGAGAGCTTCCTGAGTCCTGGCTGAGAAGCCCGGCAGAACCGCGTATGCCCGATATAAAGACGCCTCGGCCCGGGGGGTACGAGGGGCTACGGGCAGCCGCAGGACTGGCGTACCACCAGCCGCGACGGGAAGACCTTCAGCCGCTCGCGCCTGGCCCCCGCGACCCGCAGCCCGTCGTCCAGCACGAGGTCCACCGCCGCCCGGGCCATCGCCTGGCGGTCGGAGGCGATCGTGGTCAGGGGCGGGTCGGCGAGCGCCGCCTCCTTGATGTCGTCGAAGCCGGCCACCGCCAGCTCGCCGGGGACGTCGATGCGCAGCTCGCGCGCCGCCCGCAGCAGGCCGATCGCCTGATCGTCGGTGGAGCAGAAGATCGCCGGCGGGCGCCGGGGCCCCGAGAGGATCTTCAGAGCCGCCTGGTAGGCGTCGTAGCGGTTGTACAGGGCCTCGAAGAGGCGGCCCTCGGTGGAGATCCCGGCCTCGTCCATCGCGCGGCGCCAGCCCTCGACGTGGTCGGAGACCGGGTCGCCGACCGCGGGCGTCTCGGCTATGCCGCCCATACAGGCGACGTACTCGTAGCCGTGCTCCAGCAGGTGCCGGACGGCCAGTTCGGCGCCGCCCAGGTCGTCCGTGGTGACGGCGACGTCGTCGATGGCCTCGGGGCGCTCGTGCAGCAGCACCACCCGGGCGTCCCAGGCGTCGATCTCGGCGGCCGCCAGGTCGTTCAGCGCGTGGCTGACCAGGATCAGGCCGGAGACCCGCATCCCGAGGAACGCCCGCAGGTAGTGGACCTCGCGCTCGCCCACGTAGTCGGTGTTGCCGACGAGGACCATCTTCCCGCGCTCGGAGGCGGCCTGCTCGACCGCGTGCGCCATCTCCCCGAAGAAGGGCTGGCGGGCGTCCGGGATGATCAGGCCTATGAGGTCCGTGCGCCGGGAGGCCATCGCCTGGGCGACCCGGTCCGGCCGGTACCCCAGTTCCTTGATCGCGGCGAGGACACGCTCGCGCGTGGCCGGGGCGACCGGCCGGGGTCCGTTGTTGATGACATAGCTGACCACGGCAGTGGAGGTCCCTGCCAGCCGCGCCACATCATCCCGAGTCACCTTGGCCACGCGCGGAGTCTACGCGGATATACCCGCTCTGGGCAGGGCGTAAAGGGGGTTCCGTACGATATCCCGACCGCCGTCCGGGGCGCTCCCGTGCGGGGAGGGGCGCCCGGGACGGCGCCGGGACACGCGCGCTATGCCTGGGCGCGGGCCTCGGCGGCGTCCAGGGCGGCCGACTCGTCCGCGTCGTCCGGCTTTGCCGTGGCCGCCTTGGCCTTCGCCTCCTCGGCGGCGCGCTCCACCTTCTCCGGCGTAACGAATCGATAACCCACGTTCCGGACGGTGCCGATCAGCGACTCGTGCTCGGGGCCGAGCTTGGCCCGCAGCCGCCGTACGTGCACGTCGACCGTGCGGGTGCCGCCGAAGTAGTCGTAGCCCCACACCTCCTGCAGCAGCTGGGCGCGGGTGAAGACGCGGCCGGGGTGCTGCGCGAGGTACTTCAGCAGCTCGAACTCCTTGAAGGTCAGGTCCAGGACCCGGCCCTTGAGCTTGGCGGAGTAGGTGGCCTCGTCGACCGACAGGTCGCCGTTGCGGATCTCCATCGGGGAGTCGTCGCTGACGATCTGCTGCCGTCCCATGGCCAGCCGCAGGCGCGCCTCGACCTCCGCGGGTCCGGCGGTGTCGAGCAGGACGTCGTCGATGCCCCAGTCCGCGGTGACGGCCGCGAGACCGCCCTCGGTGACGACGAGGATCAGCGGACAGCCCGGCCCGGTGGAGCGCAGCAGCTGGCACAGGCTGCGGACCTGCGGCAGGTCGCGCCGGCCGTCGACCAGGATGACGTCGGCACCGGGGGTGTCGACCAGGGCGGGGCCCTCGGCGGGGGCCACGCGCACGTTGTGCAGGAGCAGTCCGAGGGCGGGGAGCACCTCCGTCGACGGCTGGAGGGCATTGGTCAGGAGCAGCAGAGAACTCATACGTCTGGTTCCTCCTCGGTCCCTGCGAGGACGTTTGTTGGCACAGCACCGCTCTGCGATCCCGAAGGCCCGTACACCTGCGGTTTCCCGCTTCGTATACAACGCTTCCGAAAGCACAAAAGGACCCGGGGGCTTCGCTGCCCGAGTCCTCTGCCCAGCACAATAGCCCACATGAGCTCTTCTCCGGCAGGTCATGTGGCACGTTCCACCGATCGTCCGCACTCCGAGACGACCGCGGGAAAGGCTGTTCGGGCGCCGGTGAGGACGTTTCTCCGCACGTCCGACGGGGTGGCGATCGACGCCGTATACGAGCCGGGAGCGGTTGTATACGACCCCGCGGGGACACCTTCCGCTCATCCCGTGTTCGTCGTCGCCCACGGTTTCACCGGCGCGGTGGACCGCCCGCACGTGCGGCGCATCGCCCGGGCGTTCGCCCGGTTCGGGGCGGTGGTCACCTTCTCCTTCCGCGGGCACGGGATGTCCGGCGGGCGCTCCACGGTCGGCGACCGGGAGGTGCTCGACCTGGCGGCGGCGGTGGAGTGGGCCCGCGAGCGCGGGCACGCGCGCGTGGTGACCGTCGGCTTCTCGATGGGCGGCTCGGTGGTGCTGCGGCACGCGGCGCTGCACCCGGGGCGCACGGACGCGGTGGTGTCGGTGAGCGCCCCGGCCCGCTGGTACTACCGCGGGACCGCGCCGATGCGGCGGCTGCACTGGCTGGTGACCCGGCCCGAGGGGCGGGTTCTGGGCCGGTACGGGTTCCGCACCCGCATCCACCACCGGGAGTGGGACCCGGTCCCGCTCTCCCCGGTCGAGGCGGTGCCGCGGATCGCCCCGACCCCGCTGCTCATCGTGCACGGCGAGGCCGACGGCTACTTTCCCGTCGACCATCCGCGGATGCTGGCCGCGGCCGCCGGTGACCAGGGCGAACTGTGGCTGGAGCCGGGCATGGGGCATGCCGAGCACGCGGCGGGCGAGGGGCTGCTGGCCCGGATCGGGGAGTGGGGCGCCGGCCGGGCGGGCTAGCCTGACGGGGTTCACCGTCGGGTGAGCCCGTTGTGAGTCCCGAGTGAGGAAGCAGATGCCAGAGGTCACGGTCCGCTACTGGGCCGCCGCCAAGGCCGCGGCCGGGGTGGCCGAGGAGGCGTACGAGGCGGCCACGCTCGCCGAGGCGCTCGACGGGGTGCGCGAGCGGCACCCCGGCGAACTGGAGCGCGTGCTGCGGCGGTGCTCGTTCCTCGTGGACGGTGACCCGGTGGGCACCCGCGCCCATGAGACGGTACGGCTGGCCGACGGCGGCACGGTCGAGGTGCTCCCGCCGTTCGCAGGAGGATGAGCGATGACCAACCAGCCGTACGACGGTTACCAGGGCGGTTACGACGGCCAGGGCCACGACGCCCCGTACGGGCAGCAGCCGCAGGGGTGGCCCGGGCAGGGGCAGTACGGGTACGAGGACCCCTACGCCGCGCAGCAGTACACCCAGCAGTGGCAGGGGCAGACCTGGGAGACGCAGACGCAGCAGCCCGTCTCCGCGCCGGCCGCCGCGGAGACGGCGTATCTGCCGCCGGTGGGACAGACGCCCGCGGCGCCGGCACCCGCGCCGGATCCCGCCGCGGGAACCGGCCCCGCGCCCGGGTACGGCCCCGCCACCGTCGGCGGGAACAAGCGGCTGACCGACGCGCAGCGGGCCCGGGCGGAAGGACGGTCGCCGATCATCGAGCCCGGGATGCAGCCGGCCGCGCTGACCGCGCTGCTCGGGCTGCTGCTGGCCGGTGCGGCGGCGGCCGGGACGTACGCGCTGCTCGTGCCGCTGGTCGCGCTCCAGGCCGTCACGGCGGCGGGATGGTTCCGGCTGAACGGCATGTGGCCGGCGCGGCAGGGCATCGCGCTGGGCTTCGCCGGGGCGCTGGCCGCGGACGCGGCGCTGCTGGCGTCGGGGCGGTCGCCGTCGGCGATCCTCGGGACGCTGGGGGTGTGGGTGCTGCTCGCGCTGGTCCTCCAGCTGCGGTCGCACGCCGACCCGGACGAGCGGATGTACGGCCTGATGGCGACGGTCGCGGCGTCGGCGCTGGCGATCGTGGCGGGCGGGTACCTCGCGGCCGACGCGGACGCGGTGACGGTGGGCGCGGTGGCCGTGGCGGTCGCGATCGTGGTGCGCGCGCTGCCGTTGCCGACGGTGGCGTCGGTGGTGGCGGCGCTGCTCGCGGGGGCGGGCGGCGGTGTCGCGGCCGGATCGCTGACCGGCCTGGGCACGCCGGGCGCGCTGCTGGGCGTGGGGGCGACGGTGTGCGCCCTGATCGGGCACCGGGTCGCGAGCTACGACTACCCGTCGCGCTTCGTGCACTTCACGGCGGGCGTGGCGCTGCCGCTGGCCGCCGCGGCACCGGCCGTGTACGTCCTCGGACGGGCTGTGGCCTAGCCCGTCGTCCCCCTCCCGCGGTGGTGGCCCGGGGCGTGCCGGTGGGCGTGACCTGTCACAGCTGATCGACAAACCTCGGGCCCTGGCCCTACTCGGCGTTACCCTCGCGCAGGGGGATCGCCGTCAGAGACAACCGGGTGGGGGACAACACCGCATGCGAGCACTGCGCATACTGCTGATCTTCGTCGTCGTACTGGGCGGGCTCTTCGTCATAGCCGACCGCCTCGCCGTGAACTTCGCCGAGGACGAGGTCGCCGACCGGCTGCGGACCACCGAGAACCTCACCGCGACCCCCGACGTCTCCATCAAGGGCTTCCCGTTCCTGACCCAGGTCGCCGGCGGCTCCCTGGACGACGTCGAGGTCGGCATCGAGAACTACGAGGCCGCCGCGGGCGACGGCGCGCGGAAGATCCGCATCGACGACCTCCGGGCCGACATGAAGAACGTCGAGTTCTCCGGGGACTACAGCTCCGCCACCGCCGGCACGGCCACCGGCACCGCGACCATCGCCTACGACGAGCTGCTGAAGACGGCGAAGTCGGAGCCCACCCAGGTCGCCCCGGGCGTCACCGCCCACGTCGTCGGCCTCTCCGACGGCGGCAACGGCAAGATCAAGGTCACCGTCGAGGCCACCGTGCTCGGCACCAAGCTGCCCGAGCCGGTCTCCGTGCTCTCCACCGTGACCGTGGTCGACGGCGACACCGTGCGGGTGAAGGCCGACGGCCTGCCCGAGTTCGCCGGTGTCGACCTCGCCGAGAACCGGGTCCGCACCATCACCGACTTCCAGCAGCAGATCGACGGCCTGCCCGGCGGCATCAAGCTGGACACGGTGCAGGCCGCCCCGGACGGCGTCGAGATCACGGTGAAGGGTTCCGACGTCCGGCTCGCCGGGTAGAACGCATCCGGGCCGTACCAGGGCTGTCCGAGGAGCGAGACGGCGTCGTCCGCAGCGTAGATGTGACGGCGGATACACGCGGCCGGGCGCCGTGCGGTGACCGGCCCGGTGGGCTCCCGATCCCACTATGCGGATTTTCCTGTCTCAGCATGCGACACACCGGTGACATGCCCGCCCGACCGTCCCTACGATCGACGGCATGAAGCGACAGGCGGACCTCACGAAGCGGCGGGCAGTAGACCTGTGCCGCGTCGCCGCCATGCTCTGTCGCACCTTCTGAGCGACCGCGCCGGCCCGTGAGCCGGTGCGCGCATCCCCGCCGCCCTGCATCAAGGGCACCCGTGCGCCGCCCTCGCCCTGGGCGCGCGCCCCGCAGAACTCGCACGCCCCGCCGCAACTGCCCCGGAGGAGAAAGAGCATGAGCCGCAGCGACGTCCTGGTAGACGCCGACTGGCTTCAGGAGCACCTGGACGACCCGAACCTCGCGATCGTCGAGGTCGACGAGGACACGTCCGCGTACGACAAGAACCACATCAAGAACGCGATCCGCATCGACTGGACCAAGGACCTCCAGGACCCGGTCCGCCGTGACTTCGTCGACCAGGAGGGCTTCGAGAAGCTCCTGTCGGAGAAGGGCATCGCCAACGACCACACCGTGGTCCTGTACGGCGGCAACAACAACTGGTTCGCCTCCTACGCGTACTGGTACTTCAAGCTGTACGGCCACGAGAACGTCAAGCTCCTCGACGGCGGCCGCAAGAAGTGGGAGCTCGACGCGCGCGAGCTGGTCGCGGGCGACGAGGTGCCGGAGCGCCCGAAGACGGAGTACAAGGCCAAGCCGCAGGACACGTCCATCCGCGCCTTCCGGGACGACGTCGTCGCCGCCATCGGTGCGCAGAACCTGGTCGACGTCCGGTCGCCCGACGAGTTCTCCGGCAAGCTGCTCGCCCCGGCCCACCTGCCGCAGGAGCAGTCGCAGCGCCCGGGTCACGTGCCCAGCGCCCGCAACATCCCGTGGTCCAAGAACGCCAACGACGACGGCACCTTCAAGTCGGACGAGGAGCTCAAGGCCCTCTACGAGGAGGAGAACGTCGACCTGGCGAAGGACACCATCGCCTACTGCCGCATCGGTGAGCGCTCCGCGCTGACCTGGTTCGTCCTGCACGAGCTGCTCGGCGTCCAGAACGTCAAGAACTACGACGGCTCCTGGACCGAGTACGGCTCCCTCGTGGGCGTGCCGATCGAGCTCGGCGCCGACAAGTAAGCGACCCCGACCGACCTCCCCGAACCTCTTCAGGAGTACGACATGTGTGGTGCGAAGGCCGGCGGCCCCGACGCCTCGACGATCAAGCCCGGTGAGACCACCATCCAGGGCCAGGTGACCAAGGACGGTGAGCCCGTGGTGGGCTACGTCCGCCTGCTGGACTCGACCGGCGAGTTCACGGCCGAGGTGCCGACCTCGGCGACCGGACAGTTCCGCTTCTACGCGGCCGAGGGCACCTGGACCGTCCGTGCCCTCGTGCCCGGCGCCACCGCCGACCGCACGGTCGTCGCCCAGCAGGGCGGACTGGCGGAGGTCGCGATCGCCGTCTGACGGCGACCGGTCCTCGGAGGGCCGCACCCACCGGGTTGGACGCCTGGGGTGCGGCCCTCCGGCCTGCCCGGACCTACGCTGGAGACATGTACGCACGGCGGCGGCGCAGGTACTTCGCCCTGATGGGCCTCTGCATCGGCCTGTTCGTCCTGGCCTGGGGCGTCGTGCGGCTGTGGTCCGTCCCGGTGGCCGTCGGCATGTGCGTCGTCGCGATGGTCATCCCGCCCGTCGCGGCCATCGTGGCCAACCGTCGGGGCCCCGAGGACCACTGGTGGGACGATCCCTCCGGAGACCCGCAGTCCGACGAGTGGTGGGACGAGCTGGACGGCAGGAAACGGCCGCGGTGAGGGAGTCCTCCCGGCCGAGTGGGGTATCCCGCCTGCATGAGGCTGACGGAGACGGTGCTGGACGCACCCGACGCACGGGCACTCGCGGACTTCTACTTACGGCTGCTGCCCGGCTGGGGCGTGTGGCGCGACGAGGGCGACCCCGACTGGGTGCGCATCCGGCCGCCCGGCGGCGGTGCGGGCCTGGCCTTCCAGACCGAGACCGCCTACGTGCCGCCCGTCTGGCCCGGCCGCCCGGACCGGCAGCAGATGATGCTCCACCTGGACATCGAGGTCGACGACCTGGAACGGGAGACCGCGCGGGCCGTGGCCGAGGGGGCGCGGCTCGCGGACTTCCAGCCGCAGGAGAACGTCCGGGTGCTGCTGGACCCGGCCGGGCACCCGTTCTGCCTCTACACCGAGGCCACGGACGCGTCTCAGTAGACGAGCGCCTGCGTCCCGTCGGCCAGCGCCTCCTGCACGAAGACCTGGGCGCCCGCGATGCGCACGCCCTCGATGACGTCCTTCTCCGTGATCTCGCGCCGGGCCGCGCACTGCGTGCACAGGGTGACGCGGCCGGCCGCCAGGACCGACTCCAGCAGGTCGGGCAGGGGCGCCGCGTGCGGCAGCTCGAACTCGGCCGCCCGGCCGGGCAGCGCGAACCAGGCGGACTCGCCGGTCAGCCACAGGGAGACGTCGACGCCGCTCGCCACGGCCACCGCCGCGACCGTGAACGCCTGGGAACACCGCTCGGGGGCGTCCGCCCCGGCCGTCACCTTGATCACCAGCTTCTTCGCCATAGCCGGAATCGTAGTGCCGCAGGGGCCCGCGTAAGCTGGGGCCGGCCCTGTGCTTACATCCGCACCCCGCTCAAGGAGCACCCCGTGGAGCTTTTCTTCGAAATCCTGTTGGTCCTGGTCGCCGTCGGCGTCCTCGCGTTCGCCGGACTGACCGTGAAGAAGCTGTACCAGGGCCAGCGCTGACCCACCTCTAGGAAGTTCTGATGATCGAGATCCCGTCCGACCTCCACAAGGACCTCGTCCCGCTCGCCTTCCTGCTCGGCAACTGGGCGGGCGCCGGCGTGCACGACTTCCCCGGCTCCGAGAAGTGCAACTTCGGGCAGGAGGTCGCCTTCACCCATGACGGCCGGGACTTCCTCGAGTACCGGTCCCACACCTGGGTGCTGGACAACGACGGCAACAAGGTCCGCCCGCTGGAGTCCGAGCACGGCTACTGGCGCGTCGACGCCGACCGCAAGGTCGAGGTCACGATGACCCGCGACGACGGCGTCATCGAGATCTGGTACGGCGAGCTGGCGGACAAGAAGCCGCAGATCGACCTCGTGACGGACGCGGTGGCCCGCACGGCCTCCTCGCAGCCCTACACCGGCGGCAAGCGCCTGTACGGCTACGTCAAGAGCGACCTGATGTGGGTCGGCGAGAAGCAGACCCCCGACGTCGAGCTCCGCCCCTACATGTCGGCCCACCTGAAGAAGGTCGTCACGCCGGAGGAGGTCGAGCGCTGGGCCAAGGCCCTGCCCGACGACATGCCGGACGACGGCATCGCTTTCTTCAAGTAGTCCTAGACTCGTCCGTGTGGTGAGCACCGACTGGAAGAGCGATCTGCGGCAGCGCGGCTACCGGCTGACCCCGCAGCGGCAACTCGTGCTCGAAGCCGTGGACACCCTGGAACACGCGACCCCCGACGACATCCTCGTGGAAGTGAGGAAGACGGCGTCGGGGGTCAACATTTCCACGGTGTACCGGACGCTGGAGCTCCTGGAGGAGCTCGGTCTGGTCAGCCACGCGCACCTGGGCCACGGGGCGCCGACGTACCACCTCGCGGACCGGCACCACCACATCCATCTGGTGTGCCGGGACTGCCAGAACGTGATCGAGGCGGACGTCTCCGTGGCCGCCGAGTTCACGGCCAAGCTGCGCGAGACCTTCGGGTTCGACACGGACATGAAGCACTTCGCGATCTTCGGCCGGTGCCGGGACTGCACGCTCAAGGCTTCAACTACCGAGTCGTAGGCTTGGGGACATGAAGAGCCCTCTGCTGACCCTGCCCGGCGCTGTCCCCGCCGAGGGCGTGGACGAAGGCGTCGCCGCCCACTACGGCGATCTGTTCCGTGAGCAGCGCGCCCTCGCCGACGGCGCCGGTTTCGTGGACCTCTCGCACCGAGGGGTCGTCACCGTCACCGGCGAGGACCGGCTGGCCTGGCTGCACCTGCTGCTCACCCAGCACGTCAGCGAGCTCCCGCCGGGCCGGGCCACCGAGGCGCTGATCCTCTCCGCGAACGGCCACATCGAGCACGCCCTGTACCTGGTCGACGACGGGGAGACGGTCTGGGCCCACGTCGAGCCGGGCACCCAGGAGGCGCTGATCGCCTACCTGGAGTCGATGAAGTTCTTCTACCGGGTCGAGGTCGCGGACCGGACCGCGGACGTCGCGGTCGTCCACCTGCCGGCCGGCTCCATCGCCGAGGTTCCCGAGGGCGCCGCCGTCCGTGAGACCCCGCACGGCCGGGACCTGTTCCTGCCGCGCGCCGACCTGGAGGCGTTCGCCGCGCAGGCCGGTCCGCCCGCCGGGATCCTCGCGTACGAGGCGCTGCGCGTGGAGCAGCACCGGCCCCGGCTCGGCTTCGAGACCGACCACCGCACCATCCCGCACGAGCTGGGCTGGATCGGCTCGGCGGTGCACCTGCAGAAGGGCTGCTACCGCGGCCAGGAGACGGTCGCCCGGGTGCAGAACCTGGGCAAGCCGCCGCGCCGCCTGGTCTTCCTGCACCTGGACGGCAGCGAGGTGCACCTGCCGGTGGCCGGGACCGAGCTGCGGCTCGCGCAGGACGGGCCCGACGGACGGAAGATCGGCTTCATCACGACCTCCGCGCGCCACCACGAGCTGGGTCCGGTCGCCCTCGCCCTGGTGAAGCGGAACGTGCCCGTGGACGCGCCCCTGGTGGCCGGTGACACGGCCGCGGCCCAGGAAGTCGTCGTCGAGCCGTAGGACTTGTAGATCTTTCGGGTCAGATTTCGATCACCACGGTGAACGGGCCGTCGTTCGTGAGCGATACCCTCATCGCCGCCCCGAAGCGGCCCGTGGCCACCGTCGCTCCCAGCGAGCGCAACTGGGCGACCACCTCGTCGACCAGCGGCTCGGCGACGTCCCCCGGGGCGGCCGCGTTCCACGTGGGGCGGCGGCCCTTGCGGGCGTCTCCGTAGAGGGTGAACTGGCTGATCACCAGCAGCGGGGCGTCGATGTCGCTGCAGGACTTCTCGTCGTGCAGCATGCGGATCGACCAGAGCTTGCGGGCCAGCTGGGCCGCCTTCTCCTTGGTGTCCTCGTGGGTCACGCCGACGAGGACGCACAGCCCCTCGCCCTCGATCGACCCCACCGTCTCGCCGTCCACGACGACGCTCGCGCCGTCCACCCTCTGCACCACAGCTCGCATGTGTCCATCATGCCGGGAGGTGACGTCAGTGCCGTGACCGGTGCGCGCATGGCCCGAAAGGGTGGTTTGCGCCGGACGCCAACTGCCGGTGCTGGACCGTATTTTGCTGCTTAACCGCCCATCTGGGGTCTATCGGGGGCACTCGTTCCCATAGCGGCCACTTGGGGTGGCACGATGCATTCACACACCGGTCGAGGGGACGGTTGAGGCACATGAGCACACCAAGCACCGGGCAGTACCCGGGGGTTTTCCGGTCGGCGTACCCGGGGGTCGGCACGTCGGAGTACCACCGGCCGCCCATCCAGCGCACGGACAGCCCGCGGCTGCCCTCGGACGCCCCCGAGCCCGATCTGGCCGCGCTGAGCCTGCCCGAGCTGCGCGCACTGCGCGGTGAGGCCCAGCGCGACGAGGCCGACCTCAGCTACCTGCGGCGGCTGCTGCAGGGGCGCATCGACATCCTGCGCGCGGAGCTGGCGCGTCGTGCCCCGGCGGCGGAGGCGGCCTGCGCGGACGCTCGCGCGGAGCCGTCCGTGGTGGAGCGGCTGGCGGAGATCCTGCGGGACGGCCCGGCCCGGCACCGCTCCTCCGCCCGGCACGTGACGCTGGGCACCCCGCAGGGCGAGGAGTTCCGGCGGCTGGCCGCGGAGATGCTCGACGAGGTGGAGCTGTCCGACCTTGCGGCCCGCACGGACGCGGAGCTGAACACGGGCATCGGGAGACTCGTGCGCCACGAGCAGCAGGTCTCCCGGCGCCGTCAGCGGCTGCAGCGCAGGGCCGACGAGTGCGGCGCCGAGATCGCGCGCCGCTACCGCGAGGGCGAGGCGCAGATCGACGACCTGCTGGTGTGAGCCGCCCCGGGCGGCGCGGGGGAGGCCGGTCGGATATCGACGCGACACCGGGCCGGCCCGCCGCCTAGCGTGAGGCCATGACCTCCGCCCCCCGCGCCGACGGCATCGACGTACGCCCGATCACGGAAGCCGAGTTCGAGGACTGGCTGCGTGCCGTGAACACCGGCTTCCTGCGGGTGCCGGCACTGTCCGAGGAGGAGATCGAGGGCCGCCGCGAGCGGTTCGTCGCCGGCCGGTACCTCGGCGCCTTCGACGACGGCCGGTGCGTGGCGACCTTCCGCTCCTTCGGCCAGCGGCTCACGGCCGTGGGCGGGGCGCGGCCGACGCCGTCTCGGGCGTCACCGTCCACCCCACCCACCGGCGCCGGGGGCTGCTCAGCCGGATGATGGCCCGGGACCTGGCCGCGGCGAAGGACCGCGGGGACGTCGTCGCCACGCTGATCGCGGCGGAGTACCCGATCTACGGCCGCTACGGCTTCGGGCAGGCGACCTCGACGGCCGAGTGGACGGTGGACGTGCCGCGCGCCGGTCTCGACGCCCGCTGGGCGGGCCCGGCGGACGGCGGGCGCATCGACCTGGTGGACGGCGCGGAGGTCCGCAAGCTCGGCCCCGAGCTGCACGAGCGGCTGTGCCGGGTGCAGCCCGGCGCCATCGACCGCGACGAGCTGTGGTGGAAGTGGAACACCGGCGCCGTGCGGGTCGACCCGTCCTGGAAGGACCCCTTCCACGCGGTGTACCGCTCGGCGTCCGGCGAGGTCGAGGGCATGGTCGCCTACGACGTGGACGACAACTGGGGCGACGCCAAGCAGCCGCTCAACACGGCCTCGGTGCGGTGGCTGACCGGCGTCACCCCGGCCGCGGAGCGCGCCCTGTGGGAGTACCTGTGCTCTGTCGACTGGGTGGTGAAGGTCAAGAGCGGCCGGCGGGCCCCCGACGACCTGCTCCCGCACCTCCTGCCCGACCCGCGGGCGGCCGCGATCACGTCCCTGGCGGACTGGCTGTGGGTGCGGATCCTCGACGTCGAACGGGCCCTTCAGGCGCGGACGTACGAGGGGGAAGGGACGCTGGTGCTGGAGGTGGCCGGCGTGGACGGGCTGACCGGCGGGCGCTACCGGCTGGAGGCCTCGCCCGGCGGGGCGGTGTGCGCGTCCACTACCGCGAGCGCGGACCTGACGCTGGGCGTCGGCGAACTCGGGGCGCTGTGGCTGGGGGACGCGTCGGCGGTGCGGCTGGCGGCGCTGGGGCGGGTGCGGGAAGAACGAGCGGGCGCCGCCCGGAAGGCCGACGCCCTGCTGCGTACGTCCAGGCGGCCGTGGTGCCCGGACCTGTTCTGAGCCGCTCCCTTCTGCCGGTGGACGGGGACCCGCATCCGTAGCGAGCTGTTCGGTTGTGTGGTCGTGCGGCGGGGCTCCCGGCTCCCCTCCGGAAGGGAGCCCCCGAACCGGCTGGCCAACCCCCTGAAGGCCGGTCCAGGTTGCGCAAGTTGGTGACCAACTTCTCTGTACTTATCTCCACTTGGAAGCGGCTCATAACCACCCCTCCGTGAACTGCCGCAAGATGGCGGGAAGTTGTAGCGTGGAGATGTGGACCCCGAACACGCCTCCGCCACTGGACGGACGAGGTCGCAGCGGCCACAGCGGACACATCGCGAGGTGGCCGACGAACTGCGCGCCCGGATCACGTCAGGGGAGCTGCGCGTGGGGCAGCGCATGCCCACCCAGGCCCAGCTGGCCCACGAGTTCGGCGTCGAGCGCGGCGCGGTGCGCCGGGCGCTGCGCATCCTCCAGTCGGAGCGGCTGCTGACCAACGTCTCCAAGGGCAGTCCGGCGACCGTCGCCGCGGACCCGGCCGGGGCGCTGACCGGCCCACAGGCCCCGCCGCTGCCCACGACGGTGGCACTGGCGCCCCGGATCGCGGCGGCGTTCGCGGCGGAGCACGTGGAGATCGACGCGGTCTGCCTGACGTCCGTGTCCCTCACCCTCGCCATCGGTGAGCCGCTGCGCCAGATCCACGCGGGACGGCTGAAACCGGCCAAGGTCGACGTCCGGGTCCTGCTGCCGAGCCGGGACATCGACCTCGCCTTCCCGGTGCCGGTCGGGGGGCGCGGCGAGGACCGGGTGCACGACCGGTGGCTGGCGATGCGCAACGCCCAGGGGCAGGTGCTCCGGCACAACCTGCTGGCCCTGCGCGCCACGCACGGCATCGACGTGCACGTCACCTTCCGGGCACTGCCCTTCACGCCGCCGGTGAAGCTGTACCTGCTCAACGGGGTGGAGGCGCTGTTCGCGTACTACACGCTGACGCGCCGGGAGGCCCGGTTCGACCACGAGCAGCTGGAGATGTACGACGCCCAGGGCACCCGGTCGATGCTGTTCTCCTTCCGGCAGGGGCCCGGCCAGCGCGACACGACCTTCGTGGAGCAGTCCCACCTGTGGTTCAACGCACTGTGGGAGACGATCAGTTCGGAGCTGGTGCTCACGAGCTGAGGTCTCCCACGGGGGTCGGTCCCGGCAGGCGGGGTGACTCAGAGGGCGGGCCCCGTCATCAGCAGTGCGAGGACGACGGCTCCCGCGGAGCTGACGGCCGGGCTCTTGGCCTTGATGCCCACGGTGAGAAGGACCAGGCCGACGATGCCGGCCGGGCCGTACTTCCACTGCACGAGCTGCTCGAAGGCGACGACGAAGGCGGCGGAGAGGAGCGCGAGGGCGGGCATCGGATTCCCCCTTCGGGAGCCGGAAGTCCGGGAGGCCGGGACTTCGGAAGCAAAACTTCCGCCAACTCCGAGAAGTTGGCAACCAACTCTGATTAAGTTGTCCCCACTTGGTCGTCTGTCATAAACAACTTTCAGGCAACTGCCGCCAGATAAGGCAGAGTTGTAGCGTCTGGTCGTGACTCAGGAGAGCGTGGCGGAGAACGTGGCAGTGAACGGCAGCAGAAGGCACTCGCCCCAGGAGATCGCCGATCACCTGCGGGAACGCATCCGTGCCGGTGAGCTCAGGCCGGGGGACCGCCTGCCCACCCAGGCCGAACTCGCGGACCGGTTCGGCGTGGAACGCGGCACCGTGCGCCAGGCCCTGCGGGTGCTCCACGAGGACGGCCTGCTCACCGACGTCTCCAAGGGCAGCCCCCCGCGCGTCGCCGCCCCCGCCCCCGCCCGGGACGAGCCCCAGCCGACGATGGTGGGCCTGGCGCCACGGCTGACGGAGGCGTTCTCGGCGACGGCCGTCCACGTGGACGTGGTCTGCCACACGTCGGAGACGCTGATGGTGGCGCTCGGGGAGCCGTTGCGGCGGATCCACGGAGGCGGGGCCCGCCCCAAGTCGATCGACCTGCGGGTCCTGCTCCCGTCCCGGGAGATCAACCTCGCGTTCCCGCGCCTGGTCGAGGAGGACGGTGCGGACGATCCCGTGCACCAGCGCTGGCTGGAGATGCGCAACGCCCAGCTCCGGGTCCTGGAGCACAACCTGCTGACGCTGCGCTCCACGCACGGCATGGACGTACGGGTGCGGTTCCGGGCGCTGCCGTTCACCCCGCCGGTGAAGCTGTACCTGCTCAACGAGCAGGAGGCGCTGATCGGCTACTACATGCTGATCCGGCGCGAGGAGGAGTGGGGCGGCCGGGCCCTGGACATGTGGGACGCGCTGGGCTCCCACTCCCTGCTGTTCTCCTTCCTGAAGCAGGCGGGCCGACGGGACGCGTCCTTCGTGGAGGAGTCCCAGAGGTGGTTCGACGCCCTCTGGGAAACCATCACGACAGACCTGACACTTTCCTAGTGACTCAGGAATTGCGTGAACTGCTTGCTCCGGTTCGCTACGTCGTCTGGGACCTGGACGGGCCGATCTGCCGGGTGTTCGCGGGCCATCCGGCGAACGCGGTGGCACGGGACCTCGTGATGGAGCTCGAACGTCTCGGGCTGGACGGGCTCCTCGCCGAAGAGGAGCGTTTCGGCCCCGACCCCCTGGCCGTGCTGCTCCTGGTCGCCGAGCGGCATGCCGACAGCGCTGCGATCGCGCGGTTGGAGCAGTGGCTCACCGAGCAGGAGCTCATGGCGGTCCCTCGGGCGCTGCCCACGCCGTACGCCGACCCACTCATCAGGACGTGGTCGGCGCTGGGTGCCCGTTTCGCCATCGCCACGAACAACTCGGCGCGCGCAGCGGCCGCTTATGTGGAGACCCGGCAGCTCACGGGCTGCTTCCCTTACATCCACGGCCGCACCGAGGACCTCGCCCGGATGAAACCCGACCCACACTGCCTTTCCCTGGCCCTGGAGTCGCTGGACGCGCAGCCGTCGCAGGCCCTGATGCTGGGCGACACGGGGACGGACTACCAGGCGGCCCTGGCACTGGGCGTCCCTTTCCTCGGCTACGCACGCAACCAGCGGAAACGGGAGTCGCTGCTTACCGCGGGCGTTCACCCGTCGCACATCGTGGGCTCGCTGGACGAACCTCTCGGGCTTCTCAAGTCTTCGGTGTGAGCCTGGGCGGGACGATGCTCGCCACGCGCGACACCCTGGGGAATGCCAGAAGTGGTTCGACGCCCTCTGGGAAACCATCCCCACGGACCTGACACTCTCCTAGTGACTTCTGATGCGACGCAGACTGGTTCGGTGAGCATCACGGCCGAAGACGATCCGTATGGACTCCGCAGTCTGGTCAGACGGGCCCGTGTCGTGCTGTGGGACTTCGACGGACCCATCTGCCGCCTGTTCGCGGGCCACTCGGCGGAGCGGGTGGCGCACGACCTGATGTCCTGGCTGGCTGACCGAGGTCGGCAGGGCGTGCTCACGGAGGCGGAGCGCGAGTCGCTCGACCCTCATGTGATGTTGCGCGCCGTAGGCCACCGTCACCCCGGCAGTGACCTGACCGTGGAGCTGGAGGAGCGTTTGACCCAGCTGGAGATGCAGGCCGCGACCACCGCCATGCCCACCGCGTACGCGGACCCGTTGATCCGTACCTGGACCGCTGTAGGCGTCCGCCTGGCCGTCGCCAGCAACAACTCGCCGCAGGTCATACGGCAATACCTCACGAGCCGTGGCCTCCTCTCCTGCTTCGCGCCGCATGTGTACGGCCGGACCGGAGACCTCCAGCTGCTCAAGCCGGATCCGTACTGCCTGAACCGCGCGCTCAGCGCGACGGGTGCCGCCCCGTCGTCGGCTCTCATGATCGGTGACACCCCCACCGACTTCCTGGCCGCCAAGAAGGCCGGCGTGCCGTTCCTGGGATACGCGCGCAACGGCCGGACGCTCACCTCGCTGCGGGACGCCGGTGCCGAGGTCGTCCTGGTGTCGCTGGAGCCGTTGCTGAAGCTGCTGCGGAGCTGAGCTCCCGCTAGCGTTCAGCGGTCCGTCATGAGGAGCAGCAGGATCACGGCGCCGAGGGACGCGCACGTCGAGTTTCGCGCCTTCAGGCCAACGGCCAGGAGGAACAGGGCAATCAGCCCCATCGCTCCGAGCTTCCACTGCACGAGTTGCTCGAAACCGAGCACGAACACCACACCCACGAGCTGCAGAGCCGGCGCTATCACCATGGTGTTCCCCTTATGGGTCGTCGGTCGCAGGGCCGATCCATCAATTGGACTGGTGGACTAAAATTGGTCTAACCGTGAAGTGAGATCCTTAATCCTCAGTCCAATTGGCGGCTCGCTTGTTCGGAGGGACTTGCCTGGGGATGGTGTGCTTCCGGTACGAGGGCGGTAGGTTCTGAGCATGACCAGCTCAGCGAACAGGGAAGGCGCCGGCCGCAGGTTCCAGCAGGTGGAGGAGCTCTTGCGGAGGCGCATCGCGGAAAGGGCCTACCCGGTCGGCAGTGCGCTGCCGCCCCAACGTGAGCTGGCCGCGGACCTGGGCGTCTCCCGGGACACGCTGCAGCGCGTCCTCAAACGGCTCGCCGAGGAGGGCCTGCTCGACGTCCGGCAGGGCAGCGGCAGTTGGGTCCGGGCCGTGCCGGACGTGCCCCCCGAGGGGGTCGTCGACGATGTGGCGGCCCAGCCTGCTCTGGGCGCGTGGATCGAGCGCGCCTTCCGGGAGGCGGGGGAGGTGAGCCTCGATGTCTTCACGCTGACCTCGGAGACGCTGTACGGCCACCTCAAGAGGGAGGCCGAGCGCATCATCGTCGAGAAGAAGACGCCGCCGCGGTCCTTGAGCATCCGCATGCTCGTCCCGAGTGAGGACCAGCCGTTGCCCTATCCCCGGGCGAAGGATCCGGGCGACTCCCGGATCCATCAGCGATGGCGCGCGATGGCACGCAAGTACGCCAGAGAGACCGACAAGCTGGTCAAGCAACTCGCGAAAGCGGGTGTGGACGCCCGCCTGGAGGTCAGGCGGGTGCTGCTGACGCCCGCGTTCAAGCTGTACGTCCTCAACAAGCAGCACATGCTCTACGGGATGTACCTGCCGGAGGAGACCGTCATCACGCTCGACGACGAGGCCGAGACCCAGGTCGAAGCGGTGGACGTGCTCGGCGGCTTCTCAAGGCTCCACTACTTCCACAGCCGGTCCGCGGATGCCCGGGAAGTGGCGTTCTTCGAAGAGAAAAGTGACTGGTTCCAGTCGGCTTGGGATGTTTTGGGATCAACGAGTCAGGGAGAGAAGTGAAGTGCCCGGCACTCAACGTGAGGATGCCTGTCCACATAGTGACACGCGGTGAGTCTCACCGGCCTTCGTACTACTCTGTGCGCCCATGTCGTCCCCTCTGCACCGCAGAGCGCTCCATCCGCTGGTGCGCCGACTCGCGGAGGCAAGGCGCCGCAGCCCCGACGGGGAGGTGGTTTCCGGCCATCACAACACGAACCTCGTCCTGCCTCTGGGAACTCCGCTGGCCTGGCTGCTGGGGCAGCGGTCGGCAGGCGCTCTCGCCAAGTTCCGCACACCGAGGCAGGCGGTCGAAGTGGTGCCGCGGCTGTGGCGGCAGGAGTCCGAACTGCTGCGCGTGCTCGACGGCCGGGTGTCTCATGTACCGCGGTGCCTGGCGGACTTCGGAGCATGGTCTCTGCACGAGTATCTGCCGGGCCCCACCCTCGCCGAGGTGGCTCCTCCCGGGCAGCGGGTCGGCCCTGACCGGCTGACTGCACTCGCCGCCTTCTTCGCCGAATTGGCCGGGGTGCCGAGGGCCGATCTCCCGCCACTGCCCGACGATTGGCCGGACGACGGCGACAGTGAGGGTTTCCTGGCGTGGCTCGCCCGGTTCACGGAGCAGCGCGTGCACCAGGCCAATCGGCCCCGTTTCGGCATGCTGTTCGACGCGGTGGGCATTCCATTCGACGCCGTGGAACGCTTCCTCGGCACACTCCGGGCCCCCGCCCAGCGCCCGTTCACGCTGTTGCACACGGACGTCCACCGGGCCAATGTGCTGGTCCTGCCGGCCGGGGAAGGCGAGCGCCTGGCGGTGATCGACTGGGAACTCGCCCTGTTCGGTGACCCGTTGCACGACCTCGCGACCCACTTGGTCCGGATGGACTACGTCAAGGAGGAGCGCGAGGTGATGATCGACCTGTGGGCTCAGGCGATGCGCAGCGGTGGGCACGGTGAGATGACCGCCGACCTGGACCGGGGTCTGCGCACGTACCGCGACTTCGAGCACGTCCAGTCGCTCTATCCGGACGTGATGCGGGCCGCTCTGTATCTGTCCGAGCGTCCCGCCGAACGTGAACTGTCCGAGGCGGCCGACCGGGTGTGCCGTGCGTTGCACCGGGCCTGGAGGCCGTTGGGGCTCACGGGTGTTCCCCGGGACGAGAGCGAGGTCGGAGAGGCGCTGCGCCGGTGGCATGCCGCGGACCGGGAATGGCGTACCCGGTCGGCCAAGGACCTGCCCGGGGGCGACGCGATCACGCCGGACGACATAACCCGGCGCCCTCGAAGGCAGCGACTCCGTGTCCGGACGCCGCGTCCGGCCGCTGCGGAGCGCAGGGAACCGACGGGCGTACGGAGCTGAGAGGGACCGAGCGGAAAGCGGGCGGGAGGGGTCATGGTTGCCGGTGTCGACGTGTTCACGGACGTACGCGGGGTGCTGGCCGGGGCCCGCGGGGTGCTCTTCGACTTCGACGGCCCGATCTGCCGGCTGTTCCCCGAGGACGGATCGAAACCGATCGCGGACGAACTCCGGCGTGAGGTCGATGCCTACGGTGCCTCCCCCGTCCTCGGCGCGGAGGAACGGACCCACAAGGACCCGCATGTGGTCCTGGGTGCGGTCCATCGAGCCCGGCGGGCCGGGGCGCCCGGCCTGCGAGAGCTGCTGCGTGTCCTGGAGGAGCGTCTCACGGCCGGTGAAGTCGCTGCCGCCGAGCTCGTCGCCGCCCACCACGAGTGGCACACTCCGTACGCCGACGACCTCATTCGCGGACTGGCGCGCCGAGGGGCGAGTCTGGCCGTTGTCACGAACAACTCCCCGCTGGCGGCCGAGGCGCATCTCGACCGGCGCGGACTGCTCCCGTTCTTCACCACGGTCCAGGGCCGCCGCCCCGAAGACCCCGGCTCGATGAAGCCACACCCCGATGTCCTGTTTCGCGCGCTGCGCGTCCTCGGCCTCGACCCCGACGACGCGGTGATGATCGGCGACACGCCCACGGACGTCCAGGCGGCGGCACGGGCCGGTGTGGAGTTCGTCGGCTACGGACGCAACGAGCGCAAGGTCCGCGCGCTGTGCGATGTGGAGGCCGCGATGGTGGTCACGTCCTACGGCCCGTTGGTGGAGGGGGTGTGGGGTTCCGGGGTGTGACACCGTGCCGCTGCCGTCGGGCACGGATCGTAGGCTCCCCTCATGACCCACCCCGGCCTGCGTGAGCGCAAGAAGCAGCGGATGTACGAGACCGTGTCGGACATCGCCATCCGGCTCTTCCTGGAGAAGGGGTTCGACGCGGTGTCCGTCGCGGAGGTGGCGGCGGCGGCCGAGATCTCCAAGCCGACGCTGTTCCGGTACTTCCCGGCGAAGGAGGATCTGGTGCTGCACCGGATCGCCGACCACGAGGGGGAGGCCGCGCGGGTCGTGGCGGAGTCCGCCGAGCCGCCCGTGGAGGCGCTGCGGCGGCACGTCCTGGCCGGGCTGGAGCGGTGCGACCCCGTGACCGGGCTGAACGACCACCCCCAGGTGCTGGCCTTCCACTCCCTGCTCTACGGCACGCCCTCCCTGGTCGCCCGGGCCTACGCGCACCAGGAGCGGTCCGAGGCGGCGCTGGCCGAGGTGCTCGGCGGTGATCTGGACGCGCGGCTCGCGGCCGGGCAGGTCATGGCCGTGCTGCGGGTCCTCGCGCTGGAGAACTGGCGGCGGATCGCCGCGGGGGAGCGGGTGGCGGACGTGCGGCCCGACGCGGTGGCGGCCGCGGAACGGGCCTTCGGCCGGCTGGCGGCCGGGTGGCCGGGAGGCGAGCCGGGTGTGACTCGGTAATAAATTTAACTCGGTTACCTTTCTTCGGTACGCTCGGTGGAATGACGTCCACTGAACCCGCCCTCCAGCACGCCCTCGACCAGGAACGCGCCCACCACGACCGCTGCCGGGACGCCCTCGCCGCGATGGTCGAGGGCGCCGGTGAACAGGTCGTCACCGGCGAGGACGTCTCCGCGTCCGGCGCCGACGCCGAGGTCCTCGGCCGCCGGCTGCGCACCCGGGCCAAGGCGCTGCGGGAACTGCCCGAGGGGCCGTTGTTCTTCGGGGCCCTGCGCGGACAGGAGGGCGAGCTGCACATCGGGCGGCTGCGGATCTCCGAGCACCCGGCCGAACCGCCCCTCGTCGTCGACTGGCGCGCACCCGTCTCACGCGCCTTCTACCAGGCCTCCGCCCGCGACCCGCAGGGCGTCGCCGTACGGCGGAGGTTCGGCTGGGCGCCCGGCAGCCGGGGCGACTCCGCCGACCTCACCGGTCTCGAGGACGAGCACCTCGGGGAGGGGGAGAGCCGGGCCAGCGCGATCGTCGCCCGGGAGATCGAACGGCCCCGGGTCGGTCCCATGCGGGACATCGCCGCCACCATCCAGCCCGAGCAGGACGACCTCGTCCGCGGGGACCTGGCGCTGTCGGTGTGCGTGCAGGGCGCTCCCGGCACCGGCAAGACCGCCGTCGGCCTGCACCGGGCCGCCTACCTGCTCTACACCCACCCGCAGCGCATCCGGCGCGGCGGTCTGCTCATCCTCGGGCCCAACCGCACGTTCCTGTCCTACATCGCGGAGGTCCTGCCGGCGCTCGGCGAGACGGGCGTGCGGCAGTCGACGCTCGCCGAGGAGATCGCCCACCGGCCGGTGTGCGCCGTCGACGACGTCGCCGCCGCCGTCGTCAAGCACGACGCCCGCATGGCCCGGGTGCTGCGGCGGGCGCTGTACGCGCGCGTGCGCACCGAGGGGGCCGGTCCGCTCACCGTGCCCGACGGCTCGTACCGGTGGCGGGTGCCGGAAGCGGAGCTGGCGGCGATCGTGGCGGGCGTGCGGGAGGAGGAACCGCCGTACGCGGTCGGCCGGGAACGGGTGCGGGCGCGGATCGTGCGGAGCCTGCGCGAGCAGGCCGAGCGGCGGGCCGGGCCGCCCCCGAACGCCTGGGTGCGCCGCGTCGAGCGGGTGCGGCCGGTGTCCGCGTACCTGGACGCCGTCTGGCCCCGGGTGCGGCCCGAGGAGGTCGTCGCCGGACTGCTCGGTGACCCGGAGGCGCTGGCGGCGGCGGCCGGCGGGCTGCTGGACGCCGGGGAGCAGCGGGCGCTGCTGTGGGCGAAGCCGCCCCGGTCGTGGAAGTCGGCCCGCTGGTCGGCCGCCGATCTGGTGCTGCTCGACGAGGTGGCCGGGCTGATCGAGCACCCGGAGGGGTACGGGCACGTCGTCGTGGACGAGGCGCAGGACCTGTCGCCGATGGAGTGCCGGGCCATCGCCCGCCGGGCCCGGTTCGGTTCCCTGACGGTGCTGGGCGACCTCGCGCAGGGGACGACGCCGTGGGCGGCGCGCTCGTGGCCCGAGGTCCTCGCCCACCTGGGGAAGCCGGACGCGGCCGTGGTCGCCCTCAGCACGGGATTCCGGGTGCCGCGGGCCGTGGTCCAGCTCGCCAACCGGCTGCTGGAGCGGCTGGACGTGGACGTGCCGAAGGCCCGGTCGCTGCGCGGGGACGGGGAGTTGCGCCTGCGGGAGACGGCCCCGGACGCGGTGCCCGCCGCGGTCGTGGCGGCCGTACGGGACGCGCTGGGGCGGCCGGGCTCGGTCGGGGTGGTCGCGGCGGACGTGGACGTGCCCCGGGTGCGGGCGGCACTGGACGCGGCCGGCGTCGCGGCGGCGGGCCCGGAGGAACTCGGCGCGCGGGTCTCTCTGGTGCCCGCGAGCCTGGTCAAGGGCCTGGAGTACGACCACGTCGTGGCCGTCGAGCCGGCGGCCGTCGCCGAGGCGGAGGAGCGGGGACTGCACTGGCTGTACGTGGTGCTGACACGGGCGGTGACGCGGCTGGACGTGGTGCACGCAAGGCCGCTGCCGTTCTGATCCCGGGCGGGCGGGTCCGGATCCCGGCGGGCGCCCGCCCGGACGTCACCGCCCGCCCTGCTCAGCCGGCCGGACGGGTTGACCGCGCGAAGGCGCCGTCGCCGGTGAAGACCCGCTCCGCGAAGCGCTCGCCGATGTGGCGGTGGGTGGCGGCGTCGGGGTGCACGCGGTCGGGCAGCGGGAGTGCGGCCGCGTCGCTCTCGCCGTAGAGGTCGAGCCCGTCCAGGTAGTGCAGGTTCGGGTCGTCGGCCGCGCGCTGCCGCACGATGCGGGCCATCTCCTCGCGGACCGTGCGCAGCGTGAGCTTCCCGGTGGGGACCTCCGCCGGGTCGCCCATGGCGGCGAACAGCAGCCGTCCCTCGCCGATCGCGCTCAGGTCGGGGGCCGTCGGCCCGGGGGTGTCCTCGTGGATCGCGCAGTGGATGGGGGAGACGACCAGCAGCGGGGTGTCCGGATGGCCCTCGCGGATCGTGTCGAGGAAGCCGTGCAGGGCCGGGCCGAAGGCACGCAGCCGCATCGCGTCCTGGTTGACGATGTTGATGCCCATCTTGACGCTGATCAGGTCGGCCGGGGTGTCCCGCATGGCCCGCGCGGTGAACGGGTCGAGCATCGCGCTGCCGCCCAGCCCCAGGTTGATCAGCTCCACTCCGCCGAGCGACGCCGCGACAGCGGGCCACACGCCGGTCGGGCTCGCGGCGTCGGTGCCGTGGCTGATCGAACTGCCGTGGTGCAGCCACACCCTGCGCCCCCGGTCCCGGGCGGGCGCGACCGGCGCGTCCGTGCGCAGGGCGACGAGCTCGGTGGTCTCGTTGTGCGGGAGCCAGATCTCGACGTCCTTCTCGCGCGCGGGCAGACCGGTGAAGCGGACGGTGCCGACCGGGCCCTCGGTCATCGTGCCGTTCCAGGTGGTCATGTCGATGGTGAGGACGTTGCCGCCGTTCGCCGGGGTCTGGCCGGCCGGGTGGCCGTCGACGAGCAGGTCGTACAGGCCGTCCGGGCGGGACGGGAAGCCGGTGTAGTCCCGCTTGGTGCGCAGGATGTCCAGCTCGACGGCGGTCGCGGCGCTGCGGAAGGCCAGCCGTACGCCGGAGGGCTGGGACTCGGCCATGGCCAGCTGCTCGTCGGTGTTCTGGGCGCGGGCCCCGGCCGGCAGCCGGTGCGGGAGCAGGCCGTGCTCGGTGCGCTCCAGGTCGAGGGCGCCGCGCAGCAGGTCCGCGGTGAGGGGGGTGGCGATCCAGTCGGGCTCGGTGTGCATGGTGTCAGCCTCGGGGGTCCGTGGGGGAGTCGTCCTGCGCGGGCCAGTTGCGCAGCAGCGCGTCGAGGGCGTCGAGGATCCGGGCCCACGTCACGTCGGTGTCCGGGGCGCTGTGGCTGAAACCACCGCCCAGCTCCAGGCTGACGTAGCCGTGGAAGACGCTGCCCAGCAGCCGGACGGCGTGGGTCTGGTCGGGTTCCGTCAGGTCGTAGCCGCGCAGCAGGGCCCGGGTCATGCGGGCGTGCCGCACCCCGGCGCTCGCGGCGGCCGTCTCGGGGTCCAGCCGCAGCTGGGCGGCGGCGTAGCGGCCGGGGTGTTCCCTGGCGTAGTCGCGGTAGACGTTGGCGAGGGCGGCCAGTGCGTCCTTGCCGGACCGTCCGGCCAGGGCCTCGGCGGCGCGGTCGGCCAGTTCGGTGAGCGCGAGCAGGGCGATCCGGGTCTTCAGGTCCTGCGAGTTCTTCACGTGCGAGTACAGGCTCGCGACCTTGACGTCGAACCGTCGCGCCAGGGCCGAGACGGTGACCTGGTCGAACCCCACCTCGTCGGCGAGTTCCGCACCGGCCCGGGTCAGTCGCTCCGGGGTCAGTCCCACGCGTGCCATGAGGCGCTCCCTTCTGCCTTCCAAAAGGGATTGTGCACTTGCCTAAAGCTATTAGGCAAGTGCACGTCACTGTTAGGCGCTCTGCGGGGACGTCCGGGCGAGCGCCCGCAGCCTTCTTCCCCGGCGGGTCGGGCCCCATGGCTTCAGGACGGAGATCACGGTCATGAAGACGTAGGCGGACAGGGAGACGAGCGGCCCGAACAGCACGTCCCCGGCGTCGGGCAGCGGCCCGCCCGCGGCGACGGCGGTGACGGCCGGGTTCACCCCGGGGCGCAGCGCGAACGCCGTGGCGGCGGTCGTGGCGAGGGTCAGCCAGAACTTGGTGACGACCCACCGGTGCCGCGCCAGCCCCCACGCCGTGCCCAGGGACAGCACCAGGCCGCTGAGCAGGGTCAGGAACGCCACGGGCAGCAGCAGCCAGTCGGCGAAGAGCTTCATGGTCCGCACGGAGGCCTCCACGCTCACGGCGGAACCCGTCGTGGCGGCGGTGGTGCCGAGCGCGAGCAGCCCGAGCGTGAGCCCGAGCCAGCTCGCGGACGCGATGACGTGCACGACGAGCACGGCCCGCCGCGCGGACCGGCCGAGCTTCGGTTTCGAGGTGGTGGTTTTCACCCGGCCCACGGTGCCGTGCGGCGCCGCCGGGCACGTCCGACGGCGGGAGTAACCCGGCGTACCGACACGGGCGTACGGCCGCGGTGCCGTGGCGCCGGATAGCGTCGGGACATGACCGAACCCCCGCACCTCGCCGCGATCCGGGAGTCCTACGACACGGTCGCCGACGCGTACGCGCGGCGCGTTCCCGCACCGGCCGGACTGGACCCGGTGTCCCGTGCGATGCTGGCCGCCTTCGCCGAACTCGTGCGCCCCCTGGGGCCGGTCGCCGACCTGGGCTGCGGTCCCGGCAAGGTGACGGCCCACCTGGCCGCCCTGGGAGTCCAGGTGTTCGGCGTGGACCTCTCGCCGCGGATGGTCGCACTGGCCCGGGCGGCCCACCCGGAACTCCGGTTCACCGCGGGCTCGATGACGGCCCTGGACATCGCCACCGGCGAACTCGGCGGCGTCCTCGCGTACTACTCCACCCATCACACCCCGCCCCGGCACCTGCCCGCCGTCTTCGCCGAGATCCACCGCACGCTCGCGCCGGGCGGCGTGCTGATGCTCGCCGGCCACGTGGGCGAGGGCGAGCACCTGCGCCCGGCCGGCGCCTACGGCGGCCATCCGGTCTCCTACGAGTCGTACCTCCTCCCGCCGGACCGCATCGCCGGACTCCTGGCGGAGGCGGGGCTGGAGGTCAGGACACGCATGGTGCGGGAACCGGAGGGCACCTCCACCAGGCGGTCGGGCACGTTCCTGGCGTACAGGCCCGGCGGCTGACGCGGGGTGCCGCCCGACTTCCCGCGACCGGCCGGGCATCCTCTCCGCCTCGCCGGGTACCGGGCGGGGCGGTGCGACACGCCGGGCCGGTCGGGCGGCACAGGGCCGGCCGCGTGGTGTGGCGCACTATTGCAAGCGGGTGCTTGCAATAGTTAGCGGGGTGCTGCACTGTGGAGTCATGGCATCGCTCAACGTCGGCAACCTCGGTGACTACCTGCGCGAGCAACGGCGCACCGCGCAGCTGTCGCTGCGGCAGCTCGCCGACGCGGCCGGGGTGTCCAATCCGTACCTCAGCCAGATCGAGCGCGGGCTGCGCAAGCCGAGCGCGGAGGTGCTGCAGCAGGTCGCCAAGGCCCTGCGGATCTCCGCCGAGACGCTGTACGTCCGTGCCGGGATCCTCGACGCCGAGCGGGACCGGGACGAGGTGGAGACCCGCGCGGTCATCCTCGCCGACCCCACGCTGAACGAGCGGCAGAAGCAGGTGCTGCTGCAGATCTACGAGTCCTTCCGCAAGGAGAACGGGTTCGGCAGCGCTGACGGCGAGGGGGAGGCGGCGGCCGCGGACGCTTCCGGCGCCGGCGCGGAGATACGCCGGCCCCGCGCGGCCGACGCGGACCTGCCCGCCGGGTCCCCTGCCGACGGCGACGGCCCGGCCGGCGCCGTGCCGGCGCGCCGTACCCGCACGAACGACGGCGGTGAGCCCGCCGCCCGCCGCACCCGCAAGGGCACCGGCGGAAGCGACACCGATGGAAGCGACACCGATCCGCGGCAGACGGCCGGCTGAGCCGGACCAGGGCACCGGCCGCCGCCACGGATCACACGAACCCTCAGCCGAACCCTCAGAGAAATCCGGGAGGACCATCACCATGGCCATCACCGACGACCTGCGCAAGACCCTCAGCGACCCGACCCCGCTCTACTTCGCGGCGGGCACCGCCGACCTCGCCCTTCAGCAGGCCAAGAAGGTGCCGGCCCTGGTGGAGCAGCTGCGGTCGCAGGCGCCGGCCCGGCTCGACGCCGTGCGCAACACCGACACCAAGGCCGTGCAGGAGAAGGCCTCCGCCCGGGCCAAGGAGGCTTCCGCCCGCGTCAAGGAGACGCAGGAGGCCCTGCAGAACAAGGTCACGGAGTTCATCGGCACCTTCGACGTGAAGAAGATCGGCAGCACGATCGACGCGGACCTGAAGAAGTTCGGCGAGAGCGCCCAGGACTTCGCGCTGCGCGGCGTCGGCGTGGCCGCCGAGTACGCGGTCAAGGCCCGCGAGACCTACGAGAAGGTCGCCGAGCACGGCGAGCAGGCCGTCCGCACCTGGCGCGGCGAGGCCGCCGACAGCATCGAGGACGTCGCCGGGAGCGTCGAGGAGCTGGCGATCGCGGTCGAGCCGAAGTCCGAGCCGGTCGAGGTCAAGGAGGAGCCGAAGCCCGCCCAGGTCATCGCCTCCGAGGCCAAGGCCGCCGCGGCGGCGAAGAAGGCCCCCGCCGCCAAGAAGGCCCCGGCGCGCAAGACCACCACCGCCAAGAAGCAGACACCCCCGGCGAAGTGAGCCGGAGGCCGACGCGGGCCGGGCACCCCGAGGGTGCCCGGCCCGTTGTACGGGTACGGTGACCGCGTAGGGACGAGCCGAGTCGGGTGGTGGACGTTGTGCTGATGCAGGGCTTCGCAGGGTTTATGTGGCTTCTGAGCATGGCCCTGATCGTTTTCAGCGGCTTCGCGTTGCTGGACGCCGCCGTGCGCAGGGAAGACGCCTACCGCGCGGCCGACAAGAAGACCAAGCCGTTCTGGCTGATCGTCCTGGGGCTCGCCTTCGTGGTGAACCTGCTCTTCCCGATCCTGTCGTTCCTGCCGATCATCGGCCTCGTCGCGACGATCGTGTACATGGTCGACGTACGCCCGGCGATCCGGGCGCTGCCGGGCGGGGGCCGCAGCAACCGCGGCTCCAGCAGCGACGGCCCCTACGGCCCGTGGAACGGCGGCCGGTAGCCGCCCGCCTCCGGTCCGGCGACTCCCGTCGCCCGGCGCCTCGTCCGTAGCGCGCCTCGTCCGTCCGGCGTCCGGCCTCCCGCTACGGCACCCGGTCCAGCAGCAGGACCGCCACGTCGTCCGTCAGCTCGCCGCCGTTGAGGTCGCGGACCTCGTTCACCGCGGCGCGCAGCAACTGCTCGCCCCGCAGGCCCTCGGCGAACTGGCGGCGGACCATCTCCGTCATGCCCTCCTGGCCGAGGCGCTCCCCGCCCTCACCCACGCGGCCCTCGATCAGCCCGTCGGTGTAGAGCATCAGGCTCCACTCGGCGCCCAGCTCCACCTGCATCCGCGGCCAGCGGGCCCCGGGCAGCAGCCCCAGGGCCGGGCCGTTGTTGTCGTACGGCAGCAGCCGGGCCGGCCGGCCGGGGCTCGCCAGCAGCGGCGAGGGGTGACCCGCCAGGCACAGGCCGGCGCGGCGGCCGTCCGGTGCGATGTCCACCGTGCACAGGGTCGCGAAGATCTCGTCGTCGGCCCGCTCGTGCTCCAGCACCTGCTGGAGCGTGCCGAGCAGCTGGTCGCCGCACAGGCCCGCCAGCGTCAGCGCGCGCCACGCGATCCGCAGCTCCACCCCGAGCGCGGCCTCGTCCGGGCCGTGGCCGCACACGTCACCGATCATGGCGTGCACGGTGCCGTCCGGGGTGCGTACGACGTCGTAGAAGTCACCGCCGAGCAGGGCGCGCGAGCGGCCCGGGCGGTAGCGGGCGGCGAACCGCAGGGAGGAGCCCTCCAGCAGGGGGGTGGGCAGCAGGCCGCGCTCCAGGCGGCGGTTCTCCTGGGCGCGCAGCTTGCCCTCGGCGAGCCGGCGCTCGGCCGACTCGGAGCGCTTGCGCTCCACGGCGTAGCGGATCGCGCGGCTCAGCAGCCGGCCGTCCAGCTCGTCGCGGAAGAGGTAGTCCTGGGCGCCCACACGCACCGCCTCCGCGCCGCGCTCGGCGTCGCCCGACGCGGTGAGCGCCAGGACGGCGTGCCGGGGCGCGAGCTCCAGCACGTGCCGGAGCACGGCGAGCTCGTCGTCGGAGTCGCCGTGTCCCGGCGCGGGCAGCGCGAGGTCCAGCAGGATGCAGTGGACGTCGTCGGTCAGCAGCCGCTCGGCCTCGGTGAGGTTGCGGGCGGTGCGGACGCGGATCGGCTTGCCGGCCTGGTCGAGCAGGTCCGGCACGATCGGCGAACCCGCCGGGTCGTCCTCGATGAGCAGCAGCGTCAGGTTGGTGTGGGCGGTGTGGTGCTCCACCTTGTCCGTGGGGTTTCCGGCGGTGTCCGGGGTGCGCGGGGTCCGCGCCGAGGCGTCCTTCACGGAGTCCTCGGCGGAGCCGCCGCACACGGACGCGGCCTGCGCCTGACCACTCTCCACGGCCGGGATCGCTCTCTGCCGCGGTATGGGTGCGGGCATCGTCTTGGGTTCCTTCCCTCCCCCCGAGGGCATGGCGGGGGCGAGGGACCTCGACCCACCGACCGGGACCATAGCGGGTGTCGGCGCCGCATAGGAATGGTGTGGGCCACGCCGCTGTGCCATCGGCCGGTGTCATATGCCGCGATATGCCCCGCAGTTGGACAGGCCCGTGATGCTGCGGGGATGACGAACGTCACGTCGGCGCGCTGTTCGTGGGGGTGTTCGGCGTGGAGTGGGTCACGTGTCGCAGGTCACCCCCGGGTTCGGCGGCCTGCGGCAGGGACCCGCTGCCCGGGACCCGGTGCCCGCCGCCCGGTGCCCCGCTGTCCGATATCCGGTGCGCGGTGGGCGGTTCAGCCCGCGTCCGGCCGGACCACGCCGAGGATCGGCATGGATCCCGCCCCGGCGATGGTGATGGTCCGCCCGGGGCGCGGGGCGTGCACCATCGCCCCGTCGCCGATGTACATCGCGACGTGGCTGGCGTCGTCGAAGTAGATGATGAGGTCGCCGGGCCGCATCTCCCGGACGTCGATGTGCCGCAGCCGCTTCCACTGCTCCTGCGAGGTGCGCGGTATGCCGCGGCCGGCGGACAGCCAGGCCTGTGAGGTCAGCCCCGAGCAGTCGTAGCTCTTCGGTCCCTCGGCGCCCCACTGGTACGGCTTGCCGACCTGGGCCGTGGCGTACTGGACGGCCTTCCTGCCCTGCTCGGTGGCCCTGCCGTCGATCTCGGCGAGGATCCCGGAGTCCAGCCAGGCGGTCTGGGCCTCGTCCGCCGCCTCCTGCTCCAGCTCGGCGAGGCGCTCCTGCTCCTCCGCGCGCAGCTCGGACTCCAGCTTCTCGGCCTGCGCGATCTGCTTCTCGATCTTCTTCTGGGCGGCGGCCTTGGCCTTGCGGCCCGCCTCCAGCTTCTTCCACTGGGCCGAGGCGTCCTGGGCGTACTGCTCCAAGTCCTGCTGGGTACGCGTCAGTTCGCCGATCAGGCCCTTGGTCGCGTGATGGCCCTGGCGGACCCGGCCCGTGCCGTCGAGAAACTCCTGCGGGTCGTCGCTGAGCATCAGACGGGCCTCGGGCGGCAGCCCGCCGCCGCGGTACTGGGCGGCGGCAGCGGCGCCCGCGCGCTTCTTGAGCTGTTCCAGCCGCTCCTTGCCCGTGACGATCTTCTTGGCCAGCTTGACGATCTCGGCGGACTGCCGGTCGGCCTTCTCCTCGGCGGCGTTGTACTCGTCGGTGGCTCGGGCGGCGGCGCGGTAGAGCTTGTCGAGCTTCTCGCGGACGGCCACCAGGTCCGGGCCGGGGGTGCGGGCCGGGCTCGCGGTGGAGGTCGATTCGGGGTCGGGGTGGGGACTCGCGAATGCCGTGCCCGGCGCTGCCAGCACCGTGATCGCGCAGACCACGGCCACGGCCGTCGCGATCAGGCCACGCTTGCCCGTTCCCATATGTCGTCCCCCAACTGATTAACCGTCAGTAACATGCGGTTCGCCAGGGATGTTGCCATGCCGGCGGGCAAAACGACAGAGGGAGTACTTCCCGCCACTCCCGCCCCGCCATGCCCCCGCCCCGCGCTCTCCCCCCGTGTGTGACGAACGACTCACGGCGATCGTTCCCTCGTGCCGGGCGCGCCCGGCACGGGCCCCTTCGCCCCCCGGGCGCCCGCACCCGCCGGGCGGTCCTCACCCGCGCGGCGCCAACGCCTCCCAGCGGAGGGTCACTTCCCCCTGCCGCCACCGCGCCGGCCCGTCCACGACCGGCCAGCCGGCGGTCAGATCGCGCACCGCCCGGATCCAGCGCTGCCGGGCTCCGTAGGAGGCGTAGGGCGCGGCGGCCGCCCAGGCGCGGTCGAAGTCGCGCAGGAACGCGTGCACGGGCTCGCCCGGGACGTTGCGGTGGATGAGCGCCTTCGGCAGGCGTTCCGCCAGGTCGGAGGGGCGGTCCAGGGAGCCGAGCCGGGCGGCGAAGGTGACCGTGCGGGGCCCCTCCGGGCCGAGCGCGACCCACACGTGCCG
This sequence comes from Streptomyces sp. NPDC015242, assembly GCF_043079125.1. NCBI lineage: Bacteria > Bacillati > Actinomycetota > Actinomycetes > Kitasatosporales > Streptomycetaceae > Streptomyces > Streptomyces sp. NPDC015242. Next base: position 451,684 of record NZ_JBIBUF010000008.1, on the reverse strand, counting down.
GCGTCCGATCTCGTCGCAGGTCCCCTCCACGAGCAGCCCGCCGCGCGAGCCGGTCGCGGGGTCGGCCGGGGCGAGCCGCCCGCACAGCCGCTCCCACACGGCCGCGACCTCGTGCTCCTCGTACTGCCGCAGCACGTTCGCGGCGCGGACCAGCAGGGGCCGCTGCGGGACCGGGACCTCGAAGCCGCCGTGGCGGAAGACCAGCCCCGCCTGCTCGTAGGGCAGGGCCGCCGCGACCCGGGCCGGTTCGATCTCGATGCCCACGACCCGCGTGCGGGGTGCGACCGCGCGCAGCCGCCGCAGCAGCTCGACGGCCGTCCAGGGGGCGGCGCCGTACCCGAGGTCCACCGCCACCGGGTCGGCGGCGCGGCGCAGCTCGGCGCCGTGGGTGGCCGCGATCCAGCGGTCCATGCGGCGCAGCCGGTTCGGGTTGGTCGTCCCGCGCGTCACCGTTCCCAGGGGGCGGGTGGCGGAGCGGGTGGTCATGCCTACGAGGGTATGCGGCGCCCGGGCGGCGGGCGGACCCGGGCGGGCCCGACCGTCGAACGGTTGAGCGACCAGCGGTAATGTTTCGGTAAAACTCGCGAACCGGGAAATGGAGCGCCTTCCTCCGGTGTTGGACCACGTCGGAGGGCACCGTGCGCCCTGCGAAAGGCATGCCCGGAGCGAGGAGGAACGCCACGTGAGCCAGTACATCGGCAGGCTCGGGCGGCGTTCGGCGTCCTCGCCCGCGCGGCTCCGGCTGCACCGCAGGCCCCGCCGGGTCGCCATGCTCTCCGTGCACACCTCCCCGCTCCACCAGCCGGGCACCGGCGACGCCGGCGGCATGAACGTCTACATCGTGGAGCTCGCGCAGCGCCTCGCCGCGATCAACATCGAGGTCGAGATCTTCACGCGCGCGACCGCCGCCGCCCTGCCGCCCACCGTCGAACTGGCCCCGGGCGTGCTCGTCCGGCACGTCGACGCCGGACCCTACGAGGGCCTCAACAAGGAGGACCTCCCCGCCCAGCTGTGCGCTTTCACGCACGGCGTGATGCAGGCCTGGGCCGGTCACCGCCCCGGCCACTACGACCTGGTCCACTCCCACTACTGGCTCTCCGGCCACGTCGGCTGGCTCGCCGCCCAGCGCTGGGGCGTCCCGCTGGTGCACGCCATGCACACCATGGCCAAGGTCAAGAACGCCAACCTGGCCGACGGCGACACCCCCGAGCCCGCCGCCCGCGTCATCGGCGAGACCCAGATCGTCGACGCCGCCGACCGGCTCATCGCCAACACCACCGAAGAGGCCGACGAACTCGTGCGGCACTACGCGGCCGACCCCGGCAAGGTCGCCGTGGTCCACCCCGGCGTGAATCTCCGCCGCTTCTCGCCCGCCGACGGCCGCGCCGCCGCCCGGGCCCGCCTCGGTCTGCCCCAGGACGCCCTGATCCCGCTCTTCGCGGGCCGCATCCAGCCCCTGAAGGCCCCCGACGTGCTGCTGCGCGCCGTGGCCGTCCTGCTCGACGAGCGCCCCGAGCTGCGCTCGCGCATCCTCGTGCCGGTCGTCGGCGGCCCCAGCGGCAGCGGCCTCGCCAAGCCCGAGGGCCTGCAGAAGCTCGCCGCGCGCCTCGGCATCGCGGACGTCGTACGGTTCCGCCCGCCGGTCGGCCAGGAGCAGCTCGCGGACTGGTTCCGCGCCGCCTCCGTGCTGGTGATGCCGTCCTACAGCGAGTCCTTCGGCCTGGTCGCCATAGAGGCGCAGGCCACCGGCACGCCCGTGCTCGCGGCGGCCGTCGGCGGCCTGCCCGTCGCCGTGCGGGACGGCCACACCGGCTTCCTCGTCCGCGGCCACAACCCGGCCGACTACGCGCGCGTGCTGGGCGCCTTCGCCGACGACCCGCACCTGACGCCCCGGCTCGGCGGCCAGGCCGCCCGCCACGCCCAGTCCTTCGGCTGGGACACCGCGGCGGCCGCGACCGCCGACGTCTACACGGCCGCGGTGGCCGCGCACCGCCGTCGCGTACGCTCGCTGCATGGGTGAAACCGAGCTGGAACAGCGCGCGGCACAGGTCATCGAGGGAGTGCTGAAGGACGCCGGCCTGGAGTGGGAGAGTCCGCAGCCCGGCACGTACGTCGCGCAACTGCCCGGCATCCGCAAGCTGAAGACGACCGTCTCCCTCATCGTCGGCCGCCACTCCCTGTCGCTGAACGCCTTCGTCATCCGCCACCCCGACGAGAACGAGCAGGGCGTCCACCGCTGGCTGCTGGAACGCAACCTCAAGCTGTACGGCGTGAGTTACGCCGTCGACCAGCACGGCGACGTCTACGTCACCGGCCGCCTCTCCCTGCCCGCCGTCACCGCCGAGGAGATCGACCGCCTGCTCGGCCAGGTCCTCCAGGCCGCCGACGGCAGCTTCAACACCCTGCTGGAACTGGGCTTCGCCTCGGCGATCCGCAAGGAGTACGAGTGGCGGGTGTCCCGGGGCGAGTCCACGCGCAACCTCGACGCCTTCGCCCACCTGACACGGCGCCCGGAGCGCTAGCGGGCCGCCCGGTACCTCCCCGGCGGGACGCCCACCAGCTTCCTGAAGTGCCGGGTGAGATGGGACTGGTCGTAGAACCCGGCCGCCACCGCGACCTCGCTCGGTGACCGGCCCTCCAGCAGCAGCCGGCGTGCGCGGCCCACGCGCAGGGACGTCAGGTACTGGTGCGGGGCGATGCCGTAGGCGGTGCTGAACGCCCGTACGAGGTGGGCCGGATGGGCGCCCAGGAGCCCGGCGGCCTCCCGCAGCCCGACGCCCTCGACGACCCGCTCGTCCAGCAGCTCGCGCAGCCGGCGGGCGAGCACGGGGTCGGCCGGGCGGGGCCTGCCGTCCTCGCCCCGCAGATGGTCCCGCAGCCGCTCCCCGATGAACGTCAGCCTGCTCTCGGCCTCCAGTTCCTCCCCGGGCCGGCCCAGCGCCCCGTGCACCTGGCCGACGCGCCGCCGCAGCAGCGGGTCGCGCAGATCGGGCCGGTCGACGGCGGCCCCGATGAGCTCGTGCCCGAGATACGTGCCGTCGAGGTACAGCACCCGCTTGCGGAAGCCCTCCTCGGTGACGGGGGAGCCGTTGTGCGGCACGTGCGGCGGCAGCAGCGAGACGGTGTCGTGCGGAGTGCCGTGCTCGTGCCGGTCCAGGTCGTACCGTACGGCGCCGGTGTCGACTATCAGCAGCGTCCAGGCGTCGTGGACGTGCATCGGATAGGCGTACTCGGTGAACCGGGCGTGGAACACCTCGACGACCCCCGGGACGGCCGGCCGCCAGGCGGAGACGACCCGCTGCCGGTCCGGGGTCGTGCGGGCGGGCTGTGAGGCCATGCAAAGAACGTACAAGACCCGGTCCGGGACCGCCGGGCACGCTCGCATCATGAACACGATCACCGAACCCGCGGGGCCGGAGCCCATCCGCTTCGACACGAAGATCGCCGTGCTGCTGCGCGCCGACCTGGAGCCCTGGCAGCGCCTCAACGTCACGTCGTTCCTGGTCAGCGGCCTGGGGACACAGATCCCCGAGGTGATCGGGGACCCGTACGAGGACGCGGACGGTGTGCCCTACCTGCCGATGTTCCGTCAGCCGGTGCTGGTCTTCGAGGCCACGAAGGAGGTCCTCACCACGGCCCACACCCGCGCCCTGTCCCGCTCCCTGCCCCGCTCGGTCTTCACCTCCGACCTCTTCGCCACGGGCAACGACCGCGACAACCGCGCGGCCGTACGGGCGGTGCCGACGGCGGAACTGGACCTGGTGGGGCTCGCTGTGTACGGCCCGAGGAACGCGGTGGACAAGGTGGTGAAGGGGGCGCGCATGCACCCCTGAGCGGCGGGGCGGGCGGCCGCCTCACGGAGTGCAGGCGGCCGCGATCGACACGCTGTTCTCGTAGAGGTGGTGCCGGGTGATCCGGCCGTTCTCCACGGTGAGCCGCAGGGCGAAGGGCCCGGAGAAGGACTTCCCCGTCGCCCGGACGGTCCCGGCGAGATGCCCCATCAGCACGGCATCGGCCCCGTCGACGAGGAAGGTGTCGACGGACGCGCGGGCGTCCTCGGGGACGGTGTACCGCGCCAGCTCCTCGCCCTGGGCGGCACACTCGGCGGCCGTCGACCGGGGCCGGATCCAGGGCACGACGGGGTTCTCGGCGAGCATCCAGTCGACTTCGTCGGCGAACAGCGCGGTGAGCCCTTCGGTGTCGCCGGCGAGCCGGAGCCGGAGGAACTCCTGCACGGTGGAGCGGGTGTCTTCTGCGGTGGTCGTCATGGGGCCAGCCTGGCCGGTCGGGGAGCCGGCCGTCGATTACGTCGGAGGTAAGACGCCGCCGCACCGGGAAGGACGCCGCGCGGCTGCCCCGCCGGGCCGCCGCCGCTCACCCCGCCCCCACCTCGGGCTGCTGCCGCACGGGCCCCTGCGCGGGCTGCACCGGCACGGCGTCGGCCTCCACCCCGGCCACGTCCTGCGGAAGCCGCCGCATCAGCACGCCGTACCCCGCGCCGGCGACCGTCCCCACCACCGCGCAGAACCCCCACAGCCACTCCGCCCCGTACCGGTCGATCACGAACCCGGACAGCAGCGGGGCGACGAGGGCCGCGACGGACCAGGACATGGTGTACATGCCCTGGTAGCGCCCACGCCCGTGGGTCGGGGACAGCCGTACGACGAGGCCGGTCTGGGTCGGCGCGTTCACGATCTCGGCGAGCGTCCACACGCACACCGTCAGCGCGATGACCCCGACCGACCCCGCGAAGGCGGTCAGCGCGAAGCCGTACCCGGCCAGGAGGGACGAGACGACGAGCAGCCGGCGCGGGTCGCGGTGCTCGATGAAGCGGGTGACCGGGATCTGGAGCACGACGATCAGCACGCCGTTGACGGCGATCGCCATGCCGTACTCGGCCGGAGTGAACCCGGCCGCGCCCATCGCCACGGGCAGTCCCACCGCCCCCTGCTGGAAGATCAGCGCGATGAGGAAGGACAGCCCGACGACGCCCATGAAGCGCCCGTCGCGCAGTACGGTCCCCAGGCCGACCGAACTGCCGGAGCCCGCGGCGGTCTTCACCGGCTCGGCCGGCCTGGACTCCGGCAGCCGCAGGAAGACGAGGACCGCGCAGACCATCGTCATCGCGGCCTCGATGAGGAAACCGGCGCGGTAGCTCACCTCGGCGATGAACCCGGCGCCCATCGAGGAGACGGCGAACCCCAGGTTGATGGCCCAGTAGTTGAGGGAGAAGGCGCGGATGCGGTCCTCGGGCCGGACGATGTCGGCCATCATCGCCTGCACGGCCGGGCGCGAGGCGTTGCTCGCCATGCCGACGAGGAAGGCGACGCCGGCGATCGCGACCGGGTCGCGCACGAAACCGAGCAGGGCGACGGAGAGGGCGGTCGAGACCTGCGCGATCAGCAGCGTCGGGCGCCGCCCCAGCCGGTCGGTCAGCACACCGCCGCCGAGTGAGGAGATCACGCCGCCGAGCCCGTGCAGGGCGGCGACCAGACCGGCGTAGGTCGCGGAGTAGCCGCGGTCGAGGGTCAGGTACAGCGCCATGAAGGTCGCGACGAAGGCGCCGAGCCGGTTGACGAGCGTGCTGGTCCACAGCCACCAGAACTCCCGGGGCAGACCTGAGACCGTCTCCCGGACGGCACGTCGGGCACGCAGGGCGTACGGCATGGTCTCCCCCGGAGGCGACAGGATGCGGACGGCACCGAGATGTAAGCGGCGCTGGCAGTAGGCGCACGTTACGATCGGGCGCTTGTCGGGGGCCACTCAATTAACAGATCCCGTCAAACGTCCGCCTGCCGGGCAGCCACGCGAACGGGCGAAAGCGTGGATTACGCTCTGAGGCATGGCCGACGCACCGTACAAGCTGATCCTCCTCCGCCACGGCGAGAGCGAGTGGAACGCGAAGAACCTGTTCACCGGCTGGGTGGACGTGAACCTCAACGAGAAGGGCGAGAAGGAGGCGGTCCGCGGCGGTGAGCTGCTCAAGGACGCCGGCCTGCTGCCCGACGTGGTCCACACGTCCCTCCAGAAGCGCGCGATCCGCACGGCCCAGCTGGCGCTGGAGGCCGCGGACCGCCACTGGATCCCGGTCCACCGCTCCTGGCGCCTGAACGAGCGCCACTACGGCGCCCTCCAGGGCAAGGACAAGGCGCAGACCCTCGCCGAGTTCGGCGAGGAGCAGTTCATGCTGTGGCGCCGCTCCTACGACACCCCGCCGCCGCCGCTGGACATCGACGCCGAGTACTCCCAGTTCGCCGACCCGCGCTACGCGACCCTCCCGCCGGAGCTGCGCCCGCGCACGGAGTGCCTGAAGGACGTCGTCGTCCGCATGCTCCCGTACTGGTTCGACGCGATCGTCCCCGACCTGCTGACCGGCCGCACGGTCCTGGTCGCCGCCCACGGCAACTCCCTGCGGGCCCTGGTCAAGCACCTGGACGGCATCTCCGACGCGGACATCGCGGGCCTGAACATCCCGACGGGCATCCCGCTCTCCTACGAACTGGACGCCGACTTCAAGCCGGTGAACCCGGGCGGCACGTACCTGGACCCGGAGGCGGCCGCGGCGGCGATCGAGGCGGTCAAGAACCAGGGGAAGAAGAAGTAAGCGCCCACGAACAGGCCCCCTGCCTGCGGGTTCTCCGTCGGCAGGGGGCTTTCGTCACCTCTGGGCCGTCGCTGGGCCGTCTTCGATCATGAGCGAGGCTTCGTCAGGATCTCGACCTTCACCTGGAAGGCCGCCAAGAACGCCATCATGGCAGCGGCCGCCATCGGTGCTGCGGACCAAACGCCGAGGGCGCCGATCGCGCCGCCGACGAAGATGAACGGAATCGGCATCCTGCTACGGATCTTTTGCAATGCGCCGATGGAGACGAGAGCCACCCCCTGCCCGGGGTGGCTCTCACCATTCAGCAGGCAGGACGCTACCCTCTTCTGAGGGTGCATCACAAATGGCCTGCTAAGCGTCTTCCTTGGGTATCGCCCCAGCTGCCGCCCAGGATGCGAAAGTCCTTCTTGGGCGGTGCGGCTACCTTCCTTCCATGGATGGAACAAGATCATCCACGGATGGAGTATATTCCCAGGTCAGCTGGCTTCTCCCTCGAAATGCTACCCGGCAGTAACCTCCTGACTGCGTACTCTCGATGACTTATCTATCTGCCCTGAAAGGTGGCTTATCTATCTTCCATGAAAGTTAGCTAGCGAGCCTGTTAATTTCTTCGCTGACAGCTATCACGTATACCGCTTCGCTGAATAGCGAAGCGGATTGCAAGCGGACTACGCCTAACCTGACTACTGAACTTGATTGAGTGATGTCGGGGCGGTTCGCCTGACAGCGACCTGCTTGCTCCGGTAGCTCCGGGGGGGGGTGAGATACGCGCAGGGCGGTGGGCTGACCGACGCCGAGAGAGCCGCGCGGGAGCGAATCCGGTTGCAGGCTGTCGTCCGCTTCGAGGGCAGGGAGAGGAACCGCGAGATCGCCACCGTGCTGCGGTTGAGCGAGCGGTCGGTGGAGCGGTGGCGCCGGGCCTGGCGCGAGCGCGGCGAGGCCGGGGTCCTGTCGCAGGGTTCTCCGGGGCGGTCCCGGCTCAGCGAAACGCAGATCGCCAGGCTGGAGCGGGAGTTGGAGCGTGGCCCGCTGGGCCACGGCTGGGCGGACCAGCGATGGGCGCTGGCGCGGAGCAAGACGTTGATCGGTCGGCTGTTCCACGTCTCCTGCACCGTCGAGGGCACCTGGCGACTGCTGAAGCGACACGGCTGGAGCTGGCATCAGCCGGCCCGGCGCGCCATCGAGCGCGATGACGACGCGGTCGAGGTGTGGAAGAAGGAGACCTGGCCGCGGGTAAGACCACCGCGGCGGAGCGCGGTGCCTGGATCGTTTTCGAGGACGAGGCCGGCCAGTCGATGACTCCGCCGCGTGCCAGGACCTGGGGCCGGATGGGACAGACCCGGTCGTGAGGGTGAGGTGCTGGGGCTCCGGGCGAGTGTCGATGGCAAGCATGGCCTGCCTCAAGCCGGGCCGGTGATCCGAGAGTACCGGGGCCGCAAGGACGAGCCGAAAGGCTTCGGCTGGCGCGACTTCCGCGACCTGGTCGTCCGTGCCCGGATCCAGCTCGGGGGCCCGATCGTGCTGGTCTGGGACAACGTCCGCCTCCACCTGACGATCGGCATGAAGGAGTTCATCGAGGCGAACGCCGAGTGGCTGACCGTGTTCCAGCTCCCGGCCTACGCTCCTGACCTCAATCCGACCGAGGGCCTTTGGGCGCTGGTGAAGCGCGACTTGGGCAACCTGGCCGCCGCGGACCTCGGCGAGATCACCAGGGCCGTGAAATGTCCGCTCAAGAAGATCCAGTACCGCCCTGACCTCGTCGACGGCTGCATCGCTGCCACCGGCCTGAGCCTGGACGGGTGACCGATGTCGGCGACCGGTTCCGGATCACGCATCCCAGTCCGCATAGTCCCCCATCGCCACGTCGTCGCAGAAGGTCTCCCAGAATCCGTTGTCCGCAAGAGCGGTCTTGTCGATGCCGGAGACGAGATCGCGCAGCTCTTCTGCCACCTCTCCGCACCTTTCCTCGTCGCCCTCCGCATAGAACGGGAAGCGTGCGATCACGGCCGCGACGCACCGGTTGAAGGAGTCGAGGTCTCTGTTCACGTGACCGGCCGTCGTCGACTCGACACTGGGAATCTGCACCACGTAACCACTAGCCACGTCGATGGCGATGCGTCCGAACAGGCCACTCGTCGCGATGGCGACCAGCCCCCGTTCGCCGATCCCCCCGAAGTGCACCGGCTGGCTCATCGGCCGGTACTCGTGTCCGATCAACCCGCCCGGGACGCCGGTCTCGCTGAGGCCGGCAGCAATCTGGGCGGGCACCTCGGGTGGCGCCTCGATGACGATCGAGACGAACTCGGGCTTCGGCAACTGCGGCAGGGACTGGCTCACAGGAGGATCCTGTCACGCAGGCGCGGGCCAGGAACGTTCTGTCAGCGGCGACCAGTAGCCTGCGACGATCAGCCGTCGCGCGCCTGGAGATGCCGTGGAAGCTACCGCTCTCGTCAGTCCCGACCAGTTGTGGTCGGCGCAGGAGGTCTTGGTTCGTCCGAGTCCTGTCCCGGCGGCGGCAGGAGTCTACGGGTGGCACTTCAAGCAGCCGCCCCACCCTTACCTGAAGGCCGGGCGCCTGCTGTAAGGCACCTCGTCGCTCTCGCCCCCAGGCGCCCGCAGCAGCCCGCCCGCGCCGGCGCAGCCATCGGCCCGACCGTCCCAGCCCGCCCTGTCAGTGGCAGGTCATAGGCTTCGCGCACCGTATCGAAGGGGGAACTGCCGTGGGCTTCTCGGGGCACCTGGTCTTTGCTCGCAGCGAGCACCCGCTGCTGGAGGCGCCTGTGTTCGGCAGCCTCGATCACGAGCTGAAGGACGCCGTGGACGACTGGTCTCCGCGACCGGGCGGGTGGCAGACGCTGCAGCTCGGACCCGGGCTGTGGGCGGACGGGCACCTGTCCGCCCTGGTCGGGTGGACCGGCGCACCGGCCTGTGTCGCGGCCGTCTCCGACAGCGACACGGCCCTGGTGACCGGACTGGGAACCGACGGGCGGCAGTGGCAGGCGTGGCTCAACCTCGACGGCGTTGCCGCGCTCCTGACCGAGGCACCCGACGACGTGGACGACATGAGCCTGTGGTTCGGGACCCCGGAGTGCGACGAGGCCGTGCAGCGCAAGCGCGCGGAGCTGGAGGCGGATGTCCCGGCCGACGCCGCGGGCGCCCTCCTCTGGGCCGCCACGGCCGGCGTCCCGGCCACCGCGCGGCAGACCCGGATTGAAGAACTGCTGCGCTCCCAGGAGACCTTCGTGGAGGATCTCTTCGACGCGTTGCTGGACGAGTTGGGCTTTCCCTCCCCGGACGATCATCGGTGAGCCGGGAATTCGGTGGCGGCACGCCCCCCTCGCCCCCCAGCATGCCCCCATGACCCCGGACGAGCACACCGACGACCGCGGCACGACCCGGTGGACCGCATCGACCGTCTACCCCGACATGTGGGTCGACCCCGACGACGATCCGCGCGAGACCGGCGCCGGGACCGGCGCCGAGCCCGTCGGCGAACACGCCCTCCTGCTGGACTACTTGCGCACCTACCGCCTCACCCTGGAGATGAAGTGCGCGGGGCTGGACGCCGAGCAGATGGCCCGGCGGTCCGTTCCGCCGTCCTCGATGTCCCTGTTGGGGCTGGTGCGGCACCTGGCCGACGGGGAACGGCATTTCCGTCGTGTCGTGGCCGGTGAGGACGCCCCGGCCCTGTACCGCACCGCGGAGGACCGCGACGCCGCCTTCCACGGCGCGCTGCCCGACCAGTCGGTCGTGGACGACGCCTGGCACCACTGGCGCGCGGAAGCCGAACGCACGGACCGCTACCTGGCCGGTGCCACCGACCTCGGCGCCACCAACGCCGGTTTCTCCGACCTCGGTCCCGAGCCGGGCGGCCATCACCAGCTGCGCGACGTCCTGCTGGCCCACATAGCGGAGTACGCGCGCCACTGCGGCCACGCCGACCTCCTGCGCGAGCGGATCGACGGCCGCGTCGGGCAGTGACGGACACCCGGGACCCGGCCGACACCCGGCCGACGCCCGGCCGACACCCGGCGGTCACCGCTCAGCGCCCTGCCCCGCAGGCCACGCACAGGCCACTCGAGTACTGAGGACCTCACGTACCTCACGTACCTCAGGTCACCGTCAACGGCACCGGATGGATCTCGTCCGCCTTGTGCCCGGCCCGCTCGTGCACCCGCTGGACCGCCTCGGCCGACGGCGCCTCCGAGAGGCAGTAGACGAGCCCGGACTCCGGGTCCGCCCAGGCCTGCTCGAAGCTGACCTGCTCCTCGCCCTGGAGGGCGAGGTCCGCGTCGTGGGCCTCGCGCAGCTGGTCCTCCGTGATGCCCTTCATGCTGTGGTGGACATCCATGAACTTGGCCATGGCCCGTGCCTCCTTCCCGTACGGCACTCCACGCCCGTCACCCTCACCCCCGTACTCCCCATGCTCCGCCCGCACCGCCCCGAGGGCGACCGCAACGCCGCGGGGCCCCGGTTCACCACCGGGGCCCCGCGAGTCGTACGAACGACGTGCCGGCGTCAGCCGCACTGGCAGGGGCTGCCCGACTGACACCCGCAGCCACAGCCCGAGCCGCAGCCGCACGCGGCGATCAGGGGCAGGTTCCTGAGCTCGGCGGGCTGCTCGGTCTCGCGCTGCTGCGTGGGGTCGGGCGCGGTGCTGGGGGATTCGGCCATGGGTCCCTCCTCGAGGCTGGTGCCTGTGCCCATTGGACGCCCGGTGCTCTGGGCGCATCAACGGCGCACGGAGGCGCCCGCGCGCCAGGGCGGAACCCCGCCCGCCCTTTTCACGCCCCGCAACCGGCAGACCCGGAGGTCAGGCCCCCTCCGCCCCCGCCACCGCCTGGATCTCCGGCTGCACGTCCGCCTGGAGCTCGTCCGCGTGCTCGCCCGTCACCAGGTACACCACGCGCTTGGCGACCGACACCGCGTGGTCGGCGAACCGCTCGTAGTAGCGGCCCAGCAGCGTGACGTCCACGGCCGTCTCGATGCCGTGCTTCCAGCGGTCGTCCATCAGGTGCTGGAAGAGCGTGCGGTGCAGCAGGTCCATCGCGTCGTCGTCCTGCTCCAGCTGGAGCGCCAGGTCGACGTCCTTGGTGATGATCACCTCGGCGGCCTTCGCCATCAGGCGCTGCGCGAGCTGGCCCATCTCCAGGATCGTGGCGTGCAGGTCGCTCGGGACCGCGCGGTCCGGGTAGCGCAGACGTGCCAGCTTCGCCACGTGCTGGGCGAGGTCGCCCGAGCGCTCCAGGTCGGCGGACATGCGCAGCGACGTCACGACGATGCGCAGGTCCGTCGCGACCGGCTGCTGCCGCGCCAGCAGGGCTATCGCCCGGGCCTCCAGCTCGTGCTGGAGCTCGTCGACCCTCTGGTCGGCCTCGATCACGTTCTCGGCCAGCTTCAGGTCGGAGTCGAGCATGGCGGTCGTGGCGCGCCCGATCGCCGACCCGACCAGCCGGGCCATTTCCACCAGACCGTCGCCGATCGAGTCCAGTTCCTCGTGGTACGCGTCCCGCATCAGGGTTCCCTCTCGTGCGTTCAAGTCGGGGGTTCAAGGGCCGGGCCCCCACCGACAAACCGGCGGTACGACCGTCGTACGAGTGACGGTCCGCACCCCACGCTCCCACGTTCCGGCCCGTACGCGTCCGTTTCCGGCATCCCAAATGAACCAATACTGGCTCCAAGGTGAACTCTGGGCGACGAGTGTTCGAGCTCGCAGCCCGACGGCTGTGGAGGGTGCCCGAGCCATGCCTAACCTGGGTGCATGGACGTGAACGCGGCGGTCGCCGCAGTGGCAGCGATCGCCGGGGTGCTCACCGGCGTCATCGCCATGCTGGCGTTCCGCTGGAGTGAGCGCGAGCAGAAGCGCCCGACCCGCAGCTCCCTGCACACGGACGCGGTGCTCCCGCCGGGCGTGGACACCGTCCTGTCGGTCCTGAGGTCCTCCGCCGTGGTCCTCGACGAGGCCGACGGCGTGGTGAAGGCCAGCTCGGCGGCGTACGCCCTCGGTCTGGTCCGCGGCGGCAAGCTCGCCGTCGAGCCGATGCTGCAGATGGCCCGGGACACCCGCCGGGACGGGGAGATACGCCAGGTCGAACTGGATCTGCCGAGGCGCGGCACCGGACGCGGAGAGGCCCTGGCCGTCTCCGCGCGGGTCGCGCCGCTCGGCTCCCGGCTGGTGCTGCTGCTCGTGGAGGACCTGACCGAGGCCCGCCGCATCGAAGCGGTCCGGCGCGACTTCGTCGCCAACGTGAGCCACGAGCTGAAGACGCCCGTCGGCGCCCTGTCGCTGCTGTCCGAGGCCGTCATGGACGCCTCCGACGACCCCGAGGCCGTGCAGCGGTTCGCCGGGCGCATGCAGATCGAGGCGACCCGGCTGACCAACCTGGTGCAGGAGCTCATCGACCTGTCGCGGGTGCAGAACGACGACCCCCTGGAGGACGCCGAGCCGGTCCGCGTCGACGAACTGGTCGCCGAGGCCATCGACCGCTGCCGGCACCAGGCCGGCACCAAGCAGATCACCATGGCCGCCGGCGGCACCGCCGACCTGCGGGTGTGGGGAAACCGCGGCCAGCTCGCGGCCGCCCTCGGCAACCTCGTCGAGAACGCCGTCAACTACTCGCCCGCCCGCACCCGCGTCGGCATAGCGGCCCGCAGGGTGAACGCGCCCGGCGGGGAGCACATCGAGATCGCCGTCACCGACCAGGGCATCGGCATCTCCGAGAAGGACAAGGAGCGCATCTTCGAGCGCTTCTACCGCGTCGACCCGGCCCGCTCCCGTGCCACGGGTGGCACGGGTCTCGGCCTGGCGATCGTGAAGCACGTGGCCGCCTCGCACGGCGGGGAGGTCACCGTGTGGAGCGCCGAAGGCCAGGGTTCCACCTTCACCCTGCGGTTGCCCGAGGCCGCCACGGCCCGCGACCGCGCACATCAGCAGACCGCCCGGGAGACACGCGCTGGAGGCGCGGGCCTCGACGAGGAGGCCGGGCGGTCCACCCCCACATCCCCCGATTCCACCGCGTACGAAACGCTTCCCGCCCCGGAGGTCCTTCCGTGACCCGTGTGCTCGTCGTCGAGGACGAGGAGTCCTTCTCCGACGCCCTGTCGTACATGCTCCGCAAGGAGGGCTTCGAGGTCGCCGTCGCGACCACCGGGCCCGACGGACTCGACGAGTTCGAGCGCAACGGCGCCGACCTCGTCCTCCTCGACCTGATGCTGCCCGGCCTGCCGGGCACCGAGGTCTGCCGTCAGCTGCGCGGCCGCTCCAACGTCCCCGTCATCATGGTGACCGCCAAGGACAGCGAGATCGACAAGGTGGTCGGCCTGGAGATAGGAGCCGACGACTACGTCACCAAGCCGTTCTCCTCGCGCGAGCTGGTCGCCCGCATCCGCGCCGTGCTGCGGCGCCGCGGCGAGCCGGAGGAGGTGACCCCGGCCGCCCTGGAGGCGGGCCCGGTCCGCATGGACGTGGACCGGCACGTGGTCACCGTCGGCGGCACCAAGATCGACCTGCCGCTGAAGGAGTTCGACCTGCTGGAGATGCTGCTGCGCAACGCGGGCCGCGTGCTGACCCGCATGCAGCTCATCGACCGGGTCTGGGGCGCCGACTACGTCGGTGACACGAAGACCCTCGACGTCCACGTCAAGCGCCTGCGCGCCAAGATCGAGCCGGACCCGGGGGCCCCGCGCTACCTGGTGACGGTCCGCGGCCTGGGCTACAAGTTCGAGCCGTAGACCGGCGCGGCACGAACGACGAAGGGCGGGACCTCTCCCGGAGAGGTCCCGCCCTTCGTGGTGCCGGTGGCGCGGGGGTCAGTGCCCGGCGCCGGCCGTCGCGCTGGCGGAGGCGGCGTCGGTCGGCGTGGCCGGCGACTCCTCGCCGCCCGGGGTCTCGCCCGCCGCGGGGCTCTCGGAGCCGGCCGGCGAACCCGAGGGGCTGCCCGACGCCGAGCCGGACGGGGAGGCCGAGGCGCCCGGGGCGGCCGGGACCTCGGTCGGGCCCCACTCCTTGAAGTAGTGCTCGGCCGGGACGACGAACGCGCGCAGGCTCACGTCACCCGTCTTGCTGAAGGTGAAGGTGACCTTCTGGGCGTTGCCGTCCCGCACGGCCTCGCGGCTGCTCGGCAGCATGGCCGTGGCGTTGTCCTTGCCGCCCAGGATCAGCGAACCGCCGGCCGGGATGGTCAGGCTGCCGCCCTTGGCCGGCTTCAGCTCGGCGGTCTTGCCGGTGCCGGGCAGGGTGATGGACTCCAGCGTCTGGTCGGTGCGGCCCTCGTTGAAGAAGGTGGCGGAGATCGCGGCAGGGCCGGTCGACTCGAGGTCGGGCTGCGTGATCACGATCGCGTTCTGGATCTTGATGTCGCCGACGCTCGTGGCCGCGTTGTCCGGCTTGATCTCCAGCGTCTGGGCGTTGTGGCCGGCTCCGCACGCGGCGAGCGAGGCGACCGAGAACGCGATGGCGGCAGCGGCGAGGGCGCCGCGTCGAAGGCTGCTGCTCACGGCGGCGGCAACTCCTTGACTCGTACGGAGCGGCCGATAAAGCCGCCCTAAGGGTCTGTCAGCGGGCCTTAGGTTACCGAGCCGTTCCCGCGTGGACGCACCCGACCCCCCGGCGCCACCGATCCCACCTGCGTCACAGCGACTCGTGCGGCACGAGTGACTCGTGCGTCACATTGCCTGACGCGTACGTCACATTGCCGGATGCTCGTCCGGCATTCACATAAGAGCCCCGGGCAGTACCGCAAAACTTCCGTGAAGGAATGCGCGCGTGGCCCGGGAAAATCGATCACCGGCGGCTCGCCGGAGGCGCGTGATCAATTCCGGAATCGGCCGGAAGCCGGCTCGGGCCGCCGAACGGAGTAGCGGAAGTCGATCACTTGGAACCGGACATTTCAGGCTCTTCGGCCGCCCGGAGGGGCCGCCGGATGCGTGTAACGTACGCGTTTCACTCGGCCCGGAGAGCCGCTCCCACCTGCGAATACCTTCCTCCGCTCGCTGTCCGAAGCACGTTCCTGTCGGAGTTGTCAAGCCCCGAGATATGCCCTGACCTGCGAAAACGTCATTCAGAAGACGCCGTATCCGTGTTACCCTGGATAGCCACGGAAGGGGTACCTGTCACATGACGTTCAAGGTTGGCGACACCGTGGTCTATCCCCATCACGGGGCCGCGCTGATCGAGGCCATCGAAACTCGCCAGATCAAAGGCGTGGACAAGACCTACTTGGTGCTGAAGGTCGCCCAGGGTGACCTGACGGTACGTGTGCCAGCGGACAATGCGGAGTTCGTCGGCGTGCGTGATGTGGTCGGTCAGGACGGGCTGGACCGGGTCTTCGAGGTGCTGCGCGCGCCGTACGCCGAGGAGCCCACGAACTGGTCCCGTCGTTACAAGGCAAACCTGGAGAAGCTCGCCTCCGGCGATGTCATCAAGGTCGCGGAGGTCGTGCGTGACCTGTGGCGTCGTGAGCGCGAGCGCGGACTCTCCGCCGGTGAGAAGCGCATGCTCGCCAAGGCCCGCCAGATTCTGGTGAGCGAGCTCGCGCTCGCGGAGAACACCAACGAGGACAAGGCCGAGGCCCTGCTCGACGAGGTTCTCGCCTCCTGAGGTGAGTCGCTCGGCGCTCTGCTGATCAAGACTGAGCTGTCAAGACTGATCACGTCCGCGCTGATCAACTCTGCACATCGAAATGCCGCGGTGCCCGATGACGAATTCCTTGTCGCCGGGCGCTGCGGCATGTTCGTGCTCTCGCCGGTGCGCCGTCTCCCGGGATGTGTTATCACTCACGACCCGGTGCTTGGCGTGCCGGGCCCGGGCAGCCGGCTCGACCAGCGTCACGGAAGGGTCCGGTCGAGCGCGTCGCGCCCGGCACTCCTCCAGGCCATACCCACGCCAGGCCAGCACACAAACCTGACAGGAACCGATGTCTGACGATTCGCTTCCCTCGCCGCCCGCCGCCTCCGCGACGGCCCGTACGGCGGTCGTGATCCCGGCCGCCGGCCGTGGTGTACGGCTCGGCCCGGGCGCTCCGAAGGCGCTGCGCGTGCTGGGGGGCACCCCCATGCTCATCCACGCCGTCCGCGCGATGGCCGCGTCCCGCGCCGTCTCCCTGGTCGTCGTCGTGGCCCCGCCCGACGGCGCGGCCGAGGTCAGGTCGCTGCTCGACGCGCACACGCTGCCCGAGCGGACCGACTTCCTCGTGGTCCCCGGCGGGCAGAGCCGCCAGGAGTCCGTGAAGCTCGGCCTGGACGCGCTGCCGCAGGGCATCGACATCGTGCTGGTGCACGACGCGGCCCGGCCGCTGGTCCCGGTCGACACGGTCGACGCCGTGATCGAGGCCGTGCGCGACGGCGCCCCGGCCGTGGTTCCGGCGCTGCCGCTCGCCGACACGGTCAAGCAGGTCGAGCCCGCGCGGGCCCCCGGCGAGCCGGAGCCCGTGATCGCCACGCCGGAGCGCGCGCGGCTGCGGGCGGTGCAGACGCCGCAGGGCTTCGACCGGGCCACGCTGGTCCGGGCGCACGAGACGGTCACCGGTGACGTCACCGACGACGCCGGCATGGTCGAGCAGCTCGGCCTCACGGTCGTGGCCGTCCCCGGCCACGAGGAGGCCTTCAAGGTCACCCGCCCGCTGGACCTGGTCCTCGCCGAGGCGGTCCTGGCCCGCAGGAGGCTCAACGATGGCTTCTGAGGCGTTCCCGCTGCCCCAGGTGGGCATCGGCACCGACATCCACGCCTTCGAGGAGGGCCGCGACCTGTGGTGCGCCGGCCTGAAGTGGGAGGGCGAGGGCCCGGGGCTGGCGGGCCACTCCGACGCGGACGTCGTCGCCCACGCCGCCTGCAACGCCCTGTTCTCCGCGGCGGGCCTCGGCGACCTCGGACAGCACTTCGGCACCGGCCGCCCCGAGTGGTCGGGCGCCTCCGGGGTCACGCTGCTCACCGAGGCGGCCCGGATCGTGCGCGCGGCGGGCTTCCGCATCGGCAACGTCGCCGTCCAGGTGGTGGGCCCCCGGCCGAAGATCGGCAAGCGCCGGGACGAGGCGCAGAAGATCCTGTCGGAGGCGGCCGGCGCCCCGGTGTCGGTGTCGGGCGCGACCACGGACGGCCTGGGCTTCCCGGGACGCGAGGAGGGCCTGATGGCGGTGGCGACGGCCCTGGTGGTGCGCGCCGGCTGAGCGAGCCGGGCCGGCCGGGGCCGCGCACCCCCCCACGGCCCACTACCCTAGGAACCGTGACCATTCGCCTGTACGACACCAGCGCCCGGCAGATCCGTGACTTCGCCCCGCTCAAGCCGGGTTGTGTCTCGATCTACCTGTGTGGCGCCACCGTGCAGGCCGCCCCGCACATCGGGCACATCCGCTCGGGTCTGAACTTCGACATCATGCGCCGCTGGTTCGAGTACCGCGGCTACGACGTCACCTTCGTGCGGAACGTCACCGACATCGACGACAAGATCATCGCCAAGTCGGCCGACCAGGGCCGCCCCTGGTGGGCCATCGGCTACGAGAACGAGCGGGCGTTCAACGACGGCTACCGCGCCCTCGGCTGCCTGCCCCCGACCTACGAGCCGCGCGCCACCGGCCACATCACCGAGATGGTCGAGATGATGCGCGGCCTCATCGAGCGCGGGCACGCCTACGTCGCCGACGGCAGCGTCTACTTCGACGTCCGCTCCTTCCCGGAGTACCTGGCGCTGTCCAACCAGGACATCGACGACCTGCGCCAGCCCGACGAGGGCGTCTCGGGCAAGCGCGACCCGCGCGACTTCGCCATGTGGAAGGCGACCAAGCCGGGCGAGCCCGACTGGGAGACGCCCTGGGGCCGCGGCCGTCCCGGCTGGCACCTGGAGTGCTCGGCGATGGCCCACAAGTACCTGGGCTCCGCCTTCGACATCCACGGCGGCGGCCTCGACCTGGTCTTCCCGCACCACGAGAACGAGATCGCGCAGGCCAAGGCGTACGGCGACGACTTCGCGCAGTACTGGGTGCACAACGCCTGGGTCACCATGAGCGGCGAGAAGATGTCCAAGTCGCTCGGCAACTCGGTCCTGGTCAGCGAGATGGTCAAGCGCTGGCGCCCGATCGTGCTGCGCTACTACCTCGGCACCCCGCACTACCGCTCGATGATCGAGTACAGCGAGGAGGCCCTGCGCGAGGCCGAGTCGGCGTTCGCGCGGATCGAGGGCTTCGTGCAGCGCGTGGTGGAGAAGGCCGGCGTCGTCGAGCCGGCCGCCGAGGTGCCGCTCGCCTTCGCCGAGGCCATGGACGACGACCTGGGCGTGCCGCAGGCCCTCGCCGTCGTGCACACCACGGTCCGGCAGGGCAACAGCGCCCTGGCCGCCGACGACAAGGAAGCCGCCGTGGCCCGGCTCGCCGAGGTCCGCGCGATGCTCGGCGTGCTCGGCCTCGACCCGCTGGACCCGCAGTGGGCCGGGGAGGGCGACCGCGGCGAGGACCTGCACGGCGTGGTGGACACGCTCGTGCGCATGGTCCTCGACCAGCGCGAGGCCGCCCGGGCCCGCAAGGACTGGCCGACCGCGGACGCCATCCGCGACCAGCTGGGCCAGTCCGGCCTGGTCATCGAGGACAGCCCGCAGGGCCCGCGCTGGAGCCTCGGCCCGCGCTAGCCCGGCCGCGGCCGGAAGATCGATTGTGCCGTCCGGGCCCCCGGGCGGCACACTTCATAGACGTACGCAGTTCACCGCCTCACGGCGACAGCAGAGACAGGTAGGTCATGGCAGCCAACAACCGCCGCATGTCCGGCAAGAAGGGCGCGCAGGTCGGCAGTGGCGGCCAGCGGCGCAAGGGCCTGGAGGGCAAGGGCCCCACCCCGCCCGCCGAGATGCGCAAGGGACACAAGAAGAACCGGCTCGCGAACGCCAAGGCGCGCCAGACCTCGCGCCGCCCCGCGGCCCGCGGCCGCGGCGGCAAGTCGGCCTCCGAGCTGGTCGTCGGCCGCAACCCGGTCTACGAGGCCCTGCGCGAGGGCGTGCCCGCCTCGACGCTGTACGTCCAGCAGTTCATCGACAACGACGAGCGCGTGCGCGAGGCCCTGCAGCTCGCGGCCGAGCGCGGCGGCATCAACCTCATGGAGGCGCCGCGTCCCGAGCTCGACCGGATGACGAACGGGCTGAACCACCAGGGCCTGGTGCTCCAGGTCCCGCCGTACGAGTACGCCCACCCCGAGGACCTGCTCGACGCCGCCGCCGACGAGGGCGCCGACCCGCTGATCGTCGCGCTGGACGGTGTGACCGACCCGCGCAACCTGGGCGCGGTCGTGCGGTCCGTCTCCGCGTTCGGCGGACACGGCGTGGTGGTGCCCGAGCGCCGGGCCGCCGGGATGACGGCCGGTGCCTGGAAGACGTCCGCCGGTACGGCCGCCCGGACGCCCGTCGCCCGTGCCACCAACCTGACGCGCGCGCTGGAGGCGTACAAGAAGGCCGGTGTCGTGGTCGTCGGGCTCGCCGCCGACGGCGACGTCGAACTGACCGAGCTGGAGGCCCTGGAGGGCCCGGTCGCGATCGTCGTCGGCAGCGAGGGCAAGGGCCTGTCCCGGCTGGTCGGGGAGACCTGTGACTTCCGGGTGCGGATCCCGATGCCGGGCGGCGCCGAGTCGCTCAACGCCGGTGTGGCGGCGGGCATCGTGCTCTACGAGGCGGCCCGCCGACGCGCCTGAACACGCGTCCGGAACCTCACCCGTGCGGGGTAATTCCGGGGTGATCGGGGCGACGAGGACAAGCTTGACGGGGTCCGGACAGATAGGGCGGGTCAAAGCAGTGTCCTAACCCGACGTCACTCGGTTAGATGAGTGTGGACACCAGAACACCCCGCACACCCACGGGGGACCGCTCGTCGGGACTCGACGACGCTCCCGCGCTGAGCATGGTGAAGGTGCCGAGCGACCCGGCGCAGGTGATCGTCAACCACGCGAGTTTCCGCGTGCAGTTGGGCGGTTCGGCGCGTCGCGTCCAGTCCCCCCGGGTCGCACGGCATCTGAACGCCACCGAGGACACCGCCCGCATCCCCGTCGTCACCGCCGGGGGCGCGGCGGACGGGGCCACCGCCCGGCGCCGGCCGGTCGTCTGGAGCGGCAGATCCGCGCCCGACGACACCGGCGCCCACCGGCTCCTGCAGGCCGTGCGGCACGAAAGCGTCCGGCACGCCGAGGAGCCCCCTGCCGACACCGGGGCCACCCGGGTCATCTCCCGCGTGAACGCCGGCCACGAGGGCGCGGGCTACGCCACCGGATACGAGGGCGACGGCTACGAGGACGACCTCGTCCAGACCGTCGAGACCCCCGTCGTCGGCCCCCAGCGCTCCCACGACCCCGCCGACGGCACCCGGCTGCTGCCCCCCATGCGCACGGTCGGCAGCGCCTACGACGAAGCCGCCTACGACGACGCCTCCTACGACGAAGCCCCGTACGAAGAGGGCGAGTTCGAGGACGGCGGCGCCGAGGAGGAGACGGTCGGGCGGCGCTCCAGGCGGCACGGCGACGATCCGGCGCGGCACGCCTACTACCCGGGCCGCCGGATGAACCTCGGCGTCGTCCTGCTCCCGCTGCGCGTCTTCCTCGGCTTCATCTCCATCTACGCCGGCATGGGCAAGCTGTGCGACCCCGTCTACTTCGACGGCGGCAAGCGCGGCTCCATGGTGAAGTGGCTCAACACCCTGCACCCCTGGGAAGTCGCCGAGCCGCTGCGCCAGTTCGCGCTCGAACACCCGGTGGGCTCCGGTCTGGTCATCGCCTTCGCGCAGGTCGTCGTCGGCGTGCTGACGGTCCTGGGCTGCTGGCAGCGCGTCGCCGCGGCCTTCGGCGCCCTGCTCTCCGCGGCGCTGCTGGTCACGGTCAGCTGGAAGAGCGTCCCGGCCTACGAGACGCCCGACATCATCTACCTCGCCGCCTGGTCCCCGCTGATCATCGCCGGTGCCCCCGTCTACTCCGTCGACGGCCGTCTGGCCGGCAGCGCCTGGCGGCGTCTCGGCCCCCGCGCCGACATCTGGGACCTGCGCCGCTACGTGCTGCGCCGCGGCGCCCTGGTCACCGCCGTCGCCGTCGGTCTCACCCTGCTCGTCGGCTCGCTGCTCGGCGGAGCCGTCCGCGACGCCGACCGGGTCGTCGTCCCGGGCCCCGGCGAGGCCCCGCGCAACGAACTGCCCGGCTCCCCGCTCCCCGGCGAGCCCGGCGGCAAGCGGCAGGAGAAGCGGACCCCGTCGGCCTCCACCTCGCCCACGCAGGGCGCCACGGCCGGATCGGCCAGCCCCAGCGCGGGCACCACGACCCGGCCGGACGCCACCCGCGACAGCGGCACGGTCACCGGCGGCTCCCCGAGCCAGACCCAGGGCACCGGGGGCCAGGCCCCGCCCCAGCAGTCCTCCCCGGTCGACCAGGCCCCGACCACGACCTCCGGTCCCACGTCCGGCGGCAGCGCCACCGGCGGCTCGGGCTCGACCGGCGGCGGTGGCACCGGCGGCGACGGCTCCTCGTCCACGGGCCGCCCCGGCCTGGTGGGCGGGCTGCTGGGCTGACCGGCCGGCACCCACGGGCAACGGGAAGGGCCCCGCACCACGAGGTGCGGGGCCCTTCCGCGTGCCCGGGGCACACGCGGCGCTCTCAGCGTCCCAGCGCCGCCAGTTCCCTGGCCGCCTCCGTCAGGTCCTTGGCCGTGTCGATGGCCCGCCAGTACGACCCCTGCGGGATCGTGAACCCGGCCAGGCGCCGCTCGCGGGCCAGGTGCGGGAACGTCGTGCGTTCGTGGTCACCGCGCTGCGGCAGGAGCCCCGCGAACTCGGGGGAGAAGACGTAGACGCCCGCGTTGATCTCGAACGTCGAGGGCGGGGCCTCGATGAAGTCGGTGATGTGGCCGAAGCCGTCGGTCTTCACCGCGCCCCACGGCAGCCGGGGCCGCGCCAGGGCCACCGTCGCGATGGCGTCGCGCTCGGCGTGGAAGCCGGCCATGTCCCGCAGCGAGAACCGCGTCCAGATGTCCCCGTTGGTGGCGTACCAGGGGCGGTCGGGGTGGGGAAGACGCGCCGCCGCGTACTTGAGACCGCCGCCGCGGCCGAGGGGCTCGGGCTCGACGACGGTGGTGACGGAGAGGGGCAGGTCGGCCGTCTCCAGCCACTTCTGCAGCACATCGGCGAGGTGGCCGCAGGAGACCACGACGTCGGTCACGCCCTCCTCGGCGAGCCAGGACAGCTGATGGCCGATGATCGGAGTCCCCGTCCCGGGGATCTCCACCATCGGCTTGGGCCGGTCGTCGGTGTACGGACGCAGCCGGGAGCCCTGGCCGCCGGCCAGAACGACGGCTTGAACGGGGCGGGACGCGGCGTTCGGATCGCTCATGAGACCGAACTGTACGTGGCGTCCCGCCCCGGATGACGGGGGGAAGAGGCTTCCCGCGTCGGCTGCTACCGGCTTGCGGCCTTCCGCGTCCGGCGGCCTGCGCCGGGGCCGCGCGCTCAGCTGTGTGCCGCGGCGACACCTGTGGCGAAGGCCGTGTCGCAGACCGGGCGGGCGTAGGACTGGGCGCGGGTCGGGCCGTAGACCCGGACGGCCGCCTGGCCGAGGGCGCGGGCGATGGACTTGCAGTGCTTCGCCAGCGACGGGCGGCCGTTGACGGCCTGCTGGAGGTGGGTGAGGGCGACGCCCGGGTTCTCCTCCTGCAGTTCGGTCAGCAGTCTGTCGCGCAGGACGTCCTGCGGGGCGCGCTTTGCGGCGCGGGAGGCGCCGGCGGACGTGGCGGTGTCCGCTGCGGTGAGCACCGGGTCGGTGGAGTTGCCCGACCAGTTGACTCGGGTGACCGCGAGGGTCCCGGAGAGCACCAGGACGACGGGCAGGACGAAAGCGAGGGTGCGGCCGATCCGGCGGGCGGGGCCCCGGCCGCGTCGCGTCTGAGGGTTGTTGGAGTGCTTCACGCGTGTGAGGGTAGCGCCCGGTAATGGTTTGTAGACATTTAGTCACCGGTTCGGGGGATGAGGAAGTGCCCCTTTTTGGGTACAGGGTTGACGCACAACGCTCGAAACGTCCGGTCTGCCGGGGTATTTGTCGACAACGAGAAGGGCCCCGCGGCAGGTCACGGGGCCCTTCTCGTCAACCTGGGTGATTCACCCGGGGTTGTGCGTTCGCTGATTGATCAGTCGGACAGGCGCGCGCCGGTCGACGTGGAGAACACGTGGGTCTCGCCGGAGCGCGGGACGACGCGCAGCTGGCTGCCCTTCTCCGGGACGTCACGGCCGTTGACGCGGACGACGAGGTCCTTCGCGTCGTCGCCGAGCTTGGCGGTGCCGTAGACGTAGGCGTCGGCGCCGAGCTCCTCCACGACGTTGACGGTGACCGCGAGGCCCTGCTCGGACTCGGGGCCGGCCACGTCGAAGTGCTCCGGGCGGACGCCGACCGTGACGGTCTTGTCGCTGGTGGCGGAGAGCGCGTCACGCTGCACCGGCACGACCGAGTTGCCGAACTTCACGCCGCCGTCGGTGACCGGCACCTCGACCAGGTTCATGGCCGGGGAGCCGATGAAGCCGGCCACGAAGAGGTTGGCGGGCCGGTCGTACATGTTGCGCGGGGTGTCGATCTGCTGGAGCAGACCGTCCTTGAGGACCGCGACGCGGTCGCCCATCGTCATGGCCTCGACCTGGTCGTGGGTGACGTAGACGGTCGTGATGCCCAGGCGGCGCTGGAGCGAGGCGATCTGCGTACGTGTGGAGACACGGAGCTTGGCGTCCAGGTTGGACAGCGGCTCGTCCATGAGGAACACCTGCGGCTCACGCACGATGGCACGGCCCATGGCGACACGCTGGCGCTGACCACCGGAGAGGGCCTTCGGCTTGCGGTCCAGGTACTCGGTGAGGTCGAGGATCTTCGCGGCCTCCTCGACCTTCTGCCGGATCTCCGCCTTGTTGACGCCGGCGATCTTGAGCGCGAAGCCCATGTTGTCGGCGACGGTCATGTGCGGGTACAGCGCGTAGTTCTGGAACACCATGGCGATGTCCCGGTCCTTCGGCGGCAGGTGCGTGACGTCGCGGTCACCGATGCGGATGGCGCCGGCGTTGACGTCCTCGAGCCCCGCGAGCATGCGGAGCGAGGTGGACTTGCCACAGCCGGACGGGCCGACGAGGACGAGGAACTCGCCGTCCTCGATGTCGATGTCGAGCGCGTCCACGGCGGGCTTGGTGGAACCCGGGTAGATCCGGGTCGCCTTGTCGAACTGCACAGTGGCCATGGTGAATGAACCCCTTCTACCGGCAGGAACGTGCCGGACGATCCGAGTAGGAAGGTGGTGCCACGACGGTGTTCCGTTGTGGTGTAGTCCACGCGTGTGAACTGGCTCAGGACGGTACCTGGCGTTCACACGTCTGTCAGTAGTTCCGGCCGTGTGAACTTCGCGGAAATTTTCGAAGCGGCGGCCTGCCCTCGGAAGGCACGGTCACGCCCGGGCGTAACGGGCCGCCAGCCCGGTCACCGCGGCGGCCACCGCCCGGCGCAGCCCCGGCGGCCCGAGCACCTCCGCCTCCGGGCCCAGCCGGAGCAGGTCCCCGACGGCCACCGGCTCCGCCTCCACGCTCAGCTCCACCTCCACCCAGCCGTCCGCGTCCGGCGCGCCGGCGCTCTCCAGGGCCCGTACGCCCGCCGTCCCGAACTGCATCGGCAGCAGCCGCTGCCCCCGCGGCGACAGCCGCACCCGGGCCGTCTGCTGGTGCAGGGCGGCCTCCAGGCGCCGGGACGACTCCGCCCAGTAGGCGGCCAGGTCGAACCCGGCCGGGCGGTCGAAGCGCTCCCCGGTGTCCTCGACGGCCAGCAGGCGCGAGACCCGGTACGTGCGCACGGCCTCCTCCGTCAGGGCGGCGAGGTACCAGATGCCGCCCTTCAGCACGAGCCCCAGCGGCCGCAGCTCCCTGCGCACCTCGCCCCGCCACCGCCGGTAGTGCACGCGCAGCACCCGGCGCTCCCAGACGGCCGCGGCGACCGCCTCCAGCCACGGCACCGGGTCGGCCTCGCGGAACCAGGCCGGAGCATCCAGGTGGAACCGCTCCTGCACGAGCCGCGCCTGCTCGGCCAGCCCCGCGGGCAGGGCCGCCTGCACCTTCAGCTGGGCACTGGCCAGGACCGCCCCGAGCCCGAGGTCGCGCGCCGGGCCGGGCATCCCGGCGAGGAACAGCGAGCCCGCCTCGGCGTCGGTGAGGCCGGTCAGCCGTGTCCGGTACCCGTCCACCAGCCGGTAACCGCCCTCGGGACCGCGGTCCGCGCACACCGGCACCCCGGCCGCGCCCAGCGCCTCGACGTCCCGGTAGACGGTCCGCACCGACACCTCCAGCTCGGCGGCGAGCTCGGGGGCGGTCATCCGCCCGCGGTTCTGCAGCAGCAGGAGGAGGGAGAGGAGCCGGTCGGCGCGCATGGGGCCATTGTCGGGGCGGGTGGGCCGTACCTGACAGGAGGTGTCAGGTACGGGGCCGAGGCTGGTCAGGTCGGAGCTGATCACGGCAGCGGGCGGCAACGGCTGCACCGGAGCTCCGCACACGCGCGCACCGGCTGCCCGGCCGCCCTCCACCCACGGACGAGAGGACCACCATGCCCGCCACCACCCGCACCACCACCACGACCGGCCACTTCACCTTCGCCGACTGGCAGGAACGCCTGATCGGCCCGGAGGGGGCGGACGGGGGAACGGCCCCGCGGCTCGCTCACGCCGCCGTCCGCAACACGTTCAGCGGCGGCATCGAGGCGGCCGGGACGCACTGCGAGTACTCCATCGTCTACGTCACCGCGAAGACCGGCTCCTTCAGCGGCATGGAACTGCTCACCGGCCGCGTCGACGGACGCGAGGGGAGCTTCGCGGTGGAGGAGCGGGGCCGGTTCGACGAGGACGGCACGGTGCACTGCTCGTTCGAGGTGGTGCCGGGGTCGGGCAGCGGGGAACTGGCCGGGCTGAAGGGGGAGGGCGGCTTCACCGCGCGGCACGGCGAGACGGCTGTGGCGTACCGGTTCTCCTACGAGATCGAGTGAGACCGGGCCGGTGGGAACTTCGTGGCTCGGGGTGACGGGCTCTGTGTACAGTGGTGCCGCTTCGCGCACGGCACCACCGTGCGCGCGCCTCCTTAGCTCAGCTGGCCAGAGCAACGCACTTGTAATGCGTAGGTCGTCGGTTCGAATCCGACAGGGGGCTCTGCTGAAACCCCAGGTCGGATGTGTTCTGACCTGGGGTTTCGTGGTTGAGGGGGAGGGGCGCGGCCGGATGGCGTCATCGAGGGGCCCGCGGGGCGGTGCGGCCCTGGTCGTTCCGGTCCTGTGTGCCGCCTTCATCGTCGGATGCGGCGGCGGTTCCGAGGGCAGGGGGAGGCCGTCCGCGGCCTCTGGGACGAGTGCCTCGCCGTCCGCGCCCCCCGACCGGATGAGGGTCCTGGAGCAGCGGGTGGAAAAGGCGTTGGGGGTCGAGGAGGTGGACACCGTCGGTGAGCTGTTCGTCGACTGCGACGGGGTTCCGGTGCGGCGGCGGGTCGTGGACGTCCCCGCGCGGGTCGGGATCGACGTCGACGGGGTTGAGGGGGCTTCCGGGGCCGTCGGGTGGCGGGTCGATGAGGTGGCGCGGTAGGCCGGGGGGCGGGGCTTCAGCGGCCGGGTCTGAGGGTGTTCAGGCGGCGGGCCGTTTCCAGCTGGGTGTCGTCGAGCGGGCGGCCTTCCTCGATGTCCCACAGGGCGTTCTGGAGGAGGCGGCCGAGGGTCCAGGCGTGGGCGCGGGCGCGGTCCAGGGCGAGGATGTCGGTCATCGCGTCGAAGCGCCAGCGGATGTCGTCCGGGTCGTAGCGGTTGTCGAGGGCCGGCCACAGGTCGAAGCCGGGGTCGCCGGCCAGGGGCTTGGGGTCGATCGCGAGCCAGGGGGCGCGGTCGGAGGCCAGGACGTTCTCGTCGTGCAGGTCCCAGTGCAGGAGCCGGTCGCCCGGTTCGCCGGCGACCTCGCGGACGGCTGCCGCGCAGTCCGCGATCAGGCCGCGGGCCTCGGGGTCCGGGATGCGGGCCAGTGCCCGGGGCGTCCGGTCGAGCATGTCCCGGGCGATGTCGCCGAGGCCGCGCAGGCCGGGCGGGGCCGCGAACGAGGTGAGGTGGGCGAGGAGTTCGGCGATCGTGGTGACGGCCCGGTGCGCGTCCGGGACGTGGGAGAGCATCCGGGTCTCGTCGAGGCGTTCCAGCAGCATCGTGCCGGTGGGTTCGTCGTGGTCGAGGAGGCGGACGGCCCCGTCGCCGTTCCAGCAGCGCAGGGCGACGGGTTCGCCCTCGCTCTCCTCGTCGAGGATCTGGAGCTTGAGGACCGCGGGCGTGCCGTCCCGGCCGCGGACCGGGAGGACCAGGGCGGACACGCCGTGCATGGGCGGACCGTCGGGGGTCAGCGCCCAGTGGTCGAGGAAGCGGGCCGTCCGGTCCGGCAGCCCGGCGATGAAGGCGCGGCCCGCCTCGCCGTTGTACTTCTCCTGCGCGGCGGCAAGGTCCGGGGGGATCTCGATCACGTCCGGCACGGTAGTGGGAGTGTGCCGGGCTGTCATGCGAGTTGAGCGGGGAACGGTGCCCTCCGGTGCTGGGAGGGCCGTCGCGGTCAGGGTTCCAGGACCACCTTGCCGATCGTCCCCCGGCTCTCCAGCGCGCGGTGCGCCGCCGCGGCCCCGGCGAGGGGGAAGCGCTGCACGGCCGGGGTGAGCCGGCCCGCGGCGGCCTCGGTGAGAGCGCGCAGTTCGAGGGTGCGGACGGGGTCGGGGCCGCCGGCCCTCTCCAGCATCACCGGACCCAGGACCTGCTCGGAGACGCCGTCGACGAGGTAGGGACCGCCCTGCCGGATGCCCTCGCCGGACCAGCCGAAGACGATGTGCCGGCCGCCGGGGCCGAGCAGGGCGACGGCCTCGCGGGCCACGGCGCCGCCGACGCCGTCGAAGACGACGGTGGCGGTCCGGCCGCCGAGGTGGACGCGGACCTTGCCGGGCCAGCCCGGGTCGGTGTAGTCGACGGCGAGGTCGGCGCCGCCCGCCCGCACCCGTGCGACCTTCTCCGGCCCGCCCGCCAGCCCGACGACGGTGGCGCCGGCGTTCTTCGCGTACTGCACGAGGAGGGTGCCGATGCCTCCGGCGGCGGCCGGGACGACGGCCACCGAGCCGGGCCCCAGGTCGGCGAACTGCACGATCCCCATGACCGTACGGCCCGTGCCGATCATGGCGACGGCCTCGGCGAAGTCCAGGTTCCCCGGTATCTCGTGCAGACGGGTCGCGTCGGTGACGGCCAGTTCGGCGTAGCCGCCGGGGACGAAGCCCAGGTGGGCCACGACCCGCTTGCCGAGCCAGTCCGGGTCGGTGTCCGCGCCCAGGGACTCGACGACGCCGGCGACCTCGCGCCCGGGGACGGTGGGCAGGGCCGCCGGCTCGTTCGCCGGTCCGCCCGGCATGCCCTCGCGCAGCGCCGCGTCCAGGAGGTGGACGCCCGCCGCCCGTACGGCGATGCGGACCTGGCCGGGGCCCGGCCGGGGGTCCTCGACCCGTTCGTAGGTGAGGTTCTCGGCCGGGCCGAAGGCGTGCAGGCGGACGGCGCGCATGGTGGGCTCCTCGTGTCGGTCGGTCTGCCCGTCGTGGGCGGACCCAGCCTTCAACGTCAAGCTTGCTC
This sequence comes from Streptomyces sp. NPDC015242, assembly GCF_043079125.1. Taxonomy (NCBI): domain Bacteria; kingdom Bacillati; phylum Actinomycetota; class Actinomycetes; order Kitasatosporales; family Streptomycetaceae; genus Streptomyces; species Streptomyces sp. NPDC015242. The sequence goes on along the minus strand of NZ_JBIBUF010000008.1, from coordinate 422,453 downwards.
GAGGTCAAGCTCCCGCCGCCCGAGGGCCAGGGACACCGCCGTCAGGGCGCTGTTGAAGGAGACCTCCGACAGCACGCCGGGGGCCGCGACCTGGTCGCCGGCGAGATAGACACCGTCGCCCCGGTCCACGGCCGGCCGGTCGCGCCAGCCGGTGCCGGGCAGGTCGACCGCGCCCGTACGGCCGTTCGCCACGGCCTCGCGCCGCCAGGTGACGCGTTCGCGCCAGCCCGGGAAGCCCAGGTCGAGCAGCTGCTCGGCGCGGGCGGTGCCGTCGGACTTCGACTCGTGCGGGGCGATCGGGATCTGGCCCTGGATCAGCTGCTCGCCGGCCGGGGCCAGGGTGCGGTCCTGGGCGGTGAACCGCTCAAGCCAGCCGGGCGCGTCCAGGTCGGAGACCGCGAAGGCGTCCCCGCGGCGGGTGCGGACGGCCAGGTCGACCAGGACGGTACGGCCGCTCGGCCAGGTCAGGGAGTCGTCGCCGAGCAGGCGCCGGGCGGCGTCGAGAGAGGTCGCGACGACCACGGGCGTGTCGGTGGGGAGCGTGTCGACGCGGGACATCGTCTCGATGCGGACGCCCAGGTTCCAGGCGCGGGCCGCCATCCGGTCGATGACGCTCGCCCAGCCGCCGCGCGGGTAGTGCGCCTCGGGCGGCAGCTTGGTGGCGCGGCGCAGGCGCTCCTGCACGAACGCGGCCGACAGCAAGCCGGGGTCGTGGTGGAAGAGGGCGACGGCGGAGTAGTGGGCGGCGGCCCGGGCGCCCTCCTCGCCCGCGATGCCGGCAGCCCAGGTGAGGAAGTCGGCGTCCACGGGCGCCTGCGCGGCGGTCCGGCGCAGCAGCTTCAGCATCGCGAAGGGTGGGGTGCGGCGCAGTACCCCCTGGTGGCGCAGCCGGAGGCGGGCCGCCTCCAGGGGCGGGAGCGGGGCGAGCGGGCCGATGAGGTCGCGCTGCTTGAGCCAGGCCCAGTGCGGGCCGCCGTTGTAGAGGGCGTGCGGGCCCTCGTTGGTGCGGTAGGGGCCCTCGGCGGTGCGGGCCCGGCCGCCGAGGGTGTGGTGGGCCTCGTGGACGGTGACCTCGGCGCCGGCCTCGGCGGCGGTGATGGCCGCGGTCAGTCCGGCGAAGCCGCCGCCGATGACGGTGATGCGGTGCATGACTGGGCGTCTCCCTCGGGTCGTGATGGCCTTCCGGTAGGACGACCGGGTGAGGGGCGCGGAATGTGACATGGGGGGTGTCCCGCCGGTGTCCGCGCAGGCCGGGGGCGTTGTCAGTGGCGGGGTGCAGCATGGGGGCATGGCGAGGAGAGCGGCGGGCGGTCCGGGTGTGAAGGGGGCGAGGCGCCCGCAGGTGCGGCTGCCCGTGCTGGAGCCGTACGAGGGAGGTGGGCTGGAGCCGGACGGGGATTACGACGGGCTGGACTTCCGGGAGCGGGACCTCACCGGGCAGGACGGCTCGGGCGCGCGGTTCATGGACTGCGCGGTGACGGACTGCGCCCTGGACGGGACGCGGCTGCGGCACGCCCGGATCCTGGACTCGGTCCTCGGCGGCGTCCGGGGCGTCGGTACGGATCTCGCCGAGGCGACCCTGCGGGACGTGGAGCTGACCGACACGCGCCTCGGGGGGCCGCAGTTGCACGGGGCGGTGCTGGAGCGGGTGCTGATCCGCGGCGGCAAGATCGACTATCTGAACCTGCGGACGGCCCGGCTCAGAGACGTCGTGTTCGAGGGCTGCGTGCTCGTCGAGCCGGACTTCGGCGGGGCCCGTCTGGAGCGGGTGGAGTTCGTGGACTGCGCGCTGAAGGGGGCGGACCTCCACGCGGCGACCCTCGTGGACGTCGATCTGCGCGGGGCCGCGTCCGTGGAGATCAGCCGGGGCCTGGACCGGCTCGCCGGGGCGGTGATCAGCCCGGCCCAGCTCCTGGACCTGGCACCGGCGCTGGCGGCGCAGTGGGGGATCAGGGTGGAGGGCTGATCGTCGCCGAGTCGGCGGGAAGGGCCGGCGAGGGCGCGGAGCGGGGCGTCCGGCCGCTACGGCAGGCGCGGGAAGCGGGCCTGGAGGGTCCAGATCGCCGGGTTCTCCGCGAGGTCGTCGTGCAGGTCGGTCAGGTCGGCGATCAGGTCGTGCAGGAAGTCCCGCGCCTCACGGCGCAGTTCGGCGTGGGAGACGGTCAGCGGGGGCTCCTCCGCACGCATCCAGTCGGCCTCGATGTCCACCCACCCGAAGCGGCGCTCGAAGAGCATCCGGTCGGTCGACTCGGTGAAGTCCAGCTCGGCCCGCTGGGGCCGGGACGCCCGGGAGCCCGCCGGGTCGCGGTCGATCCGCTCCACGATGTCGCACAGCGCCCACGCGAAGTCGAGCACCGGCACCCATCCCCAGGCTGTGGACACCTCGTGGTCGGTCGTGGTGTCCGCCAGGTAGACGTCACCGCAGAACAGGTCGTGCCGCAGGGCGCGGACGTCCGCGCGGCGGTAGTCGGTCTGCGGCGGGTCGGGGAAGCGGTTGGAGAGGGCGTAGCCGATGTCGAGCACGCAGGTGATGGTGTCACGCGACCGTAGGATCGCGGGCGTGGCCCGATCTGTACCTGTTGTCCCCGCCCTGTTCGCCTGCCTTCTCGTCCTCACCGGGTGCGGCGGGGGAGTGCACGGCACCCCGGGCGGCTCCGGCGTACGCGACCCGTACTTCCCGAAGGCGGGCAACGGCGGCTACGACGTCTCCCACTACGGCCTGCGCCTCGCCTACGACCCGGACGCGCACCACCTGACCGGCACGGCCACCCTCACCGCGCGGGCCACGCAGGACCTCTCGGCCTTCACCCTCGACCTGCTCGGCCTGGAGGTCGGGAAGGTCACCGTCGACGACGAGGTGGCCCGGTTCAACCGCGCGGGGCAGGAGCTCACCGTCCGGCCGGGCCGGGACATCGGCCGGGACGAGACGTTCCGGGTGAGCGTCCGCTACTCCGGCTCGCCCGGGACCGTCACCGACCCGGACGGCTCCCGGGAGGGCTGGCTGCGCACCGCGGACGGGGTGCTGGCGGTGGGCGAGCCGACCGGGTCGATGACGTGGTTCCCCGGCAACCACCACCCCTCCGACAAGGCTGCGTACGACCTGTCGGTGACGGTGCCCCGGGGACTGCGGGCCGTGTCCAACGGGGAGTTGCGGGGCGAGACGACCGCGCGGGGCCGTACGACGTTCGTGTGGCGGACCTCCGAGCCGATGGCGAGCTACCTCGCCACGCTCGCGATCGGCCGCTTCGACATCAGCCGTTCCCGGGCCGGGGGCGGGCTGCCCGTGTACACGGCCGTCGACCCGTCGGAGGCGGCGGCGAGCCGGCCGGTGCTCGGGCGGATCCCGGAGGTGCTGCGCTGGGCGGAGCGGCGGTTCGGTCCCTACCCCTTCTCCACTGCCGGCGCGATCGTCGACCACGCGCCCGACCTCGGTTACGCGCTGGAGACCCAGACGCGGCCGGTCTTCCCGGGCGCCCCGGACATCACGCTCCTCGTGCACGAGCTCGCGCACCAGTGGTACGGCGACTCCGTCTCGCCGGAGAGCTGGCGGGACATGTGGCTCAACGAGGGCTTCGCGACGTACGCGGAGTGGCTCTGGGAGGAGGACCACGGCGGGCGGAGCGCGCAGGAGACCTTCGACGCGCTGTACTCGGGCGAGTACTTCGCCACGGCGGAGGCCGGCGAGGCCGTCTGGGCGTTCCCCCCGGCGGATCCGCCGAGCGCCGCGCGGATCTCGGACCCGCCGGTGTACTGGCGGGGCGCGATGGTGCTGCACAAGGTCCGCCGGACCGTCGGCGACGAGCGGTTCCGGGCGATCCTGAAGGGCTGGGCGGCCGAGTACCGGCACGGGAACGCCGGCACGGCCGACTTCACGGCGTACGTGGAGCGGCGGGCGCCCGGCAAGGACTGGGCGGGCGTCTGGGACGACTGGCTGTACGGGGAGGGCAGGCCGGAGCGGCCCTGACGCGCGGCGCCCTGGCGGCGGTACGGGCATCGCGGTGGCTCGGGTGCTCCGTGCCGTGCTGAAGCTGGTGGGGGCTTGCCGCGCAGTTCCCCGCGCCCTTGAGCGAGAAGCCGTCCGGGCCTCCGGGAAGGAAGCGGCCCGCGCCCCTGAGGGGGTGAAGCCCCCGGGCCGGTCGTCCGGTCCGGGGGCTTTCCTCACCTGGCTCGGGCGTGGATCAGACGTTCACGCCGAAGTCCTGGGCGATGCCGACCAGGCCCGAGGCGTAGCCCTGGCCGACGGCGCGGAACTTCCACTCGGCGCCGTTGCGGTACAGCTCGCCGAAGACCATGGCCGTCTCCGTGGCCGCGTCCTCCGACAGGTCGTAGCGGGCGATCTCGGCGCCGCCGGCCTGGTTCACGATGCGGATGTAGGCGTTGCGCACCTGGCCGAAGTTCTGGCTGCGGTTCTCGGCGTCGTAGATCGAGACCGGGAAGACGATCTTGTCGATGTCGGCCGGGAGCGCGGCCAGGTTGACGTTGATCGCCTCGTCGTCGCCGGCGCCCTCACCCGTGCGGTTGTCACCGGTGTGGACGATGGAGTTGTCCGGCGTCTGCTTGTTGTTGAAGAAGACGAAGTGGGCGTCGGAGTAGACCTTGCCCTGGTTGTTGACCGCGATCGCGGAGGCGTCGAGGTCGAAGTCCGTGCCGGTGGTGGTGCGGACGTCCCAGCCGAGGCCCACGGTGACGGCGGTCAGGCCCGGAGCCTCCTTGGTGAGCGAGACGTTGCCACCCTTGGACAGGCTTACAGCCATTGTTGGGAGTCCCTTCCCTCGTTTACGTGCGGCAAAGAAGCTGCGGCAACGAAGCTACAGCTACCCCCTTGAACGTGGAGAGGGGTACGCGAGGTTCCAGGTCCTTTACTTTCTTTACCTCGGATATTCGGGTGACGTGGACCCGACGGGAACGGGAACATGGACGGCATGTCCGGTCCCCATGTCATCCGCGGCTCCGTCCTCCTGCCCGAGGCCGAGCTCATGTGGCGTTTCTCGCGGTCCTCGGGGCCCGGCGGGCAGCACGTCAACACCAGCGACTCCAAGGTCGAGCTGAGCTTCGACCTGGCCGGGACCGAGGCCCTGCCCCCGGTGTGGAAGCAGCGGGCGCTGGAGCGCCTGGCCGGGCGCCTGGTGGACGGGGTCGTCACCGTACGGGCCTCCGAGCACCGCTCCCAGTGGCGCAACCGCGAGGCCGCCGCCGTGCGCCTGGCCGCCCTGCTGGCCGAGGCGACCGCGCCCCCGCCCAAGCCGCGCAGGCCGACCCGCATCCCGCGCGGCATCAACGAACGCCGGCTGCGGGAGAAGAAGCAGCGCTCGGAGACCAAGCGCGGCCGCTCCCCGCAGAACTGGAGCTAGGGCCTGTCGTTCGGATCACGCCGCGGACGCGTGATCCGGCACGCACCACGCTCACCGGCGTGGAACAGCAAGGTCACTCTCCCGCGACCCGATCCGAACGGCAGGCCCTAGAACAGCTCCAGCACCCCCACCGTCTGGCCGCCGCTCCTCTCGCCGTTCGGGCGGAAGCCGAGGCCCAGGTAGAAGTCCTCGGGGCCGTCGGGGCCCGGGTGCCAGGAGACGTAGAGTTGCCCGGTGCCGCGCCGGCGCAGTTCCCGGGCGACCGCTTCGACGGCGAACCGGCCGTATCCCATGCCCTGCTCGGCGGCCGCGATGTTCAGCCGCCACAGGCCGGAGCGGCGGACGCTGCCGTCCTCGTACCAGTCGATGTCGAGGAAGGCCATGAGGAAGCCGACCGGGCGGTCCCCGTCGACGATCAGGCGCGGCCAGGCGACCTCCGGGTGGACGTACGCCTCCGCCAGCGACTTCACGACCGGGGCGACCGTGTGCTCCTGGGCGGAGTGGACGCGGATGCCGAGGGCGGCGTCGAGGTTCGCCGGGGTGATCTCCTCGAGACGCGGGCCGGTCGTGGTCATGGGCGCACCCTAGACGCGCGGCCCGGGCCGGAGAAACGGTTTATCAGCCCAACTGCCGGTAGCGGCCGCGGAAGTACGTGAGCGGGCCGCCCTCCGCGCTCGGCACGCGGGCGGTGAGGACGCGCCCGATGACCAGCGTGTGGTCGCCGGACGGCACACGCTGTTCGGTGCGGCACTCCAGGACGGCCAGGGCGCCGCCGACGAGCGGCGCGCCGGTGTACGCGCCGCGCGTGTACGGGATGTCGGCGAACAGCAGCCGGTCGCTGACGCGGCCCTTCATGGCGAAGCGGCCGGCGATGTGCCGCTGGCTCTCGGACAGCACCGAGACCGCCCACAGCTCCTGCTCCTCCAGCAGCTCGTCCATGCGGGAGCCGTTGCGCAGGCTCACCAGCACCAGGGGCGGGTCGAGGGACACCGAGAGGAAGGCCGTGGCCGTCATGCCCACGTCCTCGCCGCCCGGCGCGGTGGGGTCGTCCGGGTCGAGCGGCGGCTCCTGCGCGGTCACCAGGACCACACCCGAGGCCAGCTGGGACATGGCGGCGCGGAACTCGTCGTTGCTCACCCCCTCAGGATGCCCGGAGGCGGGCGGCGGGATGACCGGGGACGGGGCGGCGGGAGAGTTCGGCACGGGACAGACGCTAGTCTCCGTCCCGCACGCTCCGCATCGGGCTCCCGCCCGATCACGGTCCCGGTAGCGGTCCTAGGACTCGCGACCGACCCCGGCCGGCCACGGCGGACACCCGGGAAGAAGATGTGCGCAACCTGACAAAGGCTGCGTTCGGTAGACGCACGTGAAGAACGCAGAAACTCCACTCAATTGTTCAGGTTTGCCTGTGACTTGAGTCACAAGGGGCAGGAATTGTTGACCCTGTGTACCGAGTGGGCAGCGCGCTGTGATTCAGTGGCGGGGAAGCTGCCAGGACAGTACGCCGATGAGAACCCTTGATTCTTGATTCGCTGCGAGGTACTCGGGGGGAGGGCGAGCATGGAGACCGAGTCGGAGCCCTACGTCCGCCTTGCCTCCCTGCGGCAACTGCACCAGGTCATGGCCGACATGAACACGGCCCGCAGCCTGGCGGACACACTGCAGACCGTCGCGGAGGGCGTCGTCGCCGCCCTGGGGTACGAGCTGGCGTGCGTGAACCTGGTCCGGCCGGACGGCGACCTCGTCGTCGCCGCCTTCGCCGGGAACCCCGCCGCCGAGGCTCTCATCACCGGCCGGGTCGGCTCGCGCGAGTCCTGGGAGCGCCGCCTCGGCATGGGTGAGCACTGGGGCGACCTGGTGTTCATACCGCACACCGAGGGCTGGGTCCTGGACGACGACGACGTCCCGCAGTGGTACACCGACGGCCCCGCCCCCCGCTTCGAGGACGAGTGGCACCCCTCCGACCGCCTCTTCGCGCCGATGTACGCGCCCGCCCCGAAGGGCAGCGGTACGTGCGGCGAGCTGATCGGCGTGCTCTCCGTGGACCGGCCGCGCAACGGCCGCCGGCCCGGCGCCTGGGGCCGCGAGGCGCTGCAGATGTACGCCTTCCAAGCCGCCATCGCGATCAGCAACGCCCGGCTGCGCGCCAACATGCAGCGCGCCCTGGTCCGCCTGGAGCGCGAGCAGCAGGCGCTGCGGGCGAGCGAGGAGAGTTTCCGGCAGGCCTTCGAGTACGCCCCGTCCGGCATGGCCATCGCCGAGATGGGCGGCGACCAGCACGGCCGGATCCTGCGCACCAACGACGCCCTGTGCCGGCTGCTGGGCCGCCCGGCCTCCGCGATGCGCCGCTACTCGTTCTCCGACCTGGTCCACCCCGAGGACATAGGCACCCTGCTGCGGACCTCCGCCGAAGGCGGCCGCGCCGAGCTGCGCCTGGGCCGCCGGGACGGCACCTACGTCTGGGTCAGCCTGCGCAACAGCGTGGTCGCGGACGCCGCCGACGGGCCGCGTTTCCTGCTCACCCACGTCGAGGACATCGAGGAGCGCAAGCGCCGCGAGCTCCAGCTCGCCCACCGCGCCTCGCACGACTCGCTCACCGGCCTGCCGAACTCCGCCGAGCTGCGCTCCCGGCTCTCCGCGCGCCTGTGCCAGCGCACCACCCCGCACTCCGCCGTCGCCGAGTCCCACGACGCGGCCTACGGCCACCCCGCCTTCGACGTGGTCGGGCCGGGCTTCGACTTCCGGCAGGGCGTGGAGCCGTACGACGCCTACGACCACCATGTGCACACCGTCGCCCCTGACGGGGACCACGACGACGGCACCAAGGGGCTCGCGGTGCTCTTCTGCGACCTCGACGGCTTCAAGTCGATCAACGACCGGTTCGGGCACAACGCGGGTGACGCGGTGCTCATCGAGGTCGCCCGGCGGCTGAGCAACGGCGTGCGCGACGGTGACACGGTCGCCCGGCTCGGGGGTGACGAATTCGTCATCCTGGCCGACGGGCTCGGCCGGGCCGACGCGCAGGACCTCGCGGTCCGCCTGCGCAACGAGATCATCCAGCCCATCCGCGCCGAGGGGCGGGCCGTCCGGGTGGGCGCCAGCTTCGGCATCGGATGGGCACACTGTGGAATGACGGCGGACGAAGTGTTGAAATCCGCCGACGAGCGGATGTACGTCGAGAAACGATCTCGTCCCAAACAACACAGACGCGCGGGGTGAACCCCTGGTCAGCGAGTTGATGCGGTCTGAGTCACCTGTTTGGGTCACTGGGAGCGGGTAGGCTCGCGTTCTCACGACCCGTACCGCATGCACCGCACCTGATTGAGGAGACCAAGGGATGACGCCCGGCAACAACGGCGCGAGCACGCCCGAGGACGACGACCCGTTCGGCTATCTCTACGCCGACGGGCAGGCCAACGGAGCCCAGCCGCCGTCCGGCGGATACGGCTACCCGAACTCGGTCAACCGGGTACGCGCGGTCGGCACGCGTCAGTACGGCCAGCCGCAGCAGCAGGCGGCTTACGGGCAGGTCCCGCAGCAGCAGGGCGCCTACGGGCAGCCCAGCGCGCACTACGCGGCGCCGGAGACGCTGCCCGGCGGCGCGCCCACGACCCAGACGGCGATGGCGTCCGGCGGCCACGGCGGCGGCCGGGGCGGGCGCGGGCCCAACACGAAGGGCCTGCTGATCGGCGCGATCGCGGTGGTCGCCGCGGTCGTGATCGGCATCGGCGTGGCGATGGTCGGCGGCGACAAGGACAAGGACGAGTCGGACGGCGCGTCGGGCACGGCCCCGACCCAGTCCGAGGAGTCGAGGCCGAGCCCCTCGGCCAGCGAGGCCGACGGTGGGAGCGAGGCCGACCTGCCGACCATCGACGCCAAGGCGCTGCGCCTCGGCGGTGGCGCGGCACTGGCTCAGGACGTGCAGGGCGCCCAGTCCGACGGCGGCATCTACGTGGGCAACCTCAACCAGCCCGGCTCCTCCGTCACGTGGACCGTCAACGGCATCCCCGAGGACGGCGTGTACACGGTCTTCGCCCGGTACAGCACGGTCGACGAGGACCAGAAGATGACGCTGACCGTCAACGGCAAGCCCTTCGGCAGCAAGCTGAACATGGGCAACTTCACCGGGGCCAAGGGCGGCGACTTCGCCAAGGGCTGGACCGAGACCTACGCCTGGCCGACCCTGAACAAGGGCACGAACACGATCACGGTCTCCTGCGAGGCCGGCGACAAGTGCAACGTCCTGCTGGACCAGCTCCGGCTGAAGGCCGGCCAGGTCAAGGACTGAGCCCGCCCGGCGCGCTCACGCCGCGCTGACCTCCGCCGTCACCGCCACCTTCTCCAGCAGCTCCTCGTACAGCCCCCGGTCGAACTCCCCGGCCGCCGGTGCGCTCACCGTCGCCGCCGACAGGGCCGTCGCCCGGGTCAGGCGGTCCGGCCAGGGGAGGTGTTCCGTCAGGGCCGACAGCAGGCCCGCCACCGCCGCGTCCCCGGCGCCCGTCGGATTGCCCCGGAGCGGAGCCGGCGGGGCGGCGCGCCAGCGGCCCTCGCGGGTGGCCGCCAGCAGGCCCTGCGGGCCGAGGGACGCGACCACCGCGCCGGCGCCGCGGCGGCGGGCGTCCTGGGTGGCGCGCAGCGGCTCGTGGGAGCCGGTCAGCTCCGCCAGTTCGTCCGCGTTCGGCTTGATGATGTCGGGCCGGGCGGCGACGCCCCGGCGCAGCGGTTCGCCGCTGGTGTCGAGCAGGACCGGGACCCCGGCGGCCCGCGCGGTGCGGACCAGGCCGGCGTAGGCGCCCACCGGCACGCCCGGCGGCAGGCTGCCGCACAGGGCCACGGCCGAGGCGCCGTGCAGCAGGTCCTCGTAGGCCTCCTGGAAGGCGGACCACTCGGCGGTGGTGATCGTCGGGCCCGGTTCGTTCAGCTGGGTCGTGTCGCCGGTGTGCGCGTCGGCCACGGCTATCGTGCGGCGGGTCGCGCCCGCGACCGGGACCAGGGCGTCCGCCACTCCCGTGACCGCCGCGAGCCGCTCCCGGACGACCCGGCCCGTCGCCCCGCCCGTGAAGCCGGTCACCGTCACCTCGTGCCCGAGCGCCGCCAGGATCCGGGCGACGTTGACGCCCTTGCCGCCGGGGCGTTCGATCACCTCGGAGACGCGGTGGGAGGCGTGCGGCCTGAGGGACCGGACGCGGTAGGTGATGTCGAGAGCGGTGTTCAGTGTGACCGTGAGGATCACCTGGGCCGACCTCCCCCGATGTGCTGGCTGACATGAACGGTCCGGAAGCCCGATCATGCCAAAGAGACGGCGGCCGGCCCAGTCCTGGAGTCGGCCACCGTCTCCCTACTGGTGGATGTATCAGCCCAGTTGGGGACCGACCACCCATTCGCCCCGGCGCATCACGCCCTTGAGCTCGTACGCGGAGTCCAGGATCACCAGGTCGGCGGATTTCCCGGGCTCCAGTGAGCCGATCGTGTCGGCCATGCCGAGCAGCCGGGCGGGAGTCGCCGAGAGCGCCGCCACCGCGTCCTCGACGGACAGGCCGTCGACGGTGACCGCCCGCTGGAAGGCCCGGTCCAGCGTGAGGGTCGAGCCGGCGATGGTGCCGTCCGCCACCAGCCGGGCCACGCCGTCGGCGACCTCCACCTCCAGGGGGCCCAGCCAGTAGCGGCCGTCGCCGAAGCCGGCCGCGTCCATCGCGTCCGTGATGAAGGCGACCCGGTGGGCGCCCGCGTGGTGGAACGCCAGCTGGAGGGCGGCCGGGTGCAGGTGCGTGCCGTCGTTGATCAGCTCGACCGTGATCCGCTCGTCCTCCAGCAGCGCGGTGATCGGGCCGGGGGAGCGGTGGCCGAGCGGCGGCATCGCGTTGAAGAGGTGCGTGGCGACGGTGGCGCCCGCGTCGATGGCCTCGACGGTCTGCTCGTAGGTCGCGTCCGTGTGGCCGACGGCCGCGATCACGCCGTGGTCGGCCAGGAGGCGTACGGAGTCCAGGCCGCCGGGCAGCTCGGTGGCCAGGGTGACCATCCGCGCCCGGCCCCGGGCCGCGTCGATCAGCTTGCGGACCTCCGCCGGGTCCGGGTCGCGCAGCAGCTCCTCGGAGTGGGCGCCCTTGCGGCAGGGGGAGATGAACGGCCCCTCGAAGTGGATGCCCGCGATCTCGCCCTGCTCGGCGAGTTCGCTGAGCAGGCCCGCGCGCCGGGCCAGGGAGTCCATGGAGCCGGTGACGGTGGAGGCGACCAGGGTGGTCGTGCCGTGCAGGCGGTGGGTGTGGATGCCCTTGAGGATGTCGTCGACCGAGCCGGAGGTGAAGGAGGCTCCGCCGCCACCGTGGTTGTGCAGGTCGACGAAGCCGGGGACCACGTAGTGGCCGGAGACGTCGATGACCTGGGCGTTCTCGGGGGCGGCGGCGGTGATGCGGGTGCCGTCGACGGCCAGTCGGCCGTTCTCGACGGCTCCTGTGGGCAGGACCACGGTCGCACCGGTCAGGACCGTGGGGCGGTCGGCCGTGGCGGGGTGCGGGTGGTGGGTGGCTGGTCGCGCAGTTCCCCGCGCCCCTGGGTGGGCTGCCATCAGGGCGTTACCTCCGTACGGTCGGTCGATGCCAGAAGATCCCAGGCCAGCAGGCCCGCCCCCAGACAGCCGGCACCGTCCCCCAGCGCCGCCGGGACGAGGGACGGCTGCCTCTGGAAGGTGATGCGGCTGCGGATCGCTTCCCGCAGGGGTGTGAACAGGGTGTCCCCCGCCTCCGCGAGACCGCCGCCGATGATCAGCGTGCGCGGGTCCAGCAGGGTCAGGGCCGTGACCAGGCCGTCGGCCAGGGCGTCGACGGCCTGCTGCCAGACCGCGAGGGCCCGCGGGTCGCCGGCGTCCACGGCCTTGGCGCAGTCCGCCGCGTCCGCGCCCGGGGTGCCGGAGGCGGCCGCCCAGGCCTCGCTGACGGCCGCGGCCGAGGCGAAGCGCTCGAGACAGCCGCGCTGGCCGCACGGGCAGGGGGTCCCGCCGGGGCGTACGACGATGTGGCCGATCTCGCCCGCGAAGCCGTGCGCGCCCGCCTCCACGCGGCCGTCGACGCCGATGGCGCCCGCGATGCCGGTGCCCAGGGCCACGAACAGGAAGCGGTCGGCGCCCCGGCCCGCTCCCACCCGGCCCTCGGCGAGGCCGCCGGTGCGCACGTCGTGCCCGAGGGCGACGGGGACGCCCAGCCGCTCGGCCAGCAGCGCGCGCAGCGGGACGTCGCGCCAGCCGAGGTTGGCCGCGTAGACGGCGACGCCCCCGGCCTCGTCGACGATGCCCGGGACGGCCGCGCCGGCGGCGGACGCGGGCGTGCCGAGCCGCTCGGCGCCGTAGGCGTGCAGCTCGGCGGCGAAGTCGAGGATGCCGGCGACGACGGCGTCCGGGCCCCGGTCCCGCCCGGTGGCCCGGCGGGCGCGGTGCAGGACCTCGCCCTCCGGCCCGGTCAGGGCGGCCTTCATCCCGGTGCCGCCCACGTCGAGGGCGATGACATGTCTCACGGAGGACAGTGTGCCCGGGGACCCGCAAGAGGTCTAGTCCACTCACGTGGTGTAGACCTTAATCCGGATATCGAAAAGTTTCGGGTGGCGGACCGTGCCGGAGTGCGGTGCGGGACGCCAGGGTTGGGGAAGAGCAGCGGTGCAGCGTCGGCGAATGGCAGGAACGATCGCGGTGGCGTCCGCACTGGGCATGACGGCGGTCCTGGGCGGCTGCGGCGTCACGGGCGGCTCCGGGGACGTCACCCTGAAGCTGGTCGCCGCGGACTACGGCGACAGCGCGGCGAACAGCTCGAAGAAGTACTGGGACAAGCTCGCCGCGGAGTACGAGGCCGAGCACCCGGACGTCACGATCGACGTCAGCGTCTACTCCTGGAACGACGTCGACCGCAAGGTCCGGGAGATGGTGGCGGCCGGGGACCCGCCGGACATGGCGCAGATCGGCGCGTACGCGGACTACGCGGCGCGGAACCAGCTCTACAAGGCCGACGAGCTGCTCTCCATACCCGTGCAGGCCGACTTCGTCGGGCAGCTGGCCTCGGCGGGCCAGGTCAAGGGCGTGCAGTACGGCATGCCGTTCGCCTCCTCCACCCGCGTGCTCTTCTACAACAAGACGCTCTTCGCGAAGGCCGGCATCACCCCGCCCGAGAGCTGGGACGACCTGGCCGACGCCGCCGGGGCGCTCAAGGCGGAGGGCGTGAAGTACCCCTACGCGCTGCCCCTCGGCCCCGAGGAGGCGCAGGCCGAGACCATGCAGTGGATGCTCAGCGGCGGGGGCGGCTACACCGACAGCGTCGACAGCTACGGCATCGACTCCGCGGAGAACATCGACACCTTCGCCTGGCTGAAGAACGAACTCGTCGGCAAGGACCTGACCGGGCCGGTCGCGCCGGGTGAGCTCAACCGGGCGGACGCCTTCGCGGCCTTCGCCAAGGGCCAGGTCGGCATGCTCAACGGCCACCCCTCCCTGATGAAGATCGCCGGGGACAAGGGCGTGAAGTACGGCATGGTGCCCATGCCCGGCAAGGACGGCCCGAGCAAGTCCACGCTCGGCGTCGCCGACTGGATGACGGCCTTCCGCGAGCACGGCCACCGCGACCAGATCGGCGACTTCCTCGACTTCGTCTACAGCGAGGAGAACGTGCTGGCCTTCTCCCGCGAGTACGACCTGCTGCCGGTCACCTCCTCCGCGTCCGCGACCATGACCGCCGCCGAGGAGGACAAGCACCTCAGGCCGTTCCTGGAGGAGCTGCCGTCGTCGGAGCTGTACCCGGTCGGCAAGACCTCCTGGGCCGACGTCAGCGCCCAGGTCAAGACGCAGATCGGCAAGGCGGTCGCTCCCGGGGGCAGCCCGTCCGGTGTCCTCGGCCACCTCCAGGCGGCGGCGGTCCGGGCGGAGAGCGCGGAGTAGTCCCGCTGTCGGTGGGGGGCGTTACGGTGCCCCCCATGGACGAGCACACCGACGACGACACGGACGGCCGGGGGCTCGGGCGCCGGGAGCGGGACATCCTCGCGCTGGAGCGCCGCGGGTTTCCCGGTCCGGGCGCGAAGGAGCGGGCCGTGCGCGAGGAGCTGGGACTGGCACCCGTGCGCTACTACCAGCTCCTCAACGCCCTGCTGGACGACCCGCGGGCCCTGGCCCACGACCCGGTGACGGTCAACCGGCTGCGGCGGATCCGGGACCGGCGCCGGTCGGAACGCTGACCGGGGGCGGGAGGGCTCAGCCCAGCCGGCCGGCCAGCTCGCGCAGCAGCGCCACGACGCCCTCCGGGCCGTCCACCACCACGTCCGCGCGCTCACGCAGCTCGATCACCTCGTCGCTGCCGCTGCACACCAGCAGGCCCGGGGTGCCCTCCGCGCGCAGGGCGTCCACGGCTCCGAAGGCGGGCAGGTCGCCGAGGTCGTCACCGGCGTACAGGACGGACTCGGCGCCGATCTCCCGGGCGAGGGCGCGCAGGGCGACGCCCTTGTCCATGCCGGGCGGGCGCAGCTCCAGGACCAAACGGCCCGGCTCGACGATCAGGCCGTGGCGCTCCGCCAGCTCGGTCAGCGGTGCGCGCAGCGCCTCGAAGGCCGTCTGCGGATCGGGTGCCCGGCGGGTGTGGACGGCCACCGCCCGGCCCTTGTCCTCCACGAAGGTCCCGGTCCCGTCGAGCAGCGCGGGCAGCTCGGCGCGGACGGCCGCCACACCGGGGTGCGGCTCGGGGGTGCGGACCTCGCCGCTGCGGGCGTCCCACCGCTCGGCGCCGTAGTGCCCGAGGACGACGAGGTGCTCCAGGCCGGGCACGCCGGCGAAGGCGCCGTTGCGCACGGCGACCGCGGCCGGCCGGCCCGTGATCACCGCCACGGCGGCGACCTCCGGCGCGAGCGCGGCCAGCGCGGGCACGGCGTCCGCGTGGGCCCGGGCCAGCTCCGGGTCGGCGACGATCTGCGCGAGCGTCCCGTCGAAGTCCAGGCCGATCAGCGCCTTGCCGGGGCGGGCGAGCAGGGCCTCCAGACCCTCCAGGCCCTCCTTCGTGACGGGCGTGGGCAGCGGCTGCGAGGCGGGCATCGGGCCGCTCATCCCTTCAGCGCTTCCAGCTGGTCCACGAACCACCGCGCCGGCGGCAGCGCCGTGGCCGCCGCCGCGAGGCGCTTGCTGCGCTCGGCCCGCTCCTCCGGGCGCATCGACAGCGCCTCGTGCAGGGCCGCGGCCGTGCCCGTGATGTCGTAGGGGTTGACCGTGATCGCGTCCTCGCCGAGCTCCTCGTGCGCCCCTGCCTCCCGGGACAGCACCAGCGCGCAGCCCGCGTCGGAGACCACCGGGACCTCCTTGGCGACCAGGTTCATGCCGTCGCGGATGGGGTTGACCAGGGCCACGTCGGCCAGCCGGTAGGCGGCCAGGGAGCGGGCGAAGTCGTCCTTGACGTGCAGCACGACCGGCGTCCAGCCCGGTGTGCCGAACTCGGCGTTGATCTCGTCGGCCAGGCGCTGCACCTCGGCCGTGTAGTCCCGGTACACCGCGAGGTCCTGCCGCGAGGGGTAGGCGAAGGCCACGTGCACCACGCGCTCGCGCCACTCGCCGTGCGCCTGGAGCAGCCGCCGGTAGGCCAGCAGGCCGCGCACGATGTTCTTGGACAGCTCGGTGCGGTCGACGCGGACGATGGTGCGGCGGCCCTCGCCGATCTCCTCGCGCAGCGCGGCCATCCGCTCCTCGACGTCCGGCCGGTGCGCGCGCTCGCGCAGGAAGTCCGCGTCGGCGCCCAGCCCGTGCACGCCGACGCGGGTGCCGCCGAGCCCGCCCGCGAACCGCTCGGCGCACGCGGTGAACGCGTCCGCCCAGCGCTGGGTGAGGAAGCCGAGCCGGTCCGCGCCGAGCATGCCGCGCAGCACCTGCCCGGCCACGTCGTCCGGCAGCATCCGGAAGTACTCGGGCGGCGCCCACGGCGTGTGCGAGAAGTGGCCGATCCTGAGGTCCGGGCGCAGCTCGCGCAGCATGCCCGGCACCAGCGTCAGGTGGTAGTCCTGCACCACGACCGCCGCGCCCTGCGCCGCCTCCTCGGCCAGCGCCTCGGCGAACGCCCGGTTGTACGTCTCGTACGACGCCCACTGGCGCCGGAACTCCGCGTCGAAGACCGGCTCCAGCGGCGTCTGGTAGAGCATGTGGTGCACGAACCACAGCACCGAGTTGGCGATGCCGTTGTAGGCGTCGGCGTGCACGTCGGCCGGGATGTCCAGCATCCGCACGCCGTCCTCCCCGACTCCGCGCCGGACCGCCTCGCGGTCGCCGTCGGACAGCGCCGAGCAGACCCACAGCGCGTCGGCGTCCGAGCCGATCGCGGAGAGCCCCGAGACCAGCCCGCCGCCGCCCCGCTTGGCGTCCAGCGAACCGTCCTCACCGACCGTGTAGGAGACCGGGCCCCGGTTGGAGGCCACCAGTACCCGTGCAGAACCGTGCGTCGAACCCATAGGCCTCAACCTAGCCCGGCTGTAAACGCTCAAACGTACGGACCTGCCGCGTCCGGCCGAAAACGGTCACGGTCAGGCGGCCCGTCGCGCCTGGTACTCGGCGATCTCCACCATCGGCGGACGTTCCTCGGTGTCGACGGAGTACGTCCGCGGCTCGAAGCCGTCACCGCCCCGCTCGAACTGCGTCAGGGACGGCCGGATCAGATGCCCCCGGGCCAGCCGCAGCTGGGCCGTGCGGTAGATCTCGGCGGCCATCCGGCCCAGCGCCTGCCCGTCCTGGTGCCGGTGCTTGCGCACCCCGACGTCCACCTGGGCGAGGGCGTCCAGGCCCACCAGGTGCAGGGCGTCGACCAGCATGCCCAGTTCGACGCCGTAGCCGACGGGGAACGGCAGCCGCTCCAGCAGCGAGCGGCGGGCCGCGTACTCCCCGCCCAGCGGCTGCACGAAGCCGGCCAGCTGCGGCCAGTGCATGTTCAGCAGCGGGCGGGCCATCAGCTCGGTGACCCGGCCGCCCTGCCCGGCGGCGCCGCCGAGGGGACGGTCGTACATGCCCTTCACCAGAGCCACGTCCGGGTCGGTCAGCAGCGGGCCGACGATCCCCGAGACGAAGTCGGACGAGAAGTCCCGCAGGTCCGCGTCGATGAAGCAGACGATGTCGCCGCGCGTGACGAGCAGCGAGCGCCACAGCACCTCGCCCTTGCCGCGCACGGCCGGGACGCGCGGGAGTATCGCGTCGCGGTGCACCACGGTCGCGCCCGCGGCGGCGGCCACCTCGGCGGTGCGGTCGGTCGATCCCGAGTCCACGACGACCAGCTCGTCGACGAGCGGGACCTGCAGCATCAGGTCGTGGCGGATGACGGCGACGATGTCGCCGACCGTCTCCTCCTCGTTCAGGGCGGGCAGCACCACGCTCACCGTCCGGCCCGCGCGCTGCTTGGCGGCGAGGATCCGGTGGAGCGGACGCTCGGTGGCGGACCAGGAACGGGTGCCCAGCCAGCGCTCGACTTCTTCCAGCACCGTGGCGGCTCCTTCGTTCTCTCGGCGGGACGACTGTGAGCCATCTCGCGGTTCGGACGACTATCTCAACTGTCCTGGTCGTCGGTTACAGTCTTGAACAACGCGGGTGACCATCGCATGTCCGAGGTCGGCCGCCGCCTACAACCACATACAGCTCATCCAGAGGGGCAGAGGGAAACGGCCCGATGAAGCCCCGGCAACCCTCCAGTCGGTTCTCGTAGGTCACTGGCGACCACAGCGCGAGGCTCCCGGCTAGGGAAGGTGCCAAATCCGTCTCACGGCGAGATGCGTCGTGAGGAAGATGAGGAGAAAGGGCCTCGCCTCACATGGCTGTGCAGACTGTTGCAAGCACCACGAACTCCACCGTAGACCTCGGCCCGGCCGCCGCGCTGAGCTGCCGTGAGTGCGGTCACCGCGTGCCCCTCGGCCCGGTCTTCGCCTGCGAGGAGTGTTTCGGCCCGCTGGAGATCGCCTACGACTTCTCGGCCTACGACGCCGAGGAGCTGCGGAAGAAGATCGAGGCGGGACCCGCGAACATCTGGCGTTACGCCCCGCTGCTGCCGGTCCCGGCCGACGTCGCGGACAAGCCGAACCTCAACCCGGGCTGGACCAAGCTCGTGCAGGCCGACAACCTGGCGCGCGAGCTGGGTGTCGACGCCGGCAAGCTCTTCGTCAAGGACGACTCCGGCAACCCGACGCACTCCTTCAAGGACCGCGTCGTCGCGCAGGCCCTGGAGGCGGCCCGCGCCTTCGGCTTCACCACCCTCTCCTGCTCCTCCACCGGCAACCTGGCCGGCGCGGTGGGCGCCGCAGCGGCCCGCGCCGGCTTCCGCTCCTGCGTGTTCATCCCGCACGACCTGGAGCAGGGCAAGGTCGTCATGGCCGCGGTCTACGGCGGTGAGCTCGTCGGCATCGAGGGCAACTACGACGACGTGAACCGCTTCTGCTCCGAGCTGATCGGCGACCCGGCCGGCGAGGGCTGGGGCTTCGTCAACGTCAACCTGCGGCCGTACTACGCCGAGGGCTCCAAGACGCTGGCGTACGAGATCTGCGAGCAGCTCGGGTGGCAGCTCCCCGACCAGATCGTGGTGCCGATCGCCTCCGGCTCGCAGCTCACGAAGATCGACAAGGGGCTCCAGGAGCTGATCAAGCTCGGGCTGGTCGAGGACAAGCCGTACAAGATCTTCGGCGCGCAGGCGCTGGGCTGCTCGCCGGTGTCGACGGCGTTCAAGGCCGGGCACGACGTGGTGCGGCCGCAGAAGCCGGACACGATCGCCAAGTCGCTGGCGATCGGCAACCCGGCGGACGGGCCGTACGTGCTGGACATCGCGCGGCGTACGGGCGGTGCGGTGGAGGACGTGACGGACGAGCAGGTCGTCGAGGCGATCAAGGTCCTGGCCAGGACCGAGGGGATCTTCGCGGAGACCGCCGGTGGTGTGACGGTGGGCGTGACGAAGAAGCTCGTCGAGAACGGGCTCCTCGACCCGGCGAGGACGACCGTGGTGCTGAACACCGGGGACGGTCTGAAGACGCTGGACGCGGTGGCGGGCACGGGGCTCACCGCGACCATTCGCCCGAGTCTGGAGTCGTTCCGGGCAGCTGGGCTCGTCTGATCGTTGTTCACTGCGGGCCGGTGGGGGTTGTTCGCGCAGTTCCCCGCGCCCCTGGGTCCGTCACCAAACCGGAGGTTCTGAAGTCATGAGCGTCACCGTTCGCATCCCCACCATCCTGCGTACCTACACCGGCGGGCAGGCCGAGGTCGCCGCCGAGGGGGCGACCCTGGGCGAGGTCATCGCCGACCTGGAGAAGAACCACACCGGGATCGCCGCCCGGGTGCTGGACGACCAGGGGAAGCTGCGCCGCTTCGTCAACGTCTACGTGAACGACGACGACGTGCGGTTCGAGCAGGGGCTGGAGACGGCCACCCCGGACGGTGCCGGAGTGTCGATCATCCCGGCCGTCGCCGGAGGGTGAACCGGCCTCGGCGTTACCTGGAGTAATGCCGGTTACCGAGCGTTCAGCGAATTGCCCCCACCGTGAGAGAAGCGGAGGGGGCAATTCTGTGTGATTGAGCGCGGTAGAGTTGGGGAACGCGATCCCGATCCGCTGATCGGAACCCTGCATTCCTGCCGCGAGCCCGACAAGATGTAGCCAAAGTGTGCGCGTCTTTCGCGGCTTTTGTGGCTTTTCTGTGGCCCGACTTGCCCTGAATTCGGGTGAACTCTCCCCACATTCCGGACCCCGCGAGTCCAGAATTCTCGTCCGATTGACCTGTTGCAGACGGCAGTTGGACAGATACATTCAGCCGCGGTCGACGCGTTCCGGCGCACGCCCCCAACCGTGGGGGGTGAGGTCTGACCCGGGTCCGCGAAGTGTGGATCTGTGCAAGGGCCAGTAATAGGGGAGTTAGGCATGGCTCAGGGCACCGTCAAGTGGTTCAACGCGGAGAAGGGGTACGGCTTCATCGCGGTCGACGGTGGTGCGGATGTTTTCGTCCACTACAGCGCGATCCAGATGGACGGCTACCGCACCCTGGAAGAGGGCCAGCGGGTCGAGTTCGAGATCTCGCAGGGTCAGAAGGGCCCGCAGGCCGACATGGTTCGCGTCACCGCCTGAACGCGCACCACGACCAACGCGCAAGCGACAGGTCTTCTCTGAAGGGCCCGTACCCCCCGGGGTGCGGGCCCTTCGGCCTGCTCGCGGGGGGTGCGTGGGGGTGTTCGCGGGGGGCTGACGCCCCCGGCCGATCCCCCGGAGGCGCTTGCACTCGCCATGCCCGAGTGCTAATCATTGCGTTAGCACTCTGAAGGTGAGAGTGACAACGTAAGGACCGGGTCGGTGAGGCCACGGACCAGGTGGGGCAAGGAACCGCCGGTCGGGGGCCGTCCGTCGCGGGCGCGGGCGCGGTCCGAAGTAATCACCCCCAGTCCTGGAGGGACCACTTCACATGGCCAAGATCATCGCGTTCGACGAGGAGGCGCGGCGCGGCCTCGAGCGCGGCATGAACCAGCTCGCGGACGCCGTGAAGGTGACGCTCGGCCCCAAGGGCCGCAACGTCGTCCTCGAGAAGAAGTGGGGCGCGCCCACGATCACCAACGACGGTGTCTCCATCGCCAAGGAGATCGAGCTCGAGGACCCGTACGAGAAGATCGGCGCCGAGCTGGTCAAGGAAGTCGCCAAGAAGACGGACGACGTCGCCGGTGACGGTACGACCACGGCGACCGTCCTCGCCCAGGCCCTGGTGCGCGAGGGTCTGCGCAACGTGGCCGCCGGTGCCAACCCGATGGCCCTCAAGCGCGGTATCGAGAAGGCCGTCGAGGCCGTCTCCGCCGCCCTGCTGGAGCAGGCGAAGGACGTCGAGACCAAGGAGCAGATCGCTTCCACGGCCTCCATCTCCGCCGCCGACACCCAGATCGGCGAGCTCATCGCCGAGGCCATGGACAAGGTCGGCAAGGAAGGCGTCATCACCGTCGAGGAGTCCCAGACCTTCGGTCTGGAGCTGGAGCTCACCGAGGGTATGCGCTTCGACAAGGGCTACATCTCGGCGTACTTCGCCACCGACATGGAGCGTATGGAGGCCGTCCTCGACGACCCGTACATCCTGATCGCCAACTCCAAGATCTCCAACGTCAAGGACCTGCTCCCGCTCCTGGAGAAGGTCATGCAGTCGGGCAAGCCGCTGCTGATCATCGCCGAGGACGTCGAGGGCGAGGCCCTGTCGACCCTGGTCGTCAACAAGATCCGCGGCACCTTCAAGTCCGTCGCCGTCAAGGCCCCGGGCTTCGGTGACCGCCGCAAGGCGATGCTGCAGGACATCGGCATCCTCACCGGCGGCGAGGTGATCTCCGAGGAGGTCGGCCTCAAGCTGGAGAACGCCACGCTCGACCTCCTGGGCAAGGCCCGCAAGGTCGTCATCACCAAGGACGAGACCACCATCGTCGACGGTGCCGGCTCCGCCGAGCAGGTGCAGGGCCGGGTCAACCAGATCCGCGCCGAGATCGAGAACAGCGACTCGGACTACGACCGCGAGAAGCTGCAGGAGCGCCTGGCGAAGCTCGCCGGCGGTGTCGCGGTCATCAAGGCCGGTGCCGCCACCGAGGTGGAGCTCAAGGAGCGCAAGCACCGCATCGAGGACGCCGTGCGCAACGCCAAGGCGGCCGTCGAGGAGGGCATCGTCGCCGGTGGTGGCGTGGCCCTGCTGCAGGCCTCCCAGGTCTTCGAGAAGCTGGAGCTCGACGGTGACGAGGCGACCGGCGCCAACGCCGTGAAGCTCGCGCTGGAGGCCCCGCTGAAGCAGATCGCCGTCAACGGTGGTCTCGAGGGTGGCGTCGTCGTGGAGAAGGTCCGCAACCTCCAGGTCGGCCACGGCCTGAACGCCGCGACCGGTGAGTACGTCGACATGATCGCCGAGGGCATCATCGACCCGGCGAAGGTGACCCGTTCCGCGCTGCAGAACGCCGCCTCCATCGCCGCGCTGTTCCTCACCACCGAGGCCGTCATCGCCGACAAGCCGGAGAAGGCCGCCGCGCCGGCCGGCGGCGGCATGCCGGGCGGTGACATGGACTTCTGATCGACTGAGTCGGTCGACGTCCTTTCGGAGGGCGGCACTCCCTGCTCCGGCAGGGGGTGCCGCCCTCCGGCGTGTGCGGGATCACAGGGGGCTCGGGATGGCGGCGGCGGGCCACATGGTTGAACCTGGGGTCCGATGCACGTGCACATACTGTCGGGTATGTGTGTCCTGTCCGGTATCCGAAGGAGCCCCCACGTGACCGTCGCCTCCCGTGCCGCCGAAATCCTGTCCCGGCCCGTCACCCTGGGCGGCCTGACCGTCCCCAACCGGATCGTGATGGCGCCCATGACCCGCATGTTCTCCCCGGGCGGCGTGCCCGGCGAGGACGTCGTCTCCTACTACGCCCGCCGCGCCGCCGCCGGGGTCGGCCTGATCGTCACCGAGGGCACCTACGTCGGGCACGAGTCGGCCGGGCAGAGCGACCGCGTGCCGCGGTTCCACGGTGAGGAGCAGCTCGCGGGCTGGGCGAAGGTCGCCGAGGCGGTGCACGCCGCGGGCGGCACGATCGTGCCGCAGCTGTGGCACATCGGCATGGTCCGCAAGCAGGGCGAGCCGCCCGTCGCGGACGCCCCGGCCGTCGGCCCCTCCGGGCTGCGCATCGGTGAGGACGAGCCCACCGGCAAGGCCATGACGCAGGCCGACATCGACGCCGTCATCGGTGCCTTCGCCGAGGCCGCCGCGGCCGCCGAGCGCATCGGCTTCGACGGCGTGGAGCTGCACGGCGCCCACGGCTACCTGCTCGACCAGTTCCTCTGGGAGGGCACCAACCGCCGCACCGACGCCTACGGCGGCGACCGGGTCGCCCGCACCAGGTTCGCGGCGGAGATCGTCGCGGCCGTCCGGGAGAGCGTCTCGCCCGGCTTCCCCGTCATCTTCCGCTACTCGCAGTGGAAGCAGGACGTCTACGGCGCCCGCCTGGCCGAGACCCCGGAGGAGCTGGAGTCCATCCTCACCCCGCTGGCCGCGGCCGGTGTCGACGCCTTCCACGCCTCCACGCGCCGCTACTGGCTGCCCGAGTTCGACGACTCCGACCTGAACCTCGCCGGCTGGACCAAGAAGCTCACCGGCAAGCCCGCCATCACGGTCGGGTCCGTCGGCCTCAACGGCGACTTCGTCAAGGCCTTCCAGGGCCAGGGCGCCGAGCTGGGCGACCTCGACAACCTGCTGGACCGCTTCGAGCGCGACGAGTTCGACCTGGTCGCCGTCGGCCGCGCCCTGCTGCAGGACCCGCGGTGGGCCGAGAAGGTCCTCGCCGGCCGCTTGGACGAGCTGGCGCCGTACGACGCGGCGTCGCTGAAGACCCTCAGCTGATCCGGAGGTCCGCCCACGGGTGCCTGGATCCGGTTGCCCCGGTCAAGGACACTGGCCGAGCGCCTGATCACCGGCATCCGTGAGGAGACCCAGATGACGACGACCGAGTCCCGCCCGCCCGCGGACGGCCCCTCCGAGCAGCCCGGGCCGGTGGTGCGCACCACCGCCGGCGCGGTGCGCGGACGCCGTGCGGAGGGACTCGCGGTGTTCCGCGGCATACCCTTCGCCGTACCGCCGGTGGGCGAGGCCCGCTTCCAGGCGCCGCGGCCCGCCCACGCCTGGGACGGCGTCCGGGACGCGGTCGCCTTCGGCCCGCCGCCCCCGCAGGACCTCGGCCTGATGGGCGGCCCGAACCTGTTCCGCGTCCCCGGCGGCGACGACTGGCTCACGGTCAACGTCTGGACCCCCGACCCGGACCCGGCCGCCCACCGCCCGGTCATGGTGTGGATCTACGGCGGCGCCTACAAGCTCGGCCACGCCGGCAGCCCCGGCTACGACGCCCGGCGCATCGCGGCCGACGGCGACGTCGTGGTCGTCACCTTCAACTACCGCGTCGGCATGGAGGGGTTCGCGCACATCGAGGGCGCGCCCGCCAACCGCGGCCTGCTCGACCAGGTGGCCGCGCTGGAGTGGGTGCGCGACAACATCGCGGCGTTCGGCGGCGACCCCGGGCAGGTCACGGTCTTCGGCGAGTCGGCGGGCGCGGGGTCGGTGGCCTCGCTGATGGTGATGGACCGGGCGGCGGGGCTGTTCCGGCGGGCGATCGCGCAGAGCGTGCCGGGCCCGTTCTTCTCCGCCGCGCTGGCCCGGGACATCGGCACCGCCCTCGCCGCCGAAGTGGGCCTGCGCCCCACGGCCGCCGACCTGTCGTCGGTGGACCCGCGGCGGCTGACGTCGGCGGGGGAGACCCTGGGCCCGAAGATGCCGCAGCACCTCGGCCGGTGGGGACAGGCGGCACCCACCGTGACGCCCTTCTCGCCGGTGGTCGACGGCGAGGTCCTTCCGGCGACGCCGTGGCAGGCCCTGGCCTCCGGAGCGGCGAAGGACGTCGACCTCCTCGTCGGCCACAACCGCGACGAGTACCGCCTCTTCGCCGCCCTGGCCGGGCAGCTCGGGCAGGTCACCGACGAGCGGGCGGGAGCGGCCCTGCGCCTGTTCGCCCCCGGCCCCGACGGGGAGGCCGCCTACCGCACGGCCTTCCCGGGCGCCTCCGCGAGCGAACTGTACGAACGCGTCCAGACGGACTGGCTGTTCGCCATGCCCTCCCTGCACCTGGCCGAGGCACACCGCGCGGGCGGCGGCAGGGCGCACGTCTACGAACTGACCTGGCCCGCCCCCGGCGACGGCGGCGCGCTCGGCGCCTGCCACGGCCTGGACGTCCCGCTGCTGTTCGGCACGTACGGCGCCGACCTGGGCGCTCTGCTGTTCGCGGGCGCCGAGCCGTCCGCCGAGGCCCTGGCGCTGTCCGCCCGCTTCCGCTCCTCCTGGACGGCGTTCGCGAGGACGGGCGACCCGGGCTGGCCGGCGTACGACGATCAGCGGCGGCTGGTGCAGGTGCTGGACGCGGAGCCGGTGGTCACGGCCTACCCGGAGGAGGCCTCGCGGCGGCTGTGGGAGGGGCACGGCTTCGCGGCCCTGCCGCTGCTGTAGATCAGTGGCGGAAGGCGTCCACCGGTTCGACGCGCGAGGCGCGCAGCGCGGGGTACGCGCCCGCGACGAGGCCGGTCAGCGTCCCGATCAGGGGGGCCAGGAAGGCGACGGTCGTCGGCAGGACCGGGGTCCACCGCTGGAACAGCGCGACGGTCACGACGGCGAGGACACCCACGGCCGCGCCGACGAGGCCGCCGACGCTGCCGATCAGGGCGCTCTCGGTGAGGAACTGCGCGGTGACGTGCCGGCGCCGGGCGCCCAGGGCCCGGCGCAGGCCGATCTCCCCGGTGCGTTCCAGGACGGCGATCAGTGTGGTGTTGGCGATGCCGACCGTGCCGATCGCGAGGCTGACGCCGGAGAGCAGCAGGAAGAGGCTGTCCAGGTCGGTGGTGACGTCGTCCTTCAGGGAGCGGGGGTCCGGCGGCGCGACGGCCTGCAGTGCGTCGGGCCGGTCCGGGCGCAGGGCGAGGGGGAGTTGCGCGGCCACGTCGGCGGCGGCGCCCAGGTCCGTGTCGACGATCATCCGGGCAGGTTCGTCGCGCTTTCCGGGCGTTCCCCACAGGCGTTCCGCGGTGCCGCGCGGCACGATCACCGCGGCGAGGACCTCCGACTTGCGGTCCACGTCGCCGACGATGCCGATGACGGTGAGCGGCGTCCCGCCCAGGAAGACGACGGGCTGCCGGTCGAGCCGGCTGATGCCCAGCCGCCGTGCCGCGCCCGCACCGAGGACCGCGACCGGCTCGGCCCGGCGGTCCAGACCGGCGTCGAAGAGCCGTCCGCCGTCCAGGGTGGCGCGCAGCGCGGGCAGGGTTCCCGCGGAGGCCGCGATGACGGGCAGTTGCCGTGCGGACGCGCCGGGCAGGGGCACGCCGGTGATGTCACCCACGCGTTCGGAGGCGAGGGCGTAGTAGGTGCCCGCGCTGCGGACCCCTTTGATCTGGCCCGCCCTGGCGTCGGCGTCGGCCGGGAACGCGGAGCCGGCCGGGGTGACGTCCTCACTCGGGAGGCCGCCCGCCGACGGGCGGACCGTCACCTCGGTCGCGGTGAGCGCGTTGAAGCGCTCCGAGATCTGTCCGGAGGCGCTGGCGGTCAGGCCCAGCACGGCCACCACGGTGCCGACGCCGAGCACGACGCCGAGCATGGTGAGCATCGTGCGGACGGGCCGCTGCAGGACACCGGCGAGCGCCTCGCCGAGCAGGTCCGCGGCCGACAGGGTCGATGACGGGCCGACCGCGGACCGGCCGGAGTCGGAAGGGCGGAAAGGCGTCATACGGAGTTCGTCCTCGTGGCGTGGTCTTCGGTGAGGACGCCGTCCCGCATGCGTACGACCCGCCCGGCGCCGTCGGCCACGGACGTGTCGTGCGTGATCATGACGATCGTGACGCCGTCGGCGTGCAGGCCCGCGATGAGGTCGAGCACGGTCCGGGCGGTGGCGGAGTCCAGATTGCCGGTGGGTTCGTCGCACAGCAGCAGGGAGGGCCGCACGGCGAGCGCGCGGGCGATCGCCACGCGTTGCCGCTCACCGCCGGAGAGGGTGGTGGGCTCGGCGTGCAGCCGGTGCGCCATCCCGACCCGTTCCAGCGCCTCGGCCGCGACGGCGGGCCGGCGGCGCCGGGGGACGCCCGAGTACATCAGGCCCAGCGTGACGTTCTCGACGGCCGTGCGGTACGGCAGGAGGTGGAAGGCCTGGAAGACGAACCCGATGCGGTGGGCGCGCAGCGCCGTGCGCTCGGCGTCGGACAGGCCGGTGGTGTCGATGCCGTCGAGGGCGTACCGGCCGCAGGTGGGGCGGTCGAGCAGCCCGATGACGTTCAGCAGCGACGACTTGCCGGAGCCGGACGCGCCCACCACCGCGACGTACTCCCCGCCGCGGACGGTCAGGTCGCAGGACCGGACCGCGGCGACCGGCGGCTCGACCGGGTACGTGAGCCCCAGACCGTCCAGTTCGACGACGGGCGGGGCGGGCGGCGGGACGCTCACTGCCCGGTTCCCCTCGTGGAGGCCGCCGCGCCGCCGGGTGACAGTTCGTCGTCCTCGGGACGGGAGATCACCACCCGTTCGCCGTCGCGCAGGGTGCCGCCCCGCTCGGGGGTGACGGCGACCATGCCACCCGCGGACATGCCCGCCGTGACGGGCACGGTCCGCTGCTCCCCGGAGGGCAGCACGCGCACGACGTTGGTGGTGCCGTCCGAGGTGGCGAACAGGGCCGAGACCGGCACGACCAGGACCTTGCCGCGGCTGGCCGCCGCCTCGATCCTCAGCTGCACGTTGGTCCCGGCGAACCCGGCGTCGAGCGCGCCGGCCGGTGTCACGGTCAGCGGATGGCTCGACGCTCCGGTGTCCTTGTCCTGGACGAGCGCGCCCACCGAGGTGACCGTGCCCTGTGCGGACCTGCCCGTGGTCTCGGAGAGGATGCGGACGGTCTGCCCCTTGCGCACGAGGTCGCGTTGCCCGGGGTTGAGGCTGCCCTTGATCTCCAGCCGCCCCGAGGACAAGGTGACCAGCGGTGCCTTGACCGGAGCCCCGAGCACCGCCTGCGTGGCGGCGACACGGGCGGGGAAGGACGGCAGGAAGACGAATTCGCCCACGGGCAGCATCGGGCCGGACCGGGCCCGTACCTGGGCGAGGTCGCGCAGGGCACGCTCCAGCCGCTCCCCGGCACGCCGGGCGCCGGTGCCCCGGGCGGCCGCCAGCGCGTCCTCGGCCTCGGCCACCCGGTCCTGCGCGGCCGACACCGCCTGGTCGTCGCCGGTGGTGGGCACCTCGTAGCCGATGGCGTCGTACAGGGCCCGCAGCGCGTTCTTGGTGCCCGGGCCGAACGTGCCGCCGTACTCGCCCGGGTCGTGTCCCAGCTTCTTCAGCGCCGCCTGCAGCTGCGCCACGTCCTCGCCCTCGGCACCGGGCCTCAGGTCGCGGTAGGCGGGCTTGCCGCCCGGCAGGGCGAACAGCGGCCGGCCGGAGACCTCGAGGATGACCCGGCCGGGCCCGATCTCCTGTCCCTGCTCGGCCTTGACGGCGGTGACAATGGCCTGGGCCTCCTTGGAGGACGGTGTGACGTCGACGGTCCTGGAGGCGGTGACGTCTCCGCGCAGCAGGACGGTGGACGTCAGCACGCGCCGCTCGACGGGCGTCGTCAGCGTCGTGAGCCCGGGTCCCGCCGCGTCCGCCGCGACCTGCTGCGGGGAGCGGATGGCCGAGCCCGCGGCGAAGCCGACGGCGATCAGGGCCGCCGCGGCGACCGTGCTGCCGGCCAGCGCCCGGCGCCTGTGGCGCAGGGTGTTCTTGGGCACGCTCCTCATTCCTTCCGGCGTGTCCGGGTCATCGGCCCAGGAGTTCGGCGACCCGCCGCATGACGGCTTCCTTGCCCCGGTCGTACTCCGCGAGCTCCTGGCTCTTGTCGTCGGCGACGCGTTCCTGGTAGGCCCGTTCGACGGCCGCCATGGTCTCGGCGACGCGTGCCGTGCGGCCGCACCGGACCTCGGCGACCGCCACCGCCCGCTCCTGCGCGGTGGGGGTGTCCGACGCCTCCCACCGGGGGTCCGCCCAGGCGTCCTTGGGCCTGGCGTAGTCGAAACCGGCCCGCTTCATGCAGGCGCTCCACTTCGCCAGGACCTTGACCACCCGGGGGTCCTCGTCGATCTTGCCCTGGAGGTTGATGGCGAGGCTGTTGGGATAGTTCTCGTCCCAGTGCGGGTCGGTGCCCTTGCGCAGGGTGCGGCGGGCCTCCTCGACACAGCCCCCGTCCGGGACCTTCCTGCCCCCGACGGTGCCGCTGCCCTGACCCGTGAGGACCGTGCGCAGCTGCGGTGACATCCGGGGCCCGGACGGCTCGTCGCCGGCGGTGCCGGTCGTGGATCCCCCGTCGGGGGCGTCCTGCTCGCCGCTCCCGGCGGCGGCGTGGTAGCCGTCCCGGCGGGCCGCGTCTTCGTCGTAGCGGATGTACGCGTCGGCGCCGTAGCGGAAGGTGTCCGGGACGTCGAGATCGACCGGGGGCGGTTCCCAGCTCAGTCCGAAGCGCTGCGCACACGCGGTCCGCAGGCGCTGCTCCGCCGCGAACATCAACTGCGTCTGACGCTGCGTCAGGATGTACTTGTTCAACGGCTGCTCTATGTTCGCGGGGTCGCTGATCCGGGTCACCTCGATCGGCGGGGGCCCGTCCTGCGCGGACCCGTCTCCGTCCGGCGAGGAACACCCGAGCGCGGTCAGCAGCGGCAGCAGACCGCACAGCACCCATGCGCCGGTCCGTCGTGTCGAACGCCCTGTGACGCTCATCGGCCTGGTTCTCCTTCGTGTGCGGCGCGTCCGGGACGCGGTGGGCGCCGGGCCGCTGGACGGCCTCCGGCGCCCACCGCTCTCACTCAGTTCGCGAAGTGCGCACGGGCGTTGTTGCAGATGTACCAGGGCAGAACGCCCCAGTTGGTCGTGCCCGTGTGGTTGTTGCAGGTGCGCACACCGAAGCCGTAGGTGATGTTGTAGCCCGAGGGACGGGCGCCACCGACGGAGGGGTTGTAGTAGATGGTGCGGGTACGGTCGAGCGCGTTCACGAAGAGGGACCCGTTGTTGTTGCCGATGGCCTCGCCGGAGCCGGTGCCGCTGCCCACGTACCGGTCGAGGTTCAGGTCCCAGGCGTTACCACGGAAGTAGCTGATCGCTCCCCCGTCCTTGTTCCAATTGCCGCTCCAGCCGTAGCACATGACCTCGTCGCTGGGGCATCCCGCGCCGTCCGTCGCACCGGCAGTACCGGACGACGCGAACAGCGCCGCCACCGCCGCCGACGCCACAGCGAGCGCCTGCAAAGACCGCCACTTCGCCACCGTTTCTCCTTCGGGTTCGTCCTGGTCGTGCGGACGCTGGAGAACCTAGGGATCCGGTGGTGGTGCCGGTACTGACAGATGTCAGGAGCGCGGGGGCGCGGCCCGCCCTCCCGGGGCGGCTACAGGTTGCCCATCGGCTCGATGTCGGTCCGCACGGGCGTCCCCCACACCCGCAGCACCTCGTAGTCGGTGAACTCGTGCACCAGCCGGTACGCCATGGCGGCCCGGGGCGCGCGGCGCTGGGCGGCGATGTACAGCTCGGCCTCGCGGCGGTCCCGGCGCGGGGTGCCGCACAGCTGCCACGTCTGCCCGTTCCACAGCTCCGGCAGCCAGCGCTGCTGGGGCTGCGGCCGGTCGCCGCGCACGCCGTACCGCGACGGGGCGGGCTCGGACGGCGGCTGGTGGGGAGCGGGCCCGTTGAACTCGTTCCGGCGGGCCGCCCGGCGCCGGGTCTCGCACAGCAGGCACAGGTCGGGCGCGGCCTCGTCGACCGGGCCGTTCGGGTGCTCGGGGCACCGGGTGCTGGGCGCGGCGTTCGAGACGCTCTCCTCCAGCAGGTCAAGGGCACGCCGCAGATCCGCCCTCACCTCGTGCAGCTTGGCGTCCGGGGTGTCGGCGGTGAGGGCCTCCCCGTGTTCACCGAGGAGCCGGAGGGCGCGGCCGAGTGCGGTCAGCTGGGCGTGGTTCATACCGTCCATTGTCCTCAGCCGGCGAAATCTTCTCCCGGCGGCGCTGGTCCATCGCGGCGCGGATGCGGGCCGCGTGATCGTGTACGGACGGGGCGGGCAGGGGCGCGACGGGTTGCGCGGGGGCGCTTTCGCCCCGGCAGGCGCCGCAACGCCCTCCCGGCAGGGACTCCGGGCGTCCCGGCGCGCCGCAGTGCGCGCACTCCAGGACCCGCAGGGGCGGACGTGGGGCCGGTGGGGGCGGGAGCTTGCCGGTCAGGCGGGTGCGGACCAGGGCGGCGGGGTGGTGGACGGGTGTCGGCAGACCGGCCGTGAGGGCCTGCAGGACGTCGTCCTCGGAGGCGCCCCGCTCGAACCACTCCGTCACCAGCGGGGCGAGTGCCACGCA
The DNA here is from genome assembly GCF_043079125.1 of Streptomyces sp. NPDC015242. Taxonomy (NCBI): domain Bacteria; kingdom Bacillati; phylum Actinomycetota; class Actinomycetes; order Kitasatosporales; family Streptomycetaceae; genus Streptomyces; species Streptomyces sp. NPDC015242. Next base: position 391,215 of record NZ_JBIBUF010000008.1, on the reverse strand, counting down.
GTCGGCCTGGGACAGCGACAGCACGGGTGCGCTGCGGCCGAGGGCGGCCAGGAGGATCTGCGCCCGGGAGCGGGTGGGGCGCCGCGGTTCCTTCGGCACGTCCCCGCGCGTGAACGCCGCCCACCAGTCATCGTCCCGGGCCGTGCGGGACCACCACGATCGGGTGATCCAGCGCGAGCTGCCGTCGTCGGCCGTGACGCACTCCCGGCCCCGGCGCAGGTGGCCCGCCTGCTGGATGCGGTTGAGGGCCGTACTCAGGGCGCACTGGCCGTACGGGAGGTGTTTGGCCAGCGTCTTCACGGAGATGTCGGCGCCGTCGGGCAGTCGGTCGAGGTAGGCGGCGACGGCGGCTTCGCGGGGTGGGAGGTGTGCGAAGTCGTGCGCTGCGGCGCGGAGTTGGCTGGGAGTGGAGCGCTTGCCGTAGCCGGGGTTGGCCATGGGGTGCGCGGACGGGAGGGCAGCACTAAAGTGGGCGTCAGCCATGGGATCGGTCTCTTCGATCTCGTTGGTTAAGCCCCCGCAGGTGTTGGCGCACCGGGCGGGGGCTGTTGCGTATGCGGGAACGCTAGAGGTTGGTCACCGTCCGTGGCAAGCCGAACGCTGCCCGTCAACTCTCGGGGTGGGAGGGCGGGTTGAGGCCCTCCACCCATTCCTTGAAAACAGGGCTCGAAGCCCGGGTCCCGAAGCTCAGGCCGTCTCGTCCTTGAGGTGCGCGACGAACGCGGCCCAGGCGGTGGCCCGGAACACGAGCTTCGGGCCGTGGGGGACCTTGGAGTCGCGGACGGGGACGAATGGGCCCTGGCCGTCGGCCGTCTCCAGACAGTCGCCGCCGCTGCCGCCGCTGTAGCTGGACTTGTGCCAGGTGACCTCAGTGATGCTCCTCATGGCCGTAATCCTGCGCGATGTCCTCGATGAGGGCCAGGGAGTCGGCCGGGGAGAGGGCGCAGGCCGTGAGGAGTTGAAAGGTGTGCCGCTGGTACCGGACGGTGGCCGGGTCGTCCTCCAGCCGTCCCGTCCCGACCCCCTCGAAGTACAGCAGTGGAGGGGCGTCCTCGAAGTCCATCAGCTTCATGGAGCCCTCCATCGACGCGTGGGCGCCCGCGCCGAACGGCAGCACCTGCACGATGACCCGGTTGCGGCGCACGAGGCCGGCGACGTGACGCAGTGCCTCTGCCATCACTTCCCGGCCACCGGTCTGCCGGCGCAGGGCGGCCTCGTCCAGCACCGACCACAACAGGGGGCCTGTTGGATCGTCGAGGAGGGCCGTCCTGTCCATCCGGGCAGCCACCAGTTCCTCGATGACCTCCGCCGGTGCCGTGGGCCGGTAGGCGCGGAACACGGCTCGCGCGTACGCGGGAGTCTGCAGCAGCCCGGGGATGAGGAGCGGCGCGTACTGCCGGATCTCGGTGGCCTGCGCCTCCGCTTCGGCCGCCTCCGCGAAATGCTCCGGATACCTCGACTTCGCCGCCGCCCCGCAGTGCCGCTGGAAGAAGTCCTCCGTCCCCAGCGCCTCGTCCAGCAGACGCGCGTACTCCCGCTGCATCCTGCGCGTGCCCGCCTCCAGCTGGCCGATGAACGAGCCGCTCACGAAGAGCCGCTGGCCGAGTTCCTCCTGGCTGAGGCCGGCCTTCTCGCGGGCGTGGCGGAGTTCGGCGCCCAGGAGGGCCCGCGGTGAGGAGGACGGGTCGAGATCCCTGGGTCCGGGCATGGGCAACTCCCTGTCGTACACATCGGGTTGTTGGACCGCCGTATCTGGCCAGGTTAGAGGCGTCTCGGACACGCTGGGTGGTGAATCGCCAACTCAGCGTGGAGGTAGGGAAGCGTGCGCTCGACCGAAGAGATCGTGGAGTCACTGCGGGACGCACTCGCGGGAGTCGGTGTCGTACTGCCGTCCCTGTGCGTCGACCCCGTCACGGCCGCGCGGGACGAGCCGTTCGCCCTGGTGGATCTGGGGCGGTGCAACGTACGGACGGCCGAGCACCTGACCGACGTGCTGCGGTCGCTGCCCGTCGGGGAGGCGCTGCGGGCCCGCGTGCGGCAGGTCAATCGGGAGGTGAAGTCGCGGTGAAATGACAGTGATCGGCGGGTGGACTACAACCATTGGCCCGGCATCGTCGTCGAACAGGCGTATCGCGCGTACACCCCGGCGTCCGCCCCACCGCACGCCACTCCGGAAGACCGATTCCCTCAGAGAAAGCCTGCCATGACGCTCCGTTGGTGGTGCGGTGTCCTGCGTGTGCGTGGGAAGACCGACCTGTTTCTCGTACTCCTGTTCGCCGCCGCTTTCGCCGCCCTGCCCGTCTTCGCGCTGCTCCCGTCGCTGTGGGGCTTCGCCGCCGCCTCGGCCGTGAGCTACGCCGCCGACGAGGTGCTGCACACCCGTGCTCCCGCCTTCGTGCGGCGGCTGGCGGCGTTGCAGCTGACGCGCACCATGCGGTTCGCCGTGCGGACGGTGATGCTGCTCGCCCTGGCCGACCGGATGGACGCGCCGGGCGCCGTGCTGGTGACCGCGCTGGCCGTGTTCAGCGTGCACTTCGCGCTGGTCGTGCTGTACACGGCCGTGCATCACGCGATCCGGCGGCGGCGCGTGCTGCCGGTGGTCGTGCGCAACCTCGACATGAGCGGGGCGGGCATCCCCGAGGCGCCGCCCGCCCTCCTCTACCGGCGCTTCCTGCGCAAGCTGCTGCACCTGGACCTGCCGGCGCACGCCGGAGTGCTCACCGCGCTCGCCGTGGGGGCGTGGCGGCCCGCCGCTGCCGGATTCGCGCTGACCGCCGGGCTCACGGTCGCCGCCGTGCTGGCGCTGCTGGGGCAGTTGCGCCGGGCGCGGCGGATGCCGTCGGACGACGAGGTGATCGCCGAGGTGAACCGGCAGCTCGCCGGGTACCGGCCGGAGGTGGCCCTGTACTTCAGCTTCGCGTCCGTCTCCCGGGACTTCATGTACCAGGTGAACATGTGGATCGAGACGCTGGAGCGGCTCGACCGGCGGCCGCTGATCATCCTGCGCGAGCGGGCGTCGTTCCGCTATCTGAGCCGTACCTCGATCCCGGTGCTGTGCGTGCCGAAGGCCGACGACGTGGCCCAGCTGGAACTGCCGGAGCTGCGGGTCGTGCTCTACCCCGGCAACGCGGGCAAGAACGTGCACATGCTGCGGGTCGCGGAGGCCAAGCACGTCTTCATCGGGCACGGCGACAGCGACAAGCTCGCCAGCAGCAACCGGGTGAGCAAGGTGTACGACGAGATCTGGGTCGCCGGGCGGGCCGGTCGCGACCGGTACCAGCGGGTGCGGCACGCCATCAGCGACTCCGCGATCGTCGAGGTGGGCCGTCCGCAGCTGTCGTCGATCCGGCTGCACGCGGACCACGTGCCCGGGCCGCTGCCGACCGTCCTGTACGCGCCGACCTGGGAGGGCTGGAGCGACGACGACTGCCACACGTCCCTGATCCCGATGGGCGTGACGCTGGTCGGGAAGCTGCTCGCGGAGAACGTCCGGGTCCTCTACAAGCCGCATCCGCTGACCGGCAAGCGCTCCCGCGCCGCGGCCGAAGCCGACCGGGCCGTCCGGGAGTTGCTGCGCGCGGACAACGAGCGGCGCGACGGGGAACGGGGCGACCGGGAGCGCGTGGAGGCCGCCGTCGCCGCCGCCCGGCCGCGGCTCGCGGAGATCCAGGCCCGGCTCGCCGAGCTGTCGGGGCGGCTCGGCGGCGACGACGCCCAGCAGACCCGCGAGGCCCGACTGCCCGACCTGAGCGGCGAGGCCGAGTGGCACGAGCTGCGGGCCGAGTGGCACCGGCTCTTCTGGGAGAGCAGGGGCGCCGTCCGGCACCAGGTGATCCTCAAGCAACTGCCCACGCTGTACGACTGCTTCGACCAGGCCGACCTGCTCGTCAGCGACGTGTCCTCCGTGGTCGCGGACTTCGTGGCGAGCCTGAAGCCGTACGTCCTGACCAACGCGGACGACCTGCCGGACGAGGCCTTCCGGGCCGCCTACACCACCGCCGGGGGCGCCTACCTGCTGGACCGGGAGTGCGTCCGGCTGCCGGAGATCCTCCGCGCGGTCCGCGCACCCCTGCACGACCCGATGGCACCGGAGCGCCGCGTCCTCAAGGAGTACGTGCTGGGCCCGGACCACCCCACCTCCATGGACCGCTTCAACGCGGCCGTCAACGCCCTGGCCGACCGGGCCGCGGCGGAGCGGGAGCAGCAGGGGGAGGAGCGGAAAGAGGTCGTCCGGCTCTCCGGCTGAGCGGGTCCTACGACCGGGCCTCCAGGGCCGCCCGCAGGTGTCCGCCGGACTCCTCCAGCAGGCGGGCCGCCGTCGGGCCGTCCACGCCGGCCAGGATCGTCAGGATCGCGTTCTTCACCTCGCCGTCGGTGGCGGCCAGGGCCCGTTCGATCTCCTCGTCACCGGCGCCGGTGGCGAGGGCGACGATGCGGTGGGAGCGGGCGCGGAGTTTGTCGTTGGAGGCGCGGACGTCGACCATCAGGTTCCCGTAGGTCTTGCCCAGCCGGATCATCGTGATCGTCGACAGCATGTTCAGGACGAGCTTCTGTGCCGTGCCCGCCTTCAGCCGGGTGGAGCCGGTGAGCAGTTCGGGGCCGACGACGATCTCGATGCCGTGGTCGGCGGCGGCCGCGAGCGGGCTGCCCGGGTTGCAGGACAGGCCGACGGTGAGGCAGCCGCGGGCGCGGGCGTACTCGACCGCGCCGAGGGCGTAGGGCGTGCGGCCGGACGCCGAGATGCCGACCACCGTGTCGTCGGGGGCCGGGCCGAGGGGCTCCAGATCGGCACGGGCCAGCTCCGGGGAGTCCTCCGCGCCCTCGACCGAGGTGACCAGGGCCCCCGGGCCGCCCGCGATCAGGCCGACGACCCGGGAGGGGTCGGTGTTGAAGGTGGGCGGGCACTCGGAGGCGTCCAGGACGCCCATCCGGCCCGCCGTGCCGGCGCCCGCGTAGAGGAGGCGGCCGCCCCGGGCCATCCGCCGCGCCACGGCGTCGATCGCGGCGGCGATTTCGGGCAGCCGCTCCGCGACCGCCCCGGCGACGGTCGCGTCCTCGCCGTTCATCAGCCGCGCGATCTCCAGCGTGGGCAGCCGGTCGATGTCCGCCCGGTCCGGCCGGAAGGCCTCGGTGGTGAGGGACTCCAACTCGGCTCGTACGTCACGGGGGTTGGAGGTGGAGGTCATGGACGGCTCATTTCCGTGTCTTTCCGGTGCGGTGCGGGGCGGCTGCCTCAGGAGCGGTGCCGGTGGGCCAGCGCCTCGTACGACGCCGACAGCGCCGGCCCCGCCGTGTCGTACGTCCGCTGCGCCACTCCCACGAACAGGCAGTCCACCACGAGGAGCTGCCCCGTCCGGGACGACATGGCCGCGGGGCGCAGCTCGCTCTCGCGCGCGGTGGAGGTGGTCAGGACGTGGTCGGCGTACTGCGTGACCGGGCCGTCCGGGCGGCCGGTGATCGCCACCGTCGTCGCCCCGCGCTCGAAGGCCACCCGCAGCGGCTCGATGACGTCCCCCGTCGAGCCGGAGTGCGTGATGGCGATCGCGACGTCGCCCGCGCGCAGTTGCACGGCGGTGGTGACCGCCAGGTGCGGGTCGCTGTGGGCGTGCGCCATCAGCCCTATGCGCAGCAGCTTCTGGGTGAGGTCCTGGGCGACGAGCCCGGACGCGCCGACCCCGTACACGTCGGTGCGGCGGGCGCCGGCCAGGGCGGTGACGGCCGCGCCCAGCTGGACGGTGTCGAGCGCGGCGGCGGTGTCGGCGAGGGTCTGCTGCTCGTCGTGGGCGAGCTTGGCGACCACGTCGGAGATCGGGTCGTCCACCGCGATGTCCGTCGTGATGGCCGGGGCGCGGCCGGACTGCTGCTGCGCGGCGAGGCCGGCGAGGGCCAGACGCAGGTCCCGGTAACCCGGATAGCCCAGCAGCCGGGCGGTGCGTACGACGGTCGCCTCGCTGGTGCCGGTGAGCTCGGCCAGGCCGGTGACCGTGAGGGCCGCGCAGCCGGCCGGGTCGCCGGCGACGGCCTCGGCGACGCGCTGCATGGAGCGCGTCATCGACGGGGCGAGCGTGCGGACCTTGGCCGCCAGGGCGGCGGGGGCGGGCGGGGTGCCGCCCGGGCCGCCACGCTCCCGCGCGAAAATTTCCTTCACTCGTTGGGTCACCCCTGAAAGATATTTTCGGCTCGGCGTCGCGGTCAAGAGTGCGCACAATGGGGGCATGGACCCCATCAGCCCCCTGGAGCAGACGCTGCACGCCGCGCGCGCCCTCGTGCTCGCCGACCTGGTCGCCGGACGCGTCGCGGACGCCGACGTCGTGTCGCTGGTGGAGGAGTCCGTCACCCAGCGGCGGTGGTGGGTCGAGCAGTGGCCGGAGGGCGCGCAGTTCGTCGCCGGCCTGGTCGCGCAGGACGTCCAGGACGCCCTGCTGGAGCGGTACGGCCGCTGGCCGCTGTGCCCGGTGTGCGGCACGGGCGGGCCGCACGCGCTCGACGTGGAACCGGAGTTGGGCCCCGACCCGCACTGGGTGTGCACCGAGGCCGGGGTGAAGGTCGCGGCGGTGGGCTCGCTCGGCGAGGCCCTCGGCGGGCCGGCGTCCTCGTGAGGCCGGCGTGACGATCTACATCGACCCGCCCACCTGGCCCGGCCACGGCCGCCTCTGGTCCCACCTGGTCAGCGACGTCTCCTACGACGAGCTCCACGCCTTCGCCGCCCGCGTGGGCGTGCCCCGCCGCGCCTTCGAACGCGACCACTACGACATCCCCGCCCAGCGGTACGCGGAGGTGGTGCGGGCCGGGGCCGTGGAGGTCAGCAGCCGCGAGGTGGTGCGGCTGCTGCACGGCTCGGGGCTGCGGCGGCGCAAGGGGAGCTACCGGTCGCCGGAGGCGCGCAGTTCGTAGGTCAGGTGCTCGGGATCCGCGGCGACCCGGGTGAAACCGGCCCGCGCCAGGACGTTCTGCGAGGGCCGGTTGCCCCGCTCGACGACGGCGACGACGACCCGTGTCTCCGGCCGGTCCAGGGCCCAGGCGGACAGCGCGCGCAGGGCCTCGGTGGCGTAGCCGTGGCCCCGGGCCGCCGCCACGAGGTCGTAACCGATCTCCACCCGGCCCGCCTCGTCCGGGACGCCGTGGAACCCCATGGCGCCGAGCGCGCGGCCGTCCTCGCGGCGGACCAGCGCGTACATCCCCCACTCCGGCCGGTGGACGCCGTCCTCGTACTGCTTGTACACCAGCCCGGCCCCGACCCGGGTGCCGTCGGCCGGCGCTCCGCCGAGCCACGCGAAGCCGCCGTCGCCGACCGTGGACAGATCGGCGGCCGCCGCCGGGGTGACGCCCTGGAGGGTGAGCCGTTCCGCGTCGATCACCAGGTTGTTGCTCCACCGCCACTCGGTCAGGGCCGGCCGGCCGGGCAGCTCGCCGCGGCCGGTCGCCCACAGCAGGGTGCGCCACGGTGTGGGGCCCGGCTGGACGTGCGGGAAGATCCGGCGCAGCACGAAGTCGCACAGCGCCGGGTCGGGCTCGTACGTGACGCCGAGTCCCTCGGCGATGTCGTGGGTGTGCAGCAGCACCTCGGCCACGCCCATGGCGGCGAACCCCTCGCGGTTCGCGCTGCGGAACGGATACGGGTGGAAGGCCCGCACCTCGGGCGGGGTGGTCCGGACGGCGGCGGCCAGCAGCGTGCCCGTCGCGCCGATCACCCGCAGCACGCCCGCGTTGTCGGTCCCCTCCTCCAGCGAGATCTCGAACGGGCTGTAGGCCTCGGACTCCCGCCCCGCCAACTGCCCGGCGTACGCGATCAGATCGTCCGCGATGTGCTCGGCGGCCTCCCGGCAGCTCCACTCCAGCCGTCCGGCCCGGGGCCCGTGCCAGTCCCGCCCGGTGACCGTCCCCAGCAGCCCGACGCACTCGTCGACGGCCTGCTCCACCTGCTCCGCGCCCGTTGTCCACATGAGGGGCAGGCTACGAGGGTTCCAGGGGCGTGAGCGACAGCATTTCCAGCTCCGAGGACAGGTTGTACCGGGCCGTCGCCTCCCAGTGCTCCGCCCCGTACGGCGTCCTGAACAGCCGCGGCAGGCCGAGCAGTTGGCGCAGGATCGCGGCCCGGCCCGCGCGGAAGGCGTCGTTCGGGACGAAGTGGTACTCCTCGCGGACCGCTGCCGTGTACGCCGCGTACGCCGACGGCGGCGAGGCCAGGACCGCCAGGTCGGCGTCGCACAGGACCTGGCCGTCGGGGTCGTCGTCCGCCGGGTCGTGCGTGACGGTCAGCCGGACCAGACGGGCCACCTCGGCCGTCTTCGCGTCCGGGACACCGGCCTCGGCAAGGGCCCGTTCGGCGAGCCGGGCGGAGCGCTCCTCGTTCTCGGAGCGGTCGGGCAGGTAGACCGCGTCGTGGAACCAGGCCGCCAGCCGGACCACGTCCGGGTCCCGCGCGTACTCCTGGAGGTCGTCGACGCGGTCCAGGACCGCCGCGAGGTGCCCGGCCGTGTGGTAGCGGCGCTGCGGTTCCCGCCAGCGGGTGAGCAGGTTCTCGGCGTACGGCGCCGGATCCGGGCCGTCCGCCGGGCCCCGGGCCGCTTCCAGGGCGCGGGCGAAACGGATGCGCAGGGTGTCGAGATCGGCCATGGGGTCATTCTCCCGCCGACCCGGGCGGGGCACCTAGCGTGGGGTGCATGACGACTCCTGCGGATGTGCATGACGTACGGGACCCCGAGCAGCCCGGGCGGCTGCTCACGATCGAGCGTGACGCGCTGATCCCGCTGTTGCGGGGCAGGGCCGGGGAGGACTTCGCGCGGCCCGTCGCCGCGTGCCCGGGCTGGACGGTGCGGGACGTGCTGGCGCACTGCTCGGCCGCCCTGACGCGGGTGGCGCAGGGCCGGTTCGAACCGGGCGCGTTCTCGCCCGGGTCCAACGACCGGGACATCGCCGAGCGGGCCGGCTGGAGCGACGCGCGCGTCGTCGACGAGCTGGAGCGCGGGATGACCGAGGCCGGGCCGGTGATCGCCGGAGCGGACGGGAAGCTGGACGGCCTCGCCCTGGGGGAGTGGGTGCACGCCGGTGACGTGCGCGAGGCCCTCGGGGAACCGGGCGCGTACGGCGGGGCCGGGCTGCCGGACGCGCTCGCCCTGCTGGCGCGCCTCACCCGTGAGCGGGGGCACGTGCCGCTCCACGCCGACCTCGACGACCTGGACGAACCGCTGCGGCTGGGCGAGAGCGGCGGCGAGCGGCCCCCGGGGCGGTTCATCGGGGACGGGCCGACCCTGGTGCGGCTGTACACCGGGCGGCCGGTGGACGGCGTGCCCGCCTTCGAGCTGGCCGGCGTCGAGGCGGCCGAGCTGAACATCTACGGGTGACGAGCCGGGCCCCGGAGGGTGCTTGGGAGCCGGCCGGAGTGGGCAGCGTAGTCTTTGATTGGACTAGACCTGTCATCGAACGCCGACGCCGTGCCGACGAAGGGGCCCCATGAGCAAGCGTGCAGTCCTGGAGGTGATCGCCCTCGGCGTCGAGGACGCGGTCGCCGCCCAGGAGGGAGGCGCGGACCGCCTCGAGCTGGTCACCGACATGGCGGCCGACGGACTCACCCCGTCGGCCGCCACCGTCGCCGGGATCCGGCGTGCCGTGGACATCTCCCTGCGGGTGATGATCCGGCTGGCGGACGGATTCGCGGCCGGGGACGTCGACCGGCTCGCCGGTGCCGCGGCGGAACTGCGGGAGGCCGGGGCCGAGGAGTTCGTGCTGGGCTTCCTCGACGACGGGGGCGCGGTGGACCTGGCGGCCGTGGAACGCGTGGTGGCGGCGCTGGACGGGTGCCCCTGGACGTTCCACCGGGCCATCGACCGGGCCGCCGACCGGGACGCCCTGCGCAAGCAGCTGGACGGCATGCCGGGGCTCGACACGTACCTGACGGCCGGGTCGGCGGCCGGGGTCGACGACGGGCTGCCCGTGCTGCTGGCGGAGGCCGGGCGGGCCGGGGAGCCGGGGTACGGGCAGCGGCTGCTGGTCGGGGGCGGGCTGCGGCTCGACCACGTGCCGGTGCTGCGCAAGGCCGGGGTCGACGGGTTCCACGTCGGCGGTGCGGCTCGTCCCGGGGGATGGGACGAGCCGGTGTCGGCCGGGGCCGTGGCGGAGTGGCGGGCCGCGGTGGACGGTTCCTGACGGGTGCCCGGCGCTTACCCGAGCTGCTCCGGCAGGGCGGCCGCGTGGGTCACCGTCAGGCCCGAGACCGCCCGGGTCAGGGCCACGTACAGGCGGCGCAGGCCCGTGCGTTCGTCCGGTTCGCCGTCGACCACCGCGCGGGGCTCGTCCAGGACCACGTAGTCGTACTCCAGGCCCTTCGCCAGGGACGCCGGGACCAGGGTCAGGCGGGTCTCGCGGGTGGTCTCCTCGCCGGGGCCCAGGTACGGGATGCCGGCGTCCTTGAGGGCCTCGGCCAGTGCGGGGACGCGGGCGTCCGCCGCGATCAGGCCCGTCGAACCCTCGTGGCGCAGCGACTCGCGGCAGGCGGTGACCACGTCGGCGGTGCCGGAGACCGGGCGGACCTCGAAGTGGCCCGGGTTCTCACGGATCGACACCACGGGCGTGAGGCCCGGCGCGATGTGCGGCAGCAGGCGTGAGGCGTAGCTGATGACGTCCGTCGGGACGCGGAAACCGGCCGTCAGCTCCTCGATCACGGCGTCCCGCTTGCCCAGGTGGGTCAGCGCCTCCTCCCAGCTGCGTGTCGCCCACGGCGTCGTGCCCTGCGCCAGGTCGCCGAGGACCGTCGCGCTGCCCGTGGTGCAGCGGCGGCCCACCGCCCGGTACTGCATGGGGGAGAGGTCCTGCGCCTCGTCGAGGACGACGTGCCCGAGGGAGTGCGTGCGCTGGACCAGGTCCGTGGCCTCGTCGATCAGGACGGCGTCCGCCGTCGACCACCGGGCCGACCTCACACTGCGCGCAGGCTTCGCCCAGAGGATCGCCTTCTGCTCGTCCGCCTCGAGGACCCCCTCCGCGTGTGCCGCGAGGAACTCCGGGTCCGACAGCAGCCGCAGCACGAGTTTCGCCGGGTCGACGGGCGGCCAGATCGCCTTGACCGCCGCCTTGACCGCACTGTTGCGGGCCACCGCGTCCTGCACCCGGTCGTCGGGAGCCTCCCCGGAGCGTTCCATCTGCACCAGCACGGCGTGCGCGATGCGCTGCGGCAGGGCCTCGCGGGCGGCGCCGTAACGGATGTCGCGGTCCAGCAACTCCCGGACGATGTCCTCCAGTTCGTACGCCGGAACCCGCCAGCGGCGCGAGCCGCGCACCACCACGACCGGCTCCGTGGGCGGCGTGACGTGGGAGTAGAGCGCCCGGCGCAGCACCTCGGCCATGCGGGCGTCGCCCTTGACGACCGCGGCCGCCGCGTCGTCGGTGCCCCTGATCTCGACGTGTGCCACCAGGTCCTCGACGGTGGCCTGCTGGACGGCCAGCTCCCCCAGCGCGGGCAGCACCTGCTCGATGTAGTGCAGGAAGGACCGGTTCGGCCCGATGACCAGCGTGCCGGTCCGGGCGAGGCGCTCGCGGTGGGCATAGAGCAGGTAGGCGACCCGGTGCAGGCCGACGGCGGTCTTGCCCGTGCCGGGGCCGCCCTGCACGCACACCGTGCCGGACAGCCCCGAGCGCACGATCTCGTCCTGCTCGGGCTGGATCGTCGCGACGATGTCCCGCATCGGGCCGACGCGCGGCCGTTCGATCTCCTGCTGGAGCAGCTTGCTGGTGCGGGCCGCCTCCGTGGGGTCCGACAGGTGCTCGTCCTCGTAGGCGGTGAGCTCACCGCCCGTGTAGCCGAAGCGGCGGCGCAGCGCGACGTCCATCGGGTCCTTCTTGGAGGCCCGGTAGAACGGCTGTGAGACCGGGGCGCGCCAGTCGATGACCATGGGGTCGCCGTCGTGGTCGTGCACATGCCGCCGCCCGATGTAGAAGCGCTCGCCCTCGGCGCCCTCGGCCCGCTCGCTGCCCGGCGCGTGCAGGTAGTCGAGCCGGCCGAAGAACAGCGGGGTGTCGCTGAGGTCGGCCAGCGCCTTGATGCGCTCGTCGATCTGGTGGGCGAGGGCTGCGGCGTTGACCCAGTTCGCGGTGACGTCCCGGATGTCGAGGGCTTCGACGTCCTCGCGCATGGCGCGCAGGGCGGAACGGGACGCGGCGAGGTGGGAGCGCTCACGCGCGAGCGGGTCGTCGACGGGCGTGGACAAGGGAGTGCCTCCGGAAGGGACCTGCTGGGAAAGGGCGGTGGGATGCCGGCCGGTTTCCGTCCGGTCGGCCGCGCTCCGTCGAGGGAGGCGGGCAAGAGCGGAGATCCTAGGTGAATGCGGGCGGCGGGCGCCAACGCTTTTCTCGTCCCCTAGGGGACGCCGCCCTCCTCCCGAGGGGCCCGTGTCCGCCCCGGGACGTACGCGCGCCCCCGCGAGGTTCGGCCCCGGGACCGACGCGGGTCTTACGGGACGAAACGCACCATGGAGACATGAGCGCAGCAACCATCCACCCCGCCCCGGCACCGGGCCGCCCGCCCGGCGCCACCGCCGTCTCCGGCAGTCACCGCCACCGCCTCGGCGACGCCCTGCGCGCCGTCCGGGTCTTCGCGGGCGCCGCCTTCGAGGTGATCGTCCTCGGTGAGTACGGAGAGGAAGCCGGCCTGGTCCGCCGCAAGTGAGCGGCCGGGCCGGTCTCAGCTCTCCGCGAGCAGCTCGTCCGCGTCCATGATCCGGTACGCGTACCCCTGCTCAGCCAGGAAGCGCTGCCGGTGCGCGGCGAAGTCCTGGTCGATCGTGTCCCGGGCGACCACCGAGTAGAAGTGCGCCTGGTGGCCGTCCGACTTGGGCCGCAGCACCCGGCCGAGGCGCTGGGCCTCCTCCTGCCGGGAGCCGAAGGTGCCCGAGACCTGGATCGCCACCGTCGCCTCCGGCAGGTCGATCGAGAAGTTCGCGACCTTGGACACCACCAGCACGCTGATCTCGCCCTGGCGGAAGGCGTCGAAGAGCTTCTCCCGCTGCGCGTTCGACGTCTCGCCCTTGATCACGGGCGCCCCGAGGTGCTCGCCCAGCTCGTCGAGCTGGTCGATGTACTGGCCGATCACCAGGATCTGCTGCCCGGCGAAGCGGCGCACGATCGCCTCCGTGACCTTCCGCTTGGTCGCGGTCGTCGCGCAGAAGCGGTACTTCTCCTCCGTCTCGGCCGTGGCGTACGCGAGCCGCTCGGAGTCCGTCAGGTTGACCCGGACCTCCACGCAGTCGGCGGGCGCGATGTAGCCCTGCGCCTCGATCTCCTTCCACGGCGCGTCGAACCGCTTCGGCCCGATCAGCGAGAACACGTCCGACTCGCGCCCGTCCTCCCGGACCAGGGTCGCCGTCAGCCCGAGCCGCCGCCGCGCCTGGAGGTCGGCGGTGAACTTGAACACCGGCGCGGGCAGCAGGTGCACCTCGTCGTAGAGGATCAGCCCCCAGTCCCGCGAGTCGAACAGCTCCAGGTGCGGGTAGACGCCCTTCCGCCGGGTCGTGAGCACCTGGTACGTGGCGATCGTGACGGGCCGGATCTCCTTCTTCGTCCCGCTGTACTCGCCGATCTCGTCCTCGGTGAGCGAGGTCCGCTTCACCAGCTCGTGCTTCCACTGCCGGGCCGAGACCGTGTTGGTGACGAGGATCAGGGTGGTCGACTTGGCCTGCGCCATCGCCCCGGCGCCGACCAGGGTCTTGCCGGCGCCGCAGGGCAGCACCACGACCCCGGACCCGCCGTGCCAGAAGTTCTCGACGGCCTGCTTCTGGTACGGCCGCAGTGCCCAGCCGTCCTCGGCCAGCTCGATCGCGTGCGCCTCGCCGTCGACGTACCCGGCGAGGTCCTCGGCCGGCCAGCCCAGCTTGAGCAGCGTCTGCTTGATCTGTCCCCGCTCGGAGGGGTGCACGGCGACCGTGTCCGGGTCGATCCGGGCGCCGACCAGCGGCGCGATCCGCTTGGACTTCAGCACCTCCTCCAGCACCGGGCGGTCGGTCGTGGTCAGGACCAGGCCGTGCGCCGGGTGCTTGGACAGGGTGAGACGGCCGTAGCGGTCCATCGTCTCGGCGACGTCGACCAGCAGCGCGTGCGGCACCGGGTAGCGGCTGTACTGCACGAGCGCGTCCACGACCTGCTCCGCGTCGTGCCCGGCCGCGCGCGCGTTCCACAGGCCCAGCGGGGTCACCCGGTAGGTGTGGATGTGCTCCGGTGCCCGCTCCAGCTCCGCGAACGGCGCGATGGCCCGGCGGCAGTCGTCGGCCTGCTCGTGGTCGACTTCCAGGAGCAGGGTCTTGTCGGACTGGACGATGAGAGGTCCGTTCAACGCGGGTCCCTTTCTGGAGGCAGCACCCTGGCACGAGTGCTCGGCCAAACGTCCAGTGTGCCTGATCGTCCGCGTGCGGTGGTGTGACGTGGACGTCCCCGGAAGGGCTCCGGTCGTACTGAATGCCTATTCATCCCAACGTGTGGTGTGAATTCAGTTTTTCCATGACGGCCCCGAAGAATGGCGCAGGTGCAGAACCCGCCGACCACCACGCTCGGATACGCCCTGTTCGCCACCCGCTGGCTCCAGGCCCCGCTGTACTTCGGGCTGGTGGCCGCCCAGGGCGTCTACGTCTACAAGTTCTTCAAGGAGCTGTGGACCTTAATCCTCATGTGCGTGGGCGGCCACGCCACCGAGACGTACGTCATGCTCGCCGTCCTGAAGCTGGTCGACGTCGTCATGATCGCCAACCTGCTGATCATGGTGATCGTCGGCGGCTACGAGACGTTCGTCTCCCGCATCGGCCTCCAGGGCCACCGCGACCAGCCCGAATGGCTCTCGCACGTCAACTCCAACGTGCTGAAGGTCAAGCTCGCCACGGCCATCGTGGGCATCTCGTCGGTCCATCTGCTCCAGATGTTCGTGGACGTGCACCACACCTCGCAGCACGCCCTGCTGTGGGGGACCGTGATCCACATGGCGTTCATCTTCTCGGCGGCGATCCTCGCGTACATGTCCGGGCCGATGGCCGCGCACGGCGACCGCGGGCACGCCGCCCGGACCCCCGTGGAACACCCCCGGCACGACCACCTCCCCGAGCCCCGGCCCGAGACGGCGGCGGAGACCCCGGCCGTGCCCCGGCAGCCCGACCCGGACGGCGAGGCGGAGGCCCGGATCCGCGCCGCCGGCTTTCCCTCCCGCAAGCTCCTGGAGGACTTCGACGAACGGCACCCGCGGGGCTTCGACCGGGAGACGGTGGCCCGGCTCGGCAAGGCGGAGTTCGTCGCGGCCCGGCGCAATGTGGTGTTCGTCGGCCCGACCGGCACCGGCAAGACCCACCTGGCCGTCGCCCTCGGCGTGCGGGCCTGCCGGGCCGGGCACCGGGTGCTGTTCGCGACCGCGGCCGAGTGGGCCGCCCGGCTGACCGACGCGCGGGCGGCCGGGCGGCTCGACGCGGAGCTGGCCGCGCTCGACGAACACCCCCTCCTGATCGTCGACGAGGTCGGCTACACGCCCTTCGACCCGGACACCGCCGGGCTCTTCTTCCGGCTGGTCGCCCACCGCTACGAGCGCGGCTCCCTGATCGTCACCAGCGACCGCCCCCTCGGCCGCTGGCACGAGGTCTTCGGCGCGTCCGCGCCGGCGCTGACCGACCGCCTCGCCCACCACGCCGAGATCGTGCGGCTCGACGGCGAGAGCTACCGGACCCGGGGGGCTACCGGAGTGTGGGCAGACTGACGTTCTGGATCAACGGGCCCTCGACGGTGACCCCTTCGGTGACCAGCGACTCGGGCCCGGCGGCCGGCAACGGCAGGGGCAGCGCCCCGGCCGCCGCCGCGGACGGCGCGAGCGCGGTCACGAGGGCGACGGCGGCGAGGGCGGCGGCGGGCAGCTTTTCACGCATGCGGACAGTGCCTTTCTGAGACGGCTCCGGGACGACGGACGGGACCTTTCCGGCCCAGCGGCGGACGCGACCGCCCACGGCCGGCCCGCGGACGCGACCGCCCCGGGCCGGCCCGCGGACGGGACCGGCCCGACGGGCGCGCGGGGGCGGTCAGATCTGCGGCGTCTCCAGGACGAGTCCGGCGACATCGATACTGACCGCGGCGGCCGGGGTGGCCAGCCCCCCGAACGTCATCAGGGCGGCGGTGGCCAGGACGGCGGCGACTCGGCGAACAGCGCGCATGCGGGGAGTTCCTTTCGACAGCGCTCACAGGGACACCCCGTGGCTGCCCCCCGGCACCCCGCGTGATGCGGCGGGTACGGCAAGGTCGCCCGAGGGTGGGACATCCCCGGCGTGGCGTGCATGAACGCCGTCGTGCACCCGAACGGGTGAGAGGCCCGGCGGCGGGCCGTCAGTCCCCGTCGTCCGCCAGCTCCGCGACCCCGGTGATCCGGTGCAGCGGATACGTACGGACCTCGTCCGCGGTGTGGTCGTAGGCCGTGACGAATCCGCCCTCCACGCGGATGGGGGCGATGACCCGCTGGCTGGCGGCGCCCTCGGCGTTGACGTAGCCGATCCACAGGGCCTCGCCGGTCAGGACGGCGGCCTGCACCGTCGCGAGGGTCTCGGCGGAGCCCGTGCGCGGCAGCTCCCCGTCGGCGGCCGGGACCGTGCCGGGCTTGCGCGGCGCGGTGGAGGCGAGGTCGCCCGCGCGGATGGCGCGCAGCGCCGCCGCGAGCAGGGTGTCGTCGGGGACGGGCGGGCCGTCCGGGACCGGCTCGGGCGCGGAGCGCGGCGGGGTGCGGCGGGCCAGGGCACGGGTGATCAGCACATCGCCCTCGGCGGACTCGGCGGCCGGCGCGAACCCCATCGCCCGCAGCCCCTCCAGCAGCCCCGCCGGATCGGCCTGCGCGGCCAGCACGGTCGGGGCGAGCCGGCGCAGCCCCAGGGAGGCGGCCCGCTTGTCGGCGAGGATCTCGCCCAGCATCGCGTCGTCGTCGCAGCGCACGTACGCCGAGGCCGCCCCCACGCGCAGCTGCCCGTGCCTGCGGGCGACGTCGTCGATGAGGTACGACAGCGGCTGCGGCACCGGCGTACGGGAGTGCTCGGCGAGGAAGGCGTGCAGGTCGGCGGCGGTGCGGCCGGCGTCGAGGGCGCGCCGTACCGACCCGGGCGTGAACCGGTAGACGGTGGCCCCGCCCTTGGACTCCACGTCCGCCAGCACGCCCAGCATGTCGGCCAGCGGCCGCTCCAGGGGCCCGGGCGCCACCGCCGTGAGGTCGGCCTGGAGCAGCACGTGGTCCAGCGGCTCGGGCAGCAGCGGCGCGAGGACCCGGGCCGCCGCGGCCGAGGCGACGGCCTGCTCGGCCGGGGACAGGGGCGTCGGCGGGGCGGGGCGGTGGTGGTGGACGGGCAGCTTGTCCCCCGGCCCCGAGGACTCCGCCGGGCCCGAGGGTCCCGTCTCCGGGCCCTGGGCGGGAGCCGGGGGCGCGCCCAGCAGGGCCCGGCCGTGGGCCGACAGCGCGCCCCGGCCGGTGACGCCGAGCAGCTCCGCCTCGGACAGCGTCCAGCGGGCGAGCCGGCCGCGCAGGTCGTCCTCGGGCCGCGCGCCGCGCAGCGGGCGTTCCCAGCGCAGCCGGGCCAGCACCGACTCGGGGTCCGGCGCGGCCCCTTCCGGCAGCGCGGCCAGCAGGGCCAGCACCCGGTGCCGCACCTCCGGGGCCGCCGACCGGTCCAGGCCCGGCCCGAGCGCGGACAGCGTCCGGTCCTTCGCGTCCCGCCCGCCGACCAGGCCGGCCGTCCGGGTCACCGTGAGCCACGCCGTGACCAGCACCGACCAGCGCTCGGCGGGCGGCTGCTCGCGCCACTCGTCGTAGGCGGGGGTCGCCGCGTAGCGCTCGTCGGCCTCCCCGTCGGAGGCGATCAGACCCGCCGCGTACGCCAGCTCCACCCAGAACGCGGCCACCGGCTCCGGCACGTCCAGCGCGACGGCGGTCCGCTTCAGGTCCCGCACGCTCAGGCCCCCGGCCCGCAGCACCGCCGGACCGCCCTCGTCCCAGTCCTTCAGCAGCTCCTCGACGGTCGCGAGGGCGGTGTACGCCTGCCCGGCCGCCGTGCTGTCCACAACCTGTGGACGGTGGCCCGCGGCCACCTCCACCGCGGGCGGCACCGGCTCGGGCGTCCGGTGGGCCAGGCCGCGCCGCAGGTGCAGCGCCACCTCGCGCGGCAGGACGACCGTCCCGGGCGCGGTCGGCAGCAGCAGCCCACGGTCCAGCAGCCAGCGCAGCCGGGGCGCCGGATCGGCCGTGACCTGCCCGTACGGCGGCCCCCACACCAGCCGCTCCAGCACCTCCAGGGAGTCGGCCGGGGCCTGCGCGAGCAGCGCCGCCATCCGCGCGCGGTCGCCGAACAGCCCGGTCAGGGCGGTCACCGCGGAGACCGGGTCGTGGGTGGTGGGCAGCCCGGCCGCCGCGACGATCTCCTGGATCCGCCCCGGGGACATGCCCGAGGTGGCCTCCTGCACCGTCGGGCCGAGCCCCGTCGGGGAGGGGTGCTGCGGCGAGGGCGCCAGCAGCTCACGGGCGGTGCGGACCAGTCGCAGCCGGTCGTCGCCGCCCCACACCAGGGCCTGCTCGCGCAAGGTGCCCAGGGCGTGCGGGAGGGCCGCCACCACGGCCGGGTCGGCCGCGTCGCCCGCCATGAGCCCGAGCAGTTCGTCGTAGGCCGCCGGGTCCGCCGCCACGGCCAGCGCCTCCGCCGTCTGCAGCGTGAACCGGTCGAGCCGCTCCAGGGCCCGCACCACCGAGGCGCGGGTGCCGGCGCGGGTCGCGAGCTGCGTGAGGTCGGTGGGCACGGGCGTGATGAGGTCCGGTCGGCTGCGCAGCAGCGCGCCCAGCGCGGCGTCGCCCCGCGCGCGGAGCGCTTCCGCCAGGGAGCGGGGGGCCACGGGCCTGTCCTCGGTGCTCATCCGGTCCACGGTAGCGGGTCGCCTCCGGCGGCCGGGCCCACTGTGCGCGGGCTCGCACCCGAACACCCCACGGGCTTTTGGAAGCCGCGCCGGTCCGCGCGGTACCGTCGTCCGACGGCGTCACGCAACGCACCCGCCCCGGAGGGGACTTCGTGGGGATTGAGAGCGACCAGGTCGTTTACGAGTATCTGAGCCGCGTCGGCGACGTGGCCCAGCAACAGCAGCTGTCGTCGGCCACCCGCATGCGCCTGGTCGCGGACCTGCGCAACGAGATCGACCGGCGCCGCGCCAGGGCCACCGTCGACTCGCCCGCCGCCGTCCGCCGCATCCTGACCCGCCTGGGCAGCCCCGACGAGGTCGTAGCGGCCGCGGCCGACGGGCGGCAGCCGCAGGCCACCGCCCCGGCCGCCGTCCCCGTGCAGCCCGACCGCGAACCGCAGGGGAAGGAGCGGCCCAAGGGGGTGGTGCGGCGCGTCGTGCCGCGGCCCCGCCCGGCGCGGCCCGCCGAGCAGGCGCAGCCCGCGCCCTCCGACGGCCCGGCCCCGCCGCACCTGGCCGCCGGGCACGAGCTCGGCGACAGCGCGGTCCAGCCGGACTGGTGGCGGGTCGACAGCAGCCCCTTCGGCGTGGGCGACGAGGTGCCCGGTTTCGTCGGCGGGGTGGAGCTGCCGGACCTGCTGAAACCCCCGCCGCAGCGGAAGGCCGAGCCGGAGAAGGCGCCCGCACCCGCCGTCGAGGCGGCCGAGCCGGTGGCGGAGACCGGGAAGAAGGGCCGCCGCCGTCTCCCGGGCCTGCCCGCCGCCGGAAGCTGGAACAACCCGCTGCTGCTGGGCGCCGCCGTCCTCCTCGTCGCGGGCGCCGTCCTCGGCAACTGGTTCGTCCTGCTCCTCGGCTGGCTCATCGCCTACGCCTCACGCCGGCTCTCCCCGGCGGAGACGAAGTGGGCGGTGGTGATCCTGCCCGGTACGGCCGTGGCGGCGGGCCTGGTGTGGCTGTGGGGACGGATGAACGGCCGCTGGGGCGAGCCGATCGCCGAGGGCGCGATGAACGCCGCGGTGGGGCAGACCTGGCCCTGGGTGGTGCGGGGCGCGGCGGTGACGTCGGCGCTGTTCCTGGTGTGGCGCTCCCAGCGCCGTCGTTAGCCGTCCCGGGCGGGCGTCTGCCGTGCGCACCGGCTGGGCACAATGACCCATATGGCATTCACCGTCGGTTTCGACCTGGACATGACCCTCATCGACTCCCGCCCCGGCATCCGCGCCTGCTACCAGGCGCTGTCCGAGCGGACGGGGACGTACATCGACGCCGACCTGGCGGTCACCCGGCTCGGGCCGCCGCTCGCCGAGGAGCTGGTCAACTGGTTCCCGGCCGAGGAGGTCGAGGCCGTGGCGGACCTGTACCGGTCGATGTACCCGACGATCGCCATCGCGGCGACCCCGGCGCTGGACGGCGCCCGGGAGGCCATCGCGGCCGTACGGCGGACCGGCGGGCGGGCCATCGTCGTCACCGCCAAGTACGAGCCGAACGCCAAGCTGCACCTCGCCCACCTGGGCCTGGAGCCCGACGCGGTCATCGGCGACCTGTGGGCCGAGCAGAAGGCCGAGGCCCTGCGCGAGCACGACGCGGCCGTCTACGTCGGCGACCACGTCGGGGACGTCCGCGGTGCCCGCACGGCCGGGGCGCTCTCCGTCGCGGTGGCCACCGGCCCCTGCTCCCCGGAGGAACTGCGCGCGGCGGGCGCGGACGTCGTCCTGACCGGCTTGGGCGAATTCCCCGGGTGGCTTTCGGACTACCGCCCCGCGCGCGCCTGACGCCGGCCGGCCGAGACGGAACGCAGCACGCCCGCACCGGCCATCAGGAATCCGACCGCCATGAGCATGCTCAATCCGAACATGTACGTCGGAAAGGGCGTCGTCCCGAGGAACAACGGGGCGACCGTGACCAGTGTGGCCACGGCACCGATGAAGAAGACGACGGCTCCGGCACGGACCAGGCGGTCACCGGGCGCGGCGGAATTCGTTTGGGTTTTGTCACGCACCCGACCAGGGTAGTTCCCAGCGCGAAGGAACAACCCGGTGACGTCTTGTCACGGGCTGCAAGAGCATTAGCCTTGGTACCGGCGGGTCGTACGACCCGCCCGAGTGCTATCAAGAGCCGTTTCAGAAGCAGTTTTCCGACGAGTACGAGGACGAGGACAGACGTGCCTACCGGCAAGGTCAAGTGGTTCAACAGCGAGAAGGGCTTCGGCTTTCTCTCCCGCGACGACGGCGGTGACGTCTTCGTCCATTCCTCGGTCCTCCCCGCCGGAGTCGAGACGCTCAAGCCGGGACAGCGCGTCGAGTTCGGCGTCGTGGCCGGACAGCGCGGCGACCAGGCGCTGTCCCTGACGATCCTGGACCCGACCCCGTCCGTCGCCGCGGCGACCCGCAAGAAGCCCGACGAACTGGCCTCGATCGTCCAGGACCTGACCACGCTCCTGGAGAACATCACGCCGATGCTGGAGCGCGGCCGCTACCCCGAGAAGACCGCCGGGAAGAAGATCGCGGGTCTGCTGCGCGCGGTCGCCGACCAGCTGGACGTCTGAGCCTCAGGGGAACCGCAGCGCGTCCGGGCCGAGGGGCGGGACGAGCCCCTCGGCCGCCGCGCGCGTCAGCAGCCCGCGTACGGCGGCGTAGCCGTCCTCGCCGAGGTCGGCCGTGAACTCGTTGACGTACAGCCCGATGTGCTGGTCGGCCACGGCCGGGTCCATCTCCTGGGCGTGCTCCATGACGTACGGCCGGGACGCCTCGGGGTCCTCCCACGCGGCCCGCACCGACGCCCGGACGGAGTCGGCGAGCAGCCGCAGCCGCTCCTCGCCCAGCGACCGCCTGGCGATGATCGCGCCGAGCGGGATGGGCAGCCCGGTGGTGTGCTCCCAGTGCTCGCCCATGTCGGCGAGCTTGTGCAGCCCGTAGTTCCGGTAGGTGAAGCGCGCCTCGTGGATCACGAGCCCCGCGTCGACCTTCCCGTCCCGCACGGCCGGCATGATCTCGTGGAACGGCATGACGACGATCTCGCCGACCCCGCCGTCCAGGGTGTCCGCGGCCCACAGCCGGAACAGCAGGTACGCGGTGGACTTCTCGCTCGGCACGGCGACGGTCCGCCCGGTGAGGTCGGCACCGGCCTCGCGGGTCAGCACCAGCGGCCCGCAGCCCCGCCCGAGCGCGCCCCCGCAGGGCAGCAGCGCGTAGTCGTCCAGCACGTACGGCAGCACGGCGTACGACACCTTCAGCACGTCGTACTCGCCGCGCTCGGCCATGGCGTTGGTGAGGTCGATGTCGGCGAAGGTCACGTCCAGCGCGGGGGCGCCGGGGACGCGGCCGTGGGCCAGGGCGTGGAAGACGAAGGTGTCGTTCGGGCAGGGGGAGTACGCGATCTGCAGCTGTTCAGCGGTCATGCCGGTTCCAACCCTCCAGTACGGGCACGAGCTTCCCGAACCCCTCGGTCAGGGCCGCCAGGGCGTCGGGGATGCGCCAGGCGTCCCGGTCCCGGGGGCCGACCGGATTGGAGATCGCCCGGATCTCCAGCACGGGCACGCCCTGCGCGACGGCGGCCTCGGCGACCCCGAAGCCCTCCATGGCCTCGGCGAGGGCGGTGGGGTGCCGCTCACGGAGGGCGGCGGCACGGGCGGCCGTCCCGGTCACGGTGGACACCGTGAGCACGGCCCCGGCCCTCGCCCCGGTGGCCTCGGCGACCCGCCGCACCAGCTCCGGCGGCGTCCGGTGCCGGACGGTCCCGAACCCCAGCTCGGTCACCGGCAGGAACCCGTCCCCGGTCTCCGCCCCCAGATCGGCCGCGACGACCTCGTCGGCGACGACCAGCGACCCCACGGGCGCGTCCGGCTGGAACCCGCCCCCGATCCCGGCGGACACGACGAGGCCGTAGGGCCTGCCCCGCAGGGCGGCGGCGGTGAGGGCGGAGGCGGTGGAGGCGGCGGCCGACGCGGGCCCCACACCGGCGGCGATCACGTCGAGCGGGGCCTCGCCGGCCTCGCCACCGGCCTGGGCGGCCGGAAGACCCGCCACCACCGCGTCCCGCTCCACGGGAACCGCGGTGGCGACCAGCACCCGGCCGGGCCCGGCGGCAGTGATCAGGCGTCCTTCTTGAGCTTGAAGTTCCAGAGCCCCGACGGCTCCTTGTCGCCCTCCTTGATGGAGACCAGCGTCGAGTTGCCCTGCGCCCCGTACTGGGCGTTGAAGAACACGCTGCCCGGAATGGTGCGGTACGTCTTCTTGCTGGCGTCGGTCAGCGGCTGACCGTTCATCAGGATCGTCCAGCCCTTGTCGGCGATCTCCGGGTCGACACCGAAGCGGACGGTCTCGTCCGGGTCGACGGAGATGCTCTGGATGCCGTTGTCCTTCAGGCATCGCGAGAGGTCGGACTGCTTCAGGGCGTCGCCCTCGCCACCACAGGTGGCCTCGGTGTTCACCGAGTCGCTGCCCACGGTCACCGTGGCCATCGGCGTCGGCTTGTCACAGGCCGACAGGACGAGCAGTCCGGCGGATACGACACCGGCGACGGCGACGGCGCGGCGGCGTCGCACAGCGGATTGCAACGTGTTCATGGCGGAAGGCTATCGGGCCTGCCGGGCGGAGCTCCCACGCGGGGTGTGACGTGACCGCGTGGTTACGCCACACGCGCCCGTCCCGAGCCCCCGCGCCGCGCCGAGCCGACCAGTCCGCGCACGGTCGTCAGCCACCCGGTGCCGACGATCGCCGCCCCCACCGCGAGCCCCAGCGTGCCGTTGAGCGGCATGGCGATGCCGACCGCCCCGCCCAGCACCCAGGACATCTGCAGCAGCGTCTCGGAGCGGGCGAAGGCCGAGGTGCGGACCAGTTCGGGCACGTCCCGCTGGATCAGCGCGTCCAGGGACAGCTTGGCCAGGGCCTGGGCGAAGCCGGCGATCGCGGCCAGGCCGGCGACCAGCACCGCGCTGAAGAACACCGCGGCCGTGATCGCCGCGCCCAGCACGCACGCCACGACCGTCACGATGATGATCTCCGGCGCCCGGGAGCGCAGCCACGCCCCGACGGCCGTGCCGAGCGCGTTGCCCGCGCCCGCCGAGACGCCCACTATCCCCAGCGACACGGCGGCGCTCTGGCCGGAGATCGGGTGCTCGCGCAGCAGGAAGGCGAGGAAGAAGATCAGGAAGCCGGTGAGGCAGCGGATGGCGGCGTTGGCGCCCAGGGCGTGGGTGACGGCCGGGCCGACGGTGCGCAGTCCGGGGCGCTTGACCGGTTTGCGGTGCGGTCCGTGCAGGTGCTGTTCGTCCGCCGCCAGCAGCGCCCGGTCCTCGCCCTTGGCGGAGTCGACCTTCGGCGGCAGCGTGAACGACAGCACCGTCCCCGCGACGAAGATCACGAAGGCGCCGTAGAGGGGCCAGCGCGGGCCGATCTGCTGGAGCCCGGCGCCGATGGGCGCGGCGATGCCGGTGGCGAGGAGCCCGCCGAGGGTGACGCGCGAGTTGGCCTTCACCAGGGAGAAGCGCGGTGGCAGCAGCCGGGGCACGACGGCGCTTCTGACCACGCCGTACGCCTTCGACGCGACGAGCACGCCGAGCGCGGCCGGGTACAACTGCAGACTGCCGCTGACCACCGCGCCCGACAGCACCAGCGCGAGCAGCGCCCGGGCCAGCATCGCCCCGGCCATCGCGGCCCGGCGGCCGTGCGGGATGCGGTCCAGCAGCGGGCCGATCACCGGCGCGAGGAGCGTGAAGGGCGCCATGGTGATGGCGAGGTACAGCGCGACGCGCCCGCGGGCCTCGTCGGTCGGGACGGAGAAGAAGACGGTCGAGGCGAGCGCGACGGTGATCATCACGTCGCCGGCGCCGTTCACGCCGTGCAGCTCGATCAGCTTGCCGAGGCCCGACTCGCCGGCGCCGTGCGCGTGGGTGGCCTTGCGGATGCCGCGGGCGGTGCCGGTCACCGGGAAGTGCAGGGCGCGGCCGACCGCGCGGAGGGGGCCGCCCACACGGCCCGGTCCGCTCGGTCGGCTGCTTCCCTTGACCCCTTTCGACCCACCGGTCCCGGTGGCGTCCTGGGGCGTCTTCGCGGCTGCCACGACGTCATAGTGCCCCGAGAACGCTGTGGGTAGTGCCATTACCGCTTGTATAGGGCCTGTGGGGTGACTGTCCGGGTTGTCGCTCGTGGAACCGGTCGGTGTACGCGCGGTGGGGCGGAAGGGTAGCGTGCGTATCTCAGCCATCCCGCAGAATGGATGAAGGACGTCGACGCGGTCCCCTGGTCCGCTCCGTCCCGCCTTGGCGCTGGGAGTGGCGCACTCGAGACGGCGTATGGAGAGAAGCGATACCTGTGAGCGCAGCGACAACGCGAAGCCGCACCCCCGACCGTCTGTGCGCCGAGGCCGTCGACCTCGCGCGGGCCGCAGCCGAGGAGGCCGCCGCGCCCGGGATCGTCGGTGAGCACGTGGGCGTCGTCTCCGAGGGCGACCGCGTTGTCACGCACTTCTTCGCATGCCGCGAGCTCGGCTACCGGGGCTGGCGCTGGGCCGTGACGGTGGCCCGGGCCTCCCGCGCGAAGGTCGTCACGGTGGACGAGGCGGTGCTGCTGCCCGGCCCGGACGCGGTGCTCGCGCCCGAGTGGGTGCCGTGGAGCGAGCGGCTGCGCCCCGGCGACATGGGCCCGGGCGACCTGCTGCCCACGGACGCCGAGGACCTGCGCCTGGAGCCCGGCTACTCGGGCGAGGACGAGCCGGCGCCCGATTCGCCGGTCTCCCACGAGATGGCCGACCTGGTGGAGGCCGAGGACGCGGACGTCACCGAGGGGCCCCCGTCCCGCCTGGCGGTCACGCCGTCCCGCGGCTCCATCGCGGCGGTCGCCGAGGAACTGGGCATGCGCCGGGCCCGCGTCCTGTCCCGCTACGGCCTGCACACCGCGGCCGACCGCTGGGAGGAGGCGTTCGGCCCCAAGACGCCCATGGCCCAGTCCGCCCCCGCCGCCTGTGTCAGCTGCGGCTTCCTCGTGCCCGTCGGCGGCTCCCTGGGGCAGGCCTTCGGCGTCTGCGCCAACGAGTTCTCCCCGGCCGACGGCCGTATGGTCTCCCTGGCCTACGGCTGCGGCGGCCACTCCGAGGCCGCCGTCATGCCGCGCCCCCCGCAGCCGGCCCCACCGGTCATCGACGAGACGCGGGTGGACCCGTTCCCGCTGCGCCCGGCGTCCGACTCGGGCTCCGTGCCGGATACCGAGGACGAGTCGACGGCGGAGCTCGGGCACTCCTAGGGCCCGTCCGGCCCTTCCCGGCAGGCCCTGGGCCGCGGCCGCGCCCCGGCGGCCGGTCGCCGCCGTCTCCGCCCGCGCCGGGCGCGGCCGTGACGTCCGGCCGAGGCCGTCATGGTGCCGCGCCCGCGGCCGCCCGGCACGAGCCGCTCCGTGGCCGGGACGCCGCCCGCACCTGGTCCGGGGGCCCCCGCGGGGCGCGGTACCTTCGACCTCACGGCCCCCGCCGCCGATGAGGAGAGTCAACGTGAGCAAGTTCGTGCGTCCGGCCGCCGAAGGTGCCGACCCGTTCGGTACGGCACGTCTGCGGCGCGGAGTCCTGGACGCCTGGGCCACCAGCCCCGCCCGGTTCCGCGAGGACGCCAACGCCGAGGAGGACCTCGTCCTCGGCGGCTACCGGGACCGGCTCGTCGTCGAACTCGCCCAGAACGCCGCCGACGCCGCGGCCCGGGCCGGAGCCCCGGGGCGGTTGCGGCTCACCCTGCGCGACGGGGTGCTGGTCGCCGCGAACACCGGTGCCCCGCTGGACGCGGCCGGCGTCGAGTCGCTGGCCACGCTGCGTGCCTCGGCCAAGCGGGACACGCCCTCGGTCGGCCGGTTCGGCGTCGGCTTCGCCGCCGTGCTGTCCGTGACGGACGAGCCCGCCGTCGTCGGCCGGCACGGCGGGGTCCGCTGGTCCCTGGCCGAGGCGCGCGAACTCGCCGCCGGCACCGCCCGGCACAGCCCCGGCCTCGGCGACGAGATCCGGCGGCGGGACGGGCACGTGCCGCTGCTGCGGCTGCCGTTCGCCGCCGAGGGCACCGCCCCCGACCCGTACGACACCGCCGTCATCCTGCCGCTGCGGGACGCGGCCGCCGCCGATCTGGCCGAGCGGCTGCTGCGGGCCGTCGACGACGCCCTGCTGCTCGCCCTGCCCGGCCTGGAGGAAGTGGTCGTCGAGATCGGCGGCGAGGAGCCCCGCACCCTCACCCGGCGGACCGACGGCCCCTTCACCGTCGTCGACGACTCCGCCGAGGGCGTCACCCACTGGCGCACCGCCGCGGCGAACGGCCCGCTCACGCCCGACCTGCTGGCCGACCGGCCCGTCGAGGAGCGGCTGCGGCCCCACTGGTCCGTCACCTGGGCCGTCCCCGTCGACAGCGACGGCAGCCCGGTCCGGCCGCGCACCACCCCGGTCGTGCACGCCCCGACCCCCAGCGACGAACCGCTCGGCGTGCCCGCCCTGCTCATCGCCTCGTTCCCGCTGGACTCCACCCGCCGGCACGCCGCCCCCGGCCCGCTGACCGACTTCCTCGTCCAGCGCGCGGCCGACGCCTATGCCGAACTGCTCGGCGACTGGCGCCCGGTGTCCGCCGGGATCGTCGACCTCGTGCCCGGACCGCTCGGCAAGGGCGAACTGGACGGCGCCCTGCGCCTGGCCGTCCTGGAGCGGCTGCCCCGCACCTCCTTCCTGCCGCCGGCGGTCCCGCCCCAGGACGGCGACGACCTGCCGCAGTCCCTGCGTCCGCGGGACGCCGAACTCGTCGAGGGCGCCGGCGCGGACACCGTGCGGGTCCTCGCCGAGGTGCTGCCCACCCTGCTGCCCGCCGGGCTGGAGCGCCGCCCGGAGCTGCGGACCCTGGCGGTCGCCCGGGTTCCGCTGACCGACGCGATCGACCGGCTGGCCGGCCTGGAGAAGGACCCGGAGTGGTGGCGGCGGCTCTACGACAGCCTGGCCGGGGTCGACCCGGACCGGCTGTCCGGTCTGCCGGTGCCGCTGGCCGACGGGCGGACGACCATCGGGCCCCGGCAGGTGCTGCTGCCCGGCGCGGACGGCGCCCGTATCGACCCGGAGGTGCTGGCCCGGCTCGGTCTGAAGGTCGCCCACCCGGACGCCGCCCACCCGATCCTGGAGAAGCTGGGCGCGCTGCCCGCGACCCCGCGGGCCGTCCTCACCACCCCGCAGGTGCGGGCCGCCGTCGCCGCGTCGCTCGACGACGAGGGCGGGGTCAACTGGGAGGACGACACCCTCGACGCCGAGGAGCTGGCCGACACCGTGCTCGCCCTGGTGCGGGACGCCGGCCTGGAACCCGGGGACGAGCCGTGGCTCGGCGCGCTCGCCCTGCCCGACGAGGACGGCGAACCGGCCCCGGCCTGCGAACTGGTCTTCCCCGGTGGCCCCTTCGCGCAGGTCATGCGCGAGGGCGAACTGGCGGCCGTGGACGCCGAGCTGGCCGCGAAGTGGGGCGAGCAGCCGCTGGCCGCCTGTGGCGTGCTGGTGGACTTCGCGCTCGTCCGCGCCACCGACGTCGTCCTCGACCCGGACGAACTGGAGCCCCGCGAGGGCGACTTCGCCGAGCCCGACGACGCGGGCCTGCTGGACGCCGTCGACGTGTGGTGCGAGGACGTCCTCGACCGTTTCCCGGACAGCCCCGTGCCGCCGGTCGCCACCGAGATCGTCGCCGTGCGGGACCTGGACCTGGTGGACGAGGACAAGTGGGCGCAGGCGCTGGCGCTGCTGTCCCGGCCGCCGTTCCGGGACGCGATCGTGCAGCCCGTGCGGATCCTGCTGCACGACGGCACGCACGAGGTCGTCCGCCCCTACACCGCCTGGTGGCTGCGCGGGAACCCGGTGCTGGACGGCCGCCGCCCCGCGGGCCTGCGCGCCGCCGGCGGCGACCCGCTGCTGCGCGGCCTCTACGACGAGGCCGACGCCACCGGCTTCGAGGACGAGCAGGTGCTGCGCGCGCTGGGCGTGCGCACCTCGGTCGCCGCGCTGCTGGACGAGCCCGGCGGCGCCGCCGAGCTGCTCGACCGGCTCGCCGACCCCGAGCGGGAGGTCACGGAGGCCCGGCTGCACGCCCTGTACGGCGCGCTGGCCGAGCTCGACCCGGAGCAGGTGACCCTGCCGGACGAGCTGCGGGCCGTGGTCGACGGCCGGGTGGAGGTCGTGGACGCGGCCGACGCCGTGGTGTGCGACTCGCCCGACCTGCTGCCGTTCACCGAGGGCGTCCCGCTGCTCCCGGTACGGCCGTCGCGCGCCGCCGACCTGGCCGAACTGTTCCAGGTGCGGCGGCTGAGCGAGTCGGTCACCGGGCGGATCGACTCCGAGGGCGCCGAGCACGAGGTGCCCGAGCCGGTGCGGGTGCTGCTCGGCCCGCGCACCCCGGCCTCCTACGTGGAGCACGACGAACTCGTCGTGGACGGCGTGGAGATCGACTGGCGTCTCACCGACGACGGCGTCCTGCATGCCGCGACCCTGGAGGGCGTCGCCGCGGGGCTGGCCTGGGCGGCGGGGCAGTGGCCGCGCCGGTTCGAGGTCGCGGCGCTGCTGGAGGACCCGTCCCGCACACAGGAGTTGGCGCGGGACCGGTGGTTCGACTGAGCCGGTGACGGGATCCGGCCGGGCCGGGAACGGCGTTCACCCGGCCGGCGAGAATTCCCGCACAAATTTTTCACCTGTCGTACAACCAAGCGGCCTGCTCGCGAATCTGATCACGTGAGTCAACAGACTCCACGATCACTTGGGCCCCGAGAGCCGACGACGAGCACCGGGGCCCCTCTCCACCTGGAGAACGCATGCGTATCCGAGCCACCGTGGCCGCCGTCACCGGCGCCCTGGCCCTTTCCGCCCTCGCCGTGCCGGCCGCGCAGGCCGCCGAGCCGAAGGTCCCCGCGGACATCGCCGCGGCCAGCGAGGTCGTCCACGCCGACTCCGGCCGGTCGGCGTTCGCCGCCGCCGAGGACGGCCTGCCGTACGCCATGAACGCGACCTTCTCCTCGGTGAAGGTCAACAACGGCAAGAACATCGCCGTCGGCACCACCAACGTGGTCAAGGTCCCCGTGTCCTTCACGCTGACCCACGGCAAGGAAGTGAACATCCACGCCGCGGACTTCTTCGCGGGCATCGAGCTCTACCGCGGCGCCTCCTTCGAGGAGTCGATCTTCTACTTCGACAGCAACGACGCGACCTGCACGGACTCCTCCGCGACCGTCGCCAGCTGCAAGGCCACCGTCGAGATCGACCCGTTCGCGCTGCTCAACGAGGACGCCGGCTCCTGGAAGGCGGCGGGCTTCGCGGTCGCGTTCAACGGCGAGAACCCGGACGACCCGAACCTGGACAACGTCGGTGTCGCGGTGACGGACCCGACCAACAGCTTCAAGCTCCAGCGCTACTCGAAGCTGACGGTCAACGCCTCGCCGGAGCCGGTGAAGAAGGGCAAGACCATCACGGTCACCGGCAAGCTGTCCCGCGCCAACTGGGACGACAACAAGTACCACGGCTACACCAACCAGTCGGTGAAGCTGCAGTTCCGCAAGAAGGGCAGCGACACCTACACCACCCTGAAGACCATCAAGTCGAACAGCACCGGTGAGCTGAAGACCACGACCACGGCGTCGACCGACGGCTACTTCCGCTGGTCCTTCGCGGGCACGACCACGACCCCGGCGGTCAACGCCACGGGTGACTTCGTCGACGTGCAGTAAGTCCGGCTAGGCCGGGAAGCGGCGGTCCACCCACCTCCACGTGAGTTCCAGGGTGGCCGCCGCTGCCACCGAGATGCCGACCGCGATCCACGGCATCGTCATCCCGACCAGCTTCAGCGCGAAGAAGTCCTGCAGCCACGGCACCACCAGCACGAGCAGGAACGCCCCGCCCATCGCGGCGACCAGGGCGATCCGCCACCAGGTGTACGGGCGGGCGATGATCGCCAGGACCCACATCGAGATCAGGAAGAGCGTGAGCGTCGCCGCGCTGGTCTCCGCGTCCAGTGCCTGCGCCCCCGTGTAGTGCTCCCGGGCGATCAGATACGTCGCGAAGGTCGCCACCGCCGCCACGACCCCGCCGGGGATCGCGTACCGCATGACCCGCCGCACGAAGTTCGGCTTCGCCCGCTCCTTGTTCGGCGCGAGGGCGAGGAAGAACGCCGGCACACCGATGGTCAGCGTCGACAGCAGGGTCAGATGGCGCGGCAGGAACGGGTACTCCACCTGCGAGCAGACCACCAGGACGGCCAGCAGCACCGAGTAGACCGTCTTGACGAGGAACAGCGTCGCCACCCGCGTGATGTTCCCGATGACCCGGCGCCCCTCCGCCACCACCGACGGCAGCGTGGCGAAGCTGTTGTTCAGCAGCACGATCTGCGCGACCGCCCGTGTCGCCTCCGAGCCCGAGCCCATCGCGACACCGATGTCGGCGTCCTTCAGGGCGAGGACGTCGTTCACCCCGTCACCGGTCATCGCGACGGTGTGCCCGCGCGACTGGAGCGCGCCCACCATGGTCCGCTTCTGCTGTGGGGTGACCCGCCCGAACACCGTGCCGCCGTCGAGGGCGTCCGCCATGCCGTCCTGGTCGGCGGGGAGCCGGCGGGCGTCCACGGCGGTCCCGGACAGCCCGAGCTTGGCGGCGACCGCGCCGACCGACACCGCGTTGTCGCCGGAGATGACCTTGGCCCGGACGTTCTGGTCGGCGAAGTAGCGCAGCGTGTCGGCGGCGTCCGGCCGCAGCCGCTGCTCCAGCACGACCAGGGCGGTGGGCCGCGCGCCCTGCGCCACCTCGGGGTCGTCCAGCTCCCGCTCGACCCGGGCCAGCAGCAGCACGCGCAGGCCCTGCTCGTTCAGCCGCCCGGTCTCGGCGAGCGCCGGATCGTCCTCCGGCAGCAGCACGTCCGGCGCGCCCAGCAGCCACGTACCGCTGCGCCCGTCGCCCTCGCTGAGGGCGGCGCCGCTGTACTTGCGGGCCGAGGAGAACGGCAGGGCCTGCGTGACGCGCCAGTCCTCCGCGGCCGGGCAGGTGTCGATGATCGCCTGCAGCGAGGCGTTCGGCCGCGGGTCCGACGCGCCGAGCGCGCCGAGCACCTTCCGCACGTACGTCTCGTCGGCGCCCTGCAGGGGGCGCAGCTCGGTGACGTCCATGCCGCCCTCGGTGAGGGTGCCGGTCTTGTCCAGGCAGACGGTGTCGACGCGGGCGAGGCCCTCGATCGCGGGCAGCTCCTGCACCAGGCACTGCTTGCGGCCCAGCCGGATCACACCGATGGCGAAGGCGACGGAGGTGAGCAGGACCAGGCCCTCGGGGACCATCGGGACGATGCCGCCGACCGTACGGGCGACGGAGTCGTCGAAGGCGTTCTCCTTCACGACCAGCTGGCTGATGATCAGGCCGATCGCGGTCGGCACCATCATCCAGGTGACGTACTTGAGGATCGTGGAGATGCCCGAGCGCAGCTCGGACTGGACGAGCGTGAAGCGGGAGGCCTCCTCGGCGAGCTGTGCGGCGTAGGCCTCCCGGCCGACCTTCGTGGCCTGGAAGGTCCCGCCGCCCGCGACCACGAAGCTGCCGGACATCACCTGGTCACCGGGGTGCTTGACGACCGGGTCGGCCTCGCCGGTGAGCAGCGACTCGTCGATCTCGAGACCGTCGGCCTCCACGCAGACGCCGTCGACGACGACCTTGTCCCCGGGGCCGATCTCGATCAGGTCGTCGAGGACGATCTCGGACGTGCTGACCTGCGTGGCGGCCCCGTCCCGGCGCACGGTCGGCCGCACCTCGCCGATCAGCGCGAGCGAGTCCAGCGTCTTCTTCGCCCGCCACTCCTGGACGATCCCGATGCCGGTGTTGGCGAGGATCACGAACCCGAACAGGCTGTCCTGGATCGGCGCCACCACCAGCATGATCAGCCAGAGCACGCCGATGATCGCGTTGAAGCGGGTGAAGACGTTCGCCCGGACGATGTCGACGGTGGACCGGCTGCTGCGCACCGGTACGTCGTTGACCTGTCCGCGCTCCACCCGTTCGGCGACCTGGGCGCCGGTCAGTCCCGTCTCGCGTGGGGTGACCGTCGCCGGACGCGCGGAGTCGGGCCGGGCACCCGCGTCGAGATGCGTCATGCATTCGACGGTACGTGCGGATGTGCCGGGCCACCCGCCGAATGCGGCGAAGATCCGACCTGGGGACGACGCACTTCCTGCCGTGGTCGTACGGCAGTTGTACGGCGTCGGACCACGGTGCCGCCCGTGCGTCAGCCGGCCCTGCGGGCCGTGCAGAGCAGGTACTCCCAGTCCAGCACCGTCCGGCCCGAGCCCGTCCCCAGGCCGGCGTCCCGGGCGAGATCCGCCAGCTCGCGGTCGAGGGCGGCGGCCCGTTCGGGGGCGTCGGCGAGGTTCTTGTAGACGGTGATGGTGGGGCCGTAGCGCTCCTTGAAGTAGTCGCGGAACATCTCCGGCGTCGTGAAGCGCTCGACGCGGACGGTCCGGCGCTCGGCGCGCAGGTCCGTGACCCGGTCGCCGAGGAGGGCGCGCACATGCTCCTCGTCGCCCCACAGCGGCGGTGGCTGGGCCCCCGGCGGGGGCGGGGGCGCGTACGGCTTCATGGTGGCGAACATCCGGCCGATGAACCCCTGCGGGGTCCAGCTGAGCAGGCCGATGGTGCCGCCCGGGCGGCAGACCCGGACGAGTTCGTCGGCGGCCCGCTGGTGGTGTGGGGCGAACATGACGCCCACGCAGGACAGCACGGTGTCGAACTCCGCGTCGCCGAAGGGGAGGGCCTCGGCATCGGCCTCCTGCCAGGTGAGCCGTGCCCCGCGCTGCTCGGCCGCCCGTCGTCCCGCCTCGAACAGCTCGGGCGTGAGGTCGGAGGCGACGACGTCCGCGCCGGCCAGGGCCGCCGGGACGGCGGCGTTGCCGGTGCCGGCGCCGACGTCCAGCACCCGCTGGCCGGGCCGCACCCCGCACGTCTCGACCAGGACCGCTCCCAGGCCGGGGATGACCTCGGCGGCCAGGGAGGGGTAGTCGCCCTGGGCCCACATGGCCCGGTGCTTGGCCTTCAGCGCCCGGTCGGCCCCGGCCGTGTCGTTCTGCGTCGTCATGGCTGCGCTCCTCACCGGTCGGGCGGCGGTTCCGCGCGACGGGTTGCGAGCGTTTCGCCGCCTCCTTCCGAGCGTAGGGAGGGGGCGGGGGTGTGTCGTGCCGGGGCGGGGACGCGTGCCGGCCGGTCCTACTGCGCCGCCGGCGTCTCCTGCGCCGCTGCCCGCTTCAGCGCCGCGTCGCGCCGGCGGACGTACCAGACGCCGATGAGGCCCAGGCCGCCTCCGGCCAGGCAGGTCCAGACCCACCAGGTCTGCCCGCGGTCGTCGAACCAGCCGTAGAAGGGCAGCTGGACGAGGAAGAGGACGAACCACAGGATCGTGCCGCCGGTGATGGTGGCGACCACGGGGCCCTCCAGGGGCTCCGGCGCCTCGTGTCGGGGGGTCCACTTCGCCATGGGGACAGCTTACGAGGCGATCGGGTCTACGCGCGGAGATGGCCGAGAGGGGCGTTATATGTTCATACTGAAACGGTTTGTGTCTGACCACTTCTCTTCGTAGGAACCGCCAAAACATGTCCTCCTCGGCTCCCGCCAAGGTCCCCGCCCCTGAACAGCCGGGAGCCGGGCCCACGAACGGCGCACTCGACCGTTTCTTCCGCATCTCCGAGCGGGGCAGCACCCTGTCCCGCGAGGTCCGCGGCGGTCTCGCCACCTTCTTCGCGATGGCCTACATCATCGTGCTGAACCCGATCATCCTCGGCAGCGCGAAGGACATGTACGGTCACCAGCTCGACAACGGGCAGCTGGTCACCGCGACGGCCCTCACGGCCGCGTTCAGCACGCTCCTGATGGGCGTCATCGGCAACGTCCCGATCGCGCTCGCCGCCGGGCTCGGGGTCAACTCCGTCGTCGCCCTCCAGCTCGCCCCGCGCATGTCCTGGCCGGACGCGATGGGCATGGTGGTCCTGGCCGGTTTCGTGGTGATGCTGCTGGTCGCCACGGGGCTGCGCGAGCGCGTGATGAACGCCGTGCCCCACGGGCTGCGCAAGGCCATCTCCATCGGCATCGGCCTGTTCATCATGCTGATCGGGCTGGTGGACGCCGGGTTCGTCTCCCGGATCCCCGACGTCGCCCGGACCACCGTCCCGCTCCAGCTCGGCGGGGACGGCCACCTCAACGGCTGGCCGGTCCTCGTCTTCGTCCTGGGTGTGCTGCTGACGCTGGCGCTGATCGTCCGCAAGGTCTCGGGCGCGATCCTGATCTCGATCGTGGCCATGACGGTCGTCGCGGTGGTCATCAACGCGGTCGCGAAGGTGCCGAGCTGGGGCCTGACCACGCCCAAGTGGCCCGGCAACCCCGTCGCCAGCCCGGACTTCGGGCTGATCGGCGAGGTCAGCCTGTTCGGCGGCTTCGAGAAGGTCGGCGTGCTGACCGGGCTGCTGTTCGTCTTCACCGTGCTGCTGTCGTGCTTCTTCGACGCGATGGGCACGATCATGGGCGTCTCCGACGAGGCGAAGCTGACCGACGGCGAGGGCCAGATGCCCGGCATCAACAAGGTGCTGCTCGTCGACGGCCTCGCGGTCGCCGCCGGCGGTGCCAGTTCGTCCTCGGCCACCACGGCGTTCGTGGAGTCCACGGCGGGTGTCGGTGAGGGCGCCCGGACCGGCCTGGCGAACGTGGTCACGGGCGGCCTGTTCGCCGTCG
Organism: Streptomyces sp. NPDC015242; assembly: GCF_043079125.1. Classification (NCBI taxonomy): domain Bacteria; kingdom Bacillati; phylum Actinomycetota; class Actinomycetes; order Kitasatosporales; family Streptomycetaceae; genus Streptomyces; species Streptomyces sp. NPDC015242. The sequence goes on along the minus strand of NZ_JBIBUF010000008.1, from coordinate 355,569 downwards.
CCCTCTTCCTGACCCCGATCGCCACGATGGTTCCGTCCCAGGCGGCCACCCCGGCGCTGGTCGCGGTCGGCTTCCTGATCCTGGCCGGGTCGGTGAAGGAGATCGACTGGGCCGACTACACGATCGCGATCCCGGCGTTCGTGACGATGCTGATGATGCCGTTCACGTACTCGATCACGAACGGCATCGGCATGGGCTTCATCACCTTCGTGGTGCTGCGGCTGGCGGCCGGGCGGAGCCGGGAGGTGCCCCCGGCGATGTACGCGGTGGCGGCCGTGTTCGCGTTCTACTACCTGATGCCGGCGCTGGGTCTGACCTGATCCTCGTCGTCGGAGCCGCCGTAGAAGCGCTCCGTCTCCTCGACGGCGGCCTGGAACCGCTGGTCGAAGTCATCCCGAATGAGCGTCCGGACGACATAGTCCTGGACGCTCATTCCTCGTGTGGCGGCGTGGTGCCGGAGCCGTTCGAGCAGGTCGTGGTCTATTCGCAGGCTGAGCACGCTGGATTCCATGACCATGAGGGTCGCGGCACGGTTCGGTCCGGTGTGTCGCGTTCCGCCACCGGATCACCCGTTTGAGTGATGTCACGGGTCAGTGGCGGGGGTCACGGGTGTCCGGGTGTGTTACCGCTGGTCTTTAGCGAGAGTAATGAGTTACGCTAAAGAACATGCCGGACCTCAGCCATGGCGACGACGCAGCCGCCGTGAACTCCCTCCGCTCCGCCGTGATGCGGCTGTCCCGTCGGCTCAAGCACCAGCGGGTCGACGAGTCGCTCAGCCCCACCGAGATGTCGGTGCTCGGCACCCTCTCCCTGTGCGGCCGGGCCACCCCGGGCGAGCTCGCCCGCAAGGAGCACGTCCAGCCGCCGTCGATGACCCGCATCGTGGCGCTGCTGGAGGCCAAGGGACTGGTCCGTCTGGAGCCGCACCCCGAGGACCGGCGCCAGAAGGTCGTGACGCGCACCGAGCAGGCTGAGGCCATGCTCGAGGAGAGCCGCCGCAAGCGGAACGCGTTCCTGTCCACGCTGGTCGAGAACCTCGACGAGGACGAGTGGGCGAAACTGCGCGCCGCCGCCCCCGTGCTGGAGAAGCTCGCGCACCTGTAAGCCGTACGTAGCAAGGAGGCGAACCCTTTGAGTTCGGGACCCGGAGCAGCTTCCGTCCCCGCGCCTGAACCCCACGACTCCCCGCCCGCCCGCACGACCTCGATGTTCTCCTCCCTGAGGGTGCGCAACTACCGCCTGTTCTTCCTGGGGCAGGTCGTCTCCAACATCGGCACCTGGATGCAGCGCATCGCCCAGGACTGGCTCGTGCTCAGCCTCACCGGCTCCTCCGCCGCCGTCGGCATAACGACCGCCCTGCAGTTCCTGCCGATGCTCCTGTTCGGCCTCTACGGCGGCGTCCTCGTCGACCGGCTGCGCAAGCGGCCCACGCTGCTGGTCACCCAGTCGTCGATGGCGCTCACCGCGATCGCCCTGGCCGTCCTCACGCTCACCGGCCACGTCCAGGTGTGGCACGTGTACGTCGCCGCCTTCGCGGTCGGACTCGCCACCGTCGTCGACAACCCGGCCCGCCAGTCCTTCGTCTCGGAGCTGGTCGGCCCCGGCCAGCTGCAGAACGCGGTCAGCCTCAACTCGGCCAACTTCCAGTCGGCCCGCCTGGTCGGCCCCGCCGTCGCGGGCATACTCATCACCGGCGTCGGCACCGGCTACGCCTTCCTCTTCAACGGCCTGTCCTTCATCGCGCCGCTCACCGGCCTGCTGCTGATGCGCGCCCGCGAGCTGCACGCCGTCGAGCGCGCCCCGCGGGGCAAGGGACAACTGCGCGAGGGCGTCCGTTACGTCACCGGCCGGCCCGAGCTGATCTGGCCGATCGTGCTGGTCGGTTTCGTCGGCACGTTCGCCTTCAACTTCCCCGTCTACCTCTCGGCCTTCGCCGACGACGTCTTCCACGCGGGCGCCGGCGCCTACAGCATGTTCAACACGCTGATGGCGGTCGGTTCGGTGGCGGGCGCGCTGCTCGCCGCGCGGCGGGGCACGGCCCGGCTGCGGCTGCTGATCGTGGCGGCGATGGCGTTCGGCGCCCTGGAGATCCTGGCCGCGACGACCCCCACCCTGTGGATGTTCGCCCTGCTCATGGTCCCGCTGGGCCTGTTCGGCATGACGGTCAACGTCACGACGAACACCAGCATCCAGATGTCCACGGACCCGGCCATGCGCGGCCGTGTCATGGCCCTCTACATGATGGTCTTCCTCGGCGGCTCCCCGGTCGGCGCCCCGATCGTCGGCTGGGTCACCGACACCTACGGCGCCCGGGTCGGCCTCGCGGCGGGCGGCGCGGTGGCGGTGGCGGCGGCCGCCGTGATCGGCCTCGTCCTGGCCCGCGTGGGCAACCTCCGCCTGTCGGTCGGCTGGCACCGCGGGCACCCCCGGGTGCGGTTCGTGCCGCGGGAGCGGACGGAGGAACTGGCTCCGGCGGCGTGAGGGGTCTCCGAACTCCAGGCTCAGTTCGCCCCGGTTCTCGATCCTGTCGTCAAGGACGGTCATCGTGGCGCTCCTCCGCGGCCGCACCGACGATGGATCCGGCCGCGCGGTACAACGATACGCACGGCGACCAGGGCACACCCGGACCCGCGGGGCGGGGACGGGCAGACTGGGCGGATGAGACTCTTCGCCGCCGTGCTGCCCCCCGACGAGGTGTGCCGTGAGCTCGGGGCCGTGGTCGACGGACTGCGCGGGCTGCCCGGCGCCGACGGCATGCGGTGGACCGGACGGGCCGGATGGCACTTCACGCTCGCCTTCTACGGCGAGGTCGACGACGCGCTCGTGCCGGCGCTGTCGGCCCGGCTGGAGCGGGCCGCGCACCGGACCGCCCCCTTCCCGCTGGCCGTGCGGGGCGGCGGGCAGTTCGGGCACGGCAGGGCGCTGTGGGCCGGGGCCGAGGGCGACCTGGCGACGCTGCGGCTGCTCGCCGAGCGGGCGGAGGCCGCGGCACGCAAGGCCGGGGTGCCGATGGGGGAGCACCGGCGGTACAAGGCCCACCTGACCGTGGCGCGCAGCCGGGAGGCACGGGACACGCGGCCGTACCTGGACGCGCTCGCCGGGTTCACCGGCCGGACCTGGACCGTCGACGAGCTGGTGCTGGTGCGGAGCAACCTGCCGGCGTCCGGTGTCCCCGGGGAGCAGCCCCGGTACGAGGCGGTCGGGCGCTGGGCGCTCGGGAGTGCCGGTTAGGCTCGGTGCCGTGGACCCGAAAACCCGCAACCGGATCATGGCCGGTGTGCTCGTGCTGATGTTCCTCGTCGTCGCCCTGGCTTCCGTGCTGGGCCGGTAGGGCGCCGGGGCCGGTCGCGCCCGCGCGGCGACGCCGCACGCCGGACCGGCCCCGCGCTCCCCGAGGGGGGCGGTCCTACCAGGCGAAGGCCTCCGGGCTCGGACCCGGGCCGGGGAAGATCTCGTCCAGGCCGGTCAGCAGCTCCTCGGACAGCTCCAGCTCGGCCGCGCGGACCGCGGAGGCCAGCTGCTCGGCGGTGCGCGGGCCGACGATCGGGCCGGTCACGCCCGGGCGGGTGAGCAGCCAGGCCAGGGCTGCCTCGCCGGGCTCGACGCCGTGCTTGTCGAGCAGGTCCTCGTAGGACTGGATCCGCGCGCGGGTGGCCGGGTCGGCGAGGGCGTCGGCCGCGCGGCCGGAGGCGCGGCGCCCGCCCTCGACCTCCTTCTTGAGGACGCCGCCGAGCAGACCGCCGTGCAGCGGCGACCACGGGATGACGCCCAGCCCGTAGTCCTGCGCGGCCGGGATGACCTCCATCTCGGCGCGGCGCTCGGCCAGGTTGTACAGGCACTGCTCGCTGACCAGCCCGATGGTCCCGCCGCGCCGGGCGGCGATCTCGTTGGCCTGGGCGATCTTGTAGCCGGGGAAGTTCGACGAGCCGACGTAGAGGATCTTGCCCTGCTGGATCAGGACGTCGATCGCCTGCCAGATCTCCTCGAACGGGGTGTCCCGGTCGATGTGGTGGAACTGGTAGACGTCGATGTGGTCGGTCTGCAGCCGCTTGAGCGAGGCGTCCACGGCCCGGCGGATGTTGACGGCGGAGAGCTTGTCGTGGTTCGGCCAGGCGGGGCCGTCGGCGCCCATGTTGCCGTAGACCTTCGTGGCGAGGACGACCTTGTCGCGCCGGCCCTCGCCCTTGGCGAACCACGTGCCGATGATGCTTTCGGTACGGCCCTTGTTCTCGCCCCAGCCGTACACGTTGGCGGTGTCGAAGAAGTTGATGCCCGCGTCCAGCGCCGCGTCCATGATGGCGTGGCTGTCGGCCTCGTCGGTCTGCGGGCCGAAGTTCATGGTGCCGAGGACGAGCCGGCTGACCTTGAGTCCCGTGCGTCCGAGCTGCGTGTACTCCATGACGGCCAAGCCAACGTCTTGGAGTGCGCTCAAGGCAAGCACCCGCCGCGCGCCGGGCGGAGGGCCCGGGCCGGAAACCGGGGGAGAGACCCGGAATGTCAGCCCGCGTAGGGCGCGCCCAGGTCCCAGCCCTGGTACATGGCCTCCGCGAAGGCCGCAGCGATCTTGTGCTCGCCGCTCGCGTTGGGGTGGGTCCCGTCGTAGGTGTCGGCGGAGATGTCGTAGGACGGCGGGGGCGAGGCCAGGAGGATCGGGGAGGCCGGTTCGTCGAGGTCCGCGGCGGTCTTGGCGAGCAGCTCGTTGAAGCGGGCGACCTCGCCGGCGAAGGCCGTGTCCGTACGGGCCCGGACGTTCGGCGTCACCGGCAGCCACACCATCCGCACCCGCCGGTTCGCCGCACGCGCCTCGGCCGTGAAGGCCCGGACGTTCTCGGCGGTCTGCTCCGCGTTCGTGTAGAAGCCCAGGTCGATCAGGCCCAGGGAGACCAGCAGGACGTCCGCCCGGCAGGACCGCACGGCCTCGCCGATCAGCGGCGCCATGTGCTGCCAGCCCTCGCCCCAGCCGGCGAGGTGGGCCCGCGGGAAGTCCGGCGCGGCGTACGCGTGGGACGTGGGGGCGCCGGCGTGCTGGTCGTAGAGCGTCTCGCGGGGGCCGACGAGGGTGAAGGGGCCGCCGTGGGAACGGCACAGGTGCTGCCACATCCGGTAGCGCCACGTGTGTTCGCCCGCGCTGCCGATCGTCATGGAGTCACCGACGGGCATGAACCTGAGCATCCGCTCATCATGGACGATCGGCGCGCCGGACGGGGTGTGAGCCGGGCCACGCGCCCCCGGGCGCTGTCCGGCCGGCCGGCCTCCCGGGGGGACCGCCTGATGAACCGCCCTGTGTGATGGCACGCTTGGGGCATGCGCAGAGCCTTCGCCCTCCTCGTCGCGGCCCTCCTCCCGGGCGCCCTCGCCGTGCCCGCCCACGCCGCCGACGGGGACGGGGAGTTCACGATCAGGGATCCGCGCATCACCGAGTCCAGCGGTCTGGCGGCCTCGCGTCAGCACCCGGGGATCTACTGGACGCACAACGACAGCGACGACGGGGCCTACCTCTACGCCGTCGACAGCAGGACGGGCGAGACGGTGGCCACGATCACCATGACCGGCGTGGGCAGCCCGCGCGACGTGGAGGCCATCTCCATCGGACCGGACAACCGCATCTGGGTCGGCGACATCGGGGACAACCTCGGCGGCACCTGGCCGCACGTGTGGATCTACCGGCTGCCCGAGCCGAAGACCCTGCGCGACCACTCGATCCGGGCCACGCAGTACGTCGTGAAGTACTCCGACGGCGCGCGGGACGCCGAGTCCCTCGTCGTGCACCCGAAGACCGGCCGCGTCTACATCGTCGACAAGGACGAGAAGGGCGGGCACCTGTACGAGGGCCCCGCCGCCCTGTCGCCGGGCGGCACCAACGTGTTCCGGCCCGTCGCGGCCGTCCCGGACCTGGAGGCCACCGACGCGACGCTCTCCCCCGACGGCGAACACCTCGTGGTGCGCAGCTACTTCGGGGCGGTCGCCTACGACTGGAACGGCGGGCGGATCAAGCGCAAGGAGCGGCTCGGGGTGCCGTTCCTCGGGCAGGGGGAGTCCGTCACCTACACCGCCGACGGGACGAAGCTCATGTTCGGCGCGGAGGGAGCGGACAGCCCGGTGGAGCCGCAGGACGCACCCGGGGGCTCCGGCTCGGCCCCGGCCGAGGGCGGTTCGTCCTCCTCGGGGGAGGGCGCCGGGGGCGAGGGGCTGAGCGGCGACCTGAAGACCGGGGCGATCGCCGCTGCCGCCGCCCTGGTCGTCATGGTCGGCCTGCGCAGGCTGAGGCGCCGGGACTAACTCCCTTACGGGGCCGGGTCCTTAGCCGGCTCCGGGGACCGGCGGCGCCGTTCCACCAGGATTTCCAGCCCGTCCAGGATGCGCTGCAGCCCGAACTCGAAGTGGTCGAAGTCCGGTCCGAAGGTGTCCTCGGACAGGGACGCCATGACCGGGTAGCGGCCCGACGCCATGGCCTTCTCCAGGACCGGAACCTGCGCCTGCCAGAACTCGGCGTCCGTCAGGCCCGTCCGGCGCTCCGCCTCCAGCTGGTACAGCTGCGTGCGCGCGGCCCCGACGACGTACCCGTCGATCATGACGATCGCGGAGACCAGTTCGGGGTCGCTCAGCCCCATCGGGCGGATCCGGGTGAGGATCTTCTCCATGCCGTCCAGGGCGCTCGGGCCGAGGATCGGGCGTGACTGGTTGACGTGCAGCAGCCAGGGGTGGCGGCGGTACAGGGCGAGGGTCGCCCGGGCCAGTGCCTCCAGGGCCGCGCGCCAGCCGCCGTCGCCGAGGTCGGCCGGGTTCTCCGAGGGGCGCTGGACCCGGTCGAGCATGAGGTCGAGCAGCTCGCCCTTGCCGGGGACGTACCGGTACAGCGACATGGTGCCGGTGCCGAGTTCGGCGGCGACGCGGCGCATGGAGAGTCCCTCCAGACCCTCCGCGTCCGCCACCCGGACGGCGGCTTCCACGATCCGGTCAAGGGTCAGGGTCGGCTTGGGCCCGCGGCTCGGGCGCCGGCCGGTGTCCCACAGCAGCTCCAGGGTGCGGGCGATGTCGCCGCTGCCGCTGGTCTCCGTACTGCCACTGCCACTCGTGCCGCTCGTCATGAGCCCAGCTTAGGGCCCCGCGCAAAAAACTGGGTACGGCGTACGCGTAATCGGGTACGCTGTACTCAGTTCAGTGCCGCGACGCGGCACGAGCCACGGGAGGGGCCACATGGACGGATACGCGGTGCGCGCCGAGGCGCTGGAGAAGCGGTACGGCGAGAAGCGCGCCCTGGACGGTTTCGACCTCGCGGTGCGCGAGGGCACGGTGCACGGCCTGCTGGGTCCGAACGGCGCGGGCAAGACCACCGCCGTGCGCATCCTGTCCACGCTCATCCGGCTGGACGGGGGCCGGGCGACGGTCGCCGGTCTCGACGTGGCCCGGCAGCCGCGCGAGGTGCGGGCCAGGATCGGGCTCACCGGCCAGTACGCGGCGGTCGACGAGGTGCTGACCGGCCGGCAGAACCTGGAGATGTTCGGCCGCCTGTTCCACCTGGGCGGCACACGCGCGAAGCTCCGCGCGGCCGAGCTGCTGGAGCAGTTCGACCTGACCGACGCCGCCGACCGGGGCGTCGGCAAGTACAGCGGCGGCATGCGGCGCCGCCTCGACCTCGCCGCGTCGATGATCCTCGCCCCGTCCGTGCTCTTCCTCGACGAGCCGACGACCGGCCTGGACCCGCGCAGCCGCGGCGAGGTCTGGGACTCCGTCCGGGCCCTGGTGGCGAGCGGCACGACCGTGCTGCTGACCACGCAGTACCTGGAGGAGGCCGACAAGCTCGCCTCCCGCATCACCGTCATCGACCAGGGCCGGGCCATCGCCGACGACACCCCGGACGGGCTGAAGGGGCGGGTCGGCGGCGACCGGAGGTCGTGGTCGCCGAGCGGTCCGAGATCGCGCGGGTGGTGAAGGTCGTCGCCCGGGTCACCGACGGCGAACCGGAGGCGGACGAGGCCGAGTTGCGGGTGCACGCCCCGGTCGCCGACCGGGTCGCGGCCCTCACGGAGGTGGCGCGGACCCTCCAGGACGAGGGCGTGCGCGTGGAGGACATCGGACTGCGCAGGCCGAGCCTCGACGACGTCTTCCTGCGCCTGACCGGACACCGGACCGAGAAGGAGGCCGCGGCATGAGCGCCGTCGACCTGAGCACGCCGAGCGCGCGGGGCGGCACGTACTGGCTGCTCGCCGACTGCTGGAACATCGTCCGCCGCGGCCTGACCCACTACCAGCGCCAGCCGGTCAACATCGCCTGGCAGCTGGGCTTCCCCATCCTGTCCGTGCTGCTCTACGGCTATGTCTTCGGCAGCGCGATGACGGTGCCGGGCGGCGGGGACTACAAGGACTTCCTGATGCCGGGCATGTTCGTGATGACCATGGCGTTCGGCTTCATCAACACCGCCACGGTCGTGGTGTACGACTCCACCAAGGGCGTCATCGACCGCTTCCGCTCCATGCCCATGGCGTCCTCCGCCGTGGTGGCCGGACGCGGGGTCACCGACCTCATCGTGGCCTGCGCCGAGCTGGCCATCATGATGCTCACCGCGTTCGCCATGGGCTGGCGCCCGGACGGCGGCCTCGGCTTCCTCGCCGCGTTCGGGCTGCTGTTGTGGCTGCGGTTCGCACTGATCTGGATCGGTGTCTGGCTCGGGCTGCTCGTGCCCAACCCGGAGGCGGCGGGCGGCCTGTTCGCGGTCGCCTTCCCCCTGACGATGATCTCCAGCATCTTCGTCGCGCCGCAGCTGATGCCGGACTGGCTGGGCTGGGTCGCGGCCTGGAACCCCATCTCCTCCACGGCGGCGGCCACCCGGGAGCTGTTCGGCACGCCCGTCGGGGGCGGCGACTCCTGGGTGGAGCAGCACGCCCTGCTGATGGCCGCGGTGTGGCCGGTGATCCTGACGGCGGTCTTCCTGCCGCTGGCGGTACGGCGGTTCCAGCGGCTCGGCCGGTGACCGGCAGCCGGTAGCGGCTCGGCCGGTGACCGGCAGCCGGTTGCTGGGGGCGCTCGGTGGTGGCCGGGCGCACCCCCCCGTAGGGTGGCCGGTCATGGGGGATGCGGAGAACGGGACGGTCGCCGTCCCGGCCGGGCGGGTCACGCTGTCGGACCGGCGGACCCAGCGCAGCTGGACGGTGGACGTCGCGCCGTTCCGGCTGTCGGCGGTCCCGGTCACCCAGGAGGAGTACGCCGAGGTCACCGGCCGCACACCGGGCGCGGGCCGCGGTGACCGGCTGCCGGTCGAGAACGTGTCCTGGTGGGACGCCGTCCACTTCTGCAACGCCCTGTCCCTGCGCGAGGGGCTGGCCCCCGCGTACCAGGTGTGCGAGGCCGGTGAGACGGTCGACTGGGACACCTCGGCCGACGGCTACCGCCTGCCGACCGAGGCCGAGTGGGAGCACGCCTGCCGCGCCGGCGGCACCAGCCCGCGCTACGGCCGCCTCGACGACATCGCCTGGTACCGGGGGAACGCGGGCGACAGGATCCACCCGGTGGGCGGCAAACAGCCCAACGCCTGGGGCCTGTACGACATGTTGGGCAACGTCTGGGACTGGTGCTGGGACCTCTACGACCCCCAGGTCTACGGCTCCTACCGGGTGCTGCGCGGGGGCGGCTGGTCCGACGAGCACTGGAGCTGCCGGGCGTCGGTGCGACGCCGGAGCCATCCGACGTTCCGGATCGACGACGTGGGCTTCCGGGTGGCCCGGACTCCCCGGGCCTGATCCGGACGGCCGGCCCCGGGCCGTCGTCGTCTCCCGCACCGGGGAACGAACGGGTCGCAGCGTCGGCAGCAGAAGCCGCATACCGACCCTGACATCTGTCAGGGACGCGACGTCCCTGGCGTGCCCTACGGTTCGAGGCGCTGACTCGGGGGAGCTCTTGGCTGCTACGGCATCCGGAGCAGGAGACGTGAGCGCTCCGGTCGGGTGACAGCAGCAGCCGTGGTGACGGCATCCCGCCGTCGCGGCGGCTGCATCGGTTGCGACTACGGAGGAGCTCAGATGAGGTTGAGGGGAATCAGGCAGCGGGCGGCCGCAATGGCCGTGACGCTGATCGCCGCGGCCCTTGTCCCGCTGGCGGCGCAGGCGCCGGCCCAGGCGGCGACGAACGCCGCGACCGGAACGGCCGGTTGGACACCGCAGATCTACCCGCTGCTGTCAGGCGAGTGGGTGAAGCGGGATGTGACGTCCGAGAAGCGGCGGGATGAGCTGATCTGGTGCTCCATGGCATCCGGCATCGCCTGTGTGGCGGTCGGTCAGGGCGACGGCAAGCACAGCATCTTCCACCTGTTCAAGTGCGATGAGCGGTCGCTCTCGAACTTCGTCGACGCGCTCTCGGTGCGCAACAACCAGACCGGCGGCGCCCAGGTCCGTTTCTGGGGTCCCAGGTACTCGTACTCCGCCCCCGCGGACGGCAACATCTACAACTTCCCGGACTACGCGACGTACGACTTCAATCGCCTCGACATCTGCTGAGGGCCCCTCGCCCCGGGCACGCCGATCGCAGTGCCCGGGGCGGAAGCCTTCGCGAGGCCGGCCGCGGAGTGACGGCTGTCCGACGCAGGGGAGCGAGGCCCTGTGGCCACGCTGCGCCGCCCTAGAACCGCCTAGCCCTCCAGCCCCGTGCCCTCCAGGGCCGCCGTCTTGCCCCGCCCCCGTCCCACCTGGGTGCGCACCGCCCCCATGCTCGCCGCGATGACCAGGGCGATCGCCGCGGCCTCCGGTGCCGTGAGGGACTGGTCCAGGACGAGGAAGCCGGCCGTGGCGGCGATGGCCGGTTCCAGGCTCATCAGGATCGCGAAGGTGGAGGCGGGCAGCCGGCGCAGGGCCAGCAGTTCGAGGGTGTAGGGCAGGACCGAGGAGAGCAGGGCCACCGCCGCGCCGAGCCCCAGGGTCACCGGGTCCACGAGCTTCGCCCCCGACTCGGCGATGCCGAGCGGCAGGAACAGCACCGCGCCCACCGCCATCGCCAGGGCCAGCCCGTCCGCCTGCGGGAACCGGCGGCCCGTGCGGGCGCTGAAGACGATGTACGCCGCCCACATGGCGCCGGCGCCCAGGGCGAAGGCGGCTCCGGTGGGGTCGAGACTGCTGAAGCCCCCGCCGCCGAGGAGGAACACACCGGCGAGGGCGAGGGCCGCCCAGACGACGTTGATCGCGCGGCGGGACGCCAGGACCGACAGGGCGAGCGGGCCGAGGACCTCCAGGGTGACGGCGGGACCCAGCGGGATCCGGGCGAGGGCCTGGTAGAACAGGCCGTTCATCGCCGCCATGGTGATGCCGAAGACCACGACCGTGCCCCAGTCGGCGCGCGAGTGGCCGCGCAGGCGGGGACGGCAGACCAGCAGCAGGACGACCGCCGCCACGAGCAGGCGCAGCGCCACCACCCCGAGGGCGCCGGCCCTCGGCATCAGCGTCACCGCCAGGGCGCCGCCGAACTGGACCGAGATCCCTCCGGCGAGGACGAGGCCCACGGGCCCGAGGGAGCCCAGCCGGCCCGGGCCGGAGGCGGAGCCGGACGCGGGTGACGCGGTGGTCGTGGGCTGGGGCGTGGTGACGCTGTCGGGGGTCACGGGCGGTCCATTGCTCGTCGGCGCGGATGCGGGCTGTCCGTACACCGGCCTGCACTGCGCGTACATCCCGGTGTACTACGCAGTCCAGGGTAATGGACTCGGTCAGGTGCGTGAAGCCTTTTTGCCGCTGTCTCGGGCCGTGAGACGCCGGCCCGGACACCCGCCCCCGGCCTCAGCGGCGGGACATGTACAGCTCGAACGCCCGGTACAGCAGCCGGTTGAGCGGGTAGTCCCACTCGCCGAGGTACTCGACGGCCTCGCCGCCGGTGCCCACCTTGAAGCGGAGCAGGCCCAGCAGCGGGCTGGACTCCTCCAGGGTGTCGGTGATGCCGCGCAGGTCGTAGACGGCCGCGCCGAGCTCATGGGCGTCGGTCATCATGCGCCACTGCACGGCGCTGCTCGCCTGCACCTCCCGCCTGCGGCTGGTGGAGGCCCCGTAGGAGTACCAGACGTGGTCGCCGACGGTCAGCATGGTGGCGGCGGCCAGCACCTCGCCGTCGTGATGGGCGAGGTAGAGCCGCATCCGGTCCGGGTGCTCGGCGGTGAGCGCCTCCCACATGCGCTGGAAGTAGGAGAGCGGGCGCGGGAGGAACCCGTCGCGCTCGGCGGTCTCGCCGTACAGCTCGTGGAAGGCCGGCAGGTCCTCCGCGTCGCCGCGCACGACCTTCACGCCGGCCTTCTCCGCCTTCTTGATGTTGCGCCGCCATTGCTGGTTGAGCCCGTCGTGGATCTGCTCCAGCGAGCGGCCGGCGAACGGCACCTGGAAGACGTACCGGGGCTGTCCCGCGGCGAAGCCGGACTCCCCGCCGGCCCCGCTCTGCCGCCAGCCCATGCGGCGCAGCCCGTCCGCGACCTGCCCGGCCCGCTGCTCGTACGACGTCGCCCGCACGTCGCGCAGCCGGCGGGCGGCCGGGTCCGCGATAGCCGCCTTGACCGTCTCGGCGCTCCAGCGGCGCACCACCACCGGCGGGCCCATCCGCACGGCGAAGGCGCCCCGCCGCCGCAGGTGGGCGACCATCGGCTCCAGCAGGCGCTCCAGGCCCGGCTCGTGCCAGTCGAGCAGCGGGCCCTCGGGCAGATACGCCAGGTACCGCCGCAGCCCGGGCAGCGGCGGCCCCGGCAGCGGGCGCAGCAGCACCAGACCGGCGCCGACGAGCTGCCCGGTCAGGTCGAACCAGCCGAGGCTCTCCGCCTCCCAGTCGGGCTTCACCGCGCCCCAGGACGGGACCTGGGTGTGGCTGGCGGAACGGCGGGCCGAGACGAACGCCAGGTGCTCGTCACGGGTGATCGGCTGGACGCGGACGCTCATGCGCGGGCTCCTTCGAGCAGCGGCCCTCCACGGGCGGTGACTGGTGCCGCGAGCCTAGGAGCGGCCCCGCCGCTGCCGGCCCCGGACACTCGGGTCCGCCCGCCGTGTGGCCCGAACGCCTCACACGGGCCCGCGCGCGGGAGGGGAATCCTCCAGAGCCTCGGCCAGCACCTCCGCCAGATGCCTGCCGCGCACCCCCGCCAGCTGCTCCAGCTGCGTCCGGCAGGAGAAGCCGTCCGCCAGGACCACCGTGCCGTCCGCGGCGGCGCGTACCGAGGGCAGCAGCTGGTCCTCCGCGCACGCGGTGGACACCTCGTAGTGGCCCCGCGTGAAACCGAAGTCGCCCGCCAGACCGCAGCAGCCGCCGCTCAGTTCGCCGGAGAGCCTGGCGGCCGCGCGCAGCCGGCGGTCGGCCGCGTCGCCGAGCACCGCGTGCTGATGGCAGTGGGTCTGGCCGGCCACCGGACGGTCCACGCGCGGGGGCGTCCAGCCGGGGGCGTGCCGCTCCAGCACCTCCGCGAACGTCAGGACCTTCGCCGCGAGACGGGCCGCGCGCGGGTCGTCGTGCAGCAGCTCGGGCGCGTCGGTGCGCAGGGCCGCCGCGCAGCTCGGCTCCAGCACCACCACCGGCGCCTCGGTCTCCAGCACCGGTTCCATCAGGTCTAGCGTGCGGCGCAGCACCGCGCGGGCCCGGTCGAGCTGCCCGGTCGACACGTACGTCAGCCCGCAGCAGACCCGGCCCCTCCCGCGCAGCAGCGACAGCGGATCGAGGGCCACCGTCCGGCCGTCGCCCACCGGCGGTCTCCTCAGGTGCAGGGTCGGCGGCAGCGCCACCCGCAGCCCGGCGGCCTCCAGCACCCGCACGGCGGCCCGCCCCACGGCGGGGGAGAAGTGCTCGGTGAAGGTGTCGGGCCACAGGACGACCAGGTCCCCGGCCGTGTCCCGGCCGGGCGCCTCGCCCCGCCGCCGCTCCCACCACCGGCTGAACGTCCGCCGCGCCACGCGCGGAAGGTCCCGCTCGGGGGCGATCCCGCCCAGCCGTTTCGCCGGCGCGGCGAAGGGCCGTGTCCCGGCGAGGGCGTTCACCAGCACCGCCGTGCGCGTGCGGGCCACCGCGCGCAGCCACACCGGCAGCCGGCCCATCGCGTAGTGCGCGGCGGGCCTGCGCCGCCCGGCGTAGTGGTGGTGCAGGAACTCCGCCTTGTACGTGGCCATGTCGACGCCGACCGGGCAGTCCGAGCGGCAGCCCTTGCAGGACAGGCACAGGTCGAGCGCGTCGCGGACCTCGGCCGAGCGCCAGCCGTCCGTGACCACCTCCCCGGCGAGCATCTCGTGCAGCAGCCGGGCCCGCCCGCGCGTGGAGTGCTCCTCGGCGCCGGTCGCCCGGAAGGACGGGCACATGACGGCGGGCCCGGACACCGACGCCGTACGGCACTTGGCGACCCCCACGCAGCGCCGCACCGCCGCCGCGAAGTCGCCGCCGTCGGCCGGGTAGCCGAAGGCGACGTCGACCGGTTCCCGGGGGAGGGCGGAGAAGCGCAGGTGGGAGTCGAGGGGCGCGGGCCGGACGAGCATCCCCGGGTTGAGCAGGCCGTCCGGGTCCCACACCGCCTTCGCCCGCTCGAACAGACCCACCATCTCGGGGCCGTACATCCTCGGCAGCAGCTCCGCCCGCGCCTGGCCGTCGCCGTGCTCCCCGGACAGCGAACCCCCGTGCGCCACCACCAGCTCCGCCAGCTCCTCGGAGAAGCGGCGGAAGCGGGCGACCCCCGCCGGGGTGAGGAGGTCGAAGTCGACGCGGACGTGGATGCAGCCGTCCCCGAAGTGCCCGTACGGCGTGCCGCGCAGGCCGTGCGCCGCCATCAGCGACCGGAAGTCCCGCAGGTAGGCGCCGAGCCGGGCGGGCGGCACCGCGCAGTCCTCCCAGCCCGGCCACGCCTCGGTGCCGTCCGGCATCCGCGTCGCCGTGCCGCTGGCGTCCTCCCGGATCCGCCACAGCGCCCGCTGCCCCGCCTCGTCCGTGACCACGAGCGCGTCGAGGACGTCGGCGGCCCGCACGATCGCCTCCGCACGCGCGCGTGCCTCCGCCCGGGACTCCCCGCCCGTCTCCACGAACAGCCAGGCCCCGCCCCGCGGCAGGTCCGCGGCGGACGGCACCAGGTCCGCCGCCATGCCCTCCACCGTCAGCGGCCCGTACGGCAGCAGCCCGGCGGCGGCCTCCGCGGCGGCGCTCTCGTCGGCGTACGCCAGCACGGCCAGCGCACGCGCGCGCGGCGCCTCGACGAGCCCCACGACCGCCTCGGTGAGCAGGCCCAGGGTGCCCTCGCTGCCGCAGAAGGAACGGGCCACGTCGGCGCCCCGCTCGGGCAGCAGGGCGTCCAGCGCGTAACCGGAGATACGGCGGGGCAGGTCCGGAAAGCCCGTGCGCAGCCGGGCCAGTTCGCCCTCGGCCAGCGCCCGCAGGCCGTCCGGCGCCCCGGCCCAGTCGCGCCCGAGCCGCAGCCGCCGCCCGCGCGCGGTCAGCACGTCCAGCTCGCGCACACTGTCCGCCGTCGTCCCCCAGGCCACCGAGTGCGCGCCGCACGAGTTGTTGCCGATCATGCCGCCGAGCGTGCACCTGCCGTGCGTCGACGGGTCCGGGCCGAAGCGCAGCCCGTGCGGGGCGGCGGCCTCCTGGAGCCGGTCGAGCACCAGGCCCGGCTGCACGACGGCCGTACGCGCCGCGGGATCCAGGGCGACCAGCCGGTTCATGTGCCGGGTGAAGTCCAGGACGACACCGGTCCCGGTGGCCTGCCCGGCGATCGACGTCCCCCCGCCCCGTGCCACCACCGGCACCTGCCACTCCCGGCACACCGCCAGCACGGCCGCGACGTCGTCCCCGTCCACCGGCGCCACCACCCCGTATGGCACACGCCGGTAGTTGGAGGCGTCCATGGTGACCAGGGCCCGGTCCCGGGCGCCGAAGCCCACGGCACCGCGGACGGCCGCGCGCAACTCGCCCTCCAGGGCCGTCAGGTCCCGGGCCGTCAGGTCCGTGCCGTGCGGAAGATCCGTCATGCCTCCAGCATGCACGCGAGCACCGTCAGTGACGACCCCGGCCGCGGCCGGACCGGATCGCCGCGTCCACCTGCCGTCTCACCCGACGGACGACGTTTCGCCCAGGTTTCTGGAAACGGCTACGCTCCCCTCCGTGGCTGAGATCCGGATTCCCTCTGACATCAAGCCCGCGGACGGACGTTTCGGCGCGGGTCCCTCCAAGGTGCGGACGGAGGCGCTGGACGCCCTCGCCGCGACCGGCACCTCCCTGCTGGGCACCTCTCACCGCCAGGCTCCCGTCAAGAACCTGGTCGGCCAGGTCCGCGAGGGCATCAGCGAGCTGTTCCAGCTCCCCGACGGCTACGAGGTGATCCTCGGCAACGGCGGCTCCACCGCGTTCTGGGACATCGCGACGCACGGCCTGATCGAGAACAAGTCGCAGCACCTCAGCTTCGGCGAGTTCTCCTCCAAGTTCGCCAAGGCCGCCAAGCTCGCTCCGTGGCTGGCCGAGCCGGACGTCGTCTCCGCCGACCCGGGCACGCACCCCGAGCCGGTCGCCGCCGAGGGCGTGGACGTCTACGCGTTCACCCACAACGAGACCTCCACCGGTGTCGCCATGCCGATCAAGCGCGTGGCCGGTGCCGACGAGGGCGCCCTGGTGCTGGTGGACGCCACCTCCGGCGCCGGCGGCCTGCCCGTCGACATCAGCGAGACGGACGTCTACTACTTCGCCCCGCAGAAGTCCTTCGCCTCCGACGGCGGCCTGTGGATCGGCGTGTTCTCCCCGGCCGCCATCGAGCGCGCCGAGCGGATCCACGCCTCCGGCCGCCACATCCCGGAGTTCTTCTCGCTGCCCACGGCGATCGACAACTCCCGCAAGAACCAGACGTACAACACCCCGGCGCTGGCCACCCTCTTCCTGCTGAACCAGCAGCTGGAGTGGATCAACGGCCAGGGCGGCCTGGACTGGTCGGTGCGCCGCACGGCCACCTCCGCGCGGACGCTGTACGGCTGGGCCGAGGACGTCAAGTTCGCGAACCCGTTCGTCACCGACCCGGCCAAGCGCTCGCAGGTCATCGGCACGATCGACTTCACGGACGAGGTCGACGCCGCCGCCGTCGCGAAGGTGCTGCGCGCCAACGGCATCGTCGACACCGAGCCCTACCGCAAGCTCGGCCGCAACCAGCTGCGTGTCGCGATGTTCCCGGCGATCGACCCGGCGGACGTCGAGGCGCTCACCAAGTGCGTCGACTACGTGATCGAGAAGCTCTGACCGTCTCCCGCACCTGACCGGAGGGCGCCCCGCACACGCGGGGCGCCCTTCGTCGTACGCGGGGCGCCCTCCGTCGTACGCGGGCGGGCGCGCCCCGCCGCCCGCGCCGTGCGGCTGATCCGGTCACGCCCCGCCCGGGCGCCGCCGTCGCCCTCCCGCACATTTTCATGCAAGCACGCTTGATTGTTTCCGGCGCCGCTGCCATGCTCCTCAGCACGCCGCACCACCCCGCACACCGCCGTGTCCCGAGGGGAGCGTCCCGTGTCCGATCCGACGTCCGTGCTCGACGACCTGCGCGAGGAGAGCGAGGAACTCGACCGGCTCGTGGCCGGGCCGGACGCGCGGCACTGGGCGCTCGCGACACCCGCGCCCGGCTGGACCGTGGCCCACCAGATCGCCCACCTGGCCTGGACCGACCGCTCCGCCCTGCTCGCGGTCACGGACGCCGGTGCCTTCCACGCCCTGGTCGAGAAGGCTCTCGCGGCGCCGGGCTCCTTCGTCGACGAGGGCGCCGAGGAGGGCGCTGTGCTCCCGCCCGGCACGCTGCTCGCCCGCTGGCGGGAGGGCCGCATCGCGCTGGAGGAGGCCCTGCGCGCCGCTCCACCGAAGGCGCGTTTCCCCTGGTACGGGCCGCCCATGTCGGCCGCCTCCATGGCCACGGCCCGGCTCATGGAGACCTGGGCTCACGGACAGGACGTCGCCGACGCCCTGGGTGTGGTGCGCCCACCCACCGACCGGCTGCGGCATGTGGCCTGGCTCGGGGTCCGCACCCGGGACTTCGCCTTCGGCGTGCACGGGCTGACACCGCCCGGCGACCCCTTCCGCATCGAACTCCGGGCACCCTCCGGCGCCCTGTGGACGTACGGCCCCGACGACGCCCCGCAGCGGGTCACCGGCCCCGCCCTCGACTTCTGCCTCCTGGTCACCCAGCGCGCCCACCGCGGTGACCTGGCCCTGCGCGCCGAGGGCCCCGGCGCCGACCGCTGGCTGGACCTCGCGCAGGCCTTCGCGGGACCACCGGGCAGCGGGCGCCGGCCGAAGGGAACCGCCTCGTGACCGCCGCTCCCCCCGGTCGCCGGACGAGCCCGGAGCCCCTGCGCGTCGGCAACGCCTCCGGCTTCTACGGCGACCGCTTCGACGCCCTGCGCGAGATGCTCACCGGCGGCGAACTCGACGTCCTCACCGGCGACTACCTCGCCGAGCTGACCATGCTCATCCTCGGCCGGGACCGGCTCAAGGACCCGGGCGCCGGATACGCCCGCACCTTCCTGCGGCAGCTGGAGGAGTGCCTCGGACTCGCGCACGAGCGGGGCGTGAAGATCGTCACCAACGCGGGAGGCCTCAACCCGGCCGGACTCGCCGACGCCGTACGGGCGTTGGCCGGCCGGCTCGGCATCCCCGTGCGCGTGGCCCATGTGGAGGGCGACGACCTCACCGCCGCGCACCCGGGCAGCCTCGCCGCCCACGCCTACCTCGGCGGCTTCGGCATCGCGGCCTGTCTGCGCGCGGGCGCCGACCTCGTGGTGACCGGGCGGGTGACCGACGCGGCCCTGGTCACCGGGCCCGCCGCCGCCCACTTCGGCTGGACTCCGGCGGATCACGACCGGCTCGCGGGGGCCGTCGTCGCCGGGCACGTCCTGGAGTGCGGGGCGCAGGCCACCGGCGGCAACTACGCCTTCTTCCGCGACGGCGACGTGCGCCGCCCCGGCTTCCCGCTCGCCGAACTGCACGACGACGGCGGCTGCGTGATCACCAAGCACCCCGGCACCGGCGGTTTCGTCGACGTCGGCACGGTCACCGCCCAGCTGCTGTACGAGACGGCCGGCGCCCGGTACGCCGGGCCCGACGTCACGGCCCGGCTCGACACCGTACGGCTCGGCCAGGACGGGCCGGACCGGGTGCGGATCGAGGGCGTGCGCGGGGAGGCGCCCCCGCCGGCCCTCAAGGTCGGGCTGAACAAGCTCGGTGGCTTCCGCAACGAGGTCGTCTTCGTGCTCACCGGCCTCGACATCGAGGCCAAGGCCGCCCTGGTGCGCGACCAGATGGAGCCCGCGCTGCGGGACGTGGCGGACGTCCGCTGGGAGCTGGCCCGAACCGACCGGCCCGACGCCGACACCGAGGAGTGCGCGAGCGCGCTGCTGCGGCTGGTCGTGCGGGACGCGGAGCAGCAGGCCGTGGGGCGGGCGCTGAGCGGGGCCGCCGTGGAATTGGCGCTGGCCAGCTACCCCGGCTTCCATGTGCTGGCGCCACCCGGGAAGGGCGCGCCCTATGGGGTGTTCGAGGATGTGTATGTCCCCCATGGTGTGGTCGACCATGTGGCCGTCCTCCCCGACGGACGCCGGGTCACGGTGCCCCCGCCCCAGGACACCCGCGTGCTCGACGACGTCCCGGAGCCACCGCTGCCGGAGCCGCCGCCGGCCGGGCCGTGCCGCAGGGCCCCGCTCGGCCTGGTCGCGGGGGCCCGCAGCGGCGACAAGGGCGGCAACGCCAACGTCGGCGTCTGGACCCGCACCGACGACGCCTGGCGGTGGCTCGCGCACGAGCTGACCGTCGAGCGGTTCCGGGAGCTGATCCCCGAGAGCCGCCCGCTGAAGGTGACCCGGCACGTGCTGCCCCACCTGCGTGCCCTGAACTTCGTCGTCGAGGGGATCCTCGGCCGGGGCGTCGCCGCCCAGCACCGCTTCGACCCGCAGGCCAAGGCGCTCGGCGAATGGCTGCGCTCCCGCCACCTGGAGATACCGGAGGCCCTGCTGTGACCGTCCTGACCTCCGCGCTCGACACCGCGGGCCCCGACTTCCGGGCCAGCCGCGAGGCGATGCTCGACAAGCTCGCCGCCCTCGACGCCGAGCACGCCAAGGCCCTCGCGGGCGGCGGCGAGAAGTACGTCGCACGGCACCGCGGGCGCGGCAAACTCCTCGCCCGCGAGCGCGTCGAGCTGCTCCTCGACCCCGACACGCCCTTCCTGGAGCTGTCCCCGCTGGCCGCCTGGGGCAGCGACTACACCGTCGGCGCGTCCCTGGTCACCGGCATCGGCGTCGTCGAGGGCGTCGAGTGCCTGATCACCGCCAACGACCCGACCGTACGCGGCGGGGCGAGCAACCCCTGGTCCCTGAAGAAGGCCCTGCGCGCCAACGACATCGCGCTCGCCAACCGGCTGCCCTGCATCAGCCTGGTGGAGTCCGGCGGCGCCGACCTGCCCTCCCAGAAGGAGATCTTCATCCCGGGAGGGGCCATCTTCCGGGATCTCACCCGGCTGTCGGCCGCCGGCATCCCGACCGTCGCGGTCGTCTTCGGCAACTCCACCGCCGGGGGCGCCTACATCCCCGGCATGTCCGACCACGTGATCATGGTCAAGGAGCGCGCGAAGGTGTTCCTGGGCGGCCCGCCGCTGGTGAAGATGGCGACCGGCGAGGAGAGCGACGACGAGTCCCTGGGCGGCGCCGAGATGCACGCGCGGACCTCGGGCCTCGCGGACTACTTCGCCGCCGACGAGCACGACGCCCTTCGGCAGGCCCGCCGCGTGGTCGCCCGCCTCAACCACCGCAAGGCGTACGGCGATCCGGGCCCGGCCGAGCCGCCCAAGTACGACGCCGAGGAGCTCCTCGGCATCGTCCCGGGCGATCTCAAGAGCCCCTTCGACCCGCGCGAGGTCATCGCCCGCGTCGTCGACGCCTCCGACTTCGACGAGTTCAAGCCGCTGTACGGCACCAGCCTGGCCACCGGCTGGGCCACCCTGCACGGCTACCCGGTCGGCATCCTCGCCAACGCCCAGGGGGTGCTGTTCAGCGAGGAGTCCCAGAAGGCCGCCCAGTTCATCCAGCTCGCCAACCAGCGCGACATCCCGCTGCTCTTCCTGCACAACACCACCGGCTACATGGTCGGCAGGGAGTACGAGCAGGGCGGCATCATCAAGCACGGCGCGATGATGATCAACGCCGTCAGCAACTCGAAGGTCCCCCACCTGTCGGTCCTGATGGGCGCCTCCTACGGCGCCGGCCACTACGGCATGTGCGGCCGCGCCTACGACCCCCGCTTCCTGTTCGCCTGGCCCAGCGCCAAGTCGGCCGTCATGGGCCCGCAGCAGCTCGCCGGCGTGCTGTCGATCGTCGCCCGCCAGTCCGCCGCGGCCAAGGGACAGCCGTACGACGACGAGGCCGACGCCGCGCTGCGTGCCATGGTCGAGCAGCAGATCGAGTCCGAGTCGCTGCCGATGTTCCTGTCCGGGCGGCTCTACGACGACGGCGTCATCGACCCGCGCGACACCCGCACCGTCCTCGGCCTGTGCCTGTCCGCGATCCACACCGCCCCCTACGAGGGCGCCCGCGGCGGCTTCGGCGTCTTCCGGATGTGAGGAACCCTCAGTGATCACTTCTGTGCTGGTCGCCAACCGGGGCGAGATCGCCTGCCGTGTCTTCCGCACCTGCCACGAGCTGGGCATCCGCACGGTCGCCGTCCACTCGGACGCCGACGCGCACGCCCTCCACGCGCGCGTGGCCGACGCGAGCGTCCGCCTCCCGGGGGAGGCGCCCGCCGACACCTACCTGCGCGGCGACCTGATCGTGAAGGCCGCCGTCGCGGCCGGCGCGGACGCCGTGCACCCCGGGTACGGCTTCCTCTCCGAGAACGCCGACTTCGCCCGGGCCGTCCTGGACGCGGGCCTGACCTGGATAGGACCGCCGCCGGAGGCCATCGAGGCGATGGCGTCCAAGACCCGCGCCAAGCAGCTCCTGGGCATCGAGCCGCTCACCGAGGTCACCGAGGCCGACCTGCCCGTGCTGGTGAAGGCCGCGGCGGGCGGCGGCGGCCGGGGCATGCGCGTCGTGCGGCGCCTGGCGGACCTGGACGCCGAACTGGCCGCCGCCCGCGCGGAAGCGGCGAGCGCCTTCGGCGACGTTGAGGTCTTCGTCGAGCCGTACGTGGAGCGCGGCCGGCACGTCGAGGTGCAGATCCTCGCCGACACCCACGGCACGGTCTGGGCGCTCGGCACCCGCGACTGCTCCCTGCAGCGCCGCCACCAGAAGGTGATCGAGGAGGCACCGGCCCCCGGTCTGCCCGGCGGACTGGAGGAGGAACTGCACGCCCTGGCGGTACGGGCCGCCCGGGCCGTCGACTACGTCGGCGCGGGCACGGTCGAGTTCCTCGTCGCCGGCGGCACGGCGCACTTCCTGGAGATGAACACCCGCCTCCAGGTGGAACACCCGGTGACCGAGGCCGTGTTCGGCGTCGACCTGGTCGCGGAGCAGATCCGCGTCGCCGAGGGCCACCCCCTCGCCCCCGAGCCGCCCCGCGCACGGGGCCACGCCGTCGAGGCCCGCCTGTACGCGGAGGACCCCGCCCGCGACTGGGCCCCGCAGACCGGCACCCTGCACCGCCTCGCGGTCCCCGGCCCGGTCCGCCTGGACACCGGCTACACCGACGGCGACACCATCGGCGTCCACTACGACCCGATGATCGCCAAGGTCGTGGCGCACGCGCCCACCCGCGCGGAGGCCCTGCGCAAGCTGGCCGCCGCCCTGGAACGGGCCGCGCTCCACGGCCCCGTCACCAACCGCGACCTGCTGGTCCGCTCCCTGCGCCACCCCGAGTTCACCGCCGCCCGCATGGACACCGGCTTCTACGACCGCCACCTCGCGGACCTGGCCGAACCGGCCCCCGACCCGCACGCCCCCCTGGCCGCCGCCCTCGCCGACGCGAGCGCCCGGGCCCGCCCCGGCTTCGGAGGCTGGCGCAACGTCCCCTCGCAGCCGCAGACCAAGCGCTACCTGATGGCGGGGGAGGAGCACGAGGCCCGCTACCGGTGCACCCGGCAGGGCCTGGAGGCGGACGGGGTGCGCGTGGTGCACGCCGGGGCGTCTCTGGTGATCCTCGAAGTGGACGGCGTCCGGCGCCGGTTCGAGGTCGCCCGCCACGGCGACCGGGTCCACGTCAACACCACCGCCCTGACCGCCCTGCCCCGCTTCCCCGACCCCACCGCGCAACACGCCCCCGGCTCCCTCCTGGCCCCCATGCCCGGCACGGTCGTCCGCGTCGCCGACGGCCTCACGGCGGGAACCCCGGTGAAGGCCGGCGAGCCCCTGCTGTGGCTGGAGGCGATGAAGATGCAGCACAAGATCACCGCGCCGGTGACAGGGACCCTGACCTCCTTGCCGGTCGCACCCGGTCAGCAGGTCGAGCCCGGCGCGTTGCTGGCCGTGGTGGAGGAAGCCCCGTAAGGGGCGCGGGGAACTGCGCGCCCAGCCACGACGAAGGAGTCACATGCCCATGATCGAAGCCGACGAGCACAAGGCCCTCCGCTCGGCCGTCGCCGCCCTCGGCAAACGCCACGGCCTGGGCGCCGACCCCGATCACCTCTGGTCCGAGGCGGGCAAACTCGGCTACCTGGGCGTCAACCTGCCGGAGGCACACGGCGGTGGGGGCGGCGGCATCGCCGAACTCTCCATCGTCCTGGAGGAACTCGGCGCCGCCGGCTGCCCGCTGCTCATGCTGGTGGTCTCACCGGCCATCTGCGGCACGGTCATCGCCCGCTTCGGCACCGACGCCCAGAAGGAGACCTGGCTGCCCGGCCTGTCCGACGGCACCCGCCGGATGGCCTTCGGCATCACCGAACCCGACGCCGGTTCCAACAGCCACCGCATCACCACCACGGCCCGCCGCGACCAGGACACCGGAGGCTGGATCCTCACCGGCCGCAAGGTGTTCATCTCCGGCGTCGACATCGCGGACGCCACCCTGATCGTCGGCCGCACCGAGGATGCCCGCACCGGCCGCCTCAAGCCCTGCCTGTTCATCGTCCCGCGCGACACCCCCGGCTTCACCCGCCGCCCCATCGACATGGAACTCCAGGCGGCGGAGAAGCAGTTCGAGCTCGTCCTGGACGACGTGCGCCTGCCCGCCGACGCGCTCGTCGGCGACGAGGACGCGGGCCTGCTCCAGCTGTTCGCCGGACTCAACCCCGAGCGGATCATGACGGCCGCCTTCGCGATCGGCATGGGCCGCCACGCCCTCGCCAAGGCCGTCGCGTACGCCCGCGACCGCACCGTCTGGAACGCCCCCATCGGCGCCCACCAGGCCATCGCCCACCCCCTCGCCCAGGCGCACATCGACCTCGAACTGGCCCGCCTGATGATGCAGAAGGCCGCCGCGCTCTACGACGCCGGCGACGACACGGGCGCCGGGGAGGCCGCCAACATGGCCAAGTACGCGGCCGGGGAGGCCTGCGTGAAGGCCGTCGACCAGGCGGTGCACACCCTCGGCGGCAACGGCCTCACCCGCGAGTACGGCCTGGCCCGGATGATCACGGCCGCGCGCGTGGCCCGTATCGCCCCGGTCAGCCGGGAGATGATCCTCAACTACGTCTCCCACCAGAGCCTGGGCCTGCCCAAGTCGTACTGAGAACCTGAGGCTTCCCGCGCCGCGAGGAGGAACCCGCCATGTTCCGCAGCGAGTACGCAGACGTCCCGCCCGTCGACCTCCCCATCCACGACGCCGTCCTGGCCCGGGCCGCCGAGTTCGGCGACGCCCCGGCCCTGATCGACGGCACCGACGGCACCACCCTCACGTACGAGCAGGTCGACCGGTTCCACCGGCGCGTCGCCGCCGGCCTCGCCGAGGCCGGTGTCCGCAAGGGCGACGTCCTCGCCCTGCACAGCCCCAACACCGTCGCCTTCCCTACCGCGTTCTACGCCGCCACGCGCGCGGGTGCCACCGTCACCACCGTGCACCCGCTCGCCACCGCCCAGGAGTTCGCCAAGCAGCTCACCGACTGCGCGGCCCGCTGGATCGTCACCGTCTCACCCCTGCTGGACGTCGCCCGCCGGGCCGCCGAACTGGCGGGCGGCGTACGGGAGATCCTCGTCTGCGACAGCGCGACCGGCCACCGCTCCCTGATCGACATGCTGGCCACCACCGCCCCGGAGCCCCGGGTCCCGATCGACCCCGCCGAGGACGTCGCCGCCCTGCCGTACTCCTCCGGCACCACCGGCACGCCCAAGGGGGTGATGCTCACCCACCGGCAGATCGCCACCAACCTCGCCCAGCTGGCCCCGGCGATCCCTGCGGGCCCCGGCGACCGCGTCCTGGCGGTGCTGCCCTTCTTCCACATCTACGGCCTCACGGCCCTGATGAACGCGCCCCTGCGGCAGGGCGCCACGGTCGTCGTGCTGCCCCGCTTCGACCTGGAGCAGTTCCTCGCGGCGATCCGGGACCACCGCATCACCGCGCTGTACGTCGCCCCGCCCATCGTCCTGGCCCTCGCCAAGCACCCGGTCGTCGCCCGGTACGACCTGTCGTCCCTGCGGTACATCGTCAGCGCCGCCGCGCCCCTGGACGCCCGCCTCGCCGCCGCCTGCTCCGCACGCCTCGGCCTGCCGCCCGTCGGGCAGGCCTACGGCATGACGGAACTGTCGCCCGGCACCCACGTCGTCCCGCTGGACGCCATGCGCGACGCGCCGCCCGGCACCGTCGGCAAGCTCATCGCGGGCACCGAGATGCGCATCGTCTCCCTCGACGACCCCACCCGGGACCTGCCCGCCGGCGAGTCCGGCGAGATCCTCATCCGCGGCCCCCAGGTCATGAAGGGCTACCTGGGCCGCCCCGACGCCACCGCCGCGATGATCGACGGCGACGGCTGGCTGCACACGGGGGACGTCGGGCACGTGGACGAGGACGGCTGGCTGTTCGTCGTCGACCGGGTGAAGGAACTGATCAAGTACAAGGGCTTCCAGGTCGCCCCGGCCGAACTGGAGGCGCTCCTGCTCACCCACCCGGGCATCGCCGACGCCGCCGTCATCGGCACCTACGACGACGACGGCAACGAGGTCCCGCACGCCCATGTGGTCCGCCAGCCGGCCGCCGCCGGGCTCACCGCCGGGGAGATCATGATGTACGTCGCCGAGCGCGTGGCCCCCTACAAGCGGATACGCCGGGTCACCTTCATCGACGGCGTCCCCCGGGCGGCCTCCGGCAAGATCCTCCGCCGACAGCTCCGGGAGAGCGCATGACCCTGATCGCCCGCACCCGCGCGCGTGCCGTCGACACCCTGGCCCTCGACGCGCCGCAGCGCCGCAACGCCCTCTCGGCGGCCCTGGTCGGCGAACTGACCGAGGCGCTCACGGACGCCGGTCAGGACACCGGCGTCCGCGCGGTCGTCCTCACCCACACCGGCACCACCTTCAGCGCCGGCGCCGACCTCAAGGACCCGCCCGCCCCCGAGGCGCTGGTCGCCCTGCTCCGCCTGATCGTCGAGCTGCCCAAACCGGTCGTCGCCCGGGTCACCGGCCACGTCCGCGCGGGCGGCCTCGGCCTGCTGGCCGCCTGTGACATCGCGGTCGCCTCCACCGCGGCCACCTTCGCCTTCACGGAGGTCCGCATCGGCGTCGCCCCCGCGGTCATCTCGCTGCCGCTGCTGTCCCGCGCGAACCCGCGCGCCCTGTCCCGCCACTACCTCACCGGCGAACGCTTCGACGCGGCCGAGGCCACCGCGACGGGCCTGCTCACCGCGTACGCCGAGGACGTCGACACGGCCCTGGCCCCGATCCTCGACGGTCTGCGCCGAGCCGCCCCCGACGCCCTGGCCGAGACGAAACGGCTGCTCACGGCTAGGGTGCTGGAAGCCTTCGACCGGGACGCGGCCGACCTGACCGCGCTCTCGGCCCGGCTGTTCGCCTCCCCGCAGGCACGCGAGGGGATGACGGCCTTCCTCGAACGACGGGATCCGGCATGGGTGGTGTGAGCACGGTCGACCGTGCGGAGAGAGTCCCCAAGCAGGACCGCAGCCGGGCCACCCGGCAGCGGCTCCTGGAAGCCGCCGTGGCCTGCCTCGCCGAACACGGCTGGGCGGGCTCCACCGTCTCCGTCGTCGCCGAGCGGGCCGGCGTCTCCCGCGGCGCCGCCCAGCACCACTTCCCGACCCGCGAGGACCTCTTCACGGCGGCCGTCGAGTACGTCGCCGAGGAACGCTCCACCGCGCTGCGCGCCCTCTTCCCCGAGGGCGCGCACGGGGACCGCCACGCCGTCGTCGCAGCCCTGGTCGACCTCTACACGGGCCCGCTGTTCCGCGCCGCCCTCCACCTCTGGGTCGCCGCCTCCAACGAGGAACAGCTCCGCCCCCGCGTCACCGAGCTCGAATCCCGCGTCGGCCGCGAGACCCACCGCATCGCGGTCGACCTCCTCGCCGCCGACGAATCCGTCCCCGGCGTCCGCGAGACGGTCCAGGGCCTGCTCGACATGGCCCGCGGCCTGGGCCTGGCCAACCTCCTCACGGACGACGCGGCCCGCCGCGAACGGGTGGTGGCCCAGTGGGCGGGGCTGCTGGACGAGACGCTGGGCTGAGGGCGGTGTCAGTGCCGGGCACTACGGTTCCGGCATGGGTGATCACTACCAGACGATCGTCGACCTCGACGCGGACGCGGCGGAAGCGGAGCCGCTCGCGCGCAGAGTCGTGCAGTGGCTCGTGGCCGAGGGCGTCGTGCTGCCCGAACGCACGGACTGCGTCCTGAGCCTGCCCCTGGGGCACCCGCCGGGCCCGCGGTGGGAGCGCGCGGTCGCCGAGGCCGACGCGGACGACGAGCTGTGGGACGGCCTCGCCGTGCACACCGGGCGCACCGTCTTCCACGGCTGGCCAGGAGGCATGGAGGCGGCGACATGCCCGCGCTGCTCGGTCACGACCCGCCTGGTCGACGACGAGTGGGCGACGATCGATGAGGCCTGGGCGCCCTTCGGGGACGCCATCAGCACCTGGTCCGCCACCGGTGCGGCCCAGGTCCGCTGCCCGGCCTGCGCCCGCCGGGTCCCCCTGCGCGACTGGGCCTGGACCGACGACTACTTCGCCTTCGCGCACCTCGGGTTCGAGTTCTGGAACTGGCCCGAGCTCACACCGGAGTTCCGCGGCCGCGTGAGCGAGCTGCTCGACGGGCACCGCACGGCGTTCGTCCAGGGAAAGATCTGAGGCCCGGCCCCGTCACGGACTGAGTCGCTCCACCCGCCAGCTGCCGTCCGGCTGTTCCACGTACCGCAGGCGGTCGTGCAGGCGGTTCTCGCGGCCCTGCCAGAACTCCACCGTCTGCGGCGCCACCCGGAACCCGCCCCAGTGCGGCGGCACCGGCACCTGCTCGCCCTCCGGGTAGCGGGCGGCCAGTTCGGCGTACGCGCCGTCGATGTCGGCCCGGGTGGGCACCACCGAGGACTGGGCACTGGCCCACGCCCCGAGCTGGGAGCCGTGCGGGCGGGTGCGGAAGTACGCGGCCGTCTCGTCCCGGCCGGTGCGCCGCGCGACACCCGAGACGATGACCTGGCGGGCCATCGGGTGCCAGGGGAACAGCAGCGAGACGTACGGGTTCTCCGCCAGGTCGCGGGCCTTGCGGGAGTCGTAGTTCGTGTAGAAGACGAAGCCCTGCTCGTCGAAGTGCTTCAGCAGCACCGTGCGGGAGCTGGGCCGGCCCTCGGCGTCGGCCGTCGAGACGATCATGGCGTTCGGCTCGAACAGCCCGCCGTCCGTCGCGGCCTGCTTGAACCAGCGCGCGAACTGCTCGACGGGGGTGGCGGCCAGCTCGGTCTCGGAGAGGCCTTCCGCCCGGTACTGCTTGCGCATCGAGGCCAGGTCGAAGGGGACGTCGTCGCGGTCGGTCACCCGGTCATCTTGCCGTACGGACGGTGTCCTTCGTCACTGCCTGGCACTGAGTGCCGCGAACCCTCCTCAAGCCTGGCACTCGGAGATATCGTTTCCGTGCCGTTCCGGTTGGGTGACCGCCGACCGTTCGGGGCATCACAGGGGCAACCGGCCAGGACCGCGAGTCGCCGCAGACGACCGTGGATCCACTGGACGGCCGCCCGCTTCGCCAGCTGACTGACACATGGTTCGTACGTCCCACCCCACATCACACCATCTGTCGCTTACATCACGAGGAGCCGCCTGATGTCCGACTTCGTACCCGGGCTCGAAGGAGTCGTCGCGTTCGAGACGGAGATCGCCGAACCCGATAAGGAGGGCGGCGCACTCCGGTACCGGGGCGTCGACATCGAGGACCTCGTCGGCCACGTCTCCTTCGGCAACGTCTGGGGCCTGCTCGTCGACGGCGCCTTCAATCCGGGTCTGCCCGCCGCCGAGCCGTTCCCCATCCCCGTCCACTCCGGTGACATCCGCGTGGACGTCCAGTCCGCGCTGGCCATGCTCGCGCCGGTCTGGGGCCTGAAGCCGCTGCTGGACATCGATGCCGAGCAGGCCCGCGAGGACCTGGCCCGGGCGGCCGTCATGGCGTTGTCGTACGTGGCCCAGTCGGCCCGCGGCCAGGGCCTGCCCATGGTGCCGCAGCGCGAGATCGACAAGGCGAACTCGGTCGTCGAGCGCTTCATGATCCGCTGGCGGGGCGAGCCCGACCCCAAGCACGTGGCGGCGGTGGACGCCTACTGGACGAGCGCCGCCGAGCACGGCATGAACGCCTCCACGTTCACCGCCCGGGTCATCGCCTCGACCGGCGCGGACGTCGCGGCCGCGCTGTCCGGCGCCGTGGGGGCCATGTCGGGCCCGCTGCACGGCGGCGCCCCGTCCCGGGTCCTGCACATGATCGAGGAGATCGAGCGCACCGGCGACGCCGAGGCCTACGTCAAGCAGACCCTCGACAAGGGCGAGCGCCTCATGGGCTTCGGGCACCGCGTCTACCGCGCCGAGGACCCCCGCGCCCGCGTCCTGCGCCGCACCGCCCGCGAACTGGGCGCCCCGCGCTTCGAGGTCGCCGAGGCCCTGGAGAAGGCGGCCCTTGCGGAGCTGCACGCCCGCCGCCCCGACCGCGTCCTCGCCACCAACGTGGAGTTCTGGGCGGCCATCGTCCTGGACTTCGCCGAGGTCCCGGCGCACATGTTCACGTCCATGTTCACCTGCGCCCGCACGGCCGGCTGGTCCGCCCACATCCTGGAGCAGAAGCGCACGGGCCGCCTGGTCCGCCCCTCGGCCCGCTACGTCGGCCCGGGCAGCCGCAACCCCCACGAGATCGAGGGCTACGACGACATCGCCCACTGACCCGCCCCACCCACGGCCCTACCCGCCCCCGGGTGGGGCCGTGGCCCGGCCCGGGGCCGCGAGCCGGTCCAGCTCCTCCCCGATCGCCTCCCGCAGCGGGGTGTGCCGCGCCCCGAGGGCGTACCGCTCCTCGGTCCACATCCCCCGCGGATAGAGCCACACGGGCCGCCGTACGTGCTCCGGGTGCTCCCAGTCGTAGCGCGGCCACACGTGCGCGTGCAGGAACCCGTCGGTGTTCCCGAGGATCTCCAGATTGACCCGCCGGAACCCCGGCTCCATCCGGCGACAGGCCCGCTCGACCGCTTCCCCGA
The DNA here is from genome assembly GCF_043079125.1 of Streptomyces sp. NPDC015242. NCBI lineage: Bacteria > Bacillati > Actinomycetota > Actinomycetes > Kitasatosporales > Streptomycetaceae > Streptomyces > Streptomyces sp. NPDC015242. Next base: position 325,044 of record NZ_JBIBUF010000008.1, on the reverse strand, counting down.
GCCGGTCCATGCCGTCCAGGAAGGCCAGCCGTCTCTCCCGCGGCAGCTCGGACAGCCGCTGGGCCGCCGGGTCGTCGGTGAGCAGCACCGAGTAGCCGGGCAGGAACTGCACGTCGCCGATCGCCGCGAACCCGCCGTCCAGTCTCCGTACGACGGTCGGGTTCTCACCGCGCAGGGCACTGCCCACCCGGTCGCGCTGCCACGCTTCCGGCACGATCGCCCTCCCCGAGAACGCAGGCGACCCGCGAGTCTGGGTCCTCCAGGGGAGGAGCCGGCCGGACGTACCGGCGACTCGCGGGTCGGGTGACTGCTTGAGATTGGGCCGGCTGCACGTGTCGCTCACGCGCTGGCTCGGCACCGCACAAGTGTGGTGACGGGCCGCTAGCCCGCAGCCACCTCACGCGTCCGGTTTCCATACATCTGCCGAACCACCTCCTCTCTCGTGTACCTGGAACCCTAGGAAACGGCCCGCCCTCGGATCAACCGTTTTTCTGAGACCTTGACTCCATGACGCGACGGCAGGCGATTCTCAGCGGTTCGGTGTTCGAGGAGCGGATCGGGTACGCCCGGGCCGTGGTGGACGGGGACCGGGTGCACGTGTCCGGCACGACCGGCTTCGACTACGCGACGATGACGATCTCCGAGGACGTGGTGGAGCAGGCCGAGCAGTGCCTGCGCAACATCGGGGACGCGCTCGCGAAGGCCGGCTGCTCCTTCGCGGACGTCGTGCGCGTGCGGTACCTGCTGCCCGACCGGGAGGACTTCGCACCGTGCTGGCCGGTGCTGCGCGCGTGCTTCGGCGAGGTGCGCCCGGCCGCGACGATGATGGTGTGCGGTCTGGCGGACCCCCGTATGAAGATCGAGATCGAGGTGGACGCGCGCCGGGGCAGCGGAGGTGTCACGGGCCGTTGACGTGGTGATTGCCCGCGTACAACGATTCCTTCAATGTTGTGGGAACTCGGTGTGCGCCGGGTCACGTTCCAGTTGAATGAGGGCAAGGAGCGAACCGGCGTGCCGTACGTGCGGACGCAGCCTGCAGGGGGTCCAGGTGAGTGCTTCCCGGCGTAGTGGGACCACCGACGAGCTGGGGCCCGACGAGCCCGGGCGGGACGGTGCGGACGGTTCGGATCTGCTCGCCGCGCTGCTGGACGGGATGGACGCGGCGCTGTGCGCCTTCGACGCCGACGGCGTCGTCACGCACTGGAACCGCGAGGCCGAGCGGATCCTCGGCTGGAGCGCGGACGAGGCCGTCGGCAAGCGGGGCCTGGCCGGCTGGGCGGTGCGCAGCGCGGACGCCGAGGAGGTCGAGGAGCGGCTGCTGTCGGCCATGCACGCGCCGGGCCGGCAGGTGCACGAGTTCGCGCTGCTGACGAAGGACGGCGGGCGGGTGCTCGTGCGGACCCAGTCGGCGGCGGTGCGCGGACCCGACGGAAAGCCGGCGGGGGTGTACTGCGCGTTCAGCGAGGTGCACGCGCAGATCGACCTGGAGCGGTCGATCGCGCTGAGCGAGGCGCTGTTCGAGGACGCGGCCTGGGGTGTCGTCCTGGTCGACGTCGACCTGCGGCCCGCCGTGGTGAACGCGCACGCGGCCCGCGCGCTGGGCGCGGGCCGTACGTCGGTGCTCGGGCGGCCGCTCGGGGAGCTGCTGTCGCAGGGCGTGGAGGAGCTGGAGAGCGCGCTGCAGCACGTCCTGGCGGAGGGCGCGCCCCCGGCGCCGGCGGAGGTGTGGGTGAGCGTCCGCACCGCGGAGGGGGAGCGGCGGCGGTGCTGGCGCAGCGGTTTCCTGCGGCTGGCCTCGCCGCTCGCCGAGGAGCCCGTGCCGCTGGGCGTGGGCTGGCTGTTCCAGGACGTGACGGAGTCCAAGCAGGCCGAGCAGGAGGCCTCGCTGCTGCGGTTCCGGACCCAGCAACTGCACCGGGCGTCGCGGGCCGCCGCCGAGTGCGAGGACCCGGCCGAGGCGGCGACGGTCCATCTGGACTTCGCGCTGGCCGGGTTCGCCGACCACGCGCTGATCGACCGGGTGGCCGGCGGGGCGCTGACCGACCCGGAGGCCGAGGGACCGGTCCGGCTGGTGCGGGTGGCCGCCACACCGTCCGGCGCCCCGGGGCCGAGCAGGCTGGCGGGCCGGGCAGGGCTGCCCGTGCGCTACCCGGAGGGCCATCCCGCCCTGCAGTGCGTGGAGCGCGTCGGGGCGCTGCGGGCGAGCGCGGGCGCCGCGCCGGCCGAACGGGCCCGTGCGTGGGCACTGGCACGGCAGTGGCCGCCGGACGCGGTGCACGCCCTGTGCGCGGTGCTGCGCAGCCGGGGGCGCACGCTGGGCGTCGTGACGTTCCTGCGCGGGGCCGGCCGCAGCGCGTTCGAGCGGTCCGACGCGGCGTACGCGGAGGACGTGGCCCTGCGCATCGCGGCGGCACTGGACCTGGTGAACCTGACGGCCCCGCCCGACCACACCTGACCCGCCCGGCGGCAGGCGCACGGCCCGCCCCGGTGCCCCGGAACGCCGAGAACGGCCCTCTGAGACCTGGGCGGTGGCCCGTAGTTGCGGTCCCGGAGTCCCGGAGTCCCGGAGACGGGGGGCGGGGGCCGGGGTCGCCTGCCGCAGCATGGCCGCCCGCCGCTGTCTGGCGCCCGACGGCACGGGCCCGCGGACGGAACCGCTGCCGGACCGCCGGGGAACCACTGCCGACCGGCCGGAACCCGCACCGGAACGATCGGCCGGCCCGGCCCGGCCCCGGGAAGGCCGGGCCCGGTCCCGGAGAGGGCAGGCTCCGCTCTCCGGCGGATTTTTCAGTGCCGGTAGAAGATCCGGTCCCCGTACCGCTCCATCACCCGGGTGTTCCACTCGTGGCCGCCGTCGACGTTGCCGGAGCGCAGGAGCGGTGGTTCGACGCCCCGGTCGGCGAGGATCGTCGCGGTCGTGGCCATGACCGCCTGGAGGAGGGCCGAGGTGACGACCGTGGAGGCCGGGGCGAACGGCGCGGGCACCTTGTCGTGGGTCAGTTCCGCGTCACCGACCGCGATCTTCGAGTCGAGGACGAGGTCGCAGTGGTCCTTGAGGTACGTGCCCGAGGCGTGCCGGGACTTCGTCTCCGAGGCGTACGCCACCGACGTCACGCCGATGACCTTCACCCCCAGGGCACGCGCGTGCAGGGCCATCTCGACGGGCAGGGCGTTGCGCCCGGACAGGGAGACGATCAGCAGGGCGTCGCCCGCGCGGAGCGGGGAGCTGTCGAGGACGGCGCTCGCGAGGCCGTCGACGCGTTCCAGGGCGGAGCCGAGCGGCGCGGGCATGACGTCGACGCCGACGACCCCCGGCACGGCGAGGAGGTTCATCAGGGCGAGTCCGCCGGCCCGGTAGACGAGGTCCTGCGCGGCGAGGGAGGAGTGCCCGGCGCCGAAGGCGAAGAGCCGGCCGCCGTTCCCGACGGTGTCGGCCAGGAGCGTCCCGGCGGCCGCGATGCTGTCGGCCTCCTCGTCGCGGACCCGCCGCAGCAGTTCGATCGCGGCATCGAGGAACTGGCCGGCCGGCGCGCGGTCGCTCATACGGGATCCCTTCGGACGGGCCGGGACGGGCCTCGCGGGGTTGTGTCGCGCATCACCGTGCGGTCTGGACCAGTGCGGTGTCAATACGGCCGTGAGTACCGCGCCCCGCGACGGCCCCGGGCGTCCCGAGGCGCCGAAGCGGAGGTCCGTACCCTGCTCCGGGGCTGGGTGATCCCCCGCTTTCGCTCCCGCGGCACGGTTGTCGGTGCCATCCGGCAGAATTGGGTGCAGGGCCAGCGCACGCGCCGGTGAGCCGTCCAGCCTCCGGCAGATCTCATTCGAGGGGCACGTATGTCCGGACTGATCGACACCACGGAGATGTATCTCCGCACCATCCTCGAGCTGGAGGAAGAGGGTGTGGTCCCCATGCGCGCCCGTATCGCCGAGCGGCTCGACCAGAGCGGCCCGACGGTGAGCCAGACCGTGGCGAGGATGGAGCGCGACGGCCTGGTGTCCGTCGCGAGCGACCGCCACCTGGAGCTCACGGACGAGGGCCGCCGCCTCGCGACGCGCGTGATGCGCAAGCACCGCCTCGCCGAGTGTCTGCTGGTCGACGTGATCGGCCTGGAGTGGGAGCAGGTCCACGCCGAGGCGTGCCGCTGGGAGCACGTGATGAGCGAGGCCGTGGAGCGGCGCGTCCTCGAGCTGCTGCGGCACCCGACGGAGTCGCCGTACGGCAACCCGATCCCGGGGCTGGAGGAGCTGGGCGAGAAGGACGGCGCCGATCCGTTCCTGGACGAGGGCATGGTGTCGCTGGCCAGTCTCGACCCGGGCACGGAGGGCAAGACGGTCGTGGTGCGCCGGATCGGCGAGCCCATCCAGACGGACGCGCAGCTGATGTACACGCTGCGGCGGGCGGGCGTGCAGCCCGGCTCGGTGGTGAGTGTGACGGAGTCGGCGGGCGGTGTGCTGGTGGGCAGCGGCGGTGAGGCGGCCGAGCTGGAGTCGGACGTGGCCTCCCACGTGTTCGTCGCCAAGCCCTGACCCTGTCGGCTGTCATTGCCGACCGCGGGTGCCCGGGGGCGCTCGCGGCGTTGGCGTGATCCGTACCGGATCCCGGGCCCAGTCCGTCGAATGGCAGCGCTCGCCCGTTTCCCGTGCGACGCTGTCGCGTGAGGCATATGACCTGAGGGGCTCTGGGCCGAGGCCTGACAGCGATGTCACCCGGCCGGAGAGGGGGCGGGGAGGATGCGCCGTACGGACGGAGAGGGCCCCGGCGCCTGGCGGCGCCGGGGCCTGTCCTCCCCTGTGCTGACCCGGAGCCCCGAGCTCTCAGGGTCATTTCCCGCGGACCGGTTTCCCCGAGCGGTCCGCCCCCCGCTGAAGATCTCCCCTCGGCAGCGGCGATCAATCCCGGAGGGCGGTCACTCGAACGAGGGGTGTTGCCCGCCGGACCCGCAACTTCGAAAGCGCATTCGATAGTCTGCGGGCGACGCAGGGCACGGGTCCCGTCACGACCCAGCACGACAGGCACAGCAGGCAGAACACGGTTCACAGGACCGTCCGGCCGGGAAGGCCGCGGTCCGCGCGAAGCTTGGGGGGTGCCGGACATGGCGCGACGCATCGACGTGACCGGGACGGGCGGCGTACGCCTCGCGGCCTGGGAGTTCGGCGACCCGCCCAAGACCGATCCGGCGGCGCAGGACGCGCCGGGCGCGGAGGACGGGCATGGCGGGCGGGCCGGGACCGACGGCTCCCCGGGGGTGCTGTTACTGCACGGCCTCATGGGCCGCGCCTCGCACTGGGCGCCCACCGCCCGGTGGCTCTCCGGCCGGTACCGTGCGGTCGCCCTCGACCAGCGCGGCCACGGCCGCAGCGACAAGCCCCCGCAGGGCGCCTTCACCCGGGACGCCTACGTCGACGACGCCGAGGCCGCTCTGGAGCAGCTCGGGCTGGCCCCGGCCGTCCTGATCGGCCACGCCATGGGCGCGCTGACCGCCTGGCAGCTCGCCGCCCGGCGCCCGGACCTGGTCCGGGGCCTGATCATCTGTGACATGCGGGCCTCCGCGCTCGGCGCCGCGTCGCAGCGCGAGTGGGCCCAGTGGTTCGCGGCCTGGCCGCTGCCGTTCGCCACGCTCGCCGACGTGCGCAAGTGGTTCGGCGAGGACGACCCCTGGGTGGAGCGGCCCAACCCGTCCCGCGGCGAGTTCTACGCCGAGGTGATGGCCGAGTCCCCGGACGGCTGGCGCCCCGTCTTCGACCCGGAGCAGATGCTCCGCTCCCGCGAGACCTGGGTCTACGACGCCCACTGGGAGGAGCTGGCGCAGGTGCGGTGCCCCACCCTGGTGGTGCGCGGCCTCGACGGTGAGCTGGGCCGCGCCGAGGCCCAGGAGATGGTCCGGGTCCTGCCGCGCGGCCAGTACGCGGAGGTCGCCGACGCCGGCCACCTGGTCCACTACGACCAGCCGGAGGCGTGGCGCGCGGCGATCGAACCGTTCCTGGACTCGCTCGGCGACGCCTGAGCCCGACGCCCGCCACCCCCACCACCCGGCCCCGGCCGGCGGACGTGCCACCCGCCCGGGCTGGCGGACGTGCCACCCGCCCGGGCTGGCGGACGTGCCACCCGCCCGGGCTGGCGGACGTGCCACCCGCCCGGCCCCGCTTCACCTGCCCGGCCACCGCACGATCCCCCCGGCGCCCCGCCGCGCCCGGCCCCGCGCCACCCGCCCGGCCACCGCACGCTTTCCCCGCGCCCGCCCGAGCCGCCGCACACCTCGTCCGCCTGGGGCGCCGCATACCACCCCACCCGCCCGGGGCGCCGCACGCCCCGTCCGCCCGGGGCGCCGCACGCCCCGTCCGCCCGGGGCGCCGCACGCCCCGTCCGCCCGGGGCGCCGCGCGCCCCGTCGCGTCCGCCGGGCGTCACCCCTTGCTGACCGCCTGGAGGATCTCCGGCAGCCGCCGGGCCGTGTGCGGGGCGGCCAGCCGCAGACCCACCGCCGTCAGCGTCGCCCCCCACAGCGTGCCCACGGGCAGCAGCAGCCAGGCGAGGTCCTCGCCGTCGGCGCTGACGTTCAGCCAGATCGTGAGCGCGATGACGGGCGCGCACAGCAGGGCCGCCCCGATCATCCCGCCGAAGATCGAGATCCAGGCGAGCCCGGTCTGGCCGGGGGCGACGTTCTTGTAGCCCTCCTGCGGGATGGAGTAGGGGAAGCGCGCGGACGTCCACGCCCCGGTCGCGAGCATCGCGCCGAGCAGCGCGAACGACAGCCCCAGCGCCTCGGGCAGCCGCGGCCAGTCGCCGAGCATCGCGGTCGTGAGGACGGTGACGAGCGTGGCGTACGGCAGGGTGATCAGCAGCAGCGCGTAGGCCCGGGCGCGCAGTTCGGCCTGGGCGTCGCGGGTGGAGGAGATGGTCATCGCGACCATCCAGAAGGCCGACGAGTCCTGCCCGAACTGGTTGTACATCTGGATGCCGAGCATCCCGGCCGCGAAGCACGCGAAGTACACGGACCCGGTGCCCTGCCAGGCGTTGAACACCGGCACGATCAGCCCGATGGCCAGCGAGGTCACCCAGGCCGCCTTGGTCTTCGGGTCGCGCCAGACGTACCGCAGGCTGCGCTCCATGACCGTGCCCGTGCGCCCGGCCGGCAGCAGCCCGGAGAGCCCGGTCGACGACCGCTCGCGGACGGACGTGTCCGCCGTCGGCAGGGTGGAGCCGTCGGGCGAGGTCATCAGCCGGGTCAGGTGCCGCGACCAGACCGCGAGCAGCGCCGCCAGCGCGCCCGCGCTGAGCGCCAGTTGGGCCGCGGCGCGTCCGTAGGACCCCTCGCTCACCGCGTGCACGGCGCCGATCGCCGACGCGGGCGGCACCCACTGCAGCACGTCCCCCGCCGGGGCCAGCTCACCGAGCCCCGACGCCCCGATCCGCTGGGCGCCGAAGTTGACCACCTGAGCCCCGACGGCGATGACGAGTCCGCTCAGCACCGCGAGGTCGCGGCCCTTGCGGCTGGTCAGCAGCCGTACGTTGGCGGCGGCCACGGCCCGCGCGAGGGCCACGCACACCAGCAGCGCCAGGACGACGGCGACCACGCCCACCGCGAACGCGGCCCCGCCCCGGGCCACGGCGATCACGCTGCCGGCCAGCAGGCACAGCGTGAACAGCGGTCCGATGCCCACCAGCGAGGCCGTGAGCAGCGCCCGCACCAGCGGCCCGGGCCGCAGCGGCAGCATCACCAGCCGGGTCGGATCGAGGGTCTCGTCACCGCTGGGGAAGAACAGCGGCATCACGGCCCAGCCGAGCCCGAGCACCGCCACCGCGAGCACCACGACCGACTCGGCGTGCGCGTGCCCGCGCAGCGCGATCAGGCCGATCAGCTGGAGCGCGGCGAACAGCAGGGCGAAGACGGCCGAGGTGATGTAGGCGGCCTTGCGTCCACCGGACTGCCGCAGCCCGTTGCGCAGCAGGGACAGCTTCAGCCGGACGAAGACGGGGGTGATCGCGCCGGCGCTCACCGGGACCCGCCGCCCAGCCAGTCGAGGTCGGACCCGGCGTCCCGGCCCTGAGCGCCCACGAGTTCGAGGAAGGCCCGCTGCAGCGACGGCGCGTCGCCGCGCACCTCGGCGAGGGTGCCGGTGGCCCGGATCCGCCCGGCGGCCATCACCGCGACCCAGTCGCACAGCGACTCGACGAGTTCCATGACGTGGGAGGAGAAGACCACGGTGGCGCCCGAGGCGGTGTAGCGCTCCAGGACGCCCCGGATGGTCTGGGCGGAGACCGGGTCGACGCCCTCGAACGGCTCGTCCAGGAAGAGGACTTCGGGATTGTGGAGGAGAGCGGCGGCCAGGCCGATCTTCTTGCGCATGCCGGTCGAGTAGTCGACGACGAGTTTGTGCTGCGCGCCGGCCAGGTCGAGGACGTCGAGGAGCTGGGTGGCCCGCTTGTCGACCTCGGCGCCGGGCAGCCCGCGCAACCGGCCGGAATAGGCCAGCAGTTCGCGCCCCGACAGCCTCTCGAACAGCCGCAGTCCCTCGGGCAGCACCCCGATGCGGGCCTTCACCTCGACGGGATCGCGCCACACGTCGTGCCCGGCGATCTCGACGGTGCCCTGGTCGGGCCGGAGCAGTCCGGTGACCATCGACAGCGTGGTGGTCTTCCCGGCCCCGTTCGGCCCGACGAGCCCGATGAACTTGCCCGCGGGCAGCTCCAGATCGATCCCGGCGACAGCGACCTGCTGCCCGAACCGCTTCCAGAGCCCCTGCACACGCACAGCGCTGGATCCCACCGCGCCTCCCTCCGTCACCTTGCACCCTACGGTTTCGGTGATGCCTCAGGGGCGCGGGAAACTGCGCGAACAACCACGGACGGCCCGCAGTCGCCACACAACGCAAGGGGCAGACGAATGGGCGCCTAACGATCCCTGCCGCACGCATACGCCAACGGCGAGATCAACTCCTCCGCGTCCGGCAGCCACCGATTGGCAGGCGTCGGCCGGCAGGCCCACTGCACGGCCCCCCGCGACCCGAACCGGGTGGGCGGCGCGGCCACGTACGCGCCCTCGCCCAGCACCGTCAGATCCAGCGACGACACCGACCACCCCAGCTTGCGCACCAGATCGGGCACCTTCACGGCGGCCCCCGGCAGCACGAAGAACTCCATCCGCCGGTCCGGCGTGAGGGTCACCGGACCCAGCGTCAGCTCCATCCGCTCCATCCGCGCCAGTGCCAGGAACCCCGCGGTCTCCGGCACGGAGATGGCGTCGAAGGTCCGCCCCGTCGGCAGCAGGATCGACGCCGTCGGCTGCTTCTGCCACATGCGCCGCGCGACCGTCGCGCTCCCCGTCGCCTGCGTCGCCCAGTCCGGACGCGCCGGGTGCGAGCCGGGTGCCGGACACGCCGCGTCACCGCACGAGCAGCGCTGACTTCCGTCGGCCGCTTCCAGCCAGGTGCCGGGGAACACGTCCCAGTGGCGCTCCTCGGCGTAGCGGACAGCGGTCTCCAGCAGCGATTCCCCGCGCTGCTTCGGGATCTGAGCGGCTTCGGTGCCGGCGATCGTCGTCTCTTCCACGATGAACACAACTCTGGTCGTCACCAGGGGTTACGCCCCTCGACGTGCGCGGGGAGGAGCACCGCGCCCGGGGCCGGGGCGCATGGGTGCATGTGCGGGGGCGCGCAGGAGGATCCGTGGCCGGAGGTGGGTAGCCACGTCTGGGGCCGGCACCAGCCGTTACCCCGGCAATCCTCACATGCCTCGCATTTTCGCCTGGTCGGCGGGGCATTGATCTTCACGGCCGGAACCTCTCGCCGGGACGCGGGAGGCCCCGGCCGCGGAAGACACGTCAACTCGGTGCGTGGGCAGGCACCGCAGCCACAGGGGGTACGCCATGGCCGCAAGGCCGCTCGTCGCCCGGCAGCCGAACGAACGGCTCCAGGCGCTCATCCAGGAGGCCGGATGCTCCAACGCCGGTCTCGCCCGCCGGGTCAACATGTGCGGAGCCGAGCACGGACTCGACCTGCGCTACGACAAGACGTCCGTGGCGCGCTGGCTGCGCGGGCAGCAACCGCGGGGCCGGGCACCGGCGATCATCGCCGAGGCGCTCGGCCGCAAACTCGGCCGTACGGTCACGATCGACGAGATCGGCATGGCCAACGGCAAGAACCTCGCCTCGGGCGTCGGTCTCCAGTTCTCGCCGACGGTGGTGGGGGCCATCGAGCAGGTCTGCGAGCTGTGGCGCAGCGACGTGGGGCGGCGGGACTTCCTGTCCGGCTCCTCCGTCGCCGCGTCCGCGCTGGTCGAGCCCAGCCGTGACTGGCTGATCTCCGCGCCGGACTCGCAGGTCTCGCGCTCCGCCGGGCCGCGGGTGGGGCAGTCCGACGTGGAGGCCGTCCGGGCCATGACGCAGGCCCTGGTGGATCTCGACCACCAGTACGGCAGCGGGCACGTGCGCCCGGTCGTCGTGCACTACCTCAACAGCGTCGTCTCGGGGCTGCTGGCGGGGTCGTACCGGGAGGCGGTGGGGCGGGACCTGTTCGCCGCGGTGGCGCGGCTGACGGAGCTGGCCGGGTACATGGCCGTCGACACGGGCCAGCCGGGCCTGGCCCAGCGCTACTACATCCAGGCCCTGCGCCTGGCGCAGGCGGCCGGGGACCGCGGCTACGGCGGTTACGTCCTCGCGGCGTCCATGAGCCACCTCGCCGCGCAGCTCGGGAACCCGCGGGAGATCGCGCAGTTGGCGCGCGCGGCGCAGGAGGGGGCGCGGGGGCGCGTCACGCCGCGTGCGGAGTCGATGTTCCACGCCGCGGAAGCGCGCGGGCACGCCCTGCTGGGCGACGCGCGCGCCGCGCAGGTCGCGGCCGGGCGCGCGGTGAGCGCCCTGGAGGCGGCCGACCCGGCCACCGGGGACGACCCGGTGTGGATCGCGCACTTCGACGAGGCTTACCTGGCCGACGAGTTGGCCCACTGCCACCGGGACCTCGGGCAGGCCGAGGCGGCGGCGCGCTGCGCGCAGGAGTCGCTGGCCGGGCATCCGGAGACCCGGGCCCGCCGCCGGGCCATCGGCTATGTGTTGCTCGCCACAGCGCAGGTGCAGCAGCGCGAGGTCGAGCAGGCCTGCAGTACGGGCATGAGGGCCGTCGAACTGCTGGAGGGCCTGCGGTCCAACCGGGGCGCCGAGTACCTGGAGGACTTCCAGCAGCGGCTGGAGCCGTACCGGGACGAGGCGGTGGTGAGGGAGTTCGGCGCGCGGCTCGACCTCCAGGCGGCGGCGTGAACACACGCTCCGCAGAGGCGTGAACAACCGGGAAACGGCCGTTTGACGGTCGGGAGGTGACGTGGAGGGCGTGCCGTGACCCGGTTCTGTTACCGCGCTCACAGGGCGGGAGGTCGCGCCCTGTGCTGCGTGGCACGGGGCTCAGGGGACCCGGTAGCGTGACCCGACGATTCACAAGGTCCCCCATTAGTAGGAGTCCCGGTGACGCAGAGTGGACAGGGCGAGGAGCCCTCGGCGCGCCCCGCGCGCGAAGGCATCGTGCTGCCCTCGGACGGTGGCGAACCCCTGCTGCCGGGCATGACGGGCGGACCCGCCGACGCCCCCGCGGGCCGTCGCCCCGCCCCGGCCCCCACGGGGCAGGCCCCCGCGGAGGGCCAGACCTGGGGCCAGCCCTGGGGTCCCGGGCAGCAGACGCCCCCGCAGCCGGGCCAGGCCTGGCAGTCCCCGCCCGCACAGCAGGAGTGGCAGGCGCCGGAACAGCAGCAGGAGTGGCAGGCGCCGGAACAGCAGCAGGCCTGGGACGGCGGGCGGACCGCGCCCGCCCCGCAGGACCCGGGAGCGCTCCCGCAGGAGGGCGCCCGGCCGCCGCACGCCTACACCCAGCAGGGCCACCACGCCCCCTACGACACGTCCCGGCCGTCCGCAGACGGCTACGGCGCTCCCGGCGGGGGAGCCCCGCTGCCTCCGGAAGGCACCGGCCGGCCGCAGGGCGCCGGGTCCTACGGGTCCGCGGACGGGAGCGGCCTGCCATCGGCCCCCGGCACGTACGGCGCAGCCCCGCTGCCGCCCGCCGCCGACGCCTACGGGGGCATGCCGCCGGCCTCCGGCGCCTACGCATCGCCGGCGCACGGGCACGGACCCGGGCACGGGCACCAACCCGGAGGCGGCCCCCTGCCCGCCGCGTCCGACGAGGGGGCGACCCAGTACCTGCCGCCCGTCCCCGCGGACGGGTCCGCCGCGGCCACGCAGTACCTGCCGCCCGTCCCGCCGGCCGCCGACGAGGGGGCCACGCAGTACATACCCCCGGTCGGACCGGGGGCGCTGCCGCCCGAGTCGGCCACCGGCGCGGACCCCGAGGCGACGCGGTTCCTGGGGACCGGGCCGCGCGCCGGGGCCGGGCCGCTGCCGCCCGCCTCGAACCCGGACGCCGAGGCGACGCAGTACATCGCGCCGGTGCCCGGCGCCGACCAGCAGCCGCCCGCCGAGTTCGGCCACCTCTTCCGCACCGACGAGGCCTCCGGGAGCCCGGCCGGGTCCACCCAGCAGCTGCCCCGCGTCGAGCACCAGCGCCTTCAGCCCTCCCACGGCGCTCCCCAGCCCTCCCACGCCGCTCCCGCAGGGGGCCGCTCCCGCGGCGGCGGCCGGACCGGCTCGCGCGTCCCCGTGATCGCCGCCGTCGGCATCGGCATCGCCGTCCTGGGCGTCGGGGCGGGCGCGCTGCTCGCCGGCGGTGGCGGCGGGGACGACGGCGGCGACGACAACAAGACCGTGGCCGCCTCCGCGCCCGCCACGGACGACTCCGCCTCGCCGTCCGCCGACCCGGTCCGCGCCCAGGCCGTCGAGCTGGACAAGCTGCTCGCCGACAGCGGTGACAGCCGCAGCGCCGTGATCAGGGCGGTGTCCGACGTCAAGGGCTGCGACAACCTCGCCCAGGCCGCCAAGGACCTCCGCGACGCGGCCAGGCAGCGCACCCAGCTGGTCACCCGGCTCGGTGGCATCGAGGTCGACCGCCTGCCCGACCACGCCGCGCTCACCACCGCCCTCACCAAGGCGTGGCAGGCCTCCGCCTCCGCCGACAACCACTACGCGGCCTGGGCCGACCAGACCGCCGGCAAGAAGGGCTGCCGGAAGGGCCAGGCCCGGGTCACCGGCCAGACGCAGGCAGGCAACCGGGCCAGCGGTGTGGCGAGCGCCGAGAAGGCCAAGGCGGCCACGCTGTGGAACAGCATCGCGAAGACGTACGGCCTGACCCAGCGCCAGCCGACGCAGCTGTGAGCGGTGAGCCCGGCGTGGACCGCCGGGCTCCCGCCCCGTCCGCCCGGCCTAGTAGGTGACGTCGGCGTCCTGCAGGGTCCGGGTCGTGTCGACGAAGCCCTTGCGCGCCGAGACCAGCCGCCCGTCGCGCACCACCTGGAGCGTCACGTTGGCGTTCACCAGCCGCGGGAAGCCGACGGAGGCCAGTTCGTCCTGGAACTGCCACCGGAGGGTCGGTGTGAGGCCGCCCGTGTCGGCCTTGAAGCCGTCGTCGAGCGACTCGGTCACGGTGTCGGCGCTCACCTCGCCGTCGCCGAGCGACTCGACGACCTGACGGAAGACGGTGTAGGCGATCCAAGTGGTCTGCACCCCGGCGTCGGCGGGGTCGATCCGGTTGTCGCCGAAGGCCTCCTCCTTGATCACCCGCTTCATCGCGTCCCAGCGCGGATCGCTCGCCACGGGGTACCAGCCGGTGATGTACGACCCCTCGTACGGCCCCGACGCCCCGCCGGTCGCGTCGATCACGGTCTGGTCGACGCTGCCGAGGACGGTCGCCGTGCGGACGTCGGGATGGTCCTCGCGTGCCCGGCGGAAGGAGTCCATGAAGGTGCCGGTGCGGTCCCCGAGCGCGGGCACCACACAGCCCTCGTCCGCCGGGTCGGAGGTCGTCGCGAGCAGCGCCCGGGCGGCCTGGCCGTCGTACTCGGTGGCGTCCTCCGGCGCGCGCTGGTCCCGCGAGGGGCCGTGCCCGCCCGACTTCAGGCCCGAGTCGAGCAGGGGTGGCAGCTGGTCGCCCGCGATGGTGTCGGGCCGGATCAGCGCGACCGGCCCGCAGTCGGCGAGCGCGCTGCCGAGGCCGGCGAGCAGGGCGGGCTGGCCGCCGTTGACGGGGTAGGACAGCGGGCTGGTGAACTCGGCGTTGGTGATGCCGTAGCCGCCGATGTAGGGGATGCCGGCGCCCTCCAGGGACGGGAAGAAGGAGTCGGCGTACTGGCTGTAGGATCCGACGACCGCGACCACGTTCTCCCTGGCGGCCTGCCGGGCGCACTTGGCGGCGGCCACGCTGTCGTTGTGGTCGTTGCAGGTCAGGACCTTCAGCTCGCGGCCGTTGATCCCGCCGTTGGCGTTCACCCAGCGGGCGTAGGCGCGGGCGAAGGCCGGCATGCCGGGCTTGTTGGTGGCCTTCGTCTTCTCGGGCGCCCACGTCATCACGGTGATGGGTTCGTCCCCGGCACCCCCCGTGGTACCGGGCACGACCCCGCAGCCGGCGAGGAGGGACGCGCACGCGACCGCCGTGCCCGCGGAGAGGACGCCTTTTCTGGCGTGACGGGTGAGGAGGCCGGGGAGGGATGTGCTGCGGGTGCGTCGCCTGCCGGTCATGGTTCCGCACGATTCCGTCACATGACTAACCCGTGAGTGATCTGCGGTCAACGATCGGTGACGCACAGGTGAATTACGGGGGTCCGTGTGACCGATGTGGAGGGGAACGTACGATCGATGACCGTGCAAGCTTCGGAGAACTCTTCCCGACGTGGCCGTCGCTCATCCACCATGGGCGGCATGCCTGTCAACGACATGCCGTGGTGGCGCTGGCGCAGCAACGTGCGCTCGGCGCTGCACATGCTCTCCGATCCCGTCTTCCAGCGGGACGTCTGGCTGGCCGGCGTGGACGGCTACGGCGACGTGACCGACGCGGTGTACCGGCTGGTCGAGGACACCTGGCTGGACCACTGGTCCGCCGAGAAGTACGTCGGCACGATCTTCCGCGACGCGCAGGAGGCGGCCCTCGTCGACACGGCGGTGCTGCGGGTGCTGCGGATCATGCACCAGGTGGGGCCGGACGCGCCGGTCGCCGCCTACCTGGAGCACGAGGCGTGGCCGGACGCGGTCCGGGCCGCCCGGGAGGCGCACGTGCAGCTCGCCACGAGTGACGGCGAGGAGCCGGACGCGCCGCCGCGGAGCCTGGAGGTTCTGCGGATCATGACGAGGTCCGCCTAGCGGGACGATTGCCGGTGGCGTCGCCCCTTGTGGGACCCTGTCCTGCATGAACGAGCAGTCCACCAGTGCCGCGGTCCCGGCCGACCAGTACGTCCTCACCCTTTCCTGCCCGGACAGGAAAGGCATCGTGCACGCCGTGTCGAGCTATCTGTTCATGACCGGCTGCAACATCGAGGACAGCCAGCAGTTCGGCGACCACGACACGGGACTGTTCTTCATGCGGGTCCACTTCTCCGCGGACGCGCCGGTGACGGTGGAGAAGCTGCGGGCCAGCTTCGCCGCCATCGGTGACTCCTTCCAGATGGACTGGCAGATCAACCGCGGCGACGAGAAGATGCGCATCCTGCTGATGGTCAGCAAGTTCGGGCACTGCCTGAACGACCTGCTGTTCCGGGCGCGGATCGGGGCGCTGCCGGTGGAGATCGCGGGTGTGGTGTCCAACCACACCGACTTCGCCGAGCTGGTGGGCTCCTACAACGTGCCCTTCCACCACATCCCGGTGACGAAGGACACCAAGCCTGAGGCCGAGGCGCGGCTGCTGGAGCTGGTGCGCGAGGAGCGCGTGGAGCTGGTCGTGCTGGCCCGCTACATGCAGGTCCTCTCGGACGACCTGTGCAAGCAGCTGAGCGGGCGGATCATCAACATCCACCACTCGTTCCTGCCGAGCTTCAAGGGGGCGAAGCCGTACCACCAGGCGCACGCCCGGGGTGTGAAGCTGATCGGGGCGACCGCCCACTATGTGACGGCCGATCTCGACGAGGGCCCGATCATCGAGCAGGAGGTCGAGCGGGTCGGGCACGACGTCACGCCGGACCAGCTGGTGGCGATCGGACGGGACGTGGAGTGCCAGGCGCTGGCGCGGGCCGTGAAGTGGCACGCCGAGCGCCGGATTCTGCTGAACGGGCGGCGGACGGTGGTGTTCGCCTAGGAGCCCGGGGGCTCCCTTCGCGTGGCGGGTGCGGGTGGGTGGGACCGCTCGCGCAGGTCCCCGCGCCCCTGAGGGCGCGTCCCAGCGGCCGCGTTCTACATCCTGCTCAGTGACGCCGCCGCGAACAGGACGTCCCTGATCGCCTCTCGGTCGCCGACCTGGCCGGCCGCCGCCTCCTGCGGGGGGACGTGGCCCGCCGCCAGGCGGCAGAACTCGACGCCGTCCAGGGCGATGTGGGCCACCTCGTGTTCGGCGGAGCCCTTGGCGGCGGGGGAGTCCAGGGGGATCAGCCACTCGCCGCCGCCGGAGCCCTCGATCTCCAGGCGCAGGCTGCGGCCCGGCTCGCCCGCCGCGACCAGGTGGCGGTGCGGTGCGGGGGCCGCGAGCCCGGCCTGCCGGCGGTGGGCCAGGACCGCCGGAAGCATGCGCGCCGCCAGGTCGATCATGCGGTGCAGATGGCGGGGCGAGGGCGGGTCGTAGGGGTAGTCGACCGCGTCCGCGATGTCCTCGGCGTGCACCCAGCACTCGAAGGCCCGGTCGAGCATCGCGTCGTGCAGCGGCAGGTCGAAGTCGCCGTACGGGATCGGCATCCTGCCCGCGCCGCCGCCCGTGAAGGACACCGTGCGGACCAGGTGGTGGCTCTGCTCCCGCCAGGGGGCGCGCACGGCGCGCGTGGGCGGGAAGTGGGAGGCGCGCCAGTACGCCTCGGTGCGCGCCGCCGGGGTCGGGTGCGCGGCCGGGACGTCGCCGAGCGGGTCGTCCAGGCCGAGCGCGACCGCCACCAGCCCGTCGACGCTGAGCAGATGCGCGATCACCCCGGCGACGGTCGTCCGGCGTGTCGTCGCCTCGTCGGCGCGGAACCAGCGCAGCCGTACCGGCGCGTGCCACTCGGCGTCGCCGAAGTCCTGCAGCAGGGCGTCCAGTCGCGCGGTCTCGGCGTCGTAGGCGGCGGCCCACTCCGGTACCGGGATGCGCGGCGGGCGCCGCTCCAGGCAGGTCTCCAGGACGCGCGTGCGCAGGCCGGGGTCCAGGTCCAGGCTCTCCGGGCGCTGCAGCAGCCCGACCGCCTCGCGCAGCCGCCGGGCCTCGTCGGCGCATCCGCCGCACGCGCCGAGGTGCTCCTCGACGGCCGCGGCCTCCTCGGCGGAGCAGGCGGCCAGCGCCCAGGCGCCGAGCAGGGACTTCAGCACGGGATGGTCGTACACGGGCCGTTCCGGTGGTGGTGGCGCGGGCAGGGGCAGCCCGCCGTCCTCGACGGAGGTCCGGGGCAGGGGTATCCGCGGCGGCCGCCCGGGGGCGGGGGCCGGCTGGTCGCCGGGTCCGGGTCCGCCGGGACCGCCCGCACCCTCGTGGTCGTCGTACGCCCCGGAAGGATCCGGCCCGTTCACACCGCACCCCCGCATCCGGGCGGGGCGCCCGGGGCCTCGGTGTCGTGGGCGGTGGACAGCAGTTGCAGGCCGAGGCGCAGCCGGCGGCGGGCCTCGTCCTCGGTGATGCCGAGGTCGGCGGCGGCCTGGCGGTAGTCGCGGCGCTGGAAGTAGGCGCGCTCCAGGGCGGAGCGCAGCGGGACGGGCATGGACTGGACGATGTAGTCGGCGCGGGCGGCGACGGCGGCGCTGCGCACCCGGCGCTCCAGTTCCTCCGCGCTGCCGGAGCCGCCGCGGGCGAGGGCGGCGGTCTCGGTGGCGCGCAGCCGCTGCACCGCGAGCCGGTGGGTCAGGGTGGCGACCCAGGTCCGCAGCGGGCCGTCCTTGGGGTCGTAGGCGTCGGGGTGCTCCCAGACGTGGACGAAGACCTCGCGGGTGATGCCGTCGGCCGCGCTCTCGTCGCCGAGGACGCGGTGGGCGAGGCCGTGCACGAGGGAGGCGAACCGGTCGTAGAGCTCACCGAGCGCTGCGGCTTCCCCGCGGGCGAGTCGCTGCTGCATCTTGCGGTCCCAGCGAGGCGGTACGTCCCTCTTCGCCATGCGGCCCCCTCACCCCCTGCTCGTGTTCCGCGCCCGTGCCCTGTCCAGCCTGTGCCTCACGTCTCCTCGAATGTAGTCGGCACGTCCGGTGGCGCACGCCCCTTTGTGGCAATGTGCGCCCCCTGACGGGCCGCAGGTGGTAGGGGGACCGCCGGCGCCCGCACCGGGTGCCTTTGGGGCGCGCCTACCCACCCGTCCTCCGATCAGACATGACTCATTAGGATCGAAGCGGATCGAAGTCGACTAAAACAAGCCTCTTTTGCGAGGCGACCGTTTTTCGTGCCGTGTTTCAGGGAACGGCCGCTGGGCAGCCGCGCTGCAAGGAAGCGTAGGGACTGCTTCCGTTTTGGCGAGCGAGGGGCGTGGTGGTGACCTTCAAAGTGACCGGCGGGGAGCAGGGCGAGTGGGCCCTGCTCCAGGTGTCGGGCGAACTGGACCTGGTGACGTCGCCGATGCTGCGTCAGCGGGTGCACGACGTGGTGGCCGAGGGGCACCACTGTCTCGTCCTGGACCTGTCCGAGGTGTTCTTCTGCGATTCCAGCGGCGTCGGCGTGCTCATCGCCGCGCGCCGGCTGATCCGCTCCTGCCAGGGCCGGCTGCGCCTGGTGCTGCCCGCCCGGGGCGCCGCCGACGGCTCCCACGTCAACCGGGTGCTCGGCGCGCTGGGCGTGCGCCGCCTGTTCGACGTGTACGGCGACCTGGACGCGGCCCTGGGCGACGAGGGCGAACCCCTGTCGGCGTGACGTCCGCGTGCCGTGCCCGTCCCGCACGGTGAGCCGGGTGTCGCCGTTCCGGTACGCCGTCGTCCCGGAATTCCCCCGGTCTTGGCACAAGTGACGCTTTCCCGCGCCCGAACCCCTCCCTCCGTCGTACGCTCCGACCGAGACGCACCCCACCTGACGTAAGGCGGCCTGAAGAAGACATGGTCAGCAGCGAGTACGAGCGCAGGATCGCCGCCCGGTTCGCCACCTTCGACCAGGACGGCAACGGCTACATCGACCGCGAGGACTTCTACGGAGCGGCCAAGACGCTGCTCGCGGAGTTCGGCGTCGCGGCCCGCTCCGACAAGGGACAGGCGCTGTACGGCGGCGCCGAGGCCTTCTGGCAGGGCATGGCCGGGATAGCGGACCGCGACGGCGACCAGCGCATCACCCGCGAGGAGTTCGTCAACGGCGCGGTCAAGCGCCTGCGCGACAACCCCGACCGCTTCGCCGAGATCGCCCGCCCCTTCCTGCACGCGGCCCTGGACGTCGCCGACACCGACGGGGACGCCGCCGTGACGGTCGAGGAGGCAGCGCGCGTCCTGAAGTGCCTGGGCGCCCCGGGGGAGATGGCCGCACCCGCCGCCGCCACGCTGGACGCGGACGGCGACGGCAAGGTCGGCGAGGCGGACGTCGTACCCGCCTTCGCCCGCTACTTCACCGTGCCCGAGTAGCCGCCGCGCGCCCCGGGCCGCAGCTGCCCGAAAAGCCCTCGCGCGGCATGTACGGCAGCGCCTTCCGCGGGGTCTCGCCCCGCGGAAGGGCCTTCCCCGCCCCCAGCCGCTCCGGCAGCCGGTGCACCGATGGTCCCCGGCGCCCGGTAGCGCGATCACGGCGCCGGGCGTCAAGGCCCCGGCGCCGGGCGGCTGTTCCGCCACCGGAATCTCTCCGGCTCCTCGGCAGCGCCCGCCCGGCCTCCTCGGACACCAACACGGCCTCCCACAGCCCCAGTCCGGCACTCCTCCCGGCCTGCGGAAGCCGCAGCGGGAGGGGACATCACCGAGCCGTGCCGACGCGCCGCCGCCCTTCCCGCCGTCCTTCCCACCGCTCCGCCCACCGTCCCTCTCGCCGCCGGGCAAGTCGGCACGGCCGGCGGCGTCGGCGAGCCGGCCGCGCAACACGCCCGGGCGCGCGAGCAGTTCGGGCGCTCCGTCGGGACCTTCCCGGCCGTGGCACACCGGTGCGCCGGGATGCCGCTGCGGGCGGGGACGGCCCGTGCGGCGGGGCGCGCGACCGCGGTCACGGGCGACCCGGCCGGCCTCGCCGCCGCGCGCCTGCTCGCCGAAGGAGCCGCCGTGCGCGGTGCCCGCGACTGTCCGCAGGCGCCCGGCGGAAGGGGCTTCACCTGGGAGTCCGGGGTCCGTCCGCGTCCGGCCCGCGCAGGGGTTCGAACCCGCCGTGGCGGCGAAGTGACGGAGAGTGATGAGAGGGTGGCGGCGGATCCGCCGACCGGAACCGCCTGCATGCCCGCCGGGCTGCGGTATCGCTCCGGCCGGCCGGGTGGATGTCGCGGATCGTGGCACTCCATGATCACGGAGCGTTGATGCCGGCTTGTGTCCTCGGCGTGACTCGTCACGGCCCGGAGTCGACGGAACGCTCGGGTACCTTGTGTGAGATGCGAGTGGCTGTGAGCGCAGTGCGACCCGGTGGCGTCGCCTGTTCGACTGCCCCGGGTGAGCGTCGCACAGTATGCCGCACGGGTAATCCTTCGCGCTGGAATATGCCCGAAGCGCTTGTTGGGGTGACTGTACGTCAACCATGCTGTCCCATAAGGGATTCACGTTCTGTGAACCCTGACCCGGCCATTGTTCTGGCCATGCAGAAAATGGCTACGATCGTGGCCCTCGTGAGGCGCGAGCCTAAGTGTCCGCCGGTTCGGATGGTGTGAGCGGTGCAGGTGCTTCAAGTGCAGCTGGAGATCCGGCCCGACCCCGCAGAGGTGGGTCGGGCCCGGCGGTGGGCCCGCTCCCGCCTGGCCGGGTCGGGTATACAGGCCGATGAACCGCTCGCCGAGACGCTGGTCCTGCTCGTCTCCGAGCTCGTCACCAACGCCGTCGTGCACACCGGCCGCCCCGCCGTACTGCGGCTGTCCCTGCCGCCCGCCGTGACCGAGGAGACCACGGTCCGCCTGGAGGTCGCCGACCGCAGCGGCCGGGCCCCCGTGCCCCGGTGCGCGGGCGACGAGGCGACCGGCGGCCGGGGCCTCGCCCTCGTGGACGGTCTCGCCGACCGCTGGGGCTGGAGCGTCGAGGCCACCGGCAAGCGCATCTGGTGCGAACTGGACCGGTGCGCTGCCGCCCGTGAGATGACGGCGACGTGCGGGGGCGGTGCCGTCGCGTACGGCGACGCCGGCGGCGCGGCCCTCGAAGGGCTCGCGGCGTACGAGGCGGTGTAGGACCCGCCCCCGTCCCGGAGGTGTACGGCGGCACATGCCGCGTGGCCTTGCGGCGAGCGCGGGGCACGGGGGCGTCGCGGGTCGGCCGGTTCCGGCAGGGCATGCGGCGGTGCGCCGGGACGTGCTTCCGTGCGCGCCTGCGGCAAAAGCCGCATAGGCGGCAAATCCCCGAATCGCTGTTGACGCCGCGTGACCACATGTTCACGCTTGTGGTCAGCGATTCGCCGTGAGGGGACGGCGAGGGCCGCACCGACGACGGTCCTCGGCGAGTGTGAGTCGTGATTCGGCGTCGGCTTCCTTCGGGGCGTGGAAGCCGGGGCGGGAGCGCCGGAGTCGGGTGGCGGCGCGCGCCGGTGGGCTCGGGGGGAGCAGCGCGGCGCCGCCATCCAGCTTCAGTGCGGGCGGTCAGCGGACGGCCGCTCTTCCTCCACAGGCTGTGGACAACTTTTCGAGATCCCGCTTCCGGCCCTGCGGCAAGCCCGTCTCCACAAGGCGGGCGGCGTGCACCGGCATCCACAGCCTGGCGCCCCAAGGGCACGCCGTCGTCGCGGCGGCCCGGGCCCTTCTCACGTTCTGAGGCCGGTCCCCGGCTCCTCGGCACCGGCCCGGAAGGTCCGCCGGTAGGCGGTGGGCGTGACGCCGAGCGCCGCCTGGAGGTGCTGGCGCATCGACTGGGCCGTGCCGAAGCCCGCGTCCCGGGCCACCTGGTCGACCGAGCGGTCGGTGGACTCCAGCAGGTGCCGGGCCCGTTCCACGCGCTGCTGGGTGAGCCACTGACCGGGGCTGACGCCGGTCTCCTCGCGGAAGCGGCGCGTGAACGTGCGCACCGACATGGACTCCTGGGCGGCCATGTCGCGCAGCTGGATCGGCTCGTGAAGGCGGCCCAGGGCCCAGGCGCGGGCCGAGGTGGTCGACGCCTGCTGCGGGTCCGGCACCGGCAGCGCGATGAACTGGGCCTGCCCGCCCTCGCGGTGCGGCGGTACGACCGTGCGGCGGGCCACCTCGTTGGCGACGGCGGTGCCGTGGTCGCGGCGCACCATGTGCAGGCACAGGTCGATCCCGGCCGCGACCCCGGCCGACGTCAGCACGTCGCCGTCGTCGACGAACAGCACGTCCGGGTCGACCCGGACCCGCGGGAAGAGCCGCTGCAGATGCTCGGCCTGGGCCCAGTGGGTGGTCGCGGGGCGGCCGTCGAGCAGGCCGGCGGCGGCGAGGACGTAGACGCCGGTGCAGATGGAGGCCAGCCGGGTGCCGGGCCTGAGGTGGGCGAGGGCGGCGGCGAGCTCGTCGGTCAGCACGCCGTCCTCGTAGACCGGCCCGAGCTCGTACGACGCCGGGACGATCACCGTGTCGGCGGTGGCCAGGGCCTCCGGGCCGTGCGGGACGTGGATGGCGAAGTCGGCGTCCGTCTCCACCGGGCCCGGCGGCCGGACCGAGCAGGTCAGGACCTCGTACAGGGGCCGCCCGCAGGCGTCCTTCGGGCGGCCGAAGATGCGGTGCGGGATGCCCAGTTCGAACGGGAGCAGCCCGTCGAGGGCGAGGACGACGACGCGGTGCGGGCGGGTGCCCGCGTCCGCGGGGCCGGAGGTGCTCGTCTCTTCGCTCATCTCACGCCGTCCCGTCCGGTGGCCGAGTGCCGGTCCTGGCCCGATCCTAACGAACGCTGTCCTTCGGGCCACTCGCTGAGGGTGGCCCCGGGCCCGAAGCTCTATGTCGTGACCCAGACAACCGAAGCCGCGGCCGTCGAGCAGCCGCCGAAGTCCCGACGTCGCCGGCGCGTGCACCGCGCCTGGTTCGTCGCCGCCGTCACCTTCGTGACGATCATCGGCGCCGCCGCCTTCCGCTCCGTGCCGGGTCTGCTGATCGACCCGCTGCACGAGGACTTCGGCTGGTCGCGCGGCACGATCGGCGCGGCCGTCTCCGTCAACCTCGCGCTGTACGGCCTGACCGCCCCGTTCGCGGCGGCGCTCATGGACCGCTTCGGCATCCGCCGGGTCGTCGCGGTCGCCCTGACCGTGATCGCCCTCGGCTCCGGGCTCACCGTGTGGATGACGGCGGCCTGGCAGCTGATGCTGTGCTGGGGGCTGCTGGTCGGTCTCGGCTCCGGCTCCATGGCCCTGGCCTTCGCGGCGACGGTCACCAACCGCTGGTTCACCGAGCGGCGCGGTCTGGTCAGCGGCATCCTCACCGCCGCCTCGGCCTCCGGGCAGTTGATCTTCCTGCCGCTGCTGTCCTGGATCGTGGAGAAGCACGACTGGCGCCCGGCCGCGGTGACCGTCGCGCTCGCCGCGCTCGCGGTCGTGCCGTTCGTCTGGCTCCTGCTGCACGACCACCCCGCCGACGTGGGCCAGAAGCCGTACGGCGCGCCGGAGTTCGTGCCGAAGCCGGCGCCGGTCCCGGGCGCCGCCCGCCGCGCCCTGACGGTCCTGTTCTCGGCCGCGCGCACCGGCCCGTTCTGGCTGCTCGCCGGCACGTTCGCGATCTGCGGGGCGTCCACGAACGGCCTGATCCAGACCCACTTCGTGCCCGCCGCGCACGACCACGGCATGCCCCTCACGGCGGCGGCCTCGCTGCTGGCGGTCATCGGCGTCTTCGACGTCGTCGGCACGATCGCCTCCGGCTGGTTCACCGACCGCTTCGAGCCGCGCCGCCTGCTGGCCGTCTACTACGCGCTGCGCGGCGTGTCCCTGCTGTTCCTGCCGATGCTGCTGGCGCCGAGCGTCCATCCGCCGATGATCTTCTTCATCGTCTTCTACGGCCTCGACTGGGTCGCCACCGTCCCGCCCACCCTCGCCCTGTGCCGCGAGCAGTACGGCGAGGACAGCGCGATCGTCTTCGGCTGGGTCCTCGCCTCCCACCAGGTGGGCGCGGCCCTCGTCGCCTTCCTCGGCGGCGTGGCACGCGACGCGTTCGGCTCGTACGACGTGGTCTGGTACGCGTCGGGGGCGTTGTGCGCGGCGGCGGCGCTGATGGCGCTGGTGATCAGGCGGCGGGCCGGGGGCGTGGCAGTCCCCGCCTGACGGAGTGTCAGGAGTGGACGGCGGCAGGCGAAGGGGCCCGTCGGGCCGGTCCGCGCGTCGGCTAGACCGGCAGCCGGGAGATGCTGCCCGAGTCGTCCCGGGCGACGGCCTTGGCGATCCGTACCGCGTCGAGTGCCAGCTCGCGCAGGTTGCCGCTGATCGGGTTGGTGAAGCCGGTGAAGTACAGGCCGGGCGCGCCCTGCGGGGTGCGGGCGCCGTGGACGACGGGCCTGCCGCGGTCGTCGAGCACGCCGAGGTGGCCGACCAGGCCCTCCAGGGCGCGGACGTAACCCGTCGCGGCGATCACGGCGTCCGGGGAGATCCGGGTGCCGTCGGCGAGGACGATCTTGCCGCCGTCCTCGAAGGAGTCCACGGCGGCGACGATCTCGACCCTGCCCCGGCGCACGGCGTCGATCAGGCCGACGTCCTGCACCGGGATCGCCCCCTGCTTCACCCTGCTGTACAACCCGGTGTCCGGGCGCGGCAGTCCGTGCGCCGACAGGTCGGGCGTGGCCACCTTCGCCTGGAGCCGGGAGAGCCGGTCGACCAGGCCGACGGGCAGCCGCCGTACCAGGATGCCGCTGTACTGGGCGGCCCAGCCGGCGGTCGAGCGGCGCAGGATGTGCGGGACGGTGCGCACGGCCAGCCGGACCCGGGAGGCGCCGCTGTCGGCGAGGTCCACGGCGATCTCGGCGCCGGTGTTGCCGACACCGACGACGAGGACGTCCCGGCCGGCGTACGGCTCGCCGTTGCGGTAGTCGCAGGCGTGCAGGAACTCACCGGGGTAGGCGTCGCGCCCCGGCCAGTCCGGCACGCGCGGGGTGTGGTTGAAGCCGGTCGCGACGACCACCGCCGCACCGGTCAGCTCCCGGCCCCCGCTGGCGCGCAGCAGCCAGCCCGTGCCGTCGGGCAGGCGCTCCACGCGCGACACCTCGACGCCGGTGACGATCTCCAAACGGTGGTGCTCGGCGTACTTCTCCAGGTAGCGCACCACGTTGTCCCGGGACACCCACCTGCCGAACCGGCGCGGCATCGGCAGTCCGGGCAGGGCGGACAAGCGGCGGGTGGTGTGCAGGTGCAGCCGGTCGTAGTGGCGGCGCCAGGACGCTCCGACCCGGTCGGACTTCTCCAGGACGACGGCCCGTACGCCCCGGGAGCGCAGCGCGTACGCGGCGGCGAGTCCGCCGGGACCGCCGCCGATGACGTAGACGGGGCGGTCGGGTGCGGGTGCCGCGGAGGAGTGTGTGGGGGGTGTGGAGTCGGCCATGAGCGGGAGCGTAATCCCGGACCAGCTTGATGGGTCTCGGTCAAGACCGGAATTGGTTCCGGATTGATCACGGCTGTGCGGGACGGGGCGGGGCGCGGTCTCCGATGACAGACACGGGGCCGGAGGCCGTGCCCGGCGCGGGCGTGGCGCCTGCCGCACCGGCCGTCCCGCCGTCGCTCTCGTCATCGGTCACCGATTTCGGCACCCATAGGGGTATACAGGGAGATTCGACCGAGAAGCCATGGAGCGGGACGGAGCGGCGCATGCGGACGGCGACCACCAGAACGGACGACCGGACTCGCACCGCCTTGTCCCGGCTGGAGCCCGGGGAAGCCGTCGTGCTGCCCTTCCTCGTTCTCCTGGCCCTGCTCGCCGCCCTGCGCCCGTCGGCCGTCGGGCACCCCGACTCCCGGTCCGCGCTGGCCGCGTCGGCGGCGCTGGCGACCCTGTGGTGCGCGGCCGCGGCCTGGTGCCCGGTGTGGCACGGCAGGCGCTCACACCTGACCGGGCACACCCGCGGCCTGCTCGCCCTGGCGCTGTGCCTGCTGCTCTACCCGAGCCTGCGCTGGGCCGTCCCGATGCTGCACCCGGCCCGTTACGACGCGGCGCTCGCCGGCGCCGACCGGTGGCTGTTCGGCGGCCGCGACCCGCTGACGTCGCTGGAGCCGCTGATGCACCCCACGCTGACGGCGGCGCTGTGCTGGGTCTACTTCTGCCTGTGGGTGCCGCCGCTCTCGCTCGCGGTGGTCCTGGCCGTATGCCGACGGCACCGTGAACTGTCCGACCTGATCCTGGCGTTGACGCTCGGCCACTGCGCGGGCTTCGCCGGGTACTTCCTGCTGCCGGCGATCGGCCCCTGGTACGAACTGGCCGACCGGTTCACCGTCTCGATCGACGGCAACTGGTGGATCGCCCACTACCGGGCGCACAACAACAACGTCGACGCCTTCCCCAGTCTGCACATCGCCACCACGACCCTGGTCGGCCTGCTCGCCTGGCGGGACTGCCGGCCGCTGCTGTGGCTGCTGTCGCCCCTGCTCGTCGCGATCGGCGTGTCCACCCTGTACCTGCGGTGGCACTACGTGGTCGACGTGCTGGCAGGCCTGGCCCTGGCGGTGGCCGTACGGCTCCTCGCACCGCGCCTCAACGCGGCCTGGCCGCGGACCCGGCCCGAACTGCCGCGCCCGGCACCGGCGCGGCAGCGGCACCACGTGCCCCTGTGAGGAGGGCCGGGCGGGCGTTCCCTCAGCCGGCGGGCCGGGGCGGGCCGTCGCCGCGCGGGGGCGCGGGCTCGCCGGTCCGTCCCGGGCGGCTCACCGGAGCCGTTCCGAACACGTGATCCCAGAAGGGGCAGGAGACGCCGAAGCCCCGTTCGTGGTCGTCGAAGTGGTGCAGCAGATGCCTGCGGCGCAGAGTCCTGCCGAGCCTGCCGGACGGGCGGCGATGGTGGACGCGGTAGTGCACCGTCTCGTAGACGACGTAAGCCGTGTAGAAGCCCGCGGTGACGGCGTGTCCGGCACCCCGGCCGGGCAGCAGGCCGAACAGCGCCAACGCCACCGCGGCGACCGGCAGGCTCACCACCGGCGGCATCACCACCCGGCGTACGTCGTTGGGGTGTTCGTGGTGGATGCCGTGCAAGGTCCAGTGCACCCGGCGGCCCCAGCCGCAGGACGGCTCCCAGTGGAACATCAGCCGGTGCACCCAGTACTCGGTCAACGTCCACACCAGGTAACCGGCGACGAAGGCCGCCACGGCCGTGAGCCACCCGGAAGCGTGCACCGAGACGCCCACGAGTACGGCCGCGGCGGGGCCGTAGAGCACGGCCGGCAGCGCGGGGTGCACGCGGGTGAAGCGGTCGAGGAACGGCGAGTCGAAGAGGGGCGGCGAGGCGCTGAGCCGCTCGGCGCGTGCGGGGCTCTCGGCTGTCATACGTGTCCCTGGGGTGAGAAGGAGAGCGAAGAGGCCGGACCCGGGCCCGGCCCCGGGCCGACGCGACGGCGGCCGGTCACACGGGGCCCTGGTACAGCGCGTACCGCTTGGACACCCGGGCCCCGAAGGCGGCCAGCGTCCGGTTGGCGGCCTGGTTGTCCGCCAGGGTCCAGGACACCTCGGCGGTGCGGTAGCCGAGGCCCCGCGCCCTGCGCGACACCTCCACGTGGAGCAGCGTGTCCAGCCCCCGGCCGCGGTACTGGCGCAGCACGCCGGCGGCGACCACCCGCACCCGGGTGACGCGCCGGGCCGCGCGCAGGTACCGCACCAGCCCGAGCGGCACGCCGCAGGTGTGCAGCCGCCCGCGGGCCGCCCGCAGCGCCGGGGCGACGTCCGGCAGCACCAGCGTGAAGGCGGCCGGCTCTCCGTGCACCTCGGCGATCAGCACCAACTCGGGCCGGGCCACGCGGCGCAGCAGCTTCGCCAGGGCGTCGAACTCCTTCTCCGACGGCGGCGAGTAGCCCCAGTTGTGCTGCCAGGCCTCCTGGTAGAGGCGGCGCAGGACCGCCGTCTCGGCGGCGAAGTCCCGCAGGTCGACCGGCCGTACGCGCAGGCCCCGGACGGTGCGCGCCACATGGCGGGCGAGCCGCTCGGCCCGCGGGCGTTCGTGCAGATCGAGGGGGGTCTCCCAGGCCAGCAGGTCCATGGCCGGTTCCAGCCCGCCCGCCGCCAGCAGTTCGGGGTAGTAGGGCGGGTTGTACGGCATGAGGACGGCCGGGGGCTCGTCGAAACCCTCGGTGAGCACACCGCACTGGTCGTTCGTCGTGAGGTCGACCGGGCCGATCACGCGCTCGTGGCCCCGCTCGCGCAGCCAGGCGGTCGCGGAGGCGATGAGCCGGCGCGCCGCGTCCGGATCGTCGGCGCAGTCGAACAGACCGAAGAAGCCGTGCCGGGTGCCGTGGTGGGCGTTGTGAGCGGGGTTGTCGATCGCGGCGATCCGGCCGACCACGTCCCGTCCCCGCCGGGCGAGGAAGAGCCGCACCGAGCCGGTCTCGAAGAAGGGGTTGGCCCGCCGGTCCACCAGCCGTCGCTGTTCCGCCCGCAACGGCGGGACCCACAGCGGCAGATCGCCGTGGAGGCGGTGGGGCAGATCCAGGAAGGCGCCGCGGTCGGCCCGGGAGTCGACGCCGTGCACCCGCACGGTGGTGAGCGGTTGGCGGGCGGGGCGTGGGGGATCTGTCTGCCTCGCGTAGGCCATCGAGTCGGGCCTCCAGGGTCGCTGCGGTCGGGGAGGCGGAAGCAACACCGGATATTACACAGAGCTATAGCCTAATTACGTAGTGTATGTTCCCGTGGGGCCCGGCCTTCCGCGCAGCCGACGCTGCGGCGGGGCGCAGAAGACGATCTGAGAGGCAGCGCATTGAGGCACAGCGATACTGTCGCCGCGCCCCACGACACCTTGGTCGACGCGGTACGCGCCCATGCCGAAGCGGGCGTGTCCAGGACCGTGGGGGCGGCGGAAGACGTCCGGCTCACGTATCCGGAACTGTGGACCGGAGCGGCGGCCTGCGCCGCGCGGCTGCGCCGGGAGGGCGTCGAGCCCGGCGCCCGTGTCGTGGTGGAGACGGGCACCTCGACCGCCGTGCTCTGCGCGGCGCTGGGGGTGCTGGCGGCCGGCGCCGTCCTGGTGCCCGTGGCCCCCGCCACGAGCGCGCGGCCCGACTCGACGGACAACCGGCGGGTGACCGGCATCGTCCGCTCCAGCGGGGCCCGCCACTACCTCACATGCGGGGACGCCGGCGCCCGGGCGGATCTGCTGGCAACCGCCGGTCTGCGCCTGACCGTTGTGTCCGTGGACGACGTGGCCGCCGAGGGCGCACGCGGCGCAGGGGATCCGTACCCGCTGCCCCCGGTGCTGCCGGAACAGCCGGCCCTGCTGCAGTTCAGCTCCGGAAGCCTGGCCGCCCCCAAGGGCATCCTGCTCAGCCACCGCAACCTCGTGGTGAACGTGTGGGCGTTCCTCCGGCGCATCGGGCTCGTCGCGGGCCGGGGCGTGACCTGGCTGCCCCTCTCCCACGACATGGGGCTCATCGGCAGCTTCCTGGGCTGCCTGTACGGCGGTTCGGCCTTCCACGCCCTGGCGCCCGGCATGTTCGTGCGCGACCCCCTGCGCTGGGTGGAGGCGATGTCCGCCTTCGGCGCCACCCACTCCAGCGGGCCCCCGTTCGCCCTCGACCTGACGATCCGGCGCGCCGAGCGCGACCCGGCCCGGCTCGCGGGGCTCGATCTGTCCGCCCTGCAGGCGCTCGTCGTCGGCTCCGAACGCATCCCGCCGCAGTTGTGCGACCGGTTCGAGGCCGTGTTCGCGCCGTACGGCCTGCGCCGCCATACGCTCCTTCCCGGCTACGGCCTGGCCGAGAACTGCCTGGCGGTGACCCTGCGCCGGCCGCTGACCCCCTCAGCCGTCCTCGTGGCCGACCCTGAGCGGCTCGAAGCCGGCCGGCTCACCGAGGTGCCGGCCGCAGCGTCCGGGCAGGTGCCGGCGAGGCCGCTCATCGGCCATGGAACGCCGCTGGAGGGCACCGAGGTCCGGATCGTCACGGCCGACGGCTCCCCGGCGCGGCCCGGTGAGGTCGGCGAGATCCGCATCGGTGGCGCATCCGCCTGCGCGTGGATCGTCGGCTCCGACGGACGCCGGGTCCCCGCCCGCGGACCGGACGGACTGGTGCCCACCGGAGACCTCGGCGCTTTCGTCGACGGCGAGTTGTACGTGGTGGGCCGGATCAAGGAAGTCATCAAGCACGCGGGTCGCACGATCGCGCCCGCCGATGTGGAGCAGACGGCGCTCGCCGCCGAACCCGCGCTCCTCGGCGCCGCCGCGGCCGTGGCCGTCGCCCGGCGCGAGACCGCCGACGACCTGGTGTTGTTCCTGGAGGTCGTGCGCACCACCGGCCAGGACGAGCAGGCCCGGCTCGCGGACACCGTCCGGCTGGCCGTCCTGCGGGACTTCGGCCTGCCGGTGCAGGAGATCTACGTGGGGCGGCGCGGCGCCCTGCCCAGGACCACCAGCGGCAAGGTGCGGCGGCTGCAGCTGGCCGAGGAACTGCGCACGGACCGGCTCGGCCGGTGCTGGAACCGGACCGCCGAGCTCACGGCCGTGTCCCGATGACCCGCACACACCGAACGAGGAGAGCGACGTGACGGAAACCCTCTCAGGCGTGGGCGACGAGGTGCGCGAGACGGTCAAGGCGCTGCTCGCCGCCCGGCTGCGGCTGACGCCCCAGAGCCTGGACGAGGCGGCGACGCTGGAACGCGTGGGCCTGGACTCGCTGTTGCTGTCGGAGACGCTGGCCGCCGTCGAGGAGGAGTTCGACGTCGCCCTGGACATCGTGTCCCTGGCCGGGCACCTGTACCCGACCCTCCCTGTGGGCCCCCTGCTCGACGCGCTCGCCGAGTCGGTGACGGCGGCGACGGCGTGAACGCGGTGCCCGCTCCCCATCCCCCGAGGACGGCTCTGATGGACTTCTCCCCGGCAGTGAACAGCGCGCTCGACACCGTCGACACCTGGCGCCGCCAAGGCTGCTACCCCCTCTTCCCCGTCGTCGCCGAGGCGCGCGACACCACGGCCCGTATCCGCACGGCCGACGGTGACGAGCAGCCGGTCACCGTCTTCGCCTCGGCCGACTACCTCGCGCTGTCCCGTCTGGACCAGGTCAGGCACGCGGCGATCGAGGCGGTCGAGCGCTTCGGCACCGGCGCCTACGGCACCCAGGCGGTCGGCGGTTTCACCACGCTGCACGAGCAGTTGGAGGCGACCGTCGCGGACTATTTCGGCAAGCCGGCGGCACTGCTCTTCCCGACCGGCATGCAGGCCAACGTGGGAGCGCTGGCCACGCTGGCCCGGCCCGGGGACACCGTGCTGACCGACCATCTCAACCACGGCTCCATCACCCTGGGCATCCGGCTGTCCGGAGCCCACATGGCGCCGTTCCGCCACAACGACGCGCAGCATCTGCACGAGTTGCTGCGCCGCAGCACCGCACCGGGCCGGCGGATCGTCGTGGTCGACGGGCTCTTCAGCGCGGACGGCGACCTGGCCGCGCTCGGGGAGATCGCCGACGTGGCCGAGGCGCACGACGCCGTGCTGGTGGTCGACGAGGCCCACAGCGCCGGACCGCTCGGCCCCCGCGGGCGGGGCGCCGCGGAGCAGCTCGGCGTGCTGGACCGCGTCGACGTGATCACCGGGACGTTCAGCAAGGCCTTCGCCTCCACGGGCGGCTTCGTCTGCGCCGGCGCGCGCGTGGTGGACGCGCTGCGGCACACGGCGGTCGCCTACCTGCTCTCCCTCGGGCTGCCGCCCGCCGCCATCGGGGCGTCGCTCGCCGCCTTCCAGGTGCTGGAGAAGGAGGGGCCCCGGCGGCGCGAGCGTCTGGCACGCACCGCACGGTCGCTGCGCGAGCGCCTGCGCACGGCGGGCGTGGACATCGCCGGGTCGGCCGCCCACGTGGTGGTGGTGCCGGTCGGCTCGGTCGACCGCACCGCCCGGGTCACCCGGCGGCTGCGGGAGCAGGGGCTGCTCGTCGGCCCGCTGTTCCCGCCCGCGGTGCCCATCGGCGGCGCCCGGCTCCGCTTCGGCGTCACCGCCGCGCACACCGAGGAGGATCTGGAGCGCGCCGCGCTCCTCGTGTCCCGGGCCCTGGCCGAGGAGCCCGTGTGACGTGCCGGCCGGCGGCGGACACCGGGATGCGGGCCGCCGGGCTCCGCCTCCCCGCCCGCCCCGGCTTCGCCCACGGCAGCGGCGGACATTCCGCCCCGGCACAAGGCAGGGCCCGCCGCGGCCCGGAGGGAGTGGTACGGAAGTGACGACGAGCCCGGCCGGGACCGCCTCGCCCGACGAGCGCAAGGCCAGGCGCTGGGCCTGGATGGTGGTGCTGGCCGCCTGTCTCCTCGGTGGCCTGTCCGCCGTGGCGTCGCAGGGGCTCACCGCGCGGCTGTCACAAGGCGGCTGGACCCTGGAGTCGTCCGAGTCCAGCCGTGCCGAGACCACGCTGGCCACCCGGTTCGGTGTCGTCGGGCCGCAGCTCATCGTCCGCGCGGACGCCCCCGGGCCGCTCGACGCGCGGCGGACGGCAGCGGCCGGGCGCGAGGTGTGCCGCCGGCTGGAGGCCGATCCGCGGGTGGACCGGGTGACCTGCGCCTGGCCGGCCCGGGACCCGAAGCTGCGCAGCACCGACGGCCGGTCCGCCGTGGTGCTGGTGCACCTGCGCGGCGACGAGCAGACCGTGCGCACGGCGGCACGGGACGTGCAGGCCCGCTTCCCGGAGCGGGTGGGCCCGCTCCGGGTGACCATGTCGGGCAAGGCCCTGGTCCTGTCGGAGACCGAGAGGCTGAGCGAGCGGAGCCTGCACCAGGCGGAACTCATGGCCGTACCGCTCGTCCTGCTGATCCTGCTGTGGGTCCTGGGCAGTCTGCCGGCGGCACTGCTGCCGGTTGCCGTGGGCGCGCTGGCGGCCGGGGTCAGCATGGTCTTCCTGCGGCTGCTCGCCGAGCACGTCACCGTGTCCGCGTTCGCCCTCAACATCACCACCATCCTGGGCTTCGGACTCGCGGTCGACTACTGCCTGCTGCTGGTGCGGCGCCACCGGGAGGAGACCGCCTCGGGACGCCGGCCCCACGAGGCACTCACGGTGATGCTGCGCACCTCCGGGCGCGCCGTCGCCTACTCCGCGGCGACCCTCACCGTCTGCCTGTGCTCCATGCTGCTGTTCCCGCAGCCGCTGCTGAAGTCCGTGGCCTACGGCGGCATCGCCGTTGTCTGCGCCTCGGCGGCGGCGTCCCTCACCGTTCTGCCCGCCCTCCTGCTGGTGCTGGGCCGGCACATCGACCGCTTCGACCTCTTCGCACGGCTGCGCCGCCCGGTGCCCGACGTGACCCGCGGCAGGTGGTTCCGGCTGGCGCAGCGCACCATGCGGCACCCGGCCGCGGCGACCACCGGCCTGCTCGCCGTGCTCCTGCTGCTGGCGGCGCCGGTCACCGACGTACGGCTGGGCATGTACGACGAGCGCATCCTGCCGCCGTCGACGCGACTCGCCCAGGTCACCAGGGAACTGCGCGCCGACTTCGACCCCACGGTGATGGACCGGGCGCAGGTCGTCCTGCCCCGCTTCGGCACCGGAGAGCGGGCGGACAGTGCCCTCGACGCGTACGCCGAGCGGCTCTCCCGGGTGCCGGACGTACGCCGGGTGGACGCCGCGACCGGCACCTACCGCGAGGGACGGCGCACCGCCGCGCCCGGCCCGGCGGCCGCCGTGTACACCCGCGCCGGCGGCACCTGGCTGGCGGTCGTGCCGGAGCGCGGGCTCAACCCGTCGGCCCCGGAGGGAAGCGACCAGGCCCGCGCGCTGCGGGCGGTGCCCGCGCCCGCGCCCGCGTTGGTCGGCGGGCCGGGCGCGGCCCTCGCCGACCTGGAGGACGCCCTGACCGCCCGGCTCCCCTTCGCGCTCGCGATCATCTGCGCGGCGACGCTGCTCCTGCTGACCGTGTTCAGCAGGAGTGTCCTGATCCCCCTGAAGGCGCTGCTGCTGAACGTCCTCACGCTGGGCGCCGCGTCCGGTGTGGTGGTGCTGGTGTTCCAGGAGGGTCACTTCCTGAGCCTGCTGGGTGACGCCTCGGCCACCGGGGTCACCGACGTCGTCGTCCCCAGCCTGATGTTCTGCCTGGCCTTCGGGCTGTCCATGGACTACGAGGTGTTCCTGCTCTCCCGCATCGTCGAGGAGCACCGCCGCGGCCACCCGACGTCGATGGCGGTGGCGCTGGGACTTCAGCACACCGGCCGCCTGTTCACCTCGGCCGCGCTGGTCTTCGTGACCGTCGCGGTGTCCCTGGCGCTGTCCTCGCTGCTGCTGCTCAAGGTGTTCGGGGTCGGTCTCGCGCTCGCCGTGCTGCTGGACTGCACCGTGGTGCGCGCGCTGCTGGTACCCGCCCTCATGAAGCTCTTCGGCGACGCCAACTGGTGGTTCCCGGCGCGACCGGCGTGGGCGCGTCCCCAGCCGCGCCCCGGACCCGCGGCGGAGCCCGCGCATCCCGCGGAGCCCGCCGAAGAGCTGCGGACGACCAGCCCGTCGGGGCGGTGAGCGCCCGCGGCGGCTCTTCACCGCGCCGTCCCCGGTCGCACACCACGGCGACCGGGATTGAATGGCCCCATGACCTCCTTACGCGACCAGTCCCTGACCGGCCCCCACACGGAGATCCACGGTCACGGTCTGACCCTGCGCCCCTGGGACGCCGGTTCCGGCTCCGACGTCGACACCTGGCTGCGCGGCATGCGGGACCCCGAGTTCCGCCGCTGGAACACGCCGCTGCGGCTGGTCACGGACCGGGCGAGTGCCCGTGAGTCCCTGCTGGCGCGGGCGCAGAGCGCCACGGAGGGCACCTCCGTCTCCTTCCGGATCGCGGACGCCCGGACCGGCGAGGCCCTGGGGCACATCGGCGTCAACGAGATCAAGTACCACCTGAAGGTCGCCCGCGTCGGCTACTGGGTGCTCCCGGAGGCCCGCGGCCGGGGAGTCGCCACCCGGGCCCTGCTGCTCGCCGCCGGCTGGTCCTTCGCCGAACTCGCCCTCCACCGGATCGAGCTGGACCACGCGGTCGGCCACGACGTCTCGTGCCGGATAGCGCGGCGGTGCGGTTTCGCGTACGAGGGCACCCTGCGCGGGGCGGTCTTCCAGGAGGGCCGGCACGACGCGTTCCGGGACGCCCACCTGCACGCCCGGCTGGCCACGGACCCGGTGCCGGCGGCTCCTTGAGCGGTGCGGGGTGATCCGGGTCACAGGAGCGGGCCGATCAGTTCGCCCCTTCCCGGCGGTCGTATCGGGTGACCACGCAGAAGGGACCACCGAGATGACCGGACCCGTGAAGGGCCCCGCGAGCTACTTCCCCTCCATCGAGAAGAAGTACGGCCGCCCGATCGCCGCCTGGCAGGCCCTGATCCGTTCCTCCCCGCTGACCCGCCACATGGAGCTCGTCGCCTGGCTCAAGTCCGAACACGGCCTGGGCCACGGGCACGCCAACGCCCTCGTCGCCCACACCCTCGCCGAGGACAGCGGCCGTTGAGCTGACCGGCGGGGAAAAGCAGAGGTGCCGGACGGCGCACCGGCGGCACCATGAGGCATGGACACCGACTCCGGCACCGACCACGAGGCCGACTCCGGCACCGGCCACGGCACCCGCTCCGCCACCGGCGCGTGGCACCTCACCCACGACCTCGGCGACTTCCTGCTCCGCGCCGGGGACTTCCTGCGGTCCCGCCCGGCCCTGCACACCGTGCCGCTGACCGTCACGGAGACCCTGCGCACCCGCGGGGCGCGCGTGTACGGCGACGGCGAGCCGGAGTTCGGGGTGCTGGAGCGGGACGGGGAGGTCCGGGCCGCGTTCTTCCGCACCCCGCCGCACTGGCTCAACGTCACCGCCCTCACCCCCGCGGAGGCCGACGGCCTCGCGGCGCGGCTGGCCGGCCTCGGCAGGCCCCTGCCCGGCGTGAGCGCCGACCGCGACACCGTCGCCGCGTTCGTCGCCGCCTGGCAGCGGCGCACGGGCGCTACGGCCGCTCTCCGCCAGCGCCAGCGGCTCTACCGGCTCGGCACCCTCACCCCGCCCCGGCCCCTGCCGCCCGGCGGGCCCCGGCTCGCCGTGCGGGCGGACCACGCCCTCCTCGTGCGCTGGCACGACGCGTTCGCCGAGGCCGTCGGCGCGGGCACCGTGCGGGACTCCGCCGAGTGGGCGGACGCCCGGATCGACAGCGGCGGCATCACCCTCTGGGAGACCCCGGACGGCGCCCCGGTCGCGATGGCCGGCACGGGCCCGCGGGTCGCAGGGCAGGTACGGGTCGCCCCGGTCTACACCCCGGCCCACCTGCGCGGCCGCGGCTACGCCGGCGCCGTGACGGCCGAGGTCAGCCGCGCCGCCCTCGCCGCCGGGGCGAGCGAGGTGCTGCTCTTCACGGACCTGGCGAACCCCACCAGCAACGGCCTGTACCAGCGCATCGGCTACCGGCCGGTGGCGGACTTCGCGGTGTACGACTTCGCGTAGCCGGCCGGGGTGAGATACGTCAGGCGGCCGGGCGGGCACCACCCGGGGAGAGCGCCGGCGGTCCGTCTCGCCTGCGCTCCGTGGCCGGCAGCACCTGCCGGGGAGACGGTCCCGGGGTCCCGTCAGGGCCAGAGCAGCTCCCGCGTCCATCCCTCCTGGGCGCGCCGGTAGCGGAGCCGGACGTGCTGCCGCCGGGCGTCGCCCTGGAAGAACTCGGCCTCCTCGGCCCGCAGCCGGTACAGCGTCCAGGAGGGCACCGGGGCCTGCGGTTCCCGCGCGGCCCGTTCCCATGCCGACTCCGAGGCCCGGTTCAGTTCCTCCAGCGAGTCCAGCACTTCGCTCTGGCGGCCGGTCAGGGCGGCGGCCAGGGCGCCGGTCGAGCGGGCGTGCAGGTCGCCCTGGGACTCCTCGGACGGGGCGGCGGAGACGGGGCCGCGGACGCGCACCTGGCGGCCCAGCACCGGCCAGTAGAAGCCGAGCGCGGCGTAGGGGCGGCCGGTGAGGTGGCGGCCCTTGCGGCTGCCGGCGTGGGACGCGAAGGACCAGCCCGCGTCGTCCGCCCCGTGCAGCATCACGATCCGTACGTCGGGCTGACCCGAGGCGTCCGCGGTGGCCAGGGACATGGTGTGCGGCTCGGGCTGCCCGGCCGCCACCGCCTGCGCGAACCACTCGGTGAACAGGGGGAGGGGGGCCGCGGGGGCGGTGGCCGGGTCGAAGGGGCGCAGGTCCGTGGTCTCCGGGTCCCACACCCGCAGCGACCTCAGCAGCTCGTGAAGATCGGTTGCCATGACCCGATTGTCACCGCGGCCGGCGCTCCCCGGGGCTCACACCTGTCCCAGGTCGGAGGAGACCCACCGTTCCGGCCGCATCCGCAGCACCAGCTGCTCCCCGTGGTTCTTCGAGGCGAAGTCCACGTAGCCGTCGACCTTCTCGGCCGGCAGGTAGCGCGCGGAGATCTCCCGGAGCTGTTCGAGGGTCGCGGGGGCCGTGCCGACCACCGGGCCCTCCACGGACACGTACCGGATGGTGGGCTCGACCCGGTCCACCATCAGGGAGAACCGGCCCGCAGCGCTGATCAGCTCGTTCTTCCGGGAATCGCGCCCGGTCATGATCCAGATGTCGCCGCCGGGTTCGTACTGGTACCAGATCGGCACGGTCAGCGGGGCGCGGCCCGCCCCCGCGTCGACCGCGAGCGCCGCGATGTGCGGTTCGGCCAGGAACTGTTCACGTTCTTCGCGGGACAGGGCCACCACGGTCTCCTTCGGCAGAACAGTCGGTCCAGGGGTCAACGCCCGGACTCGGCGGTGGTGTTCCCGCCGGGGACTGCCGTCGGCCGCCTCGCGCCGGCACCGCGCAAAGCACGACAGGCGGCCGTCCACCGAAGTGGACCGCCGCCTGCCAGACAGGACTCGGTACAGGAAAAGGACCGCCGTGACCGGCTACTTCGTCGGCTTTCTCCCCGTG
This sequence comes from Streptomyces sp. NPDC015242, assembly GCF_043079125.1. Taxonomy (NCBI): domain Bacteria; kingdom Bacillati; phylum Actinomycetota; class Actinomycetes; order Kitasatosporales; family Streptomycetaceae; genus Streptomyces; species Streptomyces sp. NPDC015242. The sequence continues at coordinate 287,004 of NZ_JBIBUF010000008.1, read as the reverse complement.
ACGCCCAGGTGCACCAACAGCGCGAGGTTCGGCTTCAGTTCGGCCTGCTTCACGCCCCAGGAGGAGAAGCCCTTCTGGTGCGAGGCGACGGCCGCGAGCATCGTCACCAGCGAGCCGGCCACGGCCGCCGGGTTCACGTCCTTGTCGACGCGGCCCTTGGCCTGGAGCTCGGCGACGGCGTCCGCGAGGGAACTGTTCACCGAGTTGAGGATCTTCATGCGGAGCTTGTAGAAGCGCTTGTCGCCCTCGGCGGCGCCGAGGTCCACGACCCGCAGGATCGCGTCGTTCCTGCGCCAGAACTCAAGGAACCCGTCGACGAGTTCCTGCGCCGTCTGCCAGCCGGCCTTCCCGGCCCAGGAGCGGTCCTGCAGGAGCTCGGTCAACGTCGCGCCCTCGGCCGCCATTTGGTCGGCGATCTCCAGGACGGCGCCCTCGACGTCCGGGAAGTACTGGTAGAAGGTCGCGGGCGAAGTGCCTGCCTTCCGGGCGACATCGATGACCTTGACGTCCCGGTACGGGGAGGAGCTGAGCATCTCGCTGAGGCAGTCGAGCAGCTTCTGCCGGGTCGCCTGCCCACGCCGGCCGGCCACGCGGCCGTCGACGGTACGCACTTGTCCTGTCATGCCGTCAGCTTACCGACGCGTGATCGAGGCGCGATTCGGCCGACTGCAAATGGGGTGTGGGGGAGTGCGGAGGCTGGTGTGCCTGGTCTGCGGGGTGCGGCCGTCGCGGTTACGTTGGCGACATGGCCGAAAACAGGGCATCGGTGTACGCAGAGGGCGTCCCCTGCTGGGTGGACGCGCAGCTTCCCGACGTCGAGGCGGGCAAGCGCTTCTACGGCGAACTCTTCGGGTGGACCTTCGAGGACTGGTTCGGCCCCTTCACGCGGGCGCTGAAGGAGGGGGAGCCCGTGGCCGCGCTGGTCCGCAAGATGGACGGCCGGCTGCCCAGCGTGTGGACGGTGTACTTCGCGACCCCGGACGCCCGGGCCCTGGCCCGGCGGATCCAGACGGCCGGCGGGCAGGTCGTCCAGTCGCCGGTGCCGGCCGCCGAACTCGGCGTCACCGCCCTGGTCACCGACCCGGAGGGGGCCGTGTTCGCCCTGTGGCAGCCGCGGGAGCACCCCGGCTTCGGCCGGCGGCACGAGCCGGGCACCTTCGCCTGGGCGGAGCTGTACGCCCGGGACACCGAGGCGGCCAACACCTTCTACGGCGACCTCTTCCACGAGGCCCTGTTCGGGCCGGAGGCCGAGCCGGACTTCGGCCGCGCCCCGGTCTCCGGCGTCTTCCCGGCCGAGATGCCGCCGCACTTCCTGGTGCACTTCGCGGTGGCGGACGTGCCGGCCGCGCTGGAGGACGTGGCCCGGCTCGGCGGGCGGATCCAGGCCCCGCCGTTCGAGACCTCGTACGGCACCGTGGCCGTCGTGACGGACGACCAGGGGGCCTCCTTCGCGCTGCTGCGCCGCTGAGCGGGCGCCCACTGGTCATGTTTCGTCCCTTTATGGACGCAGACACCCCAATGGTCACCGGGTTCGCCACCACGGCCCGGGCCAGGAAGAATCGGGGTGCGTGCCGCCATGGCGGTGCGGTGGTGAGACGCTGCACGGGGTCGCGTGGAAGATGTGGCTTGGCGCGGCTCGTACGGGGAGGTGGCAGGCAGAGTGGTGGATCAGCTGACGCAGCACGATCCGCGGCGGATCGGGCCGTTCGAGGTGCTGGGACGGCTGGGTGCCGGCGGCATGGGGCTGGTCTATCTCGCGCGCTCGGCGTCCGGCCGGCGCGTGGCGATCAAGACCGTCCGGACGGAGCTGGCCGAGGACCAGCTGTTCCGGGTCCGCTTCACGCGTGAGGTGGAGGCGGCCCGGGCCGTCTCCGGCTTCTACACGGCCGCGGTCGTGGACGCCGACCCGCGCGCCGCCGTGCCGTGGCTGGCCACCGCGTACGTCCCCGCGCCCTCCCTCGAGGAGATAGTGAACGACTGCGGGCCGCTCCCGGCCCAGGCGGTGCGCTGGCTCGCGGCGGGCGTGGCCGAGGCGCTCCAGTCCATCCACGGGGCCGGTCTGGTGCACCGGGACCTGAAACCGTCGAACGTCCTGGTCGTCGAGGACGGCCCGCGGGTGATCGACTTCGGTATCGCGTCCGGTGTTTCGAACACACGTTTGACGATGACGAACGTGGCGGTCGGCACGCCCGCCTACATGTCCCCGGAGCAGGCGAAGGACTCCCGCAGCGTCACGGGCGCGAGCGATGTCTTCTCGCTCGGCTCGATGCTGGTCTTCGCCGCCACCGGGCACCCGCCCTTCCACGGGGCCAACCCGGTCGAGACCGTCTTCATGCTGCTGCGCGAGGGCCCGGACCTGGAAGGACTCCCGGACGAACTGCGTCCGCTGATCGAGTCCTGTATGCAGATGGACCCCACGGCCCGCCCCAACCCGGCCGACCTCCAGGCGCAGCTGGCCCCGCACCTGTTCGGCTCCGGCTCCGACGACAGCGGCACGGCTTCCGCGTGGCTGCCCGAGCGGGCGGTCCACCTGATCGAGTCCCGCCGCAACGGCCGCCCGGCCGGCAAGCCCGCCGCCGGCCCCGTCCGCAGCGGCGGCGGACGCCCCGGTCCCGGCCCGGCGCCCATCCCGCCGCCGCCCGCGCACGACCCCGTCGTCCCGGCGCCCGCGCCGGTGCCCGCCCCGGTCGGCGGCCCCGACACCGGCCCCGTGCGGCTGGCCGGGGCCCAGGTGCCCATCGGCCCCGGCCCGCGCGTCGCCGACGTGCGCGCCGCCGCGGTCAAGGCGCCCCCTCCGGAGGCCGCCCTCGCCGCCTCCTGGTCCAAGCCCCGCCCCGGCGTCAACGGCGCCGACCCCGCCGTGGGCCCGGCCGTCGCCGCGCCCCCGGCCCCGGCCGCGCCGCCCGAGCAGCCCGGCGGCTGGCGGCCCTGGCGCTTCCGCATGTCCAACGACGTCTGGGGCACCCCGGCGGTCGCCGACGACCTCGTCTACGTCACCTCCTTCGAGGTGCACGCCCTGGACGTGGCCACCGGCCGCCGCCGCTTCAAGACCCGGGACGTCGCCTGGTCCATGGCCGTCTCGGACGGCCGCATCCACGCCTCCGACGGGCCCACCCTGTTCGCCCTGGACGCCCGCGAGGGCGGCGACCTGTGGCGGCTGCAGACGGACGCCTGGGTGTACTCGCTCAAGGCCGGCCGCGGCACCGTCGTCACCGGCACCCGGGGCGGCGGCGTGCAGGGCTGGGAGGCCTCCAGCGGCCGGAAGCTGTGGGAGGTCACCGGCTGCCAGACCGACTTCGAGTCCCCGGAGGCCGGGCCCGCCCTGCACGACGGCACGGTCTACGTGTGGCAGGACGCCCGGCTGCGCGCCCTGGACGCCCGCACCGGCGACGAGCGCTGGTCGTACCCCATCGGCGACGCGGCCTCCTGCGGCGGCGTCCCGGTCCGGCTGGTGCAGGCGCCCGACGGGTACGTCTACGTCTGCGCCGGCACCCGCGTCCTCGCCCTGGACGTGGCCGCCGGGCACGTGCGGTGGCACTTCGAGGCCCCGGCCGTCTTCCTCTCCCCGCCCACCTTCGTCCCCGGCCCGGCCGTCACCGGCGGCGGCATCTACCTGGCCGACTACCTCGGCACGGTCTACGCCCTCGACGCCACCGACGGCCGCGACCGCTGGCGCATCGCCACCGAGGCCCGCGCCTCCGTCGAACCGGTCCTGGTCGCCGCCGGCCACGTCCACGTCGGCAGCGGCAAGGGCCTCTACACCCTGGACGCGGTCACCGGCACGCCCAAGTGGCGCTTCCAGGCGGGCGGCGACATCGTGGGCGCCCCCTCGGTCGCCGAGGGCCGCATCCACTTCGGCTCCACCGACCACCTGCTGTACACCCTGAAGGCCGACGACGGCCGGCTGCGCTGGAAGCTCGCCACCGGCGGCGAGATCACCGGCTCCCCGGTCGTCCGGGACGGGGTGGTGTACGCGTGCAGCAAGGACCGCTGCGTGTACGCGCTGGACGCCGAGAAGGGCACGGGCACGGCACGCACCGCCTGACGTGCCCTCGGCGGCGACTGAGCGGCGTCAGCCGCGCAGTTCGGTCAGGAAGTCCGGCAGCGCCTCGGTCACCTCGTCGGGCCGCTCCTGCTGCGTCCAGTGGCCGCAGCCCGGCAGCACGAGCGCTTGCGGCGCAGGCCGGGCGGCAACTCGGGCAAGGTGCCGATCAGTTAGGGCGTGCCCGGGAACGCGGGCACGGGGTCCCGGTCGCCGTACACGTACAGCGCGGGCGGGGTGACCACCGCGCCCTGCCAGAGTGCGGTCAGCTGGTCCCGGTGAGCCTGTCGAGGTCGTGCCCGACGACGAACGCCCGCTCCTCGCCCGGCCGGGCCGGGCGAGGAGCGGGCGCGCACGCATCGGCCGCGACGGCTCCCCCTCCGCGCCGCCGCGGCCGAACCCCGTGTGGTGATGGCTTACTTCGCCGGCTTGAACGGCTCCGACGTGGCGTGCAGGTCCTTCGTCTCCAGCGGCTCGCCGGTGGCGTGCAGGTCCTCGGTCGTCGCCGCACCCTCACCCGTGGCGTGCAGGTCCTCCGTGGAGGCCTCGCCGTCCGTCGTACCGGTCGCGTGCAAATCCTGCGGCTTGAGCTCGTCGCCCATGATCGTCAACTCTCCTCGGCGTGGATCGAGTGGTGCGGTCGGCGGGCCCGCCCGGTCACTCCCCCGAGTCCGACCGGACGGGCCCTGTGCGGCGACCCGTCTGCCCCCCGACGCGACGGATCGACTACGTCCAGCATGGCGGGGGGCGATAAACGAATGATGAACGCCCCCGGGGTGCCTCAGGCCGCCCGCACCGGGGTCAGCAGCGCACGCACCTCGGCGGCCTCGGGCGAGCCCAGTTCCTCGTAGATCACGGCCGCCTCCTGCCAGCACACCTGGGCCCGGCCGGTCTGCCCTATGCCGCTGAGCGCGCGGCCCAGCACGGTCAGGACGTTGCCCCGCCGCCACTCCCCGCCGATCCCGCGCAGCACGGTGAGCGCCATCTCGGCCCTGGCCGCCGCCTGGGCGGGGCGCCGGGCGGCGAGATCCACCTCGGCCAGCCGGAACAGGCTCATCCCCTCCCACAGGCGCTGCCGGCTGTCGCGGAACACCTCCAGCGCCTCCTGGAGCCGGCCGGCGGCGTCGCCCAGCTCGCCGCTCTGGGTGAGGGCGAGACCGAGGGCGTAGCGGGCGTTCGCCCCGCGCAGGGAGTTGCCCATGCCGTCGTAGATGTCGATGCCCTCCTGGGCCAGCGCCACCGCGCTCTGGGTCCGCCCGGTCGCGAGGTGGATCCGGGACAGGTTGCACAGCGCGGCGGCCTCGCCGGGGCGGTCGCCCAGGGCCCGGAAGTGCTCGATGGCCCGGGAGAGGTGCTCCTCGCCGTCCTCGTGCCGGTTCTGGTACAGCGCGATGATGCCGCGGGCGTTGCGCGCCCAGCAGACGGGCAGCAGGTCGTCGGCCTCCTGGGCGAGCCGGATGGCCCGCTCGGCCTCCTGGTCGGCCCGCTCGAAACGGCCGCCGACGTGGTGGACGTTGACGAGGGTCGTCAGGGCCCGGGCCTCCGCGCGGGCGAGGCCGTGCAGCCGGGCCGCGTCCAGGAGCGCCTCGGCGGTGGCCTCGTACTCCCTGGCGTTGGCTCCCGACTCGGAGAGGTCGTGCGCCGCCCACAGCAGGTCGATGGCGCGCGGGAGGGTGTCCGGCTGCCCCGCGCACTGCCGTACGCACGCCAGGAGGCAGATGGCCTCCGCGTACAGCCAGTCCTGCGCCGCGTGCCGGCTGTCGAACCGCAGCCCGGGGTACTCCGTGACGGCCAGGTGGTCCACCAGCCGGTCCCCCGGCCGCTCGATGGCGTACACGCCCGCCGCGGACGCGAGGTAGAAGTCCAGCAGGCGGGAGACGGCCGCCGTCCGCTCGCCGGGCGGCTGTTCGTCCCGTTCCGCGCAGGCACGCGCGTAGAGCCGGACCAGGTCGTGGAAGCGGTAGCGGCCGGGGGCCGCCGATTCGAGCAGGGACGTGTCGACGAGGGACTCCAGCACGTCCTCCGTCTCCTCGGCGGGCAGGTCCAGCACCGCGGCCGCCGCCGCGAGGGAGATGTCCGGCCCGTCGGCCAGGCCCAGCAGGCGGAAGGCGCGGGCCTGGGCGGGCTCCAGCTGGCCGTAGCCCAGCTCGAAGGTGGCCTTCACCGCCAGGTCGCCGGCCTGGAGTTCGTCCAGGCGGCGGCGCTCGTCGGCGAGCTTCGCCGCGAGGACGGAGACCGTCCAGGTGCGGCGGGCCGCCAGCCGGGACGCCGCGATGCGGATCGCCAGCGGCAGGAAGCCGCAGGCCGCCACCACGTCCAGGGCGGCCTTCCGCTCGGACGCCACCCGCTCCTCGCCCACGATCCTCGTGAACAGCGCCAGCGCCTCGTCCGGGGACATCACGTCCAGGTCGACCAGGTGGGCGCCCGCCAGGTCCACCATCCGCACGCGGGAGGTGACGAGGGCGGCGCAGCCGTCCGTGCCGGGCAGCAGGGGGCGGACCTGGGCGGCGTCGCGGGCGTTGTCCAGCAGCACCAGGACGCGGCGGCCGGCCAGCACCGAGCGGTACAGGGCCGCCCGTTCCTCCAGGGAGTCGGGGATCGCCGAGTCGGCGGTGCCGAGGGCGCGCAGGAAGGAGCCCAGGACCGTCTCCGGCTCGGCGGCCCGCGCGCCGGCGCCCTGGAGGTCTACGTAGAGCTGCCCGTCCGGGAACGCCGTGCGCGCCCGGTGCGCCACGTGCACGGCGAGGGTCGTCTTGCCCACGCCGCCGATGCCCGCGAGGGCGGACACGGCCATGACGCGGCCCTCGGCGGCGGCCAGCAGGTCGCCGAGTTCCCGGACGAAGGCGGAGCGGCCGGTGAAGTCCGGGACGGTGGCGGGCAGTTGTGCCGGCCGTACCGGGGCGGAGGCGGGCTCGGGGGCCGGGGAGGAGGGCTCCGCCAGACCCGGGTCGGCCCGGAGAATGCGCTGTTGCAGCTCGCGCAGGCCGGGGCGCGGGTCCACGCCCAGCTCGTCGGCGAGCAGGCGCCGGGTGTCGGCGTAGACCGCGAGGGCCTCGGCCTGCCGGCCGCTGCGGTACAGCGCCAGCATCAGCAGCTCGCGCAGCCGTTCGCGCAAGGGGTGGGCGGCCGTCAGGGCGGTGAGCTCCGAGACGGCCTCGGCGTGGCAGCCCTGCTCCAGGTCCATGTCCAGGCGCGATTCGAGCAGTTGCAGGCGCCATTCCTCCAGGCGGACCCGCTGCGCCTCCGCGTACGGGCCGGGGACGCCCGCCAGGGTCTCCCCGTCCCACAGGGCGAGGGCGCGCCGCAGCACCTCCCGCGCGTGGCAGAGGTCGCCGGACGACCGGGCCTTGTCCGCCTCGGTGGCCAGGTCCTGCGCGACGGACAGGTCCAGGGCCCCGTCGGGCAGGTCCCGCACCGCGTAGCCGCCGGACTCGCTGACCAGGACGCCGGGGTCGAGCACCTTGCGCAGGCGTGAGGCGTACGTCCGTACCGCTGCCAGGGCCTGCGAGGGCGGTTCCTCGCCCCACAGGGCGTCGATCAGCTCGGCGGCCGTGGCCGTGCGGCCCTCGCGCAGCAGAAGGGCGGCGAGCAGGGCGCGTTGCTGGGGGGACCCGGTGGTGAGGGGCTCGTCGCCGCGCCAGGCGCGTACGGGCCCGAGCACACTGAAGCGCAGCGGCACCGGAGGCACCGCGCCGTCCACCCCCGCCGGCTCTCCCGGCCCCGGTGACTCCGGTGCGGAGCCGGGACGCCGCTGCTCCGGTACGCGCGGTACACCGGCCGGTACACCGTCCATGCAGTCCCCCTAGACATCCTGAGCAACCCCGCCAGTTTGCCTTGTGCGGGCGGATACGTCAGCCGCGGGAGACGCCGATCACAGGGCGGCGCACGGGAGTCCACGAGGTCTGCACAGTGTCTCCGCACCGCCCCGGGAACGGACCGCGCCGATCAGGCCATCCGGTCCGGAACCGTTCCCCGCTCAGAGAGTTGACGGATCGTCACCTGAGTTCGGGCGCGACGCTCACCCGTCCAGGTCCACCCGCACCGTCAGCAGGTCCGTCCCGAACGCCCGCACCCCCAGGCTGTTCACCCGGGGCAGCCGGCGCAGTCTCGCCACCGGGTCGTCGTCCGGCAGCAGATGGGCCGTTCCCTCGTGCCACCGCCCGCGGATCCGCACCCGCACCCGCGGATCGGCCTTGATGTTGCGGACGTACTGCGACCGTTCGCCGAACTCCGACACCAGCCAGAAGCAGTCGCCGACGCGGCGGCCGCCCACGGGCGTGCGCCGGGGCAGCCCGGAGACGCGGCCCCGGGTCTCCAGGACCGTCTGCAGCGGCAGGCGCCGCAGGAGCGGGTTGACGCGGCGCTGGAAGGCCGTGGTGGCGCGGAACCTCAGATCGGTACGGCGGGACATGGCCGGGCGACTCCTTCACACACGGTTCTCATCGCTTCCGCTGGGGACCCTGTTCCATGATGATCCCCTGACGCGGCGGGACGGGAGCGGGTGGCCGGCGGTGCGCATAGTGACCTGGAACCTGTGGTGGCGCTTCGGGCCGTGGCAGGCGCGGCAGAAGGCCGTCCTGACCGCCCTGCGGGAGCTGGAAGCCGATGTCGTCGGGTTGCAGGAGGTGTGGGCCGCCGACGGCGAGAACCTCGCCGAGTGGCTGGCCGGCGAGCTGGGCCTGCACTGCGCCTGGGCCGCCTCGCACGCCCCGCAGCGCTGGCGGGCACGGATCGGTGATCCCACGGTCGACATAGGCAACGCCGTGCTCAGCCGGTGGCCGGTCGTCGACCGGGACACGCTGCCGCTGCCCGCCCCCGCCGACACGGACGACGGCCGGCTGGCCCTGTACGCCCGGATCGCCGCCCCCGGTCACGAAGTGCCCTTCTTCACCACGCACTTCACCTCCGCCGTGCACGCCTCGGCGGTCCGCTGCCGCCAGGTCTCCGCGCTCGCCGAGTTCGTCGCCCGGCACCGCGGCGGCACCGCCTTCCCGCCCGTCGTCACCGGCGACCTCAACGCCTGGCCCGATTCCGACGAGGTCCGCCTCCTCGGCGGCTACAAGACCGCCCCGGCGGTGCCCCGCCAGGTGCTGCTCGACGCCTGGGAGTACGCCGACCCGGTCGCCCCCGCCGCCACCTGGGACGCCGCCAACCCGTACGTGGCGGCGACCCACGAGCCGAGCGTGCGCATCGACTACATCCACGTGGGCCCGCCGGGCCCCGGCGGCCTGGGCCGGGTACGGGCGGTACGGCGGGCCTGCGACGGCCCGGTGGACGGGGTGTGGCCTTCCGACCACGCGGCGGTGGTGGCCGACCTGGCGGACCGGGAGGGCCCGGCCTGATCCGGCACCTCAGTCCGCGCGGCGGCCCAGGAAGACCGGGTTGGTGAAGGCCGCAAGCGCCCCCGGCACCGGACCGGCCGCCGCCTCGTGCCGCAGCTCGGCCCTTACGTACGCCGCGTACGACGGCGTCGTCCGCCACTCGACGGTGCCCGCGCCGGACACCGGCAGCGGGGCGCTGGTGTGCAGTACGCCCTGGTCGGTGACGAAGTGGACCGTGCAGCGCGGGGCGCCCGTCACCTCCAGGCGGACCGTGACGGGGGTGTCGCGGCCCACGGCGAGGCGCTCGCCGATGCCCGCGTGCTCACCGCGCCCGCCGGACGCCCGGAAGGACAGCGTCACCTTGGCGGACTCGGCGACGTACGACCGTCCCGCCCGGATGCCCTCCTGGATCGCCCGCCGGGTCAGGTCGTCGGCCAGCACCACCGTCTGGGGGCTGCCCACGGCGTCCGGGGAGCGGTGGGCGTCGCTGCTGCCCATCGCCGGGATCCAGTCGCGCCCGTCGCGCACGGACGCCACCAGCATGCTGTCCCAGTCGGCCAGCGCCACCTCGTCGTCGGGCGTGTACGGGCCGTTCCACACCTCGATCGCGTCGGCCTCCCCGAAGCCGAACTTCCAGTTGCAGCCGACGCAGGTGGCGTGCGGATGGGCCGGGACGACCAGGCCGCCCGCGCGCCGGATCTGCCGGGCGAACCGGCCGAAGCGGTTGTCGCGGGCCCGGTAGCGCCAGTCGACGAACGTGCCCGGGTCGGTGCCGAGGGCGACCACGTGGCCGTTCCTGGTCGTGACCTCCTCGCCCAGCATGACCAGCAGGTCGTCCCCGGCCACGTCGGCCCAGTGGGCGTGCGCGGAGTGCGTGTTGTGCTCGGAGGAGTTGATGAAGTCCAGCCCTGCCGCGCGGGCCAGCTCCCCGATCTCGGCGGGGGTGCGGCGGCCGTCGGAGTACCAGGAGTGCAGGTGGCAGTCGCCCCGGTACCAGGCCCGGCCCCGCCCCCTGGCCCGCTCCGGCGGGTACACCGGCCGCGCCGTCTCGCCCGGCTCGCCGTACGTCAGCGTGATCGTGATCTCGTACGTCAGGCCCTGCGGGGCGACCGTGTACGGGCCGAGCGCGATGTGCCACGTGCCCTCGCGCACCGGGCCCGGGAGGTAGCCGGGTGTGGCCTCGTCGGCGCGGAGGAAGAACTCCGTGCGCGCCCCGCCCGACCAGCCCCGGAAGCCCTTGCCGCCCAGCTCGGTGCCGCGCTCGTCGAAGACGCCGATGTCGAGGGCGTTGCCCGGGGTGCCGGCCGGCACGGACGGCCGGTCGTAGGTGTAGGCGACCCGCAGCTCCCGGACCCCGGCCGGGACCTCGACGGGCACGTACACGAAGTCGGGAGACCCGGGCGGCAGCGTGCCCCGCACCGTTCTGGTCTCCTGGCCGCCGTCGCCCTGGTCCCGGCCGTCCGCTGAAGCGAAGCTCACGCTCCCCAACGTAAGCGCGGCGGCGGCTCCCGTCACGAACAGGGCGCGTCGGCCGGGCCCGCCGTGGTTGTCCTCGCACATGCTGCTGCTCCCCAGGGTCGTCGCTGACTGGCGTGGGTGGTGCGGAGGTGGTGCGTGCAACCCTGGTATCGAGGCGTGAACCGGCGGGCAAGGGAAGGGGGCCCGGGGGCGGGGAGCAGGGGAACGGGCCGCGGCCCCCGGCCGTCCGAGCCGACCGGTCGGTATGGGCACTCCGACTCCCCTCGGGTAGGGATGGTCCATGCGCATCGCCGTGACGATCTTCCTCACCGACGAGACGATCACCCCGACCCGGCTCGCCCGGGAGCTGGAGCAGCGCGGTTTCGCCGGGCTCTACCTGCCCGAGCACACGCACATCCCCGTCGAGCGGGCCACGCCCTACCCGGCGGGCGGGGAGCTGCCGCGCGAGTACGGCCGTACGCTCGACGCGTTCGTGGCCCTGGGCCAGGCCGCCGCCGTCACCGAGCGGCTCGGGCTCGGCACGGGCATCACGCTCGTCGCCCAGCACGACCCGATCGACCTGGCCAAGCGGATCGCCACCCTGGACCACCTCTCCGGCGGCCGGTTCACCCTCGGCGTCGGCTTCGGCTGGAACGTCGAGGAGGCCGCCGACCACGGCGTGCGCTGGCGCACCCGGCGCGAGCTGGTCAAGGACCGGATGGCGCTGATGCGGGCGCTGTGGTCGCCGGAACCGGTCGCGTACGAGGGGGAGTTCGGCTCGGTGCGGGCCAGCGAGGCGCACCCGAAGCCGGTGCGGGAGCCGCGCGGTCCCGTGACCGGCCCGCGCACGCTCGTCGGCGGGGCCGCCGGGCCCAAGCTGTTCGACCACGTCTGCGCGTACGCCGACGGCTGGCTGCCCATCGGCGGGCGGGGCCTGGCGGAGTCCCTGCCGAGGCTGCGCACCGCCTGGCGCGAGGCGGGCCGCGACCCCGAGTCCCTCCAGATCGTCCCGTACGCCGTTCACCCGACCCCGGGCAAGCTCGCCCACTACGCCGACCTCGGCATCGAGGAGGTGGTGGTGCAGTTGCCGCCGGCGGGGGAGAGCGAGGTACTGAAGGCCCTGGAGGCGTACGAGCGGTATATCGCAGGTCAGTAATGGTTTCTGACTGTGATTCAGCCCACGCTCGCTGGTTCCGGCCGGTCTCCCCCTACTAAACTGCGAGTAAACAACCGAGCCGGGTGAACACCGGCGTGGCGACTGACCACCGCCCGCCCGAGGTGTGACCGGCTCGTCCTGTCGTGCTGTTTTCCGGATCGGCAGGAACAGGTAAACAGGGGGAGATTGCACTTGACCACGGTCGCAGAGACCCGACCGTTCGACATTCCCGTGGATGTGGAGACGCTGGCGCGGCTGACAGGCCGCGAGCGTGAGGTGCTGCGCCACCTGGCGAAAGGCGAGTCGAACCGCGTGCTCGCCCGGAGGCTCGGCATCGCCGAACGGACCGTCCGTGCCCATGTCACCAGCATCGTGCGCAAACTGGAACTGGGATCGAGATTCGAAGCCGGCCTGGTGGCGTTCCATCATTACGAGGCCCTCGCCGAGGAGGCAATCGCCTCCTGAGGCATAGCCGCATCAGGCAATGCCGAAAGAGGCAATGCCGCAAGAGGCAATGCCGCAAGAGGCAATGCCGCAAGAGGCAATGGAGGGCCCGCCCCGCGAATGGCAGGCTCGACGGCGTTGTCAGCCATGCGTGTGCACCATTCCGGAACACCACACCGGGCGCATGGCTGGTCCGTACCCGGATCACCACCATGGGGGAGAAAACCCGATGAATATCAAGAAGATCGCCACCGCCGCCGGTGTCGCCACCGCCGGTGTCGCCCTCTTCGTCACCACCCAGGGCAGCGCCCAGGCCGCCCCGGCCCAGCCGGCCGCGCCTGTGGCCGCCGCCCAGCCGTCGCAGGACAAGGCCCCGCAGGCCATCGGTTCCCTCGTCGGCAAGGCCGCCAAGTCCGTGGGCAAGGCGGCCACCAAGGCGGCCAACAAGGCCACGGCCGTGGGCAAGGGCATGGCCGTGGTCGCGAAGAGCAACGCCGACAACATGCTGTCCCACGGCAGCGTGTTCGCCCCTCCGGCCGACCTGCCGCAGGGAGTCACGGCCGACTCGGTCTTCGACCGGTAAGCACCACGTGACGACCACGTATCGCACGACCAGGAGGGCGGCGCTCGTTGTCGGCGGCGCCCTCCTGGGCGCTCACATGACCATGGCCGCCCTGTCCCAGGCGCCGCTCAGTCCGGCGAAACTCGTCTACGGCGACACGGTGGCGGAGTACCTCGACCCGTACTTCTCGCAGAACTGGCAGTTGTTCGCCCCGACGCCCGTCTCCGACGACCGCGGCATCCTGGCCCGGGCCACCTGCGCGGACGGATCGGTATCGCCGTACTACGACGTATCGGCCCGGGGAGTGGAAAAGGCGCAGGGTTCCCGGTTCTTCCCGTCGCGTGAAGTCCGTATCGTCTCGGCGCACCTGCAGAACATCACCAGCAGTGAGGAACTCCTGCGCAGACTGCGGCAGCAGCAGACCAACGACAAGAAACCGGTACTGCCTCCGCTGCCTTACGAGAAGGCCACCGAGGCGGAGGCCGTGAAAGGGCTGTCCCGGTACGCCTACGACCAGATGCCCGACGCGTGCGACGGAAAAGCCGTGAAGGTGCAGGTCCGTATGTACGTCCACGAGCTGCCGCCGTGGTCCAAGCGTCACGATCCGTCCGCCGAAGGGAAGGTCCTGGTGAAGGACTTCTCCTGGCTCAAGACCCGGGACCTGCGATGACGAACGCCCTGAAGAACGTCACCGGCCGGCTGGACTCCTGGTCGCTGAACCCGGTCGCCGTCACCGGCGTCTCGGGAACGCGCGCGCTCCTCGGTTTCGTCGGGCTCATGTACTACGTCGGCCAGTACCGGGAACGGAATTACCTGTTCGGACCCGACGGGGTACTGCCGCACGACGAGTTCACGGCACAGCTGACCGGCTTCAGCTTCTACGCGCTGTCCGCGTCACCGGTGTTCTTCCAGGTCGTCTACCACCTGGGGATCGCGGTGGCGCTGGCCGTGACGCTCGGTGTCGGCGGCCGGCCCGGACTCGCGCTGCACTGGGCCCTGTTGTGGTCCGTCTACCAGCGGCAGCCCGGGCTCCTCGACGGCGGCGACAACCTCGCCTACGTCGTCATCCCGTTCCTGCTGCTGACGCGCTGCTACGACCGCTTCGCCCTGCCGACCGGCCTCGCGAGCCGCCTCGCCGAGCGGGTCCCCGGGCGTCTGCGGGCGGTGTCCGTGCCGTTCCACAACCTGGGCGTCCTCATGGTGGCCGCACAGATCTGCCTCGTCTACGTCGTCTCCGGCCTCTACAAGGTGATGGGCGAGGAGTGGCAGGACGGCACCGCGCTCTTCTACATCATGCGCGTCGCGGAGTTCGAACTGCCCGGCTGGTCGAACCTGGTGTACGAGAGCGACTTCCTGGTGGTGCTCGGCACCTACGGCACGGTCGCCTTCCTCGTGTACTTCCCCTTGGGTGTGCTCGTCCCGGCGCTGCGCCCCTGGGCGGCCGCCGCGTCCATCTGCTTCCACCTGTCGATCGCGTTCTTCATGGGCCTGACCGGCTTCGCGTTGACCATGATCGCCTGTGATCTCGTCTTCCTCTCCGGCGCCCTTGACCGGGCGGTGCTCCGGGTCAGGGACCTGCTGCCCGGAACCCGCACGCCCGAGGCGGAGCCCGCGGCACCCGCGCCGGATGTCCCGAGCGGGGAGAACGGAACCAAGCCGGCCGCGCCCGAGGCCGAACTCGTCTGACGACAGGAGCGACACCCCACGTGCCCACCCCGACCTGCCTGCTGGGCGGCCCCGGTATCGACGACCGGACCGCCCACGGCCATGACCAGGACCGGTTCGTCGAAATCGGCTCCCTCAGCAAGGTGTTCACCGGAACCGTCCTGACGCGGCTGGCCGAGGACGGCGTCGTCGGCCTCGACTCCCCCTTGGAGGAGTGCCTGCCGGAGGTGCCCGCGGGGACGGGCATCACCCTGAGACACCTGGCCGAGCACACCTCGGGCCTGCCGCGCCTGCCCGTCGGCCCCTCCGGCCCGCCCGACGACCCGTACGCCACCTTCACCGAGGAGGCCCTGCGCGCCTCGCTGCGGGAGCTGGACCGGGTGGCCACGGGCCGGCTGGGCGAGGAGGAGTACTCCAACCTCGGGTACGCGGTGCTCGGGCACGCGCTCACGTCGGTCACGGGGCGCTCCTACCAGCAACTCGTCGACGAGCAGGTGCTGTCGCCCCTCGGACTGGAGCCGGGCTCGGTCACCGCCACGCCGCCGCAGGAACTGAGGCTGATCCCGCGCGGCCTGTTCGGCCGGCCGCGGCCCCTGTGGACGCTGACCGGACCGATCCTGCCGGCGGGTGGCCTGTGGTCCACCTGCCGCACCCTGTCCCGGGTCGTCGTCGGCCTGCTCGTCGAGCGACGGCTGGGCCCGCCCGCGCCCAGCTGGCAGCGGGGCCAGTCGATCACCTGGCACAACGGCGCCACCCGCGGTTCGTCCGTCGTGGCGGCGGCGCGCGACGACGGCCGCTGGCTCGTCCTGCACCGCCTGGGCGACCCGGCAGGCACCGACAGTCTCGCCAGGAAGACCCTCCTCGCGGCTCCCGCCCCGCGCGGCGAGAACTGACCACGACCACCCGCACCCACCGAGAGAAGCACGGGGAACGTCATGAGGATCGCCTGGTTCGGCTGGCTGGCGCAGCACTTCGGCGAGTACGGCTACAGCGACGGGCCGTTGCGCGCCGCGATCGGCACCGGCGCGGTGCTGGTGACCGCCGCGCTGGCGTGGCTGGCGCTGCACCGCAACCGCCCGGCCGCCGTGGCCGCCGCCGGTCTCACCTGTGCCGTGGGCATCGGGTGGCTGGCCTTCCACTGACCGGCCCGGCCACCCACCGGCCTGTCCACTCCTCTCCACTCGGAGGACTCGCATGACGGACGCCGTCGTCGTCGGCTCCGGGCCCAACGGGCTCGCGGCCGCGCTCACCCTCGCCCGCGCGGGACTGCGGGTCGAGGTGTTCGAAGCGCACGAGCGGATCGGCGGGGGGCTGCGCTCGGAGGCCCTGTTCGACTCGGAGGTGTTGCACGACATCTGCGCCGCGGTGCACCCCATGGCGCCCGTCTCGCCGTTCATGCGGTCCCTGGAGCTGGAGGGGCACGGGGTCCACCTGCTGCACTCTCCCGCCGCCTACGCCCATCCCCTCAAGGGCCGTCCGGCCGCACTGGCCTGGCGCGACCTCGAGGCCACCTGCGCGGAACTGGGCGCGGACGGGCCGCGCTGGCGGCGGCTGATGCGGCCGCTGATGGAACGCTCGGCGGACGTGGTGGAGCTGATGCTGTCCACCCAGCGCATGCCGCCGAACCCGCGGGCCCTGGCCGTGCTGGCCCCCCGGCTGCCCGCGCAGGCCCTGCGCGTGGGCGGCGGTCTGCGCACCGAGGAAGCGCGGGCGCTGCTGACGGGTGTGGCCGCCCACGGCATCGGCCGGCTGCCCTCCCCGGCGGCCGCCGCGGTCGCGCTGCTGCTCGGGCACCTCGCCCACACCACCGGCTGGCCCGTCCCGCGGGGCGGCTCGCAAGCCGTCGCCGACGTCATGGCCGCGCACATCGAGCGGCTCGGCGGCCGCATCCACACCGGCGTCCGGGTGGACAGCCTGCACGCCCTGCCCGCCCGCCGCCTCACCCTGCTGGACGTCTCGCCCCGCGAACTGGCCCGGATCGCCCCCCTGCCGAGCGGCTACCTCCGCGCGCTGTCCCGCTACCGCTACGGTCCGGGCGCCGCCAAGGCCGACTTCCTCGTCGAGGGCCCGATCCCCTGGAGCGACCCCCGGCTGTCCCGGGCCGCCACGATCCACCTGGGCGGCACGCACGGCACGGCCCCGCAGCTGGCCCGCGCCGAGACGGCGACGGCCCGGGGACTGCGGACCGGGCACCCGTACATCATCGTGGTCGACCCGGCCGCCGCCGACCCGGCCCGGGCCGTGCGCGGCAGGAGACCGGTCTGGGCCTACGCGCACGTGCCCCACGGCGACACCCGGGACCCGCTGCCGGTGATCCGCGCCGCCCTGGAGGCCCACGCCCCGGGCTTCACCGACACGGTGCTCGCCGAACGCGGCGTCACGGCGGCGCGGCTCGGCGCGTACAACGCCAACTACGTGGGCGGTGACATCGCCTCGGGCGCCATGACTCTGTGGCAGACGCTGGCCCGCCCGGTGCCCCGCTGGAACCCCTACCGCACCCCCCTGCCGGGCACCTACCTCTGCTCCTCGGCGACCCCTCCGGGACCGTCCGTGCACGGCATGTGCGGCTACCACGCGGCCAGGGCGGCGCTGCGGGAGTGGCCCGGAGGCGGGGCCGGCCGCTCCGGCCCGGCTTGATCAGCCCACTCGTATGCTCGAAGGATGACGACTCCCGCGACCTCCGGAACCGGCCCCACCGAGAACTCCCTGCGTCGCGCCCTGAAACGGGCCAGGGACGGCGTCTCCCTCGATGTCGCCGAGGCGGCGGTCCTGCTCCAGGCGCGGGGTGAGCACCTGGAGGACCTGTCGGCCTCGGCCGCCCGGGTGCGGGACGCGGGTCTGGAGGCGGCCGGCCGGCCCGGTGTCATCACGTACTCCAAGAGCGTCTTCATCCCGCTGACGCGGCTGTGCCGGGACAAGTGCCACTACTGCACGTTCGTCACCGTCCCCGGCAAGCTGCGCCGGGAGGGTCACGGGATGTTCATGTCCCCGGACGAGGTGCTGGACATCGCCCGCAAGGGCGCCGCCCTCGGCTGCAAGGAAGCCCTCATCACCCTCGGCGACAAGCCGGAGGACCGCTGGCCCGAGGCGCGCGAGTGGCTCGACGCGCACGGCTACGACGACACCCTCGCCTACGTCCGCGCCGTCTCCGTCCGCATCCTGGAGGAGACCGGCCTGCTGCCCCACCTGAACCCGGGCGTGATGAGCTGGGCCGACTTCCAGCGGCTCAAGCCCGTCGCGCCCAGCATGGGCATGATGCTGGAGACCACCGCGACCCGCCTCTGGTCGGAGCCGGGCGGCCCCCACCACGGCTCGCCCGACAAGGAGCCCGCGGTCCGTCTGCGCGTCCTGGAGGACGCCGGGCGTTCCTCCGTGCCCTTCACCTCCGGGCTGCTCATAGGCATCGGGGAGACCTACGAGGAGCGCGCCGAGTCGCTGTTCGCGCTGCGCAAGGTGTCCCGGGCCTACCACGGGATCCAGGAGCTGATCATCCAGAACTTCCGCGCCAAGCCGGACACCGCGATGCGCGGCATGCCCGACGCGGAACTGGACGAACTGGTCGCCGCGGTCGCCGTAGCCCGCCTCCTGATGGGCCCGGGCGGCAACATCCAGGCCCCGCCCAACCTGGTCGACGACGAGTACGAGCGGCTGATCCGCGCCGGCATCGACGACTGGGGCGGCGTCTCCCCGCTCACCATCGACCACGTCAACCCCGAGCGCCCCTGGCCGCAGATCGAGCAGCTGGCCGAGAAGTCCCGGGCGGCCGGTTTCGAGCTGCGCGAACGGCTGTGCGTGTACCCGGAGTTCGTCAAGCGCGGCGAGCCCTGGCTGGACCCGCGGCTGCGCCCGCACGTGGCGGCCCTGGCCGACCCGGAGACCGGCCTGGCCCGCCCGGAGGTCCTGCCGCAGGGGCTGCCGTGGCAGGAGCCGGAGGAGGTCTTCACCGCCTCGGGCCGCACGGACCTGCACTCCTCGATCGACACCGAGGGCCGTACGTCGGACCGCCGGGACGACTTCGACGAGGTGTACGGCGACTGGGGCGCCCTGCGCGAGGCCGCCGCCCCGGGCATGGCACCCGAGCGCATCGACACCGACGTGCGGCAGGCGCTGCGCACGGCCGCCGACGATCCGACGAAGCTCACCGACGACGAGGCGCTGGCCCTGCTGCACGCGGACGGCCCGGCCCTGGACGCCCTGGCCCGGGTCGCCGACGACGTGCGCAAGTCGGCCGTGGGCGACGACGTCACCTACATCGTCACGCGCAACATCAACTTCACCAACGTCTGCTACACCGGCTGCCGTTTCTGCGCCTTCGCCCAGCGCCGCACCGACGCCGACGCCTACACCCTCTCCCTGGACCAGGTCGCCGACCGGGCCCAGCAGGCGTGGGACGTGGGCGCGGTGGAGGTCTGCATGCAGGGCGGCATCCACCCGGACCTGCCCGGCACGGCCTACTTCGACATCGCCCGGGCCGTGAAGGAACGCGTCCCCGGCATGCACGTGCACGCCTTCTCGCCGATGGAGGTCGTCAACGGCGCGACCCGCACGGGCCTGTCGGTGCGCGAGTGGCTGACGGCGGCCAAGGAAGCGGGCCTGGACACCATCCCGGGCACGGCCGCCGAGATCCTCGACGACGAGGTCCGCTGGATCCTCACCAAGGGCAAGCTGCCCGCGGCCGACTGGATCGACGTCGTGACGACGGCCCACGAGCTGGGCATCCGTTCCTCCTCGACGATGATGTACGGGCACGTCGACCAGCCGCGCCACTGGCTCGGGCACCTGCGCACCCTCGCGGGCATCCAGCGGCGCACGGGCGGCTTCACCGAGTTCGTGACGCTGCCGTTCGTGCACACCAACGCGCCGGTCTACCTCGCGGGGATCGCCCGCCCGGGCCCGACCCTGCGGGACAACCGCGCGGTCACGGCCATGGCCCGGCTCCTGCTGCACCCGTGGATCCCCAACATCCAGACCAGCTGGGTCAAGCTCGGCACGGAGGGCGCGGCGGAGATGCTCCGCTCCGGCGCGAACGACCTCGGCGGCACGCTCATGGAGGAGACCATCTCCCGGATGGCGGGCTCGTCGTACGGCTCGTACAAGTCGGTCAAGGACCTGATCGCCGTGGCGGACGCGGCCGGGCGTCCGGCCAGGCCCCGCACCACGCTCTACGGCGAGGTCCCGGAGGAGCGGCAGCGGGCGGCACGGGCGTCGGACGGCCACCTGCCGGAGCTGCTGCCGGTGCTGGACTGAGGGGTCTGCCCGCCTTTGGCGCTCGCCGGCGGGTCTACTGCCCCCCGGCGTCCGCCGGTTGCTGCTCCGTCAGGGGCCGGCCGGTCGTGACGCCGGGGTGCGTGGGCCGTGGGGGAGGCGTGCCCCGGCCCGCCCACAGCAGCACCACCCCGAGGCCGCAGGCCAGCGCGGGCCAGTACACGTAGCGGAAGTCCGTCGCGGGCATGATCGGCAGATAGCCGAGGATGTAGGCGGCCGAGCTGATGCCCAGGGCCCGGACCGGCATCGCGAACAGGCCCCTGCCCGGCCGGACGGCCAGCACCAGCGCGACGGCGAGCCAGAACCAGCCGCGGAACAGCCACCGCAGGTCCGTCGCCATGCCGTCGACGTACGTGCCGAGCGCGGCTTCCAGTTGAGGGTGCGCGACCTCGATGCCCAGGTCGTTGCGGGTGATGCCCGCCTTGTACACGTAGTCCGTCTCGAACAGCAGCGTCGCGAAGAGCCGCAGCCGGTACTGGAGATAGCCCGGCACGTGCCCGCCCATCTCCCGCAGCCACAGGGAGGTGATCTCGTCCGCGTCCCCGCGCAACCCGTCGGCGGGGCGCTCGTAGCAGGCCCAGTAGGCGTCCGACAGGGCGCCGGTGCGGGCGCATTCCCGGGCCGAGGCCACGAGCCGGTCGCGCAGCGCGGGCGGGACGTCCGCCGAGCGCAGTTCGTCCACGGTGAGCACGTGCACCAGGTCGTCGAGCATGATCTGCGCGCCCTGCTTCGTCTGCAGCGGCTGGGCGAACAGGGAGATGGCGGTGGCGGGCACGAGGAGCCCGGCCGCGAGTGCCGCCGTGCACGTCACCCAGGTACGGCGCCCGGGGGATCGCCACAGCGCGAGGACCAGCAGCACGAAGACGGGCAGCGCGGCGAGGAAGGCGTTCTTGCGCACGAGCATGGCGTAGGCGAGGAACAGCACGCCGAGGCCGAGCAGCGCCCACCGCACGGCGGGACGCGTCCCGCCGTCCCGGATCCGCAGCCCGGTGAGGGCGACCGCGCACGCCGCGAGCAGGGCGAACGCCGCGTGCACGTCCTTCCACACCACCCCGGCGAACGTCAGCGCGAACGGGGTCAGCCCGAGCCCGAGCACCGCGAGCGAACCGGCCCGGCTCCCGGTCAGCTCCCACACCGCCCAGGACAGCACCCACAACGCCCCCCACAGGACGAGGGACTGCAGGACCAGCATCGACGCGATCGAGCCGGTCACCGCGATGAGGGCCCGCCACACCAGGCTCAGCACGGGCGGGTGCCAGTCGGTCAGGGGCGTGCGGCCCTCGGCCTGGCGGAGCTGGTCGAGGCTGTCGGGGCTCAGGAAGCCCGGGGCGAAGACGAGGACCGTGCCCAGGCAGCAGACGGCGGCGAGGGCGGCAAGACCGGCGATCCAGCGCTGCCCACCTGACATCCGTCCCTTATGTGACATATGCCGGATGCTAGCGGCTCGGTGCGCTCAGGGGGCGACGAAGACGTAGCGCCGATAGGCGTAGAAGCGGAACAGCGTCGCGAGCACCCAGCCGAGGATGCGGGCGGTGTTGTCGCTGAGCGGCGAGTCGAGCCCGAGCAGCTGCCGCGAGGCGAAGACCGTCCCGGCGGTGATGACGAGCCCGACGCCGTTGGCGACGAGGAACAGCGCCAGCTCGTGGGTCACCTTCTCGCGGTGCTGGTGGCGGTAGGTCCAGTACCGGTTGCCGACCCAGCTGAAGAGCGCCGCCGCACCCGTCGCCACGACGGACGCCTGCACGGGAGCGGTCCGCATCACCCCGCCCTCGGCGCCACCGGGCAGGCCGAAGACCAGCAGGTTGTAGCCGCCGTTGTCGACGACGAAGGCCAGGGCCCCGATGACGCCGAACTTGGCGGCCTCCCGCCAGACGCCCTTGACGGCGTCGCGCGCACGCAGCGTCACGGATGCGAGGACCGGCACCCGGCGAGCGTAACGACCCGGCGCCCCCGCGCGCCCCAGACACGCGCATATCGCATGATTTACCCACGAAAGCGGACCTGGTCCGGGTGAGGAGTGGTCGTGGAACCGACGATCGCGTGTGTCGTGCCGTGTCACAACGAGGAGGCGGCCGTCGGCAAGGTCGTCCGCGACCTGCGCGCCGCCCTCCCCGAGGCCGTCGTCTACGTGTACGACAACGCCTCCACCGACCGCACGGCGGAGCTGGCCCGGCAGGCCGGGGCGATCGTCCGGCACGAGTCCCGCAAGGGCAAGGGCAACGTCATCCGCCGCGCCTTCGCCGACGTGGACGCGGACGCCCTGCTCATCGTCGACGGCGACGACACCTACGACGTCTCCCGCGCCCGCGATCTGGTCGACCTGCTCTTCGAGGGACCGTACGACCAGGTCGTCGGCGCCCGCCGGGTCACCTGCGACGGGGCCTACCGGGCCGGGCACGCGGTCGGCAACAAGGTGCTCACCGGGGCGGTGCGCTCGCTGTTCGGCAACGACGTGACCGACATGCTCAGCGGCTACCGGGTCTTCTCGCGGCGCTTCGTGAAGTCCTTCCCGGCGCTGGCCCGCGAGTTCGAGACCGAGACCGAGATGACCATCCACGCGCTGCACCTGCGGCTGCCCACGGCCGAGGTGCCCGTGGAGTACCGGGTCCGGCCCGCCGGCGGCGAGAGCAAGCTGCGCACCTACCGGGACGGCTGGCGCATCCTGCGGGTCATCCTGGACCTGGCACGCCGCGAGCGCCCCTCGCTCGTGCACACCGTGATCGCGGGCGTGCTGGCCCTCGTCTCGGTGATCCTCGGCATCCCCGTCATCGCCGACTTCGTCCGCACGGGCACCGTGCCCCGCGTGCCCACGGCGATCCTCGCCGCCGCGATCATGACGATCGCCGCGCTGGTCCTGCTCGTCGGCTACATCCTGGAGTCGCTCACCCATATGCGGCAGGAGCAGACCCGGCTGGTGCACCTGGCCTACCCGGCCCCGGTGCGCGCCCCGCGGCGTACCGCGCGCGGCGCCGGCACCGGCCCCGTGCCGGTCCGCAAGACCGCCGGAGACCCCTGAGGAACCGGGGCACCGAGGCCGTCGGGGAGCGGCGGGCGCGCAGTACGATGATCGGAACCCCGGTGCTGTGCGGGGTCCCGTGACTGAGGAGATGCGTGCCGGTGCCTGCCCGACTTCCTTCGTGGGCCTGGACGTCCGGGCTGACCGTGGGAGCCATAGCCGCGGTGACGGTCCTGGCCGTGCAGGCGGACAAGGGCCCGCATCCCACCGCGAGCTCGGCCAAGCCGAGCGCCCCGGTGTCCGCGCAGCCCACGCCCACGGCGTCCGCCCCGGCCCGGGTCCCCGACGGCTCCGGCACCGGCCGGCGCATCGTCTACTCCCTCGGCGAGAAGCGGGTGTGGATGGTCGACGCGAGTGAGGCGACCCGCCGCACGTTCACGGTCTGGCCGGGCACGGTCAGTCCGGATCCCGGCACCTACACGATCTCGTCCCGCAACGCGGCCACGACCGGCTCCGACGGCGTCCAGATCGAGCACATCATGTACTTCGCCGCGCAGGGCGGTGTCTCCGTCGCCTTCTCCAACGCGGTCGACGGGTCCTCCCCGCCGCCCGCCGCCTCCGGCGGCAAGACCGGCGGGGTCCGGATGAAGAAGGCGGACGGCACGGCACTGTGGGCGTTCGGCACGGTCGGCACGACCGTGGCCGTGGTCAGGTAGCGGACGTCTCCGTCCGCGGGGCCGACAGCTGGTTGACGATCAGCACGACCCCGCTGAACAGGAAGATCCGGGTCGCGGCGTCCAGCCCGTTCCAGTTCTTCGACTGCCACATCGAGAACCACTCACCGCCGATCGCGATGAACCCGGCCCCGAACAGCAGCATCACCATCAGCAGCCCGTACGTCGACATCCGCCGGGCGCGCACGGCGTCCCGTCTGGCCCACAGCCACGTCCCGTATATGAGGACGAGCGCGGCGACGGTCTCCCACGCGATGATCGCGACGTAGGCGGCGTCCTGGAGCCCTTCACTGGTGATGGCGCGCCACATCAGGTCCTCGTCCTTGAACGTGGTGTCCATCGCCAGCACATGCCGGACGAACTGCTGGTTGGTGCCGAAGTCGGTGATGTTCCCGAAGGCGACCAGGGCCATGTAGAGCGCGATGGTCCCGGTGAGCAGCGTGGCGGCGAGAGGCAGCCCGCCGCGGGGGGTTGTGGAGGTGGCCATGGCGATCATTCTTCCCAACTGCCGCTCCCCACGCGACAGAATGGTGAGGGACAGCGGTCGGCCGGAGGCGAGCGGAGGGGGAGGCGCGCATGACGCGGACGGGCCCGTCGATGCAGGAGCTGATCCGGCGGCGCACCCGGGCCGGTTTCGTCGGCAGGGCCGCCGAACGCGCCCTGTTCCGGACCAACTTCACCACCGAACCGGACGACGAACGCCACCGCTTCCGCTTCCACGTGCACGGCAACGCGGGCGTCGGGAAGACGTTCCTGCTGCGCGAGTGGGAGCAGATCGCCCGCGACCAGGGCGCGCTGACCGCACGGGTCGACGACAGCGCGGGCAGCCTGCCGGAGGTACTGGCCGGGATCAGCCGCCAGTTCGCCGCCCAGGGCCGCCGCATGAAGGAGCTGGACCGCCTCCTCGCCGCCCACCGCGAGCGGCGGCACGAGGCGGAGCTGGCCGTGCTCGCCGCGCGGACGGAGGAGGAGGACGCCCCGTCGGCGGGCGGGCGGCTGGCGGCCCGGGCCGGTGTGGTGGCGCTGGGCATGGTCCCGGTGGCCGGGCCACTGGCGGGCCTGCTCGACGCGGACCAACTCGCCGAGAGCGCCGACCGGTTGCGGGCGAGGGTGCTGTCCCGGCTGCGCGACCACGAGGACGCCCAGCTGGTCCTCGCCCCGGAGCGGGTCCTCACGCCGGTCTTCCTGCGCGAACTCACGGAGGCGGCCGGGTCGGTCCCCTGGATCGCCCTCTTCTTCGACACGTACGAGCGCACCGCGGCGTACCTGGACGGCTGGCTGCACGAGACGATGACGACGGACCGGCACGGCGCCGTGCCCGCCACGGCGGTCGTGGTCACGGCCGGGCAGCGCCCGGTGGACCCGGCCCGCTGGGGCGGCCTGCGGGACTTCGTCACGGACGTGCCCCTGGCCCCCTTCACGGAGGCGGAGACGCGCGGCCTGCTCGCGGGCCGGGGGGTGACCGCCGAACCGGTCGTCCAGGAGGTCCTGCGCCTCACCGGCGGCCTGCCCGTCCTGGTCTCGACCCTCGCCGAGTCCCGCCCCGTCGACCCGGACGACGTCGGCGACCCGAGCGCCACGGCCGTCGACCGCTTCCTGCGCTGGGAGCGCGACCCCGTGCGGCGGTCCGCCGCGCTGGCCGGCGCGCTGCCCCGCTGGCTCGACGCGGACGTGTTCCGGGCGGCGGCCGACTGCCCGGCGGAGGAGGCGGAGAGCGTCTACGCGTGGCTGCGCGGCATGCCGTTCGTCACCGACCGGGGCGGGCAGCGGCTGCGGTACCACGACGTCGTACGGGCGCCGATGCTGCGCGCGGAGCGGCGGCGGTCGCCGCGCGGCTGGGCCGAACGGCACCGGCGGCTGGCCGCCACGTTCCGGACCTGGCGCGAGGAGGCGGAGTCGGACCGGGAGCCGGGCGCGCTGTGGCCGGACGAGGCGTGGCGGGAGCTGCGCCTGGCCGAGACGTACCACGTCCTGTGCGCCGGGACACGGGACGCGCTGCCGGACGCGTTGCACGACGCCGTGCACGCCTGCGAGGTGGGCGCGGGAGTGGCCGCGCGGTGGGCACGGGTCCTGCTGGACGCGGGCCGGGACGCGGAAGCGGACGAAGTGGCCGCGTGGGGCGCGGAACTCACCGCGGCACTCGAAACGGACGGCATCGCGTCCGCACTCGGCCTCCTCCTGCGCCGCGCGGGACTCGACACGCCGGCCCGGGCCCGCGCCCGCCTGGTACGAGGCGACGCCCTGCGCGGCGACGGCGCCTACGAACAGGCTCTCGCGGAGTACGACCGGGCCGTCGCCCTGGACCCCGAACTGGCCCCCGCCCACCGGAACCGTGCCGTGCTCCACGGACAACTGGGCGATCTGGACGCGGCGATCACCGACCTCGACCGTGCCGTCGCGCTGGAGCCGGGCAACGCCTGGTGCCTCGCCCTGCGCGGCGAGCACCACCGGCTCGCGCGGCACGACGCCGAGGCGATCCGCGACCTCACCGAAGCCGTCCGCCTCGACCCGGCCAACGAGTTCCCCTGGGCTTCCCGGGGCGCCACCCACGAACGCGCCGGGAACCCGGAAGCGGCCCTGGCCGACCTGAACCAGGCCCTCGACATCAAGCCGGACTACGCCTGGGCGCTCGCCCGCCGCGCGCGGGTATGGCGGGCCATGGGCGACCCGGAGCACCAACTCGCCGACCTCGACCGCGCGCTGTCGCTCACGCCCGACTGGGCGTGGGCCCGGTGCGAACGCGGCGACGCGCTGCGGGCCGCGGGCCGGGACGAGGAGGCCGTCGCCGACCTGGATGTCGCACTGGCCCTCGACCCCGAGTACGCCTCGGCGTACGCGAGCCGGGGCGCGTCCCTGACCCGGCTAGGCCGCCACGCCGAGGCGCTGGCCGACCTGGACCGGGCGGTGGAACTCCGGCCGGGATACGCCTGGGCGCTGGACCGCAGGGCGGAGGTGCTCCGGGTCAGCGACCTGCCGTGAACGCGAGGAACTCCGACCAGGCGGCGCGGGTGAATGCCAGGTGGGCACCGTCGCGTTGCTTCGAGTCGCGGACGTGCAGGGTGAGGTGGGGGGTGGGGGATATGGCGGCTTCGAGGCAGTCAGGGCCGTCGTTGCCGCTGTAGCTGCTTTTGAACCATTTCAGGGGAGTGGCTGTCATGTCTCTTCTCCCAGCACTTTCTCGATGAAGGTCAACGACTCGCGGGGCGGCAGGGCTTGCGCCCGGATCATGCCATAGCGCATATCGAGGACCTGTACGTCTTTCGGGTCGCTGATCACTCGGTCGTACAGCTGGCTCTCCGTGTGGCCGAGTGCCTTGCCGTCCTGGAGTTTCAGCAGCCGGAACGAGCCCATGACGGCCGCGTGATCCTCCCTGTCCATGGGCATTACCTGGATCTCCACGTGCCGCATCTCGGCTACCTGCAACAGGTGTTCGAGCTGTTGGCGCAGGACCATTTTGCCGCCGAGCGGGCGCCGCAGCGTCATCTCTTCCTGGACAAAGGTGATGAGTGGCTGGGGCGCTCGATCGAAGACTGCCTTCCTCGCCATGCGCGCGGCCACGTGTCGCTCGATCTCATCCTGGGAGTACGAGGGGCGCCGCATGGCGTACAGGGCCTGGGCGTACTCCGGCGTCTGCAACAGTCCGTGAATGTGCAAGGCGGAGTAGGCGCCAAGCTCAATCGCCTGGTCTTCCAGCTTGGTCAGGTCCCGGACGGTCTTCGGATACCGAGCCTTCTCCACATCCTCTTTCATCGCGGCGAGCTTGCCCCCCGCCTGGAGCACCTCGTCCGCCTTGTCGAGAAAATCCGGCTTGGGGATGCGGCGGGCCCGCTCCACCGACGACACCATCTCCTCGCCGTACCCGATGGCCGCGCCCAGCTCCGCCTGCTTCAGCCCCGCCGCCTCGCGCCACATCTTGATCTGCCGCCCGACGGTCCTGAGCACGGCCGCCGCTTCCTCGTCCTCCACGCCTTCCCCTCCTGACGTACGACCCGTACGACCCCGTCAAGCGTCCGGACAGTCACGCTCCGTACCGGGGTCGTCGCTGTTCAGGGTAGGGACGGGCGACCACGCTGGGTGACATGAGTCAGAAATCCCCCACCCGGATCCCCGCGCACTCCCGCCTCTTCGCCGTTCAGCTGTCGGCGACTCGAAGGGGTGCGCGACTGGCGCGGCTGCTCACCGAACGCCAACTCGACGCGTGGGGCGAGCCCTACGACGCCGCCGCACACGTCGTGGCCGAGCTGGCGTCCAACGCCGTACGGCACGGACGGGTGCTCGGCAGGGACTTCCGGCTGCGGCTGGAACTGCGCGCCGACCGCACGCTCCGCGTCGAGGTCACGGACGCCCGGGGCGACCGGATCCCGCGCGTCCCGGACCCGGTGGAGGAGGACACGGAAGGAGGCAGGGGCCTGCGCATCGTGGAGGCGTACGCGGACCGCTGGGGCGTGACGCGGGCCCCGGCCGGCGCCAAGACCGTGTGGGCCGAACTGCCGTTGGCGTGACCGCATCGCGGTGCGTCATGACCCGGCCGGTCCCGACGCCAAGAACCAAAGAACCGGGAAAAGAACCCACCCACCCCCGCCGCCCCCGCGGCTCACCCGCAGGGGTGAACATCACCAACTCGGCTGGCGCGGCGGGCAGTCGATGGTGCAGCGTCGGCGCAGACAACCCCACAAACGAATACGGCCCTCGCCGGGACTGCCATCCCACTGCGAGGGCCTGATCACCAAGGAAGAAGAGACCTTCCCGATGACTGAGCAGCACCCTAGCGCGCCCTCGCGCGCGCGGTCCGGCACTTCAGGTGTCCAGCACGTGACGGAACGCCACGACGACCACTTCACCGTCGTCGGCAACCACCTCGCCCAGCACCCCGAGCTGTCCCTGACGGCGATCGGCCTGGCGGTCCACATCCAGTCGCTGCCCGCCGGAACGCCGGTCGGCATCAAGGCGCTCACGGCGAAGTTCCCGGAGGGCGAGATCCGCATCGCGGCGGCCCTGCGCGAACTGGAGGCCCACGGGTACCTCGCTCGCCCCAGGGAGCGTCTTCAATCGGGCCGAGTCGTAACCCGCACGGTCTCGTACAACAAGCCCCGGACCGCCGCCGCCCCGGAGCCCCGGCCGGAACCCGCGCCGCCCCGCCCGGAAGACACGGCGGCTGTGCGGCCGGACCGATCGGCGGCCTCCGACGTCCTCACCGGGCTGCGCACGCTCGACTCCCGCCTGCTGCTCAGCGAGCGTGACGTGCACCGCCTGGCCCCGGCGGTCACGGCGTGGCTGGAGCGCGGGGTTCCGCCCGAGGCGGTCCGGCGCGCCCTGACGACGGGCCTGCCCGCGGCCCCGATCCAGCACCCGGCGGCGTTCCTGGCCCACCGCCTGACCGCTCTCCTGCCCCCACCGCTCCCCGCGGCCCCACCCCCTTCCCCGCCCCCGGTCCGCCCGGCTCCCCTCCAGACCTGCGACGGCTGCGACCGAGCCTTCCGCGCCTCCCACCCGGGCCACTGCCGCGACTGCCGCACCGCCGCACAGAGGGCAGCGTGACGATGCCGAGTCCGAATCATGTGGTCTGTGCCGTCTCAGCGGCTCCCCACGGCGTTCGCCGGTACCGTACGAGGAGCGAATCACCAGCACCGGAGGTCACCGTGAGCGCTCAGAGCGACGGCCCGTACGGGCCGCTGATCCCCATGCCTCAGCTGACTCCGGACGCACTGCGTGATGCCGTGGCACGGATCGCCCCGAGTCGTCTCCCGACGCTGACGCAGCACCTCTTCGAGGCCACGACCAATGCTCAGCAGACTCAGAGCCTGGCGCCCCTGCGCGCCTTCGTGCACTCATGGGCCGTCTTCGTCGCGATCGAGCGCCACCCCGCCAGGGCCGAGCGTCTGCGGGAGCTGGAGCGCATCGTCGATGCCGGCGAACAGGACCCGACCGAGGCCATTGCCGAGATCCGCGCCATCCGGGACGCCGCAGAGGCCGAGGCAGGACTGTGACGGACTGGTCCTGGGACTACAACCCGAGCGCCGACTATGTGACGAACGGCTTGCCGCCCGGTGTAGTGGCGGAGGTCGAACGGCTTGCCGCGGAACTGGCAGCTCTCGGCCATGACGCCGTGCGAGTCGGCAGACCGTTCGACAGGGAGGCCGGACTGCGTGAGTTCGACCTGTTGGGTGGGCGCGGTTTCATCAGCTTCCTTGCCGTGCCGCGCCACGAGTGCGTCTACGTCTGCAACGTGACCTGGTACGGCTGACCCGTCCCGCTCCGGGAATCCTGGGGCCCACCCCCACCCCGTCCCGCCCCCTGAACCCACCGTCCCCATTCGATTACAGTGGCGAGCTGTCGTACGTGTGGACGGTGCCCTGGGAGGTCGAGGTGGGTGCGACTGCCGGTGCCGTCTGGGGGCGTGCGGAGCAGCAGGACTTCCGCAGCAGGGTGCGCGGGACGCTGCTCGGCGTGGCCGTCGGGGACGCGCTGGGCGCGCCGGTGGACGGGCTGGGGATCGACGCGATCCGGGAGGCGCACGGGGCCGAGGGCCTGCTGGACCTCGCCCCGGCCTACGGCAGACGCGGCGCCGTCACGCACCTCACACAGCTGACCCTGTTCTCCGTGGACGGGCTGATCAGGGCGCAGGTGAGGCGGGACACCGGCGCCTGGCACCCGCCGACCGACCTGCACCGGGCGTATCTGCGCTGGGCCGCCACCCAGCGGGACTGGGGGCCGGACGAGCGCCGCAAGGAGGACGGCTGGCTGGCCCGCGAGGAGTGGCTGTACGCGCGCCGCGACCCGAGCCGGGCGCTGCTCCTCGGGCTCGGCGACGCGACCATGGGGACACCGGACGCGCCCAAGAACCCGGGCGAGACCGGGCCCGAGGCCGCGGCCCGGTCCGCGCCGTTCGGGCTGCTCGTCGGGTGGGAGCCGCAACTCGTCGCCCAGCTCGCGGTGGAGTGCGCGGCGCAGACCCACGGCCACCCCACGGCCTGCCTAGCGGCCGGCGCCTACGCGGTGATCGTCCACGGCCTGGCCCTCGGCGAGAGCCTGGACGCCGCCGTGCAGCGCGCCTTCGCGCTGCTCGCCGGCCGCCCCGGGCACCAGCCCGTCGCCGAGGCGCTGCAGCGCGCGCTGGGCGCCGTGCGCCAGGGCATGCCCGGACCCGAACGGGTCGCCGAGCTGAGCGGGGCGGGCTCGGCGGAGGGGCTCGTCGCGGCGGCCGTGTACTGCGCGCTGGTCGCCGCCGACGT
The DNA here is from genome assembly GCF_043079125.1 of Streptomyces sp. NPDC015242. Taxonomy (NCBI): domain Bacteria; kingdom Bacillati; phylum Actinomycetota; class Actinomycetes; order Kitasatosporales; family Streptomycetaceae; genus Streptomyces; species Streptomyces sp. NPDC015242. The sequence continues at coordinate 256,169 of NZ_JBIBUF010000008.1, read as the reverse complement.
CCGCCACGGCCTGTGCCTCGCCGTCAACCATGACGGCCCCTCCGCCGCCACCGGCGCGCTGACCGGCGGCCTGCTCGGCGCCCTGCACGGCGAGACGGCCCTGCCGCCGGCCTGGCTGGCCGAGCTGGAGGGGCGCCCCACGATGCTGGAACTGGCCGACGACTTCGCCATGGAGATGACCCAGGGCCCCGCCCTGCACGGCCCGGCGGGCTCCTCCCCGGGCTGGCTGGCCCGCTACCCGCGCGCCGTGTAGGACCTTTCTTCCCATTGCTCACTCCCATGGCATGGGCACGTCACCGTACCGTGGTCGTTCCGTCACCTTCGGTCCACAGGATCTGCACGGCCCGACGTGGGATCACCGTCCCGCGACCGCTGCACCGGGCCGGTCCGTTCATCCCCCTTCACGGAGGCACTGTGCGCAAGCTGCGCGGGACACAGATGGCCGCGATCGCCGCGGTTCTCACGGCCATGGCGGTGCTGCCCGCCCCGGCCCGGGCCGCCGGCTCGGGGCTCCCGGAGGTGACCGCCACCACCGAGACCCCGGCCCTGTACGGCGACGACGCCGGCGGCAACGCCGACGCCGACGACCCGGCGATCTGGCGCAACGCCGCCGACCCCGACGCCAGCCTGGTGATCGCCACCGCCAAGGAGGGCGGCCTGCGCGTGTACGACCTGGCCGGCGAGGAGGTGCAGTCGATCCCGGCGCCGCCCGCGCCCACCCCGGACGACAAGCCGGGCCGCTTCAACAACGTGGACCTGATCTCCGGGTTCCCGCTGCCGACCGGCCGCGCCGACGTCGCCGTCGTCACCGACCGCGGCCGCGACCACCTGCGGATCTACCGCATCACCCCCGGCGCCGCCCGGCCGCTGACCGACGTCACCGACCCGAACGCCCCGCTGGTCTTCTCCCGGACCCAGGACGAGGTCAACGACCAGGCCACCCCCTACGGCCTGGCCACCTGGAAGGACAAGGCCACCGGCCGCTCCTACGCCGTCGTCAGCCAGCGCAGCCGCACCCGGCTCGCCCTGCTGGAGCTGAGGACGACCGCCGCCGGAGCGGTCACCTACCGGCAGGTGCGCACCTACGACCTGCCCGCCTCCTTCACCCTCCCGAACGGCACCTCCTGGAGCCCCTGCGGCGACCCCGGCGACCTCCCGCAGGTCGAGGGCATGGTCGTCGACCCGGCGAACAAGGTGCTCTACGCCGGTCAGGAGGACGTCGGCATCTGGCGGCTGCCCGCCGACCTGAGCGGCAAGCCGAAGCTGATCGACAAGGTCCGGGAGTACGGCGTCCCCGGCACCTACGACGAGGCCACCGAGGAGTGCGTCGCGGGCGCCGACCCCGGCTACGGCGGCACGCACCTGTCCGCCGACGTCGAGGGCCTCACCCTCCTCGACGAGGGGGACGGCGACGGCTACCTGCTCGCCTCAAGCCAGGGCGACGACACCTTCGCCGCCTACGACCGCGAGATCTCCGACGGCAACGAGTACGAGAGCGGCTTCCGGATCACCGCCGGGACCGTCGACGGCTCCGAGGAGTGCGACGGCGCCGCCGTGCTGAACGCCCCCCTCGGCTCCCGCTACCCCGGCGGCCTGCTCGTGGTGCAGGACGGGCACAACACCCCGGACGAGACGGACTCCGACGGGGAGGTCCGCGACAACACCGACTTCAAGTTCGTCGATCTGCGCAAGGTGACCGGCGCGCTGGCCGAGGACGACTGAACAGCCGTACGCCCTCCGCCCGTCGCGGGCGGAGGGCGCACGGTCGTCGCGCGTCGCGGCGGCGCCGCCGTTAGTCCTGCACCGTCGTGCGCACGGCGGTGTCCTCCACCCCGCCCGCCGGCGCCGGCACGGTGGCCGCCGCGGCCCCGTCCCCGTCGGTGTTGATCTTCTCGATGAGCGCCACCCGCTCCGGGGTGTCCTCCGGCTTGATGTAGCCCATGAGGACGTAGAGCACCAGCGACACCGCCAGCGGCACCGACACCTGGTACTGGAGCGGCACGCCGCCCTCGACGTTCCAGTTGATCGGGTAGTTCACCAGCCAGAAGGCGAGCAGGCCCATCGACCAGCTGACCAGGGCGGCGGTCGGGCCCGACCTGCGGAACGCGCGCAGCAGGCCCAGCATCATCGGGATCGCCATCGGGCCCATCAGACCGGCCACCCACTTGATCACGACCGTGATGATGTCGTTGAACGTGGGCGAGTTGACCTGCGTCGCCGCCGCCATGGACAGACCGAGGAAGACGACGGTGGCGATCCGGGCGACCCGCAGGCCCTGGCTCTCGCTCCAGGCCCGGGCCCGCGCCCAGATCACCGGCGCGCAGTCCCGGGTGAACACGGCCGCGATGGCGTTGGCGTCCGAGGAGCACATGGCCATGGTGTGCGAGAAGAAGCCGACGATGACCAGGCCCAGCAGACCGTGCGGCAGGAGCTGTTCGGTCATCAGGGCGTAGGAGTCGGAGCCGTCGGGCTTCTGCGACTCGACCAGCAGCGGCGACATCCACATGGGGAAGAACAGCACCAGCGGCCAGACCAGCCACAGGATCGCCGACAGCCGGGCCGACCGCTCGGCCTCCTTGGCGTTCGGGGTCGCCATGTAGCGCTGGGCCTGGTTGAGCATGCCGCCGTTGTACTCGAAGAGCTTGATGAACAGGAACGCCAGCAGGAACACCGTGCCGTACGGGCCGACCAGCGGTTTCTCATGGCCCTGGAGCTCGGGGGAGTCCCAGACGCCGAAGAAGCCGCCGTGGTCGTCGAGCCGCACGAACACCGCCACGAACATCGCGATGCCGGCCAGCAACTGGATGACGAACTGGCCGAGTTCGGTGAGCGCGTCCGCCCACAGGCCGCCGATCGTGCAGTAGATCGCCGTGATGCCGCCGGTGATGAGGATGCCCTGGTTGAGGGAGATCCCGGTGAAGACGGACAGCAGCGTGGCGATCGCCGCCCACTTCGCGCCCACGTCCACGATCTTCAGCAGCATGCCCGACCAGGCCAGCGCCTGCTGGGTCTTCAGGTCGTAGCGGTTCTTCAGGTACTCCAGCGGGGAGGCCACGTGGAGCCGGGAGCGCAGCCGGTTGATGCGCGGGGCGAACAGCTTCGACCCGATGGCGATGCCCAGGGCGATGGGGAAGGACCAGGTGACGAAGGACGTGACGCCGTAGGTGTAGGCGATGCCCGCGTACCCGGTGAACATCACCGCGCTGTAGCCCGACATGTGGTGCGAGATGCCGGACAGCCACCACGGCATCTTGCCGCCGGCGGTGAAGAAGTCGCTGACGTTGTCGACCCGTTTGTGCGACCAGACGCCGATCGCCACCATCACGGCGAAGTAGCCGATGAGCACGGCCCAGTCGAGACCGTTCATGTGCGCCCTCCCAGGGATCAGCCCGGCGCTCATCGTGGGCGCTGCTGCGTGAGCACGACAAGTCGGCGTTAAGTCAAGGGGAGGTAAAAATGTTCGACGTGCTGGCCCTCGTTCACCTACATGAACGCCATCGATCAACGCCCCGGCGATGACCAGCGACGACTCTCACAAGCCAGACCGCGCCCGGTCCGACGCCAGGAACGCCGCCGCGCCCGCCTGCGCCGCACCGGGCGGCTACCCTCGCGGTCATGACACGCCCCTGGATCCTGCCCGCCCTCTTCGCGCTCAGCGGCGCACTGGGCGCGGCCGCGCTGAAGGCCGCGGGCGATCCGGCCGCGGCCCTGGCCAGCGCGCTGGTCCTGCTGCTGCTCGCGGTCGCGCACTCGCCGCTGGTCTTCCCTCGGGCGGTCGGCCTCGCGGAAGCGCGACGCCGCAGCGCCGCCGACGGCCGGCCGGTCGTGTTCTGGCGCCCGGGCTGCCGGTACTGCCTGCGTCTGCGTATGCGACTGGGGCGGCGGGCCGGGCGGCTGCACTGGGTCGACATCTGGCGCGACCCCGAGGGAGCCGCCGTGGTGCGGGCCGCCACCGGGGGCGACGAGACGGTCCCGACCGTGCTCGTGGCGGGCCGTCCGCACGTCAATCCTGATCCCGCCTGGGTGCGCGAGCAGTCGGCCCGCTTCCGCTGACCGGGGCGCGCCGCGCCCACCCGGTCAGGGCAGCAGCTCCTCGGGGCACGGCGTCCCGCGCGGCAGCTGGTACGGCGCCGCCAGGCGGTAGGTGCCCGGCTTCGGGGCGATGAGCTCCGTCCAGCGGTCGCCCTGCGCGTCCTCCTCCGTCTCCCGCAGGCAGCCGTTGACGTTGACGTACGTCTTCGGCTCGCCCTCCGGGCGGTCCTCGGAGGCCTCCGTCTCCTGCGGCGGCTTCAGGCTCTTGCCCTCCGCGTCGACGATGCTCAGCCACGGCGAGTACGGCACGCGGACCAGGATCCGGCCCGCCTTGCGCACCTGAAGGACCATCTCGCCCTGCTCGGCCCGGTCCACGACGGCGTTCGGCTCGGCCAGCGGGGTCGGGTCGGTGACCTTGAACAGCTGCCAGTTCGCGTCGCCCCACACCTGGTTCAGATAGGGCAGGCCGCGCTGCACCAGCGCCCGCTCCCGCTCACCGCCGTCGCCGTCCGGCTCGTCCTTCGGCAGCACCACGTAGTGCACCGCCCAGCGCTTGAGCCACTCGCGGTAGTTCGCCGAGTTCAGGGTGTCGTCGTAGAAGAGCGGGTTGCGCTCCATGTCGGCCTGGCGGTTCCAGCCGCGGGCCAGGTTGACGTACGGCGCGAGAGCGGACGCCTCACGGTGCGAACGGGCCGGGACGACCTCGACCCGGCCCTTCTCCGCGCCGACCTCCTGCAGCTCGTTGACGAGCGGCGCGAGCTCGCGCGACCAGGAGGCCGCCGGGGCCGTGTGCACGATGTCGTCGACCGTCTTGAAACCGATCCACACCGCGAAGCCGGCCAGGGCGACCACGGCCGCGTACCACTTGCGGCTGCGCGGCACCGTGAACGGCAGCGCGGCGACCAGCGCGACCCCGGCGAACAGCATCGCGAGACGCGTGATGTTCGAACCGATCTGCGAGCTGATCAGCCACACCAGCACGACCCCCAGGCCGTACACCGCGGCCGTGAGCCGGACCGTCTTCCAGTCCCGCGGCACCAGCACGAACACCAGCACCGAGAACGCCAGCGGCAGCACCACCGAGCCGAACATCATCGGCTGCGTCCCCGAGAACGGGAACAGCCACGCCGACACCGCGACCACCGCGCTCGGCGCCAGACCCAGCGCCCACGCGCCCGGCCGCCGCTTCTGCAGGAACAGCGCCACGGCCACCAGACCCACGAACAGGCCCGCCACCGGCGACGCCATGGTGGCCAGCGCGGCCAGCGGCGCCGCGCACAGGGCCTTCGCCCAGCGCTTGTAACGCCACCGGTACGGCCAGCAGAACACCACCGCCACCGCGCCCAGCGCGAACATCATCCCCAGGCCGAAGGTCACCCGGCCGGACACGGCGTTGCAGAACAGCCCGAACACGCCCGCCAGCGACGCCCACAGCGGATTGCGCACGGAGCGCGAACGCAGCAGGAGCAGCGTGAGCAGCCCGGCCGAGACGGTCCCGGCGATCATCATCGTCGTCCGCACCCCGAGCACGGACATCAGATACGGCGACACCACGCTGTACGACACCGGGTGCATGCCGCCGTACCAGGCGAGGTTGTACGCCGAGTCCGGGTGCCGGCCGACGAACTCCGCCCACGCGTCCTGCGCGGCCAGGTCACCGCCGCTGTTCGCGAACGTGAAGAACCAGACGACGTGCAGCACCGCGGCGAGCCCCGTCACGGACAGCACGGGATGGCGCAGCATCCGCTCCCGCAGGGCCAGCACGAAGTCCGGCCACCGGAACCCGGAGGGGGTTCCCTCGGGGGCGGTTCCCGTAGCGCCCTCGGACGCTTCTCCGGAGGCGCCTTCGGGTGCGCCGTCAGGTGTGCCGAGGTCCCGCGTTCTGGGCGCGCGTATTCGCGGGCCGGTCACCTGGCCCGGGTCGGCGTCGTCTGCGCGTGTCGGCTCCGCAGTGGCCACTCGAAGGCACTCCCCGTGTCCCGTCTTCTGTTCTCGGCTTCTTCCCCCGGACGCGTACCGTTCGCCCTCGGTTCGCGGCCGCGCCGCCGCGCACGGCGACCCGCCCCGGTTCGCGACGCTAGCACGCACCCCGCCGGGCAGCGCCCGGACGGGCCGTGACCGACGGGGTGCGCTCGCGTGGGGCGGCGCCGCGGCTCAGCCGATGCGCGTGAGCTTGGCCCCGAAGCCCGGTTCCACCAGGTCCTTCTGCAGGGCGACCGGAACCTTCACCGCGCCGCTGCTGCCGTCCCCGACGGTGAGCGTGCCCACCTTGGTGCCGGCCTCGGCCGTGTGCGGCAGGTCGTCCGCGGCGAACGTCAGCTTCACCGACAGGCCCGCCCAGCCGACGGCCGTGACGTCCTCGGTGACGGCGACCGGCGTCCGGCCGCCGAGCCCGTCGTCGGCGTACCCGACGACCGTGCCCTTCTTCAGGATCGTGGCCGACTCCAGGGCGCCCTGCGCGGCCTTGATCAGCCGGTCGCCCTCGTAGAGCGCGGCGCCCAGGATCGTGTTGTCGGGGCCGCCGGCCGGCTGGCGCACGACCGCGCCGATGATCCGGTGCGTCTCGCCGTTCACGTCCTTCTTCGCGGAGAAGACGAGGTTGCCGAGCGCGGAGGTGGTGGTGCCGGTCTTGATGCCGGTGACGTCGTTGGAGCCGACCAGGCGGTTCCAGTTGTCGTGCCGGGTGCCCTTGTAGTCGACGTACGACATCATCGCCGCGACCTCGCGGAAGGCGGGCTGCTCCATGGCGGCCTTGGCGAGCTTCACCTGGTCCACGGCCGTGGAGACGGTCGTGTTGTTCAGGCCCGACGGGTCGGTGTACGTCGTGTTCTTCATGCCGAGGTCCTTGGCGGCGCCGTTCATCTTCTCCACGAACGCCTTCTCGGACCCCGCGTCCCAGCGGGCGAGCAGCCGCGCCACGTTGTTCGCGGACGCGATCAGGATGCTCTCCAGCGCCTCGCGCTGGGTGATCTTGTCGCCCTTGGTGACGTCGACCGTGGACTCCTGGCCGGCGTCGGACTGGTCCTCGGCCGCCTGGTCGATGTCGATCTTCGGCCCCTCGGCGCCGCTCTTGAGCGGGTGGTCGCGCAGGATCACGTAGGCGGTCATGACCTTGGCGACGCTGGCGATCGGCACGGGCTTCTGCTCGCCGGACGAGCCGAACGTGCCGATGCCCTGGACGTCCAGCGCGGCCTGGCCCTTGGCGGGCCAGGGGATGTCGACCTCGCCGCCCTCGAAGGTGTGGCTGTCCTTCGCGGTGAGTTCGAGGGTGGGCGCCGGCAGCGGGCGCACACTCTGCACGACCCCGAAGACGACCACCAGCAGCAGCACCAGCGGCGTCCAGATCTTCACCCGGCGCACGGCCGTGCGCAGCGGGGTCTCCGGCGGCGGCGGGGTGTTCGTCAGCTCGGCCAGCAGGTCCAGCGGCGGCTTCGGCGGCAGCGGCTGCTGGGTGGTCCGCTCGGGGCCGACGGTGGGGACCGGGGCGGTGGCGTCCGCGGGCGCGACGGGCTTGCGGGCCGCCGGGTCGTCCAGCGGCTTGAGCGCGACGAACTTGCTGGTCCGCTCGGCGTCCTTCTCGGGAGCGCCCTTCTCGGGGGCGTCCTTCTTCTCGGCGTCCTTGCCGGCCGCGTCCTTGGTGGCGCCGCCCAGCTTGAGCATGGTGGTGGGCTGGTCGACGGGCGGCCGCACGGCCTTGAAGACGGCGGTGGGCTGATCGACGACCGGCGCGGTGCCCTTCCCGCCGGTGCCCTCGCTCTTGTCCGGCTCGGCGCTCTTGTCCGGCTTGGCGTCGCCGGTCGCGGGGGCAGGGGTCTTGCCGGTGCCGGTGCCGGTGCCGGTGCCGGTGCCGGTGGCGGGCTCCGTGCCGGTGTCCGTGCCGTCGGCGTCGGCGTCCGGGTCCGGGCCGGGCTTCGGTGCCGGGGTCGCGGCGGCCTTGGCGTCGTCGCCGGGGGTGCGCGGGGCGGTGGACCCGGTGCGGTCGGCGGCCGGGGCGGGGCTGGTGCCGCTCGCCGTGCCGCCGTCGGTCTTGTCGGCGTCGGCCGGTCCGGACTCCTCGGTGCCCGTGTCGCGCGGGGCCGTGGCGGAACGGTCCGCCTCCGACTCCTCGGCCTCCTCGACCTCGTCCCGGCTCAGGGAGCCCGTGGACGCCGCCTTTGGGGCCTCTGGGGCCGCGGAGGGCTCTTCGGTGTCTTCCCGGGCGTCCACGGGCTCGTCCGCGCCGCCGGACGCCTCCCGGCCGCCTTGGACACGCTCCTCGGCGCCCTCGGCGTCCTCGGCGCCTCCGGCCGCCCCGGCGTCCTTGGCCGCCCCGGTCTCCCTGGCGTCCCCGGCCGCCCCGGCGTCCTGTGCGTCCGTGCCCGCGGCGGCGGGCTCGTCGGTGTTCCCGGACGTCGGGCGGTCGCCGGACGCGGTGGACTCGTCCGTGTGCCCGGCGTCCGCCGCGGAGTCCTCGGAGGTCCCGGCCTCCGCCGGACCCTCGGCACCCTCGGAGTCCGCCGGGCCCTTGCCCTCCGCGTCCTCCGCGCCGGGCCGCTGCTCGTCGTCGTCCGCCGACGCGACCCACGCGGCCACCGCTTCCCGCAGCCGTCCGTCCGTACCGCCCGTACCGCCCGTGCCGGAGGACTCCCCGGACTTCCCGGACTTCCCGGACTCGCCGGACGCCTCACGGCCGGAGTCGCTGTCGCCGCGCTCCGCGCCCCGCGGCTCCTCGCCCGTCCGCGCCGACAGCACGCGGGTCGCCGTGTCGACGGCCCCGCGCGCCGAGACCTTCTCCGCCTCCCGCGCCATCGCGAGCCGCGGGTCCGCTGACTCGCTCCTGGCCCCGGGAACCGGACCCGCGCTCCCCGACGTCGGTTCTGCCGACGACTCGCGCTGCTTCGACCTGTCGGGGGACTCGCCCGCCACCGATGCCTCCTCCTCGCGCCGCACCACCCGCGTGCGCGTACCGAAACCGTGAACCGCCGCCCTGACACCGCTCCCCGGCGCTGTCCGAACCATGTACCAGTGTCCTGTGCGCGGACTGGACCCATCCGGTAGACGAGAACGACATACCTACTGGTTCCACTACGAACCGGTCACGCACCCTCGACAGACCAATGTGAGAGGGGTCACCCTGTCATTCATCCACGCGGGGAGGCATGGATGGGCAGGAGCCGCAGAACACTTCCGGAGGAGCTTCTGCTGCTGGCATTGGACCCGGCCACGGGTACCACTGCGCAGCCGCAGTCGCTCGACCTCGGTCTGGCCGGAGCACAGCTAGTGGAGCTGGCGCTGGCCGGACGGATAGCCCCAGACGGGGATCGTATCGCCGTGGTGGTACCACGGCCGACTGGAGATCCGACCTTGGACTGCGCGTTGGAGTTGCTGCGAAGGCGCGGCGCTCCCGTACGGGCGGTCCACTGGATCGGCGGGCCGCGCTTGGGGCTCCGCCAGACCTACCTCTCGCATCTGGAGCGGTGCGGCATGGTGCATGCCGTGGCGGGCCAGATGTGCGGAGTGCTGCCGACGACTCGCTACCAGGCGACGGACACCGAGATCAGCCGGGAGATCAGGGCCCGGCTGGACTCCGCGATCCGCACCGGCGTTCCGCCGGACCCGCGGACCGCGGCGCTCGCCGCACTGGCACACGCGGTCGGCCTCGGCAAGCACCTGTACCCGGGCAACGAGGGACGTTCCTCTCGCTCCCGGCTCAGGGACCTGATCAGGCACGACCCCATGGGCGGTCTCGTCGCGCACGCCGTGATGGACGTCCAGAACGGCGTGGCGGCCCAGCCGCGCCGCAGCCCGGCACCGTCCGGCCGCCCCCAGGCCGCCGGTGGAGCCAGGCCCGCACCGGAACCCGCCCGAGGCGTTCCGATGCAACCGCGCCACGGATCCATGGCGCGCGCCGTGGCCCACTGAGCCGCACCGCACCACCCGGGCACGACGTACGACCCACGAACCCGGTCACGGGAGCCGCTGTCCGAGCGGGGCGGCGAGAGTGCGAACTCTCGCCGCCCCGCTCGGCGTGCCGTGCCGTGCCGAACTGGCGTGTACCCGTCGCATATCCACCGTTTCCCAGCGGTAGGAAGCACCTTGGTGGCAGTCTGCTCAGCAGCAGATACGCAAAGTAGAGGCACGCAGCCGGAGGTGCACGTCCCGTGGCGTCCAATGTCAATCCCACCGTCAGGCGGCGCCGGCTCGGCCAGGAGCTCCGCAGGCTCCGCGAGCTCAAGGGCATGACGGCCGAGGAAGTGGCCGAGCGGCTGCTGGTGTCGCAGTCGAAGATCAGCCGCCTGGAGAACGGGCGGCGCAGCATCAGCCAGCGCGACGTGCGCGACCTGTGCGGGGTCTACGAGGTCGAGGACCAGCGGATCGTCGACTCGCTGATGCAGATGGCCAAGGACTCGCGCCAGCAGGGCTGGTGGCACGCCTTCGGTGACATCCCCTACTCCGTCTACATCGGCCTGGAGACGGACGCCGAGTCGCTCCGCGTCTACGAACCCCAGATCATCACCGGCCTGTTGCAGACCCGTGCCTACGCCGAGGCGATCATCCGGGGCGGTTCGCCCGAGGCGTCCGAGGCGGACAACGACAAGCGCGTCGAGGTCCGGCTGCGCCGGCAGGGCCGTATCACCGCCGAGACGGACCCGCTGCGGCTGTGGGTGGTGCTGGACGAGGCGTCCCTGCACCGGGTCGTGGGCAACAAGGAAGTGATGCGCGAGCAGTTGGAGCATCTGATCGAGATGTCGCAGCTGCCCCACATCACCGTGCAGGTCCTGCCGTTCGAGGTCGGCGCGCACGCCGGCATCAACGGCCAGTACTCCATCCTGGAGTTCGCCGACGCGGCCGACTCCAGCGTCGTGTACATCGAGGGCGTCACCAGCGACCTGTACCTGGAGAAGCCGCTCGACGTGCAGAAGTACACGGTGATGTACGAGCACCTGCGCGCCCAGTCGCTGAACGTGGACCAGTCGCGGCAGCTCATCGAGCGTCTGGCGAAGGACTACGCACGCTGAGGACCGCACACGCCGAACCGGCGCCGGAAAAGGAGGCGAATCGGCAGGGCGCGGGATGCTACACCCCTGACACGCCTGACTGGAAGTCTCCCCTGGAATATGCCATCCAGTCGAGTGAATGACTGCTCCGAACGAGGAGGCGGGCGAGTAGCGTCGATCACGCCACCCACCAGCACGGGTTGGCGTAAACGCAACTGGCTACGGAGCGAACATGGCAATTCGTCTGGGCGCCACGGAAACGTGGACGACGTCCTCCTACACCAACAACAACGGCGCCTGCGTGATGGTCAGGTCGACCGTCGAAGAGGCCCTGGAGCTCGGGGACACCAAGGTCCCCGAGGGTCCCAAGCTGGCGTTCCCCGCCGACGCGTGGAACGCCTTCGTGGCCTCGGTCAAGGCCTGACCACGAGATCGACCGCAGCACAAGCACCACCGACAGAGCCCTCTCGACCAGCATCGCCGTCCTAGCCGAGAGGGCTCCGCTCGTGCCCGCGGCCTCTGCCCGCCGCCCGGCCCTCAGGCCGGCCGGGCCGGCTAGGCCAGCTGGGCCTCTATCGCCGCCACGACCTCCGGGGACTCCGGCTCGGTCTGCGGCGAGAAGCGCGCGACGACCGTGCCGTCCCGGCCGATCAGGAACTTCTCGAAGTTCCAGCGGATGTCCCCGCTGTGCCCCTCGGCGTCGGCGAAGCCGGTCAGCCGGTCGTAGAGCGGGTGCCGGTTCTCCCCGTTGACCTCGACCTTCTCCGTCATCGGGAAGGTCACGCCGTACGTCGCCGAGCAGAACTCGGCGATCTCCTCGGCGCTGCCCGGCTCCTGGCCGAGGAACTGGTTGCAGGGCACGCCGAGGACGGTGAAGCCCCGCCCGGCGTAGCGCTCCTGGAGCTTCTCCAGCCCCGCGTACTGCGGGGTCAGGCCGCACTTGGAAGCGACGTTCACCACGAGCACCGCCGTGCCCGCGTACTGGGACAGGTCGGCGGAGCCGCCCTGCAGGGAACCGATCTCGACGTCGAGGGGAGAGGGTGCGGTGTTCTCGGAAGTCGTCATGGGCGGATGCTAACCGTGCCGGGTGCCGGGCCGGTCCTGGGCCTCCACCAGCACCTGCCCCGCCGCCGTCCGCGAGTACAGCACCGACCTGCCCGCCCTGCGCCGCTCCACCAGCCCCGCGTCCAGCAGCACCCGCAGATGCCGCCCCACCGAGCCGAGCCCCTGGCCCGTCACGGCCACCAGCTGGCTGGTGCTCAGCGGGGAACCGAGCCGGACGAGCACCCCGGCGCGGGCCGGGCCGAGCAGCGCGGCGAGGCTCGCCGGCACGGGCCTGCCGCCGGGGTCGGCGAGGGCGCCGGCGCACGGGTAGACCACGGCGTACCGGTCCGTCCCCTCCCACGACACCCAGCCGATGCGCTGCGTGGTGATCGGCACGAACACCAGCTCCGCGCCGGAGATCTCACGCGGCGGGTACTCGTGCGCGTTGACCTGTAACCGGTTCTCGCCCAGCCACCGCGTCCCCGGCCGCAGCGTGTCCAGCGCGCTCGCCCAGCCGCCCCGGCTGACCTGCGCCGTCCGCGCCACCACGTCCGCTTCCAGGACCCGCCGCCGCTGGGCCCAGTACGGCCGCACCGCCGTCGTCCACACGTACGTCAGCAGGTCCGCGGCGCGCTCGGGCAGGTCGTCCCGGTGCAGCGGTTCCGGGACCGGGCCGGGCAGGGAGAGGGTGAGGTCGGCGCGCGCCGCCGCCGGGCAGGCCGCCCGGACGCGCGCGACGCACTGCTCGAACGTCTCCCCGTCGAGCGGGGTGGGGGAGAGGAAGTCGGCCGTCCACTCCGCCCCGATGCCCGCGCGGACGAGCAGCGAGGTCACCGGGTCCCGGGCCAGCCGCCGCCGGTAGTCCGGCAGATGCGCGTCGAGCCACCGGCGTTCGCCGGGATGCGCGGCCCGGGCCGTGTGCAGCAGCCGCAGGCACCCGAAGGCCTCCGCGAACGGCGAGATCACGAACCGGCTGCCCGCGAGGGTGTCGGCGTTGATCTGCCACCAGCCCACGTCAGCACCGTCCTTTCGCGTGTGCGCGAAACAGTGTCTCCGGTCTGCGGCCCCGCCGGAGACTCCGCGCATGCGCAGCTACCGCCACCTGTTCCGCACCCCCGAGTTCACGCCCTTCTTCCTGGCCGCGTCCGCGCAGACGGTCGCCCAGACCATGGGCGGACTGGCCCTGGGCACCCTGGTGTACCGGCAGACCGGGTCCCCGCTGCTGTCCGCGGTGAGCATGTTCGGCTCGTCCCTCGCGCAGGTGCTGGGGGCGACGTTCCTGCTCTCGGCGGCCGACCGGCTCGCCCCGCGCGCCGCCCTGACGGCCCTGCCCCTGCTCTTCGCCACGGCCACCGCCGCCCTGGCCCTGCCCGGCCTGCCCGTCTGGTCGCTCTTCGCGATCGTGCTGGCCAGGGGGCTCGCGGAGTCGGTGGGCGGGGGAGTGCGCTGGGGCCTGCTGAACGAGATCCTCAGCAAGGACGGCTATCTGCTGGGCCGCTCGGTCTTCAACATGATGAGCGGCCTGATGCAGATCGCCGGCTACGCGGCCGGCGGCGCCCTGGTGGCCCTGCTCTCCCCCCGGCTGTCCCTCCTGGCGGCGGCCGCCCTGTACGTCCTCACGGCGGCCGTGACCCGGCTGGGCCTGACCCGCCGCCCGCCCCGCGCGACGGGCCGCCCCTCGGTCGGGGCGACCTGGGCCGCCAACGCCCTGCTGTGGTCGTCCACCCCGCGCCGCCGCGTCTACCTGGCGCTCTGGATCCCCAACGGCCTGGTCGTCGGCTGCGAATCCCTCTTCGTCTCCTACGCGCCCGAGTCCGCGGGCACCCTGTTCGCGTGCGCCGCGCTCGGCATGCTCGCCGGGGACGTCCTCATCGGCCGCGTGCTCCCACCCCGGCTGCGCGCCCGCCTCGGCCACCCCCTGCTGCTGCTCCTGGCCCTGCCCTACGTGCCGTTCCTGCTGCACCCGCCGCTCCCCCTGGCGGCGGCCGCCGCCACGGTGGCCTCGGCCGGCTTCGGCGCGGGTCTCGTCCAGCAGGAGAGGCTGGTGGCCCTGACCCCGGAGCACCTGACGGGCCACGCGCTGGGCTTGCACTCGGCGGGCATGCTCACGATGCAGGGCGTGGCGGCGGCCCTGGCGGGCTCGGTGGCCCAACTGACCTCTCCCGCGCGGGCGATGACGGTGATGGCCACGCTGTCGGCGGTGGCGACACTGACGCTGATGGCGGCGGACCGGCGGGAAGGCCGGGAGCACCGGGGACAGCCGGAGCGGCCTGCGGCCCGGTGAGCGTCCGGCGGACTCTCACCGCCGTGGGGCCACCGCGACGTCACTCCTCGTCCGGCTCGGCGTCCTGCGGTGCCTCGCCCTCGATGAGCCGTTCCGCGATGTCGTCGGCCCACTCCTGCGCCCAGCGGCGCAGTCCGGCCACGGCCCCGGCGTCCAGGCCCTGCGAGGTGAAGGCCCGGTCGTCGAGCCAGTCCACACCGGTCAACCGGGCCTGGAGATCGGTGAGATCGAAGGTGTCCGGGGCGTGGCGGCGGGCCAGCTCCTCCAGTTCGGGGTGGCTCCAGCGGGTGGCGAGGGCGTACACGTCGACCAGGTCACGTGGGAGCCCGCGGTCGGCCAGGTCCCGCACCCGGGTGCCGGCGAGGTCGTCGAGGGAGAGGGCCGGCCCGAGCTCCGTGAGGACTGGCGGCCGCCACAGCACCTCCTTGCGGACGGCGACCTGGCACTCCGCACCGGTCGCCGCGTCCGTGACGAGGAACTGCGCGGACAGCGGCCCGGTCTCCAGCGTCCGCACGAGCCAGCCGCGCGCCACCAGCCCCGTGCGGACGGTGCCGGCGATGGCGTCCATCCCGGCCGGGTGCTCGGTGGCGACGTCGACGTCCCGCGCGGCCCGCTCCAGCAGCCCGTGCGCCGGCACCGCGGAGCCGCCGGCGAGGACCAGCGAACAGGCCTCGCCCGCCGCGAGCACATCACGCAGCAGCCTGCTGATCGGCTCGGACTCCGGGGGCGGGGCGGACATGTGCCGATTATCGCCGTGAGGTGCCGGTGGGGACCGTGGGGACCGCCCCGGACGGGTGAGGACCGGGAACGCCCGCCCACCCGCGGCACCCACGCCACCCGGGCTCGAAGCGACGGCCGGCGGCGCGACGGCCCGGGGGCCGTCGCGCCTGGTGGGTGGTGCGGCCGTGGCTCAGCCGGGGGCCACGGCGCGGCCCGTCTGGGGCGAGATCATGCCCGCGCACAGGCCGCGCGCCGCCAGGCCCTGGGCGATGCGGGGGATCGCGGCCAGGGAGTTGGCGGACCAGTCGTGCATGAGGATGATCTGGCCGTTGGTGAGGCGGGCCGCGGACTGGACGATCGCGTCGGTGCTCGCGCCGTTCCAGTCCTGCGAGTCGACGTGCCAGAGGATCTCAGTCAGGCCGTGACGGGCCGCGACCGACTTCACGGTCGCGTTGGTCTCCCCGTACGGCGGGCGGAAGAGCCTCGGGGTGCCGCCTCCCGCCCCGGCGATCGCCTGCTGGGTCCGGGAGATCTCCGACTCGATCTGCGCCTGGCCCAGCTGGGTCAGGTGCGGGTGGGTGTAGCTGTGGTTGCCGACCCACATCCCGGCCGTCACCTGGGCCCGGACCAGGGACGGGTTGGCGGCGGCGTACTGGCCCTGGTTGAACATCGTGGCCCGCAGCCCGTTCTGGCGGAGCGCGTCGAGGAGCCTCGTCGTGTTCCCGGACGGGCCGTCGTCGAAGGTCAGTCCGACATATCCGGTGCAGGCGGCTGCCCGCTCGGGGGCGGCGGTGGCGGTGGCGGTGGTGCCGAGGGCGGCGGCGGTGGCCGCCAGGGCGGTCGCGAGGACCGCCAGCCTCGTCACCAGGGCGCGCGGCGTGGAGTGCGGGTGCGTCCTCATGGTCACCGCACGGTGATGTTGGAGCTGCCGCTGCTCTGGTATCCCTCGGTCGCCATGATCATGTAGTACTTGAAGTTGCCGAGGGGCATGCCGGCGCGGGCCCACGCGTCGAAGTGGTTGCCGGCCGTGATGGTGCCGCCCGTGCGCTTCGACTGCCGCACGCTCCAGTACTGGTCGAAGGTGCGCGTGCCCTCGACGGACGGGGCGTTGTACCGCGTCGTCTTGTAGATGTCGTACGTGCCGCCGTCGCTGGTGACGGTGCCCTTGTACTGGCCGGTGGGCCGGTACGTGCCCCAGTTGTCGACGATGTAGTACTCGACGAGCGGGTTGGCCGTCCAGCCGTAGAGCGTGAGGTAGGCGTTGCCGGACGGGTTGAAGCTGCCCGAGTACGTCACGGTGCGGCGGGCGCCGGTGCTCCAGCCCTTGCCGGCGACGAAGTTCCCGGTGTTCCGCCACGAGGTGCTGTACGTGCCTCCGTTGGACAGCGTCATGGAGACGGTGCCCGGGGCGTCGGTCCAGAACGAGTAGTAGTACCCGTTGTTGGTGCCGGTCTGGTTGGTCGTGATCACGGTGTCCGCGTGGGCGGTACTGGCTGCGAAAGTCACCATCAGCAGGGCGCAGACACCGCTGATGAGCAGCCGTAAGCGATTCGAGAGCGTGTTCATGGGGGGCGCTTCCTCCTTCGCCTCGTCAGTCATCCGGAGTGTTGGCCGGGCCCTGACAACTGTCAACAGTTTCGGTAGGAGTTTCGAAATATTCGCCGTCCCAGGAGTCGCCGCCCCGACCCGAGTTCGCAGCTCAACCGGCTTCTGAGCAGGCATGGTCCGCCTGTCGCCGGTCACTGCTGGGGCAGCTGCTCCGGACTGGATGCTTCCGGTACTCGAATCTTTCGAAGCCCTTCCGGACAAAACCGGCCACGGCTCACCCCGGCCCTGATCGCTGATGTGGGCGGATTGTCCATACCTGTTATTGAATGAGGTGTGCGGTCAGGAATGTCGGGATCCTCGTCCTCGTCGCCGTTCGACATGATCAGCAGCGCCCTGGGGAAGTACATGCCGCGCGGCGGAACGGCACCGTCCGCCGATTCCGGGGACCGGCGGGACGACCGGCAGGGCGACCGGCCCGCCCGCCCCCTCCTGTCCACCGACCCGGACGCGGCCCCCGCCCGCCAGGAGCAGATACTCGGCGCGGTCAACCTGGACACCGACCTGAGGATCACCCGCCGCAACCTGGGCGCCCCCGTCTTCGCGGGGGTCGAGGCCCCGATCGGCAGCCCGTTCGTCGACCTGCTGCCCCCCGGCGACGTCCCGACGGTCACCCGGCGGCTCCGCCAGGTCCTGGAGACCGGTGAGCCGCACGTCGCCCGGGTCCAGCGCCTGCGGCGCGCCGACGGTTCCGAACTGGTGGTCTCGATGAGCATCCTCGCCGCCGCGGCGCCCCAGGAGGGCCTGACCGTCTCCCTGATCGCCATGGCCAAAAGGCTGCACCTGTACGCCGCCGAGACCGCGATCGGCACCTCGCTGGACATCGGCGAGACCGCGCAGTCCCTGGCGGAATCGCTGCTGGCCTGGGGAGACGTGGCCGCCGTCGACCTCGACTTCGCCGTGTGGACCGGCGAGGCGGTCACCCGACCCCCGCGGGGGCGCATCCGGCTGCGCCGCGCGGCCCTGGTGCCGGACCGGGCCTGGCCCGACGGGTACGTCACCCCGGGCCACGACCTTCCCGGCGACGCCAGCCGCCTGCTGGCCCAGGCGATACGGCGCGACGACGCCGCGCAGGCGATCGTCATGCCCGACCGGGACGCGATCGAACGGGCCCTCGGCACTCCCCGGCTGGTACGCGCCCTCGTCCCCGGCGACCAGGCGGCCGCCGTGGCCTTCGTACCGCTGGTCCTCGACGGCGACGCCTCGCCCGTCGTCCTGGGCGTGGCGGAGATCTGGCGGCGCGCGGACCGCCCCTTCCACGACGGGGAACTGCTCGACCTCCAGGAACTGGTGGCCAGGACCTCCCACCACGTCGACCTGGCCCGCCAGCACCAGCGCGAGCACACCCAGGTGCTGGCCCTGCAACGCCGGCTGCTGCCCCGCACCGGCGGCGACACCATCGAGACCGCCAGCGTGTACCAGCCCGCCACGCCCGACAGCGCGGGCGTCGGCGGCGACTGGGTGAACAGCTTCCCGCTGCCCGACGGCCGTACCGCGCTGGTGGTCGGCGACGTCGTGGGACACGGCCTGGGCGCCGCGGCGACCATGGGCCAGCTCAGCATGGAGGCCCGCGCCCTGCTCTCCGCCGGGCTGGCACCCGACGAGGTCCTGGAGCACCTCGACGACACCGTCTCCCTGCTGGACGACACGGACTCCGGGCTCGCGGCCGGTTACAGCGCCCTCGGCTCGACCTGCTGCATCGCCGTGTACGACCCCGTCGCCCAGCGCGTGGCACTGTCCAGCGCCGGCCACCTGCCCCCGGTCCTGGCACCCCCGGACGGTCCCGCCGTCCCCCTCGCCGTCCGGCCCCACCCCGGCCTGGGCGCCGAGTTCGCCCTGCGCGAGCCGTTCGACGTGCACTCCTTCGCCGCGCCCCCCGGCTCGCTGCTCGCCCTCTACACCGACGGCCTGGTCGAGGACCCCGCCCTGTCGATCGACGAGGGCATCGCCAGGCTGGCCGAGGCCGTGTCCGCGGTGGACCCCTGGGACGCCCTGCCGCAGGCCGCCCGGCACGTGGTCGCCACTCTGGCGCCCGCGCGCCGGCGCGACGACGTCACCCTGCTGCTCGCCCGCATGATCGGCCACCGCAAGGGGGACACCGCGACCTGGCGGCTGCCCGCCCGCGCGGACGCGGCCACCCGGGCCCGCGCCCTGGTCCTCGCACTGCTGGAGCGCTGGCAGGTCCGGGCCGACATCCGGGACAGGGCGGTGCTGGTGGTCGACGAACTGGTCGCCAACGCGGTCCGCCACGCCGCCGGCCCCCTCACGGTCCGGCTGATCAGGACCGGCCACGGGCTGCTGTGCGAGGTGGGCGACACCGGCAACGGCAGACCGCGACTGGGCCGCACCGACCTGTTCGCCGACGCCGGCCGGGGCCTGCACATCGTCCACCGGCTCACCACGCGGTGGGGGGTCCGCTGGACGGACACCGGGAAGGTGGTGTGGGCGGCGATCGGCCGCTGAGGCGCTGAGGCGCTGAGACGCTGGGGCAGGCGAGTGCTGCAGGGGGGACGTGTACGAGGGCGGGCCTACAACCACTCACCTTCCAGCGCGGTGGCCGTGAGGCCGGGGGCCGCCGCGTACAGGACGGCACGGCTGCCCGGTGCCTGCCCGGCGTCGTGGGCCCTGCGCATGATGTCGAACACGGCGGCGCCACCGCGGTTGCCGCTGGTGTAACTGTCCCGGCTGTGGTCCAGCAGCCCCGAGGGCCACCCGCCGGGCATCGTCTGCTCCATGTACTCCAGCACGCGGGTGCCGCCGGGGTGCGCGAGCAGGACATCGGGGTGCCAGGAGCCGGGGTCGTCCTGGTAACGGGCGCGCAGCCACTCCCACATCGCGGTGACCGTCTCCTGCACGGCCCGCGGCCCGCGCCGGTCCATCACGAAGTGCGTGCCGTCCGCCCGGGTCTCCAGGCGGTGCAGGTCCTGGGTACCGGGCAGGGTGTGGTGCCAGGCGGCGTCCAGCCGCAGCACGGACTCGGGCCTCGGGCGGCCCGTGACGACGGCGGCGACGGCGGTGTCCGCGAACAGCAGCCGGACGATCAGGGACTCCAGGGTGTCGTCCGCGGGCTGGTAGGTCGTGCTCAGTGCCTCCGCGATCACGACCAGGACCACCCGGTCGGGGTCCGCGGCGACGAGGTCCGCCGCCAGCGCCAGGGAACGGGTCCCGGCGATGCAGGCCCACTGCGTGGCCGGCAGCAGCATGACGTCGCTGCGGAGCGGGAGCCTGTTGGCCAGGGCGACGTCCAGCCCCGGCAGGGCCGGGGTGGTGGAGTTGCTGGTGATCAGGCAGTCGACGTCCGCCGCGTCCAGCCCGGCGATCTGCAGGGCCCCGCGCGCCGCGCGCTCCCCGTAGGACTGCACGGCGGCCCAGGCCGGAGCGGTGCGCTCCTGGACGGTCTGCGGGGCGGGTATCGCCTCCAGAGCGGCGATCACGCGGTCCACGTCCGGCTCGTCGAAGCCGTCCCGGGTCAGCGCCTCCCGGGCGGGCCCGGTGCCCACCGGCCACAGGGCGCTCCCGTCGCCGGGCGCGACGGCGGTCTCCAGCGGCAGCATCCAGCCCCGGGCGTCTATGCCCGTACTGGCCGCGATGCCGTCGATCCGCGGCGCCCAGGCCGCGTGTGGGTGCCGACCGCGCACCTCCTCCACGATCTGGCTGGTCTTGACGGTGTGTTCGCCGTGGATCACGGCAGGCGGGCACAGGTAAGCGGCCACAGTCGGCACCTTTCTGAAGGGCGGGGAGGGAGCGTCACGAGCGCTGTGGCGCGGGTCACTTCACCACTGCGCGTACCAAGTCGGCGCCGCCGTACTCCACTTCCAGCCCGGCGCCGCTCGAATCGAGCATGTACGCCAAAGGGACATTTACGCAGTGAGCTGGGCAACTCGGTCCGCACTTCGCTGCGTGAGGCGGCACACATCGGTGGCGTGCCGGGTGCGCGGAGGTCTTGGTCAACTCGGCGTTCGTGGACACGAGTTGGCTGTCGACGACGAGGGCGAGGCCCTTGAGCGGTGCGGCGGGTGCGGTTGGTCGTCCTCACCGGATGCGGCGAGGGGCGCGGGCAGGGGGGCGACCCTCTTCGCCCGGCCCCGGGGGTGATACGACGCACTGATCTCTGCCGGGAGTCGACGAAGGCGCTGCGCGCGCGATGCGGGCGGCAGCTGCTGGGGTGCGCGGGGCGGGGAGGTGGCGGGGGCCTGCGCGGGAGGGAGGCGGTGGCGGTGGGCGCGGAGCGGAAGCGGTGTGCGCGGAGTGCGGGGTGCGGGGTGCGGGCGGTCGAGCCCGATCGCACTCAGTGGCTCTGCCGGGGCCGGGGCCGGGGCCGGGTCGGAGGGGCGACGTCCGGATCAGCCCGGCGAGGCGGACGCCCCGAAGGCCGGGCCGCAGGCCTGCCGAGCTGTGGCCTGCCGCGCTGTGGCCTGGTCGCGTGGCGTGGTCGCGTGGCGTGGTCGCGCGGGCGAGTCCGGCCGGCCGGTCACGTGCCGGACCCCGTGCGACCGCTGCGCGGGATCAGTCCGTGGCGGTTTCAGAACCCCCGGGCGTCTTGTTCGCGGCGCGACGGTACTCCGCGTTGATCCGCTGGGCCTCCTCCAGCTGGTCCTCGAGGATGATGATGCGGCAAGCGGCCTCGATCGGGGTGCCCCGGTCCACGAGCTCGCGGGCGCGCGCGGCGATCCGCAGCTGATAGCGGGAGTACCGGCGGTGCCCGCCCTCCGAACGCAGCGGAGTGATCAGCCGGGCCTCGCCGATGGCCCGGAGGAAGGCCGGCGTGGTGCCGAGCATCTCGGCGGCCCGGCCCATGGTGTACGCGGGGTAGTCGTCGTCGTCCAGACGATCGCTGAGCGGAGTATCTGCTGCCATGTCACCTCGTTGTCGCAACGCGTCGAGGGGCCCTGGTGCCGTACGGCACCAGGGCCCCGAAGGAAATGAAACACCATCTGTCGGCCCTCATGCTGCGCCGACCTTCTGTTTCCGCTACCCGGCCCGGCTGAGGGAGGGGTAGGGGGATCGCGACTGCCTGACCGGGAACCACCATCCATTCCGGGGTCTTGCGGTACCCGGTCCGAGCGCTATCCGGGCCGGGCGATCCTGATGGCGTCTTGCTCCCTTCCTCCGACCTACGGGTCACTACCCGGCAGTTCATGTCTGCCGGGTCTCACTTGATCGTGTCAACGAAAAAAATGTTAGCCACGACAGCGCGAAATGTCTACAGCGACAAGAGTAGATTTCCTGAAGCGCCCAAGACGACGACGAGGGCCCTGCCGACGCGCGTCGGCAGGGCCCTCATCGGGTCGTGAAGCCCGTTCCGCACGGACCCGGAACGGGCCGGCGGAGGACAGGCGGAGCGGGCTAGACGAGAGGTCCGGTGAGGACGTCCCGCAGCCGGAGCCGGTCCGTGTAGGCCGGGCTGCCGCCGATCACGGCGAGCCGGGCCAGGGTGATCAGGCCCGTCCTCTGGTCGTCCCCGTCGCACAGGACGAGATGATCGACGCGGGCGCCGGCCATGAGGGACAGCGCCACCTCGACCGTCATGTCGTCACGGACCCGGGGCCCGAACGCGCCCCCGTCGTCGGTCCCGGTCGTGGGGAAGAGATCCACCGCACGGTGCGCGGTCTCGGTCGGCGTCACAGGTGCCTCCTACCGGTAGGGGTCGGCTCATGGTCAAGAAGGTGCTGCGCGGCCGCAGTTCGGCTCATGGCCACAGCTCGGCTCGCGGCCGATGCTGTTGATGACCTACGGGTCGCGCGGAGACGTCGAGCCGCTGTTGGCGGCGGCGGCTCTGCGGCCGGGCCGCAGAGCCGCGCCGTACAGCCGGGCTACGCGGCCGAGCCGAAGCCCGGCCGCCGCTGCGACCCACGACGTGCCCCCTCGGCGGCAGGCCTGCCCTGACCAGCGGGCCTTGCCTGGCCAGCCGACCGTCCCTGACCGGCCGACCTGCCCTGACCGGCCGGGCTGCCCTGGCCCGTGCCACCCCGGCGGCCCCGGCGGCTCCGCGACGGGGAGGACGCCCCGGCGGGACGCTCCGCGCGCGGCGCGGTGATGACCACCGGTACACCGGAAGGCGCCTGCGCGCCGGTGATGCGACTCAGTTCCGCCTCGCCCGACCGCACCTGCGCGACCTGCGGGGTGATGCCCGCAGAGGCCATCAGCCGGGTCATGCCGCGACGCTGGTCGGGCGTCACCAGGGTGACGACGCTGCCGGACTCGCCGGCGCGGGCCGTGCGGCCGCCGCGGTGCAGGTAGTCCTTGTGGTCGGTGGGCGGATCGACGTTGACGACCAGGTCGAGGTTGTCGACGTGGATGCCGCGCGCCGCGACGTTGGTCGCCACCAGCACCGTCACGTGCCCGCTCTTGAACTGGGCGAGGGTCCGCGTGCGCTGCGGCTGGGACTTGCCCCCGTGCAGACCCGCGGCGCGGACCCCGCTGCTCAGCAGGTGCTCGGTGAGCCGGTCCACCGCGTGCTTGGTGTCGAGGAACATGATCACTCGGCCGTCCCGCGCCGCGATCTCGGTGGTCGTCCGGTGCTTGTCCGCGCCGTGCACGTGCAGGACGTGGTGCTCCATCGTGGTGACCGCGCCCGCCGACGGGTCGACCGAGTGGACGACCGGGTCCGACAGGTAACGGCGGACCAGCAGGTCGACGTTGCGGTCCAGGGTGGCCGAGAACAGCATCCGCTGCCCGTCCGTGCGCACCTGGTCCAGCAGAGCCGTCACCTGCGGCATGAAGCCCATGTCGGCCATCTGGTCGGCCTCGTCGAGCACGGTGACGGCGACGTCGCCGAGCCGGCAGTCGCCCCGGTCGATGAGGTCCTTGAGCCGCCCGGGTGTCGCGACGACCACCTCGGCGCCGGCGCGCAGCGCACCGGCCTGCCGGCCGATGGACATCCCGCCGACGACGGTGGCCAGCCGCAGGCTCACGGAGCGGGCGTACGGCGTGAGCGCGTCGGTGACCTGCTGGGCGAGCTCGCGGGTGGGGACGAGGACGAGTGCGAGCGGCTGCCGCGGCTCGGCACGCCGCCCCGCGGTACGGGCCAGCAGCGCGAGTCCGAAGGCGAGGGTCTTGCCCGAGCCGGTACGGCCACGGCCGAGCACGTCACGGCCCGCCAGGGAGTTCGGCAGGGTCGCCGCCTGGATCGGGAACGGTACGGTCACGCCCTCGTGCCCGAGCGTGGCCAGCAGCGGAGCCGGCATGTCGAGATCGGCGAACGCCTCGACGGCGGGCAACCCGGGCGTGATCGTCTTGGGCGGAGCGAACTCGCCCTGGAGCGGCCGACCGCCCTGACGGTTCCCGTAGGCCTGGGACCGACGCGGGCCACCGGAGCGGCCACGACCGCCCCCGTCGCTTCCGCCGAAGCTGTCATAGGAACGGGACGAGCCCGACCTGCCGGACGAGTGAGAGGTACTGGAATTTCGAGAGAAACGGGCGCGCTTCATACGAGCGGAAACCTTCCTTGTCGGGCACGTGGCAAGGAATTCCCGCAGCAGAGGAGCGGCGCAGAGAATCTCGAGACGAGCCGAATGTGATGAGGGGCCGGCCGGACGGGCGGGGACGTACCACCGCCGGGCATCCGAAAAAAACGAGACGGAACCCTGCCCGCCCCATGCCTGCCCCGAAAAGCAGCGAGCCGGGGCCCGCACCCCATCAGGTGCGGGCCCCAGCTGCGAAGTATGCGTCGACCGCCGCGCTGTCAGGCGGGGACGATGTTCTCGGCCGTCGGGCCCTTCTGGCCCTGCGCGATGTCGAAGGACACCTTCTGGCCTTCCAGCAGCTCGCGGAAGCCGGAGGTGGCGATGTTCGAGTAGTGGGCGAAGACGTCGGCGCCGCCGCCGTCCTGCTCGATGAAGCCGAAGCCCTTTTCCGCGTTGAACCACTTCACGGTGCCAGTAGCCATGTTATTTCTCCTTCGGAGGCGGTGTCAGGAAAACGCCCTGTGCGAATTCCGTGTCGCCGTGATGATTACCCCGTAGGAAATGAACCTTCTGGCAACCACACCTGCAACTGAGAAAGACACTAGCACGGCACGATCGACCCCGTACGGTCACCGAATTCCCCCCGTTTCGCAGCCCGAGGAATAGTCACCGGGCCCCGCCCCAATACCTGCACCCACGACCACAGATATTGCCCTCCGGGGGAGCGCCGTTACCTGCCGCACACTCCGCCCCGCAACGCTGTGACCTCCCCCGACGGCACATCGGCCCCCGCCACCGGGCCCATCACCCGCCACCACGGCGCACACCCCGAAAACCCGCGCGCAGAGAGGAGAGTCACATTCCCACCGAAGGCGCGCCGCCCGCTGCCCGACAACCCCATCGACGCAGTTCCAGGCCGTCGGCACGAGGTGGACCCGGGCTCCGGGCGATCACCGAGGCTGCACCTGCACCCTGAACTCCATCGGTGGTCAGAAGCGCCGCCTCGGGAGTCGGACACCGAAGAGGAGAGACGAACCCCAGCTCGGCCAGCTCGGGAAACTTCCGGTACCGCTCGTAACTCCCCAACTCGACCGCGTGCGAAAGGAGCGTCTCGCCACGGCCGATCACACGCCCGGCAGCGTGCCGGTCGGCGACACGGGCGAAGCAGCGCCAATGGATGGTCTCGAACATGCGGACAACCTAGGGCCGTTGCACGCCTTGCACCCCCATCCAAGGCCCTTGCCGCGCGCAACGCGCCGAGGACGCCCCTGAACACGGGATCGCCTGCCGTCCCGAACCGCAGGCGCTCACTTCTTGCGACGCCGGCTCGCACGCTTCTTCAGCTCGGCCTTGCCGCGTTTCGTCCAGTCACCTTGATGGAGATAGCAACGGGACGTGCCCTTCAAGGTCTGTTCTGACACCGACCTCCGGCCGCCGTCGGCTAACCGCACTTGCCCTGCTTCCACTCACCCACGGTGCGTCCCCCCTGCCGGTGGTTCGCTTCACCTGCCTCCGGGCATCCAGCGTGTGCCAGGGACCCGGCACGGAGCAGGGCGCAGGTTGGGCGGAGTCAGGCGAGGCGGGTGCACGCGGGTCAGTACGCCAGTAGCGCGTTCCGCGCGCGGTGCAGGCCACGTGCGGCTGGTTGCGCGGCCAGTGGTCCAGAGGTGTGGGGTGTGGCTGGTTGCGCAGGGGAGCAGTGGCAGGAGTCCGGCTACATCTTCACTACTCGCACCGGGCACCCGGTCGAGTAGGCAGGATTCGAACCTGCGGCACCCGCTTCAGGAGCGAAATTGAATTCTCGTAGGGACGCCCGGAACGGCAGGGCGGTGCCGTTTCCCCTGGTCAGTACCGCGCGATAAGCCACTCAGCGCATGGTCAGACCTGGCCGAGGTCGATCTCCACCGGGAAGGGGGCCGATGCCTTGAGGACGCCGGTGAAGACCTCCCCGTCCCGGTAGGTCTTCGTCGCGGGGTCGAGAACGTAGGTGTATACGAGAGGAACGCCTGTCACGGCCCGCTCGATCCGCCAGTAGAAGCCGATGCCCGCCTTGGCGTACTGGTCGACCTTCACGATCCGGTCGGTGGTCTCCGAGCCGGGCGACACCACCTCCGCTACCAGCAGCACGTGCTCAGGACGGGTGGGGGTGATGTCGATCGTGTCCGCGCGGTACACGATGACGTCCGGGCGGCGGTTGGTGAGCGGGACGTCCTGAAGCCGGACGTCGAAGTCAGTGTCGGCGTTCCACTCGGGCCCTGCGGCGACATCCAGGGCGTTCGCCACCATCCGAGCCAGCCGGTTGTGCCGCTTGGAGGCACTGGGACTCACGACGACCATCCCGTCCACGATCTCGATGCCGGCGCACTGCTCCTCGGACCAGGAGTCGTACTCCTCCGCCGTGATCTGCTCATGCATCCACGCCGGGGCCACCATCTCGGCCGCCATGAGACACCTCCCGGACACCGTGCCGCGGGCCCGATCCCGCTGGATTCAAGCGTAATGTCTGCCGTCCTTCCGTCACGCCGATCTCGCTCACGCTTCGCTCCCGTCGACCGACGTCCGACCAGCAAGCCCACGACAGGGGGCGACCCGCGTGGTGGACTCGTCGCCAGGGGGTCGGTCCTGTGGCGCACCCCGACAGTTGGGACGGCTACGACGAGGAATCCGCCCTGCGCTCCGGAGGGGCGTAACCCACTTACGGCAGAAGGGACCCTTCCGTGCCCGCTCGTGCGCTCCTCGGGCGCCCGAGGGGGAGCCAGAGCCCGATGGCCCCGAGACGACCGGGCCGCAGGTCGTACCGGATGATGCTGATCCGTCGGGAGAAAATTCGGAGATCAACTCTCCGTCCGCTCACGCACCGCTCACGCAAACGGCCCCGGACGAGGAGTCCGAGGCCGAGTAGAAGCCCTCCCTGGGGGAGAAACCCCAGGTCAGAGCGGCAACGCGTTGTGCCCCCGGCAGGATTCGAACCTGCGACACCCGCTTTAGGAGAGCGGTGCTCTATCCCCTGAGCTACGAAGGCAGTGGCAGCGGACGCGAGGTGCGGCGCGTGCCTGTGGTCCGGGAAGGACCACAGGCGTCAGCGTACCGGATCGCCGTCGGGCGGGTGTGGGGTCAGGTCAGGGGGACGTGGGTGAAGCGGCTCGCCGTGTGGAGGTCGGACTCGATGCGGGCGGCGGTCGCCGTCAGTTCGGGGAGGAGGTCCGTGACGCACTCGCGCAGGGAGTGGCGGCTCGCGTGCATCGCCGTGTTCAGGGCGGCCACCACTCTGCCCGCGCGGTCGTGGACGGGGACCGCGAGGGAGCGGAGGCCTTCCTCCAGTTCCTCGTCGACGAGGGCGTAGCCCTGGGAGCGGATCGAGGACAGGGCATCGTCCGGTTCCTGTGCGGCGGCGTCCGCCAGGAGGATCCGGCCCGATGCCGTCGCGCCGGCCGGGAGTCTCGTGCCCACCGTGATGTTCACGCTCATCACCCGGCCCGTCGTCACCCTCGCCGCGAGCTGGATCTCCGCTCCCGAGCCGGACAGGACCGCCAGTGACGTCGACTCGTGGATGCGGGTCGTCAGGTCGGCCAGGTGGGGCTGGGCGATCTCCGCGAGGGTCGTGCGGGAGAGGGGCGGGAAGCCGAGGGAGAGGACCCGGGGGGTGAGGCTGAAGGCGCGGTCGGACGTGGTCACCAGGCCCAGGTGCTCGTAGGTGATCAGGGCCCGGCGCGCGGTCGCTCTGGCCAGGCCCGTCGCCCGGGCCACCTCGGTGAGGGTGAGCTCCGGCCTGCCCTCGCCGAAGGCCGTGAGGACCGTCAGGCCCCGCGCCAGGGACTCGACGAAGTCGCGGCCGAGCTGCGTCTTCGACGCGCCCGTCCACAGCGCCAGGCCGGCGGGGCGCGGGCCCGGTTCCGGGAGTGGCGTGCGGTGCAGTTCCTCCTCCATCCGCGTCGCCGCCGACCGCAGCCTCGGCAGCAGGGTGGTGCGCAGGCTGCGGGCCGTGTGGCGGCTGGTGTGGCTGACCACGCTCGCCACGCACGCCACCCGTTCCCGCCCTCCTCCCGGTGTGCCGGCCGTGCGGATGGGGACCGAGAGCGCCACCAGGCCCGGTTCGATGAGCTGGTCGTCCAGGGACCAGCCGTTCGCCGCCGCCTCCTCCGTGCGGCGGACGAAGTCCTGGTCGTACGCCGCGTCGGACCCGTGTCTGCGGGGCGGTACGGCCGTGAAGGACAGGTCCCTCGGATCCGCCGCCCTGCGGTCGCGCCAGCGCTGCCAGTCCGCTGCTGTCCACTCCGTCGCGAACAGCGGTCCCGGCGCGGTGCGTTCGGCGGGGAGCAGGTCGCCGATGCGGAAGCTGAGGGACATCGCGCGGCGGCGGGTCGCCTGGTGGATGAAGCGGATGCCGTCGCGGTCGGCGACCGCCAGGGAGACCGACTCGTCCAGTTCGTTGGCCAGGGCGTCCGC
Organism: Streptomyces sp. NPDC015242; assembly: GCF_043079125.1. Lineage (NCBI taxonomy): Bacteria > Bacillati > Actinomycetota > Actinomycetes > Kitasatosporales > Streptomycetaceae > Streptomyces > Streptomyces sp. NPDC015242. The sequence continues at coordinate 227,655 of NZ_JBIBUF010000008.1, read as the reverse complement.
GGCGGGGGAGAGGAGGGAGGGGAGGCGCAGGGCGGCCAGGTAGGCGTTGCCCAGTTCCATCAGGCGGGGTGCCAGGAAGACGTCCCGGCCGTCGACCCGGACGTAGCCCATGCGGGCGAGCGTGGCCGTGATGCGGTCGACCGTGGAGCGGGCCAGGCCCGTCGCGCGTTCCAGGGCGCTCAGGCTCAGCGTGCCGTTCGCGTCCGTGAGTTCGCGCAGTACCGCGATGCCGCGGATGAGCGGGGTGACCGCCTCCGCCGGTGCCGCCGGTGCCGGTGTCGGCGGAGGCGGTGCCGATGCCGGGGCCGTGCGTTGTCCCGTGGGTGAGGTGGTGGTGTACATGTCCCTGTCCCCGGCCTCCGATCGGATTCCCGCTCGGCCTCCCGTTCCAGCTCCCGCTCGGTTTCCCGTCCGTTCCGGCGCCCGGTCTCCCGTCCGTTCCGGCGCTCGGTTCCCCGTCCGTTCCGGCGCCCGGTCTTCCGTCCGTTCCGGCGCTCGGTTTCCCGTCCGTTGCGACGCCCGGTTTCCCGCCCGTGTCCCCGCCCGCGTCCCTTTCCCGTCGGCGTCGGCCGGTGGGGCGGAACCCTCGGAGGGCTCGGGCGTGGGCTTCGGTGGCATCGGGTCTCCGGTACGGCGGTCGGGGCAGGCCCACCGTAATGCGGAACCGGGGTGCCGGCGTCCCGGAGGGCCCGGGGCGTTCCTCGTCCCACCTGATCTCCCTCGCCCTCCCCGCCTGCCCCTCAGCTCCTTCTCGCCTGTTCCTCCCGCGTCACCCGCACGCGGTGGTTCCCCTCCCCGTCGGCCCCCGTCACCTCGATCGCGATGCCCCTGCGCGAGTCCCTGAACGTCTCCCCGGGGACGAAGGGCGCGTCGGACAGTTCCGCGTGGACGTTGGGGGCGCGGGTGCAGCCGCCGCTGTCGGGGCGGGAGTCGTGGACCGAGACCGGGCCCATGCCCGTGTCCACCTCCGCGTCGACCTTGTAGACCAGCACGCCCGGCCGGCACACCGCCTCGTCGTTGCCGCCGCGCGTGCGCAGTTCCAGGGCGTAGCCGGTGCGGCCGTCGAGGGGGACGACGACCAGCTTGGAGCCGCCCGCGCGGGACAGGGGCGTCAGCGTGTACTCGGTCGTGCCGGAGGAGGCGGCGCAGTGCACCTGGCCGGCGTCCAGCCAGCCCAGCTTCCACTTGTGCCAGCCGAGGAAGTCGTTGTTGGCGCCCCAGTCCTCGCTCATGATGTCCCAGTGCCCGACCGCGCCCCCGCCCTCGGCGGTGTAGAGGTCGGGCAGGCCGAAGACGTGGCCGTTCTCGTGGGGGAGGACCCGGTAGCCGGTGCGGTGGTAGGAGCCGGAGCCGTCGTCCTGTCGGGAGTAGACGAACGAGGCGTTGGCCACGGCGGCGCCGTCGGCTCTCGGGGCCTCGGGGTTGCCGGCGAAGGTGACGGACAGGACCGTGTCCAGGGCGGAGGGACCGGCGTTCGGGGTGACCAGGACGTTCAGCAGGTCGTAGTCGCCGAAGTCCACCTCCGGGTCGGCCGCGGCGACGAGGTCCTGGACCAGCGCGCGGTAGCCGGGTTCGAACGGGGCCCCGCGCTCTATGCCGTACTCCCGGAACGACTTCGGCATGCGCAGCCACTGCGGGATCGGGGTCTCGGGACGGTAGTCGAGGCGGCCGTAGGAGCTGGTGCGGAACCACTCGCGGGTCTGCGGGAAGAACTCCCGGAAGCGGTCCAGGGCGGTGCCCTCGCCGGGCGCGTCCGAGAAGTCGATCATCAGGGTGAGGGCGCGGACGGTGCCGGTGGAGCGGGAGTAGCCCTTGGAGGTGGGGATGCCCTCGGACATCTGGACCTCCCGGGCGCCGCGGATCAGGCACGGGGCGTGGGCGGAGGTGCGGGAGACGGATATCGGGCCCGCGCCGGCCGCCGAGGTGCCGGGGGCGAGATGGGCGGTGCCCGCCGAGGTGCTGACCGTGAAGGTCAGGGCGGACACGCAGGCCAGGGCGGCCAGGCGCCGCCGGGGTATCCGGTGGCCCGGCGGCCCGGCGCTGCTCGGCCGGGGGCTCCGTGGGGGCGGCTGCATGTCCGGCACCTGCAAGGGACCTCCCGCGCCACGGCAGCCTCCGGTCTCCGGCTGCACCCTTGCGATCACCCTGCGTCGCGGGGGGTGGGGACGCGCGTTGGAGGAGACCGATCGTGGGTTTCCCGCCGGTAGCCCTCGGCCGGGATGGAGTGACCCAGGTCACAGATATTTTCTTCGTCGGTGGGAAATACCGGGGACCCGCTCCCCGTTTAGCTATGTGTCCGAGCGAAACGGGGACCCCTTCCCCGGATCGCGGGACGAAGGACCGCAAGCCGCATCACCGACCACGACCACCGATCGCCCTACGACACGATCCCGACCGAACCAGGAATCAGGAGTACGCCGTGCAGACCGCGACCCCCGCACCGCGCAAGGCGCCCCGGCCCCGTGCCGACGCCCTGCGCAACCGGGAGCGGATCGTCACCGCCGCCCGGGAGATGTTCGTCGAGCACGGCCCCGAGGTGCCGCTCGACGAGATCGCCCGCCGGGCCGGCGTCGGCAACGCCACGGTGTACCGCAACTTCCCGGACCGCGACGCGCTGGTCCGCGAGGTCGTCTGCTCCGTCATGGACCGGACGGCCGCCGCGGCCGAGCTCGCGCTCACCGAGAGCGGCGACGCGTTCGAGGCGCTGGAGCGCTTCGTGCACGCCGCCGCCGACGAACGGATCAGCGCGCTCTGCCCGATGGTCTCCAGCACGTTCGACCAGCACCACCCGGACCTGGAGGCCGCGCGTGAGCGGATCGAGCGGCTGATCGCGGAGGTCATGGACCGGGCCAGGACGGCCGGGCAGCTCCGCTCCGACGTGGATGTCGGGGACGTCATGATCGCCGTGGCCCAGCTCAGCAGGCCCCCGGCCGGAACGAACTGTTTCAGCGCCGACCGGTTCGTCCACCGTCATCTCCAGCTGTTCCTGGACGGGCTGCGGGCTCCGGCCCGCTCGGTCCTGCCGGGAACGGCCGTGACCTTGGAGGACCTGCGCCGGCCCTGACCGATGCCCCTGACCGGCCAATGACCAACGGCCTTGACCGGCCACCCGACCTACGACCTCGACCGACCACCACCCGACCCGTCGGGCCGCCCGGTCGACATGACCTGTCGGCCCCCCGTCCGGTCGACAGGACCGGCCGGCCAGCCGACTGGCATGACCCCATGACCCGATAACCGATTGACCGAACGACCGAACTACCGATTGGTTCAGCCTTTCCGGTCCGTCTGAACACCAGGCGACAGTCCCTGCGGCCGTCCCCTTGGACGAGCCGTTCCCTTTCGTCACCTTTTTCCGTCACGAAGTCCCGAAGTGGGTACCTCCATGTCTGAAACAGCCTCCAAGGCCCGCAACACCCCGGCCTCACCGGCCGAACCGGATCCGGGGCGCTGGAAAGCGCTCGTCTTCATCGCGCTCGCCCAGCTGATGGTCGTCCTCGACGCGACCATCGTGAACATCGCCCTGCCCTCGGCCCAGCAGGACCTCGGCATCTCCGACGGCAACCGGCAGTGGGTCGTCACGGCCTACGCCCTCGCCTTCGGCGGTCTGCTCCTGTTCGGCGGCCGGATAGCGGACCTGTGGGGCCGCAAGAAGGCCTTCGTGGTCGGTCTGGGTGGCTTCGCCGCGGCCTCCGCGCTCGGTGGCGCGGCCACCAACGAGGCCATGATGTTCGGCGCCCGCGCCCTCCAGGGCGTCTTCGGCGCCCTGCTCGCGCCCGCCGCGCTCTCCCTGCTCGCGGTGATGTTCACCGACGCCAAGGAGCGCGCCAAGGCGTTCGGCATATACGGCGCCATCGCCGGTGGTGGCGGTGCCGTCGGTCTGATCCTGGGCGGCTTCCTCACCGAGTACCTGGACTGGCGCTGGACGTTCTTCGTGAACATCCCGTTCGCCGTCGTCGCCGCTGCCGGTGCCTACTTCGTCATCCGTGAGCCGGAGGGCGGCCGCAACCGCTCCCCGCTCGACATCCCCGGCGTGGTCCTGTCCACCTTCGGCCTGGTCGCGCTGGTCTACGGCTTCACGCGCGCCGAGTCGGACGGCTGGAGCGACGCCGTGACCGTCGGCATGTTCGTCGCCTCGGCGGTGCTGCTGCTGGCCTTCGTGGTCGTCGAGTCCAAGGTCAAGGCCCCGCTGCTGCCGCTGCGCGTGGTCACCGAGCGCAACCGCGGGGGCATCTACCTCTCCCTCGGTCTCGCGATCATCTCGATGTTCGGCCTGTTCCTCTTCCTGACCTACTACCTGCAGATCGTGAAGGGCTACTCGCCGGTCAAGACCGGGTTCGCGTTCCTGCCGATGATCGCGGGCATGATCACGGGCTCCACCCAGATCGGCACCCGCCTGATGACCCGGGTCGCTCCGCGCCTGCTGATGGGCCCCGGCTTCCTGGTCGCCGCGCTCGGCATGCTGCTGCTGACCCAGCTGGAGATCGGCTCCTCGTACGCGGCCCTGCTGCTGCCGGCGATGCTGCTGCTCGGCCTGGGCATGGGTACGGCGTTCATGCCGGCCATGTCGCTCGCCACCCAGGGTGTCGAGCCGCGTGACTCCGGTGTGGCCTCCGCGATGGTCAACACCTCGCAGCAGGTGGGCGGCGCCATCGGTACGGCCCTGCTGAACACCATCGCCGCCTCGGCGACGACCTCGTACATCGCCGACCACATCGCGGGCGCGACCAGCCGGTCCCAGCAGCAGCTGGTCCAGCTGGAGGGCATGGTGCAGGGCTACACCAGCGCCATCTGGTTCGCCGTCGGCATCCTCGTGGTGGCCGCCGCGATCGCCCTGACCTTCGTGAACGCCGGGCGTCCGAACATGACCGCGGTGACCGGCTCCGAGGAGGGCGCGGCGGACGAGGTGCAGATCCCGGTCGTCGCGCACTGAGCGGCGCATCCAGGAGAGGCGTCGACCGCTCAGCGGCGGCGCCCACCCCCTGAGCCCTCCACGGGCACTTCGGGCCATCCGCGGGCACGGGGAAGGGGACGCCCCGAACCCGCGGAATCCAGGACCTGCCCCGGCTCAGCGGAGCCAGGGCAGGTCCGCGCCGGCTCCGGCCGGCTGAAGTCCCTCGGCGATGATCCGCATGATCTCGCCGAGGGACTTCTGCTGTTCCGGGGTGAGACGGTCGAAGACCGCCTGGCGCACGGCCTCCACATGGCCGGGCGCGGTCCGCCGCAGCACCTCGTAGCCCTCGTCCGTCAGCACGGCGAACTGGCCGCGCTTGTCGTCGGGACAGTCCTCGCGGCGCACCCAGCCGTTCTTCTCCAGACGCGCGACCGCGTGCGAGAGGCGGGAGCGGGTGATCTTCGCCAGCATCGCCAGCTCGGTCATCCGCAGCCGCCGCCGCGGCGCCTCGGCGAGCTTGACCAGAAGGCCGTAGTAGACGTGCGGCATGCCCGCGTCGCGCTGGAGCTGACGGTCGAGGTGGTCGTCGAGGAGGGTGACGCCCTCCATGAACGAACGCCACACGCGCTGTTCCTCGTCGGTGAGCCAGCGCGGTTCCTGGGGCTCCGCGGTGGAGCCGGTTGCCGGTGCGGATGCGGGTGCCTTCATGCGTTCCACTCTACGCGGACTCTCCTTGAACTTTAAACAAGTGCGTCGTACAGTTTTCAAGTACCCGGACGGAAGGAGCCGCAGCATGTCCGCCGCCACTCAGGAGCGCATGCCCGCTCTCTACCTCAGCCACGGTGCCCCGCCCCTGGCGGACGACCCCGTCTGGCCCGGCGAGCTCGCGGCCTGGTCCGCCGGCCTGCCGCGCCCCAGGGCGATCCTGATGGTCTCCGCCCACTGGGAGGAGGCCCCGCTCGCCCTGGGCGCCACCGAGACCGTCCCGCTCGTGTACGACTTCTGGGGCTTCCCCGAGCACTACTACCGGGTGCGCTACGACGCCCCCGGCGCACCGGAGCTCGCCGAGTCGGTACGGAAGCTGCTGCGCGCCCCGGGCATGCCCGTCCAGGACGTCCCCGACCGGGGCCTCGACCACGGCGCGTACGTCCCGCTGGTCGAGATGTACCCGGACGCCGACATCCCCGTGCTGCAGGTGTCCATGCCGACGCTCGACCCGGTCCGGCTGCTGGAGATCGGCCGCAGGCTCGCCCCGCTGCGGGACGAGGGCGTGCTGATCGTCGGCTCCGGCTTCTTCACCCACAACCTGGCGGCGCTCCGGCAGGGCGGCGTCCCCGCCTGGTCGGCCGAGTTCGACGACTGGGGCAGGCGGGCCCTGGAGGCGCGGGACGTCGACGCCCTGCTCGACTTCGCCCGCAAGTCGCCCGCCGGGCGGCTGGCCCACCCGCGCACCGAGCACTTCGCCCCGCTCTTCGTGACGATGGGCGCGGCCGACGCCACCGGTGAACTCGACGCGCAGAAGTCGGTGATCGACGGGTTCTGGATGGGGCTCGCGAAGCGGTCGGTGCAGTTCGGCTGAGGCGGCCGGCGGCGAGCCCGCCCAGAGCGGCCCGCGATCCCGCCCGCGAGCCAGCCCGCGAGGGCGGCCGCGAGGGCGCCCGGGAGCCGGCCCGGGAGGGCGCTACGGCCGGCGCCCGTGCAGCGGCTTCTCGTACCAGGCCACGTCCCAGTACCGCCCGAACTTGCGGCCCACCTCCCGGTAGGTGCCCACGTGCCGGAAGCCGAGGCGCTCGTGCAGCCGGGTCGACGCCTCGTTCGGCTGGGCGATGCCGGCGTAGGCGCGGTGCAGGTCCTGACCCGACAGCGCCTCGAAGAGCGCCTCGTACAGCAGCGTGCCGATGCCCCGGCGCCCGGCGCCCGGGGCGACGTACACGGTCGTCTCCACGGAGGTGGCGTAGGCCGGCTTGGGGCGGAACGGGCTGGACGTGACGTAGCCCAGGACCTCCTGTGAGTCCCGTTCCGTGGCAACCATCAGGCGGTAGGGCCCGTCTTCAGGGTGGGAGAGCAGCCAAGGGCGTCGCTCCTCCGGAGTGAAGATCGCGGTGTCGAAAGTGATCGCCGTCTCACGTACGTAGTGGTTGTAGAGGGCGGTGAGGGCCTTGAGGTCGTCTTCGACTCCCGGCCTGACCTGCACCTCTGTTCGCTCCGACGGCATCGCGTCTCCTCGTGTGACCGGGCGGCGGCCGGACAGGGTACTGCATGATCAGAAAAATCGGGGGACCGGTTGGGAATTCTGTCCTGATTCCAGTCGTTGTTTCCATCGGATGCAGGGCACCCGAGGAGAGTCCGGAGAGAGTCCGGAAGACGGAGTCAGGCGTCCGAAGGACCACCCGCTGACCTCACATCGCAAGGGAGCACGCATGGCAACCCGTGCCGTCGCCCGTCGTCAGTCCGCCACCGGCGAGACGGCCGACGCGGCAAGCAGTGTTCGCGCCCATGGCGGCGAGATCGCCGATCGCGACCTGGTCGGCATGTACCTCGACGAGATCGCGCGCACACCGCTGCTCGACGCAGCCAAGGAAGTCGAGCTGTCCCAGGTCATCGAGGCGGGTGTGTTCGCGAGGCAGGTCCTCGACGGGTACGAGGAGACCAAGACGGACGCGACCCGCGAGGAGCTCGAAGCCCTCGTGGACGCCGCGGAGCGCGCGAAGGACGTGTTCATCCGCTCCAACCTCCGCCTGGTCGTCGCCGTCGCCCGCCGTTACCCCCGCAGCGGCCTGCCGCTGCTGGACCTGATCCAGGAGGGCAACGCCGGCCTGGTCCGCGCGGTCGAGAAGTTCGACTACCGCAAGGGCTTCAAGTTCTCCACGTACGCCACGTGGTGGATCCGCCAGGCCATCACCCGGTCGATAGCCGACCAGTCCCGCACGATCCGCCTGCCCGTCCACCTCGTGGAGGAGCTGGGCCGGATCCGCCGGGTGCAGCGCGAGTTCAACCGCGAGCACGGCCGGGACCCGGAGCCGGCGGAGATCGCGGCCGAGCTCGGCTCGACCCCCGAGCGCGTCACCGACGTGCTGGACTGGGCCCGCGACCCGGTCTCGCTGAACATGTCCGTGGACGACGAGGGCGAGACCCAGTTCGGCGACCTCCTGGAGGACACGTCGGCGGTGTCGCCCGAGCAGTCGGTGATGACGCTGCTGCGCAGCGAGGAGCTCGACGACCTGATCGGCCGTCTCGACCAGCGCACGGCCTCCATCATCAAGATGCGGTACGGCATCGAGGACGGCCGCGAGCGCACGCTGACCGAGGTCGGCAAGGAGCACGGCCTGACCCGCGAGCGCATCCGGCAGATCGAGAAGCACGCGCTGCTCGAGCTGAAGAAGCTGGCCCGCAGCACCGGTTTCGACGCGGCGGCCTGACCCGGGAGCGACGGGCTGTCGCCCCCGGCGCGCCGGTCACCGCCGACCGTCTCCCGGCCGCCCCTTGACCTCTCGGCGCGCCGGCACGGGGTCCGGGGGTGACGGGCCGTGTGCGCCCGGTGGTCACCGCGTACGCCGGGTGGCGAAAGACCGCGCAAACATGGCGTTGTAACGCCGCTTCAACCCCCAGGGCGCCGGGAACAAGACTTCCGGGCCCACCAGTTCGGGCCCGGGGCCACCCCCCGGCCCCGCACGGAACCAAGTCCCGCCGCACTCCCCCCGGCGCCGGGACTCTCCCAAGGCCGGGCTTCGGCGTCCTTCCCCCCGGACGCCGGGGCCCGGCTTTCTCGTGTACGCGCACCCGCCGCCTGTGCCGGGGCGGAGCTGGAGGGCGGGCCACCCCGTACCTGAACCACGGGGTGGCCCGCCAGATGGCAGATTGTGTCACATGGGCATAGCCTGCCGGGCGTGAGCAGCACCACCCCGACCCCGCAGGCCTCGCTGACCGAGCGGCGCAAGGCCGAGACACGCATGGAGATCGCCCGTGCGGCGGCCGGCCTCTTCGTGCGGCGCGGCCTGCGCGCCACCCGCGCGGAGGACATCGCCCAGACCGCCGGCATCGCCCCGCGCACCTTCTACCGGTACTTCGCCACCAAGGAGGAGGCCGTCGCCCCGCTGTACGCGGCCGGAGCGCAGCGCTGGGTGGAGGCGGTCCGGGCCGCACCCGCGGCGGTGAGCGTCTCCCGGGCCCTGGAGGACGGGGTCCGCCACACCCTCACCCCGGGCGTCGGCGTCTCCGCGTCCTCCTGGGAGTGGGTCCGCACGCTGCTGCGCCTGGCCGCGGCCAACCCGTCCCTGCGCCGGGTGTGGGCGGAGGTGTGCCAGGACTCGGAGCGCATGCTGGGGGAGGTGCTGGCGGAACGGGTGACACGTGCAGGTGCCGTCCCGGACCCGGCGGCGGGGGGCGGCGGCGACAACGTTGCCGACGCGTCCGAACGTCCTGACCGTGCCGTGTCATCCGACTGCGCCACACCGCAGCTGCGCTTCGCCGCCGCCGTGGCGAGCGCGGCCGTGCGGACCGCGCTCGAAGGCTGGGCGGAGGGCGACGGACCGGCGGAAGGGCCCGGAAGCCCGGCGGAACTGGCCCTGCGCAACCTCGAGGCGCTGCGGGACTTTCCGTTCGGCGGGTGAGGCCTGGCTCGCACGGCGACTTGGGGGGCAGCGCGGGGCCGGGCTCGGCGTGCCCGGCTCGGCCTGCCTGACTCGCCGCGCTCGGCCCGCCCCGACCGGCTCCGCCCGGCCCGCACGGATCGGCCCGCGCGGCTCGGCCTGCCCGACCAGGCAAGCCTCAGCCCGGCCCGGCCCGCCAGGCGCGGCCCGCGTGCCTTGGTCTGCCCGGCCCGGCGGGCTCGCCCCGCCCGGCCCGGCGAGGCCCGCACGACCCGCACTGCCCCGCCCCCCCTCACCCCACCTCACTCCTCACTCTCACTCCCCCTTCCACCCCCACTCCCTCCCGATGCCGCCCGGCTCAGCCGTGACCCCAAGTCCCTCACCGCCTCGACCAGTTCCCGCGGCTCGTGCACGGTGAAGTCGCACTCCAGCATGGCCAGCCGGAGCGCCACCCACTGGGGTGCGTCGCCGGTCGAGCCGCGCAGGCGGCAGGTGCCCTCGTCCACCGGCTCCGGCGCGCCCAGCCACGCGGGCACCCGGGCTGCGACGAAGTCGGCCGGTGCGGCGAAGGTGACGACGAAGTCGTAGGTCCGCTGCTGCCGGTGCATCGACCGGCGCAGGTACTCGGCGGCGTCCCCCGTCGGCAGCTCGCGCGGTGTGAAGCGGGCGCCGGTGGCGAAGGGCTTGCTGACCCGGTCGACACGGAACGTGCGCCAGTCGTCCCGGTCGAGGTCGTACGCCACCAGGTACCAGCGGCGGCCCGTCGACACCAGCCGGTACGGCTCCGTCAGACGCCGTGACGCGGTGCCGTCGGCGGCCCGGTAGGCGAACCGCAGCCGTTCGCGCCCGGCCACCGTCGAGGCCATGACGGTCAGCGTCTCCGGCGCGATACTGGGCCCGTCTCCGCTGGTCAGCGGGGTGGTCGCGGCCTGGAGTGTGGTCACCCGGTGGCGCAGCCTGCCGGGCAGCACCTGCTCCAGCTTGGCCAGCGCCCGCACCGACGCCTCGTCCAGGCCCTCCACCGCGTGCCCGGCCCCGGCGCGCAGGCCGACCGCGATGGCCACGGCCTCCTCGTCGTCGAGCACCAGCGGCGGCATGGCCTTGCCGGCGACGAGCCGGTAGCCGCCGTCGGCGCCCTTGGTCGCCTGGACGGGATAGCCGAGCTCGCGCAGCCGGTCGATGTCGCGCCGGACCGTGCGGCGGGAGACCCCGAGGCGGTCGGCGAGTTCGCCGCCGGGCCACTCGCGGGGCGTCTGGAGGAGGGAGAGGAGCGTCAGCAGCCGGGCCGGGGTGTCCGTCGTCATGGTTCGAGGATGGCGCACGAGTAGGACACGATCTGACCTAATGGGCTCCTACAGTCGCGTCATGAACTCCACCGAGACCCCTCCGGGCACGGACCGGCGCCGCTGGTACGCCCTCGCGATCGTGATGACCGCGGCCTTCATGGACCTCGTCGACGTGACGATCGTCAACATCGCCATCCCGTCGATCCAGCGGGACGCGGGCGCGTCCTTCAGCGAGATCCAGTGGATCACCGCCGGATACGCCCTCGCGTTCGCCGCCGGGCTGATCACCGGCGGGCGGCTCGGCGACATCCACGGCCGCAAGCGCGTCTTCCTCGCCGGCATAGGGGGCTTCACCGTCGCCTCCGCGCTGTGCGGCCTCGCGGTGAACCCCGAGATGCTGGTGGCGTCCCGGTTCCTGCAGGGCGGCATGGCCGCGCTGATGGTGCCGCAGGTGCTGTCGATCGTGCACGCGACCTTCCCGGCGCACGAGCGGGGCAAGGTCTTCGGGCTGTTCGGCGCCATCGTCGGGCTCGGTGCCGTGTCCGGTCCGCTGCTCGGCGCGCTGCTGACCGAGTGGAACCTGTTCGGCTGGGAGTGGCGCTCCATCTTCCTGATCAACCTGCCCGTCGGCATCGCCGGCCTCGTCCTCGGCGGCCGTTTCATCACCGAGTCCAAGGCGCCGCGGGCCCTGAAGCTCGACCTCGTGGGCGTCGCGCTCGTCACGCTGGGCCTGCTGATGCTGATCTACCCGCTCACCCGGGGCCGCGAGCTGGGCTGGCCGCTGTGGGGGCACCTGTCGATGGCCGGCTCGCTGGTGGTCCTCGCGGCGCTGGTGGCGTACGAGCGGCGCAAGGCCGCGCGGGACGGCTCACCGCTGGTGGAACTGTCCCTGTTCAAGGTGAAGAGCTTCGCGGCGGGGATCGCCGTGCAGACCGTCTTCGGTGTCGCGCTCGGCGTGTTCTTCCTGGTCTGGACCCTGTACATGCAGATCGGTCTCGGCTGGAGCCCGCTGAAGGCGGGGCTGACCGGGGTGCCGTTCTCGATCGCCGTGTCGGCGGCCGCGGGCATGTCGGTGCAGATGCTGGTGCCGCGCTTCGGCCGCAAGGTGCTCCAGGCGGGCGCGCTGGTGATGGCGGCCGGTGTGCTGCTCTACATCTGGGAGTCGGACCACTTCGGCCTCGCGATCACCCCGTGGCAGATGGCCGCCCCGCTGGTGGTGATGGGCGTCGGCATGGGCCTGATCGTCGCGCCGCTGACCGACGCGATCCTCTCGGAGGTGCCGCGCGAGCACTCCGGATCGGCCTCCGGCCTGATCAACACCGTGCAGCAGATGGGCAACGCGCTCGGGCTCGGACTGGTCTCGGTGGTCTTCTTCGGCACGATCGCCGAGCACCTGCGCCCGCAGCAGGTGGGACCGGCCTTCGCGGACGCCTTCGAGAACGCGCTGGGCTGGGTGGCCGCGGTCCTGGGCGCCATCTTCGTGCTGATGTTCGCGCTGCCGAAGCGGCCGGCGCAGCACGTGGAGGGCGAGCAGGCGTCGGCCGGGCGGACGGAGGAGGAACCGGCGCTGGTCTGAGCGGCCGACGGCGGGGAGGGGCCCGGCACCGGAGGGTGCCGGGCCCTCGCACGTTTCCGATCATGCCCGTTTGGGTCCGAACCTGTTTACTTCCCGGAAATCTCGGCGTAGCCTCCCGCTGAAACCACACGTTCGGGCATGAGGCGGAGGCGAACGGACATGTACGCACCGGAGCGGCAGCAGGAGATCCTCCGGCTCGCCCGTGACGGCGGCCGAGTGGACGTCCTGTCGCTGGCCGAGGAGTTCCAGGTGACGGCGGAGACGATCCGCCGGGACCTGAAGGCCCTCGACCGCGCCGGACTCGTCCGCCGGGTGCACGGCGGGGCCATCCCGGTCGGGCGGCTCGACTTCGAACCGGACCTCGCCGAGCGCGAGACCACCGCCGCCGACGAGAAGGACCGCATCGCCAAGGCCGCCCTGGCGGAACTGCCGGCCGAGGGCACGATGATCCTCGACGCGGGCACGACGGTGGCCCGCATGGCCGCCGCCCTCCCGCTGGAGGCCTCCCTCACCGTCGTCACGCACAGCCTGCCCATCGCGGCCCGTCTCGCCGACCACCCCGGCATCCAGCTCCACCTCGTCGGCGGCCGGGTACGGCACCGCACCCGCGCCGCCGTGGACGCCTGGGCGCTGCGGGCCTACGGCGAGATCCGTGCCGACGTGCTGTTCGTGGCCGCCAACGGCTTTTCCGCCGAACACGGCCTGACCACCCCCGACCTCGCCGAGGCCGCGGTCAAGCGCGCGGCCGTGGCCGCCGCCCGCCGCGTGGTGCTGCTCGCCGACTCCTCCAAGCACGGCCAGGAGCACTTCGCCCGATTCGGCGACCTGAGCGACGTGGACCTGCTGATCACCGACAGCGGGCTGAGCCCCGAAGACGCCGTCGCGATCGAGCGCGGCGGCACGGAAGTAGTGCGCGCATGATCCTCACCGTCACCCCCAATCCGTCCCTGGACCGCACCTACGAGGTGCCGTCCCTCGACCGCGGCGAGGTCATCCGCGCCACCGGCGAACGGATGGACCCGGGCGGCAAGGGCGTGAACGTCTCGCGCGCGGTCGCCGCCGCCGGGCGGCGCACGGTCGCCGTCCTGCCGCTGGGCGGCGCCCCCGGCGCGCTCGTCGCCGAACTGCTCGACCAGCAGGGCATCGAGGTGGCGCCCGTTCCCGTCGCCGGTGCCACCCGCTCCAACATCGCCCTCGCCGAGGCCGACGGCGTCCTGACGAAGATCAACGCGCCGGGCCCGGAACTCACCGACGCCGAACGGGAACTCCTCCTGGAGACCGTCCGGCGGCAGTCCGGCGACGCCTCCTGGATCGCCTGCTGCGGCAGCCTGCCGCGCGGCCTCGCCCCCGACTGGTACGCCGACCTGGTCGCCCGCACGCACGCCGCCGGTGCCCGGATCGCCCTGGACACCTCCGGCCCCGCCCTGCTCGCGGCCCTGCGCGAACGCCCCGACGTGGTCAAGCCCAACGCCGAGGAACTGTCCGAGGCCGTCGGCCGCCCCCTCGCCACCGTCGGCGACGCCGTCAAGGCCGCCGAGGAACTGCGCGAGATGGGCGCCCGGGCCGTCCTCGCCAGCCTCGGCGCCGACGGGCAACTGCTCGTGTCGGACCAGGGCGCCTGGTTCGGCAGCGCCCGGGTGGACGCCGTCCGCAGCAACGTGGGCGCCGGTGACTCCTCCCTCGCCGGCTTCCTGATCGCCGGCGGCGGCGGCCCCGAGGCCCTCGCCTCCGCGGTCGCCCACGGCGCGGCGGCCGTCCAGCTGCCCGGCAGCGTCATGCCCACGCCCTCCGACCTGGACCCGGCGGCGGTGACGGTCACGGCCGACCTGCCCGCGGACCGCGAGCTGACGGAGCCGGTGTCATGACCGGCGCCGCGCCGTACGCCGGGCAGCGCCCACCGACGCCCGGGCGGCGGACCTACCCCTTACTCCCCACCGCCGCCCACGGCACAGCAGCCACCCCCGTCACTCTCGTCACCCCCCACCGCACCCCCGTCCCCCTTTCCGCCCACCCCACTGCACGGGCGATACGCGTGCTAAGGAGCCCGCGATGAGCGACATGATCACGGCGGAGCTGGTCGATCTCGACCTGTCCGCCGACACCAAGGAAGCGGCGGCCCGTGCCCTCGCCGAGCGCATGGTGGCCCTGGGCCGGGTGACCGACCTGGACGGCTTCCTCGCCGACGTGGCCGCCCGCGAGGCCCAGATGCCGACCGGCCTCGACGGCGGCATCGGCATCCCGCACTGCCGCAGCGCCCACGTCACCGAGCCGACCCTCGCCTTCGGGCGCAGCGCGGCCGGCGTCGACTTCGGTGCCGCGGACGGTCCCGCCGACCTGATCTTCCTGATCGCCGCCCCGGCCGGCGCCGACGACGCCCACCTGACGATCCTGTCGTCCCTGGCCCGGCAGCTGATGAACAGCGAGTTCACCGACGCCCTGCGCGCGGTGGGCGACCCGGCGGCCGCGGCGGCGCTGATCCGCGGCGACGAGCCGGCGCAGCCCGCCGGGGCGGCCCCCGCAGACCCCGTGGCGTCGGCGGGAGCGGCCTCTCCCGCCGCCGCCACGGCCACGGCCACTGGCGCCACCGCCACCGATGCCACCGCCACCGCCACGGCCACCGGCGACGGCACCGACGCCTCCGCGGCGCCCGAGGACCGCCCGTTCCGCATCGTCGCCGTCACCTCCTGCCCCACCGGTATCGCCCACACCTACATGGCGGCCGAGTCGCTGGAGAACGCCGGCCGTGAGGCAGGCGTCGAGCTCACCGTCGAACCCCAGGGCTCGGCCGGCTTCACCCGGCTCGACCCGCAGGTCATCGCGGCGGCGGACGCCGTGATCTTCGCCCACGACGTGCCCGTACGGGAGAAGGAACGCTTCGCCGGCAAGCCGACCGTCGACGTCGGCGTGAAGGCGGGCATCAACCGCCCCGCCGAACTCATCGCCGAGGTCCGCGCGAAGGCCGCCCGCGGTGAGATCACCTCCGGCTCCGCCCCGGCCACCCCGGTCGAGCGCTCCGGCGACTCCGGCGAGGGCTACGGCACCAAGCTGCGCAAGTGGCTGATGTCCGGCGTCAGTTACATGGTTCCCTTCGTCGCGGCGGGCGGTCTGCTGATCGCCCTCGGGTTCGCGATCGGCGGCTACGAGATCAACAAGGCTCCGTCGGTGATGGACCACTTCGTCTGGACGCAGGCCGACAGCTGGGCGGCCCTGCTCTTCCAGATCGGCGGCGTCGCCTTCGGCTTCCTCGTCCCCGTCCTGGCCGGCTACATCGCGTACGGCATGGCCGACCGGCCCGGCCTCGTGCCCGGCTTCGTCGGCGGCGCGATCTCCCTCACCATCAACGCGGGCTTCCTCGGCGGTCTCGCCGCCGGTCTCATCGCCGGTGGCGTGGTGATCGCGATCCAGAAGGTGCGGATCCCGGCGGCGATGCGCGGCATCATGCCGGTGGTGGTGATCCCGCTGATCTCCTCGGCGATCGTCGGGTTCCTGATGTTCGTCGTCATCGGCAAGCCCATCGCCGAGGCCCAGAAGGGCATGACCGACTGGCTGAGCGGCCTGTCCGGCTCCAACGCCATCCTGCTCGGGGCCCTCCTCGGCCTGATGATGTGCTTCGACCTCGGCGGCCCCGTCAACAAGGTCGCCTACACCTTCGCCACCGCCGGCATCGCCGTGGCCAGCCCCAGCGACTCGGCGATGAAGATCATGGCCGCGGTGATGGCGGCCGGCATGGTCCCGCCGCTGGCGATGGCCCTGGCGACGACCGTGCGCGGCAAGCTCTTCACGCAGACCGAACGCGAGAACGGCAAGGCCGCCTGGGTGCTCGGCGCCTCCTTCATCTCCGAGGGCGCGATCCCCTTCGCGGCGGCCGACCCGCTGCGCGTCATCCCCGCCTCGATGGCGGGCGGTGCCCTCACCGGCGCCCTGTCGATGGCCTTCGGCGCCACCCTGCGCGCCCCGCACGGCGGCATCTTCGTGGTCCCGCTGATCGGCAACCCGCTGCTCTACCTGGTCGCCATCGCCGCGGGCGTCTGCGTCACCACGGCGCTGGTCGTCGTCCTGAAGGGCCTGCGCACGCCCGCCCCGGGCGCTGGCCCGGCCCCCGGCAGGGACGGCGCGGCCCCGGCGGCGGAGCAGAAGCAGCCGGTGGCCGCCTGACACCCGCGACGGAGCGTCCCTTTCGGGGGGTGTGAGCTGTTCATGCCGCCTGCGAGATAGATCACGAAAATCACGGCCCGGGACCGATGTCCCGGGCCGTGGTGTCTACTGGGGCGCATGCCCGATCACGTCTCCCGGTGGCCCGAGGGCCACTCCCTCCCCGCCCTCCCGCAGCAGCGGCAGACGGGCTCCCGGTCGGAGTCCGTGGAACTGACCCGCGAGGAGCAGGACGCCTTCGCCGACCTCATCCGCCGTTTCGGCGACGGCGACTGAGCCGCGCCCGAACGACTCACCACGCGCCGCGGCGCACCGTGGTGCGCCGCGTCACGACAACTGCGCCGCCCGCCGCTCCATCGCCTCGCGCGCCGCGTCCTCACTGGCGTACACCTCGCACATGTGCCGCCCGTCCGGCGTCGCCGTGTGCTCGACCTCCCACAGCGACAGCTCCTCGCCGTCGCGCAGCAGGAAAGCGTGCTCGTAGAGCGAGAAGCCCAGGCCCACCCGGCCCGCGCGGCAGGGACGGCCGAAGGCCTGCGTGATCTGGTGGCCGGACGCCGTGGCCAGCAGGGCCGCCGTGGCCGCGCCCGGCCGGTCCGCGTTCTCCGCCCGGCGCAGTAACCGGCGCGCGTGGTCCGCCGAGTCCTCCGCCGCGTAGGCGTGCCGGGGCGTGGGGGCCGGGGACAGCTGCACCGTCACCGGAAGCTCGAAGTCCGGCGTGTCCGGCGGCAGCGGGAGCCGCGAGGTCGCGGCACGCAGCTCCTCCTCGTCGACGTACACCTCGTGCTGCGGTTCGCTGCCCGGCGCGGTGTTGTGGACCAGCTCCCAGAGCGTGAGCGCCGAACCGTCGGCCAGCAGCCACGTGTGCCGGTAGGTCTCCCGGTGCAGGCCCGCGCTGTGGTGCGCGGAGTGCAGCGAACCGTCGTGCGCCAGCGCGCAGTCCAGCCGCCTTATCGTCTCGTCCGGTAGCTCGAAACTGTTCAGGGCACGGCCGAGGAGTCGCGCGAGGTGCTCCTCCGGAGACTCGGGCGAGTCATGGGGTTCGTACGCTGCCGTCTCGTACGGAACGCTCAAGGTTTCTCCCGGCGTTGCTGCATGTCACCTTGTGGGTGCATACCGTAGCCCCTCGGTCGGACATCATGTCCGGGAACCGAGAAAACGTACGTCCAGGAAAACGCGCGGGCCGCGCGAAATGTTCCCGCGCGGCCCCGCCGATCCGTCAAAAAGCCCTGCTGGTGCGGTCCTTGGGCAGTTCAGGAAGCGCTGCCGGCCACCCACTGGCTCCACGGCATGTTCCAGCCGTTGAGTCCGTTGTCCGGTGCCACCGTCTTGTCGGGCGAGTTCTTCACGATCACCACGTCCCCGATGAGGGAGTTGTCGTAGAACCACTTGGCGGGCGTGCTGCCCCCGGCGCCCCGGACGTCCGCGAGGCCGACGCAGCCGTGGCTGGTGCCCTGCCGGCCGAACGGCGGGTTGCCCTTGTCGTACCAGTAGTTGCCGTGGAGGAACGTCCCCGAGGTCGTCAGGCGCATCGCGTGCGGCACGTCCGGGATGTCGTACTCGCCGCCCAGCCCGACCGTCCGGCTGTTCATCCGCGTCTGCACGAACTTCTCGGAGATCACCATCTGCCCGTTGTACGTGGTGTGCTGCGCGTCACCGGTGGAGATCGGGACCGACTTGAGGGTCTTGCCGTCCCGTACGACCGTCATGGTCTGGGTGTTCGCGTCGACCGTGGAGACCTGTGAGCGCCCGACGGTGAAGGTGACCGTCTTCTTCTGCACGCCGAAGACGCCGTTCGCGCCCTCGACCCCGTCCAGGTCGATCTTCATCGTGACCTTGGACCCGGCCTTCCAGTACTCCTCGGGCCGGAAGTCGAGCCGCTGCCCGTTGAACCAGTGCCCGACGACCTTCTGCCCGCTGCTGGACGTGACCGAGATGTGCGACTGCACGGCCTTGCGGTCGGTGATCGCCTTGTCGAAGGTGAACGACACCGGCATGCCCACACCGACCGTGGTGCCGTGGTCCGGCGTGTACGTCCCGATGAAGCTGTTCGACGACGTGACCGTCGTGAAGACGGAGTTGGCCGCGGCCGTCCGGCCGTCGGTGTCCTTGGCGGTCGCCGATATCCGGTACTTCGTCCCGCGCTCCAGCTGCTCCTTCGGCTTCCACACCCGGCCGTCGGAGGAGAGCGAGCCCGGCACGGCCTGCCCGCTGTCCGCCACCGTCATCTTCACGTCCGTCAGCCTGCCGTCGCTGACCTTCACTCCGGTCGTGTTGATGGACGCGCCGGTCGAACCGTCCTCCGCCGAAATGGCGATCTTGGCCACGGACGTCTTCGGGGCGCCCCCCCCGCCCTTCTCGTCGTCCTTGGCGTTGGCACTGCCACCGCACGCGGTGAGCGTCAGGGCGCCGACCACCAGGGCGGCACAGGCCCCCAGTACGCGCCGCGCTGCAATGTCCGGCGTTGTCACGGGCTGCTCCCAGTTCGTGTGATGTGCGTGATCCGCTCCAGTACGTGGGAGAAGAGGGGACCGGCACCCGACCGGGTTCCGCCCGTGCGCGGTGAACGCCGTCACGTGACAGAACCGCGACAAAAATCGGCCCGCCGTGACAGCACCACGCACGGCCGGCCCGGCCGGCGACGTGGGCTCGGCCAGGCACGGCTCGTGAGCGCCCCGAGCACCACCGTCGGGGCGCCGAGCGCCGCTGTCATCGCACTGAGCACCACCGTCGGGGCGCCCAGCGCCGCTGTCAGCGCCCCCGGGCGTCACTGTCAGCCGCCCAACGCCAAGATCATCGCCGCGAGCACCACCGCAGCGCCCTGGATACGGCGCCCGTCATCGCCCCGGGTACAGCTCGCCGTACGACGGCCACGCCCCGCCCGGCCCGTCGACCGGCCCGGCGGCCCGCACGGCCCGGACGATCGCCCGTGTCACGACGTCCGCGCCGGCCGCGAGGACCTCGTTGAGCGCGAGCGGGTCCGCCGCGTCCAGGGCACGGTCGCCCGTCGCCAGCGCGAACACCGTGTCCCCGTCGTTCAGCAGGTGCACCGGCCGCACCGCGCGGGCGATGCCGTCGTGGGCCGTACCCGCCAGCTTCTGCGCCTGCGCCTTCGTCAGGTCCGCGTCCGTGGCCACCACGGCGAGCGTCGTGTTCAGCGGCGGCGGCGCACTCCGCGCGGCCGCCTCGGCGAGCCGCCGCCGCGCCGCCTCGTGGACCTCCGCCGGCGGATACGCGACCCGCCCCTGGAACAACTCCCCGTACAGCACCCCCGTTTCCGGATCCAGCACCGATCCCGCCGCGTTGGCCACCGCCAGCGCCGCCACCCTGATCCCCGAGCCGAGGACCGTGCTCGCGCTGCCGACGCCGCCCTTCATCACCCCCACGACCGCGCCCGTACCCGCGCCCACGCATCCCTGCGCCACCGGGGCGCCCGGTTCGCTCGCCGCGGCCGCCTCCACCGCCGCCCGTCCCAGGGCCGCGTCGGGACGGGCCCGGAAGTCGCCGCCCCGCCCCAGATCGAAGACGCACGCCGCGGGCACCACCGGCACGACGTGCGCCGGATCCGCCCCGACCCGGATCCCGCGCCCCCGTTCCTCCAGCCAGGCCATCACCCCCGACGCGGCGTCGAGTCCGTACGCGCTGCCGCCGGTCAGCACGACCGCCTCGACCTTGCGCACCACGTTGCGCGGGTCCAGCGCGTCCGTCTCCTTGGTGCCGGGGCCGCCGCCCCGAACGTCCACGGCGGCCACGGCGCCGCCCTCCGGGGCGAGCACGACCGTGGTGCCGGTGAGCCAGCCGTCACCGGCGCGGGTCGCATGACCCACCCGCAGGCCGGCCACATCCGTCAGAGCGTCCACCAGAGCCTCGACTGTCATGGCGCACAGTCTGGTCCAGCCGACGGCCCGCGCGGACCACCGAACCGGCGGCCCATGCCGTCGTCAGGCCGCTCGGCCCGCCGTGGCGGGCGTCCTGGCCGGGCGCGTCGCCAGTGTCTCGCCCACGGTCACCGACAACGCGCACACCACGCCCGCCGCGAACACCGCCCAGTCGCCCAGGAACGTGCAGCAGATCACCAGCAGAGCCGTCGTCGGCAGCACCAGCTGCTGGCCGATGCCCACCTTGAAGTGGCGGGAGTGCAGGGCCCACAGGGTCAGCAGATACAGGGCCGTCGGCAGGGTCACGGCGGCCGACGCGGCGAGCGTGGAGATGTGTGCCTCGCCGACCGTCTGCTCCACCGCCACCTCGAGGCCCGCCCCGATCGCGGCCGCCGAGGCGAACACCACGTAGTGGCCGTAACCCCACAGGAACGCCTGCCGGTTGGAGCGCAGGTGGCCGTGGACGGGCACCACGAAGTACAGCCACCACGCGGCGAAGATGATCAGCAGCCCGCCCGCGGCGATGGGGAGGAGCTCGCCCAGCGCGTCGTTGTCGTCGACGCCGGACTTCACCGCCACCGTCGCCGCCGCGATCGTCTCGCCGAGCACGATGATGGTGAACAGCCCGTACCGCTCCGCGATGTGGCGGGGATGCCAGGCCGTGGTGTAGCCCCGCTCCGCGAACGGCGGCACGCACATCTCCAGCAGCGCCATCGCCAGGAACCACCAGGGCCGGGCCCCCTCGGGCAGGAACAGCAGCCCCAGCCAGCCGGCCTGGCACAGCAGCACCCCGCCGGCATAGCGCAGGGCCGTCGCCCGCTCCGGGCCCTCGCTCGCCCGGGCCGCCCGCAGCCACTGCGCCACCAGGGCGAGCCGCATGACGAGGTAGCCCAGCCAGACCCAGAGGTAGTCGTGCTCCCCGAACGCCCGGGACACCCCCGCCGCGAGGACCAGCACGCCCGCGATCTGCACCAGTGTGACCACCCGGTACAGGACGTCGTCGTTGTCGTACGCCGAGGCGAACCAGGTGAAGTTCATCCACGCCCACCACAGGGCGAAGAACACCATCGCGTAGTCGACGATGCCCTCGCCCGCGTGCCCCTCGGCGACCGAGTGCACCAGCTGGATGCCCGCCTGGGCGACGGCCACGACGAAACACAGGTCGAAGAAGAGCTCCAGCGGCGAGGCCGTCCGGTGCTGTTCGTCGCGGCCGCGTGCCCTCAGCCTGCGCAGCGGCCGGCCGCGGCCGCCGGACGCGTCGGAAGGGCCGGGCGGGGGAGGGGTGCGGGAGGTCATGATTCCCAGCACAACAGAAGGCGCCGGGTTTTTCTCCGCGACCGTACCCTGGACGCATGAGCACCGCCCCCGAACCCGAGCCGCGCGCGCCGAAGCCCGCGCTGGTCTTCGACGATCCGCTCGACCAGCAGTCCTCCGACGACACCGACCGCGGCTGGGGCGAGCGCACCGACTCGGGCGGTGGCGCGGCCGACCTCAAGCGCTTCCTCGACGAGAAGCCGCCGCACCACCTCTGAAGCAGCCGGACGACCGCCGCGGCCCGTGCCCCGGCGGCCGCCCGCCGCGCTACGGCCGGTCGTGCCCCGAACCGCGCTGCGCCACCAGGGCGTCCCGGATCTCCTTCAGCACCTCCAGCTCGGTCACCTCGATGACCTCCTGCGTGCCCTCCTTCGCCTTCCGGCGGGCCTCCACCCGGGCCAGGTACTTCGCCATGGGCAGGACCATCAGGAAGTAGACGACCGCCGCCGTGATCACGAAGCTCAGGGTGGCGCCGAGGACGGACCCCCACAGGATCTGGATGCCCTGCTCGCCCTCGCAGGTCGAGCTCAGGCAGGAGCTGTAGTGGTCGAGGTTCTTGGTGCCGATGGCACCGACGACCGGGTTGATGATCCCCTTCACCACGGCGTTGACGATGTTGGTGAAGGCGGCACCGATGACCACCGCCACGGCCAGATCGACGACGTTCCCGCGCATCAGGAAGGCCTTGAAGCCCTCCCAGACACTCGGCTCCTTCTTCTCGCTCACCTGGGGGCCTCTCCTCGTACGAGCAGCTCGTGGAACAAAACGCTCCGCAACCTACGTCACCGTTGGGCTGAACCGGGCACGCGGGTCCCTCCGACGAGCGACCGGACGGGACGGCGCGGCCGAGCGCCGTGCCGCTCACCACAGCGTCACCGCCAGCCGCGCGGTGGCACTCGCGCCGGCCAGCCGGGCGGCGGTGCCACGGGGGACTGAGAGCACGACCAGCGCCCCGCTGTCGGAGGCGCCTTCCCCGGGCTCCGGCACCTGCGTCACCCTGGCCCCGCGCGCGACGACCCGGGCGTCCCCGCCCGACACCGTCTCCTCGGCGGCGATGACGTCGACCCGGTCGCCGGGCCGCAGCAGCCGTACGGTCGCCGCGTCGGCGATCCGGACCGGGGCCGTCACCACGACTCCCTCGGCACGGCGGGCCCGCGCGGGGAGCTCCCCGGCGACCGGCGCCCCGTGCGCGGGCGGCTGCGCCCGGGGGTGCCCGCGGGCCCCGTCGGCGCCCCGCGGGGCGGCCGCCACCAGCGCGGTCGCGGTGACCACGAGCCCCACGGCGAGGGCACGCCCCCGGTTCCGGAGCAGCCGCCCGATCCGTCCGCCGCCCACCCGCACGGGTGCGAACCGCGGCACTTCACGCGCCGCGGGCACCTCCGGCCCGGGCGGGAGCGAAGCAGACCAGGAGGGGAGGGGGAAGGACGACGGAGACGGAGCGAGGGACACGGGAGACCACCACCTGCGAGGAGCGACCGGCTTGCGCTCCCCACGATGGGGCGTCCCGCCGCACCCCGCTCGGGCCTGTGGACGCACCGTCGGGCTGTGGACAACTCACTCACCCGAACGGCATGTTCCGCCCGGATCGCCCGCTGGGATCCCCGGCCTCTGTCGCCCGGCCGGTTCCCCGGCCCGGATCGCCGGCCTGGACCCCTGGGCCCGGACCGCCCGCCGGGTTCCCCGGCCTCTGTCGCCCGGCCGGATCGCTGGCCCGGACCCCCGGCCCGGACCCCCGGCCTCTGTCGCCCGGCCGGTTCCCCGGCCCGGATCGCTGGCCCGGACCCCCGGCCCGGACCCCCGCCCGTCACCTACGGCAGCGCGAACCCCGGATCCATGCCGCCCAGCGCATGCGCGCACAGGCAGTCCCGCTCGGCCACGCCCGGCAGCCCGGCCACCGCGTCGAACAGCACCCCCCGCAGGCGGTCCACGTTCGCCGCGAACACCCGCAGCACCTCGTCGTGCGAGACGCCCTCGCCGGTCTCCGCGCCGGCGTCGAGGTCGGTGACGAGCGTCAGCGACGTGTAGCAGAGCTCCAGCTCACGGGCGAGCGCGGCCTCGGGATGGCCGGTCATGCCCACCACGGACCAGCCCTGCGCCTGGTGCCACAACGATTCGGCACGAGTCGAGAAGCGCGGCCCCTCGACCACGACCAGCGTCCCGCCGTCCACCGGCTCCCAGTCCCGTCCGCGGGCCGCCTTCAGCGCGACGGCCCGCCCGGTGGGGCAGTAGGGGTCGGCCAGCGACACGTGCACGACGTTCGGCACCGTGCCGTCGGGCCGGGGCAGTCCGTCGAAGTAGGAGTTCGCGCGGGCCTTGGTGCGGTCGACCAGCTGGTCGGGGACGAGCAGCGTGCCCGGCCCGTACTCGGGGCGCAGTCCGCCCACCGCGCAGGGCGCGAGCACCTGGCGCACGCCGACCGAGCGCAGTGCCCACAGGTTGGCCCGGTAGTTGATCCGGTGCGGCGGCAGGTGGTGGCCCCGTCCGTGCCGGGGCAGGAAGGCGACCCGCCGGCCGGCGACCTCGCCGAGGAAGAGGGAGTCGCTGGGCGGCCCGTACGGGGTGTCGACCCGGACCTCGGTCACGTCGTCGAGGAAGGAGTAGAAGCCGGAGCCGCCGATGACGCCGATGCCGGCGCCCTCCACCCCGCTGCCGCCCGCCCTGCCCGCCGGGTCCGCCCCGACCGCCGGGTCCGCCGAAGTCGCCGCGTTCGCGTTGTTCGCCATGCCCGCACCCTAACCGGGCGCGGAAACGCCGAGGACCCCGTCGCCCCGGGGGCGACAGGGTCCCGGAAGAATCAGGCCTTACGCGGCCGTCGTGCTGCTGCTCGTGGAGCTGCTGCCCGCGCTCGACGAGGAGCTCGACGAACTCGACGAGCCGGAGTCCGAGGACGACGAGGAGCTCGACGACTTCGACGCCGGAGAGCTGCTCGACGAGGAGCCGCGGCTGTCGTTCCGGTAGAAGCCGGAGCCCTTAAAGACAATGCCGACCGCCGAGAACACCTTCTTCAGGCGGCCCTGGCAGCTGGGGCACTCGGTCAGAGCGTCGTCGGTGAACTTCTGCACCGCCTCGAGGCCCTCGCCGCACTCGGTGCACTGGTACTGGTAGGTGGGCACTGTCTTCCTCCTGGCACTCTCACTCGATGAGTGCTAACGACGATCCATAGTGACGTATTCCGGCCGCTCAGTCCACTGCCACCGGCACGCGGTGACCCACGCCACGCGCGACGGTCCGCCCGGAACCCCGCGCGGACAGCCGGGAACGCAGGGACAGAAGGGTCAGCAGCGCCAGGACCGTGCCGCCCATCGGCACCAGGAACCCGGCGCCGCCCCACAGGCGGTCCTCCAGCTGTCCGGCGACCGTGACGGCCGCGGCCTGGCCGAGCGCCACCGCGCCGGTCAGCCAGGTGAAGGCCTCCGTACGGGCGCCGGGCGGGACCAGACTCTCGACCAGGGTGTAGCCGGTGATCAGGGCGGGCGCGATGCACACGCCGACCAGCAGGCCGAGACCGGCGAGGACCGGCACCGAGTGGGCGGCCCACAGGCCCGACGCGGTCAGCGCGAGCGCGGCGTAGCCGACGACCAGGCGCCGCTGCGGCGCCACCTTCCAGGCGATCGCGCCGCACACCAGGCCGGACAGCATGTTGCCCGCGGCGAAGACGCCGTACAGGACGCCGTTCATGCCGGGCTCGCCGATCGACTCGGTGAACGCGGCCAGCGAGACCTGCATGCCGCCGAAGACGGTGCCGATGCCCAGGAAGGTCACGATCAGCACGCGCACGCCGGGCACGCGCAGGGCCGAGACGTGCTCCACGCGCGCGTGGCCGCCGCCCGAGACCGACGGCTGAGTGCTCTTCTGCGCCGCGAACAGCAGGCCGCCGACCAGGGTCAGCGAGGCCTCCGTGACCAGTCCGGCGGCCGGGTCGACGGCCGTGCACAGGGCGGTGGCCAGCAGCGGCCCGACGACGAAGGTCAGCTCGTCCGTGACGGACTCGAAGGCCGCCGCGGTGGTCATCAGGGGCGAGTCCCCCAGCTTGACGCCCCAGCGGGCGCGCACCATCGGCCCGATCTGCGGCACCGAGGCGCCGGTCGGGACGGCCGCCGCGAACAGCGCCCACAGCGGCGCGTCCATGAGCGCCAGCGCCGTCAGCGTCAGCCCGGACAGGGCGTGCAGCAGGACGCCCGGGATCAGCACGGCGCGCTGCCCGTAGCGGTCGGAGAGACGGCCGCTGTAGGGCGCGAACAGGGCCATCGAGACACCGGTGACGGCCGCTGCGGCGCCCGCCGCGCCGTAGGAGCCGGTGGTGTGCTGCACCAGCAGCACGATGGAGATCGTCAGCATCGCGAACGGCTGGCGCGCCGCGAAACCGGGGAGCAGGAACGTCCAGGCGCCGCGGGTGCGCAGCAGCCGGCCGTATCCCGGGCGGGCGGAAGCCGGCGGGTTCTCCGACGTCTTCGAGGTGACCGTGGATGCCACGGCCCGTGCCTTTCTGCCGCCTGGTAGCGCGGCCCCGTCAGCGGGCGGCGCCGAGAGCTGTCCTCTTGCGCGGAACTGCGGTAGATGCCGGGGCCCGGTGAGGAGGGGTGTCCCGACCGCCATACGGTCGCGCCAGCTCTGCGTCAGGCAGAGTTGGTTCGATGTGGGTACGCCTTCATCCTACAGGGATCAAGGGCTTGTGAGCCTGTGAAAGCGAGCACCCTGGTCCCGCCCGCCTTACAAATGCCAAACGGGATGAATCGCCCGTCAGGAGCCCGGTCCGTCCGTCCCCAGCCACCCGGCCAGCTTGCCGCCGTGCCCGACCGCCCGCAGTCGCTGCTCGGCCGCGTCCCGGACGGGGTCCGTGGCGACCACCAGCAGCTCGTCCCCGCGCTGCAGGATCGTGGTCGGCAGCGGCACGAAGGACTCGCCCCCGCGCACGATGAGCGTCACGGCGGCTCCGTGCGGCAGCCGCAGCTCGGCCACCTCCACGCCGTGCATCTTCGAACCCCCGGGGATCGCGACGGACAGCAGGTGCCCGCGCAGCCGCTCCAGCGGGGCCGACTCGATACCGAGGTCGGCGGCCTCCGAGCCCTCGCCGAGGCGCAGCTTGCGGCCCAGCCAGGGCAGTGTCGGGCCCTGCACCAGGGTGTAGACCACGACCAGGACGAAGACGATGTTGAAGATCCGGTCGCTGCCCTCGACGCCCTTCACCATCGGGATGGTCGCCAGGATGATGGGGACCGCCCCGCGCAGCCCGGCCCAGGACATCAGGGCCGCCTCCCGCCAGGGCACCCGGAACGGCAGCAGGCAGGCGAAGACGCCCAGCGGACGCGCCACCATGGTCAGCACCAGCCCGATGACCAGCGCGGGCACGATGTCGTCGCCCAGTTCGTGCGGGGTGACCAGCAGGCCGAGCATGACGAACATGCCGATCTGCGCCAGCCAGCCCAGCCCGTCGGCGAAGCCGCGCGTGGCCGGCCAGTGGGGCAGCCGGGCGTTGCCCATCATCATGGCGGCGAGGTACACGGCGAGGAAGCCGCTGCCGTGGGCCAGGGCGCCCGCGGCGTACGCCACCACCGCGATCGCCATGACGGCGATCGGGTACAGGCCGGACGCGGGCAGCGCCACGCGCCGGAGCCCCCAGGACCCCAGCCAGCCCACCGCGAGCCCGATGGCCGCGCCGATCGCCAGCTCCAGCATGATCACGCCCAGCAGCACGTACCAGTGCTCGACCGGCCCGGCCGTGGACAGGGACACCACGAGGATGACGACCGGGGCGTCGTTGAAGCCGGACTCCGCCTCCAGCGTGCCCTTCACGCGCGCGGGGAGCGGGATCTTGCGCAGCACGGAGAACACGGCCGCCGCGTCGGTCGAGGAGACGACCGCCCCGATGATCAGCGCCTGCCGCCACTCCAGCCCGACCAGGTAGTGCGCCGCCGACGCCGTGACCCCGACGCTCACCGCGACACCGCCCAGCGCCAGCGCCGTGGCGGACGGCATCACCGGCTCGATCTCCTTCCACTTCGTGCCCAGACCGCCTTCGGCCAGGATCACGACCAGCGCCGCGTACCCGATGACCTGGGTCAGTTCGGCGTTGTCGAAGTGGATGTCGCCGATGCCGTCCTGGCCCATGGCGACGCCGATGCCCAGGTACACGAGCAGGCTGGGGAGCCCGCTGCGCGAGGAGATCCGTACCGCTGCGACGGCGACGAGCAGGACGAGCGAGCAGACGAGCAGGAGCTGGTTGAGGTGGTGAACAGTCAGCGGCCGAATCCTTCCCTGGCCCGCACGCACGCGCGCGTGGGCTCACGTACATCGCACAACAAGCGGTGGCGCAGCGCGCCGACTACTTCGTTACCTTACCTAACTCTTGACGAATTCTTGACGCTCGGGAGGGCAAGATCGAACGCCCGTCCGTGCCGGTTCCCGACTCCGCGTCAAGGGGCGCAAGGCCCTGCGCCTATCGTTGCTCCAGCGCTCAGTTAAAAGCACAGCCGAACCTGCCGCTCGACTTAGGACAGCAAGGACAGCGATGCCCACCGACACCACCGCCTCCACGGGTCAGCAGCCCGGCAAGTCCGGCAGGAGAAAGGGGCGCAAAGTACGGCTGATCGTGCTCGTCCTGGTGCTGGCCGTCATCGGAGGCGTCGCCTTCGGGGCGTACTGGTCGATCAGCACCGTCCGGGCGTCCTTCCCGCAGACCAAGGGCACCCTCACGCTGAAGGGCCTCTCGGGACCCGTCGAGGTCAAGCGCGACGACCACGGCATCCCGCAGATCTACGCCTCCTCCGACGCGGACCTGTTCATGGCACAGGGCTACGTCCAGGCCCAGGACCGCTTCTACGAGATGGACGTCCGCCGCCACATGGCCGCCGGACGCCTGTCGGAGATGTTCGGCAAGAGCCAGGTCGACAACGACGAGTTCCTGCGCACCCTGGGCTGGGACCGGGTCGCCGAGCGGGAGTACGACACCAAGCTGTCGCCCGCGACGAAGAAGTACCTGCAGGCCTACGCCGAGGGGGTCAACGCCTACCTCCAGGGCAAGGACGGCGAGGACATCTCCCTGGAGTACGCGGCGCTGGGCTTCACCAACGACTACAAGCCGCAGAAGTGGACCCCGGTGGACTCGGTGTCCTGGCTGAAGGCGATGGCCTGGGACCTGCGCGGCAACATGCAGGACGAGATCGACCGCGCCCTGCTGACCAGCCGCCTCGGCCCGAAGCAGATCGCCGAGCTGTACCCGAAGTACCCGTACAGCCGGAACAAGGCGATCGTCCAGGAAGGCCAGTACAGCGAGCTGACCGGGGTGTTCGAGCAGGGCGGCGGCGGCACCGGCGCCTCCGGCACGAACGGCACCGCGGGCACCGCGGGCACCGCCGGAACCGCCGGGACGTCCGGCACGAGCGGCACCGCGGGCACGTCCGGCACCGCCGGGACCGGCACGGGCACCGGTGGCACCGCCTCCGGCGCCTCGGGCCTGGACAGCCAGCTCACCGGCCTCACCCGGGTCCTGGACGACCTCCCGCCGGCCGTCGGCGTGAACGGCGACGGCATCGGCTCCAACTCCTGGGTCGTCGGCGGCGAGCACACCATCACCGGCAAGCCGCTGCTGGCCAACGACCCGCACCTCGGGCCCTCCCTGCCGTCGGTCTGGTACCAGATGGGCCTGCACTGCCGCAGCGTCTCCAGCACCTGCCGGTACGACGTCACGGGCTACACCTTCGCCGGCATGCCCGGCGTGATCATCGGTCACAACCAGGACATCGCCTGGGGCATGACCAACTCCGGCGTCGACGTCACGGACCTCTACCTGGAGAAGATCACCGGCGAGGGCTACCTCTACGACGGCAAGGTCAAGCCGTTCGAGACCCGCGAGGAGACCATCAAGGTCGCCGGCGGCCCGGCCAAGAAGATCGTCGTCCGCGAGACCAACAACGGGCCCCTGCTCTCCGACCGCGACGAGGAACTCGTGAAGGTCGGCAAGAAGGCCACCGTCGACACCGCCGCACCCGACCGGGGCGACGGCTACGGCGTCGCGCTGCGCTGGACCGCCCTGCAGCCGGGCACCA
This sequence comes from Streptomyces sp. NPDC015242, assembly GCF_043079125.1. Classification (NCBI taxonomy): domain Bacteria; kingdom Bacillati; phylum Actinomycetota; class Actinomycetes; order Kitasatosporales; family Streptomycetaceae; genus Streptomyces; species Streptomyces sp. NPDC015242. The sequence continues at coordinate 197,921 of NZ_JBIBUF010000008.1, read as the reverse complement.
GCATGGAAGCCGTCTTCGCGATGAACCGGGCGAAGAACTGGACCGACTTCCGCAAGGCCGCCGCGCTGTTCGAGGTGCCCTCGCAGAACCTGGTCTACGCCGACACCGAGGGCAACATCGGCTACACCCTGCCGGGCAGGATCCCCACGCGCGCGGAGGACTACGACGGCTCCCTGCCGGCGCCCGGCTGGGACCCGGAGTACCGCTGGACCGGCTACATCCCGCAGGACGCGCTGCCCTACGAGTACAACCCGGACCGCGGGTACATCGTCACCGCCAACCAGGCCGTGATCGACGAGGACAAGTACGCCCTCACGCTCACCACGGACTGGGGCTACGGCACGCGCAGCCAGCGGATCACCGACCTGATCCAGTCGAAGATCAAGGACGGCGGCAAGATCTCGACGGACGACATGCGCCAGATGCAGCTGGACAACAGCAGCGAGATCGCCCGGCTGCTGGTGCCCACCCTGCTGAAGATCGACACCGGCGACAAGGACGTCCGCGAGGCGCAGAAGCTGCTGGAGGGCTGGGACTACACCCAGGACGCCGACTCGGCGGCCGCCGCCTACTTCAACGCCGTCTGGCGCAACGTCCTCAAGCTGGCCTTCGGCAACAAGCTGCCCAAGGAGCTGCGGCCCAGGGGGCAGTGCCTGTGGGTCAAGCCGGTCAACACCACCGGCCCGGCGGACGAGGCCGAAGAGGTCCGCGAGTGCGGCCAGCGCGCCCCCGACCGGGCGCAGCCCGACGGCGGCGACCGCTGGTTCGAGGTGGTCCGCAAGCTGATGGAACAGCCGAAGAGCGACTGGTGGAAGACGCCCGAGGTGGGCACCCGCGACGGCGCCGTCAACCGGGACCAGCTGTTCAAGCGGGCCATGGTCGACGCCCGCTGGGAGCTGACCGCCAAGCTCGGCAAGGACATCGACACCTGGAGCTGGGGCCGGTTGCACCGCCTGTTCCTGAAGAACCAGACCCTCGGCACCTCGGGCCCCGGTTTCCTCCAGTACGCCCTCAACCGCGGCCCCTGGGAACTCGGCGGCGGCGAGGCGACGGTGAACGCGACCGGCTGGAACGCCGCCGGCGGCTACGGCGTGGTGTGGGTGCCGTCCATGCGGATGGTGGTGAACCTCGGCGACCTCGACAAGTCCCGCTGGATCAACCTCACCGGCGCCTCCGGGCACGCCTACAGCGCCCACTACGTCGACCAGACCGAGAAGTGGGCCGACGGCGAACTGCTGCCGTGGTCCTTCTCGGACCGGGCGGTCGAGGAGGACACGGCGGACAAGCTGGTGCTCAAGCCCTGAGCCGCTGAACGCGGCGACGCACGGCGAACGGCCCTCCACGCACGCGTGGAGGGCCGTTCGCCGTGTCAGGGCTCCGGCCGGAACCGCCGCACTGCCGAGGGCGTCACCACCGCGTGCACCGGCCGGTCGTGCGGCTCCTCCGGGACGCGGTCGACGACCTCGGCGTCGTACAGCAGCACCACCAGCGCGGGATGTGCCCCCGCCCGTTCCAGCCGCGCCAGCACCCGGTCGTACGAACCGCCCCCGCGGCCCAGGCGCATACCGCGGCCGTCGACCGCGAGGCCCGGCAGCAGCACGGCGCCGACCGCGGTCACCGCGTCCGGCCCGAGACGCTCGCCCGCGGGCTCGGACAGGGCCATCCGGCCGCCGTGCCGGACCCGCACGAGCGTGTCCTCGCCCTCGTACACGCCCCAGTCGAGGTCGTTGTCGGGCAGCAGGACGGGCAACAGCACGCGCACGCCCCGGGCGCGCAAGGTGTCCAGGAGCGCGAGCGTCCCGGGCTCACTCCCCACGGAGACGTACGCCGCGACCGTGCCGGCGCGCGCCAACTCGGGCAGCTCCAGGGCCCGCCCGGCCAGTGCGGCCGACGTTTCCCGCAGGTCATCCGGCGTCAACCTGTTCCTCACCGCGAGGATCTCGCGCCGCATACTCCGCTTGTCAGGCTCGCCCGGACGTGCGATAGGCCTCAATGGTTGCTCCCGTACCGTCGCAATACGCTCATATGAGCGCCTATGAACCGGAGCCGCAGATTCCCTGCAAAGGCACCGGATAGGGTGGCGGGCATGACTCAGTCGCACCCTCGGATCAGCAAGGCTGTCATTCCCGCAGCAGGCCTCGGCACCCGGTTCCTGCCGGCCACCAAAGCCACTCCCAAGGAGATGCTGCCGGTCGTGGACAAGCCCGCGATCCAGTACGTGGTCGAGGAGGCCGTCGCGGCGGGTCTCGACGACGTCCTCATGGTGACGGGCCGCAACAAGCGCCCGCTGGAGGACCACTTCGACCGCAACTACGAGCTGGAGTCGGCGCTCCAGAAGAAGGGCGACGCCGACCGTCTCGCCAAGGTGCAGGAGTCCAGCGACCTCGCGACCATGCACTACGTCCGCCAGGGCGACCCCAAGGGCCTCGGCCACGCCGTGCTGTGCGCCGCCCCGCACGTCGGCCACGAGCCCTTCGCCGTCCTCCTCGGCGACGACCTGATCGACCCGCGCGACCCGCTCCTGCAGCGCATGGTCGAGGTCCAGGAGCAGCGCGGCGGCAGCGTCATCGCGCTGATGGAGGTCGCCCCGGAGCAGATCCACCTCTACGGCTGCGCGGCCGTGGAGACCACCGAGGACAGCGACGTCGTCAAGGTCGGCGGCCTGGTCGAGAAGCCGGACCCGGCCGACGCCCCGTCCAACTACGCGGTCATCGGCCGCTACGTCCTCGACCCGCACATCTTCGACATACTGCGCCGGACCGAGCCCGGCCGCGGCGGCGAGATCCAGCTCACCGACGCCCTGCAGCAGCTCGCCGAGGACGAGAAGATCGGCGGACCGGTGCACGGCGTGGTCTTCAAGGGCCGCCGCTATGACACCGGCGACCGCGGCGACTACCTGCGTGCCATTGTCCGACTCGCGTGCGAACGTGAAGACCTGGGTCCGGACTTCCGGACCTGGCTTCGCAGTTACGTAGCCGAGGAGATGTAGCACGTTGAGCAGCGCCGCGCCCCGCGCCACGGACCAGGACCACTCGGGCCCCGACCACCTGTGGTCCGTGGACGAGCACCTGGAGGACATCCTCGCCACCGTCCGCCCCCTGGAGCCGATCGAGCTGCACCTGCTCGACGCCCAGGGCTGCGTCCTCGTCGAGGACGTCACGGTGCCGGTGTCCCTGCCGCCCTTCGACAACAGCTCGATGGACGGCTACGCGGTGCGGGTCGCGGACGTGGCGGGCGCGAGCGAGGAGTTCCCGGCGGCCCTGGAGGTCGTCGGGGACGTCGCCGCCGGTGAGTCCGCCCTGCTCCAGGTGGGGCCCGGCCAGGCCGCGCGCATCATGACGGGCGCCCCGCTGCCGCCCGGCGCCGAGACGGTCGTGCCCGTGGAGTGGACCGACGGCGGGCTCGGCGAGGGCCCGGTGCGCGGGATGCGCGCCCGCAGCCTCGCCCCCGAGGGCGCCACCGGACAGGTCCAGGTGTACCGCCCGGCGCAGGCCCGCGCGCACGTACGCGCCGAGGGCAGTGACGTGCGGGCCGGCGACCGCGCCCTGGAGGCCGGCACGATCCTGGGCCCGCCGCAGATCGCCCTGCTCGCCGCGATCGGCCGCGGCACCGTGCGCGTGCGCCCGCGCCCGCGCGTGGTGGTGCTCTCCACCGGCAGCGAACTCGTCCAGCCCGACGGGAAACTGGGCACCGGTCAGATCTACGACTCCAACAGCTTCGCCCTCACCGCCGCCGCCCGCGACGCCGGCGCCATCGCCTACCGGGTCGGCGCCGTCGCCGACGACGCCGAGACCCTGCGCTCCACCATCGAGGACCAGCTGGTCCGCGCCGACCTGATGGTCACCACGGGCGGGGTGAGCGTCGGCGCGTACGACGTCGTCAAGGAGGCCCTGTCGCACGTCGCGGACGAGGACGAGCCGGGCAGCGGAGTGGAGTTCCGCAAGCTCGCCATGCAGCCCGGAAAGCCCCAGGGCTTCGGCTCCATCGGCCCCGACCACACCCCGCTGCTGGCCCTGCCCGGCAACCCGGTGTCGTCGTACGTCTCCTTCGAACTGTTCGTGCGCCCCGCCATCCGCGCCCTCATGGGCCTGCCGGACGTCCACCGCCCCACCACCCGCGCCACCCTGGCCGCCGGCAAGGCGCTGACCTCCCCGAAGGGCCGCCGCCAGTTCCTGCGCGGCAGGTACGAGGACGGCCGGGTCGCCCCGGTCGGCGGCGCCGGATCCCACCTGGTCGCGGCCCTCGCCCACGCCGACGCGCTGATCGTCGTCCCCGAGGACACCGAGTCCGTCGAGCCCGGGACCGAGGTCGAGGTGGTCCTGCTCGGCCGATAGCCGCTGGTTGGGGGTACCGTGTCGCGCACAGCAGGCCCGTGCGCCGCACCGCGACGGGCCCGGACCGGGAGCGCCACACAGCATGAGCACGCAGGACCCACGCACGCAGGACGGCTCCACGCAGGACAGGCTGACGCACCTCGACGAGGCGGGCGCGGCCCGCATGGTCGACGTGTCGGACAAGGACGTGACCGCGCGCACCGCCCGCGCCAGCGGACGCGTCCTCGTCTCGCCCCGTGTGATCGAGCTGCTGCGCGGCGAGGGCGTCCCCAAGGGCGACGCCCTCGCGACCGCGCGGATCGCCGGGATCATGGGAGCCAAACGCACCCCCGACCTGATCCCGCTCTGTCACCCGTTGTCGGTCTCCGGTGTGAAACTGGACCTGTCGGTCGCGGACGACGCCGTGGAGATCACGGCCACCGTGAAGACCACGGACCGCACGGGAGTCGAGATGGAGGCGCTCACCGCGGTCTCCGTCGCGGCGCTCACCGTGATCGACATGGTCAAGGCGGTCGACAAGGGAGCGGTCATCACGGACGTACGGGTCGAGGAGAAGACGGGCGGCAAGTCGGGCGACTGGAGCCGGGCATGACGTACCGCGCTCTCGTCGTGACGGCCTCCAACCGGGCCGCCGCCGGCATCTACGAGGACAAGGGCGGTCCGCTGATCGCCGACGGCCTGGAGCGCTTCGGCTTCGCGGTCGAGGGCCCGCAGGTCGTCCCCGACGGCGACCCGGTGGAGGCGGCCCTGCGCGCCGGCGTCGAGGCGGGCTACGACGTCATCGTCACCACGGGCGGCACGGGCATCTCGCCCACCGACCGCACCCCGGAGGCCACGCGCCGGGTGATCGACCACGAGGTGCCCGGCATCGCCGAGGCCATCCGGGCGTTCGGCCGGGAGAAGGTGCCGACCGCGGCGCTCTCGCGCGGCCTGGCGGGCGTGGCCGGCAGCACGCTGATCGTCAATCTGCCCGGTTCCAGCGGCGGTGTGAAGGACGGCCTCGCCGTGCTGGAGCCGCTGCTGGTCCACGCCGTCGAGCAGCTGCGCGGCGGCGACCACCCCAGACCGGGCGGGGGTGCGAGCTGAACAGCCCCTCCTGGCCCGTCGAGCTGGTGGACGGCGACATCGTCCTGCGGCCGATAAAACTGCGCGACCAGCGGGCATGGCGCGAGGTCAACCGGCGCAACCGCGACTGGCTGCGCCCGTGGGAGGCGACGATCCCGCCGCCCACCCCGGGCGGGCCGATCGCCCACCGCCCGACCTTCCGCCAGATGGTCCGCCACCTCAGGTCGGAGGCGAACGCGGGCCGGATGCTGCCGTTCGTCATCGAGTACCAGGGGCGGCTGGTCGGGCAGCTGACGGTCGCCGGCATCACCTGGGGCTCGATGTGCTCGGGGCACGTCGGGTACTGGGTCGACGAGGCGGTGGCCGGGCGCGGGGTGATGCCGACGGCGGTGGCGCTCGTCGTCGACCACTGTTTCCGCACCGTCGGACTGCACCGCGTCGAGGTCTGCATTCGCCCCGAGAACGCTCCGAGCCGCCGGGTCGTCGAAAAGCTCGGATTCCGCGAGGAGGGGCTCAGGCCGCGTTATCTGCACATCGACGGAGCCTGGCGCGACCACCTCGTCTTCGCGCTCACCGCGGAAGAGGTGCCGGACGGTTTGCTCAGGCGCTGGCAGCGGGCACGATCGCAGAGTAATCCCGGAATCCGGCACCACCCCGGAAATTGAATACTTGTTCGAAATTGATCGGCTCATGACCGTCTCGGGGCGAGGAATTCCCGGCCCCGGTGGTGTGCTGATCGCATCAGTCGCAAAAAAAGTTCGAAATATCAGCCAGATCGTGCGACACACCGGCTCAATTGGCAGATGGCCTCACGCAAACCCCTCTACGGTGTGAGGCGTGAGCAGCAGCGGCCTCATCTACGCAGTCATTGTCGGGGCCTGGGCCGCCTACTTGGTGCCGATGTGGCTCCGTAGGCAGGACGAGCTGAACGAGGCCCGTCCGACGGAACGCTTCAGCACCGCCATCCGGCTCCTGTCCGGAAAGGCGGCCATGGAGCGCCGGTACGCCAAGGACCTGCGGGCGCGCTCCACCGAGGAGGGGGAGCAGGACGCCGGCGACCCGGACGCCGTCACCGCATCGGTGGACGTCCGGGCCTTCGCCGTGTCCAAGACCCGTCCCCAGACCCAGGTGCCCGTCCCGTCGCCCGGGTCGGAGCAGCCGTCCCGGCCGGCACAGCACGCGGCGCGCGCAGAACGCGCGGCGGGCCGGGTGTCCGCCGCCCGGCCCGACATGTCGCCGCAGGCCCAGGCGGCCGCGGCACGGGCCCGGCGCTCGAAGGTGCTCGCGCGCCGCCGGCGCACCACCACCATGCTCTTCCTGGCCTTCACCCTCGGCGCGGTCGTCGCCGCGGTCGGCGGCCTGGCCTTCCTGTGGGCCCCGGGCGTGCCCGCCGTGATGCTGAGCGTGTACATCGCCTACCTGCGCGCCCAGGAGCGGCGCCGCTTCACCTACCAGATGGACCGCCGCCGGGCCGAGGCCGCCGCCCAGCGGCTGCGGGAACGGCAGCGCCAGCCCCGCCGGCGCCCGATGGCCGAGGACGAGGCCGACGAGCCGGAGGAGGGACCCGAGCCGGTGACCGACCCCGGTCTTTCGGCCCTCGCGGCGGACCGGCGCGCCCTCGTCGAGCAGACCGACCACGCGGAGTGGGTCGACCAGCAGCGCGAGCGGCAGCGGCGGCCGGGCCAGGGCGACAGCTGGGACCCGGTGCCGGTGCCCCTGCCGACCTATGTGACCGCCCCGGTGGCGCCTCGCGCCACCAGCGACGTGGACCTCGGCGCGCCCGACACCTGGAGTTCGGCCCGGTCGAGCACGGTCGCCCCCGACGCGGCGGACGAGACGGCCGGCGCGGCGGACCCGGCCGCGGCGGAGCACCCCCCGCACGAGGAGGCGAGCGGCGACGGGCGCGGTGACGCCCAGCCCCCCGCCCGGAAGCGCCCGCGCGGCGGCAACCCGGCTGCGGCCTCCGCACGGCGGGCCCGCGAGCGCGGCCGGACGCCGCTGTTCGACCAGTACGAGGACGGGGACCGTCCCCGGGCCGCCAACGAGTAGACCCGCGAACGAGCGAGCGGCCGCCGCCCGGGAACGGATTTTTATGCAGGCCGATCGGGGTGCTAGAGTTTCACTCGTTGCAAGGGCCTGTGGCGCAGTCCGGTAGCGCACCTCGTTCGCATCGAGGGGGCCAGGGGTTCAAATCCCCTCAGGTCCACGCAGCTCAAAGCCCCCGCCGGGGAGATCCGGTGGGGGCTTTGGCATGCCGTACAGCAGCGAAGTACAGCAACTACTTCCGATCTTGCTTCCCAAGGTGCTTGCCGAGCTTCCGCAGCGCGCGACGCGTCGACTCGGACGGGACGTGTGTGTAGACCTCCATCGTCACCGCGATCTTGCTATGTCGGAGGATCTGCATCGCGACGCGAGGATGCACGTCGAGAGCCGCGAGCAGGGAGCCGCACGTGTGCCGGGTGTCGTGCAGACGGATGCGTCGGACGCCTGCCTTGGCCGACCGAGCGACGAAGAGCCGGTTGAAGTTGCGTGGCTCGTACGGGGTGCCGTAGCGGGTCGTGAAGACGAAGTCGGAGTCGGTCCATAGCTCACCGGCTGCTCGCTTCGCCAACTCCCGCTCCTTGCGGCGGAGTTGTAGCGCGGTGATGCAGATTTCAGGCAGCGGCAGCGTGGCCGTAGACGCCTCGGTCTTGGTCTCGTCGTGGACCAGACGCCGGTTGATCCGCTGTAGCTGCATCTGCACGGTGATCTCTCCGGCATCCAGGTTCACGTTCTCCCAGGTGAGGCCCAGCACCTCGCCGCGCCGGAAGCCGAGAACCAGGATGAGGACGTACGCCGCGTACAGCGGGTCATGGGCCGCACTGGCCGCTTCGAGGAACTGCCGCGCTTCTTCCACGGACCATGGGTGCCGCTTCTTCTTCCGCGCCGACCGGACCTTGACGAGAGCCGCCACGTTCTTCGAGATCAGCTCTTCCGTCATGGCGTTGGTCAGGGCCGACCGCAGGACCGCACGAGCGTCCTGGACGGTTCGGCGGGAGGGGATGCGCTCGCAGCAGTCGCCAGCGGCGCAGCAACGCGGAGTATCCCGCTTCGCGTCCAGGCCCTGGGCGCAGCACTGGCACTGTTCCAGGAGGGTGTTCACCCAGCTCCGTACGTCGCGCACGGTGAGCTTGTCGAGCCGTTTCGAGCCCAACGCCGGCACGATGTAGAGCCGGACATGCATGGCGTAGGTCTCGGCTGTCTTGGGCTTCAGATCAGGCTCTACGACCTCCCTCAGCCACCGTGCGAGGTACTGCGCGAGGGTTGGTGTCGAGGTGACCACCGGCCCCTTCTTCGCCTCAGCGTGCAGTTCGATCCACTTGTTGTGGACCTCGTCGCGGGTCTTGCCGTAGACGTACTTCCGCTTGCGGTTGCCCTCGGGGGTGGTCACCCAGGCGTAGGCCGCGAAGCCGTTCTTGTACGGGTAGATCGAGCCCTCACCGTTGCCCCGCTTGCCGCTCATGCCGACCACGCCGCTTCGGCTTCCTGGGCACGGCGCTCGACGTACTCGTCAACGTAACGGGGGAGGATGCGACGGTTGCGGCCGTCCTTGATCGAGCGGATCTCCCCGGTGAGGACCAGCATCTTCGTCTTGGAGAGGCCGTAGCCGAGCATCGCGGCGACCTCTGCTGTGGTGTACCACTTCCTCTCGATCACGGTGGTTGTCATGCGGCGGCTCCTTCCAGGGCGCGGTGGTCTTGTAGGGCTTCGCGGGCGGTTTCGCGGTTGAGTTGGAGGTCTCGGGCGATCGATGCCGCGAGGGCGGATTCGCCGGGGGTGTGGCCGTGTCCGGCGTACTGCCAGTCGGCGAGGACGAGGACGGTGTCGGGGGCGGTGTCGTCGAGGCCGCGGGCTTGGCGTTCCTGTGCGGCGCGGTAGTCGGCGCGGGTCTGGCGGAGGGCGCCGAGGGTGGTGGAGTAGCGGCGGGATTTGGAGCTGAAGTGACCGCGGAAGCCGAGCATGTGGGCCCAGTCGCGCAGCTTGCGGTCGGGGTAGAAGGCGTGCAGGTCCAGGCAGGCTTCGATCAGTCGCCGGGGGTGGTCGGGGATGCCCAGCAGTTCCAGGACTTCCTTGTTGCCGACGCGCCGGTCGACGGTGCCGGTTGTCTCCGCGGCTTTGGTGGCGTACTTGGCGACGTAGGAGGCGACGGCCTGTTCGGTGAGCTCGGAGCCGTCCCCAAAGGCCTTGACGGGGCGCACGTCGAGCTGTCGGCCCCACTGGAAGGTGCGGGCGGGCTGGTGGCCGGAGGCGGGCACGCTCACCGTCGTGTAGGTGTGCCGGACGGCAGCCCGGACCGAGTCGGTGAGCAGGCCGACCGAGGCCCACGCGGGCGGCGCCGACTCGGGCCCGTCGGGTCCGTCGAGGCGGATCACCGCGTGGAAGTGGACGGCACCGCGCTTCTGGAACTCAGCCACCTTGCCGTAGGAGACCCGGCAGACCTCCGCGAGTTCGCGTTGCGTGAGCCCGGCCCGGCGTGCGATCTCGCGGCGCAGCCGGTTGGCGAAGCGCATCCACAGCTCGCTCGCGTGGTTGTTGAAGAGCACCGCGCCTGCGTAGTCGTACGAGGCCGGGTCCAGGGCGGTACCGAGCGCGGCATCGTCGGCACTGTGGCGGGTGCCACAGGCACAGACACCTGCCTTGGGCCGGTTGTGGACTGGGCCGAATGAGGGCGCGGTGAGGGTGGCGAAGACGCGGGGATGATCGCGGACCGAGCCGGGGATTTCGCGGCGGTCGTCGCCGACGAGTCCGGCGCGGATCAGGTGGTAGGTGTCTCCGGCGTACGTCCAGGCGCAGGCCGGGCAGCGGGAGGCACGCCGGTTGCCGCACGCGATGCGCAGCCGTCCGCCCGGCTCGTTTGCGGTGGTGTAGCGGTGCAGGAGTGCGCCGGTCGTCTTGTCCTTGTGCAGGACCCATCCGCGCAGGTGGATCGGGTCGGAGCAGCCGCCCGTACGGCGGATTTGGTCTTGCCAGCGGTCGAAGCCCGGTGACCCGGCCACCCTGAGTGTGTCGGCGAGGGTGGCCGGGTCCAGGCCCGCGAAGGTCGCGGTGTCGCTCATGCGCGGCCCCCGGCGAGCTGGGCGGCGGCGAGCGGGGTGGTGCCGTGGCCGTGGCAGGTGGGGCAGTCGACGGTGATCGTGCGCAGGTGACCACGGTGGTCACGGCCGAGGCCGGAGGATACGGCCGCGGTGGCGAAGCCGTGGCAGTTCGGGCAGATGCGCGCCGCGGTGTGCGGGGCCGGGGTGTGGCCGGTCATGATGGAGGTTCCTTCCGGATCATTGGTTCGGAGTGGGACGGCGCCCGGAGCGGCGAAAGGTTGGTAGCCAGGGACCGCTCCGGGGGCCGGTCAGCGTCGGGTGTCGGTGCTGAGGATCGAGCGGATGACCAGGGCGCAGATGGCGAGCGAGGCGCCCGTGATGGCGACGGCGAGCAGCATGGAGACCAGGACGGCGCCGACCACGAGCACGACCGCGGTCCCCATCCCGGCAACGGCGACGACAGCGCCCGGGGTGAGCTGGACCGTGGGCCGCGAGGGCGCCGGAGCCGGGGCCATCGGGGCGGGCGGCGGCACGGCGCTGCCGGGGGTGATGCTGGTCGGCTGGATCACGGCGGGCGGGGTGCTGAGCCCGGTCGGGGTCGGGTTGACTGGGATCTTGGGTCGGATCATGGCGGGGTCTCCTTACTTGGTTGCGGTGTCGATGGCGGGGGCGAGGAAGCTGTCGGCGAGGAGGTAGCCGCCGATCAGCAGCACGATCACGAGCCACCAGGGCGGGCGGATGAGCTTGACGCCGACCAGCCCGAGGCAGGCGATGAAGAACCACAGCGGCACGGACATGAGCCGATCTCCCTTCAGCGGACGGGGCAGCGGTGGCCGCGGGCGGCGACCATGGCGGCCTCGTAGGAGTCGTAGGCGGACGACCAGCCGCAGTCCTCGGCGTCGCAGGCGGCGACGTACTTCATCTCGCCGGTCCTGCGGTCGGGTCCGCCGCCGATCGCGGTGGTGCCGACGCGGTGCATCTCGTTCCAGATCTGGTACAGGCCCATGGGTGAAGTTCCTTTCTTGTCAGGTGAGTTGGGCGGCGATGGCGTCCGCCATCGGGGCGGGGACGCCGAGGCGGGCACGGAGGGTGTCGGTGTCGATCGGCGAGCCGGTACGCGCCTGGTGGTCGTCAGCGACCTTCCGGGCGTGAGCCACTAGCGCGGCAGGCACGGCCGGGGTCGGGTCGGCGGCGGGCAGCGCCGGGGTGTCCTCGCTCGCGGCGAGGGGAGCAGGCGGCGCGGCGGGGTCGGAGACCGGCTCGATGTCGGGTGCGGGGGCCGGGGCTGCGGGCGCCGGCGGAACCGGCCCCCGGTCCCCGGCCGTGGTCGGCGAGTGAGCGAGGAGCGTGCCGCCGAGGAAGGCGAGCGCGGGCCAACCGGCGACGCCGAGCCGGAGCAGAGCGGGCGGCTGGTCCAGGTCGAGGAATCCGGCCGTGGCGACGTTGGCGCCGAGCGAGGCGATCAGGGCGATGAGGAACCAGCACCAGGCCAGGCGGGACGGGCCGTCCGAGCGGAGCCGTCGCCATGCGGCCACGAGGAGCAGGTCAACGCTGATGGGGTAGGCCCAGGCTTTCCAGCCGGATTGCCCGGCAGCGGCGGCGAGGTCGTGCAGGTGGGCGGGACGGGTAGGGACCCGGCGCGAAGGCGGTCGCGCCGACCGTGGAACAGGGGGTGTCAGGCGGCTTCGATCACCGCGGGCGCCTCAACCGGCGCGAGATCTGTAAGCGGGCGGAAGCGGGCCAACTCCGGGAGATCCGGGGTGAGATGCGCGTGCTTGTTGCAGGCGGCGACGGCTTGCCGCATGGTCGTGTGCGGGGTCCGGATGCGGACCCACTCGCCCGTGGAGTAGCCGACCACGGCCATCCCGCGCCGGTCGTTGGGGATCTGCGTGGCGGCGAACACCGCGTGCGGGGAGATGTCCCCGAACGCCATCTTCGCGGTCGACTCGTCGTTGACGCGGTGCACCATCCGACCCGTGAGCTGGGCACGGAGCATAGTGATCCCGTCGCCGAGCTCGGAGCCGAACCGCTGGCCGTAGATGTCCAGGAAGATCCCCGCCGCGCGGCCGAGCTGGGCGAGGCGGACCAGGGCCTTAACGATCCGGTCCCGGCGCGGGTCGTTCTTCTTCGTACTCAGCGCGAGCTCGGCGATCTCGTCGATCGTGACCACGATCGGCACCGGCCGCAGGTCCTCGGGAAGGTCCCAGATGTTCGCGGCGATCTCCGCATCCGGGGTGTCGGCGCTGATCCTCTGTGTGCGGCGGATCGTGTCGTAGGTGATCTCCATGCGGGCCACGAGAGCTTCCAGTAGTTCCATGGCGTCGTCGGGGTTGTCGGCGATCGCGGAGAAGCGGCGGGCGAACGGGCCGAGTTCGACGCCCTTCTTGCAGTCGATCCCGACCAGTGCGACCGGCTGAGAGGCGAGCTCTTTGATCACGGTGCGCTGGGTGACCGACTTCCCGGACTGCGTCACGCCGACCGTGATCGCGTGCGGGACCTCGCGGTAGTTGCGGTAGTGCACCGAGCCGTCTTCGACCAGGGCGAGCGGGATCTTCAACAGGCTCCGGCCCGTGTCGGCGGGCATCTGCACCCGCTTGAGGACGTCGTAGCCGGTCAGGGCGATCTCTATGACGCCGGGCTTGATCTCGCGGGAGGTGACCTGATGGACCGCGAAGGAGTGCCGCAGCCGGTCCGACGCGGCGGCGAACTCGAACGCGTCCTGTCCGGGCCACAGCCGGATCCGCAGCCGGATGCCGGTCCGGGTGGGGCGGATCCACAGCAGCCGCGGCACCCGCTGCTGCGGGACCGGCTTCTTCATCCAGCGGGCCAGCGCCCGGCGCATTCGCGAGGCGGGCACGGTCAGGCGGCAGGCTTCCATGACGGCCGCGTAGCGGAAGAGCACCCGCAGCACGGCGAGGGTGACACCGAAGCTCAGCCAGTACCAGACCGGGCGGCGCCACTTCAGCAGCAGCGCCACACCGGCCAGGACCGCGAGCGCGATCCCTATCCACGTCGTCATGCTCAGGCCGCCTTGGGCTTCGACGCGGCAGCGGCGAGTGAGGTGATCGCGACCGCACGGAAGCTGATGCCGTGCCGCTTCTGGCCGTTGAACTCGTTCTCCCACGGCCGAGCCACCAGGCCAGTGATCGCGATCGGTGTGCCCATGGCCAGGTCACCGGAGATGTCCGGCTCGGTCACCGTCACCGTGACGACCTCCGCGTTGCCGTTCATCACGAACAGCACGTCGACCGTCACGAGGGTGTGACCGGTGTCGGTGTCGGTAGCGATCACGCCGTTGCGCTTGTCACGCATCTTGGTCTGCGGGGGCTGAGCGACCATCAAGGTCGCGCCGTTCGTGTCGACGGGAATCTGACGCATGATTGAACTTCCCTTCAGAGGGGCGGGAGCGGCGTACTTGCTTGGCGGTGGGTCGCCGCTCCTGTGCGGATGTTGGGCCCGGCCATCTAGGCGCGGGCGTTGCGTTCCCAACTGGTGCGCACCAGTAGGTTGCATCTGGTGCGCACCAGATGTCAAGCGGTGTCGCGCTTCGGCTTGCTCAACTCGCTTTGCTGCGACACTTCTAGGGAACCGCGCAGCCCAACTCCGCGGTAGCCAACAAGGGTTCACGGCAGCACAGTTAAGGCGCCTGTTAACCCCTCCCGACCTGCGTCGATGTGGGGCATGCTGGTGTTAGGGATCAGGAATCACATGCAGGGCGGTGCACGTGAGTAGCGGACTCCGAACGGTGCGGAATGCGCGTGAGTGGTCACAAGAGCGCTTAGTCCACGAGATCGAGAAGTACGCACGCCAGCACATGCTCTCCGTTGCTTCGACGGCGAGTTTGCGCGTCTATGTCTCGGAGTGGGAGAACGGCAAGAGGCCGATCAGCGAGCGCTACGCCAAGATCCTTAGGGCTCTACTCGGCGCCACGGATGACGAGTTGCACGGCAGGCACGTGGCCCCAACTGCGGCCATCGAAGCCGACGGATACGACGAGCTAGTGAACCGGATAGATGCGGCACGAGGTGTCAGTCTGACCATGGTCAAGACGTTCATGGATCAGACAGAGCTGTTGCGGACCGTCGATCGCCAGATGGGAGCCGCGAGCCTCATCGACCAGATGACCGGCCACCTGTCCACGCTGGAAGATGCCCTAACTTTCGCGGTGCTCCCCGAGACCCGACGGCCCGTCGCGGTTGCTCTTGCCGGAGCCGCAACGCTCGCAGCATGGCAGGCCCTTGACGTTGGTGCCGTCGAACGAGCATGGCGTCACTACGAGTTGGGCAAGCGGGCAGCCAAGGAAGCCGAAGAGCCGATGTACCTCGCCCACGCGATGGCCGAGCAGGCGTATGTGCTTTGCGATGCTGGTCGGCCTGAGGTCGCGGTGCAGCTCGTTCGTGACGCTCAACGCGAGGGCGGCAAGATGATGTCGCCCCGGCTCCAAGCATGGCTATACGCCGCTGAGGCGGAGATCTGTGCCAAGGCCGGGATGCCTGAAGAGTGCCGGCGGGCGCTCGACAACGCCATGAACTTGCTCCCGCCCGGCGAAGAAGCTCGGGACCCGGACATGTTGAGCATCTTCCTGAATCAAGGCCACCTAGCCAGGTGGCACGGCAACGTGCTCGCCTTGCTTGGGGACGACAATGCCGTCAGTAGCCTGTACGTCGCACTGGACTCCGCAGACCCGACTTTCGTCCGGGCCACAGCCGGACTGCGGTGCGATCTTGCGCAAGCTCACCTCGCGCGCGGCGAGTACGACCAGGCGCACACACATCTTCGCGAGGCCCGGTTGTTGGCTAGCCGAACCGGCTCGGTGCGTCATCGGCGGCGCATCGAACAGCTCACACAGCGGTTGTAGGCGACGCCCCTGCCGTGCGTGATGCGAGTACGTGAAGAAGGGCAACGAGGGTTCCTGATCCCAGCAGTTCGCCTCGCTCCATCAGGCCGGGGATGTCGGCGAGCGGGACCCAGGCCACGTGGCCGGACTCTTCAACATCGGTCGGATCACCGATGTGTTTGGCGCCGCGGCCTACGTAGATCTCATGCGGGGAGTCGACCATGCCCACCATGGGCTGGTAGGTGACCACATGCTCTAGCGAGTCGGGTCGCCACCCGGTTTCCTCTTCGACCTCTCGAAGCGCAGCCTGGGCGGGATCTTCCCCCTCGTCCACAATGCCACCAGGAAGCTCCCAGCCGAAGGAGTCGACGACGAAGCGGTAGCGCCAGAGCATGAGCACGCGCTCTTGGTCGTCGAGGACGGCAGCGATAGCGACGTGATGCAGCCGCACGACGTGATGCTCGAATCGCTCGACACCCGGAGGCTCTACGTCGACGAGGCTCAGCTTCACCCAGCGGTTGTCGTACACGGTCCGCTCGCCGTGGATCTGCCACGGCTCCAGGTCGCCGGGCACTTCAGTGATCGCTGATCGGTTGGGAACGCGGTAAGAGCTACGCCCGTGTACCTCGATAACGCGCTCGTTGACGAGCTTGGCGAGTACCTGCCGGAGTGCCGTACGGCCGATGTCCAACTCTTCAGTGAGGGTCCGCTCTGACGGGAGCTTGGAGCCTGGCGAGTACTTGCCTGCCGCGATCCACTCGCGAATCGTGCGGTAGACCCGCTCGGACTTTGGTCCCATCCCCTGAGCACGCTCCCGTCGGTTATGTCGGCCGACACAAGCGTAGCCGTGTAGCTACGCGCACGAGTAGGCCTGTTAGCTACGACGCGTAGATCACCAGCCCTCTGCCGCCGGGATGCGGTGGGAGTTTCCCTACTTCATCAAGGCTCGCTCCGCTCGCGGCCGCCTTGGCTTCGGCCGCGAGCACCAACCGCCCTTTGAACTGGGGATCTTCCTCCGGTGATGCCGGGTATGCCCGCGGGGAACCGCCGCCGCGATCCGGCCTAGGGATGGAAGACCCAGCAGCACCCGTAGGGCCCATATGGCGCACGAGCACGAGACACCCCATCAAGACCATGAGACCCGAGCCGCCCAACAGAGTCGGGATCGATCCAAGGGGACCGAGGGGCCGCGCACGCGCGGCGGCGCCGGTCGGTCGCCGCCGCGCCGCCTCTATGTCTCCGCCACCGGCTGCGCACCGTCGCCCGCCCGTCGCCACCAGCAGCGGCCAAGAACCCAGCACCGGGCCATGAGGTACAGGGGATTGCCGCACACCAGGTCAACGACGCGTTGTGTTACCGATGAGGCCGGATCGCGGCGGCGGTTCCCCGCGGGCTACCTCGCTACCGGGGTCGTTGCCCCGTGGCTGGGGCGGTCGGCTCCGCGACTTTAGCCAGCCACTTTGGGGGGAGCCTCGAAGATCATGGCCCCAACGTCGTGCTTTAACGGGCAGGTCCACAGACTGCCCGACGCGCCGGAAGCTTACGGGGCCATGATCACTCCCCCCAAAGCAGCTCCCGGCCAAAGTCGCTACACCGACCTGAGTGCATTCGAATCCCCTGCATTTTGGTGTGAGCTTGGTCACGCCGTAATGATGGGATTTGTTGCGCTATATCAAACCACTCTTCTTAGCGTGCACACGCGAAGCTTTTTGCTGTAATCAGGTCGGCTCGAAGTGTGTGATATGAGGGCTCGCGTGAGTGCGCGTCTGTGCAGGTCGCGGCGTTTCCCTCGGCTTAATATTCCGCATTTCGGGCGCCGCAAAAACTTGGACATGGTTGCTGCGGGTCCACCGAGTTTCACGAAGTTTCCCGGCTTGGCAGGCGCCGTCTTCCGTCCTCATCATGGGCGCACAACAAAGCCCACCCCGTCGCCTCGCCGGGAAGCCTGAGCGACGGAGTGGGCGCGAACCCTTTGGAGGTCCAAAGATGAGTGTGGCCCTTACCCCATGGGGTAAGTCAAACCCCAGCTCGAAACCGTGGGTCGTCACAGTGCTGGTGATCATCGTCATCAGTTGGCGTGTTGCCGCCGACATCGTCAGGGCGTTCGTCGACGTCCTAGAACTGGTGACCTTGATGTACGCGGGCAGGGTTGTACAGCAGCGGAGTACAGCAACCGCACTGACCGCCGCCAGCCGTACCTGACTCACAACACTTGCCTGACCGGCTTAATGCCCCTCAGCGACCGCCCCGCCCGTAGTTCGCATCGAGGGGGCCAGGGGTTCAAATCCCCTCAGGTCCACGCAGCTTCGAGCCCCTGTCGGCGAAAGCCGACAGGGGCTCTGCTCTGTTTCCGGGCCCCGTGGGGCCCGTCGGTCCGTCAGAGCCGCTGGTCCGTCAGAGCCGCTTGGCGAAGCAGCGGCTGGCCTCGTGGTGGCGGTAGTAGCCGAACTTGGCGCACGGCTCGTAACCGCTGGACGTGTACAGGGCGATGGCCTCCGGCTGCTTGGTGCCGGTCTCCAGGACCATGCGGACGCGGCCGGCCGCGCGGGCGTCCTCCTCCAGGGCCGCCAGGATGCGGCGTGCCAGGCCCCGGCCGCGCATCTGCTCGATCACGTACATGCGCTTCAGCTCGGCGTCGCCGTCCAGGTTGCCCTCGCCGTTCGCGTCCTGGGTGCGCCAGCCGCCCGAGGCGACGGGGCTGCCGTGCTCGTCGTAGGCGATCAGATAGACGCCGTTCGGCGGATCGAAGTCCGCGGCGGCCATGGGCGTGGCATCGCCGTCGTCCCCGTAGCGGACGGCATACTCGGCCTGGACCTGGTCGTTCAGCTTCACGGCGTCGGGGTGGTCGAAGGCGACCCGGCGTATGTGCATGCCGACCACGGTATTCGATCCGGAACTGGACTCCGTCCAGAGTGCCGGTATCGTGCCGGGGTGCTCACTGTGACCTCTGTGAATGTGAACGGGCTGCGGGCCGCCGCGAAGAAGGGCTTCGTGGAGTGGCTGGCCGCGACCGACGCCGACGTGCTGTGCCTGCAGGAGGTGCGCGCCGAGCCGGAGCAGCTGCCCGAGCACGTCCGCGCGCCCGGGGGATGGCACGTGGTGCACGCGCCGGCCGCCGCCAAGGGCCGGGCCGGGGTGTCGCTGTACACCCGGCGTGAACCCGACCGGGTGCGGATCGGGTTCGGGTCGGACGAGTTCGACGGCAGCGGCCGGTACGTGGAGGCCGACCTGCCGGGCGTGACCGTCGCCTCCCTCTATCTGCCCTCCGGCGAGGTCGGCACCGAGCGGCAGGAGGAGAAGGAGCGCTTCATGGGCGAGTTCCTCGCCTACCTCAAGGGGCTGCGGGAGCGGGCCGCGGCGCAGGGGCGCGAGGTCGTCGTCTGCGGCGACTGGAACATCGCCCACCAGCCGGCCGACCTGAAGAACTGGCGCGGCAACCAGAAGTCCTCCGGCTTCCTGCCCGAGGAGCGCTCTTGGCTCGGCCGCGTCCTCGACCCGGCCGACGGCGGGTACGTCGACGTCGTACGGGCTCTGCACCCGGACACCGAGGGGCCGTACTCGTGGTGGTCGTACCGCGGCCGGGCCTTCGACAACGACAGCGGATGGCGGATCGACTACCACATGGCGACCCCCGGACTCGCCGGGCGGGCGGTCAAGGGGTTCGTGGAACGGGCCGCCACGCACGCGGAGCGGTGGTCCGACCACGCGCCGGTGACCGTCGTCTACGACCGCTAGCCGGCTACGACCGCATCCGGCGGTCCAGGGCCAGGGACAGCTCCGCCTCCACCACGCTGCGGGCCAGCGGGCGCAGGCGGGGCAGGTCGTCCGCGGAGGCGTGGCGCAGCACCAGGTCGGCGAAGAGGCCGGCCAGGGCATCGGCGTGGGCGCGGACCTGCTTGGCGGCGCCGAGGACCTCCGCGAGCGGGATGCCCTCGCGGACCAGCGCCGAGGAGACGTCCAGCAGGCGGCGGCTGATGTGGACGATCTCCCCGCCGTCGGTGCCGAGGTAGCCCAGTTCCATCGCGGTGGCGAGGTTCTCCGGGGTGGCCTCGCCGGCGAAGTGGTCGGCGAGTTCCTCGGGGGTGAGGTGGACCGGCTCCTCCTCGGTCGGGCCGCCCACGCCGAGCAGGTCGCCCACGTCCCGGCCGTGGTCGAAGGCCTCGGCCAGTTCCGCGATGCCGCTGAGGGTGTGGCCGCGCTCCAGCAGGGCCGTGATCGTGCGCAGCCGGGCCAGGTGCTGGTCGTCGTACCAGGCGATGCGTCCTTCCCTGCGCGGTGGCGGGATCAGCTTGCGTTCGCGGTAGAAGCGCAGGGTGCGCACCGTGATCCCGGCCAGGCGGGCCAGCTCTTCCATGCGGTATTCACGCTTCTCGGCCACCTGGGCACCTTAAGGCGTACCGCCGGTAACTTCCTCGTCCCGCCCCCTACCCATCAGTACGTCACTGCTCTACGCTCCCATTGCGCCAGTGTTCACTGGCACGGTTTCTCGTGGTGTGTGGAGGTGTCGGCATGGGCGAGCGCGAACACGAGCATGTGCGCGTCGCGGTGGTCGGGTCCGGGTTCGGCGGGCTGGGGGCCGCCGTACGGCTGCGCCGGGAGGGCGTCACCGACTTCGTCGTCCTGGAGCGGGCGAGCAGTGTCGGCGGCACCTGGCGGGACAACAGCTACCCGGGATGCGCCTGTGACGTGCCGTCGCACCTGTACTCGTTCTCCTTCGCGCCCAACCCGGACTGGCCGCGCACCTTCTCGGGCCAGGAGCACATCCGCGCCTACCTGGAGCACGTGGCCGACACGTTCCGGCTGCGGCCGCACATCCGCTTCGACTCCGAGGTGAAGCGGATGACCTGGAACGCCGAGCGGCTGTGCTGGGACATCGAGACCAGCAGCGGGAACCTCTCCGCCGACCTCGTCGTGTCGGCCACCGGGCCGCTGTCCGACCCGAAGGTGCCGGACATCCCCGGCCTGGACTCCTTCCCCGGCAAGGTCTTCCACTCCGCCCGCTGGGACCACGACTACGACCTGCGCGGCAAGCGCGTCGCCATGGTGGGCACCGGCGCCTCGGCCATCCAGATCGTGCCGTCCATCCAGCCGGACGTCTCCCGGCTCACCCTCTTCCAGCGCACCCCGCCGTGGGTCATGCCCCGCATGGACCGGACCATCAGCGACGCCGAGCGGTGGCTGCACCGGCAGCTGCCCTTCACCTCGCAGCTGCGCCGCGGACTGCTGTGGGGCATCCGGGAGTTGCAGGTCCAGGCGTTCACCAAGCGGCCGAACGAGCTCGGCTTCGTCGAGCAGCTGGCCAAGCGCAACATGGCCCGCGCCATCAAGGACCCGGCGCTGCGGGCCAAGCTCACCCCGGACTACCGCATCGGCTGCAAGCGGATCCTGCTGTCCAGCACCTACTACCCGGCGCTCGCGCAGCCGAATGTGGACGTCGTCGCGAGCGGCCTCGCCGAGGTGCGCGGCTCGACCCTCGTCGCCGCCGACGGCAGCGAGGCCGAGGTGGACGCGATCGTCTTCGGCACGGGCTTCCACGTCACGGACATGCCCATCGCCGAGCGGGTCGTGGGCGCCGACGGCCGGACCCTCGCGGAGACCTGGAAGGGCGGCATGGAGGCCCTGCGCGGCGCCTCCGCGGCCGGCTTCCCCAACTGGATGACGATCATCGGGCCCAACACGGGCCTGGGGAACTCCTCGATGATCCTGATGATCGAGTCCCAGCTGAACTACCTGGCCGACTACGTCCGCCAGCTCGACGTCCTCGGCGGCCGGGTCGCCCTCGACGCCCGGCCCGAGGCCGTGCGGGGCTGGAACCACCGGGTGCAGGAACGCATGAAGCGGACCGTGTGGAACACCGGCGGCTGCACGAGCTGGTACCTGGACGCGAGCGGCCGCAACACGACCATCTGGCCCGGCACGACGGCCGAGTTCCGCCGGGCGACGCGCCGGGTGGACCTCGCCGAGTACGACGTCCTGCGGCCCCCCGCCGCCGGGCGGGGCGAGCCGCGGGCCGCGCGGAAGGCGGGGGTGGACGCGTGAGCCGTCTCGTCGCCGTCGACTCCGGGCCGTACGCGCCGCCCGCCCCCGTACGGGAGCTGACCGCCGTCTCCGCCGACGGCGCCCGGCTGCACGTCGAGATCCACGGGCCGGAGTTCGCCCCGGCCGTCGTCCTCGCCCACGGCTGGACCTGCTCGACCGCCTTCTGGGCGGCGCAGATCCGCGCGCTGGCCGCCGACCACCGGGTCATCGCCTACGACCAGCGCGGCCACGGCCGCAGTCCCGCGAGCCCGGCGTGCAGCACCGACGCGCTCGCCGACGACCTGGAAGCCGTCCTCGGCGCCACCCTCTCCCCGGGCGAACAGGCCGTGATCGCCGGGCACTCCATGGGCGGCATGACCGTCATGGCGGCCTCCGGGCGGGCCGCCTTCAAGGCGCACGCGGCCGCCGTCCTGCTGTGCAGCACGGGGAGTTCACAGCTGGTCGCGGGCTCCACCGTCCTCCCGCTGCGGCCCGGGCCGGTGCGGACCTGGCTGACCCGGCGGATCCTCGGCTCCCGCGCCCCGCTCGGGCCCGTCACGCCGCTGGCCCGCCGGATCCTCAAGTACGGGACCATGGGCCCCGGTTCGGCCCCGCACATGGTGGAGGCGTGCGCCCGTATCGTGCACGCCTGCCCCCGCGCGGTCCGGCACAGCTGGTCGCAGGTGCTCGACCTGCTCGACCTCGACCACGGCGTGCGCGAACTGACCGTGCCCACGGCCGTCGTCGTCGGTACGGCGGACCGGCTGACCCCGCCGGCGCAGGCCCGGGCCCTGTGCGAGGCGCTGCCGCACTGCACCGGGTTCACCGAGCTGCCCGGCATCGGCCACATGACCCCGATCGAGGCGCCCGAGCTGGTCACCGGGAAGATACGCGAGCTCGTCAGCACACACATCCAGGTCGGATCCGAGGAGAGCGCATGAGCAGGGTGAGCCTTGAGGGCAAGGTCGCCGTGGTGACCGGGGCGGCACGCGGCGTCGGGGAGTTGCTGGCCCGCAAGCTGTCCGCGCGGGGCGTGCGGATCGCGCTGGTCGGCCTGGAGCCGGACGTGCTCAAGCAGGTCTCGGCGCGGCTGCACAGCGACAGCGACCACTGGTACGCCGACGTCACCGATCACGAGGCCATGGCCCGGGTCGCCCAGGAGGTGCGCGAGCGCTTCGGCCGGGTCGACATCGTCGTCGCCAACGCCGGTGTGGCGACCGGCGGTCCGTTCGCCGACTCCGACCCGGAGTCCTGGCGGCGGGTCATCGAGGTCAACCTCGTCGGCTCGGCGGTGACCGCCCGCGCGTTCCTGCCGATGCTGCTGGAGAGCCGGGGCTATCTGCTCCAGATCGCGTCCCTCGCGGCGATCACGCCGGCGCCGATGATGACCGCCTACTGCGCGTCCAAGTCGGGCGTGGAGGCGTACGCGCACAGTCTGCGGGCCGAGGTGGGCTACCGGGGCGTGCAGGTCGGCGTCGGGTACCTGTCGTGGACCGACACCGACATGGTGCGCGGGGCGGACCAGGAGGACGTCATGCGGGAGTTGCGGCAGCGGCTGCCCTGGCCGTCCAACAAGACCTACCCGCTGGGCCCGGCGGTGGACCGGCTCGTGGCCGGGATCGAGCGCCGGTCGAGCCACGTCTACGGGCAGTGGTGGCTGCGCGGGATGCAGGGGGTGCGCGGGTATCTGCCCGCGGTCATCGGGACGGTGGGCCAGCGCGAGATGCGGCGGTTCGCCGACCGGCTGACGGGCATGCGGACGGGCCTGGTCGGAGCCGGTGGCGCCGCCGACGAGCAGCAGCGCACTACGGTGCGTGAGTGATCGACATGCGCAGCGTGACGACCCGTGTGAATCTGATCGAGCCAGATCCCCTCACCCCCAACGGGAGTGAACCCACATGGGTATGAAGGACCAGTTCCAGGAGAAGTCCGAGCAGTGGCAGAACCAGGCCCGTCAGAAGGCGGACCAGGCTCGCGAGCAGGTGCCGGGCCGCGACCGCCGGCGCGACGAGGACATGGACCCCTCGCAGCCGCAGCGCGACCGTGAGCGGCAGCGCGAGCAGGAGGACCGCTTCGACCAGGACTTCGACGCCTGACGTTGCGCGCTGAGCGGACCGGGGCGCCCCCGTGCGGGGCGCCCCTTTCCCCTGCGAGGCCCGGTCTTCGCCGGCCCTCCCCCGGGGGAAGCGTCCGTCAGGACCTGGGTGGCAGCTTCGGGCGGGAGCGGTCCGGCACGTCGCCGTAGGTGGGCGGCGTGGCGGGCGGGTGCGACTCCAGCAGCCCCAGGGCGAGTTCGACGGCGTCCGCCAGCTGGGCGTGCCGTCCCTCGGCCCAGTCCAGCGGGGTCCGCAGGACGTCGATGTCGGGCGAGACCCCCTTGTTCTCCACCGACCAGCCGTAGGCGTCGAACCAGGCCGCGTTCATCGGCACCGTGATCACCGTGCCGTCGCCCAGTTCGTGCCGGCCGGTCATGCCGACCACCCCGCCCCAGGTGCGCTGCCCCACCACGGGCCCCAGCTTCAGCAGCTTGAACGCGGCGGTGATCATGTCGCCGTCGGAGGAGGTCGCCTCGTCGGCCAGGGCCACCACCGGCCCCCGCGGCGCGTTCGAGGCGTACGACACCGGCTGGGCGTCACGGGTCAGGTCCCAGCCGAGGACCCTGCGGCTCAGCGTCTCGACGACCAGCTCGCTGATGTGCCCGCCCGCGTTGCCGCGCACGTCCACGATGAGCGCGGGCCGGGAGACCTCCATGCGCAGGTCGCGGTTGAACTGCGCCCAGCCGGAGCCGCCCATGTCCGGGATGTGCAGATAGCCGCAGCGGCCCCCGCTCAGCTCGTGGACCACGGCCCGGCGTTTGGCCACCCAGTCCTGGTAGCGCAGCGGCCGTTCGTCGACCAGCGGGACGACGGCGACGCGCCGGGGCGGACCGGTGCCCTCGGCGGGCGAGAAGGTCAGCTCCACCGTCGTGCCGCCCGCACCGGCCAGCAGCGGGGAGGGGCCCGCGTCCGGATCGACCGGGCGGCCGTCGACGTGAGTGAGGACCGCGCCCTCCCGGATGCCCGTACCGGCCAGCGGGGAGCGGGCCTTGGAGTCGGAGGAGTCGCCGGGCAGGATCCGCTTCACCGTCCAGCCGCCGTCCCGGCGTACGAGGTTGGCGCCCAGCAGGCCCTGGCGGCGCTGGTAGTGCGGCGGCCCCTCGTTGCGCCGGGCGGCGGTGACGTAGGCGTGGGAGGTGCCCAGTTCGCCGAGGACCTCGCGCAGCAGGTCGGCGAACTCGTCGGGGGACGCGACCCGTTCGACCAGGGGGCGGTACTGCTCCAGCACCCCGTCCCAGTCGATGCCGCACATGCCCGGGTCCCAGAAGTGGGCCCGGATCAGCCGCCCGGCCTCGGCGTACGCCTGCCGCCACTCCGCCGCCGGGTCGACCGTGTGCAGGATGCGGCGCGCGTCGATCCACACCGTCGAGTCGGAGTCGCCCGGCTCGTTGGCGGGCACCGCGCGCAGTTCGCCCTCGTCGACGACCACCAGCCGGCTGCCGTCGCCGCTGACCGCGAACCAGTCCAGGTGCTGGGCGAGTTCGGACTTCCTGGCCTTGGTGATGCCGAAGTGCTCCAGGGTCGGCCGGCCGCTGGTGTCGTCCGGGTTGGCGAACGTCTCGCCCAGCGCGCCCGAGATGGGCCAGCGCAGCCACACCAGCCCCCCGCCCGCCACCGGGTGCAGCGCCGAGTACTTGGAGGCGGCCACCGGGAACGGCGTGACCCGGCTCTCCAGCCCCTCCACCTCCACGGTGACGGCCCCGTTCTCCCCGTTGTCGTCGTCCTCCACCGGGTCCAGGCCCCCGGCGGCCGGGCGGCCCTCGGGGTTCACCGCGAACGGGGAGGGCGTCGCCGAGGACAGCGGTACGAGGTAGGGGCGGCAGCCCAGCGGGAAGGACAGGTCGCCGGTGTGCACGTCGTAGACCGGGTCGAAGCCGCGCCAGGACAGGAAGGCCAGGTAGCGGCCGTCACGCGTGAAGACCGGGTTCTCGTCCTCGAAGCGGCCGTTGGTGACGTCCACCACGAACGAGTCCTTGATGCGGGCCAGCTTGATCTGCCGCAGGGTCCGGCCGATGCCCGGGTGCGACCAGGTCAGCCACGCCCCGTCCGGGGAGAACGCGAGGTCGCGCACGGGGCCGTTGGCCGACCGGATCAGCTCGGTGACCTCACCGTCGCCCTCCTCCGTGACGTCGGCGAGCAGGAGCCGCCCGTCGTGCGAGGCGACCGCCAGGCGCTCGCCCTCGGGGTCGGAGACCAGCTCGCGCACCCGGCCCAGGGCGCCCGCCGGCAGCCGCCGCGGGGTGCGGTCGCCGCTGGCCCGGGGCAGGAAGGCGATCTCGATCGCGTCCTCGCCCTCCGCGTCCGTCACGTACGCCACCCGCCCGCTCGCGCCGAGCATCTCCGGCAGCCGCACCCGCACGCCGGGGGTGTCGGTGAGGGTGCGGGCGGGGCCGTCCCGGTGGGTGAGCCAGTACAGGCTGCCGCGCACGACGACCGCGCTGGCCCGGCCGGTCTCGTCGACCGAGATCCCGTCGAGGTGCCGGGCGGCCGCCACCTGGTACGGACGCCGCCCGGCCCGCGGGCCGTCCAGCCGTACCTCCAGCCGGCGCGGCCCGGAGTGCGGGGACAGGTCGTCGACCAGCCACAGGTCGCCCGCGCACTGGTACACCACCCGGGTGCCGTCGCTGGCGGCGTGCCGGGCGTAGAAGGCGTCGTGGTCGGTGTGCCGGCGCAGGTCGGAGCCGTCGTGGGCGCAGGAGTAGAGGTTGCCGACGCCCTCGTGGTCGGAGAGGAAGGCGATCCGGCCGCCGACGAACATCGGGGAGTGCAGATGGCCGCCGAGGCCCTCGAGCAGCCGCTCGCCGTGCAGCCACAGCCGGCCCGTGGCCCCGCCCCGGTAGCGCTTCCAGGCGGCCGGTTCGTGCGGGGGCGTGCCGGTGAGCAGCAGGGTCCTGCGCTCCCCGGCCAGGTCGGCCACCTGGATGTCGGAGACCGGCCCCCAGGGCAGCTTGCGGCCCGGGTCGCCGTCGGGGGAGAGCTTGTAGGCCCAGGTGAAGTAGGAGAAGGGCTCGCCGTGCGAGGCAACGGCCAGGATCTCGCCGTCCGGGGTCCAGCCGCACACGCGGGTGTCGGTGCTGCCCCAGTGGCTCACCTGCCGGCCCGGGCCGCCGTCCACCGGGACCAGGTGGACCTCCGGCACCAGGCTGCGCCAGCTGGTGCAGGCGAGGTGGCGGCCGTCGGGCGAGAAGCGGGGGTGGCCCACCTTGGTGCGGTCGACGGTGAGCCGCCAGGCGCGGCCCGGACCGTCGAGCGGGGCGAGCCAGAGGTCGTCCTCGGCGACGAAGCACAGCAGGTCGTCATGGAGATGCGGCAGACGCAGATAGGTCACCCGACCATGCTTTGCCCGGGCACGGACCGCAGCAAGTTATGACAAAGGCATCACTGTGACCCGGCACACGTACGAAACGGTTTCGTTTCTTTAGTGAGCTGCGCTATCTTCGTGGTGTACGAAACCGTGTCGTTCGGAGCAGGAAGGTGAGAGCGATGACTGAGGTCGCCACCGCGCGTCGCAGTCGGATCACCCCCGAGCGCGAGGCCGAGCTGTACGCGGCCGTGCTCGACCTGCTCCGCGAAGTCGGCTACGACGCCCTCACCATGGACGCCGTGGCCGCTCGCACCCGGTCCAGCAAGGCCACGCTCTACCGCCAGTGGGGCGGCAAGGCCCAGCTGGTCGTCAAGGCGCTCCGGCACACCAAGCCGGTGCAGAACTTCGACGAGATCGACACCGGGTCCCTGCGCGGCGACTTCCACGCCCTCCTGGCGCGCGCGGACGACGCCGAGATGGAACAGAACGGCGCGCTGATGCGCGGACTGGCCACGGCCATGCACGCCAACGCCGATCTCCACCGCGAGTTCAAGAGCCAGATCATCGAGCCGGAGATCGCGGACTCGCGCCGCCTGCTCCAGCGGGCCGTCGACCGGGGCGAGGTCCGTCCGGACTGCCCCGCGCTGGAGTTCGTGGTGCACATGATGCTCGGCGCGTTCGTCACCTGCGCGGTCCTGGAGGACAAGCCCCCGACGGCGGCCTTCCTCACCTCGTACATCGACGCCGTGGTCCTCCCCGCCCTCGGCGTCCCCACCACCGACTAGTCCCCTCGGCTAGCCCCCCACCTGACGTCACCGCTCACGTCGTCGGGCTGATCACCCCTGCCCTGAAGACCTCACGACTGACCGGGAGTACGCCCTCGTGGCCACATTCCTCTACAAACTCGGCCGGCTCTCGTTCCGGCGGCGGCACCTCGTCGCCCTGATATGGGTGGCCCTGCTGACCCTCGCCGGGGTCGGCGCGGCCGGCGCGCCCGCCGCGGGCAACAGCTCGTTCTCCATCCCCGGCACCGAGGCGCAGAAGGCCTTCGACCTGCTGGAGCAGCGCTTCCCCGGCACGAGCGCCGACGGCGCCACCGCACGCGTCGTCTTCAAGGCGCCCAGCGGCGAGAAGATGACCGACCCGGGCAACAAGGCGACGGTGCGGGACACCGTCAAGGAACTGTCCGACGGCTCCGAGGTCGCCCGCGTCACCGACCCCTACCAGGCCAGGGCCGTCAGCAAGGACGGCACGATCGCCTACGCCCAGGTGTCGTACAAGGTCTCCGGCATGGAGCTCGACGAAGCCTCCAAGGACGCCCTGGAGGACTCCGCGCAGGACGCGCGGGAGGCCGGGCTGACCGTCGAGATCGGCGGTGACGCGCTGCAGGCGGTGCCGCACACCGGCTCCAGCGAGATCATCGGCATCGCGGTCGCCGCCGTCGTGCTCGTCATCACCTTCGGCTCGCTCGTCGCGGCCGGGCTGCCGCTGCTGACGGCGCTCATCGGCGTGGGCATCGGCGTCTCCAGCATCACGGCCCTGGCGAGCGCCCTGGATCTGGGCAGCACCACCTCCACCCTCGCCATGATGATCGGCCTCGCGGTCGGCATCGACTACGCGCTGTTCATCGTCTCCCGCTACCGCGCCGAGCTGGCCGAGGGCCGCGAGCGCGAGGAGGCGGCCGGCCGGGCCGTCGGCACGGCGGGCTCCGCCGTGGTCTTCGCCGGCCTGACCGTGGTGATCGCCCTGGTGGGCCTGTCCGTCGTCAACATCCCGATGCTGACGAAGATGGGCATCGCGGCGGCGGGCACCGTGGCCATCGCCGTGCTGATCGCCCTCACCATGATCCCGGCCCTCCTCGGCTACGCCGGCCGCAAGGTCAGGCCCGCGGGGGAGAAGGGCAAGCTCCTCGGCCGGGCCAAGGCGCAGGACGCGCCGGCCAGGCCCAACCTGGGCAGCCGCTGGGCGAGCTTCGTGGTCCGCCGCCCGGTCGCGGTCCTGCTGCTCGGCGTCGTCGGCCTCGGCGCGGCCGCCGTCCCGGCCGCGAGCCTGGAACTGGGCCTGCCCGACGACGGCTCCCAGCCCACCTCCACCACCCAGCGCCGCGCCTACGACCTGCTCTCCGAGGGCTTCGGGCCGGGCTTCAACGGCCCGCTCATGGTCGTGGTCGACGCCAAGGGCAGCGACGACCCGAAGGCCGCCTTCACCGCCGTCGGCGACGAGATCAAGGGCCTGAAGGACGTCGTCACGGTGACGCCGCCCGCGCCCAACAAGGCCGGTGACACCGCCACCATCACCGTGATCCCCGGCTCCAAGCCGTCCTCCGTCAGCACGGAGGACCTGGTGCACGGCATCCGGGACGCGGGCACGGGCATCAAGGCCGACACCGGCGCGAACGTCCTGGTCACCGGCAGCACGGCCATGAACATCGACGTCAGCCAGAAGCTCAACGACGCCCTCGTGCCCTACCTGGTCCTGGTCGTCGGACTGGCCTTCCTGCTGCTGATCGTGGTCTTCCGCTCGATCCTCGTCCCGCTGAAGGCGGCCCTCGGCTTCCTGCTGTCGGTGATGGCGGCCCTCGGCGCGGTCGTCGCGGTCTTCCAGTGGGGCTGGCTGGCGGACCTCATGGGCGTCGAGCAGACCGGGCCCGTCATGTCGATGATGCCGATCTTCATGGTCGGCGTGGTCTTCGGACTGGCCATGGACTACGAGGTGTTCCTCGTGACCCGCATGCGGGAGGCCTACGTCCACGGCGAGAAGCCGGCCCAGGCCGTGGTGACGGGCTTCCGGCACGGCGCCCGGGTCGTCAGCGCCGCCGCCGTCATCATGATCGCCGTCTTCGCCGGCTTCATCGGATCCTCCGAGTCGATGGTCAAGATGATCGGCTTCGGCCTCGCCATCGCGGTGTTCTTCGACGCGTTCATCGTCCGCATGGCCGTCGTCCCGGCCGTCCTGGCCCTCCTCGGCCGCACGGCCTGGTGGCTGCCCAGGTGGCTGGACCGGGCCCTGCCGAACGTGGACGTCGAGGGCGAGGGCCTGCGCGCCGCGTCCGAGCGCGGCGACGGGGACAGGGAGCTGGTACGCGCCTGACGGCACCCTGATGAACCGGCCGGTGAGGCTCCGTGGGGACGGGGACCTCACCGGCCCCTCGTCGTCCCGGGGCGGCGGAAGAACCCACTCGCGTGCCGGATACACGCACCGATACCGTGCCCTGCATGACGACGACAGCCGCCACTGACGCCGACAGCTCCGGAGCCCACCCCCGGTTCGCCCAGGCGCTGCGCGACCTCGGGCTCGACGCGCTCGAAGGGCGCGTGCGGCGCTTCCCCGAGGCCACCCGCACCGCCGCCGAGGCCGCCGCCGCGCTCGGGTGCGAACTGAGCCAGATCTGCAAGTCCCTGATCTTCGCGGCGGACGGGGTCCCCGTGCTCGTCCTGATGGACGGCGCCTCCCGCGTGGACGTCGAGCTCGTGCGCCGGGAACTCGGCGCGGAGAAG
Organism: Streptomyces sp. NPDC015242; assembly: GCF_043079125.1. Lineage (NCBI taxonomy): Bacteria > Bacillati > Actinomycetota > Actinomycetes > Kitasatosporales > Streptomycetaceae > Streptomyces > Streptomyces sp. NPDC015242. The sequence continues at coordinate 167,695 of NZ_JBIBUF010000008.1, read as the reverse complement.
GTCACCCGGGCCAAGGCGGAGGTCGTGCGGGAGACCACCGGGTACGCCATCGGCGGCGTGCCGCCCTTCGGGCACCGCACCAGGACCCGGGTCCTCGCCGACCGTTCCCTGCTCGCCCACGACCTCGTCTGGGCCGCCGCCGGGACGCCGTACACCGTCTTCCCGATGGCGCCGCGGGACCTCGTCACCCACGCCGGCGGCACGCTCGTGGACGTGCGCGAGCGCCCCTCGTGACGCCGCTGGTCACCGCAGCCGTCCTGCTCGCCGCCGTGACCCACGCCGCCTGGAACGCCCTCGCCCACCGGATCACCGACAAGCTGGCCGGGTTCACGCTGATCTCGGGCGGCGGACTGGTGATCGGGCTGGCCCTGACGTCGTTCGCCGCGTTCCCGGCGGCCGCGGCCTGGCCGTACCTGCTGTGCTCGGCCGCCGTCCACATCGCCTACTACGCGCTGCTGATGAAGTCCTTCCGGCTGGGGGACTTCGGCCAGGCCTACCCCATCGCGCGCGGCACCGCGCCCCTGGTCGTGACCGTGCTCGCCGCCCTGGTCGCCGACGAGGTGCCCGACGGCTGGGCCGCCGCCGGCATCGCCCTGTCCTGTGCGGGCCTGACCGGCGTCGCCCTGTGGGGGCTGCGCGGGCGCCGCCCCGACTGGGCGGCAATCGGGGCGGCCCTGGCGACCGGGCTGACGATCGCCGCGTACACCGTCGTCGACGGTCTGGGCGTGCGGGCCTCCGGCTCGTCGCTGGGGTACATCGCCTGGCTGATGGCGGTGCAGGGGGTGGTGCTCCCGGCGTACGCCGTGTGGCGCCGGCGCGGGGAGACCGTGGCGGTGCTGCGGCCCTTCGCCGCGCTCGGGCTGCTCGGCGCGGCCCTGTCCGTCGCCGCCTACGCGCTCGTCCTGTGGGCCCAGACCCGCGCCGCCCTGGCGCCCGTCGCGGCGCTGCGGGAGTCGTCCATCATCGTGGGCGCGGCGATCGGGGCCGTGTTCTTCAAGGAGCGGTTCGGGGCGCCGCGGATCGCGGCGGCCGGGCTGCTCGTCGTGGGGATCGGGCTGATGCTGCACGCCGGATAGGGCCGGGTGGGACGGGTGCGTGCGGCGGGTGGGAGGAGCACCCTGGAACTACACGTTCCGGAGGTGATCCACATGATGCACACCACGACGGGATGGCACGTCGAGCTGGAGTTCATGGAGGACGACCAGCACACGCGCGCCGCCGCGATGGTCCGGCTGCCCGACGGCACCGAGGTACGGGCGCACGGGCACGCCAGCCGGCACCGGTCCGACGCGAATCAGCCCCGGGTCGGGGAGGAGATCGCCGGGGCCCGGGCGCTCAACGAACTCGCCATGCAGCTGCTGACCAAGGCGCACGAGGAGATCGACCAGGCGTCCGGGCGCACCTCCCACCCGATCCACGTCTAGGACGGATCCGGGGCCTCAGGACGACCGGCGGTTCAGTACGTCCCGCACCGCCCGTACCAGGCCCTGGGCCCGCGGGTCCGCCGTCACCGTCTTGCGGAAGCCGTTGGTGACGTAGCCGAAGGCGATCCCCGTCTCCGGGTCGGCGAAGCCCAGGGCGCCGCCGCGGCCCGGGTGGCCGAAGGAGCCCGGTGCGAGGAAGGGCGAGGCGGTGCCGTGCAGCATGTACCCGAGGCCGAAGCGGGTGCCGACCACCAGCACCCGGTCGGGGCCCGCCGACTCCTCCGCGCGGGCCAGCTCCACCGTCTCCGGCGTGAACAGACGGGCGGATCCGGCGGTGTCGCCGATCAGTGCCGCGTAGAAGCGGGCCAGCCCGTCCGCCGTCGCGACGGCGTTGGTGGCGGGCAGGGCCGCCGCGAGGTAGGCGAGGTCGTTCTGCTCGGGGAACGGCGTGATGGCGGCGAAGGCGCGCCGGGTGAGGGACCGCGGATCCTGGTAGGCCTCGGTGACCGAGCGCTTGGGGCGGGCGCGCAGCCCGCCGGCCGGCTCGGGACCCTCCACCCGGCCCACGCGGCCGACCCGCCCGGCTTCCGGCTCCGGCAGGCCGAGCCACAGGTCGAGCCCCAGCGGGCCGGTGATCCGCTCGGCCAGCCATTCGCCGGTGCCCTGCCCGGTCACGCGCCGCACCAGTTCGTCGACCAGCCAGCCGTAGGTCAGCGCGTGGTAGCCGTGGTCGGTGCCCGGCTCCCAGACCGGGGCCTGCGCGGCGACGGCCTGCGGGCCCCGCAGCGGGTCGAGGGCCTCCACGGGGGTGAGGGGCCGGTCCAGGACCGGCAGCCCGGCCCGGTGGTTCAGCACGTGCCGGACCAGCACCCGCTCCTTGCCGTGGGCCTTGAACTCCGGCCAGTAGTGCCCCACCGGCGCGTCCAGGTCGAGCAGCCCGCGCTGGTGCAGCAGCAGGAGGACGGCCGCCGCGACGCCCTTGGTCGCCGAGCGCACCACCTGGGCGGTGCCCCGCTCCCAGGGGGCGGTGCCGTCGACGTCCTTCGAGCCGGCCCACAGGTCGACGACCGGGCGCCCGTCCCGGAGGACGGAGACGGCCGCGCCCCGCTCGCCGAGGACCTCGAAGTTGCGCACGAACGCCTCCCTGACCGGCTCGAAGCCCTCGGCCACTGTGCCGTGCACGTCCACGTCCGTACTCCTCCTCGTCGCGCCGGTTCGCTCCCCTTCACCCAAGCAGGATGGTCACGTCGATGTTCCCGCGGGTCGCGTTCGAGTACGGGCAGACCTCGTGGGCCGCGTCCACCAGCCGCGTCGCGAGGCCGGGGTCGACGACCGGCAGGGAGACGCTGAGGGCGACGGCGAGGCCGTAGCCGCGCTGCCGGTTGGGGCCGATGCCGACCTTCGCGGAGACCGTGGAGCCGGTGAGGTCGTAGCCCTCGCGGTTGCCGACCAGGATCAGGGCGTTGTGGAAGCAGGAGCTGTAGCCGGCCGCGAAGAGCTGCTCGGGGTTGGTGCCGTCGCCGTCGCCGCCGAGCTGCGGGGGCATCGCCACCTTGAGGTCGAGCTGCCCGTCCTGGCTGGTCACATAGCCCTCGCGCCCGCCGTGCGCGGTGGCCTCGGCGACGTACACGATCTTCGTGGGCCGGGTGTCTCCGGCGGCGGCGGTGGCGACGGCGGCGGTGGCTTCGGTCATGGCGGGCCTTCCCCAGGAACAGATGCGCGCAAGTAGATCGTGCACAAGGTACTGACCGGTAACACGGCTTCGATGGCCAGGGGGGAGGAAACCGGGGGTAACCCCGGGCCGCCCGGATCAGCGGGCCCGGTGGGCCGCCGCGTCCGCCCGCTCCGTCAGCCGGCCCAGCTCCGCGCGCAGGCGCGCCACCTCGGCCGCGTCCAGTCCGGTCGCCGCGAGCAGCGCCCCGGGCACCCGCGCCGCGCGCTCCCTGAGCTCCTCCCCGCGCCCGGTCACCGCCACGAGCACCGACCGCTCGTCCCGCGCCGACCGCTCACGGCGGACCAGGCCCGCCGCCTCCAGCCGCTTCAGCAGCGGCGAGACGGTGCCGTAGTCCAGGCGCAGGGCCGCGGCCAGCTCCTTCACCGGGGTCTCGCCGCGCTCCCACAGCACGAGCAGGACGAGGTACTGGGGATAGGTGAGGCCGAGGTCGTCGAGGAGCGTCCGGTAGGCGGCCGTCACCGCGCGCTGGGCGGCGTACAGCGCGAAGCACAGCTGCTGGTCCAGCAGCAGCGACGCTTCGCTCTCCTCGTTCGTCACGCGCCCATTGTCACGGACGGGCGGGCGCGGCCGGCACGGAGCGCGGATCGAAACCGAACGGCAGCTCCAGGCGGTGGGCCCGCATCAGCTCCTCGTCGGAGAGCAGCCCGGCGGTCGGGCCGTCCGCCGCGATCACGCCGTCGCTGAGGATCAGGGCGCGCGGGCACAGCTCCAGCGCGTAGGGCAGGTCGTGCGTGACCATCAGCACGGTCACGTCCAGGGAGCGCAGGATGTCGGCCAGTTCGCGGCGGGAGGCGGGGTCGAGGTTGGAGGAGGGCTCGTCCAGGACGAGGATCTCCGGCTCCATCGCCAGCACGGTCGCGACGGCCACCCGGCGGCGCTGCCCGAAGGACAGGTGGTGCGGCGGCCGGTCCTTGAACTCCGCCATGCCGACCCGCTCCAGCGCCTGCTGCACGCGCTGCTCCAGCTCCGGTCCCTTGAGCCCGGCCGCCGCCGGCCCGAACGCCACGTCCTCGCGGACCGTCGGCATGAACAGCTGGTCGTCCGGATCCTGGAAGACGATGCCGACCCGGCGCCTGACCTCGGCCATGTTCCGCTTGTCCACCGGCAGTCCGGCCACCCGCACCGTGCCGGCGCCGCCGGTGAGGATGCCGTTCAGGTGCAGCACGAGGGTCGTCTTGCCGGCGCCGTTCGGCCCGAGCAGGGCGACCCGCTCGCCGCGTGCGATCGAGAAGTCGACCCCGAAGAGGGCCTGGTGCCCGTCGGGATAGGCGAAGGCGAGGCCGGAGACCTCGAGGGAAGCAGTCACAGGGTCCATCCCAGCAGACAGACCGCGAGCGCCGCGCCCGGGAGGGCCATCGCGTACGACCACTGCGCCCGGGACGCGGTCACCTCGTCGATGACCGGCATGGAACCGGCGTACCCGCGGCTGATCATGGCCAGGTGCACGCGCTCGCCGCGCTCGTAGGAACGGATGAACAGCGCGCCCGCCGACTTGGCGAGCACGCCCCAGTGCCGCACGCCGCTCGCCTCGAAGCCGCGCGACTCCCGGGCGATCCGCATGCGCCGCATCTCGTCGGTGATGACGTCGCCGTAGCGGATCATGAAGGAGGCGATCTGGACGAGCAGCGGGGGCAGCTTGAGCCGCTGGAGGCCGAGCAGCAGTTCGCGCAGCTCGGTGGTGGCGGCGAGCAGGACGGAAGCGGCGACGCCGAGCGTGCCCTTGGCGAGGACGTTCCAGGCGCCCCACAGGCCGTTCACGCTCAGGGACAGCCCGAGCACCTCGACCCGCTCGCCCTCCGCCACGAACGGCATGAGCACGGCGAACGCCACGAACGGCACCTCGATCAGCAGCCTCCTGAGCAGGAAGGCGGCCGGCACGCGCGCCGCGTACGCGACGATCCCCAGCAGGGCGGCGTAGAGGCCGAAGGCCCACATGGCCTCCCGCGGGGTCGACACCACGACCACCACGAAGCCGAACACGGCGGCGAGCTTGGTGTGCGGCGGCAGGCCGTGCACGGGCGAGTGCCCGTGCCGGTAGAGCTTGTGCGCGTGCCCGGCGCCCATGTCAGACGCTCTTCCCGGCGGGCTCCGCGACGGACGTCTCCACGGCGGTGGGCGAGGCGTCCGCCGTGCGGCGGCGCCGCACCGCCCAGAACACGCCCGTGCCGGCGACGACCGTCACGCCCACGCCGATCACCCCGGCCAGGCCCCCGGACAGGCGCGCGTCGTCGACGTCCTTCACGCCGTAGTCGGCGAGCGGGGAGTCCGCGACGGCGTGTTCCTCGGCCTTCTCGTCGATGCCGTGGTCGGCGGCGACCTTCTCCAGGCCGTCCGGGTCGGCGGAGGCGTAGAAGCTGACGAATCCGGCGAGGACGAGGGAGGTGACCAGACCGGTGATCCACAGGGTGCGCCGCGAGGTGCGGGCGGCGACGGGGACGGGCTCGGCGGCCGGTGCGTCGACGAGTTCGCCGTTCACGCGCAGCTTCAGCTTCCGCTCCAGCCCGCGCGCCCCGTGCACGAGGTCGGGCCGCACGGCGATGACGGCGCCCACGGTCAGCGCGGTGATCACGGCCTCGCCGATGCCGATGAGGACGTGCACGCCGACCATGGCGGTGGCGACCTTGCCGAGGGAGACGTCGGTGGTGCCGCCGACGGCGTACATCAGCGTGAAGGCCAGGGCGGCGGCCGGGACGGAGACCAGGGCGGCGACGAAGGAGGCCGCGGTGACCGAGCGGCGGGTGCGGGGCAGCACCTTCACCAGCCCGCGGAAGAGGGCGTAGGCCACCACGACGGTGACGATGCCCATGTTGGTGATGTTGACGCCGAGCGCCGTCAGGCCGCCGTCCGCGAAGAGGATGCCCTGCATGAGCAGGACGACGGAGACACACAGGATGCCCGTGTACGGCCCCACGAGGATCGCGGCCAGCGCGCCCCCGAGCAGATGGCCGCTGGTCCCGGCCGCGACGGGGAAGTTCAGCATCTGCACCGCGAAGATGAACGCCGCGACGAGGCCGGCCAGCGGTGCCGTGCGCTCGTCGAGTTCACGCCGTGCGCCGCGCAGGCTCACGGCGACGGCGCCCGCGGCGATCACGCCGGTGGCCGCGGAGGTGGGGGCGTCGATGAATCCGTCAGGTACATGCACCGTTCGATGATGTGGCTAGATGCGAACGATATGCAAGAGCGTGCTCCTCGTTTTATCTCATCCGTGATATGTGCGCCCCAACAGGCGCAATACGGAAAATATGCGACATTGGAGAAGGGGTGGACGCACATTCTCCCCATACGTAGCGCACCGTGAAGGGGCCGTCCGATGTCCGTAGTCGAGCAGTACGCGCGAGCCCACATCGTCACGGACACGGCGGTCCCGTCGGCCGACGAGACGTCGGCGGTCCCGGTCACCCTGCGGTACGACCCCGAGCACGACCCGCGCCGCGTGCGGGTCGGCCTGCCCGGCGCCGGGGGCCGGGAGTGGATCTTCGACCGCCGGCTGCTGGAGGAGGGGCTGCGGGCCCCCGCGGGCAGCGGCGAGGTGCGGGTGTGGCCGTGCGGCCGGGTGCAGGCCGTCGTGGAGTTCCACTCCGCGCAGGGCGTGTCCGTGGTGCAGTTCGAGCGGCAGACGCTGCTGCGGTTCCTGCGGCGGACGTACACGGCCGCCGCGGAACCGGTCACCCACTGAGCCCGCCGCTCAGCCGCCCGCCTTCAGCAGGGCCGCCACCATCGGGCCCGCCGTGGAGCCGCCGTGCCCGCCCTGCTGGACCACGCCCGCGGCCGCCAGGTCGCCCCGGTAGGCCGTGAACCAGCCGTTCGGCTTCTTCTGCCCGTCGACCTCGGCGGAGCCGGTCTTCGCTCCGGCGTCACCGCCGACCCCGGCCATCGCCTCGGCCGCCGTACCCGCCGCCGCCGTGTACGCCATCAGCTCGCGCAGCTGGGACAGCGTGCCCGCCGACAGGGTGCGCGAGGCCTTCGCGAGCCTCCGCCCGTCCACGTCCGGGGAGACCAGGTAGGGCTGGCGGAAGGTGCCGCCCTTGACGGTCGCCGACACGGACGCCATGTTCAGCGGGTTCATCCGCACCCCGCCCTGCCCGATCAGCGAGGCGCCCATCTGGGCCGCCGACTGCACCGGCACCGCCCCGTCGAAGGACGGCACCCCGATCGCCCAGTTGTCCAGCCCGAGGCCGAACACCTGCTGGGCCTGCTTGGTCAGGTCGTCGTCCTTCAGCTTGGGCGCCTGGCTGATGAAGGCCGTGTTGCAGGAGCGGGCGAAGCTCGCCTTGAACGTGCCGTCCTTGATCTCGAACTTGTCGTCGTTCTGGAACTTCCAGTGCCCGTACGTGAAGTACTGCGGGCACGGGTGCTTCTTGTCGGCCGAGGCCAGGCCCTTCTCGATCAGCAGCGACGCCGTGACGACCTTCATCGTGGAGCCGGGGGCCAGGGAGCCCTGGAAGGCGGTGTTGAAGCCGGGGGAGGCGTTGGCCGCGGCCAGGATCTCGCCGGTCGACACCCGCACCACGGCCACCGACGACCGGGCCTTCTTCGCGACCTGCCGCTCGGCGGCGGCCTGGAGCGCCGGGTCCAGCGTGGTCCTCACCGTGCCCGGCGTGCCCTCGCTGAGCTCCAGCAGCGTCTTGTCGGACAGGTCCTTCGCCTTGGCGGCCTTGCCGCGCACGACCCGCAGCTCGATGCCGGCCTTGCCGCCGGCCGTCTTGCCGTACTTCTCGCGCAGGCCGTCCAGGATCGGGCCGATGGAGGCGTACTTGTCCTTGGTCAGCGTGCCGCCGTCCCGGTCGAGCGCCTTGACCGGGGGCGTGCCCGCCTCGCCGGTGACCAGCCGGTCGCCGTCCCTCAGGTCCGGGTGGACCACCGCCGCGTGCCAGTCGACCAGGGGCTTTCCGTCACTCGCGCGGCGGACGACGGTGAGCGCCCCGGTGTACGTCAGCGGCTTCTCGGTGCCCTTGTAGGACACCGTGCCCTTGGCGGTGAACGGCACCTTGGCGCCGGTGCGCGCGCCGGGGGTGAGGGTGACGTCCTTGACGTGGGCGTCCTTGGCGTAGCCGGTGAGCAGGGCCCGGGCCGCGGCCGGGTCGTCGGTGGCCGCCGCGGCCTGCGGGACCTTCCCCGACTGCCAGGCGGTGAGGAAGGCGCGGGCGGTGGTGGTGACCTCGGCCGCCGACAGCGGCCCGGTCTTCACCTCGGGCTTGCCGTCCGAGGACGCGCGGCTCCCGTCGTCGGCCGCGGCGCCGCCGCCGTACAGCGCGTAGGCTCCGGCTCCGGCACCCACGACGACCACGGCGATCATCCCGCCGATCACGGCGGGTCTCGTCTTCCGTCGCTCGGCGACGCGCCTTCTGTTGCCCACTGCTGTTCTGTCCTCCGCGATGTGCCGGGGTCCCCGTTGCCCTCAGCCGTCCCAACGACGGCCCCCACCCTAGAGTCCCGTCCGGCGGAGGTGAGATCAGCCACCTGTTCGTAGCACGGCTGCGACAATCGGCCCGGCCGCGTCGCCGCCGTGCCCGCCCTCCTCGGTCATGGCCGCCGCCGCGATGTCGCCGCGGAAACCGGTGAACCAGCTGTTGGACTTGGCGTTGCCGTCGACCTCGGCCGATCCGGTCTTGGCGCCGATGTCGCCGGTCAGTCCGCGCATGGCCGGTGCGGCGGTGCCCTGGGTGGCGGTGAGCCGCATCATCTGCTTCAGCTGGGCCGCGGTGCTCGCCTTCAGCCCCTGCGCCCGCGCGAACGGGCGCCCGTCCAGCCGGGCCGGGACGAGGTAGGGCTGGCGGAAGGTGCCGGTGATCGCGGTGGCGGTCACCGAGGCCATGTTCAGCGGGCTCATCTGGACCTGCCCCTGCCCGAGGGCGCCGGCCGCCCGGTCCGGGCCGCTGACCGCCGGGACGCTGCCGTCGAAGGAGGCGATGCCGGTCTTCCAGTTGTCCTGCCCGAGGCCGAAGCGCCGCTGGGCCTCCTCGGCCAGCGAGGCGTCGGTGAGCGGCTCCTCGTCGACGAGCTTGACGAAGGCGGTGTTGCAGGACCGCATGAAGCTCTCGGCGAGTGTCGCGTTCCCGTCGGGCTCCATCCCCGTCAGGTTCTTGAAGGTCTGGCTCTGCCACACGGCGGTGCCGGGACAGGGGGCCGGGCCGTTCATCGAGGTCACACCGTGGTCGATGAGCATGGCGGCAGTGATGATCTTCATGGTGGAGCCGGGTGCCGCCTGGCCCTGGAAGGCCGCGTTGAAGCCGTCCGTGCGGTGGTTGGCGACGGCCAGGACCTCGCCCGTGCTGGGCTTGACGGCCACCACCGAGGACTGCGCGAACCGCTCGACCGCCTTCTCGGCCGCGGCCTGCGCGCTCGGGCTGATCGTGGTGGTGAGCCTGCCCGGCTCGCCCTCGGCGAGGGTGAGCAGCGGGGTGTCGGGAGCGTTCCCGGCGGTGTGCCGGACGACCAGTTCGATGCCGGGGGTGCCACCGGCCTTCTCGCCGTACTTGTCGCGCAGGGCGTCCAGGATCGGGCCGAGGGAGGGGTACTTCTCCTTCGTCAGCTCGGTGCCGTCGCGCCCCACGGCCTCGATGGGCGGGGTGGCCGCCTGCTCGGTGACGAGCGTGTCACCCTTCTTCAGCTCCGGGTGCACGACGGACGGCTGCCAGTCGACCAGGGCCCGCCCGGTGGTGACGCCGCGCACGACCGTCAGCCGGCTCCGGTAGCTCAGGGGCTTGGACTTCCCGTCGTGGGCCACCCTGGCCCGCACCGTGAACGGCACGGTCGTGCCCCGGGCCGCACCCGGCGTGATCCGCACGTCCGTGATGTGCGCCTCGTCCGCGTAGGCGCTCAGCAGCTGCTCGGCGGCCGCGTCGTTGTTGGTGTACGCCGCCGCCGTCGCGACCGCGCCCCTCTCCCAGGCGGCGAAGAACCCGGCCGTGGTCTTCTCGACCTCGTCCTCGCCGGGCGGCCCCGACTTCCGCTCGGCCGCCGCCGCGCTGCCGCCCCCGTCACCGCTCAGCGCGCTCACGATGTTGTAGGTGCCGTACCCGGCCCCGCCCAGCATCACCGCGAACACGCCGCCTATGACGGCGGCCTTGACCCCCTTGGCCATCGGGCCGTCCCCTCCCCGTCGAGCCTCCGCGCGTTCGACTGAACGCGTTCAGAAAGCTCTTTCCGCGAGCACTCTAAGCGCACGTGGTGACACAGGGGGCGGCTGATTCGAGTTTTTGACCGAATAGAGCCTCAGACCCAGGTATCCAGCCACATCCGCGACCGCCAGTCGTCGATCGGGATGGCCTGGCCGGTGTAGAGCGGCCAGAAGTAGATGAAGTTCCAGGCGATCAGCAGGACCAGGACGCCCGCGGCCGTGGCGCCCGCGACGCGGCGGGTGTCGGTGGAGCGGGGCGGTCCGATGACCGCGCCGAGCAGCATCGCCACCGTCAGGCACAGGAAGGGCAGGAAGACGACGGCGTAGAAGAAGAAGATCGTGCGCTCCTGGTACATGAACCAGGGCAGATAGCCGGCCGCGATGCCGCAGGCGATGGCGCCCGCGCGCCAGTCGCGGCGGAAGAACCAGCGCCACAGCACGTACAGCACCGCGAAGCAGGCGACCCACCACAGCAGCGGCGTGCCGAGCGCCAGCACCTCGCGGGCGCACTTCTCGCCGGCGCCGGACGGGCAGCCGTCCTTGCCGGGCGCCGGGGACTCGTAGAAGTACGACACCGGACGGCCCAGGACCAGCCAGCTCCACGGGTTGGACTCGTAGGTGTGCGGCGAGGACAGCCCGACGTGGAACTCGTACACCTGGTTCTCGTAGTGCCACAGGCTGCGCAGCCAGTCGGGCAGGAACGTCCAGTTGCCGTCCTTGCCGTCGGTCGCGGCCCAGTTGCGGTAGTAGCCGCCCGAGCCGTTCGTCGCGGAGAGGATCCAGCCGGTCCAGGAGGCGAGGTAGGTGACCAGGGCGACCGGCACGGTGGCGACGAACGCCAGGCCCGTGTCGCGGCGCAGGACGGCGGTGTACGGGTGCCGCGCACCGGCGACCCGGCGGGAGGCGACGTCCCACGCCACCGCCATCAGGCAGAACGCGGCCAGGATGTACAGGCCGTTCCACTTCGTGCCGATGGCCAGACCGAGCATCAGGCCCGCCGCCCAGCGCCAGGGGCGCCACCCGAGGCGGGTCGTCTCCGCCGTGTGCCGGTCGGGACGGGCCCGGCCGCCGGCGTCCACCGGGAGCGCGGCGGCCAGTTTCTCCCGGGCCTTGTCCCGGTCGACCAGCAGACAGCCGAACGCGGCCAGCACGAAGAACATCAGCACGCCGTCGAGCAGCGCCGTGCGGCTCATCACGAAGTGCAGGCCGTCCAGCGCCATCAGCGCGCCCGCCAGGCACCCCAGGAACGTGGAGCGGAACAGCCGCCGGCCGATCCGGCACAGCAGCAGCACCGACAGCGTGCCGAGCAGGGCCGTCATGAACCGCCAGCCGAACGGGTCGAACCCGAACATCAGCTCGCCGAGCCCGATGACGTACTTGCCGACCGGCGGATGCACGACGTACGCCGCGTCCGTCGGGAGCTTCACGTTCCCGCCCGAGGACAGGACCAGGTCGTTGGCGTTCTTGGCCCAGTTGACCTCGAAGCCGCGGTGGACGAGCGCCCAGGCGTCCTTGGCGTAGTACGTCTCGTCGAATATCACCGCCCTGGGGCTGCCCAGGTTCCAGAACCGCAGCACCCCCGCGAGCAGCGTGACGAGCAGCGGGCCGATCCAGCCCGACCAGCGCACCAGCCGCTTCGCCAGGACGTGCGGGACGCCGAGCGCCGCCCACAGGCGCGGCGAGGGCTCGGTGTACGGCGGCACCAGGCGGTCACGGACGTCACGGACGTCGCTGCTGGGCTGCCCCTGGTAGCCGAAGCGGCGCAGCCGCTGCTGCCAGGGCGGCCGCTGCTCGTGCGGCGCCTGGCCCTGCCGGGTGTCCGTGGAGGACGCGGTACTGGTCACCGCGCCATCGTAGGGAACCGTGCTGTGTGAGTCCCGTGCATGGCCGGTATGCGTCCGCATCCTCCGCCCCTGGGAGGATGGGGACGTGACCGGAACCCTCGTACTCGCAGGCACCCCCATCGGCGACATCGCGGACGCGCCGCCCCGGCTCGCCGAGGAACTGGCCGGCGCCGACGTCGTCGCCGCCGAGGACACGCGGCGGCTGCGCCGGCTGACCCAGGCCCTGGGCGTCACGCCCAGGGGGCGGGTGGTGTCGTACTTCGAGGGCAACGAGGCCGCGCGGACGCCCGAGCTGGTCGAGGAACTGGCGGGCGGGGCACGGGTGCTGCTCGTCACGGACGCGGGGATGCCGTCGGTGTCCGACCCGGGGTACCGGCTGGTCGCCGCCGCGGTCGAGCGGGACGTGCGGGTCACGGCCGTGCCCGGGCCCTCCGCGGTGCTCACCGCGCTCGCGCTGTCGGGGCTGCCCGTCGACCGGTTCTGCTTCGAGGGGTTCCTGCCGCGCAAGGCGGGCGAGCGGCTCGGACGGCTGCGGGAGGTGGCCGGGGAACGGCGCACGCTCGTGTACTTCGAGGCCCCGCACCGGCTGGACGACACGCTGGCGGCGATGGCCGAGGTCTTCGGGCCCGAGCGGCGGGCGGCGGTCTGCCGTGAGCTGACCAAGACCTACGAGGAGGTGCGGCGGGGCGGGCTCGGCGAGCTGGCCGCCTGGGCCGCCGAGGGGGTCCGCGGCGAGATCACCGTCGTGGTGGAAGGGGCGCCGGAGAAGGGCGCGGAGGACGTCGGGCCCGAGGAACTGGTGCGGCGGGTGCGGGTGCGGGAGGAGGCGGGGGAGCGGCGCAAGGAGGCGATCGCCGCGGTGGCCGTCGAGGCCGGGGTGCCCAAGCGGGTCGTCTTCGACGCCGTGGTCGCCGCGAAGAACTCCGGCTGAGCCCGCCACCCCCCTGAGCAGGGCGCTTGTCGTTTGAGCGGGCGCCCCATGCGGGGGTAAAAGCGCCGGGGGCCCGGGGCAAGGGACGCCCAAATCGGGGCCAACAGTCGACAGGTCTGCTGCCGTCGCGCCCGCTGAGGAGTCCACTGAGGGGCGAGGGCGGAACCGTCCTCACGCCTCAGCGGAACACGAGGAGCCGGCATGAGTGAGATCGCAGGGCGGACCGGGCTCCGCGCCGGTGCGACCGCCGTCGTCAACGAGTCCTACTCGTTCGCCTGCATGCGGTGCGGGCACGGGTGGGAGCAGTCGTACGAGATAGAGCACCACACGGACGCCACGGGCCACGAGTTCGTCCTCTACGTCGCGGACGGCAAGGTCGTGCCCTCCCCCCTGAGCAGGCCCACGTGCCACAACTGCGACGGGCACGTGGTGCGCATCATGCGGCCCGGGCGGGTCGCGTCGGCGCGTGACGCGGCCCACCGGTCCCACCGCGTGCCGCCGCCCGCCGGGCCCGTGGAGGCACCCGCCACCGGGGCCGGGGAGCGCGAGCACCACCACTGGCACCTGTCGGACCTGCTGCACCCCTTCCAGCGCAAGGCGAGCTGACCCGTCCGGACGACGGTGAGCCTTTCGTAGGATCGGGGGCATGCCTGCGAACGACTCCGACAAGAACGCCGCGCCGCCGCTGCCCGATCCCCTGCGGGTGCCGGTCGCCGACTCCCACACCCACCTGGACATGCAGTCCGGCACGGTCGAGGAGGCGCTGGCCAAGGCGGCGTCGGTCGGGGTGACGACGGTCGTGCAGGTCGGCTGCGACCTGAAGGGCTCCCGCTGGGCCGCCGAGACGGCCGCGGCGCACGACGCCGTCCACGCGACGGTCGCGCTGCACCCGAACGAGGCGCCCCGGATCGTCCACGGCGACCCCGACGGCTGGTCACGGCAGGGGGCGCGCGCCCCGGGCGGGCCCGCGGCGCTGGACGACGCGCTCGCCGAGATCGACCGGCTGGCCGCGCTGGAGCAGGTCAAGGGCGTCGGCGAGACGGGCCTCGACTACTTCCGCACCGGACCCGAGGGCAAGGACGCGCAGGAGCGGTCCTTCCGCGCCCACATCGAGATCGCCAAGCGGCACGGCAAGGCCCTGGTCATCCACGACCGCGAGGCCCACGCCGACGTCCTGCGCGTGCTGAAGGAGGAGGGCGCCCCCGAGCGGACCGTCTTCCACTGCTACTCCGGCGACGCCGAGATGGCCGGGATCTGCGCCGCCGCGGGCTACTTCATGTCCTTCGCCGGCAACGTCACCTTCAAGAACGCCCAGAACCTGCGGGACGCGGTGGCCGTCGCCCCGCTGGAGCTGCTCCTCGTCGAGACGGACGCGCCCTTCCTCACCCCGGCGCCCTACCGCGGGCGGCCCAACGCCCCCTACCTGGTGCCGATCACCGTGCGGGCCATGGCCGAGGTGCGCGGCATCGACGAGGACACCCTGGCCGCGGCGCTCGGGGCGAACACGGCACGGGCGTTCGGATACTGACCCTCGCGCCGTCCCGGCCGTACGACTGTGCGTAGTCGCGTCGCTTTGGAGAGTGACGAACGCTCCGCTAGGTTCTGGGGGCCCGATCCGGACCCCTCTGGACCCCCTTCCGGCCCCTGGAGCGCGTCGGCGTGAGCAACTCGCGGTACGAGACGTACGAGACGTATGGCCCGGCCTACGCGGACCCCGTGTACGGCGGCTTCGGCACACCCCCCGCCGACCTGCACAGCGCCGAGACGCTCGGGTACGGCACGCCCGGGGCGCCCGCCCCCGGGGACACCTACCGGCCCGCCTACGAGACGCCGCCCCCGCCCGGGCTGCCCGGTCTGCCCCGCCAGGGCGCCGGCGGCCCGGAGGGGCCGCCTGCCGCGTACGCGGACGAGCCGGAACCCGCTCCGGCGGGGCGTGCCGCCTCCCGCGCCGAAGCCCGCGCCGCGGCGCGCGCCGGCTCGCACCGCCGGTCCGCGCGCCGGCGCAAGGCGCGGTACATCGAGCGCCCGGACAGCTCCGTGCGACGGCTGCTCCCGCAGGCCCTGGTCGTCGCCTTCCTCGCCGGCGGCACCACGGCGTTCGTCGCCAAGGACAAGGCGGTCGAGCTGACCGTCGACGGCAAGGCCCGCACGCTGCACACCTTCGCCGACGACGTCACCGAGCTGCTCGCCGAGGAGGGCGTCGAGCTCGGCGCCCACGACGTGGTGGCGCCGGGCCCCGGCACGGAGCTCGGCAGCGGCGACGAGATCGCCGTGCACTACGCCCGCCCGGTGCGGCTCACCCTCGACGGCCACCGCCGCCAGGTGTGGACCACCGCCCGCACGGTGGAGGGAGCCCTGCGGCAACTGGGGGTGCGGCAGGAGGGCGCCTACGTGTCCACCGCCCGCTCCCGGCGCATCGGACGCGAGGGACTCGCGCTGGACGTGCGGACCGAGCGCACCGTCACGGTCATGGCGGACGGCCGGGCCCGCACCGTCCGCACCAACGCGGCGACCGTGCGGGAGGCCGTAGAGGAGGCCGGGATCACCCTGCGCGGCCAGGACACCACGTCCGTGCCGCAGGGGAGCTTCCCGCGCGACGGGCAGACCGTCACCGTGCTGCGCATCACCGGGGGCAAGGAGGTCCGCGAGGAACTGATCCCGTTCCAGGTGCGGCGGACGGACGACCCCGGGCTCTTCCGGGGCACGGAGGTCGTGGAGCGGGCGGGCGAGCCGGGCCTGCGCCGGATCACCTACGCCCTGCGCACGGTCAACGGCGTCAAGCAGAAGCCGCGCCGGGTCGGGACCGAGGTGGTGCGCGAGCCCCGCGCCCAGCTGGTCAGGGTCGGCACCCGGCCGCGCCCCGCGTCCGTGCAGGGCGCCGACCACCTCGACTGGCAGGGCCTGGCGGCCTGCGAGTCCGGCGGCCGCCCCGACGCGGTCGACCCCTCCGGCACCTACGGCGGCCTGTACCAGTTCGACACCCGGACCTGGCAGGCGCTCGGCGGCCGGGGCCGCCCCCAGGACGCCCCGGCCGCGGAACAGACGTACCGGGCGAAGAAGCTGTACGTGCGACGCGGGGCCAGCCCCTGGCCGCACTGCGGGGGCCGGCTGCGCGGGTAGGCGGGCCGGAAACCCCCGTACCCTTGTCCCCGTGACCAGCCCCACCCCCGACGCCCTCCTCGGCCCCGCCGACATCCGCGAACTCGCGGCGGCCCTCGGCGTACGCCCGACCAAGCAGCGCGGCCAGAACTTCGTGATCGACGCCAACACCGTCCGCCGTATCGTCCGCACCGCGGAGGTCCGTCCCGAGGACGTCGTCGTCGAGGTCGGCCCGGGGCTCGGGTCGCTCACCCTCGCGCTGCTGGAGGTCGCCGACCGGGTCACGGCCGTGGAGATCGACGACGTGCTCGCCGGGGCGCTGCCCGCGACCATCGCGGCCCGCATGCCCGAGCGCGCCGGGCGGTTCGCGCTCGTCCACTCCGACGCGATGCACGTCGCCGAACTGCCGGGCCCCGCCCCGACCGCCCTGGTCGCCAACCTCCCCTACAACGTGGCCGTGCCGGTCCTGCTGCACATGCTCGACACCTTCCCGAGCATCGAACGCACCCTGGTCATGGTCCAGGCGGAGGTCGCCGACCGCCTCGCCGCCGCACCCGGCTCCAAGGTCTACGGCGTCCCCTCGGTCAAGGCCAACTGGTACGCCGAGGTCAAGCGCGCCGGAGCCATCGGCCGGAACGTGTTCTGGCCCGCCCCGAACGTGGACAGCGGCCTGGTCTCCCTGGTCCGCCGGGCCGAGCCGGTCAAGACGACCGCGTCGAAGGCCGAGGTGTTCGCCGTGGTCGACGCGGCCTTCGCCCAGCGCCGCAAGACGCTGCGCGCCGCCCTGGCCGGCTGGGCGGGCTCCGCCGCCGCGGCCGAGGAGGCCCTCGTCGCCGCCGGGGTGTCGCCGCAGGCCCGGGGCGAGTCCCTGACCGTGGAGGAGTTCGCGCGGATCGCCGAGCACAAGGCGAACCGGCACCAGGAGAAGGAGAGCGCGTGAGCGTCACGGTCCGCGTCCCCGCCAAGGTCAACGTCCAGCTGGCGGTCGGCGCCGCCCGCCCCGACGGCTTCCACGACCTGGCCAACGTCTTCCTCGCGGTCGGCCTCTACGACGAGATCACCGTCACCCCGGCCGACGAACTGCGCGTCACCTGCGAGGGCCCCGACGCCGCCCAGGTGCCGCTGGACCGCACGAACCTGGCGGCCCGGGCGGCGATCGCGCTGGCCGGGCGGTACGGCCGCGGCCCCGACGTCCACATCCACATCGCCAAGGACATCCCCGTCGCCGGCGGCATGGCGGGCGGCAGCGCGGACGGCGCCGGCGCCCTGGTGGCCTGCGACGCGCTCTGGCGGACCGGCGCCTCCCGCGAGGAACTCCTGGAGATCTGCGCCGAGCTGGGCAGCGACGTGCCGTTCAGCCTGGTCGGCGGGGCGGCACTCGGGGTCGGGCGGGGCGAACGGCTGACGCCCCTGGAGGTCGGCGGCACCTTCCACTGGGTGTTCGCGATGGCCGGGCGCGGCCTGTCCACCCCGGCGGTCTTCCGGGAGTTCGACCGGCTCGGCGAAGGCACGGACATCCCCGAACCCGTCGCCTCGCGGGAACTCCTCGCCGCCCTCGCCAAGGGCGACCCGGACGCCCTCGCCGCGGCCGTCTCCAACGACCTGCAGCCCGCCGCCCTCTCCCTCTTCCCGGAGCTCGCCGGCACCCTGGCCACCGGCCGGGCCGCGGGCGCCCTCGCGGCCCTGGTCTCCGGCTCCGGTCCCACCACGGCGTTCCTGGTCCGCGACCCGGAGTCGGCGGCGGCGGTGGCGCAGGCCCTGGCCGCCTCCGGCACGTGCCGCACCGTGCGGACCGCGTCCGGCCCGGCCCCCGGGGCGACGGTGACCGGGCACTGAGCACGCGCGGAGGCCGGTCACCGGCGCGCGGGCTCCCCTGGCCCGGGAGGACCGGGAGGCCGCCGCCGGCTCCTGGACACCCCGGCCGGAGCACCCCGCCGCCCGACTACCCTGGAGGGTCGATCCATCCCCCTCGTCAGGAGCGAAATGGCCGTCAACCTGGTCAATGTCGAGAACGTCAGCAAGGTCTACGGCACCCGGGCCCTGCTCGACGGCGTTTCCCTCGGCGTCTCCGAGGGGGACCGCATCGGCGTCGTCGGCCGCAACGGCGACGGCAAGACCACGCTGATCCGGATGCTCGCCCGGCTGGAGGAGGCCGACACCGGACGCGTCACGCACTCCGGCGGCCTGCGCATCGGCGTGCTCACCCAGCACGACTCCCTCGACCCCGAGGCCACCGTCCGCCACGAGGTCATCGGCGACCTGGCCGACCACGAGTGGGCCGGGGAGTCCAAGGTGAGGGACGTGCTCACCGGCCTGTTCGGCGGACTGGACCTGCCCGGCTTCCCCAAGGGGCTCGACACGGTCATCGGCCCCCTGTCCGGCGGTGAGCGCCGCCGCATCGCCCTGGCCAAGCTGCTCATCGAGGAGCAGGACCTGCTCGTCCTGGACGAGCCCACCAACCACCTCGACGTCGAGGGCATCGCCTGGCTCGCCCGGCACCTGCAGAACCGCCGCTCGGCCCTCGTCTGCGTCACCCACGACCGCTGGTTCCTCGACCAGGTCTGCACCCGCATGTGGGACGTCCAGCGCGGCGCGGTCTACGAGTACGAGGGCGGCTACTCCGACTACGTCTTCGCCCGGGCCGAGCGCGAGCGCATCGCCGCCACCGAGGAGGTCAAGCGGCAGAACCTCGTCCGCAAGGAGCTGGCCTGGCTGCGCCGCGGCGCACCGGCCCGTACGTCCAAGCCGCGCTTCCGCGTCGAGGCCGCCAACGAGCTCATCAAGGACGTGCCGCCGCCCCGGGACAGCAGCGAGCTGATGCGGTTCGCCTCCTCGCGGCTCGGCAAGACGGTGTTCGACCTGGAGGACATCACCGTCCAGGCCGGTCCCAAGGTCCTGCTCAAGCACGTCACCTGGCAGCTCGGGCCCGGCGACCGGATCGGCCTGGTCGGCGTCAACGGCGCGGGCAAGACGTCCCTGCTGCGGGCCATGGCCCAGGCGGCCCGGACCGACGGCGAGGCCCAGCCGGCCGGCGGACGCATCCGCGTCGGCAAGACCGTCAAGCTGGCCTACCTCTCCCAGGAGGTCGCCGAACTCGACCCGGACACGCGGGTGCTGGAGGCCGTGCAGCAGGTGCGCGAGCGCGTCGACCTCGGCAAGGGACGCGAGATGACCGCCGGGCAGCTGTGCGAGACGTTCGGCTTCTCCAAGGAGAAGCAGTGGACGCCGGTCGGTGACCTCTCCGGCGGTGAGCGCCGCAGGCTCCAGCTGCTGCGGCTGCTCATGGACGAGCCCAACGTCCTCTTCCTCGACGAGCCCACCAACGACCTCGACATCGAGACGCTGACCCAGCTGGAGGACGTCCTCGACGGCTGGCCCGGATCGATGGTCGTCATCTCCCACGACCGGTTCTTCATCGAGCGCACCACCGACCGGGTGTTCGCGCTGCTCGGCGACGGCGCCCTGCGGATGCTGCCGCGCGGCATCGACGAGTACCTGGAGCGGCGGCAGCGCATGGAGGAGGCCGCGGCCGCCGCGGCCCCCGCCGCCGCGCCGCAGCAGTCCGCCGCCCCGGAGAAGAGCGCCGCCGGCCAGCGCGCCGCGAAGAAGGAACTGCAGAAGATCGAGCGGCAGCTCGACAAGGTCTCCGAGAAGGAGGCCACGCTCCACGCCCGGATCGCCGAGAACGCCACGGACTTCGCGAAGGTGGCCGAATGGGACGCCGAGCTGCGGGAGTTGGCCGGGCAGCGCGAGGAGCTGGAGATGCGCTGGCTGGAACTCGCCGAGGACGCGTGAAGGGTGCGTGAAGGCGCATAACGGCGGCGTCACGGGCCGGTCCTCCCTTGGGAACAGGGGGTGACACGGCCCGGTGCCCGGCCGGAACGGGGTGATAGAAAGAGCCGTCTTAGAACTTTATGGCGCGACTCTGAGCCACCGCGTACCTCAGGGCGTGGCTAGAAAACAGTGAGCGAAACGGGGGGAGCGACTGATGATTCAGCCGCCCAGTCAGCCACCGCACGGTGGCTTCGGAGCACCGCAGGATCCGCCGCCGCAGGGCGGTGGCTTCGGAGCACCGACCCCACCGCCGCCCCAGGGCCCGCCCCAGAGCCCGCCGCCTCCGCAGGGCCCGCCCCAGCCGGGCTACGGCTACCCGCAGCAGCCCGGTCCCTACGGCCGGCCCGGCCCGTACGGCCAGCCGCAGCAGCCCGGTCCCTACGGCCAGCCGGGACCGTACGGTCAGCCGCAGCAGCCGGGACCGTACGGCCAGCCCGGTTACGGCTACCCGCAGCAGCCCCCGTTCCCCGGCGCGCCCGGCACCCCGCCGCCCGGCGGCTCCCGCAACCCGTTCAAGGGCAAGCCGGCGATGATCATCGGTGCGGCCGTCGCCACGCTGCTCGTCGTCGGCGGCACCGTCTGGGCCGTCACCGGCGGCGACAGCGGCGAGGGCCAGAAGAAGCCCGTCGCGCAGCAGAGCGACGATCCCAAGGGCGACGCCTCCGCCCCGGTCAACCCCGGTGACGGCGACGGCGACGGCGGCGAGGACCCGGAGAACCTCAACGAGGGCCGCCAGGCCGGTGAGGCCAAGGTCCTCTGGTACAAGGAGGCGCCCGACGCCCCCGGTTCCGGTGCCGACGCCCCCGGCATGTGGATCACCGGCAAGACCGCGGTGAAGGCGGCGTACAAGCAGCTGCTCGCGTTCGACGTCGGTGACGGCAAGCCCACCTGGGACGCCATCACCTTCCCGCAGAAGATCTGCGCGACCACCCCGCAGAAGACGGCCGACGACAAGATCGTCGTCGCCTACATGAGCGGCAGCAGCGACCGCGCCAAGTGCAACCAGCTCCAGGAGATCGACCTCAACACCGGCGAGAAGGGCTGGACGGAGAAGGTCGCCGAGGGTGCCCTGTTCGACTCCACGCTCTCCGTCGAACTGTCCATCACCGGCACGACGCTGATGGTGGGCCGTTCCCAGTCCGGCACCGCCTACGACGTCACCAACGGCGACAAGCTCTTCGACAAGAAGCGCTACGGCGACTCCTGCTTCCCGACCGCCTTCGCCGGCGGTGAGAAGCTGATCGCCGTCTCCTCCTGCGGCGCGGGCAGCGACAAGGAACACGACGAGGTCCAGGAGCTCGACCCGAAGACCGGCAAGGCCCGGTGGACCCAGCCCTTCGACAAGGGCTGGCGGGTCGCGCGCACCTACTCGGTCAGCCCGCTGGTCGTCTACAGCACCAACGAGGACAAGAAGGCCTGGAACATCTCCACCTTCACCTCGGGCGGCAAGTTCCGCTCCCAGGTCGGCTTCGACGAGGACTTCGCCCCCGAGTGCGGCTGGGCCATCCTGGAGCGCGACCTCCAGGGCTGCCAGGGCGTCGCCGTCGCCGGCGACACGCTCTACCTGCCGACCGAGGCGACCACCGGCGCGAACGAGATCGTCGCGGTCGACCTGGCCAACGGCAAGGAGAAGTGGCGGGTGAAGTCCCCGTCCGACGAATCGATGCTGCCGATGAAGGTCGAGGGCGGCAAGCTCATCGCCTACGTGCAGCCGTCGTACGACGCGGGCGGCCAGATCGTCGCCATCCCGACCGGCGGCGGCAGCCACAAGCCGGCCAGGCTGCTGCAGAACCCGCAGGGCGCCGCGGACATCGAGGACGGGTTCTTCTCCAAGGACATCGACTGGGTCGACGGGCGCTTCTACATCTCGACGACCCGGCTGAGCGGGAACGACGACACGAAGGAGAAGTTGATGCTCGCCTACGGCAAGTGATCCTTCCTTCCCCTCGACCTCGCTCGTCCTCCGTCCCCTTCCCCGAGGTGCCCACGTCATGACCCAGCCTCCGCCGCCGCCCCAGCAGCCCCCGCAGGGGGGCGGGTTCGGACCGCCGCAGGACCAGCCCCAGCCGCCGCAGACCCCGCCGCCCGCGGGCGGGCCGAACCTCGGCAAGGCACCCGAGCCGGGGTACGGCTACCCGCAGGCCCCGCAGACGCCCCCGCCCGCCACCCCGCCGAACCCGCAGGCCCCGCAGACGCCGCCCCCGCCGCAGCCGGGGTACGGCTATCCGCAGGGCGCGCCCCAGCAGCCCCAGCCTCCGCAGGCCCCGCCCGGCTACGGCTACCCCGGTCAGCAGCCGGGGCCGTACGGGCAGCCGGGGTACGGGCAGCCGCCGACGGCGCCGTACGGGCAGCCGGGGTACGGGCAGCAGCCCGGGTACGGCTATCCGCAGGCGACGGTCCCGATGCAGCCCCAGCCCGGACAGCCGGGCGGCGGCGGGAAGTTCAACGCCCAGGTGGCCATCATCGTCGCCGCGGTCGTGGCGATCGCCCTGATCATCGGCGGCGGTGTCTGGTACTCCTCGTCCAAGGACGACGGCAAGAAGGACGACACGGCCAGCTCCGGCGGCAGCACCGGCGGCACGACCGAGGGCAAGGGCGGTACCTCCTCCGGCGGCAAGGAGAAGGCGCCCTCCGACCCCGGCGCCGAGGTCCTGTTCCAGGTCCCGATGCCCGAGGTGAAGAACGACAGCACGGTCGTCGTCTCCGGCTCCTGGCTCACCGACAAGGCGTACGTCAAGAGCGGCATCGCCCAGCTCGTCGGCTACGACCGCACCAAGGGCGCCAAGCTCTGGTCGATCCCGCTGGACGGCCCGGTCTGCCA
The DNA here is from genome assembly GCF_043079125.1 of Streptomyces sp. NPDC015242. Classification (NCBI taxonomy): domain Bacteria; kingdom Bacillati; phylum Actinomycetota; class Actinomycetes; order Kitasatosporales; family Streptomycetaceae; genus Streptomyces; species Streptomyces sp. NPDC015242. The sequence goes on along the minus strand of NZ_JBIBUF010000008.1, from coordinate 144,887 downwards.
GACCAGCCGGCACGTCACGGACGACGGCCTGACGGCGATCCTGCACCAGCCCGCGATGCCGACCAAGGCCGAACCGTCGCACGGCTGCAGCCAGATCGCCCTCGTGGACCTCGACGCGGGCAAGAAGCTGTGGACGAAGACGGTCGAGGCCGGTGGCGACCCGATCAGCTTCGACAACGTCACGATCAGCGGCAAGACCATCGCGGTGGGCAGCACCCGCGGCGGCGCCGCCTACGACGTCTCCGGCAAGCTGCTGTGGAGCCCGAAGCCCAGCGACTCCTGCTACGACGCCGGGTACGGCGGCGGCGAGAAGCTGGTCGCGGTGCGCAAGTGCGGCTCCTACCAGCAGCGGCAGCTGCACATCCAGACCATCGACCCGAAGTCCGGGAAGGTGATCTCGGAGTACAAGATGGCCGAGGGCATCGAGTACGCCAGCGTCGTGTCGACCAACCCGCTCGTGGTGGCCGCCGACGTCGGCGACTCCGCCGGTGACGGCAGCGGTATCTCCGACTTCTTCTCCATCGACAACAAGACCGGCAAGCTGCGCACCCGCATCTCCGCGCCGGGCGAGCAGTTCGCGGCCCGCTGCGAGGGCATCACCCGCATCGAGTACTGCAACCAGCTGGCCGTCGGCAACGACCGGCTGTACCTGCCGACCGAGGAGCACGACGGCACCGGCAAGTACAGCCAGACCAACGAGATCGTCGCCTTCGACCTCGCGACCGGCAAGCAGACCGGGCAGCGGGCCGACGCGGGCGACGGCTACACGATCTCGCCGCTGCGCATGGACGGGGGCAACATCCTCGCCTACAAGCGGCCGCCGTACGACAAGGGCGGGCAGATCGTGAGCATCGACGGCGGCAGCTTCGAGCAGACGAAGCTGCTGGAGAACCCCGCGACGGAGCAGGTGCGGGACGTGGAGACCAGCATGTCGCCGGACTACTCCGAGTTCCTGTACGGCGACGGGCAGCTCTACATGTCCAAGGTGTACGCGAGCAAGCGGTCCGCCGGGCGGGACAAGGAGTACCTCGCGGTCGGCTTCGGTACGAGCTGATCATCCCGCGATCGGTCCTTGACCGACCGGTGACCGGTGCGGTCCCGTCCCTGCTCAGGGGCGGGACCGTTCGCGTTTGGCCCAGTCAACCTCGAATGCGAGGAATTTCGGCGATCCGGGGCGATTCTCGCGGGTAGGGGAAGCGCAACGTCGAACAAGCGTGTAGCTTCCGGGGGCATGAAGGCGGGGGAGCCGGGGGGCTTCCATCAGGGGCACTGGGGTGACTGGGGGGTTGCTCGATGGGAGTGCGGCTCATGGTGGTCGACGACCACCGACTGCTGGCGGAGGCGCTGGCCTCGGCGCTGAAGCTGCGGGGCCACCGGGTGCTGGCCGCGGCGGCGCCGGCCGCGGGGGCGGCGGAGCTGGTGATCACGCGGGCGCCCGAGGTGTGCCTGCTGGGGACGGCGACGCCGGCCGAGCCGGGGATCTTCGATCCCGTGGTGAAGATCAAACGGGAGCGGCCGCAGGTGGCGGTGCTGGTGCTGGGCCCGGTGCCGAGTCCGCGCGGCATCGCGGCGGCGTTCGCGGCGGGGGCGTCCGGGTACGTCCGGCACGATGAGCGCATAGAGGGTGTCGAGCGGGCGATCATGAAGGCCCGGGCGGGGGAGGCGGCGGTGGCGCCGCAGTTGCTGCAGGGGGCGTTCAGCGAATTGCTCAACCCGGCGGCGCAGCCGGACGACGAGGGGCAGCGGCTGCTGTCCATGCTCACGCCGAGGGAGGTCGAGGTTCTGGTCCGCGTCGCGGACGGGGAGGACACGCGGCTGATCGCCGCGGGCATGGGCATCGCCCCGTCGACGGCCCGCACGCACGTCCAGCGGGTCCTGATGAAACTCGGCGTCGGCTCCCGCCTGGAGGCAGCGGCCCTGGCGGCCCGGACGGGGTTGCTGGACCGGGCGGGGCCGGTGCGGCGGGAGCCGTGAGCAGCGGGAGCCGTGAGCGGCGCGTTCTCGCCTTCGCCTGACGGTGGGTGGTGGGCCGGGGGGCCTAGCTGCGGGCATGCGTGCCGCTGGGGGCGGTACGGGTGGGCGCAGCGGTACCTCGTTGCGCCGAGTTGCGCACCCACCCGGCCTCAGCATCGACGCGGCCCGGTCACTCCACCCGCTCGTCGTCCTCCGGCTCGACCCCCGGCGGCGGCGGTGCCACCGGCCTCAGCTTCAGCCAGACCAGGAAGAACAATCCCAGCGCGAGCATGCCCAGCCCGGTCCACAGGTTGATGTTCACCCCCTCGGCCTTGTCGATGTCGGCGTCGGACGCCGTCAGCCCCGCGATCGTGACGATCACGCCGTACAGCACGAACAGCCCGCCGATGATCCGCCGGATGTCGAACAGCCGCGCGGCGGTCGCCGACTTGCCCTGCAGCTCGGTGACTTCCCGCTGCACGTCCTTCTCGGAGTAGAACTCGGACATGTTCCGTCAGCCTCCCTGGATCAGAACGAGAACGGGATGTAGCAGGCCGCGGCCAGGATGACCGCGCCCCAGCCGAGCAGCGCCGGCTTGCGGTACCAGGCCTCGTCCCCCGGCGCCGGAGGCTCCGCCATACCGGGCGAGGTCGTGCCGTAGACCAGTCCCTGGAGCTCCTCGGCCGGCTTCGGCGCGGTGAAGAGCGACACCGCCACCATGACGACCGCGCCCGCGACGAAGCCCGCGATCGCCGAGACGAAGTTGGCGCCCTGGTCGGAGGGGATGTCGATGATGTCCTGCTTGTAGAGGACGAAGTAGTTGACCATCGCGGCGGTGGTGCCCGCGAGCAGTCCCCAGAAGCCGGACTTCATCGACGCCCGCTTCCAGAACATGCCGATGATGAAGACGACGAACATCGGCACGTTGAAGAAGGAGAACAGCGTCTGGAGGTAGCTCATGATGTTCGAGAAGGACGACGCCAGGAACGCCGTGCCGATCGAGGCGAGGACGCCGATCGCGGTGATGATCCGGCCGAAGCGCACGTAGTACTCGTCCTCGCGGTCCCGGACCACGTACTTGGCCCAGATGTCCGTCGTGAACACCGTGTTGAACGACGACACGTTGGCCGCCATGCCCGCCATGAACGCCGCGAGCAGGCCGGTGACGGCGATGCCGAGCACGCCGTTGGGCAGCAGCTGTTCCATCAGGTAGGGGATGGCGTCGTTGTACTGGAGGTCGGAATCGGCGGTGCCGATCTTCGGGACCAGGACGGCGGCGACGAGGCCCGGGATCATCACGAGGAACACGATGAAGATCTTCGGGAACGCGGCGATCAGCGGGGTGCGCTGGGCTGCCGAGAGGTTCTTCGCGGACAGGGCGCGCTGCACCTCGGCGAAGTTCGTCGTCCAGTAGCCGAAGGAGAGCACGAAGCCGAGGCCGAGGACGATCGTGAGCCAGTTGGCGCCCAGCGGGTTGTCGCTGCCGATGCCCGTGCCGCCCCAGGCGGTCATGAAGTCACCACCGCGCGACTCGGTGAGGGAGTCGGACAGGCCGTCCCAACCGCCGACGCTCTTCAGGCCGAGCACCGTGATGGGGATGAGCGCGGCGAGGATCACGAAGAACTGGAGGACCTCGTTGTAGATGGCCGAGGAGAGGCCGCCGAGGGTGATGTAGGCGAGGACGAAGAAGCCGGCGACCACGATCGCCACCCACTCCGGCCAGCCCAGCAGCGCCTCGACGACGATGGCCAGGGCGTAGAGGTTGACGCCGGCGATCAGGATGGCGGCGAAGGCGAAGAGGACCGAGCTGAGCAGGTGTGCGGCCTTGTCGAAGCGCAGCAGCAGGAACTCGGGGACCGAGCGGACCTTGGAGCCGTAGTAGAACGGCATCATCACCAGGCCCAGGAAGACCATGGCGGGGATGGCGCCGATCCAGTACCAGTGGGTCGTGTAGACGCCGTACTGGGCGCTGTTGGCGGCCATGCCCAGGATCTCGGTCGCACCCAGGTTGGCGGCGATGAACGCCAGACCGGTGACCCAGGCGGGCAGGGAGCGGCCGGAGAGGAAGAAATCGAGGCTGGTCTTCACCGAGCGTCTCGCGGCGAAACCGATGCCCAGGACGACGACGAAGTAGATCCCGAGGATGGTGTAGTCGAGCCAGTTGGTGGGGAGCCGTAGCTCGGCTGCCAGAGATGTGGGGGTTTGCATGAGCCCTCGCTTTGTCGCGCGAACCGATACCTCGCGGAATCTACGTGTCCGCGTTCAGCAATTGAACACGTCGGGTGATGCTCTTTGTTGGATTGTGATGTTGACGATTGAGCGAGGCGGTGTTTTGATATGTTCGGTTATGTTTGAAGGATGAGGAGTCCGGCGTGAAGAAGACCTCGACCCGGCTGGCCGACGGTCGCGAGCTCATCTACTACGACCTGCGTGACGACAGCGTGCGCGGTGCGGCCGACCGCCGCCCGCTGGAGCGCACCGTCACCACGTCCGAGATCCGCCGTGACCCCCTGCTCGGCGACAGCGTCGCCATCGCCTCCCACCGCCAGGGCCGCACCTACCACCCCCCGGCCGACGAGTGCCCCCTGTGCCCCTCCGAGGGCGACCGGCTCAGCGAGATCCCCGACTCCTCGTACGACGTCGTCGTCTTCGAGAACCGCTTCCCCTCGCTCGCCGGCGACTCCGGCCGCTGTGAGGTCGTCTGCTTCACCTCCGACCACAACGCCTCCTTCGCGTCCCTCTCCGAGGAGCAGGCGCGCCTGGTGCTGGAGGCGTGGACGGACCGTACGTCGGAGCTGTCCCATCTCACCTCCGTCGAGCAGGTGTTCTGCTTCGAGAACCGGGGTGCCGAGATCGGGGTGACGCTCCAGCATCCGCACGGGCAGATCTACGCCTACCCCTTCACCACCCCGCGCACCGCCCTGATGCTCCGCTCGGTCGCCGCCCACAAGGAGATGACGGGCGGGGAGAACCTCTTCGACGCCGTCCTGGAGCGCGAACTCGCCGACGAGCGGGTCGTCCTGGAGGGTGACCACTGGGTGGCCTTCGTGCCGTACGCGGCGCACTGGCCCTACGAGGTCCACCTGTACCCCAGGCGCCGCGTGCCCGACCTGCTCGGCCTGGACGAGGCCGCGCGCACAGAGTTCCCCAAGGTCTATCTGGAACTCTTGAGGCGCTTCGACCGGATCTTCGATGGGCGGGACGGAGGGGAGAGCATCGTGAACGAGCCTCCGACGCCCTACATCGCGGCCTGGCACCAGGCCCCGTTCGGCGCGCTGGAGGAGTTCGACGGCGTCGTGCGCGAGGACTTCGCGCTCCACCTCGAGCTTTTCACCATCCGCCGCACTTCCGGCAAGCTGAAGTTTCTCGCGGGTTCCGAGTCCGGCATGAACGTGTTCATCAACGACGTGCCGCCGGAGCGCGCGGCCGAGCGACTGCGAGAGGTAGCGAGTTCATGAGCGGGAAGTACCTGGTGACGGGCGGCGCGGGATACGTCGGCGGCGTGGTCGCGCAGCACCTGCTGGAGGCCGGCCACGAGGTCGTCGTCCTCGACAACCTCTCCACCGGCTTCCGCGAGGGCGTCCCCGCCGGTGCCTCCTTCATCGAGGGCGACATCCGCGACGCGGCCAAGTGGCTGGACTCCTCCTTCGACGGCGTCCTGCACTTCGCGGCGTTCTCGCAGGTCGGCGAGTCGGTCGTGAAGCCGGAGAAGTACTGGGACAACAACGTCGGCGGCACGATGGCCCTGCTCGCCGCCATGCGCGAGACGGGCGTGCGCAAGCTGGTCTTCTCCTCCACGGCCGCCACCTACGGCGAACCGGAGCAGGTCCCGATCGTCGAGTCGGCCCCGACCAGGCCCACCAACCCCTACGGCGCCTCGAAACTCGCCGTCGACCACATGATCACCGGCGAGGCGGCGGCACACGGCCTGGGCGCGGTCTCCCTGCGCTACTTCAACGTGGCCGGGGCCTACGGCGCCCACGGCGAGCGCCACGACCCGGAGTCCCACCTGATCCCGCTGGTGCTCCAGGTCGCGCAGGGCCGGCGCGACGCGATCTCCGTGTACGGCGACGACTACCCGACGCCGGACGGCACCTGCGTGCGCGACTACATCCACGTCGCCGACCTGGCCGAGGCCCACCTGCTGGCCCTGGCGGCCGCCACCCCCGGCGAGCACCTGATCTGCAACCTCGGCAACGGCAACGGCTTCTCCGTCCGCGAGGTCATCGAGACGGTCCGCCGCGTCACCGGCCACCCCATCCCCGAGGTCGTGGCCCCGCGCCGGGGCGGCGACCCGGCGGTCCTGGTGGCGTCGGCCGCCACGGCCCGCGAGAAGCTGGGCTGGAACCCGTCCCGCGCGGATCTCGCGGGAATCGTCGCCGACGCGTGGGACTTCGCGCAGCGGCGCGGCAACTAGTACATACGGAAGGGTCAGGGGTCAGGGCATGAGCGAGGCTGTTGCCGAGACGGTCGCCGAGCGGTTCGCGGAGCTGTACGGATCCGCGCCGGACGGGGTGTGGGCGGCACCGGGCCGCGTCAACCTCATCGGCGAGCACACCGACTACAACGACGGCTTCGTCATGCCGTTCGCGCTGCCGCACCAGGCGGTGGCCGCGGTCTCCCGCCGCGAGGACGGTGTCCTGCGCCTGCACTCGGCGGACGTCGAGGGCGGCGTGGCCGAACTCCGCCTCGACGACCTCGCGCCCGAGTCGGACAAGAAGTGGACGGCGTACCCGGCGGGCGTGGTCTGGGCGTTGCGCGAGGCGGGTCACGCGGTGACCGGCGCGGACGTCCACCTCGCCTCCACCGTCCCCTCGGGCGCGGGCCTGTCGTCCTCGGCGGCCCTGGAGGTCGTGGTCGCCCTGGCCCTGAACGACCTGTACTCCCTCGGCCTGCGCGGCTGGCAGCTCGCCCGCCTGTGCCAGCGCGCCGAGAACGTCTACGTCGGCGCCCCGGTCGGCATCATGGACCAGACGGCGTCGGCCTGCTGCGAGGCCGGCCACGCGCTGTTCCTCGACACCCGCGACCTCTCCCAGAAGCAGATCCCCTTCGACCTGGCGGCCGAGGGCATGCGCCTGCTGGTCGTCGACACGCAGGTCAAGCACTCCCACAGCGAGGGCGAGTACGGCAAGCGCCGCGCGGGCTGCGAGAAGGGCGCGGCCCTGCTCGGGGTGGACGCGCTGCGCGACATCCCCTACGACGGTCTGGACGAGGCCCTGGCCCGCCTCGGCGACGAGGAGGAGGTCCGCCGCCTGGTCCGCCACGTCGTCACGGAGGACGAACGCGTCGAACGGGTCGTCTCCCTCCTCGAATCCGGCGAGACCCGCGCGATCGGCCCGGTCCTCGTCGAGGGCCACGCCTCCCTGCGCGACGACTTCCGCATCTCCTGCCCCGAGCTGGACCTGGTCGTCGACACGGCCCTGACGGCCGGCGCCCTGGGCGCCCGCATGACCGGCGGCGGCTTCGGCGGCTCGGCGATCGTCCTGGCGGAGGAGGCGGACGTCGACGCGATCACCAAGGCGGTGACGGAGGCCTTCGCCGCGGCGGACTTCACCACCCCCCGCGTCTTCGAAGCGGTCCCCTCCCCGGGAGCCCGCCGCCTCCACTGACCCACCCCGGGACCGGCCCCCTCCAAGGACGCCGGTCCCACCCACCTCAGCGATTGACGGCCTGGATCTCCTGGACCGGCACCTCGGTGGTGGTGGCGAACGTCCCCTCGGGCAGTTCACCGCCCGTTCCGCCCGCGCCCTTCCAGGTGATCTCCCAGGTGAGAGTCGCTTCGAGAGCGTAGGTGCCGTTCCCCGACGATCGCAGGTACCGCACCCCGCACGGCGGTGTCCGCTCCGCCTTGCCCCTGGCGTAGGGCTCTCCGATCGAGCCGTTTTCGTCGATCAGACACTCGCCGGACGCCGGAAGGGTCTCGGCGTCGTCCGTTCCCGCATCGATGTGCAGGCTGACCGGCTCGGCGGTCGTGGTCGCCCACAGCCCGGTGCCGGGCAGGCTCGCCGTGACGGAGACGGGCTTGAAGGCGCCCTTGTCCAGCCAGAGCCAGGTGGGGGCGTTCACCGTGGACCTGCCGTCCGGCGCCATGGAGATCCTGGTCGGCGGCACGACGGTCCGCTGGTGAGCCAGACCCGCGAGGGTCTCGGTGTCGATGGCCTGGGGGACGTCGGGGGTCCGGCCGTTGTCGACCCAGAAGGGGTCCCGCGTGCAGGCCTTGGCTGCCGGGTCGTCCGTCATCTCCGGGTTCTTGACGGCCACCCACCACATGCCCTCGTCGTTCTTGTCGACGTTGAAGTCCTTGTAGGGATGACCCGTCTTGTAGCGCGCCCGGGCGTCCGCGATGCCCTCGGGCGCGCCCCCGGCGGACTCGTACATCGACCACTTGGCCTCGGTGAAGGTCTTGAAGTCCTCCGCCTTCCAGTACGGCTCGTACCAGCAGGCGGGCGGCTGCCAGTCCACGGCCGTGGAGGTGATCGGACCGCCGTCCTCGGGTGCGGTGCCCTTGACCGTGATGCTGACGCGGGATTCCAGCAAGGCACCGGAGGAACCACCGGACGTCGCGCGCTCCTGGCTGCCGATCGCGTCGAACCCGCCGGCTGCAGCCGGGAAGGCGCCGACGCCGACCAGCACCGTGGTCAGCGTCGCCACCCCGAGGCGTCGCGTCAGGGCTGGCACTTCTGCGCCCCCCGGTCCTCCGTCAGGTCCCACGTCTGCCACACGCCGTCCGCGTTCTTCTTCAGGCCGAGGTTGTAGAAGACGTAGCTGTCGGACGTGGTCTCGGTGCCCTGCAGCTTGTTCGTCTCGCGGTTCTTCAGGTCTGCCTTGCTCTCGTCGACGCAGTACGTCAAAGCCGCCGACTTCTCGTCGAACACCGTCACCTGGCGGTCGTAGTAGCGCAGGGTGCCGGCCCAGCTGGTCTTCTTCGCGATGGCGCCCTTGGCGTACTGGTAGACGCCGGCCAGCGCGTCGTCGGTGTAGTAGAAGGCCATGCCCGACTGCTTCACGTCGCCGAGCGCCATGGCCTGCCACACCGTGCTGACGGTTCGCTCGTTGTCCGCCAGGATCGCGTCCTTCGTGGCGTCGCCGGTCCGCTGTCCCTCGAAGACCAGCTTCATGTCCGAGGGCAGCTCGATCTCCGGCCGTCCCACCCCGTCCGCCTCAGCAGACGCCGAGGGTGGAGCCGACGGCTTCCGGCCCGCGTCCGCGCCGGCGATCGCGTCGGACGACGATCCGTCACCTCCCCCCGAGCCGCAGGCGGTCAGCAGCAGGGCTGCGGATGCGGTGAGCGCGGCTGTCACGAGCCGGGCGGGGCGGTTCACTGTGTGCTCCCGTTGACGTGGGGGGTGACTGCGAACCCACGCTATCCGGACGCCCGCCCGCGATGATCAGGAGGTGGGCCGGCACAGCCTCTTCACCAGCGTGTACTCCGTGATCCCCGGCGGATAGTCCGGCACCACGCACACCACTTCGTAGCCCTGCTTCTGATAAAAGCGCGGGGCCTGGAAGTCCCAGGTCTCCAGGCGGGACGAGCGGCAGGCGCGTTCCCGCGCGGCGGTGTGCTCCGCCCGGGCGAGCAGCCGGGCGCCCAGCCCCCGGCCCCGGTGGCGTTCGTCCACCCACAGGTACGTGACGTGGAGCCAGGTCGCCCAGGTGTGGCCGACCAGGCCGCCGGCCAGTTCGCCGTCCGAGTCGTTCACAGCCCACACGTGCAACGGAACCTCCCGTTCGTCCGGCGTCCCGCGCAGGGCGCGCAGGACCGGAGAGGCGGCTGTGTTCGTGTCCCGCAGGCGCGTACGGAGCAGATCACGTCGGGCTTTGTCGACTTCTGTCTCAAGACGGAACATGCGGCACACCATAAACGCGCCGGACAGTCAGTTCTGCAAATAACCTTCCGCTCCGGGCCCCCGCCCGTACCCTGATGAACAGCACCGGTGGGGGCCGGTGCCGATCAGGGGGCGAGACAGCCGGGTACGACGCCCGGAGTGGGGGTAGCGGTTCCTGCACGGCGGCGGCCGTGCGGCTGCGGCGACCCGGGTCGGCTGCGGCAAGGACGGACGGACAGGCGCAGCCGACGGCACACTCCGGGGTCGTACCCGCGCGGGTCGACTCCCGACGGGTATCCCCTGCTCTTCAAGAGCTCGGGTAAGGGGGTTTCGTGGTTCGCATCCGAGTCCTGGTCGTCGACGACCACCGCATCTTCGCCGAGTCACTCGCCGCGGCCCTGGCCGCCGAGCCCGACGTCGACGTCTCCGCCGCCGGCAGCGGTCCCGCCGCGCTGCGCAGCCTGGAGCGCGCGGTCGCCGAGGGGCGCCGGTTCGACGTGCTGCTCGTCGACGCCGACCTGGGCGGCAAGGTGCCGGGCGCACGCCCGGCCGTCCCCGTGCAGGAGGGCAACGAGGACGGGCTCGTGGACGGCATATCCCTCGTCACGGGCGTGCGCTCCGCGCAGCCGAACGTGCGGATCGTCGTGCTGGCCGAGAAGGACGACCCCCGGCGGGCCGCGCTCGCACTGCAGGCCGGTGCTTCCGGCTGGGTCGCCAAGGACTGCTCGCTGTCCCGGCTGCTCACCGTCATCCGGGGCGTGCTGCGGGACGAGACGCATCTGCCGCCGGCCCTGCTCACCGGTGTCCTGCGGGAGCTCACCGCCGCCCGCAAGCACCGCACGGAGAGCGAGCGGCTGGTGGAGTCCCTCACGCCGCGTGAGCGGGAAGTGCTGCGGTGCATGGTGGCGGGGCTGGGGCGCAAGGCCGTCGCCGAGCGCCTGTATCTGTCCCCGCACACCGTGCGGACCCATATGCAGAACGTCCTGGGCAAGCTCGGGGTGCACTCCACGCTCGCCGCCGTGGCCCTGGCCCGGCGGGCCGGGGTCGGGCCCGTCGACCTAGCCGGGGATGTTGTCGAACGGGGCGGTCAGCTGGCGTAGCAGCCCGGCCAGTTCGCCGCGCTGGGCCCGGCTGAGCTCGGCGAGGATCGCGCGCTCCTGGTCCAGCAGACCCGCCAGGGCCTGGTCCGCGCGGTCCCTGCCCTCGTCCGTGAGCCGGACGAGCACGCCCCGGCGGTCGCTGGGGTCGGGCAGCCGTTCCACCAGGCCCTTCTTCGCCAGGCGGTCGATGCGGTTGGTCATCGTGCCGGAGGTGACCAGCGTCTGGGTCAGGAGCTGCCCGGGCGAGAGCTGGTACGGCGTGCCCGCGCGGCGCAGGGCCGTGAGGACGTCGAACTCCCACGGCTCCAGGCCGTGCTCCGAGAAGGCCAGGCGGCGGGCCCGGTCCAGATGCCGGGCCAGCCTGCTCACACGGCTGAGCACCTCGAGCGGTTCCACGTCGAGGTCCGGGCGCTCCCGGCGCCATGCTGCGACCAGCCGGTCGACCTCGTCCTCCATGACGATCAGTGTAGTGGTTGTGTCGACGTAGAGTCTCTTGATGTCCATTATCTTGACATCGAGATACCTTGCGGATCACGCTGGGTGTGCGCCTGTCCGTGCCCTTGCCCGGCCGCCTCGAAGGACACAGGAGGATCCATGCCCCCCGCCGCCGACCCCACCTGGGACCCCGCGCAGTACCTGCGCCACGCCAGCCCCCGCGCCCGGCCCTTCGCCGATCTCCTCGCCCGCGTCCCCGGCCTGCCGGACGAGCCGGCCCGCATCGCCGACCTCGGCTGCGGCCCCGGCAACGTCACCGCGCTGCTCGCCGCCCGCTGGCCCACCGCCCGGATCACCGGCTACGACAACTCGCCCGAGATGCTCGACCGGGCCCACGTCCATCACGAGGGCCCGACCCCGGGCGGCGGACACCTCGACTTCACCCCCGCCGACGCCCGCACCTGGACGCCCGGCGAGCCGTATGACCTGATCGTCAGCAACGCCACCCTGCAGTGGGTGCCCGGGCACGCCGAACGCTTCGCCGACTGGGTCGCCGGGCTGAAGCCCGGTGGGATCCTCGCCTTCCAGGTGCCCGGCAACTTCGACGCCCCCAGCCACCGGCTGATGCGCGCACTCGCCGAGTCACCGCGCTGGCGCGACCGGCTCGCGGGCACCCTGCGCCACGCCGGCGCCGTGCTCACCCCCGCGGCCTACCACGAGCGGCTGACGGCGCTGGGCTGCGCCGCCGACGTGTGGGAGACGACGTACCTGCATCTGCTGCAGGGCGAGGACCCGGTGCTGGACTGGGTGAAGGGGACCGGCCTGCGGCCCGTGCTGAGCGCGCTCGCCGACGAGCCCGAGGCCCGCGAGGACTTCCTCGCCGCGTACCGGGAGGCCCTGCGCGAGGCCTATCCGGCCGGACCGCACGGCACGCCGTTCCCGTTCCGGCGGATCTTCGCCGTGGCGCGGCGGGCCTGACCGCCGCCCGGCCCGTGCGGCCCGGGTGGGTGACGAGGACGCGCACGACGGCGCCGAGGAGGTGCCGGAGCCTTGCGGCGCCCGGCCGGCTCAGGCCTTGCGGCGCCCTATCAGGTGCGGCTTGGCCTCCAGGCCGTCCAGGCCGTGCCACGCCAGGTTCACCAGGTGCGCGGCCACCTCGGCCTTCCTCGGCTTGCGCACGTCCAGCCACCACTGGCCGGTCAGGGCGACCATCCCGACCAGGGCCTGGGCGTACAGCGGCGCCAGCTTGGGGTCGAAGCCCCGGCTCTTGAACTCGCGGCCCAGGATGTCCTCCACCTGGGTGGCGATGTCCGAGATCAGCGAGGCGAACGACCCGGTGGACTGGGGGATGGGCGAGTCACGGACCAGGATGCGGAACCCGTCCGTGTACTCCTCGATGTAGTCCAGCAGCGCGAACGCCGCCTGCTCGCACAGCTCGCGCGGGTGACCGGCCGTGAGGGAGCTGGTCACCATGTCCAGCAGGCGGCGCATCTCGCGGTCCACCACGACCGCGTACAGCCCTTCCTTGCCGCCGAAGTGCTCGTAGACCACCGGCTTGGAGACCCCGGCCTTCGCCGCGATCTCCTCCACCGACGTGCCCTCGAACCCCTTGGCGGCGAAGAGCGTGCGACCGATCTCCAGCAGCTGCTGGCGGCGCTCGGCACCGGTCATCCGGGTGCGACGCGCTCGCCGCGGCTTGTCATTGCTGGGGGTGCTGCTCGAGTCGGTCGCCACAGCGACCATCATGCCGCCTCGACGGGCTCCTTCCCGCGCCGGGAGCCGCCTTCCCCGGTGGTACGCCGAGAATCGATACGCGAGCGTGACGGCCACCGCACGTCGTACGCCCACCCGGCCATCTCGAACCAGCGGATCAGCCGGGCCGAGGAGTCGAGCTGGCCGCGCATCACACCGTGCCGCGCCGAGGTCGGGTCGGCGTGGTGCAGGTTGTGCCAGGACTCGCCGCACGACAGGACCGCCAGCCACCACACGTTGCCCGAGCGGTCACGCGACTTGAAGGGGCGCTTGCCGACCGCGTGGCAGATCGAGTTGATCGACCAGGTCACGTGGTGCAGCAGCGCCACCCGGACGAGCGAACCCCAGAAGAAGCCCGTGAAGGCGCCCCACCAGGACATCGTCACCAGACCACCGATCAGCGGCGGCAGCGCCAGCGACACCACCGTCCACAGCACGAACTGGCGGGAGATCGCACGCAGCGTCTTGTCCTTGATCAGGTCCGGGGCGTACTTCTCCTGCGGCGTCTGCTCCTCGTCGAACATCCACCCGATGTGCGCCCACCACAGGCCCTTCATCAGGGCCGGCAGGGTCTCGCCGAACCGCCACGGCGAGTGCGGGTCGCCCTCCGCGTCGGAGAACTTGTGGTGCTTGCGGTGGTCGGCCACCCAGCGCACCAGCGGCCCCTCGACCGCCATCGATCCCGCGATCGCCAGCGCGATCTTCAACGGCCGCTTCGCCTTGAAGGACCCGTGCGTGAAGTGGCGGTGGAACCCGATCGTGATGCCGTGGCACCCCAGGTAGTAGAAGAAGACCAGCAGACCGAGGTCCAGCCAGCTCACTCCCCATCCCCACGCCAGCGGCACGGCCGCCAGCAGCGCGAGGAACGGGACGATGATGAAGATGAGGAGGGCGATCTGCTCGATGGACCGCTTCTTCTCGCCGCCCAGCGTGGCGGATTCCGCTGCGGCGTCGATGGGCTGACCGGGCGCCTTCGCGGCGTCCTCGATCACGTCGGAACTACTGGTCATACGCGTCCCCTGGGGGGTATGTGGATGGAGAAGGAGTCGCCGGGCCACGGGAATCCGTGCCGTGCTTCCTACGGTTCCGTAACCTACGGCATCGTAAGTATGGCAGTGCGTCGCTTCGCGGCAAGAGCCCGACAGCCTGCGCGTCCCGGCCGACACCTATCCTTGAGTCGGTCGGACAGCGCGGTCCGCTCTGATTTCTTCCCGGACGTCCGGCCCCGTAAGCGGCGCCCGCCGCGCGAGACGCCGTCCGGGTTCCCTCCCAGACGAGCTTCAACACTGCAAGGAGCCGCACCTGTGAGCAGTGCCGACGACCAGACCACGACGACGAGCAGCGAGCTGCGTGCCGACATCCGCCGCCTGGGCGACCTCCTCGGAGAGACCCTCGTCCGGCAGGAGGGCCCCGAGCTGCTGGACCTCGTCGAGAAGGTCCGCCGCCTCACCCGAGAGGACGGCGAGGCCGCCGCCGAGCTGCTGCGCGGCACCGAACTCGACACCGCGGCCAAGCTGGTCCGCGCCTTCTCCACCTACTTCCACCTGGCCAACGTCACCGAGCAGGTCCACCGCGGCCGCGAGCTGCGCGCCCGCCGCGCCGCCGAGGGCGGCCTCCTCGCCCGCACCGCCGACCGCCTCAAGGACGCCGACCCCGAACACCTGCGCGAGACGGTCCGCAACCTCAACGTCCGGCCCGTCTTCACGGCCCACCCCACCGAAGCCGCGCGCCGGTCGGTCCTCAACAAGCTCCGGCGCATCGCCGCGCTCCTGGAGACCCCGGTCATCGAGTCCGACCGCCGCCGCCTCGACATCCGCCTGGCCGAGAACATCGACCTCGTCTGGCAGACCGACGAACTGCGCGTCGTACGCCCGGAGCCCGCCGACGAGGCCCGCAACGCCATCTACTACCTCGACGAACTCCACGCCGGCGCCGTCGGCGACGTCCTGGAGGACCTCACCGCCGAGCTGGAGCGCGCCGGTGTCAAGCTCCCCGACGACACCCGCCCCCTCACCTTCGGCACCTGGATCGGCGGCGACCGCGACGGCAACCCCAACGTCACCCCCCAGGTGACCTGGGACATCCTCATCCTCCAGCACGAGCACGGCATCAACGACGCCCTGGAGACCATCGACGAGCTCCGCGGCTTCCTGTCCAACTCCATCCGCTACGCCGGCGCCACCGAGGAACTGCTGACCTCCCTCCAGACCGACCTGGAGAACCTCCCCGAGATCAGCCCCCGCTACAAGCGCCTCAACGCCGAGGAGCCCTACCGGCTCAAGGCCACCTGCATCCGGCAGAAGCTGGAGAACACCAAGAAGCGCCTCGCCGAGGGCACCCAGCACGTCGAGGGCCGCGACTACCTCGGCACCGGCGAACTCCTCGCCGACCTGCGGATCATCCAGGACTCCCTGCGCGCCCACCGCGGCGGCCTCTTCGCCGACGGCCGCCTCGCCCGCACCATCCGCACCCTCGCCGCCTTCGGCCTCCAGCTCGCCACCATGGACGTCCGCGAACACGCCGACGCCCACCACCACGCCCTCGGCCAGCTCTTCGACCGCCTCGGCGAGGAATCCTGGCGCTACGCCGACATGCCCCGCGAGTACCGTGCCAAGCTCCTCGCCAAGGAGCTCAGGTCCCGCCGGCCCCTCGCCCCCACCCCCGCGCCCGTCGACGCGCCCGGCGAGAAGACCCTCGGCGTCTTCCAGACCGTCAAGAAGGCCCTGGAGGTCTTCGGACCCGAGGTCATCGAGTCCTACATCATCTCCATGTGCCAGGGCGCCGACGACGTCTTCGCCGCCGCCGTCCTCGCCCGCGAGGCCGGCCTCATCGACCTGCACGCCGGCTGGGCCAAGATCGGCATCGTGCCGCTGCTGGAGACCACCGACGAGCTCAAGGCCGCCGACACCATCCTGGAGGACATGCTCTCCGACCCCTCCTACCGGCGCCTGGTCGCGCTGCGCGGAGACGTCCAGGAGGTCATGCTCGGCTACTCCGACTCCTCCAAGTTCGGCGGCATCACCACCAGCCAGTGGGAGATCCACCGCGCCCAGCGCCGCCTGCGCGACGTCGCCCACCGCTACGGCGTCCGCCTGCGCCTCTTCCACGGCCGCGGCGGCACCGTCGGCCGCGGCGGCGGCCCCACCCACGACGCCATCCTCGCCCAGCCCTGGGGCACCCTGGAGGGCGAGATCAAGGTGACCGAGCAGGGCGAGGTCATCTCCGACAAGTACCTCATCCCGTCCCTGGCCCGGGAGAACCTGGAACTGACGGTCGCCGCCACCCTGCAGGCCTCCGCCCTGCACACCGCGCCCCGCCAGTCCACCGAGGCCCTCGCCCGCTGGGACGCCGCGATGGACGTCGTCTCCGACGCCGCCCACGCCGCCTACCGCCGCCTCGTCGAGGACCCCGACCTGCCGACGTACTTCCTCGCGTCGACACCGGTGGACCAGCTCGCCGACCTGCACCTGGGCTCCCGGCCCTCCCGCCGCCCCGGCTCCGGCGTCTCGCTCGACGGCCTGCGCGCCATCCCCTGGGTGTTCGGCTGGACCCAGTCCCGGCAGATCGTCCCCGGCTGGTTCGGCGTCGGCTCCGGCCTCAAGGCCCTGCGCGAGGCCGGCCTCGACACCGTCCTCGACGAGATGTACGAGCAGTGGCACTTCTTCCGCAACTTCGTCTCCAACGTCGAGATGACCCTCGCCAAGACCGACCTGCGGATCGCCCAGCACTACGTCGACACCCTCGTCCCCGACGACCTCAAGCACGTCTTCGACACCATCAAGGCCGAACACGAGCTGACCGTCGCCGAGGTCCTCCGCGTCACCGGCGAGAACGAACTGCTGGACGCCGCCCCCGTCCTCAAGCAGACCTTCGCCATCCGCGACGCCTACCTCGACCCCATCTCCTACCTCCAGGTCGCCCTGCTCAAGCGGCAGCGCGACACGGCCGCCGCGGGCGAGACCCCCGACCCGCTGCTCGCCCGCGCCCTGCTCCTCACCGTCAACGGCGTGGCGGCCGGCCTGCGCAACACCGGCTGAACCGGCCCCGCACACGAACAGTGCCCCCGAGCCGCACACGGCTCGGGGGCACCGCTCATGTCACACCTCAGCCGCGACCCGCCTGCCGGCGACGGAACACCAGGAACCCGCCGGCCGCCAGCAGCACCGCCGCCACACCCGACAGCAGGCCCACCGGCGCCCCGCTGCCCGTCTCGGCCAGATCACCGCCGGCGACGCCCTGCGGGGACGGCGACGACGACGCACCCGCGCCCGCCGACGCGCCCGGAGACACCGACGCACCCGGCTCACCCGGTTCGCCCGACGGAGCCTCGGACGCCCCGGACGACGGCGACCCGGACGCCGACCCGGACGGCGTCCCACCACCGGGCGCCTCGTCCCCGCAGTCCGTCCAGAACACCTTGTGCTTCGCCGCGCCCTTCTCGCCGTCGAAGTTCCAGAACAGCTTGTAGTGCCCGTCGGGCAGCGACAGGTCCGCGCTGCGGCCGTGCCCCTCGCCGTCCAGCGTCAGGGCACCCGACTTCACCGTCTGTCCCTTGTTCTCGCTCGGCGGGATCGCGTCGATGTGCCAGTCGACCTGCTGACCGCCGTCGAAACCGAAGGCGTCCAGGTAGAACGTGCACACGTGCGGCTCGTTGCGGCGCAGCTCCTCGCCCGTCGTGGCGTCATGGATCTTGACCGTGCCGTTGTCACCGGGCGGGGTGGCGTGCGCGGCGGGAGCGAGCAGGAGGACCGCGGAGGCGGCGGCGCACACAGCGCCGCAGCGGGAGAGGGTTCGCATCGGGAAGTCGTCCATCTTCGAGAAGTGACGGGAAGATGTGGAGGGGGCGGCTCAGCTTCCAGCCTCGCCCGACCGCACGTCAATCACGAACGCACAACACTCGGGCCCCTCCACAGACCTGGAGAACGCCCCGACCCCTCAGACGGTCACGAAAGCCGCGGTCAGCAACGCCACACCCGACAGACCCAGCACCCACGCCGCCCGCGTCCGCAGCAACCCACCCGCCACCACGACCGACGCCAGCAACAACGCGCCACCCAGCGGGACCCACGCGTACAGCACACCCGCCGGCCCCGACCGCACCGCCTCGGCACCGCCCGGCTTCAGCACCACCGTGTACGTCCGGCCCTGCTCCACCGCGACCGACCGCTCCAGCACCACCCGCGCCCGCGGCTGCGCCCCCGCCGTCCGCGGCGCGAACCGGCCCCAGCAGGACCGCTCCCCGCACCGCGCCACATCGACCGTGCCCTGCTCACGGCCCTTCGTCAGCATCACGTGCTGCGCCGTACCCCACGACGCCCACACCCCGGCGATCAGGATCAGCACCGCCACCACGCCCATCACGGCGAACCGTCCGCACCGCAGCACGACGGCCGCGACCGGACGAGAGGAGACGGCATGGGCAGGCATGGCCGGGATCATTGGCCATGCCTCAACGGCCCGTCAACCTCACCGGGCGACAAGTCAGGAGTTGTACGTGCTTTGCGCCCGCTCCAGCCCCTCGATCACCAGACACTCCACCGCGTCCGCCGCCCGGTCCACGAAGTAGTCCAGCTCCTTGCGCTCCGCCGGCGAGAAATCCTTCAGCACGAAATCCGCCACCGGCATCCGCCCCGGCGGCCGCCCGATCCCGAACCGCACCCGGTGGTAGTCCGCCCCGAACGCCTTCGTCATCGACTTCAGACCGTTGTGCCCGTTGTCGCCGCCCCCCAGCTTCAGCCGCAGCGTCCCGTAGTCGATGTCCAGCTCGTCGTGCACCGCCACCACATGCGCCACCGGCACCTTGTAGAAGTCCCGCAGCGCGTTCACCGGACCGCCCGACAGGTTCATGTACGACATCGGCTTCGCCAGGATCACCCGCCGGTTCAACGGCCCCGGCGGCCCGATCCGCCCCTCGACCACCTGCGCCTGCGCCCGCCCGGCCCGCTTGAACCTCCCCCCGACCCGCTCCGCCAGCAGATCGGCCACCATGAAGCCCACGTTGTGCCGGTTGCCCGCGTACTCCGGCCCCGGATTGCCCAGCCCCACGATCAGCCAGGGAGCGGCGGCATCGGTCGTCACGTCCATGTCTCCTTCATACGCGTCGGCCGCTGCCCCGCACGGGAACAGCGGCCGACGAAACGACGACGAAGAGGATCAGGCCTCGGCGGCCTCGTCCCCAGCGGCCTCCTCGCCCTCCGGGGCCTCCTCGGCCTGCGCGGCCAGCACCTGAAGGACGACCGCGTCCTCCTCGACGGCCAGCGTCGTGCCCTTCGGCAGCGTGATGTCCTTGGCCAGGATCGAGGCACCGGCCTCCAGACCCTCCACCGACACCGTCACCGACTCGGGGATGTGCGTCGCCTCGGCCTCGACCGGCAGCGCGTTCAGCACGTGCTCCAGCAGGTTGCCGCCCGGGGCCAGCTCACCCTCGGTCTGCACCGGGATCTCGACCGTGACCTTCTCGCCACGCTGGACCAGCTGCAGGTCCACGTGCTCCAGGAAGCCCTTCAGCGGGTCACGCTGCACGGCCTTCGGGATCGCCAGCTCGTTGGTCTTGCCGTCGATGTCCAGCGCGATCAGGACGTTCGGCGTACGCAGCGCCAGCAGCAGGTCGTGACCCGGCAGCGTCAGGTGGATCGGGTCCGAACCGTGCCCGTACAGAACACCCGGAACCTTGTCCTCACGACGGATGCGGCGCGCGGCACCCTTGCCGAACTCGGTGCGCGTGGCGGCGGAGATCTTCACCTCGGACATAACACTCACTCCTCGAAGTCAGAAACGGACGTGGTCACCCGGCCACGAACGGCCTGCTACGAAGAGCGCGTCGATAACGGACCGCCGCATCCCGCCAAACAACGGGAACGGCCTCCCTCGCCGAGCAACTGCAGCAGTCTACTCGGACCCGGAGGCCGCACCCAAAACGATCTACACAAGCCCCACCAGGGACCCCTACTGCTCGTCGAACAGGCTCGTCACCGAACCGTCCTCGAACACCTCACGCACCGCGCTCGCGATCGTCGGCGCGATCGACAGCACCGAGATCTTGTCCAGGTCCCGGCCCAGCTCCGACGGCGTCGGCAGCGTGTTCGTGAACACGAACTCACTCACCCGCGAGTTCTTCAGCCGGTCCGCCGCCGGACCCGACAGCACACCGTGCGTCGCCGTCACGATCACGTCCTCCGCACCGTGCGCGAACAACGCGTCCGCCGCGGCACAGATCGTCCCACCCGTGTCGATCATGTCGTCCACCAGGACACACACGCGACCCTTCACCTCACCCACGACCTCGTGGACGGTGACCTGGTTCGCGACGTCCTTGTCCCGGCGCTTGTGCACGATCGCCAGCGGCGCGCCCAGCCGGTCGCACCAGCGGTCCGCGACCCGCACCCGGCCCGCGTCCGGCGACACGACCGTCAGCTTCTCCCGGTCCACCTTCCGGCCCACGTAGTCCGCCAGCAGCGGCAGCGCGAACAGGTGGTCCACCGGACCGTCGAAGAAGCCCTGGATCTGGTCCGTGTGCAGATCCACCGTCAGGATCCGGTCCGCACCCGCGGTCTTCATCATGTCCGCGATCAGACGCGCCGAGATCGGTTCACGCCCACGGTGCTTCTTGTCCTGCCGCGCGTAACCGTAGAACGGCACGATGACCGTGATGGAGCGGGCCGACGCACGCTTCAGCGCGTCGATCATGATCAACTGCTCCATGATCCACTTGTTGATCGGCGCCGTGTGGCTCTGGATCAGGAAACAGTCGGCACCCCGCGCCGACTCCTGATAACGCACATAGATCTCACCGTTGGCGAAGTCGAAGGCCTTCGTCGGGACGACCCCGACACCCAGCTGTTGGGCGACCTCCTCCGCAAGCTCGGGGTGGGCGCGGCCGGAGAAGAACATCATCTTCTTCTCGCCGGTCGTCTTGATCCCGGTCACAGCACTGTCTCCTCAGAGGTGTCGCAGCTGGGTGTCGAGAGACCTCGCAGCCGGCTTGCCGGAGGCCGTCTCAGCTGGTGGGGGTGCGGGTGTGCACTTATCACCGTACGCCGTGTTTGAGGCACCGGTTTCCGGTCACCCCTCGTCGGCCGGCTCCCGGAACGCCGCCTCCGCCGCCTTCGCGGCAGCACTGCCCGGACGCTTACGAGCCACCCAACCCTCGATATTCCGCTGCTGACCACGGGCCACGGCCAGCGAACCGGGCGGCACGTCCTTCGTGATCACGGACCCGGCGGCGGTGTACGCACCGTCCCCGACCGTGACAGGCGCCACAAACATGTTGTCCGAACCGGTCCGGCAGTGCGACCCGACCGTCGTGTGGTGCTTCTCCTGACCGTCGTAGTTCACGAACACGCTCGCGGCACCGATGTTCGTGTACTCACCGATCGTCGCGTCACCCACGTACGACAGGTGAGGCACCTTCGTCCCCTCACCGATGGCGGCGTTCTTCGTCTCCACGTACGTACCGATCTTGCCCTTGGCACCCAGACGGGTACCCGGACGCAGGTACGCGTACGGCCCGACCGTCGCCTCCGGGCCCACCTCCGCGCCGTCGGCCACCGTGTTGTCGACGCGCGCACCGGCCCCGACCAGGGTGTCCTTCAACCGCGCGTTCGGACCGACCTCCGCTCCCTCACCGAGGTGCGTCGAGCCGTGCAGCTGCGTACCCGGGTGCACGACCGCGTCCTGCTCGAACGTCACGGTGACGTCGACCCAGGTCGTGGCCGGATCGACGACGGTCACACCGGCGAGCATCGCCGCGTTCAGCAGCCGGTCGTTCAGGATCCGGCGCGCCTCCGACAGCTGCACCCGGTTGTTGATGCCGGCGATCTCCCGGTGATCCCCGGCCACCGACGCACCCACCCGGTGCCCGGCCTCCCGCAGGATCCCCAGCACATCGGTCAGGTACTCCTCGCCCTGGCTGTTGTCCGTCCGCACCTTCTTCAGCGCGTCGGAGAGCAGCCGGCCGTCGAACGCGAACACACCCGAGTTGATCTCACGGATCGACCGCTGGGCGTCCGTGGCGTCCTTGTGCTCGACGATCGCGGTGACGGCACCGGTGGCCTCGTCCCGCACGATCCGGCCGTAGCCCGTCGCGTCCGGCACCTCGGCGGTCAGCACGGTGACCGCGTTGCCGTCGGCGGAGTGCGTCTCGGCGAGGGCCCGCAGGGTGGCGCCGGTCAGCAGGGGGGTGTCCCCGCACACGACCACGACCGTCCCGTCGACGGACCCGCCCAGCTCCTCCAGGCCCATCCGCACGGCGTGCCCCGTGCCGTTCTGCTCCGCCTGCACCGCGGTGCGCACGCCGGGGGCGATCTCGCCGAGGTGGGCGGTGACCTTCTCGCGCGCGTGGCCGACCACGACGACCAGGTGCTCGGGGTCCAGCTCGCCCGCGGCGGCGAGCACGTGCCCGACGAGACTGCGACCGCAGAGCTCGTGCAGGACCTTGGGTGTGGCCGACTTCATACGGGTGCCCTCACCCGCTGCGAGAACGACGACGGCTGCCGGGCGGTTGGCGCTCACGGGATGCCCTTCGGCTGTGGATGGGGTGGGGGTGACATCCGCAGGATACCGGGGGGTTTTGGGGGCGACATGAGTGCGGGTCCTGACTGGGCTTGCCAGTCAGGACCCGAACCGAGCATGGGCTCCCGGGGGAGGACTCGAACCCCCATGATCAGAACCAAAATCTGACGTCTTGCCCTTAGACGACCCGGGATTACCGCTATGTCCGATTTGGTAGATCGGCCGCGGAGTCAGCCCCTACTATGCCGTACCAGGCGCCTTCCATGCGACGGTACAACTCGGCGCTCCTGGTTACGTAGATGGCCAAGCAGCCTCGATAGGAGTCGCCGACGTTCTTGCGGACGGTTCTGGGGTTGTGCCTCTTCAGTGGGGTGCGCTGGAAGGTTGCGGCGTCCGGGCCGACGAGTTCGGCCCAGAAGTTCTCGGCTGCCGCCACGTCAGCGGACTCGTGGATGTAGACGCGGAACCGGAGGCGCTCGCGTTCGACGCCCAGTGACTCCAGCCAGCGCAGGTAGAAGCGAACGACGTTCGGGTCGCTGTTGATGAACTGAAGGTTCTCGCGGCGCTGCCGACCGTGCATCTTGTCCTTGCTGCCCTCGGCCCAGTAGAGAACGACACCGGCCAGGAAAAGCTCTCTTGGTGACAGGTCGCCGATCGCTGTCCAACCCTGGAGCCGTAGCTCCCTCGCCCTCTCGCGGAGGTCGTCCTTGGCGTTCGGGCGTTTCGTCCAGGCGGGCGGGGGCTCGCCCGTTCTCGCAAGCCCTCGAAGTCGGTGTATTTGCCGGTGGCATGTGTCATACACATACCGTCCGGGCGGAATGGAGGGTTCCGGGGTCGAACGGTGAGCGGTTCAGCAGTTCGAGGGATATCGGGTGGTTTCGCGGTCGATCGGTCACGGAGTGTGGTGGGGGCCGGTCCGGGAAACTCACCGGAAAACCGGCGGTGGGCGCCCGTAGGCTGGAGGCATGACCGCGACGGGGGAAGACCATGTGACGGCCCGGGGAGGGCCGTGGTGGTGGGCCAGGCGGCGCAGTGCCGTGTTCGATATCAGTCTGGCCGTGGTGTCCGCGCTGGAGTGCGGGCTGGAAGGGATTCCGTTCGCCAGGGACGCGGGGGTCCCGGTCGCGGCGGGAGTGGTGTTCGGTGTGCTGGCCGGTGCCGTGCTGGTCGTGCGGCGGCGGTGGCCGATCGCCGTGGTGCTGGTGTCGATCGCCATCACGCCGGCCCAGATGGGTTTCCTGCTGGGCATTGTGGGCCTGTACACGCTCGCCGCGGCGGAGCTGCCGCGGCGGATCATCGCCTCACTGGCGGGGATGTCGCTGGTGGGGACGCTCATCGTGACGTTCGTGAAGACGCGGCAGGACATGGTCCGCGGGGATCTGGACCTGGGTGACTGGTTCGTGCCGTTCGCGGCGATCACGATGTCGCTGGGCTTCACCGCGCCTCCGGTGCTGCTCGGGCTGTACGTGGGGGCCCGGCGGCGGCTGATGGAGAGTCTGCGGGAGCGGGCGGACAGCCTGGAGCGGGAGCTGCAGTTGCTGGCCGAGCGGGCGGAGGAGCGGGCCGAGTGGGCCCGGAACGAGGAGCGGACGCGGATCGCCCGGGAGATGCACGACGTGGTCGCGCACCGGGTGAGTCTGATGGTGGTGCACGCGGCGGCGTTGCAGGCGGTGGCGCGGAAGGATCCCGAGAAGGCGGTGAAGAACGCCGCGCTGGTGGGGGACATGGGGCGGCAGGCGCTGACCGAGTTGCGGGAGATGCTCGGGGTGCTGCGCAGTGGCGGGGACGAGCGGCGGGTGCGGGCGGCGTCGGCGCCGCTGGCGGCGGTGGGGGTGGCCGCGGCGGCGGCGGCTTCGCGGACGGCGGACGACGAGGGTCCGTGTCTGGCGGAGATCGAGGAGCTGGTGGGGCAGTCGGCCGCTGCGGGGATGGTGGTCGACCTGTCGGTGGAGGGGGATGCCCGGTCGTACGCGCCGGAGGTGGAGCAGACGGCGTACCGGGTGGTGCAGGAGGCGCTGACGAACGTCCACAAGCACGCGGCGGGGGCGAAGACGTACGTGCGGCTGGCGCATCGGGTGTCGGAGATCGCGATGCAGGTGGAGAACGAGCCGCCGGGGGAGGGGGCGGCGTCGTCGGCGGGGTTGCCGTCCGGGGGGAACGGGCTGGTGGGGATGAAGGAGCGGGTGTCGGCGCTGGGCGGGGTGTTCGTGTCGGGGCCGACGGACGCGGGGGGTTTCCGGGTGTCGGCGGTGATTCCGGCGTCGTAGCCGGGGCTGTTTCCGGGGCCCGGCTCAGCCGGTGGTGAGCCGGGCGGGTGCGGCGCCGGTGATGAGGGTGGTCAGGGCCTGGTCGATGTCGGTGCCGAGGTACCAGTCGCCGGTGTGGTCGAGGGCGTAGGCGCGGCCGTCGCTGTCGATGGCGAGGAGTGCCTGGTGGTCGGTCTCGGTGCCGAGGGGGCAGACCTCGGTGCCGAGGGCGCGGCCGAGGTCGCCGAGGGTGCGGGCCATGTGGAGGCCGTGGAGCGGGTCGAGGTGGAGGGCCGCGGGGGCGACCTGGCGGCCCGGGCCGGTCGGGGTGATGCGGAGTCCGCCGAATTCGGCCCAGGCCTCGACGGCGGCGGGGAAGACGGTGTGGCGGTGGCCGGCGGGTGAGACGTGGTCGCGCAGGGCGTCGGCCCAGATCTCGGCTTGTTTGATGTCCCAGCGTCCGGGTTGCCAGCCGGCGGCGCGCAGGGCCGCGTCGACGGGTACGGCGAAGCGGGTGGTCGAGGTGCGGTCGGTGTGCATCTGCCCTTCGTCTCGTCGAGGTCATGGGGTGGCGCGCGTGTGTGTGGGGTGGGCGTGCCGGGGTGTCTGGTCGTGCGGGGGGTGGGGATGGGGGTGCCCGGGCGTCAGTTCCGGGGTGTCGGGTCGACTATGCGGACGCCGAAGTGGGCGCTGAGCGCGGTGCAGGCGCGGCAGGGGGCGGCGAAGCTGCCGTGGAGGGGGTCGCCGTCCTCGCGGATGCGGCGGGCGGTGAGTTTGGCCTGCTTGAGGGCTTTGCGTGCCTCGCCGTTGGTCATGGGTTTGCGTGCGGCGCGTTTGCTGCGGGCGGCGTCGGCTGCGGCGATGTGGCGGGAGATGAGGATGGTTTCGGCGCAGCGGCCGGTGAAGCGGTCGCGTTGGTCGCTGGTGAGGGTGTCGAGGAAGTCCTGGACGAGGGGGTGGAGGGCGGGGGGTGTGTCGCCGCGGGCGGCGGTGCCGGTGAGGGTGGCGCCGCGGACGGAGAGGGCGGCGGCGACGGTGGGGAGGATGCCGTCGCGGCGGTGGCGGAGGACGGGGGCGTGGGGGGCCTCGGTGGCGCTCCAGCCGATGCGGGGGTCGCCGGCTCGCGGGTCGGCGGTTCGCGGGTCGGCGTTGCGGGGGTCGCCGGCGCGTGGGGCGCCGTTTCGTGGGTCGGCGGACCGGCCCGTGTGGGGTCCCGTCTGTGTCGCGTTCATGATCGTCTTCCCCTCCGTGCATCCCCCGGGAGGTCACAGACTGCCAAATGCCGTGGCTCGTGCGGAAGCTGGGGCGGGGCGACACGCCCGTAGCGGGGCGTGCCGTCACGGTGGGGTGACGCCTGGTCACGGAAGCGGAAGGGGGTGCGGGCCGGTGCCGGTGACCGGTGTCGTCGTACCGCATAGGCTGTCGGCACCGCGGGCGATGCGGTGATCCGTTCGGAGATCGATGCAGTGAACCGGAGGGTGATCCGTGAGGTGGGCGCGTGCGGTGAAGTGCGCCGCGGCGCACAGCAGTCGAGACAGTGGACGTGACAGTCGATACGGGCCGTAGTGCGCCAAGGGTGGTCAATACGGGTCGTACAGAGTGCCGCAGGGGGCAACCGCCATGACGACAGGTCGGCTCGGGCAACAAGCCGCGCCGCCGAACGCGGCCTACGCCGGGCAGGTCGTGCATTTCCCGGATCCGGTCCGGGCGGCCCGTCACCCGAGAGGGGTACGGGTGGACGAGCGCGGTTACCCCGACTTCTCGCCCTATGCGCGTGCGGCCGCGGAGATCGCGGAGCCGCCGGAGGGCTTCGGTGTCGACGAGTTGCGGCTGACCGACTACGTGTCGGCGAACACGGCGCTGGCGGCGTCCGGGCACGAGCTGTGGGACACGGTGCCGGCGGTGGCGACGCCGCACGGCTGGACATGGCACCACGTGGCGGGCTCGCGGCGGCTGGAGCTGGTCCCGGTCGAGGTGAAGGCGCTGCTGCGGCACCACGGTGGGGTGGCCACGTCGGGTGTCGACCACGCCAAGCGGGGGACGCGGCCGTTGCAGGAGACGCGTCCGGCGCACTTCGGGCTGCCGAAGTCGGGTGTGGCGGTGACGGAGTCGCAGGTGCAGGGCGTCGAGGAGGAGCTGGGGTATCGGCTGCCGGGGGCGTACCGGTCGTTCCTGAAGGCGGCGGGCGGCTGCGCGCCGGTGGGTGCCGCGCTCGACGCGGAGCTGGGGCTGCTGGTCGACCAGCCGTTCTTCACGGTCCGCGACGAGGCGGCGGTCAACGACCTGGTGTACGTGAACAAGTGTCTGCGTGACCATCTCACCAAGGACTACCTGGGGATCTCCTTCGTCCAGGGCGGGTTGCTCGCGGTGAAGGTGAAGGGCGAGCGGATCGGTTCGGTGTGGTTCTGCGCGTACGACGACGCGCGGGACGTGGATCCCTCGCTGCCGCCTGCGGAGCGGGTGGAGCGGCTGCTGCTGCCGTGCGGGGACGACTTCGACGTCTTCCTGTCGCGGCTGGCCGGCAATCCGCCGGAGTTGGAGACGGTGGCGAACCTGATGGTGGACGGCGGGTTCGCGCGTGTGGTGCCGGTGGACGCGGTGCCGTCCCCGGGTATGGGGGAGTGACGCGGCGATGGTGACCTTCGCACAGGCGCAGGAGCGCGCGGAAGAGTGGATCAACGGGGACGTGCCGTCGTACCAGCATCGTGAGGTGCGGGTGCGGGAGTTCGACCTCGGGTTCGTGGTGTGGGCCGAGGACCGGGCGGACGGGCCGCGGTCGGACGGCGGCGCGCAGCGGCTGGTGATCGCGCGGGACAGCGGGGAGGCGACGCTGTGGCCCGGGCTGCCGGTGGGTGAGGTGATCCGCCGGTACGAGGAGGAGTACGGCCGTTCCGACGCGGCGGACGAGCCGGCGCCGGCGCCCGCGCGGGTGGATCTGAACCAGACGTCGTTCCTGCTGACTCCGCCGGAGTGGTTGCAGGACGCGGCGGACAAGCTGGGGATCCCGGACCGCCGGACGGCGACGTCCGGCGGTGGGGGTGCCTCGGAGGGTGCCTCTGTGGGTGCCCCGGGGAGCGCCTCCGTGGGTGCCCCGGGTCGTGAGGGTGCCCCTGCCGCGCCGGACAGCGGCGCGTCGTGGCCGGCCGCCGGGGGGAGTGACGCGGGGGTCGCGTCGGACGCGTCCGGGGTTCCGGAGGTGCCGGGTGCGCCGGACGCTCCGGCAGTCCCTGCCGGCCCGGCTGCCCCGGGTGCGCCTGCCGGGGCGACTCCGTGGGCGGGTACGGACACCAACGGCGATGCCGGTGACGACCGTTCCGTACCGCTGCCCGCGACGGTGTTCGCGCCGCCGCTGAGCGAGAGCGACGGGGGTACGCCGCCGTCGACGACGCCCGACGCGAAGACGGCCCTCATGGCGGGCGGCAGTCAGCTTCCGCCGACGGCGCTGTCGCCGGCGGTCGACGATCCGAACGCGCCCGGTGCGGCGGCGGCCGAGGGGCCGGGGTACGGCCACGCGCCCGGGGCTGCCGCGTCCGGCGGGCCGGGTACGCCGCCGGGCGGTGTGCCGCACGGCAGCGCGCTTCCGCCCACGCAGGGCGGCCCGCCGTACGGGTATCCGCAGGGGCCCGGGGGTGCCGGTGTGCCCGGTGGGTCCTCTGGTCCCGCCGGTCCCGCCGGTGTGCCGCAGCCGCCGGCCGGGCCGGGGGCCGCCGCGCCGAGCGCCGGGGACATCGCCGACGCGGTGACCAGCAAGGCGACCCCGCCGCCGGGACGCAGCCGGGGTGCGGGTCCGGCCACGCCGCCACCGCCGGGTGCCCCGGGCACGCCGGGTGCGCGGCCGGGCGACACGCCTCCGCCGTCGGGGCCCGGCGCGCCGGGTACGCCGGCGGGCGGTTACGTGCCCACGCAGATGGTGTCGGCGCTCGGACCCGAAGGACCGGGAGGACCGGGAGGACCGGGAGGTTCTCAAGCCCCCGGCGGGCCTGGTGGTCCCGGAGCTCCCGGCGGGCCTGGTGGCCTCGGCGGCCACGGCGGTCAGGGTCTGCCCGGGGCCCCCTCCGGGCCGGGTGCGCCGCAGCCTCCCGGGGCCGCGAACGCGCCCGGCGCGCCCGGTGGTCCAGGTGCGCCGCAGCCGCCGGGCGTCCCGAATCCGCCCGGCGCGCCCGGTGCTCCCGGCGGGACGCCGCCCGGCGGAGTTCACCACGCCGCCACGATGTTCGCCGACCCCGGCCGGATGGGTCCGGGTGGGCCTCGGCCTCCGCAGCCGCCGGGGCCTCCCGGTGTGCCGGGTGCGCTCGGTGCGCCGCAGGCTCCCGCCCCGCAGGCACCCGGCGCGCCCGCTCCGCCCGCTCCGCCCGGCCGGCCCGGCGCGCCGCAGCCGCCGGGTGCTCCCGGCGTGCCCGGCGGTCCGGGGCCCGTGCACCACGCGGAGACCATGCTGGCCACGCCCCCCGCGGGCGGCCCCGGCGTGCCTCCGCCGCCGCAGGCCCCCGGCGCACCCCCCGCCGCGCCGGGCGCCCCCGGCATGCCGCCGGCGCCGCACGGTGGGGTGCCGGGTGCGATGCCGCCCGGCGCCATGCCGCCGCCGCCCGGTCAGCCCGTGCCCGGGCAGCCCCCGGCGTACGGCTACCCGCAGCAGCCCACCGGGCAGCCGACCGTCGGCCCCGGCTACCAGGCCGTGCTGCGCTACCGCGCGCAGGACGGTTCCGAGCAGCAGCTGATCCGGCGTTCCGCGCCGGGCACGCCGCACCCGGAGTGGCAGATCTTCCACGAGCTGCGCGCCATGAACGTGCCGCCGGACCAGGTGCTGGAGCTGCACACCGAGCTGGAGTCGTGCGAGCTGCCGGGCGCGTACTGCGCGCGGATGATCCGGGAGCAGTGGCCGCAGGCGCGGATCACGTCGATCGCGCCGTACGGCACGGACCACGCGAGCCGGCAGCAGGGCATGCAGCAACTGCTGGTCCACCAGGGCGAGTTGCACCAGGTGGCGGACGGGCCGGCGCGTCCGGCGCCGGTGCGGGCCCCGCTGCCGCCGGTGCAGGCGGTGCCGCCGATCCCGCCGGAGGCCATCGCGCAGGAGCTGGCGGCGGCGTTCGGGCCGGGGGTGTTCCGGTTCGAGCAGGCGGCCGTGTCCCGGCAGGGCGTGCCGCCGGTGGTGGCGCACACGCTGGTCGCTGCCGGGCTGCCGCTGGACATGGGCCCGTTCTTCTGGGCGCAGGCGCAGCCGGGCAGGCCCGTGCCGACGCTGGCGGAGCTGGCGGCCGAGCGCGGTGTGCAGCCGGCCTCGGACGCGGGCTCGTACCTGGTGATGGGCAGCGACTTCGGCAAGGCGATCTGCGTGCAGTACGGCACCGCCAACATCGTCGCCGTGCCGGTGGAGGCCGGGCCGGGCGGGGCGCCCGTGCCGCCGCAGTTCGTGAACACCGGGCTGCCGGAGTTCGCGCGGTGTCTGGCGCTGCTCGGCCGGATGTGGCGGCTCAGGTTCGGCCTGAACCAGGAGCAGGCGGGCCGCTGGACGGTCGACTTCCAGGCGCAGCTGGCCGCGCTGGACCCGGCGGCGCTCGGCTCGCCGGAGAGCTGGTGGTCGGTGCTGCTGGAGCAGATGTGGGACGGCTTGCTGTGACGCTGTGACGCCGTGACGTCGTGAGGCCGTGACGCCGTGACGGCGGACGTGCCGTGAGGAGCCGGGCCCGGTCGTTCGTACGACCGGGCCCGGCTCTTTTCCCGCGGGTACGAGATTTTTCTCCGCCGGGCTGTCACACCGTCCTCCTTCGCTCCGTCAGTGCAGTGACAGCGACGCACCGCCGACACAGGAGGCAGAGACCATGCAGGCACGGATGAAGAACCCGGCGTTCGTCCTTCCCGCCGCGATGAAGGGCATCGGCGCCCTGTCGCAGGCGATCGGGGAGAGCGGTCTGCGGCAGGACGTGGCGGAGTTCGCCGGGCTGCGCGCCAGCCAGATCAACGGCTGCGGTGCCTGCGTGCACGGGCACACCGTCAATCTCCGCAAGGCCGGGGTGAGCGAGGAGCGCATCGCGGCCGTCGCCGCCTGGCGGCACGCGCCCTTCTTCTCGGACACCGAACGGGCCGCGCTGCGGCTGGCCGAGGCGATGACGCGGCTGGCGGACCTCTCGGGGGAGTCCGTGCCGGACGCCCTGTGGGACGAGGTGGCCGACCACTTCGACGAGAAGGAGCTGGCGGGGCTGATCCTCACCATCGCGCTGACGAACCTGTTCAACCGCATCAACACGACCGTCCAGGAGCCCGCCGGCACGACGTGGGGCTGACGGCCGCCCGGGCCGGACGGGGCCCGTGACCCCGGTGCGGAGTGTCGCGTTATGCACACTTCCGTCTGATCCACCAAGATGTGCGCGAAATCGTCCCGTTCCCGGGCGGTTTCGCGTCGCGTCGGTGTGGTGGAGAGGGGCCCCAGGATGAGCAGCGCTTCGGTGTCCCCGTACGGCTTCCCGGTCGTGCGGGGGCGCGGTTACCGTCCCGAACAGGTCGACGCCTGCGCCGAGGCCCTTTCCGCGGACCGTGACGCGGCCTGGGAGCGGGCCGCCCGGCTGACCGTGCTCGCCCGGCGGATGGACGAGGAACTGGGGCGGTTGCGGAACGCGGTGGCGCGGTTGCGGCCGCAGACCTACGAGACGCTGGGGGAGCGGGCCCGCCGGCTTCTCGAACTCGGGGAGCAGGAGGCCGCGGCGGTCCGGGAGGGGGCGCGTCGGCAGGCGCGTCAACAGGTGGAAGCGGCGCGGGCGTCGGCGGCCGGCGTGCGCGAGTCCGCACGGGCGCGCGCCGACGCCGTGCGCGCCGACGCCGGTGAACGGGCCCGGCAGCGGCTGCTCGCGGCACGTGCCGAGGCCGACGACATCCGGGGCGAGGCCGGGCGCGCGGCCGGGGAACAGCGCGGTGAGGCACTGGCCGCGCTGCGGGAGATGCGGCAGCGCACCTCCGGGATGCTCGCCGAGCAGGCGAAGGAACATGCCGAGCGGTGGGATGCGGCCGAGCGCGAGGAGGCCGAGCGGGCGGCCGCGCTCGACGTCCGGTACGCGGAGGAACTGGCGCGCGCCGAAGAGGCACTGTCCGAGGCGGAGCAGGCCCTCGCCGACGGTGAGACCGAGGCCCGCGGCCTGGCGGAAGAGGCCGACGCACGTGCGGCACAGCTGCTGGCCGGGGCCCGGGCCCGGGCGGAAGCGGTCGAGTGCGAGACACGACGGCTGCTGCGCGCGCACGCCGACCAGCTGGACGGCGTGCGCGCTCACATCGACCATGTGCACAGCAGCCTGGCGGCATGGGCGGGGCAGGCGGCGGAGTGAACACTCGCGGGCCGTCGGGCCGGTGAGGCGTTGGGCCGGTGAGGCGGTGCCGGCCCGCCTAGTCCTCCCTGCGCACCGCGCCCGCCAGGATCCAGGCCTCCACCGCCTCGTACTGATGCCGCTGCTCCTCCGACTTGCGGCGGCCGGAGGCCATCGTGCCGAGCCAGCCGCAGGCGAAGCCCAGGGGGATGGAGAGCAGGCCCGTGGTGGTGAACGGGAACCAGTTGAAGTCCGCCTCGGGGAAGGCGGAGACCGGTGAGCCGGAGACCAGATTGGTGCCCGGCATCAGCAGCAGCACGGCCAGCGAGCCGCCGATGAGGGTGCTGAGCAGGCCCGCCCGGGTGTAGCGGCGCCAGAAGAGGCTGTAGACCAGCGCGGGCGCTACGGCCGAGGCGCCCAGGCAGAACGACAGCGTCACCAGGGGCTGCAGGCTGCGGTGCTGGACGAGGGTGGCCAGCACGATCGCGCACACGCCCACCGCCAGCGCCGAGACGCGGGCCAGGAGCATCTCCCGGCGCGGGGACATCTCCCGCACCCGGGCCGCGAACACGTCGTGCGCGAGGGAGTTGGCGCAGGCGAGGATCATGCCGGCGACGGAGGCGAGCAGCGTGAGGAACACGGCCGTGGTGACGGTGGTGAACAGGAACGTCTCCGCCGCCGACACGTCGGCGCCGAACGCCGCCTGTGAGCCGAGCAGGTAGGCCGTGTTGCCCTGCGGGTCGACCTGGGCGATCACCGCGCGCCCGACCAGCGCGGTCGCGCCGAAGCCGACGACCGTGATGACCAGCACGAACAGGGCCACGCCGGACACGGCCCAGGACATGGACCGCCGCACCTGCCGGGCGCTGGAGGCGGTGTACATGCGCATGGTGACGTGGGGCAGGCAGGCGCCGCCGAGGACGATCGTCAGATGCGAGGTGATCATGTCCAGGCCGGGGCTGGGGCCGCCGGAGAACTGCAGGCCGGACGAGAGGAACGCCGAGCCGACGCCACTGTTCTCGGCGGCCGCGGCGAACAGTGCCCCCGGGTTCCAGTCGAAGCGATCGAGGATCAGCACGGAGACCACCAGACCGGAGCCGAGCAGCATCACGATCTTCAGGATCTGGATGAGGGCGGTGCCCTTCATGCCGCCGATCGCCGCGTAGCTGATCATCAGGGCGCCCACGCCGATGATGCAGCCCGTCTGCAGCGACTCGCCGGAGAAGCCGAGGATGAACGCCATCAGCTGCCCGGTCCCGGCCAGTTGGACCAGCATCAGCGGCATGAGCGCCGCCAGGGTCACCGCGCAGGCCGCGATCCGCACGGCGCGTCCGGGCGTCCGGCGGGTCAGCGCGTCGCCCATGGTGAACCGGCCCGCGTTGCGCAGCGGTTCGGCCAGCAGGAACATCAGCAGCATCAGCGACAGGGCCGTGCTCAGGGCCAGGACGGTGCCGTCGTAGCCGAACAGGGCGATGACGCCGCCGGTGCCGAGGACGGTCGCGGCGGAGATGTAGTCGCCGGCGATCGCCAGGCCGTTGCGCATGGGCGAAAGGGAGCCGTAGCCGGTGTAGAACTCGTCCAGGTCGTCGCGGTCGGGGCCGGTCATCACGCACAGCAGCAGCGTGACGGTGGCGACGGCGGAGAAGCCGACCAGGGACATCGCCTGGGCGTTCCCGCTGAACTCGGTGGTCACCGGGTCGCCTCCCGCTTGGTGTCCAGCGCGGCCTGCCTGCGGATCCGGTCCGCGATCGGGTCGACGCGGCGGCGGGCCGTCTGCTCGTACAGGGCGATCGCCAGCCAGGTCACCGGGACCTGGATCAGCGCGAGCAGCAGGCCGGTGGGCAGGCCGTCGGTGACGGTGCTCGTCATCAGCGACGGGGCGAACGCCGACAGGATGAGGAACAGGACGAAGTAGCCGAGGGCCGTGAGCGTGGCCACGCGCCGCTGCCAGCGGTAGGCGCTGCGCAGGAGCCGCAGGTCGCTGTGGTGCCCGGGGGCGGCGTGGCGCTGGGGACGCCGCGCGGCCGGTTCGCTGTCCTGCCGCGGCACCCAGGGGTAGGTGCCGTACGGCGGTGACGAGTCCGGCGGTGGGTACGGATGGGACGGCGGCGGGTCGTAGGACATCCCGGTGCTCCTCGCGCGGGTCGGATCCGGTGCGGCGGACCGCAGGGAGGTGGGGGGCGGGCGGCCACGCACGTTACTGCGGAGTACCGGGGCTGCGCGAGGGTTTGGACAAACTGATTGGTCGGTATGCGCTTACCTTCGTGACCTCGGGTGTTACCCGCGTTAACCCTCGCTTCCGGGTGCCGGGGGCGGGGTGTCGGTCAACTCCCGCCGCGCGTAGAGCACTCCGGGCCGGCCGCTCAGGGTCGTCTCCCCGACGGGCAGGAAGCCGTTGCGGGTCAGGACCTTCATGGAGGCGGGGTTGTCCAGGGTCGTCCGCGCGGTGAGGGACGTCAGCCCGTACGCGGCGGCGGCCAGCCGGCACATCCGGGCGACGGCGGCCGTCGCCACACCCCGGCCCGCCGCGCGCTCGCCGACGCGGTAGCCGAGTTCGGCCGTGCCGCCCGCCGCGTCCATCAGGTTCACCCGGCCGATCAGCACGTCGTCCTCCAGCAGGACGTGGAAGTGGCACACGCGCGCGTGCTGCTCGTCCAGCAGCGCCCGGTGGCGTGCGGCGAACCCGTCCGGTGTGAAGTAGGCGTCCCCGCGGTCGGGGACCGTGCGCGCGAAGTACGCGCGGTTCTCCCGCTCGAAGGCCAGCAGGGCATCCGCGTGATCGGCGCGCAGCCGTTCCAGGGTCAGCATGGGCCGGAGCCTACGGACGGTCAGTCCTTGAGCACCGGGAATTTCCTGGGCGCGAGGAACAGCAGCACCAGGAACGCCAGCGCCGCCGCGCCCGAGGCGCCCAGGTAGACGGCGTGCACCGCGTCGGCGATCGCCCGCCTGGTCGCCTCCGGCGCCGTGCCCGAGCCGAGCGCCCGGGTCACCGAGTCCAGGTCGCCCGCGCCGCCGAGCCGGGCGGCCAGCACCCCGTTGGCGACCGCGCCGAAGACGGCCGCGCCGATCGTCTGGCCGGTCTGGCGGCAGAACAGCACGGACGCGGTCGTCGTCCCGCGCTCCGCCCAGCCCACCGTCGACTGCACCCCGACGATCAGCGGCAGCTGGAACAGGCCCAGGGCGGCCCCCAGCAGCAGCATCAGCAGCGTCGGCTGCCACGCCTGCCCGGGATAGGGCAGGAAGGGGAACGCCAGCAGGATCAGCGCGGCCGCCCCGATGCCCAGCATCGCGGTGCGGCGGAAGCCGATCCTGCGGTACACGTGCTGGCTCAGCGCCGCCGACACCGGCCAGCTCAACGTCCATACCGACAGCACGAATCCGGCGGCCACGGGCGCCAGGCCCAGCACCGACTGCGCGTAGGTGGGCAGGAAGACCGTCGGCGCGACCATCAGCAACCCCAGCGCGCCCAGGGCCAGGTTGACCGCGGCGATCGTCCGGCGCCGCCACACCCAGCCCGGGATGATCGGCTCCGCGGCGCGGCGCTCCACCAGCACCACCACCGCCACCAGCGCGAGACCCGTGCCGAACAGGGCCAGCGAGGGCGCCGACAGCCACGGCCACGCCACCCCGCCCTGCACCAGGGCCGTCAGCAGCACCCCGCCACAGGCGAACACCGCGAGCGCGCCCGCCCAGTCCACGCGCGCGTGCGGGGCGTTCTCCCGCTCCGGCTCGTGCAGGTGACGCACGATCAGCCACAGCGCGACCGCGCCCACCGGCAGGTTGACCAGGAAGATCCAGCGCCAGTCCGCGTACGCGGCGAGCACCCCGCCGAGCCCGGGACCGGCCACCGCCGACACCGCCCACACCGTGGACAGCTTCGCCTGGATCCTGGGCCGGTCCTTCAGCGGGTACAGGTCGGCGGCCAGGGTCTGCACCGTGCCCTGCAGGGCGCCGCCGCCCAGGCCCTGCACGATGCGGAAGGCGATGAGCGCCCCCATGTTCCAGGCCAGCGCGCACAGCAGCGAGCCGAGCAGGAAGAGCACCGAGCCCACGATCAGCACCGGCTTGCGCCCGAAGGTGTCGGAGAGCTTGCCGTAGACGGGCAGTGTGACGGTCACGGCCAGCAGATAGCCGGAGAACAGCCAGGAGAAGACCGAGAAGCCGCCGAGGTCCCCGACGATCTGCGGGACGGCGGTCGAGACGATGGTGGAGTCCAGCGCCGCCAGCGCCATCGAGAGCATCAGCGCGGCCACCACGGCGCCGCGCCGGCCGGTCGCGACGGGACGTGCGGTCTCCTGCGCTGCCGAACCGGTGCCGCCCACCCCGGGTTCCTCCCCCTGCTGTCTGTTTGCCCCTTGCAGCTACCTGCCGCGGACAGCTTCCCACTTGACCCTGACGTCGCGGGAGGGTGGAACCTCGGTGGGCCGAGGGGATGAGCCGACCCTGAGACGGACTCCGCCCTTCGGTGGACTGCCCCTAGGGGTACCTCCGTACTACGACCTGGGGAGGGTTCGTACCGGCGGAGGACGAGACGCGCGCGGGGCGTTCCTTAACCTGGCTTTACGCCGCCGGGGGGTGGTTCGCACACCGGCGGGGGTGGGGTTTTCCACAGCAAAAGACTGCGCTGAACACCAGGGCGCGGGACCCCTCCCCGCAGGGAGACTCGAGGCGCGCCGGACGGTTCCGTGGTCCGGCAACGCACACCGCGGGTGCCGGCCAGGCGACCGCTTTCACCATCTGCTGACCGATATAGGAGACATACCGTGACTTCGGCTGTGACCATTCCCAGGCACGGGGGTACTGGAGGGCGAACGGCCGTTGCCGCGCGGGCGCGGCAGGTCGTGAAGGCGTACGGGTCCGGGGAGACCCGGGTCGTCGCCCTCGACCACGTCGACGTGGACATCGCACGCGGCCAGTTCACCGCGATCATGGGCCCCTCCGGCTCCGGCAAGTCCACGCTGATGCACTGCCTCGCCGGGCTCGACACCGTCACCAGCGGGCAGATCTACCTGGACGAGACCGAGATCACCGGCCTGAAGGACAAGAAGCTCACGCAGCTGCGCCGGGACCGGATCGGGTTCATCTTCCAGGCGTTCAACCTGCTGCCGACGCTGAACGCCCTCGAGAACATCACGTTGCCCATGGACATCGCGGGCCGCAAGCCGGACAAGCAGTGGCTCGCGCGGGTCGTGGAGACCGTCGGGCTCGCCGACCGGCTCAAGCACCGGCCCACCCAGCTCTCCGGCGGCCAGCAGCAGCGCGTCGCCGTGGCCAGGGCGCTCGCCGCCCGGCCGGAGATCATCTTCGGCGACGAGCCGACCGGAAACCTCGACTCGCGCGCCGGCGCCGAGGTCCTCGGCTTCCTGCGCCGCTCCGTGACCGAGCTCGGCCAGACCATCGTCATGGTCACCCACGACCCGGTCGCCGCCAGCTACGCGGACCGGGTGCTCTACCTCGCCGACGGCCGCATCGTCGACGAGATGTTCAAGCCCACCGCCGAGGCCGTCCTGGACCGCATGAAGGACTTCGACGCCCGGGGGCGCACGTCATGACCGTCATGAAGACCTCCATGCGCAACTTCTTCGCGCACAAGGGACGCATGGCCCTGTCGGCGATCGCCGTCCTGCTGTCGGTGGGCTTCGTCTGCGGGACGCTCGTCTTCACCGACACCATGTCGACCACGTTCGACAAGCTCTTCGCGGCCACCTCCTCCGACGTGACGGTCAGCGCCAAGGGCGCCTCCGACAGCGGTGAGACGACCGCCGACAACGGCAGGCCGCCGGTCATGCCGGCCTCCGTGCTCGCGGAGGTCCGCAAGGCCCAGGGCGTGAAGTCCGCCGAGGGCACGGTGTTCTCCACGTCGGTCACCGTCGTCGACGCCGACAAGGACAGCCTCTCGCCCTCCAGCGGCGCCCCGACCGTCGTCGGCAGCTGGAACGCCAACGACGCCCGCACCATGAAGATCACCTCCGGTGCGGCCCCCAAGGGCGCCGACCAGATCATGGTCGACGCCGACACCGCCGACAAGCACGGTCTGAAGCTCGGTGACGAGATCGGCGTGATCAGCGCGGTCGGCACGCACGAGGCGAAGATCTCCGGCATCGCCGACTTCACCGTCACCAACCCCGGCGCCGCGATCTTCTACCTCGACACGAAGACCGCCCAGCAGGCCCTGGTCGGCGAGGGCGGCGTCTACACCAACGTCAACGTCACCGCCGCCGCCGGCGTCAGCGACGCACAGCTGAAGAAGAACGTCACGGCCGAACTCGGCGGCGACTTCCAGGTCAAGACCGCGAAGGAGACCGCCGACGCCAACCAGAAGGACGTCGAGGGCTTCATGAACGTCATGAAGTACGCGATGCTCGGCTTCGCCGGGATCGCCTTCCTCGTCGGCATCTTCCTGATCATCAACACCTTCTCCATGCTGGTCGCCCAGCGCACCCGCGAGATCGGCCTGATGCGGGCCATCGGCTCCTCCCGCAAGCAGGTCAACCGCTCGGTGCTCGCCGAGGCGCTGCTGCTCGGCCTCGTCGGATCCGTGCTCGGCGTGGGCGCGGGCGTCGGCCTCGCCGTCGGCCTGATGAAGCTCATGGGCCAGATGGGCATGGAACTGTCCACCGACGACCTCACCGTGGCCTGGACGACCCCCGTGGTCGGTCTCGTCCTCGGCGTGATCGTCACCGTGCTCGCCGCCTACCTGCCCGCCCGGCGCGCCGGCAAGATCTCCCCGATGGCGGCCCTGCGCGACGCCGGTGCCCCGGCGGACGCCAAGGCCGGCTGGATCCGCGGCATCATCGGCACGGTCCTCACCGCCGGCGGCGCCTTCGCCCTGTACCTGGCGGGGTCGGCCGACAAGGCCACGGACGGCTCGCTGTGGCTCGGCATCGGCGTGGTGCTGTCGCTGATCGGCTTCGTCGTCATCGGCCCGCTGCTCGCCGGCGCGGTGGTCCGCGTCCTCGGCGCGGTCCTGCTGCGGGCGTTCGGGCCCGTGGGCCGCATGGCCGAGCGCAACGCCCTGCGCAACCCGCGCCGCACCGGCGCCACGGGTGCCGCCCTGATGATCGGTCTCGCCCTGGTGGCGTGCCTGTCCGTGGTCGGCTCCTCCATGGTGGCCTCCGCCACCGACCAGCTCGACAAGACCGTCGGCACGGACTTCATCGTCCAGTCCGACAGCGGCCAGCTGATCACCCCCCAGGCGGTCAAGGCCATGAAGGCGACGACGGAGCTGGAGCGGATCACCGAGTACAAGTGGACCGAGGCCGACTTCACCACCCCCGACGGCAAGACCCTGAAGGACACGGCGATCACGGCGGCCGACCCCTCGTACGCGACCGACCTGCGCACCGAGACCGTCACCGGCAAGCTCACCGACGCCTACAAGCCCGACTCGATGTCCGTGCACGAGAAGTTCGCCGAGGACCACGGCATCACGCTCGGCTCGAAGATCAAGGTGGCCTTCAGGGACGGCTCAGCGGCCGACCTCACGGTCCGGGCCATCACCAGCAGTGACGTCGTGATCGACGCGGGCGCGATGTACACGTCCATCTCGACGATGGCCAAGTACGTCCCGGCCGACAAGATGCCGCTGGACTCGCTGGTCTTCGCCACGGCCAAGGAGGGGCAGCAGGACGCCGCCTACACGTCCCTGAAGTCGGCCCTGCACGACTACCCGCAGTACACCGTGCGCGACCAGACCGACTACAAGGACGCCCTGAAGGACCAGATCGGCCAGCTGCTCAACATGATCTACGGCCTGCTGGCCCTGGCGATCATCGTCGCCGTCCTGGGCGTGGTGAACACCCTGGCCCTGTCGGTGGTGGAGCGCACCCGGGAGATCGGCCTGATGCGGGCGATCGGCCTCTCCCGCCGCCAGCTGCGCCGCATGATCCGCATGGAGTCGGTCGTCATCGCCCTCTTCGGCGCCCTCCTGGGCCTCGGTCTGGGCATGGGCTGGGGCGCCACCGCGCAGCAGCTGCTCGCGCTGGAGGGCCTGATGGTCCTGGACATCCCCTGGCCGACCATCATCGGCGTCTTCGTCGGCTCGGCGTTCGTGGGCCTGTTCGCGGCACTGATCCCGGCGTTCCGGGCGGGCCGGATGAACGTGCTGAACGCGATCGCGACGGAGTAGTCACCGGGGGACCACCGCACACGGGGGTTGCGGGGGAACCGGCGCCGGAAAGTCCTGGTGGACTTCCGGCGCCGGTTGCTTTCCGCGACGACCACGCCGAGCACCCCACACCCCGGGGCGCCGTCCCCAGGCCCCGGCGCCGGGCCGCGCGGCGACGTACGCTGGAGACCCCCGGCCCGCGGCGCGCGTCGGGCCAGTCGTGTTGCCCACCCCTGGACGGAAAGCACCCCCCATGAGCCTGCACGGTCTGCTCGACGCCGTCGTCAAGGACGCCGCCCTCGCCGAAGCGATCAGCGCGGCGGCAGACGGCAACCGCATGCACGTCGACCTGGTCGGCCCGCCCGCGGCCCGCCCTTTCGCGGTGGCCGCCCTGGCCCGGGACACGGGCCGCCCGGTGCTGGCGGTGACGGCGACCGGCCGCGAGGCGGAGGACCTGGCCGCGGCCCTGCGCTCCCTCCTGCCGCCCGAGGGCGTCGTGGAGTACCCCTCGTGGGAGACGCTCCCGCACGAGCGGCTCAGCCCCCGCAGCGACACCGTCGGCCGCCGCCTGGCCGTGCTGCGCCGCCTGGCCCACCCCCGCCCCGACGACCCCGAGACCGGCCCCGTCTCCGTCGTCGTGGCGCCCGTCCGCTCCGTGCTCCAGCCGCAGGTCAAGGGCCTGGGCGACCTGGAGCCTGTCGCCCTGCGGACCGGGCAGAGCGCCGACCTGAACGAGGTCGTCGAAGCCCTCGCGGCCGCCGCCTACGCGCGCGTGGAGCTGGTGGAGAAGCGCGGCGAGTTCGCCGTGCGCGGCGGCATCCTCGACGTGTTCCCGCCCACCGAGGAACACCCCCTGCGCATCGAGTTCTGGGGCGACGACATCGAGGAGATCCGCTACTTCAAGGTCGCCGACCAGCGGTCCCTGGAGATCGCCGAGCACGGCCTGTGGGCGCCGCCCTGCCGCGAGCTGCTCCTCACCGAGGACGTCCGCGCCCGCGCCCGTGCCCTGGCCGAGGACCACCCCGAGCTGGGCGAGCTGCTCGGCAAGATCGCCGAGGGCATCGCCGTCGAGGGCATGGAGTCCCTCGCCCCGGTCCTCGTCGACGACATGGAGCTGCTGCTGGACGTGCTGCCCAAGGGCGCCATGGCCGTGGTGTGCGACCCCGAGCGGGTCCGCACCCGCGCCTCCGACCTGGTCGCCACCTCGCAGGAGTTCCTGCAGGCCTCCTGGGCGGCCACCGCGGGCGGCGGGGAAGCGCCCATCGACGTGGGCGCGGCCTCCCTGTGGTCCATCGCGGACGTGCGGGACCGGGCCCGCGAGCTGGACATGATGTGGTGGTCGGTGTCGCCGTTCGCCGCCGACGAAGAGCTCGACGCGGACACCCTCAAGCTCGGCATGCACGCCCCGGAGACCTACCGCGGCGACACCGCCAAGGCCCTCGCCGACACCAAGGGCTGGCTCGCCGACGGCTGGCGCACGGTGTTCGTCACCGAGGGACACGGCCCCGCCGCCCGTACGGTCGAGGTGCTCGGCGGCGAGGGCATCGCCGCCCGCCTCGACGGGGACCTCGGCGAGATCTCCCCGTCGCTCGTGCACGTCGCGTGCGGGTCGATCGAGCACGGCTTCGTCGACCCGGCCCTCAGACTCGCCGTCCTCACCGAGACCGACCTGACCGGGCAGAAGGCATCCGGCCGTGAGGGCGCCCGGATGCCGGCCCGCCGCCGGAAGACCATCGACCCGCTCACCCTGGAGCCGGGCGACTACATCGTCCACGAACAGCACGGCGTGGGCCGCTACATCGAGATGGTCCAGCGCACCGTGCAGGGCGCCACCCGCGAGTACCTGGTCGTCGAGTACGCCCCCGCCAAGCGCGGCCAGCCCGGCGACCGGCTGTACATCCCCACCGACCAGCTGGAGCAGATCACCAAGTACGTCGGCGGCGAGGCGCCCACGCTGCACCGCCTGGGCGGCGCCGACTGGACGAAGACCAAGGCCCGCGCGAAGAAGGCCGTCAAGGAGATCGCCGCCGACCTCATCAAGCTCTACAGCGCCCGCATGGCCGCCCCCGGGCACGCCTTCGGGCCGGACACGCCCTGGCAGCGCGAGCTGGAGGACGCCTTCCCCTACGCGGAGACGCCCGACCAGCTCACCACCATCGCCGAGGTCAAGGAGGACATGGAGAAGTCGATCCCCATGGACCGCCTGATCTGCGGCGACGTCGGCTACGGCAAGACCGAGATCGCGGTCAGGGCCGCCTTCAAGGCCGTCCAGGACGGCAAGCAGGTCGCCGTGCTGGTGCCCACGACCCTGCTGGTGCAGCAGCACTTCGGCACGTTCAGCGAGCGGTACGCCCAGTTCCCCGTGAACGTGAAGGCGCTGTCCCGCTTCCAGACCGACACCGAGGCCAAGGCGGTCCTGGAGGGCCTGCGCGAGGGCTCCGTCGACATCGTCATCGGCACGCACCGGCTGTTCTCCTCCGAGACGAAGTTCAAGGACCTCGGCCTGGTCATCGTCGACGAGGAGCAGCGCTTCGGCGTCGAGCACAAGGAGCAGCTGAAGAAGCTGCGCGCCAACGTCGACGTGCTGACCATGTCCGCGACGCCCATCCCCCGGACCCTGGAGATGGCGGTCACCGGCATCCGCGAGATGTCGACCATCACCACCCCGCCGGAGGAGCGCCACCCGGTGCTGACCTTCGTCGGCCCCTACGAGGAGAAGCAGATCGGTGCCGCCATCCGCCGCGAACTGCTGCGCGAGGGCCAG
Organism: Streptomyces sp. NPDC015242; assembly: GCF_043079125.1. Taxonomy (NCBI): domain Bacteria; kingdom Bacillati; phylum Actinomycetota; class Actinomycetes; order Kitasatosporales; family Streptomycetaceae; genus Streptomyces; species Streptomyces sp. NPDC015242. The sequence goes on along the minus strand of NZ_JBIBUF010000008.1, from coordinate 101,899 downwards.
GTCTTCTACATCCACAACCGTGTCGAGTCCATCGACCGGGCCGCCGCCCGGCTGCGCGAGATCGTCCCCGAGGCACGCATCGCCACCGCCCACGGCCAGATGTCCGAGTCGGCCCTGGAGAAGGTCGTCGTCGACTTCTGGGAGAAGAAGTTCGACGTGCTCGTCTCCACGACGATCGTGGAGTCCGGCATCGACATCTCCAACGCCAACACCCTGATCGTGGAGCGCGGCGACAACTTCGGCCTGTCCCAGCTGCACCAGCTGCGCGGCCGGGTCGGCCGGGGCCGCGAGCGCGGCTACGCCTACTTCCTCTACCCGCCGGAGAAGCCGCTGACCGAGACCGCCCACGAGCGGCTCGCGACCATCGCCCAGCACACGGAGATGGGCGCGGGCATGTACGTCGCCATGAAGGACCTGGAGATCCGCGGCGCGGGCAACCTCCTCGGCGGCGAGCAGTCCGGCCACATCGCGGGCGTCGGCTTCGACCTGTACGTGCGGATGGTCGGCGAGGCCGTCGCGGACTACCGGCGCCAGCTGGAGACCGGCGAGATCGAGGAGGAGCAGCCGCTCGAGGTCAAGATCGAGCTGCCCGTCGACGCGCACGTGCCGCACGACTACGCGCCGGGCGAGCGCCTGCGCCTCCAGGCCTACCGGGCCATCGCCTCCGCCAACTCGGAGGAGGACATCAAGGCGGTCCGCGAGGAACTCGTCGACCGCTACGGCAAGCTGCCCGAACCCGTGGAGAACCTGCTGCTCGTCGCCGGGCTGCGGATGTTCGCGCGGGCGTGCGGCGTCGGCGAGATCGTGCTGCAGGGTACCAACATCCGCTTCGCGCCGGTGGAGTTGCGCGAGTCGCAGGAGCTGCGGCTCAAGCGGCTGTACCCGGGGGCCGTCATCAAGCCGGCCGCGCACCAGGTGCTGGTGCCGCGCCCGAAGACGGCGAAGGTGGGCGGGAAGCCGCTGGTCGGCCGGGAACTGCTGGCGTGGGTCGGGGAGTTCCTGACGTCGGTGCTGGGGTCCTGAGGGGACGGGTCTGCCGGGGTGGCGTGACCACCGGGGTGACGGGTCTGTCGTGGTGACGTGACCACCGGGGTGGACGGGTCTGTCGTGGTGACGTGACCAGCGAGGTGACGGGTCCGTCGTGGTGAGGGGTCTGCCGGAGTGATGGGTCTGTCGAGGGGCCTGTCGTGATGACCGTGACCACCGGGGTGACGGGTCTGTCCGGGCGGCAGGCCCGTCGAGGTGATGGGGCCGGGGCCTTCGAGGGTGGCGCATCCGGGGTGCGTCCCGCCGGTCCCGGCACTCGAAGTGCGCCCGCCGGGGGCCTCGCGCGGACAGCGACGTCCGGGGCGGCGGGCTACCCGCCGTGGCGGAACAGCATCGCCGCCAGCTCCCTGAACACATCCTCGGGATCCCGGTCGTCCACCGGGCCGTCCAGGTTGTGGCCGAGGAGGAGCGTCGCGAAGCCGTGGGCCAGGGACCAGGCGGCGACCCCGGCGAGCCGGGCGTCGGTGCCGCGGCCCTCGGAGGGCACGGTGGCCACCGCCTCCCGCAGGGCGTCACCCGCGAGGGCGCGAGCCGTGGCCAGTTCCAGATCGCCGGTGCGCAGCAGCTCGGGCGTGAACATCACCTGGAAGTGCGCGGGGTGCTCCCGCGCGAAGCGCACGTAGCGCACACCCGCCTCCTTGAGGTCAGCGGCCTCCCCGAGCGCGGTCGCGAGCAGCCCGAAACCCTCGGCAGCGATCGCCGTGAGCAGTCCGGCACGGTCCTTGAAGTGGTGGGCGGGCGCGGCGTGCGAGACGCCCGCGCGCCGGGCAAGGTCGCGCAGGCTGAGGCCCAGGGGGCCGTCCGCCGCGATGACGTCGAGGGCGGCGGTGAGGATGGCGCGGCGCAGGTCTCCATGGTGATACGGACGGCCGCCGGGGCCGTCCCCGTCTGCTGAGGACTTCTTCGGCGAAGCCTTGCCGGAACTCATGGTCAGGAGCCTACGCCGAATCTAGGCATTGACAAGTTGCCGTCTCGGCGCGCAATCTTGTCAGTGTCAAGTTGTGCGGTGGGCCGGGGAGCGGAGGCAGGTCATGGCGGAGCATGCCGGCGAGATGCGCGAGACCCGTGAGGGGCCTGAGCGTGAGGCGCCTGAGGCGGGCGGCGAGCGCGCGGTAGCGCCGGACGCGCGCGTCGAGCCCGCTCGCGTCCGGCAGATGTGGCACCTGCTGGAGCCCCTGCACGCGGTGCTGTACTACGCGCCGGAGGCGTTCGAGGAGGCCGCCGCCCTCGGGTACGGCACGGCGGAGCGCTGGCCGAGCTACTTCCCCTACCGTGCCGCCCCGTTGGGCGAGGCCGGCCCCCGGCAGGTCGCCTCGGCCTTCTACAGCTTCAGCCCGCGCATGGTCGCCGCGCACATCGAGCCGGCGTGGCGCATCGCGCGTCCCGGCGCGGTGCTCCAGGCGCGGTCGCGGGCGGTCGACCGGGCCTGGCGCGCCCTGTTCGGCGACCGGGTGGACAGTTCGGAGCTGGCGGAGGCCGCCGCCCTGGCCCGCCGCGCCGCCGAGGCGGCCGGGACGGCCGGGCGTCCACTGGCCGCCGCCAACGCGGCGCTGCCCTGGCCGCGGGCACCGCACCTGCAGTTGTGGCACGCCGCGACGATTCTGCGCGAGCACCGCGGTGACGGCCACCTCGCGGCCCTGCTCGTGGCCGGCCTGGATCCGGTGGAGGCGCTCGTCTCCTTCGCGGCGATAGGGGCCGCGTCCGAGGAGCGCTTCGCGAGCCGGGGCTGGAGCCCCGCCGAATGGGCCGCCGCGCGCGACCGGCTGGCTGCCCGGGGGCTGGTCGACGCGGACGGCGCGGCCACGGAGGCGGGCCGCGCCCTGCGTCGGCAGGTGGAGGAGCACACCGATCAACTGGCCGCCGGGCCCTGGCAGTCGCTCGGCCCGGACGGCGTCGACCGCCTCGCCGGACTGCTGGGCGACTACTGGGTCGCCGTACTGGCGTCAGGTCTGCTGCCCTCCGAGACGACGCTGGGGATAGGCAAGGTCTGACGCGCGCGTTGCCGATACGCGCGGAGTGCCCCTTTGGGCCCGGTGTGGTCTGAACCTCTACCTCGCTACCGTGGGACCTGGCACAGGCCGTCCGAGCGCGGGCGGAACAGGCAAGCAGGGGAGGGGCGCAGGTGACGCGTCTGAGGGGCGGGGCGGCGTTGGCCGTCGCCATGGTGGTCGCCGGTGCGGCGCTGAGCGGCTGCGAGGGACTGGAACCTCCGGCGGACGGCGGCGGAGCCTCCGGATCCGGCGCCCCGGCCGCCGGCGACGGCCGTGCCGTGAGCCCGCTGGACAACCCCGACGGCACCAAGCCGGGGCTGGCGGCGATCACGTCGACCGAGGACAGGGCGAGGGCACGCGCCCTCATCGAGAAGGTGGCCACGAAGGGCCGCGGCCCCAGGACGGGGTACGACAGGGACGAGTTCGGCTACGCCTGGATGGACTCGGCCCCGCGCGAGGTCCCCTGGTCCCACAACGGCTGCGACTCGCGCAACGACCTCCTCAAGCGCGACGGCCGGGACCTGCGCTTCCGGAGGGGATCCGACTGCGTCGTCACGTCCATGACGCTGCACGACCCGTACACCGGCAAGGTCATCGAGTGGACCAAGTCGCAGGCCATCAAGGTCCAGATAGACCACGTCATGCCGCTGTCCTACGACTGGCAGATGGGCGCCTCGCGCTGGACGAAGGACAAGCGGGAGTCCATCGCCAACGATCCGCTCAACCTCGTCCCGGTGGACGGACCGACCAACAGCGCGAAGGGTGACTCCGGTCCGGCGTCCTGGCTGCCTCCCGACAAGCGGATCCGCTGCGCCTACTCGGTGCGCTTCGCCCAGGTGTCGCTCAAGTACGACCTGCCCGTGACGTCAGCGGACAAGGAGACGATGCTGCGGCAGTGCGGCGGCTGAGACCCCGTCCCGCGCCGGTGCGCGCGACAACGCCCGGGCGCCGGAGGCTCTCCGCGAGGTGCGTCGCCCTGGTACGCCCCAACGGCCGCGGCGCGCCCCGTGGCTGCGCGTGCGCGCCCGGGCCGGCCCGGCCACGGACCTGATCGGCTGTCGTCCCGCTCGGTCGTCGCCCTGCTCGGCCATCGCCCTGCTCGGCCGTCGTTCCGCTCGGCTGTCGTCCCGCTCGGCCATCGCCCCGCTCGGCCAACGCCCTCATCTCCCCGGCGTCCATAACGGTGGCCGCCCCGCTGCCCCGCCGGCGCCGCTGGACCGGCCCGCCCTTCGGCGCCCAGGGCGACGTCGAGGTGCCCGGCGGCCTGAGGCCGGTGCCCTGTTTCACCTGAGCGCCGGTCAGTTCGCGCCTCTGCTTGGGGGGGTGCGCCGGAGCGCGACCCCGCGGCGCACGCGGAGCCCGACGTCCGGCTGCGGCACGCCCTCTGCGGGGCTGTGCACGCCCTGCGGCGGAGCCCTGGTGATCTGCACGACAACGGTTCGGTACAACCCGTGACCGGTTCTCCGTGTCGGGCTATACGCTCGGACTCCCAACGGGCTCTGTCACTCGCACATCCGTCCCCATCGGCTACACCGGTCCAGGAGCAGTCATGTACGGCCACGGCGCGGCGCCGCCTCCCCGCAGCGCGGCAACGGTCATCTCCCTGCGCGTGCTGTTCGCCGCAGCCGGTCTCCTCACGTGCGGGGTGCTGGCCTGCGCCCCGCTGTTCCGGGTGGCCGTCCTGCGCGGCCGCGCCCTGGACTGGGTGCTGGCCTGGGTCACGCTGCCGCTGTCCATCACCTGTTTCGTCGTGGTCGGCACCCTGCCGGAGGACGACGTGCGCAGCGATGTCGCCCTGGGGCTGATCCTGCTGCTCGGCGCGGCCGCCTCCATCTACTTCCTGATCGTGGACATCGGCCACCAGGGCGAGCGGCGGCAGTTCACCGGCTACCCGGCCTCGCCCCACGCGCCGACCGTCCACGCGCCGACCGTCCACACGCCGTACGGCTATCCGCACCCCGGTTCGTCGTACCCCCCGGCGTCCACGCCCGTCCCGCAGCCTCCCGCGCAGCACACCCCCGTGCCCCGCGACGCCACGCCCGTGGGCCCGGCCCCGCTCCAGCCGCCCCCGGCCCCGCAGCACCCGGCCCCCGCCCGCATCGACCAGGTCCGCGCCGAACTCGACGAACTCAGCGACTACCTGCGCCGCCAGGAAGGCGACGGCCCGCGGGGCGGCGATCGCGAGGGCGGCAGGTGACCGGCGCGGCGGGACGCGTCGTCGCCGGCCGCTACGAACTGTCCACGATCCTCGGACAGGGCGGCATGGGGCAGGTCTGGACGGCGTACGACCAGCGCCTCGACCGGCGCGTGGCGGTGAAGCTGCTGCGCCCCGACAAGGTGGCCGGCCAGGACGCGGAGGAACTGCGCCGCCGGTTCGTGCGCGAGTGCCGGGTGACCGCACAGGTCGACCACCCCGGCCTGGTCACGGTGCACGACGCGGGCAGTGAGGGCGAGGAACTGTTCCTCGTCATGCAGTACATCGACGGCGCCGACCTCGCCGGGCACCTCGCCGAGCGGAACCCGTACCCCTGGCCGTGGGCGGTCGCGGTCGCGGCGCAGCTGTGCGCCGTGCTCAGCGCCGTGCACGCCGTGCCGATCGTCCACCGCGACCTCAAGCCGCGGAACGTGATGGTGAAGCAGGACGGCGCGGTCACCGTGCTGGACCTGGGCGTCGCCTCCGTCATGGAGTCCGACACCACCCGCCTCACGCACACCGGCACCCCCATCGGCTCGCCCGCCTACATGGCCCCGGAACAGGCGATGGGCGGCGCGGTCGGCCCGTACACGGACCTGTACGCCCTCGGCGTCGTCCTGCACGAACTGCTCAGCGGGGACGTGCCCTTCTCCGGCTCCACGGCGCTCGGCGTCCTGCACCGGCACCTGTACGAGCCGCCACTGCCGGTGCGCCGCCTGCGTCCCGAGGTCCCCGAAGCCCTGGAGACCCTCGTCCTGCGCCTGCTCGCCAAGGACCCGCAGCACCGGCCCGCCTCCGCACAGGAGGTCTACGAGCACTTGGAACCGCTGCTGCCCGCGCGCGGCACACCCACCGGAGCGCCCCTCGATCCCACCCGCCCCTTCCTGCGCCCGCACGCCCCCTGGCCGGACCGGGCCCGCACCCCGGCGCCCCAGCCGGCGCCGCCCGCCGCGCCCGTCGCCGAGGCCGCGGGGAAGACGGACATCGCCCGCGCCGTCGACGAGGTCAAACGCCTCCTCGGGGAGGGCCGCATCACCCAGGCCGTCGACATCCTCGGCGCGATCCTGCCCGCCGCGGCGGAGCAGCACGGCGAGCACTCCCCGGTGGTGCGCACCCTGCGCAAGCAGTACGCGGCCACGCTCCTGGACGACGGACAGTTCCGCCGCGCCCTGCCCGAGCTGCGCCGCCTCGCCGGGGAACGCGCCGCCGAGGCCGGCCAGGCCGACCCGCAGGCCCTGCGCTTCCGGTACGAGGCCGCCCAGTGCCTCGAACAGCTCGGCGAACCGGCGGCGGCGCTCGCCGAGTACCGGGCGGTGCTGCCGTACTACGAGAACCAGTACGTCGCCGCGGGCGGCCCCGAGCTCGCGCACGACGTCCGCCGCCGTATCGGGCACCTCCTGCTCGCCCTCGGCGACCGCGGTGCCGCGCACGACACGCTGGCCCGCCTGCTGCACGACGTGGAGCGCACCCACGGCCCCGGCCACCCGCTCGGCGCCGAGATCCGCAGGACGCTGCAGTGGCTGGGGCAGGTCCGCGGCTGAGCGGGGACGCGAAGCGGGCGCGGCGGTGCCGGAAGTCCCGGTGAATCGTTGGTCGAATGGGTTGGCCAGAGCCTGGCCACTGCCTACCATCGATCACCGCAAGACTTTGTGCACCGTCGCACAATCTCCTCGGGAGGTCTCCTTGCACCGCCGCCGTCGCACCGCGCTCCTGCTCACCGCCGCGATCGCCGCGGTGCCGCTGCTCACCGCCTGCGGGAACGACGCGCATCCCGGCGCGGCGGCCGTGGTCGGCGGGCAGCGGATCACCGTCTCCCAGCTGGAGGAGCGGGTCGGAGAGGTCCGCGCGGCCCAGCGGGCCGCCGTGCGTGACGACGCCCAGTACCAGCAGGCCGTCGCCAGGACCGGCACGCTCACCCGCGACACCCTGCAGACCATGGTCCTCGACCGGGTGCTGCATCGCGCCGCCGCGGACGCCGGTGTGACCGTCAGCCGCAAGGAGATCCAGAAGATGCGGTCCGGCCTGGAGCAGCAGGCCGGCGGCCCCGAGGCGCTGGAGACGACCTGGCTGCAGCAGTACGGCATCCCGCCGCAGCGCCTGGAGGAGAACCTCCGCCTCCAGCTGGAGGCGCAGAAGCTCGCCGAGAAGCTGGGCACCGACACCACCCGTCCCGAGTTCTGGACGGCCCTGTCCGAGGCCTCCGAGAAACTGGACGTCGACCTCAACCCCCGGTACGGCACCTGGGACGCCAAGAAGAGCAGCCTCGCCGACGCCCGGACGCCGTGGGTGCGGGACGTGACGGCGGCGCAGAACCGGCCGCAGAGCATGTAGGGCCCGGCCGGCCCCTCCCGCGGACGTGACGTCCACAGGCCCCGCGCGAGGCCTGTGGACAACCCCGGGCCCCGTCGGCGGCGTGGGATAGCTTCGAACCGTGAACGCCAACAGTCCCGAAGCCACCCCGGGCCCCCGGCCGGCCGCCCCCGACGCGGCCGCGGCGGGCCGCATCGTCCTGCTCACCACCAGCCACCGCGTCGCCCCCGGCCTGCTGTCCTGGCCCGCCTGGCAGGCCCTGCACGCGGCCGACCGGGTGCTGTGCGCGGACGGCGCCCATCCGCAGCTGCCCTATCTGCGCGAGGCGGGGATCGCGGTCGAGGAGTCGTCCCCGACCGCGCAGGAGCTCGTCGACGCCTGCGCCGGCGGCCGCACGGTGGTCGTCGTGGCGACGGGCGAGGGCGAGCCGGCCCTCACCGACGGCCTGGCGCGCCTGGCCGGCGGCGGCCGCCTCACGATGCCCGAGCTGGAGCTGCTGCCCGCCTCCTACGACCTGCCGGGCGCCCGCCTGCTCGACCTCGTCCAGGTCATGGACCGCATCCGCACCGAATGCCCCTGGTCCTCCCAGCAGACCCACAAGGGACTGGCCAAGTACGGCATCGAGGAGGCGTACGAACTCGTCGAGGCGATCGAGGAGGGCGACCGCGACGAACTGCGCGAGGAGCTCGGTGACGTCCTGCTCCAGGTGGTCTTCCATGCCCGCATCGCGGAGGAGGACCCCGACGAGCCGTTCTCCGTCGACGACGTGGCCGGCGGCATCGTCGCCAAGCTGATCCACCGCCACCCGCACGTCTTCGGCGACGCGACGGCCACGACCCCCGAGGAGGTCAAGGAGCACTGGCTGCGCACCAAGGCCGTCGAGAAGCGGCGCACGTCCGTCACCGAGGGCGTCCCGCTGGGCCAGCCCGGCCTGGCCCTCGCGGCCAAGCTGGCCTCCCGGGCCCGCACAGCCGGTCTGGACATACCGCTGCCGCCCGTCGAGGGCATCGGCTACGAGCTGCTGGCCCTGGCCGTCCGCGCTGAGGCGGAGGGCGTGGACCCCGAGGCGGCCCTGAGAGCGGCGGCGCGCGCCTACCGGGACGCGATCCGGCAGGCGGAGGGCTGAGCGGACCCGGACAGGACGGGGCCGGCGGGCCGGATACGGTCGGAGCGTGACCGACCAGCCCCAGCCCAGCCCGCCCGCCCCGGCCCCCGCCCCCGACCTGTTCACCTGGGAGTTCGCGAGCGACCCCTACCCCGCCTACGCCTGGCTGCGCGAGCACAGCCCCGTGCACCGGACCCGGCTCCCGAGCGGCGTCGAGGCCTGGCTGGTCACGCGCTACGCCGACGCCAAGCAGACCCTCGCCGACCCCCGGCTCTCCAAGAACCCGGCGCACCACGACGAACCCGCGCACGCCAAGGGCAAGACGGGGATCCCCGGGGAGCGCAAGGCCGAGCTGATGACGCACCTGCTCAACATCGACCCGCCGGACCACACCCGGCTGCGGCGGCTCGTGTCGAAGGCGTTCACGCCCCGCCGGGTCGCCGAGTTCGCGCCGCGGGTGCAGGAGCTCACCGACCGGCTCATCGACGGGTTCGCCGGGAAGGGCGGCGCCGACCTCATCCACGAGTTCGCCTTCCCGCTGCCCATCTACGCCATCTGCGACCTGCTCGGCGTCCCCCGCGAGGACCAGGACGACTTCCGCGACTGGGCGGGCATGATGATCCGTCACCAGGGCGGCCCGCGCGGCGGGGTGGCCCGGTCGGTGAAGAAGATGCGCGGCTACCTCGCCGACCTCATCCACCGCAAGCGGGAGGCGCTCCCCGCCGAACCCGGCCCGGGCGAGGACCTCATCTCCGGCCTGATCCGCGCCTCCGACCACGGCGAGCACCTCACCGAGAACGAGGCCGCGGCCATGGCCTTCATCCTGCTCTTCGCCGGCTTCGAGACGACCGTGAACCTGATCGGCAACGGTACCTACGCCCTGCTCACCCACCCCGGGCAGCGCGCCCGCCTGCAGGCCTCCCTCGCCGCGGGGGAGAGTGGCCTGCTGGAGACCGGCGTCGAGGAACTCCTGCGTTACGACGGCCCCGTCGAGCTCGCCACCTGGCGGTTCGCCACGCAGCCGCTCACCCTCGGCGGGCAGCGGATCGACGCGGGCGACCCGGTCCTGGTCGTCCTGGCCGCCGCCGACCGGGACCCGGAGCGGTTCGCCGATCCGGACGTGCTCGACCTGTCCCGGCGCGACAACCAGCACCTCGGCTACGGCCACGGCATCCACTACTGCCTGGGCGCCCCGCTCGCCCGTCTGGAGGGCCAGACGGCGCTCGCCACCCTCCTCACGCGCCTGCCGGACCTCCGTCTCGCGGCGGACCCGGAGGAGCTGAGGTGGCGCGGCGGGCTCATCATGCGCGGCCTGCGGACCCTGCCGGTGGAGTTCACGCCCGTGTCCAGGTGACACACCCTCAGGAATGTGATCTTCACGTGATCTGCGCGGCATGAACTTGTGACAAGTGATCGTCTGCCGATACGTTCACCCATCAACGCGGCCGGGACGCCCGGCCAGCGGGTCACTGCTGTCTCGCGAAAGGTCTCCGTATGCTCTCCGGGAACGGTCGGCACCGTCGCCCCCGCCAGGCTCCGGCACTCCTCGTCGCGGCCGGAGTGACCGGCTCCGCCATCGCGATCCCGCTCCTCGGGGCCTCCGGTGCCAGTGCGGCGGACGGCTCGACCTGGGACCGGGTCGCGGACTGCGAGACGGGCGGCGCGTGGAGCCAGAACAGCGGCAACGGCTACTACGGCGGCCTCGCGCTGTCCCAGGAGGACTGGGAGAACCACGGCGGCCTCGAATACGCCGCGAGCGCCGACCTGGCCAGCCGCTCCCAGCAGATAGCCGTGGCGGAGAGAATCCTCGCCGACCAGGGGGTCGGCGCGTGGCGCACCTGCGGACTGCTCTCCGGTCTCGAGCAGGGCGCGCCGGACCGGGCCGGCGAGTCCGGTTCGTCCGGTGACTCCGCTTCATCCGGCTCGTCCGGCTCGTCCGGGCTGCTCGACTCGCTGGATCCGTCCGGGTCCTCCTCGCCCTCTCCGTCCACCGCGTCCCCGTCGGCTTCCCCGTCCGGCGCGCCGTCTGACGGTCCGTCGGCAGCTCCGGACGAATCCGCCAAGTCCGACAAGTCGCCCGAGGCCTCCTCCTCGCCCTCGGCGCGGGAGGGGTCCGGCGGCTCGCCGTCGGCGTCCCCTGAGGCCGAGGCGTCCGGCAACTCCCGCCCGGACGGCGGCTCTTCCGGCCTCGCGGACACCGGCTCCGGCCGGCATCGCGGCCCCAGCGCCGACGAGGGCACCGGATCCGCGGACGGGTCCGCGGCCGGCTCCACGGGCCGGCATGCGGCGCGCGACGACGCGGCGGCCGGCGAGGCGTCCGAAGGTGCCTACATCGTGGGTGTCGGCGACGACGCCTGGTCCATCGCCGACTCCCTCCGGATCAGCGGCGCATGGCAGGAACAGGCCGCCGGGGACGAGCAGGCCGCCGAGGGCGGCGAGGCCGCCGTCGTCGCCGGTCAGACGCCTGGTCAAGCGGACGAAGCGGGCGAGAGGTAGTCGTTCGGGCAGTGCGGAAACGGCGGTGGAAGTCGCCCCGAAACCACGCGAGTTCACGCCGTGTTTCGCACTGAATGTCCCATATAAGAGCGGTGAGAGATAGATCTCAGAAGCCCTGATCGTCTTTGAAATTCGGCGGATCACCTGTCTACGGTCGTGATCGCTCGTCACCGCGAGCCCCGGCTGCCGCAACGCCGAATCCTGCCAGCGGCCGCCCGGGAACAGTCGTCGCGTCAAGCGCCGTAGGCAGGAGCGGGGGACCCAAGGTAGGTGCCCGACCGGCCGGTTGGCCGGAAGGGCTTGGGGTGAAGCCGTGTCCCGTGAGGGACGCGGCCGGGCAACTCAACCGGCCCGAACCCGACAGCTCACCTCGCAGGCGTCGGTGAGGGGATCTCTCCATGCTGTTTTCCGGCAAGGGCACGCACCGCCGTCCGTCCAAGGCCACTCGCGCCATCGCCATCGCCGGTGTCACCGGTGCCGCCGTCGCCGCCCCGCTGATGGCGGCCGGCAACGCCTCCGCCGCCACCGCGTCCGAGTGGGACGCCGTCGCCCAGTGCGAGTCCGGCGGCAACTGGTCCATCAACACCGGCAACGGCTACTACGGCGGTCTGCAGTTCTCCGCCTCCACCTGGGCCGGCTACGGCGGCACCAAGTACGCCTCCACCGCCGACCAGGCCACCAAGGCCCAGCAGATCGAGATCGCCGAGAAGGTCCTCGCGGGCCAGGGCAAGGGTGCCTGGCCGGTCTGCGGCAAGGGCCTGTCCAGCGCCGGCTACACCGGCGGCGGCTCCACCGACTCCGGCAGCTCCTCGCAGAGCCAGAGCCAGAGCCAGAGCCAGCAGAGCACCGAGACCCGCGAGACCCAGCAGCAGCCGGCCTCCCGCTCCGACGAGCGCCCGGCCGCCAAGAAGACCGTCACCACCCCGACCGGCAAGAAGGTCAAGAAGGGCGACGGCGAGTACAAGGTCGCCAAGGGCGACACCCTCAGCTCGATCGCGGCCGAGGAGAAGGTCAAGGGCGGCTGGGAGCGGCTCTTCCAGCTGAACAAGGACATCGTCGAGGACGCCAACCTCATCTACCCGGGCCAGCAGCTGCACCTGAAGTAAGCAGCGGCCCACCCCCGTCCCCACGGGCTCTCCGCCCCGGCGTGTTGCCGTACACGCCGGGGCGGGGTGTTTTCCGGCCGGGCCGTCGGCGGAGGTTTCGGCCGGATGTGGCGAACCGGCTTTGTTCCGTTCGGAAACAATTTACTCTCGGTTCTGTCCATGGGGTGGGCGACCCGGTGGCCGATCGCCCGGAGCCGGTTAGGCTCATGTCGCGAGCCACCGGCCCGCACCCCGCCGGGTCCACGCGACCCGCGTACCCGCGTCACATGAAGAAGGAGATGCTCGTGCCGTCCATCGACGTCGTCGTAGCCCGGGAAATCCTGGACTCCCGAGGCAACCCCACGGTCGAGGTCGAGGTCGGCCTCGACGACGGCAGCACCGGTCGTGCCGCCGTCCCGTCCGGCGCCTCCACGGGCGCCTTCGAGGCCATCGAGCTCCGCGACGGCGACTCGAACCGCTACCTCGGCAAGGGTGTGGAGAAGGCCGTCCTCGCGGTCATCGAGCAGATCGGCCCGGAGCTCGTCGGCTACGACGCCACCGAGCAGCGTCTGATCGACCAGGCGATGTTCGACCTGGACGCCACCGACAACAAGGGCTCCCTCGGCGCCAACGCCATCCTCGGCGTCTCGCTGGCCGTCGCCCACGCCGCCTCCGAGGCGTCCGACCTGCCGCTGTTCCGCTACCTGGGCGGCCCGAACGCGCACCTGCTGCCGGTGCCGATGATGAACATCCTGAACGGCGGCTCGCACGCCGACTCCAACGTGGACATCCAGGAGTTCATGATCGCCCCGATCGGCGCGGAGTCCTTCTCCGAGGCCCTGCGCTGGGGCGCCGAGGTCTACCACACGCTGAAGAAGGTCCTGAAGAGCAAGGGCCTGGCCACCGGCCTCGGCGACGAGGGCGGCTTCGCCCCGAACCTCGGCTCCAACCGCGAGGCCCTCGACCTCATCCTCGAGGCCATCAAGGAAGCCGGCTACACCCCGGGCGAGCAGATCGCCCTGGCGCTCGACGTCGCCGCCTCCGAGTTCTACAAGGACGGCGTCTACACCTTCGAGGGCAAGGAGCGCTCGGCGGCCGAGATGACCGAGTACTACGCGGAGCTCGTCGACGCGTACCCGCTCGTGTCCATCGAGGACCCGCTGTTCGAGGACGACTGGGAGGGCTGGAAGACCATCACCGACAAGCTCGGCGACAAGGTCCAGCTCGTCGGCGACGACCTGTTCGTCACCAACCCCGAGCGCCTGGCCCGCGGCATCGAGGAGGGCGCGGCCAACGCCCTGCTGGTCAAGGTCAACCAGATCGGCTCGCTCACCGAGACCCTGGACGCCGTGGAGCTGGCCCAGCGCAACGGCTTCAAGTGCATGATGTCCCACCGCTCCGGCGAGACCGAGGACGTCACCATCGCCGACCTGGCCGTCGCCACCAACTGCGGCCAGATCAAGACCGGCGCCCCGGCCCGCTCCGAGCGCGTCGCCAAGTACAACCAGCTGCTGCGCATCGAGGAGATCCTCGACGACGCCGCGGTCTACGCCGGCCGCAGCGCGTTCCCGCGCTTCAAGGGCTGACCGCGAAAGGCCCGACCCGTTCGAGGCAGCGTCGTACGTACGTCCCCGTACTCGGTCCCGTACCGTGTCCGGGGACGTACGCGCGTATGACGGTGCAGCGGGAGGCGGACAGACATGGCCGTGAAGGACCGGGACCGGTTCTCCACCGCGACCAGGATCCGGCTGCTCGGTGAGCAGACCGCGGCCCGGGTCTACCGTTCGCAGACCAAGCGGCAGGCCCGCCGCTCCCGGCTGACCGGCCGGGCCGCGCTGCTCGCCCTGGTGATGTGCTCGCTCATCGTGGCCCTGGCCTATCCGATGCGGCAGTACGTCTCCCAGCGCGCCGAGATCGAGGACCTGCGGCGCGAGCAGCAGCAGGCCCGCGAGCGGGTCGAGCACCTGCGCGACCTCAAGGCGCGCTGGCAGGACGACGCGTACGCCGAGCAGCAGATCCGCCGGCGGCTGCACTACGTCATGCCGGGGGAGACGGGCTTCATCGTGATCGACCCGCACGCGGCGAAGCAGTCGCGCACCGACCTCGGGGCGGCCGACCGCCCCTGGTACGCCAATGTCTGGGACGGGGTCGACAAGGCCGACGCCTCCGACCAGTGACGCGCCCCAGTGACCCAGCGGAACACCCAGAGAAAGACAGCCTGAAGACAGTCATGGAAACGCCCCCGCCGACCACCCCGCGCACCGAGCCCACCGACGCGGACGTCGAGGCCTTCAAGCAGCAGCTCGGTCGGCCCCCGCGCGGCCTGCGGGCCATCGCGCACCGCTGCCCCTGCGGACAGCCCGACGTCGTCGAGACGGCCCCGCGGCTGCCGGACGGCACGCCGTTCCCCACGCTGTACTACCTGACGTGCCCGAAGGCGAACTCCGCGATCGGCACGCTGGAGGCGAACGGCGTGATGAAGGAGATGACCGAGCGGCTGGCCTCGGACCCGGAGCTGGCGGCGGCCTACCGGGCGGCGCACGAGGACTACGTCCGGCGCCGTGACGAGATCGAGGAGCTGAAGAACTTCCCGAGCGCCGGCGGCATGCCGGACCGGGTGAAGTGCCTGCACGTCCTGGTGGCCCACTCGCTGGCCGCGGGCCCGGGCGTGAACCCGCTGGGCGACGAGGCGCTGGCCATGCTGCCGGAGTGGTGGCGCAAGGGCGCGTGCGTGACGACGGCCGAGGAGGACGCCCAGTGACCCGTGTCGCCGCCGTGGACTGCGGTACGAACTCCATCCGGCTGCTGGTCGCCGACGCCGACCCGGCCACCGGCGAGCTGACCGACCTGGACCGCCGGATGACGATCGTCCGGCTCGGGCAGGGCGTCGACCGCACCGGCCGGCTCGCCCCCGAGGCGCTCCAGCGGACCTTCGCGGCCTGCCGCGAGTACGCCGGGATCATCAAGGAGCACGGGGCGGAGCGGCTGCGCTTCGTCGCCACCTCCGCCTCCCGTGACGCCGGGAACCGGGACGAGTTCGTGCGTGGGGTGCTGGACATCCTGGGCGTCGAGCCCGAGGTGATCTCCGGGGACCAGGAGGCCGAGTTCTCCTTCACCGGCGCCACCAGGGAGCTGGCCGGGCGGGACCACCTGCCCACGCCCTACCTGGTGGTGGACATCGGCGGCGGCTCGACCGAGTTCGTCGTCGGTGACGACCGGGTCCGCGCGGCGCGCTCGGTGGACATCGGCTGCGTGCGCATGACCGAGCGGCACCTGGTCCGGGACGGCGTGGTGAGCGACCCGCCGTCCGGGGAGCAGATCGCCGCGATGCGGGCCGACATCGAGGCCGCTCTGGACCTGGCCGGGGAGACGGTCCCGCTGGGCGAGGCGCGCACCCTGGTCGGCCTGGCCGGCTCGGTGACGACCGTGTCGGCGATCGCCCAGGAGCTGCCCGCGTACGACTCCGAGGCCATCCACCACTCCCGGGTCTCCCGTGCGAAGGTCCGGGAGATCACCGAGTGGCTGCTGCGCTCCACCCACGCCGAGCGCGCGGCCGTGCCCTCCCTGCACCCGGGCCGGGTCGACGTCATCGGGGCGGGGGCCCTGGTCCTCCTGTCGATCATGGAGCGGACCGGTGCGGAGGAGGTCGTCGTCAGCGAGCACGACATCCTCGACGGCATCGCGTGGTCGGTGGCGTAGCCCGCTTCTGAGCAGGCATGGATCACGAATGAGCGGGTCCGGGGGGCCCGTGGGGACCCCCCGGAGACAGCCCGCCGAGAAAGTTCGTGAAGTTCTTCACAAGGAATTCGGCCCCTGCGGGCGATCGG
This sequence comes from Streptomyces sp. NPDC015242, assembly GCF_043079125.1. NCBI lineage: Bacteria > Bacillati > Actinomycetota > Actinomycetes > Kitasatosporales > Streptomycetaceae > Streptomyces > Streptomyces sp. NPDC015242. Next base: position 85,844 of record NZ_JBIBUF010000008.1, on the reverse strand, counting down.
AAGGGCCCGGTTGACCCGTCCGGGGACCGAACAGCCCCTTGAACATGTTCAGAAGCATGGTATGGAGGGTGCCGGGAAGGCCCCCGGAGCGACCCTCCGAGGGGGCCTCACAGACCCTCCTGTGACTCAGAGAGGCAGCTCACGCGGCATTGACAACGGTCGGCCGTGCACAAACGCTCCCACTTGTCACCATGACGTGGATCACGCGGGCGGCGGAGGATAGCACATCCCCTCCACAAGCTTGTGAAGGGGCGCACGAGGTACCCCCCTCAGGCGGGTGGATACTCGATGGCATGAGCACCACGGAGCGTCCCAGGATCCTCGTAGTAGGCGGTGGGTACGTAGGCCTGTACGCAGCTCGGCGCATCCTCAAGAAGATGCGTTACGGCGAGGCGACCGTCACGGTCGTCGACCCCCGGTCGTACATGACCTACCAGCCCTTCCTCCCCGAAGCCGCCGCCGGCAACATCTCCCCTCGCCACGTCGTCGTCCCGCTGCGACGCGTGCTGCCCAAGGCGGAGGTCCTCACCGGCCGGGTCACCACCATCGACCAGGACCGCAAGGTCGCCACGGTCTCCCCGCTGGTCGGCGAGGCCTACGAGCTGCCCTTCGACTACCTGGTGGTCGCGCTCGGCGCGGTCTCCCGCACCTTCCCGATCCCCGGCCTCGCCGAGCAGGGCATCGGCATGAAGGGCATCGAGGAGGCCATCGGCCTGCGCAACCACGTCCTGGAGCAGCTGGACAAGGCCGACTCCACCACCGACGAGGAGATCCGCCGCAAGGCCCTCACCTTCGTCTTCGTGGGCGGCGGGTTCGCCGGTGCCGAGACCATCGGCGAAGTCGAGGACATGGCCCGCGACGCGGCCAAGTACTACAAGAACGTGTCCCGCGAGGACATGCGCTTCATCCTCGTCGACGCCGCCGACAAGATCCTCCCCGAGGTGGGTCCCAAGCTCGGCAAGTACGGCAAGGAGCACCTGGAGGGCCGCGGGGTCGAGGTCTACCTGTCGACCTCCATGGACTCCTGCGTCGACGGCCACGTGGTCCTGAAGAACGGCCTCGAGGTCGACTCCAACACCATCGTCTGGACCGCCGGCGTCAAGCCCAACCCGGTCCTGTCCCGCTACGGCCTGCCCCTCGGCCCGCGCGGCCACGTCGACTGCACCCCGACCCTCCAGGTCCAGGGCACCGACTACATCTGGGCCGCCGGCGACAACGCCCAGGTCCCGGACCTCGCGGCCCGCAAGGCCGGCAACGAGAACGCCTGGTGCCCGCCGAACGCCCAGCACGCCCTGCGCCAGGCCAAGGTGCTCGGTGACAACGTGCTCTCCGGCATGCGGGGCTTCCCGCAGAAGGAGTACGCGCACGCCAACAAGGGCGCGGTGGCCGGTCTCGGCCTCCACAAGGGCGTCGCGATGATCGTCATGGGCAAGATGAAGATCAAGCTCAAGGGCCGTCTCGCCTGGTACATGCACCGCGGCTACCACGGCCTGGCGATGCCGACGTGGAACCGCAAGATCCGCGTCTTCGCCGACTGGACCCTGGGCATGTTCCTCAAGCGCGAGGTCGTCTCGCTCGGCGCCATCGAGACGCCGCGCGAGGAGTTCTACGAGGCCGCCAAGCCGGCCCCGGTCGCCGCCGCGCCGAAGGAGAAGACCGAGGAGAAGGCCAAGGCCTCCTGACCTCCGGTCCGTTACCGTCCGGCCGAAGGGCCTCCCACCGTCCGTGGTGCGGGAGGCCCTTCGTCGTGCGCCGCCGGACGTACAAGGCCCCGACGGACGCCCCCCGGGGGCCGGGGGCTGAGCCGATCGATCGCGGTGGCGTACGCCCTCCCAGGGTTTGCCCAGTCGTGACGCGCGTGGGGGACTGCGCCGGGGCCGCACAGGTGTTTACGTGGTGTCGACATTCCGGGATCTCCGTCACGGAGGTGTACACCATGGCAGACGCCGCGCAGCGGCTGCAGGGTCTCTTCGCACAGGTGCTGGACGTACCGCTTCCCGTGCGCATCCGCGCCTGGGACGGTTCGCAGGCGGGCCCGCCGGGCGCGCCGATCCTGGTCGTGCGCAACCGCCGCGCCCTGCGCCGCCTGCTGTGGAAGCCCGGCGAACTGGGCCTGGCCCGCGCCTGGGTGGCGGGCGACCTGGACATCGAGGGCGACCTCTACACCACCCTCGACCTGCTGTCCGGACTGATCTGGGAGCGCGGCGAGGACGCCCGCACCCTCGCCCAGGCCCTGCGCGACCCCGAGGTCCGCGCCGCCGTCCGCGGACTCGTCAGGCTGGCCGGATCCCCGCTGCCCCCCGCCCCGCCGCGCGAGGAGACCCGCAGCCCCCGCCGCCACGTGCACACCAAGCGCACCGACAGACGCGCCATCAGCCACCACTACGACGTCGGCAACGACTTCTACGAGATCGTCCTGGGCCCGTCCATGGTGTACTCCTGCGCCTACTGGCCCGCCCCGGACGCCACCCTCGAACAGGCCCAGCACGACAAGCTCGAACTGGTCTGCCGCAAGCTGGACCTGAAGCCGGGTCAGCGGCTGCTCGACGTGGGCTGCGGCTGGGGCTCGATGGCCGTCCACGCCGCCCGCGAGCACGGCGTGCACGTCGTCGGCGTCACCCTCTCCCAGGAACAGGCCGCGTACGCCCGCAAGCGCGTCGCCGACGAGGGCCTCACCGACAAGGTCGAGATCCGCGTCCAGGACTACCGCGACGTCCGCGACGGGCCGTACGACGCGATCTCCTCCATCGGCATGGCCGAACACGTCGGCGCCGACCGCTACCTGGAGTACGCCGCCGACCTGTACGACCTGCTCAAGCCCGGCGGACGGCTGCTGAACCACCAGATCGCCCGCCGCCCGCAACGCGACGAGACGGCCTACCGCGTCGACGCGTTCATCGACTCCTACGTCTTCCCCGACGGTGAGCTCCAGCCGCTCGGCAGTACCGTCACGCAGCTGGAGCGCGCCGGGTTCGAGGTGCGCGACGTGGAGTCGATCCGCGAGCACTACGCGCTCACCCTGCGCCGGTGGGTGTCCCGCCTGGAGGCCGACTGGGCGCGGGCCGTCGAGCTGACCAGCCCCGGCCGCGCCCGCGTCTGGCGCCTCTACATGGCCGCCTCGGCCGTGGCCTTCGAGCGCAACCGCATCGGCGTCAACCAGGTCCTGGCCGTGCGGACGCCGGAATCGGGCGCCTCCGGGATGCCGTTGAGGGCCCGCACCTGGGGTGCGCCCGGTCGCGGTTGACCCGTCCGCGGCGGCAGAAGGGCCGGGATCCCCGTCGCGGGGATCCCGGCCCTTCGGTGTGCCGCTGCGCGGCGAGGTCACTCGGCCTTGATCGCGTTCAGCATGTTCAGCCGGGCGGCGTTGCGAGCCGGCCACATCGCGGCCAGGACGCCCACCAGACCGGCCAGCACCAGGAAGATCCCGATCCGGTCCCAGGGCAGGACCAGCGCGTAGCCCGGGATCTGGTCGGCGAAGGTCTCGCCGATGGCCCAGCCGAGGAACGCCCCGAGACCGATGCCGACCACCGCGCCGAACACCGAGATGACCACGGCCTCCAGCCGGACCATCCGCTTCACCCGGCGCCGGTCCAGACCGATGGCGCGCAGCATGCCGATCTCCTGCTGCCGTTCGAAGACCGACATGGCCAGGGTGTTGACGACGCCCAGCACCGCGATGATCAGGGCCATCGCCAGCAGGCCGTACATCACGTTCAGCAGGGTGTTGATGGCGCCGCCGAACTCGTTGCGGATGTCCTGCTTGTCCATCACGGTGATCGCCGGGTTGTCGCCCAGCGCGTCGACGAGGACCTGCTCGTTCGCCGCGGTCTGGCCGCCGTCGATCTTCACGAAGATCTGCACGATGGACGGCGTCGTCTCGTGCCGGTCCACGATCTTCCGGTCGATGAGGACGGGGGAGAGGAACTCGCTGTCCTTGTAGACGGCGCCGACCGTCAAAGTGGCCTTCTTGTCGTCGCCGAAGGTGACGGGGACGGTGTCGCCGGTCTTCCAGCCGCGGCTCTTCGCGGTCTTCTCGGCGACCGCGATCCGGCCCTGGGCGAGCGAGTCCGCGCTGCCGCTGACGACGTCGACGGTCAGGACCTTCTCGATGTCGCCCGGGGTGACGGCCGAGGCGGACACGAAGTCGTCGCCGCCGACCTTGAAGTAGGCGTCCTGCTGCGGCGAGAGGGCCAAGACGCCCTCGGCCTTCGCCAGCGCCGTCAGCGCGGACCGGTCGAGGTGACCGCCGTTGGCCATCGAGACCATGTAGTCGGCCTTGATGTTATCGGTGGTCATCTTGTCGATGGCCGTGCCGACCGTGACGCCGAGCACCGACAGGCCGGTCACCAGCGTCAGCCCGATCGCCAGCGCCGAGGCGGTGGCTCCGGTGCGGCGCGGGTTGCGGACCGCGTTCTGGCCGGCGAGCTTGCCCGCCACTCCGAACGGGCCGACGAGCAGCGGACGGACGAGCGCGATCACGGGCCGGGACAGCAGCGGGATCAGGATGATCACGCCGACCAGCGCGAGGAACGCGCCCGCCCCGATGTACACGCGGCCTTCGTCACCGCCGGTCGAGGCACCCGCCACGATCCCCGCCGCGCCCAGGGCGGTGACCAACGCGCCGATGGAGTTGCGCAGCACCAGCGACTTGGTGGTGGCGACCGCGTGGACGCTGTTCATGGCCGCCACCGGCGGGATCTTCGCGGCCCGGCGGCCGGGCAGCCAGGCGGCGAACACCGTGATCAGCACACCCACCGCGAACGCCGCGAGGACCGGCGTGGCGGACAGGACCAGTGGACCGTCCGGCATCTTCATGTCGAACGCGGCCATGCCGGAGCGCAGTCCGACCGCCAGACCGATGCCGAGGACGAATCCGACGGCCGAGGCGACCAGGCCCACCAGCGCGGCCTCGGCGAGCACCGAGCGGGTGATCTGCCGGCGGGACGCGCCGACGGCGCGCATCAGAGCGATCTCCTTGGTGCGCTGGGCGACCAGCATCGTGAAGGTGTTGGAGATCAGGAAGATCCCGACGAAGAGCGCGATGCCCGCGAAGCCGAGCAGGACCTGCTTGAGGTTGCCCATGCCCTGTTCGATCTGCTCGGCCTGTTCGTCGGCGAGCGCCTGACCGGTCTGCGCCTCGGCGGTGTCCGGCAGCAGCGGCTTCACCGCGTCCAGGATCCTCTTGTCGTGCGCGCCGGGGGCGGCGGTGACGGTGGCGCTCTCGAAGTAGCCGGGCGAGAGGTACTGCTTCTGGGCGACGGCGGTGTCGAAGAGGACGAGGCTGCCGCCGGCGTTGACGGCGCCGTCCTCGGTGGTGAACACCCCGCTGAGGGTGTACTCCTTCACCGGGCCGTTGGTCGCGACGCGCACCCGGTCGCCGACCCGGTACTCGCCCTTGGCGGCGGTTTCCTCGTCCAGGGCGACCTGGTCGTCCTTCACCGGGCCGGAGCCGTCGGTGAAGGTGTAGGCGGGGTCCTTGCCGTCCTTGCCGGGGGCGAAGTTGGAGCCCTTGTTGGACCAGCCGACGCCGATGAGCTTGCCGTCGGGGTCGGCGACCCCGGCGAAGCCCTCGACGCGGCCGTACACCCCGGCTACGCCGTTCACGGCGGCGATCTCGTCGAGGACCTTGCCGGTCAGGCCCGGCTCCTCCTTCGGGTTGTCCGGGTCGGCGTACGAGCTGACGGAGACGGCGACGTCGTCGTAGCTCTTCGCCGACTGGTTGCGGAAGGCGTTGGAGAGGGTGTCGGCGAAGACCAGGGTGCCGGAGACGAACGCGACGCCGAGCATCACGGCGAGCACGGTCATCAGCAGCCGGGCCTTGTGCGCGAGGACGTTGCGCAAGGCGGTACGGAACATGGTGGCGGTTCTCAGTCCTGTCGGTCCTGACGGGGGATCAGCTGGTGCGGCCCTTGGCGTCGAACTCCTTCATGCGGTCCAGGACCGAGTCGGCCGTCGGCCGGTGCATCTCGTCGACGATCCGGCCGTCCGCCAGGAAGACCACCCGGTCCGCGTAGGCCGCGGCCACGGGGTCGTGGGTCACCATCACCACCGTCTGGCCCATCTCCCGCACGGAGTTGCGCAGGAAGCCCAGCACCTCGGCGCCGGAGCGGGAGTCGAGGTTGCCGGTGGGCTCGTCCCCGAAGATGATCTCGGGCCGGGAGGCGAGCGCCCGTGCCACGGCGACGCGCTGCTGCTGCCCGCCGGAGAGCTGGGCGGGGCGGTGGCTCAGCCGGTCGGCGAGACCGACCATGCGGATCACCGAGTCGACCCACTGCTTGTCCGGCTTGCGGCCCGCGATGTCCATCGGAAGGGTGATGTTCTCCAGGGCCGTCAGGGTCGGCAGCAGGTTGAAGGCCTGGAAGATGAAGCCGATCTTGTCGCGGCGCAGCTTGGTGAGCTGCTTGTCCTTCAGGGAGCCCAGCTCGGTGTCCCCGATGCGCACCGACCCGGAGGAGAAGGTGTCGAGACCGGCCACGCAGTGCATCAGGGTCGACTTGCCGGAGCCGGAGGGGCCCATGATCGCGGTGAACTCGGCCTGCCGGAAGTCGACGGAGACGCGGTCCAGGGCGACCACCTGGGTCTCACCCTGTCCGTAGATCTTCGACAGATCCGTGGCGCGCGCGGCCACGGTGGTGGCCCGGTCGGCGAGGGATGCGGTGGTCACGGGATGGGACTCCTGTCGGACGGCGGTGTGCTGGAAGGACGTCTTCCATCGTCCGGGTCCGATGCCGCCGTGTAGTCACCCGTAGTTCTGGTTCTGGGGGGCGACTCGGGTCTGACGGAGCGGTGCGGTGTCATACCTGGGAATGACGAACGCCCCCGACGGAGGTCCCGTGTCGGGAACCGGTGCTTCCGGCTGTCGAGAACAGGTGGTGTGCCCTCGTTCGGGCGGTGAAATTCCGTCATTCCGCATACGCCGCCGACCAGCACACGTAAGGCTGGTGGCAAGTGCGGATGGCGCGTTCCGTGTGCTGATGCACCCTCAGACGTCAATAAAATAAGACAACATCGGTCCGCCCTTCCGCTGTTCGGGGGATCCGTCCCGATAGTCTCGGAACCTCGTTGCGGAGCCCATGGCCTGCCCGGATGGTGGAATGCAGACACGGCGAGCTTAAACCTCGCTGCCCCTTCGCGGGCGTGCCGGTTCGAGTCCGGCTCCGGGCACCTTCCGACCCCTGCACCGTTCCTTTGACTGTTCACCGCATGCCCGTTGACAGCGGCCGCATGCCGTCGGAAACTCACACCGGAATGCAGTGAACTATTTTTCACCAGGCGAACAAAGGACGGGCCCCGGGGACCCGAGAGAGTAGGCGCCCGATGCGCACCACCGTCGGCATCATCGGAGCGGGACCCGCCGGCCTCCTCCTCGCCCGGCTCCTCCGCAACGCCGGAATCGACGCGGTCGTCCTGGAGACCCACGACCGCGCCTACGTCGAGCGGCGGCAGCGCGCCGGGATCCTGGAGCAGGGCACGGTGGACGTGCTGCGCGCGGCCGGCGCCGGTGCGCGCATGGACCGCGAGGGCCTGCGCCACGACGGCATCGAACTCCGCTTCGACCGCAGGCGCCACCGCGTCGACTTCCCCGGCCTCACCGGCGGCCGGTCCGTGACGGTCTACGCCCAGACCGAGGTCTGCAAGGACCTCATCGCCCTCCAGCTGGAGGAGGGCGGCCCGCTGCTGTTCGAGGCGGAGGCACTGGCCGTCGAGGGCGTGGACACGGACGCCCCGCGCGTTCGCTTCCGGCACCAGGGCCGCGAGGACGTCCTGGAGTGCTCCTACGTCGTCGGCTGCGACGGCTTCTGGGGTGTCTCCCGCCGGGCGATCCCCGCTGAGCTCACCCGAGTATTCGAACGGACGTACCCCTTCGGCTGGCTCGGCATCCTCGCCGACGTGCCGCCCTCCCACGACGAGCTGGTCTACGCCCGCCACGACCGCGGCTTCGCCCTGCTCTCCATGCGCTCGCCGTCCGTCTCCCGCCTCTACCTCCAGGTGCCCGACGGCACCGACGCGGGGGCCTGGGGCGACAAGGAGATCTGGGACGAGCTGGAGCGCCGCTTCGAGACCGCCGACGCCTGGCGCCTGGCGCGCGGCCCGATCACCCAGAAGTCGGTCACCCCCATGCGCTCCTTCGTCCACGAGCCCATGCGCCACGGCCGCCTCTTCCTGGCCGGCGACGCCGCACACATCGTCCCGCCGACCGGCGCGAAGGGGCTGAACCTCGCCGTCGGCGACGTCGTCACCTTCGCCCGGGCCCTCGTCCACCTGGAGCAGACCGGCTCACCCGAGCTGCTCGACTCCTACTCCGCCACCTGCCTGCGCCGGATCTGGCAGGCCGAGCGGTTCTCCTACGACATGACGACCCTGCTGCACCGCCTCCCCGGGGCCACGCCCTTCGAGGACCGGCTCCAGCTCGCCCGGCTGGAACGGATCGCCTCCTCCCGCGCCGCCGAAACGGACCTCGCGGAGGCGTACACGGGCTTCCCCCTGGCCTGAGGGTGAATGACCCCCTCCGGTGAGGGGAATCAGCAAGCGGCGTAGCGTGTTGCGCTGCACGACGAGGGAAAGATCCTCCCCAAGCAGTAGGGTCATTCCTTTGCCTACCTATTACTCTTGAGCCAAGGCCACGCAGTGTGGCCATGGAGGAGTGAAATGAGGAGCAGAAACCCGGTCTTCTCGCGACGGGGGTTCAGCCGCGACAACGGCTACGCGGGCTTCAACACCGCGCCGCAGGCCGGGGGTCCCGCTGTCGCCACCCAGGGCAACCCGTACGCGCAGCAGCCGACGGGCAACCCGTACGCGCAGAACCCTTACGCGCAGAACCCTTACGCCCAGCAGGACCAGCAGTTCGGCGCGCCGCCGCAGGCCCCGGCCACCACCGGCCGGATGACCATCGACGACGTCGTCCTGCGCACGGCGACCACGCTCGGCGTGCTCGTCCTCACCGCGGCGCTCTCCTGGGCCCTGCTGCCGGTCGACGACGCCAACATCAGCCGCAGCTACGGCATCGGCATCGGCGCCGCGCTGATCGGCATGGTCCTGGCGTTCGTCCAGTCCTTCAAGCGCAAGGCCTCGCCCGCGCTGATCCTGACGTACGCCGCGTTCGAGGGTGTCTTCCTCGGCGTGGTGTCCAACATCGTCGACAACCGCATCGCCGACGGTGCTGCCATGCAGGCCGTGATCGGCACCATGGCGGTCTTCGCCGGTGTGCTGATCGCCTACAAGGCCGGCTGGATCCGCGTCAACCGCCGCTTCTACGGCTTCGTGATGGCGGCCGCGCTCGGCTTCATCCTGCTGATGACCGTGAACCTGCTGTTCGCGGTGTTCGGCGGCGGTGACGGCCTCGGCTTCCGCAGCGGTGCCCTCGGTGTCGTCTTCGGCGTCATCGGCATCATCCTCGGTGCCTGCTTCCTCGCCCTGGACTTCAAGCAGGTCGAGGACGGCGTCGCCTACGGCGCCCCGCGCGAGGAGGCCTGGCTCGCCGCCTTCGGCCTGACGCTGACGCTGGTCTGGATCTACCTCGAGTTCCTGAGGCTCATCTCGATCCTCAACAGCAACGACTAGTCCTCCGACCCGTCGTGCGCGCAGGGCCCCGGCTCCGGCCGGGGCCCTTCGTCGTCGTCCGGGCGGGCGCGCGCCCGGAGCGGTTGCGCGCCTAGAGCAGTTTGCGCGCCGCCCTCCTCAGGTCGTACTCGTGAATGATCGCCTTGGCGTGGCCGTACGCCAGGTTGTGTTCGTGCCGGAGCCAGCTGACCTTTTCCTCGAAACGGAAGAGTGCCGGGCCTTCTTCGACGGTGCGCAACCAGTCGGAGATCTCACGACCGGTGCAGTGGGGGATGCGGGCGAGCATGTTGCGGTGGGTCTCTTCGGAGAAGACTTGGGACATCGGCGCCTCCGGACGCTGGGATGTAAGCCGGTCCTTCAGGTCACCGTGCCTGAGTGTTCGCCCGTTGGCAACAGTCCCGGTACGACGCGTACGCTCGCGGCGTGGTGGATACGAAGCCTCTGACCCGTGCGGTGGATCACTTCGCCGATCGTTTGAGGGCCGCGCCCCAGAGCCGGCTGCAGCGGGGCGCTGCGGCCGAGGCTCTCGGGCTGGCCCGGGAGCTGGCTCGCAGGGCGCAGGTCCTGGAGGGCATGGAGCCCCGGGAGATGCCGGACGCGGGGATGTTCGCGGCCGCAGATCAGATCATGGTCGCCGCGCACGATCTGGCCGTGGTGGTTCCCGGTGACGCCGAGGTCGACGAGGCGGTGCGGCTGGTCGAGGAGGCCCAGAAGCGGGCCGGGGTGTGACCGCGCCCCTGACGGGTCGGGTCCCTACAGCGACGCGATGACCCGGTCCGCCAAGATGTAGACGTTCTCCTCGCCGCACTCGAACGTCAGCGTGTACGCGCCGGAGATGCCCGAGCCGCCCAGCAGGGTCGGGGTCTCGCCCGCGCGCAGGGCCGCCGCCAGACGCTCCGCCGTCTCGCGGTGCCCCGGCGTCATGCACAGGGTCGTGCCGTCGGCGAAGACGTAGACGTCCAGGGTGCCCAGGGGGCCCGGGCGGACGTCGGTGAGCTGGACCCGGGAGGCGGCCAGCTCCTCCAGGGTGGCCACCGTGCGCTCGTGGTCGCCCGCGACCGGCGACGGGTTCGGCACGAAGTCCGGGTGGGAGGGGTGGCGGCGACGGGCCGCGGCCAGCTCGGCGGACTCGGAGGGCGTGTCCCGCACGCTCGGCTCGTCGGTGTCGGTGTCGGCGCCGGACTCGGCGACCGGTTCCAGGCCCGCGAAGTCGGCCTGCCGGGGCAGGAACAGATCGGTCTCGGCCAGGCCCAGCAGGGACGGCGCGTCCGAGGCGTCACGCGCCTCCTGGGCGGCCCAGAAGGCCCGCGCCTCGGCGAGCTCCCGCTCCCGCTCCTCGGCGAGCGCCGCGGCGACCGCGGCCCGTATCTCGTCGGTGTCGGCGTTACGGGCGGCGGGCAGCAGGGCGCGTGTGGTGGCGGCGCGGTTCTCGGCCAGCGCGGTGTGCAGGGCCGCGACCTGCCGGCGCAGCTGCAGAACGGTGCGCAGGACGGCGACGCCCACGGCGCCCGTGGCGGCCGTGGTGACCAGCAACGCGATCGGCATGGCGCTCACTGACGTACTCCCGGTTCAAAGTCGACCCCCGACTTCCTACATCAGCTTGAAGGGCGGACTAACCATCTGTCAGTGCGTAACGTCACGAAACGGACAGGGCTTCGGTCTCGGGGGAGGGGGTGGGGCTGCCGTGACCTGGGCTTCTGCCTGGGCAGAGGGAGATAGGTCACATCCTGGGGGAGATTGGATCACAAAACGGCCCAGAACCCAGGGGTTTCCCGGGTTCTGGGCCACGCCCTCACGGTGGGTGCCGAGGCGGCTACGGTGCGGCGCTCAGCTGAGGCGCTCGATGACCATGGCCATGCCCTGGCCGCCGCCGACGCACATGGTCTCCAGGCCGAACTGCTTGTCGTGGAACTGCAGCGAGTTGATGAGCGTGGTGGTGATGCGGGCGCCGGTCATGCCGAAGGGGTGGCCGACGGCGATGGCGCCGCCGTTGACGTTCAGCTTCTCCAGCGGGATGTCCAGGTCGCGGTAGGAGGGGATCACCTGGGCGGCGAACGCCTCGTTGATCTCCACGAGGTCGATGTCGCCGATGGTCAGCCCGGCCCGGCGCAGGGCCTGCTTGCTCGCCTCCACCGGGCCGAGGCCCATGATCTCGGGGGAGAGGCCGGAGACGCCGGTCGAGACGATCCGGGCGAGCGGGGTGAGGCCGAGCTCGCGGGCCTTGGTGTCCGACATGATCACGAGCGCGGCGGCGCCGTCGTTCAGCGGGCAGCAGTTGCCGGCGGTGACCATGCCGTCGGGGCGGAAGACCGGCTTCAGGCCCTGCACGCCCTCCAGGGTCACGCCCGCGCGGGGGCCGTCGTCCTTGGCGACGACCGTGCCGTCGGGCAGCGTCACCGGGGTGATCTCGCGCTCCCAGAAGCCGTTCTTGATGGCCTCCTCGGCGAGGTTCTGCGAGCGGACGCCGAACTCGTCCATGTCCTGGCGGGTGACGCCCTTGGCGCGGGCCAGGTTCTCTGCGGTCTGGCCCATCGCGATGTACGGGTCGGGCAGCAGGCCGTCCTCGCGCGGGTCGTGCCAGGTGGAGCCCTCCGACTGGGCGGTGGCGGCGGTGCGGGCCTCGGCCTCGGCGAAGAGCGGGTTGTGGGTGCCCGGCATGTCGGAGCTGCCGTGGGCGTAGCGGGAGACCATCTCGACGCCCGCGGAGATGAAGACGTCGCCCTCGCCCGCCTTGATGGCGTGCAGGGCCATGCGGGAGGTCTGCAGGGAGGACGAGCAGTACCGGGTGACGGTGCAGCCCGGCAGGTGGTCCATGCCCATCTGCACCGCGACGATGCGGCCGAGGTTGTGGCCCTGCTCGCCGCCGGGCAGGCCGCAGCCCAGCATCAGGTCGTCGATGTCCTTCGGGTCCAGCTCGGGGACCTTGGCGAGGGCGGCCTGGACGATCGTGGCGGCGAGGTCGTCCGGGCGGAGGTCCTTGAGGGAGCCCTTGACGGCGCGGCCGATGGGGGAGCGGGCGGCTGAGACGATCACGGCTTCGGGCATCACGGCTCCATTGACGTACCGGGTGGTCTGGCGGGGCTGACTGGGAAGTTACCCGTACGTATGGGCTGGGTCACGGGTGTCGCGGTGTGACCCTGGCCGCAGTTTTCTAAGCGCTTGCTTTGTCCCGGTGGCCGCCCGGACGTCAGACCGTGGGCGTGGCGGGCGCCGGTTCCTGCTCGGGCACCCGGCGGCGGCGCCGCCGCTTGAGCAGGGCCCACGGGCCCCGCGGGCCGGTGGGCATCGCCGCCGCGACCTCCGTGCCGGCCTCCGCGGCGGCCTCCGCGGCCGCCCGCGCCACCGGCAGGAAGCCCTCGCGGCGGGAGGCGTCCGGACGCTCCTCGTCGGCCGGCCACAGGCCGAGCGCGGCGCAGACCGTCGGCAGGACCGCCATCGCCGCCGTCGCATAGCCCTCGGCGGACGGGTGGTAGTAGTCCGGGCCGAACAGCTCCCGCGGGTTCTCGGCGAACTCCGGGCCCAGCAGGTCGCCCAGGGACACCGTGCGGCCGCCCTGCTCGATCACGCCGATCGTCTGGGCGGCCGCCAGCTGGCGGGAGGCCCGTCTGGCCAGCCAGCGCAGCGGCTGCCGGACCGGCTCGATGGTGCCCAGGTCGGGACAGGTGCCCACGACGACCTCCGCACCGGCCGTGCGCAGCCGCCGCACCGCCGACGCCAGACAGCGCACCGAGCGGGTCGGGGGCATGCGGTGGGTGACGTCGTTGGCGCCGATCATGATCACGCAGATGTCGGGCACCGGGCCGGGGCCGGCCAGCACCAGGGCCACCTGGCGGTCCAGGTCGTCCGACCGGGCCCCCGGCAGCGCGACCGTGCGCAGCTCCACCGGACGCTCCGCCAGTGCCGCGACACCCGCGGCGAGCAGCGCCCCCGGGGTCTGCCCGGCCCGGTGCACGCCCTGCCCGGCGGCCGTGGAGTCACCCAGCATGGTCAGCCGCAGCGGCGGCAGCTCGGAGGAGACGGCGTACGTGCGGCCGTACAGCCCGTCCGCGTTCGGCACGTGCCCCGACGTGCCGTTGCCCACCCGGCGCCGGGCCAGCTGGACCTCCGCCAGCACCAGCCCCACGGTGGCCGCCCCGGCCAGACCGATCCCGCCGCCGCCGTACGCGGCGCCGGCCGCGATCCGCCGGGCCACCCTCGCCCTCGACATGTTCGACATGCGTCGCCGCCACCTCCTCGAACCCGTACCCAGTGCTTGCCCCGTACAGGGGGTCGCCGAATCTCAACGGGGAGTGAACGACCGTCACGGGCGACGGCGAGGTCATAGGCTGGCGGCACCACTACGACCGAAACTTTTGCGGCATCCGGAGACAACGGTGCGATTTCACGACTCGATGATCAGCCTCGTCGGCAACACCCCGCTGGTGAGGCTCAACAGCGTGACCAAGGGCATCAGGGCGACCGTCCTGGCCAAGGTGGAGTACTTCAACCCCGGCGGTTCGGTGAAGGACCGCATCGCCCTGCGCATGATCGAGGCGGCCGAGGAGAGCGGCGCGCTCAAGCCCGGCGGCACGATCGTCGAGCCCACCAGCGGCAACACCGGCGTGGGCCTGGCCATCGTGGCCCAGCAGAAGGGGTACAAGTGCATCTTCGTGTGCCCCGACAAGGTGAGCACCGACAAGATCAACGTGCTGCGCGCCTACGGCGCCGAGGTCGTGGTGTGCCCCACCGCGGTGGACCCCGAGCACCCGGACTCCTACTACAACGTCTCCGACCGGCTGGTCCGTGAGACGCCCGGTGCCTGGAAGCCCGACCAGTACTCCAACCCGAACAACCCGCTCTCCCACTACCACTCCACCGGTCCCGAGCTGTGGGAGCAGACGGAGGGGAAGATCACCCACTTCGTCGCGGGCGTCGGCACCGGCGGCACCATCTCCGGCACCGGCCGCTACCTCAAGGAGGCCAGCGACGGCAGGGTGAAGGTCATCGGCGCCGACCCGGAGGGCTCCGTCTACTCCGGCGGCTCCGGCCGCCCGTACCTCGTCGAGGGCGTCGGTGAGGACTTCTGGCCCACCGCCTACGACCGCACCGTCGCGGACGAGATCGTCGCCGTGTCCGACAAGGACTCCTTCCAGATGACCCGCCGCCTGGCCAAGGAGGAGGGCCTGCTGGTCGGCGGCTCCTGCGGCATGGCGGTCGTCGCCGCGCTGGAGGTCGCCGCGCGGCTCGGCGAGGACGACGTCGTGGTGGTGCTGCTGCCGGACAGCGGACGCGGCTACCTCAGCAAGATCTTCAACGACGAGTGGATGGCCGACTACGGCTTCCTGGAGGACACCGGACCGAGCGCCCGCGTCGGCGACGTCCTCGCCGACAAGGAGGGCGACCGCATGCCCTCCCTCGTCCACATGCACCCGGAGGAGACGGTCGGTCAGGCCATCGACGTGCTGCGCGAGTACGGCGTCTCGCAGATGCCGGTCGTCAAGCCGGGTGCCGGGCACCCGGACGTGATGGCCGCCGAGGTCGTCGGGTCCGTCGTCGAACGCGAACTGCTGGACGCCCTGTTCAGCAAGAGCGCCTCGCTGGACGACCCGCTGGAGAAGCACATGTCCGCCCCGCTGCCGCAGGTCGGCTCCGGTGAGCCGGTCGCGGACCTGATGGCCGTGCTCGGCAAGGCCGACGCGGCGATCGTCCTGGTCGAGGGCAAGCCCACCGGGGTGGTCAGCCGGCAGGACCTGCTGTCGTTCCTCGCCCGCGGCGGGAAGTGACGGCCGACGCGAGGTGAACGGCCCGCGTACCGGGTGAACGTGTGACGTCCGCGATCTTCGCGGGCGTCGCGCAAGTGGTACGAGGGCGTCACGTCGGCGCAGCACCCGCTTAACACGGGCCCTGCACAGTGGTGGTTGTCGGCAGGGCGGGAGCGGCTCCCCGCCCCGGCCGGCGCCGTAGGCGTCACGGACCTCCGGAGCGGCTCCCGGACCTCCACCGACGCCACGGACGCGGGGGCCCGGCCCTGACCAGGTCCGCGTCCTTCGCGGGGACCGCCGTCGTCCCGCCCCCCGTTCACGGGGGTGCGGCGGTCCCCGCGCAATCCCTTCACCGCGCCCCGCCGCACGCGCCGCCGTCAGCCGGTACGGCTGGTCGCCCAACTCCCCAGCAGCGCAAGGCGCTCCGCCGTCTCCGAGCCCGGTTCCGGGGTGTAGACCACGATCGTCCGGTCCGGGGCCGACGGGACGGTGAGCGTCTCGTACGGAAGGGTGAGCGGACCCGCGACGGGGTGCCGCAGGTGTTTCACGCCGTGGTCGCAGGGCGCGACGGGGTGGTCGGCCCACAGGCGGCGGAAGTCCTCGCTGTCCCGGGTCAGTTCCCCGACGAGCTCGCCGAGGGCCGCGTCGCCCGGATGGTGACCCGCGTTCAGGCGCAGATGCGCCACCGTCTGCTCGGCGATCGCGGACCAGCGCGGGTGCAGGTCGCGGGAGGCCGGGTCGAGGAAGAGCCGGCGCGGCAGGCTGCGGTCCCCGGGGCCGGTCCCCTCGAAGCCGAGCAGGGCGTCCGCTAGGGCGTTCCAGGCGAGGACGGTCATCCGGTGGTCCAGCACGTAGGCCGGGTTGCGGTCCATGCCGTCCAGGATCAGCCGGACCCCCGGGCGCACGCCGGAGACGACCGGACCGCTCCCGCCGTGCCGGTGCGGCCGGGCCACCGCCCGCAGGTACTCCCGCTCGGCCGGATCCAGCCGCAGCACTCGGGCGATCGCGTCCAGCACGGCGTCGGAGACGCCCCCCGCCTTGGTCCGGGAAGGGCCGCCGGGCCCCCTGCTCTGCTCCAGGCGCACGTAGTAGTCGACGCTCACCCCCGCCAGCTGCGCCACCTCCTCGCGGCGCAGCCCCGGGACGCGGCGGCGGCCGTAGGAGGGCAGCCCCACCTCCTCCGGGCGGATCCGGGCACGGCGCGAGCGCAGGAAGTCTCCCAGTTCTCCGTCCATGCCTTCGAGGGTAGGCGCCCGGGGCCCGGCGAACCTGGTACTGCCGGACCCAGGAAAACCGTCGCCCTGGGTACGGCGGCCGATCCGGCCGAACGTGGTGGGCGAAGCCGGGGACAGGCCCCGGCCCCACCGAGGAGAGATCCCATGGCGTACGAGAACCTGGCCGGCCGCACCGCCGTCGTGACCGGAGCCGCGAGCGGCATCGGCGAGGCCGTCGCGGTGCTGCTGGCCGCCGAGGGCGCCCGGGTGGCGCTGCTGGCCCGGCGCGAGGAACGCCTGGCGGCCCTCGCCGGGAAGATCCGGGCCGACGGCGGGCAGGCCCTGGCCGTCGCCGCGGACGTCACCGACGAGAGGTCCGTCGCCGACGCCGTCGAGCGGATCCACGCCGCGTACGGACCCGCCGACCTGGTCGTGAACGCCGCCGGCGTGATGCTGCCGCACCCCGTCGACGCCCGGCGCGCCGACGAGTGGCAGCGGATGCTCGACACCAACGTCGCCGGGGTGCTGCGCGTCACCGGCGCCTTCACCGCCGACCTGGTGGGCGCGGCGGAGGCCGGCCGCAGCGCCGACCTGGTCAACATCTCGTCGGTCGCCGCGCACATGAGCTTCCCGAACTACGCGGTGTACGGCGCCACCAAGGCGGCCGTCACCTACCTGTCGGAGGCCCTGCGCGGGGAGTTCGGGCCGCGGGACGTCCGGGTCACCAACATCGAGCCCGGTTTCGTCGAGAGCGAGCTGCGCACCCACATCTCAGACGCGGAGCTGTCCCGGCAAGTGGAGGGCATGCTGGACGCGGTGGGCGCGCTGTCGGCCGAGGAACTGGCCGACCTCGTCGCCTATGCCACGAGCCGGCCGCGCCGGGTCAACCTGCGGCAGATCGTGGCCCTGCCGACGCGGCAGGCCTGACCGCCGGGCGCCCTCAGTCCTCCCAGTCGCTCCCGCGGGAGGACGCGCGGCGGCCGAACAGGCCCGGGTTGGTCCGGACGGCCTGCACGACATTGACCCCGACGATGCCCGCCCAGGCGGTGAGCAGACCGGGCAGCTGGGCCACGCCCCCGCCGATCGCGGACAGCGGCACCGCGAGGACGAGGGAGACGATCCCGAAGCCGAAGCGCTCGCCCCAGGTGTCCGTCGCCCTCGGCGTCCGGGAGTCCCGGGCCTCCTGCATCTGCTGCTCGGCCAGCTGCCGGCGCACCCGGCGCTCCACGGCCCCGTCGATCCGCTGGTCGACCTTCTCCAGGAACGAGTCCACCAGCGCCGGCTCGAACTCCTCGCCCAGCTCGCTGCGGGCGTGCAGCGTGGCGGCGAGTTCCTTCTTCAGCTCGGTGTCCCGGGCGTCGATTCCGCTCATACCGTTCACGGTAGGGAGCCGGGCCGGGGGCCGCACTGGGGTTAGCCCCCCTGTCGGGGCGGTGGGCTGCCGGTGCGGGGGCCGCCCCGGCCCGGGTCCGCGCGGCAGCCGCGGCACCGCCGGGCCCGCCGCCGCTTGCCGCCCTGCATATGCTCATGCAGAATCCTCAGCTACTGAATAGGCGAGGGGGAGCACGCCATGAGCGCGACCGACAGCCCTGCCGCGCGGCTGCAGGCGCTCTTCGAGGGGCACCGGCTGACGCCGACCCAGCGGCGCATCGCGCACAGCATGGTGCGCCGCGCCGCCGACGTGCCGTTCCTGTCGAGCGTGGAACTCGCCGAGCTGGCCGGTGTCAGCCAGCCCTCCGTGACCCGCTTCGCCGTCGCCCTCGGCTTCGACGGCTACCCCGCCCTGCGCCGCCACCTGCGCGAGGTCTCCCCCGTGGAACCCACGGGGGAGACCGGGACGGCCAACGAGTACCAGCAGGCCGTCGAGGCCGAGATCGAGAACCTGCGGCACCTGGCGGAGGCACTGGCCGACCCCGGGCCGGTGCGACGGGCGGGGCGTCTGCTCGCGGCCTCCCGTCCGCTGCCCGTCCTGGGCCTGCGGGCGGCGGCCGCCCAGGCCCACGGCTTCGCCTACTTCGCCGCCAAGGTCCACCCCGACGTGCGGCTCCTCAACGAGGGCGGCACGATGCTCGCCGACCGCGTCGACGCCGCCGTCCGCGCCGGTGCCTCGGCGCTGCTGTGCTTCGCCCTTCCCCGGCATCCCCGCGAGGTCGTCGACGCCCTCGCGCACGCCAGGGAGACCGGCCTGACCGTCGTCACGGTCGCCGACTCCGCCTTCGCCCCCGTCGCCAAGGTGTCCGACCTGCTCCTCCCCGCCGCCGTCGGCACCGGCCTCGCCTTCGACACGGCCTGCGCCCCGATGCTGCTGGGCCGGGTGCTGCTGGAGGCCATGTGCGACGACCTGCCCGACGCCCAGGCCCGGCTGGAGGAGTTCGACGCCAAGGCGGCGGCACGGGGCCTGTTCGTCGACTGACGGCGCCCGCTCCCGGCTTCTCATCCTCGTCTCACGTTGCGCCGCTAACGTCCTTCTCCTACAACACTCTTCAGACGCTTCGGGTACCGGACGGAGGCTGATCGACATGCGCGGAGGACATGGACTGGCCCGGGTGGCCGTCGTCGTGCGGGCGGGTGCCGCCCCGCTGTGGTGGCTGGGGGTCCTGGCGGCCGGCGTCGGCCTGCTGCCCGAAGGGCTCACCGGCCGCCGGATCGGCGTGCTGACGGGGGCGGCCCTCTTCCTCGTGGCCGCGGCCGTGGTCGCCGTGGCGCGCCGCAAGCGCTACACGGCCCTGGCCGCCTCGGCGGCCCGCGCCGCCAAGCACGACGTGCTCCAGGACCGGGCGGTCACGGCACGCAACTGGCGCCGCGCGCACCGCTGGTGGCTGCTCCTGGCCTTCCTGGCCGCCCTGGGCACCTCCCTCGTGCTGCCCGCGGCGGGCGGCATGCTGATGGCCGGCTGCGCCGTGGGCCTGTGGGTGAAGGCGGCCTGGCTGGGCCGCCGGGAACGCGCCGACGAGGTACTGCTGTGGGTCCGCGTGGACTGGCTGCGCGCGGGGGTGGCCCGCCCGACGGGCAAGCGGGTCAAGGCGTTCCGCAGCACGGGCATCGCGGCGGGCGACGCGGCCCCGGGCGGCACGCGCAGAAAGAGCCCGGCCCCCGGCGGAACGCGGAGGAAGAGCCCGGCCCCCGGCGGAACGCGGAGGAAGGCGCCGGCCCTCGTCTGATCGACGGCGGGGACACGCCGCCTCGGGGGCGCGGGGAACCGCGCGATCAGCCCCCACGCCCCCGCGGCCACCCCGCCACGGCACTCCCACCCCGCTCCCACGGCACTCAGGCCAACGCGTCCACCTGCGCCCCGCCGGACTCCGCGACGACCTCCGCCACGGTCTGCGCCTCCCGCACCACCGCGAACCGCCCCCCGGGCCAGAACCCGTACACCCCGGGCCGCACCAGCGAGTTGTACCCGTAGTGGTGCGCGAAGTAGTACGCCCCCGTGTCCAGCGCCGCCGCGTAGTCCCCCTGTTCCAGCAGCGGCATGGACCGCCCCTGCGCCAGCAGGTCCCCCGCGAAACAGGCCGGACCGGCGACGTCCTGCACCACGGCCGGCCCCTCCTTGACCCGGCCCTTCGCGTCGTACGCCGCGATCCGCAGCGGCCAGCTGCCCGGCGCGTACACCGTCCGCGCCGCCACCTGCACCCCGGCGTGCGTCACCGCCACCGCCCGCCCGCCCGAGGTCTTCGCGTACTCGACCCGGGCCACCACCGTCCCGTGCTTCGCCATCAGGGACCGCCCGAACTCGGTGACCAGCCCGTACCGCCCGTCGAACAGCCCCGGCACCTCCCCGGCCAGCATCCGCGCGTACTGCGCGTACGTCGGTGTCGTCGCCTCCGACGCGAAGTTGACCGGCAGTCCGCCGCCGATGTCGAGCGTGTCGACCTGCCGCCGCCCGGCCCTGCCGTTGATCTCCTCCGCCAGCGCGTACGCCTCCGCCACGCCCCGGGCCATCAGCGACAGCGGGACCCCCTGGGAGCCGGTGTGCGTGTGCAGCCGGGTCAGCCACGGCCGGTCCAGATACGCCCGGACGACCCACTCCCGCGCCCCCTCGTCCCGCAGCGCCACCCCGAACTTGGACGTGGCCGTCGCCGTGGACAGCGCCTCGATGGCACCCCCGCCGACCTGGGGATTGACCCGGATCCCGAGCGGGGAGCGGCCGGGCCGCGTGCGCATCAGCGCGTCGATGCGCGCCAGCTCCTGCGGGTTGTCCGCGTTGACCGCGATGCCCAGGTCCAGCGCCTCGCGCAGTTCGGCCGGTGTCTTGGCGGGCGAGTCGAGCACGGTCATCTCCGCCGGCACTCCCGCCGCCCGGGCCAGCGCGAGCTCGCCGGGGCTCGCGACCTCCGCGCCGACGCCCTCGTCCCGCAGCAGCCGCAGCACCGGCACCAGCGGGGTCGCCTTCACCGCGAAGGCGTGCAGCACGGGCGTGCCCGGCGCGGTCACCGCCTCGAACGCCGCCCGCAGCTCCGCCGCCGACTCCCGGATGCCGGCGACGTCCAGCAGTCCCACCAGGGGCCGGTCCGGCCCCAGCAGCCCCTGCTCCACCGCGGCCCGCACCGCCTCGTCCCGCCGGGCCGCCCGCCCGGCCCCTGAGCCGTCCGCCTCGTCCGTTTCCCTGTGTGCACCCATGCGTCCAGCCAAACATCCACCCCGCGGCCGCGCCGACCCCCTGATGTATTGACTAGCCTTATTCATAAGTTCAGGATGTGAATAGAAGCAGCAACATCCGCCGGGAGACCCCCAGGAGGCAGACCATGTCCGGACCCCGCCCCGTCCGAGCGCCGCGCGGCACGGAACCGAGCGCCCTCGGATGGCAGCAGGAAGCCGCCCTGCGGATGCTGCAGAACAACCTCGACCCGGAGGTCGCCGAACACCCCGACCAGCTCGTCGTCTACGGCGGCACCGGCAAGGCGGCCCGCGACTGGCGCTCCTTCGACGCGATGGTCCGCACGCTGCAGGGCCTGAAGCAGGACGAGACCATGCTGGTGCAGTCCGGCCGCCCGGTCGGCGTCATGCAGACCCACGAGTGGGCCCCGCGCGTCCTCATCGCCAACTCCAACCTGGTCGGCGACTGGGCCAACTGGGAGGAGTTCCGCCGCCTGGAGCAGCTCGGCCTGACCATGTACGGCCAGATGACCGCCGGCTCCTGGATCTACATCGGCACCCAGGGCATCCTCCAGGGCACCTACGAGACCTTCGCCGCCGTCGCGGCGAAGAAGTTCGGCGGCACCCTCGCCGGCACGATCACCCTGACCGCCGGCCTCGGCGGCATGGGCGGCGCCCAGCCCCTCGCCGTGACGATGAACGACGGCGTCGCCCTGTGCGTCGACTGCGACCCGCGCGCCATCGAGCGCCGCATCGAGCACCGCTACCTGGACGTGAAGGCCGACAGCCTCGACCACGCCCTCGCCCTGGCGACCGAGGCCCGCGAGGCCCGCCGCCCGCTGTCCATCGGCGTCCTCGGCAACGCCGCCGAACTGGTCCCGCAACTCCTCGCCATGGGCGCGCCCATCGACATCGTCACCGACCAGACCTCGGCGCACGACCCGCTGGCCTACCTGCCTGTCGGCATCGCCTTCGAGGACATGGCCGAGGCCGCCGCCAAGGACCCGGCCGGCTTCACCACCCGCGCCCGCGAGTCCATGGCCCGGCACGTCGAGGCCATGGTCGGCTTCCAGGACGCCGGCGCCGAGGTCTTCGACTACGGCAACTCCATCCGCGGCGAGGCCCAGCTCGCCGGGTACGACCGGGCGTTCGCCTTCCCCGGCTTCGTCCCCGCCTACATCCGCCCCCTGTTCTGCGAGGGCAAGGGCCCCTTCCGCTGGGCCGCCCTGTCCGGCGAGGCCTCCGACATCGCCAAGACCGACAAGGCGATCCTCGACCTCTTCCCGGAGAACGAGTCCCTGGCCCGCTGGATCAAGATGGCCGGGGAGCGGGTCCACTTCCAGGGCCTGCCCGCCCGCATCTGCTGGCTCGGCTACGGCGAGCGCGACAAGGCCGGCGAGCGGTTCAACGACATGGTCGCGAGCGGCGAGCTGGCCGCCCCGGTCGTCATCGGCCGCGACCACCTCGACTGCGGCTCCGTCGCCTCCCCCTACCGGGAGACCGAGGCCATGCTCGACGGCTCCGACGCCATCGCCGACTGGCCGCTGCTCAACGCCATGGTCAACGTGGCCTCCGGGGCCTCCTGGGTCTCCCTCCACCACGGCGGCGGCGTCGGCATGGGGCGGTCGATCCACGCCGGGCAGGTGACCGTGGCCGACGGCACCCCGCTCGCCGGGGAGAAGATCCGCCGCGTCCTGACCAACGACCCCGGCATGGGCGTCATCCGGCACGTCGACGCCGGGTACGACATCGCCGAGTCCGTCGCCGCCGAGCGCGGGGTCCGCGTCCCGATGCGCGAGGGTGACCAGGCGTGACCTTCCACAGCATGTGGGCGGAGCTGCTGCCGATCGGCCGCAGCTCCGCCTCCGGCGGCTACCGCCGCTTCGCCTGGACCGGCGCCGACCTGGACTGCCGGGCCTGGTTCAAGGAGCAGGCCGAGTCCCGCGGGCTGACCTACGAGACCGACCGCAACGGCAACCAGTGGGCCTGGCTCGGCGACCCCGCCCGCGGCGACGCCGTCGTCACCGGGTCGCACCTGGACTCCGTCCCCGACGGCGGCGCCTTCGACGGACCCCTGGGTGTGGTGTCGTCCTTCGCCGCCCTCGACGAACTCCGGGCCAGGGGAGCGGAGCCCACCAGGCCGCTCGGCATCGTCAACTTCGGTGACGAGGAGGGCGCCCGGTTCGGCCTCGCCTGCGTCGGCTCCCGGCTCACCGCCGGGCAGCTCACCGTCGCGGACGCCCACCGGCTGACCGACGGGGACGGCACCACCCTGCCCCGGGCCATGGAGGCCGCCGGCCACGACCCGGAAGCCATCGGGCCCGACCCCGAACGGCTCGCCCGCATCGGCGCCTTCGTCGAACTCCACGTCGAGCAGGGCCGGGCCCTGGACCTGTCCGGTGACCGGCTCGGCATCGCCAGCGCGATCTGGCCGCACGGCCGGTGGCGGTTCGACTTCGCCGGCGAGGCCAACCACGCCGGCACCACCCGGCTCGCCGACCGGCGCGACCCCATGCTCGCCTACGCCGAGACCGTCCTCGCCGCCCGCCGCGAGGCCCAACTCGCAGGCGCCGTCGCCACCTTCGGCAAGGTCGCCGTGGAGCCGAACGGCGTCAACGCCATCCCCTCCCTGGTGCGCGGCTGGCTCGACTCGCGCGCCGCCGACCAGGACAGCCTGGACGCCGTGGTCGCCGGGGTGCGGAGGGCCGCGGGGGAGTACGCCGCCGCCCACGGGGCCGAACTCGCGGTCACCCGGGAGTCGTTCACCCCCGTCGTCGAGTTCGACCACGCCCTGCGTGACGAACTCGCCCGCATCCTCGGCAAGGACCGGGACCCGCAGCTCACCGTCCCCGTCCTCGGCACGGGCGCCGGACACGACGCCGGCATCCTCTCCGGGAGCGTCCCGACCGCCATGCTGTTCGTGCGCAACCCCACGGGCGTCTCGCACTCCCCGGCCGAGTTCGCCGCCGAGGACGACTGCGTGGCCGGAGTGCTCGCCCTCGCCGACGTACTGGAAGGACTCGCGTGCAGGTGACGCAGACGTACTGGCTGGAACACGCCTGGCTCGGCACCCACGTCGAGCCGGGCGTCGCCCTGGACACCGCCGGCGGCCGCATCACCGCCGTCCGGACCGGGGTGACCGCCCCGCCCCCCGGCGCCGAACCCCTGCGCGGCCTGACCCTCCCCGGACTGGCCAACGCCCACAGCCACGCCTTCCACCGGGCCCTGCGCGGCACCGCCCAGGTCGGCTCCGGCACCTTCTGGACCTGGCGCGAGGTCATGTACTCCGTCGCCGACCGGCTGACCCCGGAGAGCTACCACGCCCTGGCCCGCGCGGTGTACGCCGAGATGGCCCTGGCCGGCATCACCGCCGTCGGCGAGTTCCACTACGTCCACCACGCCCCCGGCGGCACCCCCTACGCCGACCCCAACGCCATGGGCGAGGCCCTGATCGCGGCCGCCGCCGACGCCGGCATCCGGATCACCCTCCTCGACACCGCCTACCTCTCCTCCGGCTTCGGGCAGCCGCCCAACCGGCACCAGCTCCGCTTCTCCGACGGGGACGCCGACACCTGGGCCGCACGCTGTTCACTTCTCAAGGAACGGGACCACGCACGGATCGGTGCGGCCATCCACTCGGTGCGGGCCGTGCCCGCCGGCCAGCTGGAGACCGTCGCCCGGTGGGCCGAGGAGCGGCGGGCCCCGCTCCACGTGCACCTGTCCGAGCAGACCGCCGAGAACGACGCCTGCCGGGAAGCGCACGGCTGCACCCCCACCCAGCTCCTCGCCCTGCACGGCGTCCTCGGGCCGCGCACCACCGGCGTCCACAACACCCACCTGACCGCCGAGGACATCTCCCTCATCGGCGCCAGCTCCACCGGCACCTGCATGTGCCCGACGACCGAGCGCGACCTGGCCGACGGCATCGGACCCGCCGCCGCCCTGCAGAACGAGGGCTCCCCGCTCAGCCTCGGCTCCGACAGCCACGCCGTGATCGACCTGCTGGAGGAGGCGCGGGCGATGGAGCTGAACGAGCGCCTGCGCACCCGCACCCGGGGCCACTGGACGGCCGCCGCCCTGCTGCGGGCCGCGACCGCCGACGGCCACGCCGCCCTCGGCTGGAACGAGGCGGGCACCCTGGAGCCCGGTGGGCTCGCCGACTTCACGACGATCGCCCTCGACTCGGTCAGGACGGCAGGGCCGCTTCCGCGGCTCGGGGCCGAGACGGCCGTATTCGCCGCGTCGGCAGCGGACGTGTCGCATACGGTCGTGGCAGGCCGGCACGTCGTACGGGACGGGGCGCACACGCTCGTGCCGGACGTGCCGCGGGCCCTCGCCGAAGCCGTCGCAGCCCTGCGCGGATGACCCCGGGCCGCCCGCCCGCGTGGCCCGGCTCCGCCCCCGCACCCGACCCCACCGCCGACCAGGCCACCAAGGACGCCATGAGCAACGCGACGACCGTCAGCCCCGCCCACTCCGCGAGCACCGCGAGCACACTCATCACCAACATCGCCGCCCTGGTCACCAACGACCCCTCCCTCGGTGACGGTTCCCCCCTCGGACTGGTCCACGACGCGGCGGTCGCCATCGAGGGCGACCGCGTCGTGTGGACCGGTGATCACAGGAAAGCACCCGCCACTGACAACCGGGTCGACGCCGGCGGCCGGGCCGTCCTCCCCGGCTTCGTCGACTCCCACTCCCACCTCGTCTTCGCGGGCGACCGGACGCAGGAGTTCAACGCCCGCATGTCGGGCCGCCCGTACAGCGCCGGCGGCATCCGCACCACGGTCGCGGCCACCCGCGCGGCGAGCGACGGGGAACTGGAGGCCAACGTCACCCGTTACCTCGCCGAGGCCCTCCGCCAGGGCACCACCACGTTCGAGACGAAGTCGGGCTACGGCCTGACCGTCGAGGACGAGGCCCGCGCCCTGCGCATCGCCGCCGCCCACACCGACGAGGTCACCTACCTCGGCGCCCACATCGTCCCGCCGGACCACGCGGACGACCCGGCCGGCTACGTCGCCCTGGTCACCGGCGAGATGCTCGACGCCTGCGCGCCGCACGCCCGCTGGATCGACGTCTTCTGCGAGCAGGGCGCCTTCGACGGCGACCAGGCCCGCGCGATCCTCACCGCGGGCAAGGCCAGGGGGCTGCACCCGCGCATCCACGCCAACCAGCTCTCGCACGGCCCCGGCGTGCAGCTCGCCGTCGAACTCGACGCGGCCAGCGCCGACCACTGCACCCACCTCACCGACGCGGACGTCGACGCCCTGGCGCACAGCCGGACGGTTGCGACGCTGCTGCCCGGCGCCGAGTTCTCCACGCGGGCCGCATGGCCGGACGCCCGGCGGCTGCTGGACGCGGGCGTGACGGTCGCGCTGTCCACGGACTGCAACCCCGGCTCGTCCTTCACCTCGTCCGTGCCGTTCTGCGTCGCGCTCGCCGTACGGGACATGGGGATGACCCCGGACGAGGCCGTCTGGTCGGCCACCGCGGGCGGCGCCGCGGCCCTGCGCCGCACCGACGTCGGCCGCCTCACCCCGGGCGCCTGCGCCGACCTGGTGCTCCTGGACGCGCCGAGCCACGTCCACCTCGCCTACCGGCCGGGCGTGCCGCTGGTGAGCGGGGTGTGGCGGCGCGGGGTGCGCGTGGTGTGAGAGGGCGGGAACGAATGGCGAGGCACTGGCCGGCACCGCTTCTGGTGAACCTGCTGCTCGGCGTCCCGGGCGTGGTGCCGTTCTGGCTGCTCTGGTACGTCACGGTCAACGGGCCGCTGGCCGCGCTCGGCTGGACCAAGCGGGAACCCACGGAGAACGACGGCATGGCCCTCTGGCTCGTGATCGTCGTCCCCGTCGTGACGCTGTACGGGCTGATCTGGTGGCTCGCCAACACGCCGCTGCGGCGCCGGACGGCGCTCACGCCGCGCACCTACTGGGCCGTGAGCCTGACGGCTCCGCTCGTCCCGACGGCGGCGCTGATCCTCAACGGGTGAGCGACGGGCGGCGGCACGCGCCTGGGGGCGGGCCCTGAGGCCCGCCCCCGAAGGACACGATCACCCGGTGAGGCTCACTCCTCGACCGTCAGCCCCTTGCGCAGCCGCACCAGCGTCCGCGACAGCAGCCGCGAGACGTGCATCTGCGAGATGCCGAGTTCCTCGCCGATCTCCGACTGGGTCATGCCGGCGACGAACCGCAGCGACAGGATCTTCCGGTCGCGGGGCGGGAGTTCCGCGATGAGCGGCTTCAACGACTCGACGTACTCGATGCCTTCGAGTCCGTGGTCCTCGTAGCCGATGCGGTCCGCGAGCGCGCCCTCGGAGTCGTCCTCCTCCGGCTGGGCGTCCAGCGAGGAGGCGGTGTAGGCGTTGGACGCGGCCATGCCCTCGACGACCTCGTCGTTGGTGATGCCGAGCCGCTCGGCCAGTTCGTGCACCGTCGGGGCGCGGTCCAGCTTCTGCGCCAGCTCGTCACCGGCCTTGGCCAGGTCGAGCCGCAGTTCCTGGAGCCGGCGCGGCACGCGCACGGACCACGAGGTGTCACGGAAGAAGCGCTTGATCTCGCCGATGATGGTCGGCATCGCGAACGTGGGGAACTCGACACCGCGGGACAGCTCGAAGCGGTCGATCGCCTTGATCAGGCCGATGGTGCCGACCTGGATGATGTCCTCCATCGGCTCGCTGCGGGAGCGGAAGCGGGAGGCGGCGAACTTGACCAGCGCCAGGTTCAGTTCGACGAGCGTGTTGCGGACGTACGAGTACTCGGGGGTGCCTTCCTCCAGCGACTCCAGCCGCTCGAAGAGGGTCTTCGACAGGGCCCGTGCGTCGACCGCGTCGACTTCCTCGTACGGGGGGATGTCCGGAAGTCCGGAGAGAAGGTCGTCGGGTGTGACGAGCGTCTCGTCCTGCTCGATGGGATCCAGATGTTCCGGAGGGGGTGTCGACGTCGCTTTCGGGGTACGCGATGCGTCGAGCCGGGGTGACATGATGTCCTCCATCGTTCTCGGCATATGGCTGCCGGAGCCAGTACGTGCACTGCGGTGTGCGGCGCCTCCAAAGCCGGCCGTGTCGGTTACGTGTCCTTACTAGGCCTACCCGCTTCCGTGAGTCGACCGCAAGTGCGTTCTGCGGGCATATGTCCGTTTGTGTGTGGTTGTTCGGGTGTCGGAGTGTGTGAGGAAGGCGTAGTGTTCGAGGGCGTCAGCAACAGCCACGACGTCGGGAGAGAGAGACGGCATGGACCGCGGGACGGTCGGCAGCGCACAGTCTGGCCGGCTTCTGGTGGAGGTGCGGGAAGAGGGCCCCAGTGCCGTCGTGACCCCGGCGGGTGAGTTGGATCACCACACCGCCGATCTGTTGCGCGAGCCTCTGGAGGACTGTCTCGCCAAGGGGTTCAAGCGCCTGGTCATCGACTGCACGCGCCTTGAGTTCTGTGACTCCACGGGGCTGAACGTGCTCCTCGGGGCGCGCCTGAAGGCCGAGGCCGCCGGTGGCGGCGTGGCGCTCGCCGGGATGCAGCCGGTGGTGGCACGCGTGTTCGAAATCACCGGGGCGGACGCGGTCTTCAGCGTCCACGACACGCTCGAGGCGGCCCTCGCCGACGAGTCGGGCTGACCGGCGTGCCCCGGCCCGCCGCGCCCCTGACGCTCCCCTGTGACCGGTGTCCTGTCCCTGTCACAAGTTTCGTGCGCAATACAGGGGTGTTCCCCCGGTCCCCCCGGGCAGGAGTCATCCTGAGCCTGTCGGCTGCGGGGTGACCGGGGGTGCTGGGCAACCGACGTGCCGCGCACTGCGTGACTGACTGTGTACTGACTCTTTTGAATCGTGAACTGGTGAATCGGTGAGGTGAAGCGCTGATGAGCACCACCCGGCCTTACTCGCCGGGCGACCGCGGGCCGGAGCCCAGCGGCGCTTCCGGGGCGTCCGAGGGTGGCGTGGCGGCAGCCGGCCCGTCCGGCGAGGGCACGGCCCGGCCGGAGGGAGCCGCGGCGCCGCCGGGGGGCCGGCAGGTGCGCCGGCTGAGCTTCGAGGGGGCGAGCGGGGTCGTCCCGCTCGCGCGCGACTTCACCCGCCAGGCGCTGTACGCGTGGGGCTGGCTGCCCGCCGACTCCGCCGACCAGCGGGCCGCCGCCGAGGACGTCCTGCTCGTCGTCTCCGAGCTGGTCACCAACGCCTGCCTGCACGCCGAGGGGCCCGACCAGCTCCGGATCACCTGTGACAACAAAGTCATCCGCATAGAGGTCTCCGACCGCGGCACCGGCCAGCCGGCACCCCGGACACCCCACCGGGCGGGACGCCCCGGCGGCCACGGCATGTTCATCGTCCAGCGTCTCTGCCTGGACTGGGGCGTCGTGCGCACCCCCGGGGTCGACGGCAAGACGGTCTGGGCCGAACTCGGCGCACCCGCCTGACGTCACGGCCCTGACCGTCCGGGCCCGTGTGCCTCGCCGCCTCCGGCCGTCCGGGCCCGTGTGCCGCGCACACCTCGCCGCCTCCGGCCGTCCGGGTGAATGCCCTCCGTACGGCCGAACGGGTGACACGCACCCCGGCCGCTCGGCCGCCGCTCCTCCACCGGGCTTCCTGCTGCGCCCCGCGCCACCCGCCGGACCGCCCTTCTTCCCTCACGCGCGCCGGGCGGAAATCGACGGCCCGGCCTGATCCGCCGTCAGGAGGGCGAAGAGGCGCGGCGCCGTGTCGTACCGGAAGCCCGCCCGGCCGGCTCCCCGCCCGCCCGGGACGCGGGCCCACCGGGAAGCCGCAGGTCGTGACGGGCGCGGGGGGGGGTATGCACGAGGGCCGCCGCACCTCTCGGTGCGGCGGCCCTCGTCATGCTCCGGTGGCCGGCGTCAGTGGACGTCGCCCATCAGGGCCTTGACCTTCCGGCGGTACATGTAGACCGCGACACCCGCGAGGGCGGCCAGCGCGGCCTCCACGGCCACCGCGCCGGTGCCGCTCAGGTCCACGCCGCCGACGGCCGGGTTGGAGAGCAGACCCGTCACCGAGTCGCCCGCCGTGACCGCGAGGAACCAGACGCCCATCATCTGGCTGGCGTACTTGGCCGGGGCCATCTTCGTCGTCACGGACAGGCCGACCGGGGAGAGGCACAGCTCGCCGACGGTCTGGATCAGGTAGATGCCCACCAGCCACATCGGGCTGACCAGCTTCTCGCCGTCGGCCATGCCCAGCGGCAGCAGGAAGAAGAAGAACGAGACGCCGATGAAGAACAGGGCCGCGGCGAACTTGGCGACCGTGCTCGGCTCCTTGCCCTTGCGGTTCAGCCACAGCCAGAACCAGGCGAAGACCGGGGCCAGCGCCATGATGAAGACCGGGTTCAGCGACTGGTACCAGGACGACGGGAAGTCGAAGCCGAGCAGCGAGCCGGAGGCCTTCGTCTCACCGAACGCCTGGACCGTGGAACCGCCCTGGTCGTAGATCATCCAGAACACGGCGGCCGCGACGAAGAACCAGATGTAACCGGTCATCTTCGACTGCTCGACGTCGCTCAGTTCCTTGTCCCGCTTGATGCGGATGAGCACGCCGGCCGGGATGACCAGGCCGATCACGGTGAGCGGGATCATCGCCCAGTTGAGGGTGAAGTGGCCGGTGAAGCCGACGACGCCGTAGAAGACGGTCGCGACGATCAGCCACAGCAGGCCCTTGCGCAGCCAGGCGGTGCGCTCCTCGGCGGCCAGCGGCTTGGGCACGACGTTGCTCTGCGGGCTCAGGTTGCGGGTGCCGAGCAGGAAGGCGATCAGGCCGATGCCCATGCCGACCGCGGCCAGGCCGAAGCCGAGGTGCCAGCTGACCTGCTGGCCGACGGTGCCGATGATCAGCGGCGCGAAGAAGGCACCCATGTTGATGCCCATGTAGAAGATCGTGAAGCCGCCGTCACGGCGCGGGTCGTCCGGGCCGTCGTAGAGGTGGCCGACCATCGTGGAGATGTTGGCCTTCAGCAGGCCGGAGCCGAGCGCCACCAGCGCCAGACCCGCGAAGAAGGGCGCCTGGCCGCCGGGCAGGGCCAGCACCAGGTGACCCGCCATGATCGTGACGGCCGCGATCGTCACCGTCTTGCGCGGCCCCCAGACCCGGTCGCCGAGCCAGCCGCCCGGCATCGCGAGCAGGTACACCATCGACAGGTACACCGAGTAGATCGCCGTCGTGGTGGCGAGGTCCATGCCCAGACCGCCGCCCATGCTGCCCTTCTTGGCGTCCGGTCCGCCGGAGAGCAGGTAGACGACGAGCAGGGCCCGCATGCCGTAGAAGCTGAACCGCTCCCACATCTCGGTCATGAAGAGGGTGGCCAGTCCGCGGGGGTGGCCGAAGAAGGTCTTCTCGGAGCCGGGGCTTCCCGGGCGGGCCGAGTCCTTCGTCAGGCTGGACGCCATGGTGGTTCCTTGCTGCTCGGGACGCGCCTTCCGCGACTGCGGTGGTGCGCCCGGTGTGGGGGCTGCCGGCACCGGTGGGTACGGCCGTCCGTCCGACGCCTACGGAGTCCGCTCCGGATCACGAAGCGGTGGGCGGCCGCCACCGGGATCCACGCCCCCGCGCGCGTCACCGCACGAGGAGGCCCGGCAACAGGTCGTTTCACATGGGGGCCGGCGGCAAACCGGCCCGCACACAAAAGAGACCTTCAGGGCGAACGGCCTCCGAAGGTCGCCACGGTGCTACAGGCGTTGATTCACCATACGGCAGGACACCGCCGCATATGGAAGGACTTGAGACACGGATCACAGGTGATAAGGGAACCGTACGCCTTGATTCCAAGGTCCTTAACAAGATCCCACCCCACAGGCACAGGTCCGACCGGTTCCCCCGCGGCGTAAGAACCCGGTGTGGAGTGGGTAAGAAGCGGCTTCCCGGTCACACCCCGGCCCAGGGCGTCGCAGGTCTACCATCACCTCATGACCCGAGTACTGCTCGCCGAGGACGACGCGTCCATCTCGGAGCCGCTGGCCCGTGCTCTGCGCCGGGAGGGCTACGAGGTCGAGGTGCGTGAGGACGGACCCACCGCTCTCGACGCCGGAATGCAGGGCGGCGTCGACCTGGTCGTGCTCGACCTGGGTCTGCCCGGGATGGACGGGCTGGAGGTGGCCCGGCGCCTGCGCGGCGAGGGTCACAGCATCCCGATCCTCATCCTGACCGCCCGCGCCGACGAGGTGGACACCGTGGTGGGGCTCGACGCGGGCGCCGACGACTACGTCACCAAGCCGTTCCGGCTGGCCGAGCTGCTCGCCCGGGTCCGGGCCCTGCTCCGGCGCGGCGCCGCCGAGCCGCAGCAGCCGCCCGCCACCCACGGCGTGCGCATCGACGTCGAGTCGCACCGCGCCTGGATGGGCGAGGAGGAGCTCCAGCTCACCGCCAAGGAGTTCGACCTGCTGCGGGTGCTGGTGCGCGACGCGGGCCGGGTCGTCACCCGGGACCAGCTGATGCGCGAGGTCTGGGACACCACCTGGTGGTCCTCGACCAAGACCCTCGACATGCACATCTCCTGGCTGCGCAAGAAGCTCGGCGACGACGCGGCCA
Organism: Streptomyces sp. NPDC015242; assembly: GCF_043079125.1. Lineage (NCBI taxonomy): Bacteria > Bacillati > Actinomycetota > Actinomycetes > Kitasatosporales > Streptomycetaceae > Streptomyces > Streptomyces sp. NPDC015242. The sequence goes on along the minus strand of NZ_JBIBUF010000008.1, from coordinate 53,214 downwards.
ACCCCCGCTACATCGCGACCGTGCGCGGTGTGGGCTTCCGCTTCGAGAAGAGCTGAGCGCGGGGCGGACACGGGTATCGGGTAAGAGGACATGCGCCGCCGACTGATCCAGTCCACGCTCGCCGTGGTGCTGGTCGTGATCGCCGTCTTCGGCGTCTCGCTCGTCATCGTCGAGACCCGGACGATCAGCAACAGCGCCCGGGAACGGGTGGAGTCCGAGGCGGTGCGGCTGGCCAGCATCGTCGACAGCCGGCTCTTCGTCGCCCAGCAGGTCGACGCGGAGGTGCTGCGCGAGCAGGTCACGCAGGACCGCTACTACGCGGTGATCCGGATCCCCGGCGAGGCGCCCATCGAGGTCGGCCCCAAGCCCTCCGGTGACGTCATCGAGGCGACCGCGCCCGGCGAGGAGGGCGAGACGGTCACCGTGCAGGAGCCGCGCTCCTCGGTCACGCGGGAGGTCGGCCGGACCCTGCTGATCATCGCCCTGGTGGCGCTGCTGGCGGTGGTGGCGGCGGTGCTGCTGGCGGTGCGCCAGGCGAACCGGCTGGCGTCGCCGCTGACCGACCTCGCGGAGACGGCCGAGCGGCTCGGCTCGGGTGACCCGCGCCCGCGGCACAAGCGCTACGGCGTGCCCGAGCTGGACCGGGTCGCGGACGTGCTGGACGGCTCCGCCGAGCGCATCGCGCGCATGCTGACCGCCGAGCGGCGGCTCGCCGCGGACGCCTCCCACCAGCTGCGCACGCCGCTCACGGCGCTGTCCATGCGGCTGGAGGAGATCACCCTCACCGACGACCCGGACACGGTGAAGGAGGAGGCGACGATCGCGCTGACGCAGGTCGAGCGGCTCACGGACGTCGTGGAACGGCTGCTGACCAACTCGCGCGATCCGCGCACGGGCTCCGCCGTCACCTTCGACCTCGACGAGGTCATCCAGCAGCAGCTCGCCGAGTGGCGGCCCGCCTACCGCAGCGCCGGACGGGCCATCGTCAGCTCCGGCAAACGCCACCTCCAGGCGGTCGGCACGCCCGGGGCGGTCGCCCAGGTGCTGGCCGCGCTGATCGAGAACTCGCTGATGCACGGGGGCGGCACGGTCGCGCTGCGCACCCGCGTCACCGGCAACCAGGCCGTCATCGAGGTCACCGACGAGGGCCCCGGCATCCCGGCCGACCTGGGCGCCCGCATCTTCGAGCGCGCGATCAGCGGCCGGAACTCCACGGGCATCGGCCTCGCCGTCGCCCGCGACCTGGCGGAGGCCGACGGCGGCCGTCTGGAGATGCTCCAGACCAAGCCCCCGGTCTTCGGCCTGTTCCTGTCCCGCACGGCCGTCCGCAAGCAGGCGGACGGCGGGGACGAGCCGACGATCCGCTGACCGGACCGTCGCGGCCCGGCTACGGCACCCGCTGCCGGGTGCGCTCCCGCTCCAGGATCGACTCCGCGTCCGTCACGGCCTCCGGGGCGGGCAGCGCGCGGAACACCCAGGTGCGGTACGACCAGAAGCGGAACAGCGTGGCGATCCCGATGCCGACGAACTTGAAGACGTTGTTCTGCAGCGGGGTGTCCCAGCCGAAGCCGTAGGTCGCCGTGTACAGCACGCCGTTCTCGATGACCAGTCCGACCGCGCTGAACAGCAGGAACAGGGTCAGCTCCCGCGTGCGGCGGGTCTTGTCGCGGTCGCGGTAGGTGAAGTACCGGAAGCCGACGTAGTTGAAGACGATCGCGACGACGGTCGCGACGACGCTCGCCCGGACCACCGGGAGGTCGGTGACGTGCCGTACGAGGTTGAACACGAGCAGGTTGACCAGCACGCCCGCCCCGCCGACCGCGCCGAACTTGGCGACCTCGTGGACGAGTCGCCGGAGCCGCGAAGCACCATGTCCCATGGTCGTGCAGGCCCCCGTCCGTGGTTGGCGTCAACCCAGCCATGCTAACCACCCTCGTACGCGATCTTCCTGTGGATGCCCGGGGACGGCCGGAGATGGTCCGGACCGGTGCGGGGAGGGACGGGAAACCGGCCACCCTGGCGCGGCCGATACCCTGGGGGCGTGACGTTCCCGGTAGTCGGCATGGTCGGCGGGGGCCAGCTCGCGCGTATGACGCACGAGGCTGGCATCCCGCTCGGCATCAGGTTCAAGCTCCTCAGTGACACCCCGCAGGACTCCGCCGCGCAGGTCGTGAGCGATGTCGTCGTCGGCGACTATCGCGATCTCGACACGCTGCGTGAGTTCGCGCGCGGGTGCGACGTGATCACCTTCGATCACGAACACGTACCCACCGAGCACCTCCGGGCGCTGGAGGCGGACGGCATCCCCGTGCGCCCCGGCCCGGACGCGCTGGTGCACGCCCAGGACAAGGGGGTGATGCGTGCGAAGCTCGACGCGATCGGCGTGCCCTGCCCCCGGCACCGGATCGTGTCCGATCCGCAGGACGTGGCCGCCTTCGCGGCCGAGGGCGAGGGTTTCCCCGTCGTCCTCAAGACCGTCCGCGGCGGCTACGACGGCAAGGGCGTGTGGGTCGTCGGCTCCGTCGAGGAGGCCGCCGAGCCGTTCAAGGCCGGTGTCCCCGTGCTCGCCGAGGAGAAGGTCGACTTCGCCCGCGAGCTCGCCGCCAACGTCGTCCGCTCGCCGCACGGCCAGGCCGTCGCCTACCCGGTCGTGGAGTCGCGGCAGGTCGACGGCGTCTGCGACACGGTCATCGCCCCGGCGCCCGACCTCGACGAGGCCCTGGCCCTGCAGGCCTCCGAGATGGCGCTGAACATCGCCAAGGAACTCGGCGTGGTCGGCCACCTCGCGGTCGAGCTGTTCCAGACCCGCGACGGCCGCATCCTCGTCAACGAGCTCGCGATGCGCCCGCACAACTCCGGCCACTGGTCGATGGACGGCGCGGTCACCAGCCAGTTCGCCAACCACGTCCGCGCGGTCCTGGACCTGCCCCTGGGCGACCCGCGCCCGCGCGCGAAGTGGACCGTGATGGTCAACGTCCTCGGCGGCGACTTCCCGGACATGTACTCGGCGTACCTGCACTGCATGGCCCGCGACCCGCAGCTCAAGATCCACATGTACGGCAAGGACGTGAAGCCCGGCCGCAAGGTCGGTCACGTGAACACCTACGGCGACGACCTGGACGACGTGCTGGAGCGCGCCCGTCACGCTGCCGGCTACCTGAGAGGCACCATCACCGAATGAGCCCTGTTGTTGGCATCGTCATGGGGTCGGACTCCGACTGGCCCGTCATGGAGGCCGCCGCCAAGGCCCTGGACGAGTTCGAGATCGCCTACGAGGTCGACGTCGTCTCCGCGCACCGGATGCCGCGCGAGATGGTCGCCTACGGCGAGCAGGCCGACGCCCGCGGGCTCAAGGTGATCATCGCCGGGGCGGGCGGCGCCGCCCACCTGCCCGGCATGCTCGCCTCGGTCACGCCGCTGCCGGTCATCGGCGTGCCCGTGCCGCTGAAGTACCTCGACGGCATGGACAGCCTGCTGTCGATCGTGCAGATGCCGGCCGGTGTGCCGGTCGCCACGGTCTCGGTCGCCGGTGCCCGCAACGCCGGGCTGCTGGCGGCCCGCATCCTCGCCGCCCACGACGAGGAACTGCGCGCCCGGATGCGCGAGTTCCAGCAGGAGCTCAACGACCAGGCCACCGAGAAGGGCAAGCGCCTGCGCTCCAAGGTCGAGGGCACGGGCGGCTTCGGCTTCGGCGCGGGGAAGTGACGACGATGACCTCCCGGGAGGCGGCCCGGGAACTCCTGAGCGAGTTCCCGGTGGCCGACGGGCACAACGACCTGCCCTGGGCCCTGCGCGAGCAGGTCCGCTACGACCTCGACGCCCGGGACGTCGCCGTCGACCAGAGCGAGCACCTGCACACCGACATCCCGCGGCTCAGGGCCGGCGGGGTCGGTGCGCAGTACTGGTCGGTGTACGTCCGCACCGACGCGCCCGACCCGGTCGCGGCCACACTGGAGCAGATCGACTGCGTGCGGCAGCTGATCGCCCGCCACCCGGCGGACCTGCGCCCGGCGCTCACCGCCGCCGACATGGAGGCCGCGCGCGAAGAGGGCCGCATCGCCTCGCTGATGGGGGCGGAGGGCGGCCACTCCATCGCCAACTCCCTGGGCACCCTGCGCGGCCTGCACGGACTGGGCGTGCGCTACCTGACGCTCACCCACAACGACAACGTCGACTGGGCGGACTCCGCGACCGACGAGCCGCGGGCCGGCGGCCTCACCGCGTTCGGCCGCGAGGTCGTGCGGGAGATGAACCGCCTCGGCATGCTCGTCGACCTGTCCCACGTGGCGGCGACGACCATGCGGGACGCGCTCGACGCGAGCTCGGCCCCGGTGATCTTCTCCCACTCCTCGGCGCGGGCCGTGTGCGACCACCCGCGCAACGTCCCGGACGACGTCCTGGAGCGGTTGCCTGCCAACGGCGGCATGGCGATGGTGACGTTCGTGCCGAAGTTCGTGCTGCAGGCGGCGGTGGACTGGACGGCCGCGGCCGACGAGAACATGCGCGCCCACGGCTTCCACCACCTCGACACCACCGCGGAGGCCATGAAGGTCCACCGCGCCTTCGAGGAGCGCCACCCGCGCCCGGTCGCCACCGTGGCCACGGTCGCCGACCACCTGGACCACATGCGCGAGGTCGCCGGCGTCGACCACCTCGGCATCGGCGGCGACTACGACGGCACGGCCTTCACCCCGGACGGCCTGGACGACGTCTCTGGCTACCCGAACCTGATCGCCGAACTGCTCGACCGGGGCTGGTCGAAGGCCGACCTGGCCAAGCTGACCTGGAAGAACGCGGTACGCGTGCTGGGCGCGGCCGAGGACGTGGCACGGGGGCTTCAGCAGACCCGGTCGCCGTCCAACGCCACCATCGAGTCGCTGGACGCGCCCGCCTCCTGAGCGCCGAGGGCGGGGTAGTCGGTGTAGCCGGTCGCCCCGCCCACGTACATGAAGTACCGGTCCCGCACCGGGTTCAGCGGCGCGCCGAGCCGCAGCCGCTCCACCAGGTCGGGGTTGGCGAGGAAGGGCCGGCCGAGCGCGATCAGGTCGGCCCCCGCCTCCAGCAGCGCTCCGGACGCGGCGAGCACACCCCGCGGCGTCATCTCCCTCAGCACCGGATTGCCGACGAGCACGCCCGGCCAGGCGGCCCGCACCGACCGGAACACCGGGGTGGCCGGATCGGCGTGGACCAGGTGCAGGTAGGCGAGCCCCAGTCCGCCCAGCCGTTCGGCGAGCGCCGGATAGAGCTCCTCCGTCTCACCCTCCGCGATGCCGTTGACGGTGTTGCCGGGGGAGACCCGCAGCCCCACGCGCCCGGCCCCGATCTCGGCGGCCACGGCCTCGGTCACCTCCGCGGTGAACCGGATGCGCCGGGCGGCCGGCCCGCCCCAGCCGTCCGTGCGGAGGTTGGTGTTGCGGGCGAGGAACTGGTGGAGCAGATGGCCGTTGGCCGAGTGCACCTCCACGCCCTCGAATCCGGCGTCCAGCGCGTTGCGCGCGGCCCGGGCGAAGTCCGCGATCGTGGTGCGGATGTCCTCGGCGGTCATCTCCCGGGGCACCACGGCCGGCCGGAGCCCCCGCGGCGTGACGATCGTCCCGGGCAGCGGGACGGGGGAGGGCGCGAGCGGGGTGAGGCCGCTGGTCGCCGGGTGGCCCACCCGTCCGCCGTGCTGGAGCTGGAGGAACATCCGCCCGCCCGCCTCCCGCACGGCCTCGGTCACCCGCCGCCAGCCGGCCACGTGCGCCGGACGGTGGACGGCGGCGATGTTCGGGTACGTCTGCCCGGCCGCGTTCGGGGTCGAGGCCTCGGCGATGATCAGCCCGGCCGAGGCGCGCTGGGCGTAGTAGGTGGCCATGAGCGGGGTCGGTGTGCCGTCGGCCGCGGCCCGGTTCCGGGTCAGCGGGGCCATCACCAGCCGGTTGGGCAGATCGAGGGCGGGAAGCCGGAACGGCGCGAAGAGTGCTGTCGTCTGCTGCGTCATGCCCGTACGCTAGAACCTGACACTGATGTCAGAATCAAGTCCGGGAGGGCACGTGCGGATCGGCGAACTGGCCCGGCGCACCGGCGTGAGCGAGCGGTCGCTGCGCTACTACGAGCAGCAGGGGCTGCTCAGCTCCGAGCGGACCCCGGGCGGGCACCGGGAGTATCCGGAGAAGGCCGTGGACCGGGTCATCCGCATCCAGGAGCTGTACGTGGCCGGCCTGCGCAGCGCGAAGATCGCCGAGTTGCTGCCCTGCATGCGGGACAGCGACGGCGGCCCCTCCGTGGTCGCCACGCCGAAGCTCGTCGCCGACCTCACCGCCGAACGGGACCGCATCGACCGGATGATCGGCGACCTGGTCCGCTCCCGCGACACCCTGGACGAGGTCATCCAGGCGGCCCGGCTGCCCTGAGCCGCGACCCACCGGGCCGTACCCCGAACGCCGCTCCCACCAGGAACCGCCCCCCGCGCCGTGCGACGGTGACCGTACCTCACGAACGACCGTACGGGAGCCGCCATGGCAGACCTCCAGGACGACCTGCGCCCCACGGCCGCGGTCGGCGACTTCGACGACCTGGCCGGCCCGTACCCCGAGGAGGCCGTCGTCACGGCGGAGTCCTACGAGCCCGTCTCCGACCCGGACGACGCGCCGATGACCCGGGCGCACGCCATCCTCGCCGCGCACCCCGTCGCCGACGGCTACAACGGACTGCCCTGGGCCCTCAAACGCCTGTCGTACTACGACCTGGAGCTCGGCGAGAGCACCGTCGACACCGACGTGCCCCGGCTGCGCGAGGGCCATGTGGGCGCCCTGTTCTGGTCGTTGCACCTGCCCGAAGGGCTCGACGGGGACCGGGCCGTCGGCGCCACCCTGGAGCAGCTGGACCTGGCCAAGACGGTCGTCCGCGGCTGCGACGAGGGCCTGCGTCCCGCCGGCACGGCCGGGGAGGTCGTGGACGCGCGCAGCTGCGGCCGGGTCGCCGTGCTCTTCGGCCCCGCCGGAGCCTCGGCGGTGGGCGACTCCTTGGGCATCCTGCGCCAGCTGCACCTGCTCGGTCTGCGCGTGCTGACCCTGACCGGGGTGTCCTGGGCGAGCGAGGCGGGACTGACCCGGTTCGGCGAGGAGGTCGTGCGGGAGATGAACCGGCTCGGCGTGATCGCGGACCTCTCCGGCGCCTCACCGCAGACCCTGCGCCGCGCCCTCAGCCTCTCCCGGGCGCCCGTGCTGTGCAGCCGCTCCGCCGCCCGGGCCGTCCGCCCCCACCCGGCCAACCTCCCCGACGACCTGCTGGCGGAGCTGGGCGCGGCCAAGGGGCTGTGCCTGGTGCCGCTGACCGCCGAGCAGACGGGTCCGACCGTCCGCGACGTGGCCGACCACCTCGATCACATCCGGACCGTGGCCGGACCCCACAGCGTCGGCCTGTCCGGCACCTACGACACCGGCTCCGCCCACCCCCAGGAGCTCGGCGACACCTCCTGCTACCCGCGGCTGGTCGCCGAACTGCTGCGCCGCGGCTGGGAGGAGGCCGATGTGGCCCTGCTGACCTGGGGCAACGTCCAGCGCGTGCTGCGCGGCGCCGACTTCACCGCCCGCGCCGCCCAGCAGCGCCGCGCACCGTCCACGGCGACGATCTCGGACCTGGACGGCTGACGGGCCCGTCCTTCCGAACGGGCCCGCGGGGTCGGTCGGTCGTGTGAGGCGGGGTCAGCCGTGCTCGATCCGGCACAGGCAGAACGGATGCCCCACCGGATCGGCGTACACCCGGAAGTCCTTCTTCTCGTCGTCCTCCCGGTCCAGCACCCGCGCGCCCAGCGCCAGCACCCGCTCCTCGGCCGCGTCCATCTCCTCCCAGGTCGACCCGGCGTCGAAGTCCAGGTGGAACTGCTGGGCGTTGCGGTCGGCCCGCGGCCACTCCGGCGGCGTGTAGCCGGGCGAGCGCTGGAAGGCGAGCCGGGGCCCGCCGGGAACCCGCAGCACCACCCAGTCGGGGTCGTCGTCCTCCGGCGTGCCGCCGCCCACCTGTGCGTAGAAGCGGGCCAGCTCGCGCGGGTCGGGGCAGTCGACGACCACGGAACGGAAACGTGCCACAGCGGACATGGAGCCTCCCGGACTCAGCCTGCGCAGAGGCAGAACGGGTGCCCGGCCGGGTCGGCGTAAACCCGGAAGCTGCGCTGCCGGTCCTCGGTGTCCAGCGGCGTCGCGCCGAGCGCCAGTACGCCCTTCTCGGCCGTGTCGAGGTCCTCCACGTCCAGGTCGAGGTGGAACTGCTGCGAGTGCTCGGGCGAGGGCCACCGCGGCGGCACGTACCCGGGGGCGGCCTGGAACGCCAGCGCCGGTCCGCCCGGCACCTTCAGGTCCACCCACTCGTCCGCGCCGTCCGTCTGCACCGTCGGCGTCCCGCCGAGCACCTCCGCGTAGAAGCCCGCCAGGGCCCGCGGGTCGGGACAGTCCAGGACGACGACACCCATCGTGGCGAGAGCCATGACTTCCTCCTCGAAGTCGCTGTTACCCATAAGAGGCGGGTAAACGGTAACCGTTACCTCATGCTCCCGTATCGGCGGTAACCTCGCAAGGGAATTCGGGAGAGGTACGGTCCAGCCATGACGGAGAGATCGCCCGCGCCCGGCGGCCTGGCCCTGGTCGAGGCCCTGGTGAACACGCTGGACATCGAGTCGGGTGCCGACGCGCTGGACACGCCGGAGGGCCGGGCGCGCGTCGGGATCAGCCGGGACGACGAGGCGGCGGACGCCCGCGCGCTGCGCGAGTCGCTGCGGGCCGTCCTCCTCGCCCACGCCGGCCACCCGCCGCACCGCGAGGTGCCCCCGCTCGGCGAACTCCTGGCCGTGGCCCCCCTCGTCGTCGGGGTGGACCCGGCGGACGGCTCGGCCGCCCTCGTCCCCGCCGGCGGCCCCACCCTGCACGCGCGCGTGGCCGCCGCCGTCGCCGAGGCCCTCGTCGCCGGCACCTGGAACCGCCTGAAGGCCTGCGAGGCCCCCGACTGCCACTGGGCCTACTACGACCGCAGCCCGGCCGGCCGCGGCCGCTGGTGCTCGATGCAGGTCTGCGGGGCCCGGGCGAAGATGCGCCGCTACCGTGCCAAGGGGGCGTGACCCGCCCCCGCGCCCGGGCCCGGTGGGGCAGAATGCGACAAGACGCCGGTTCGGCCGACTGAGCCTCGGCCGAACCGGCGTCGCCTGTTCCCGTGTCCCAGGCCCTACGCCCGGGGACGCCCCATCGCCCGGTACGTCCAGCCGGCCTTGCGCCAGCGCTCCGGGTCCAGGGCGTTGCGGCCGTCCAGGATCACCCGGGCCGCCGCGACCTCGCCGAGGGCCTCCTCGTCCAGCTCGCGGAACTCCCGCCACTCGGTCAGGTGCAGCACGATGTCGGCGCCCCGCACGGCGTCCAGCGCCGAGTCCGCGTAGCCCAGGGTCGGGAAGACCCGGCGGGCGTTGTCCATGCCCTTGGGGTCGTACACCGTGACCTGGCCGCCCTGGAGGTGGATCTGCCCGGCCACGTTCAGCGCGGGGGAGTCCCGCACGTCGTCCGAGTCGGGCTTGAAGGTCGCGCCCAGCACCGCCACGCGCTTGCCGAGGAACGGCCCGCCACCCAGCGCCTGCCGGGTCAGCTCCACCATCTGCCCGCGCTGGCGCATGTTGATCGAGTCGATCTCCCGCAGGAACGTCAGCGCCTGGTCCGCGCCCAGCTCACCGGCGCGCGCCATGAACGCCCGGATGTCCTTCGGCAGGCAGCCGCCGCCGAAGCCGATCCCGGCCCGCAGGAACTTCTTGCCGATCCGGTCGTCGTAGCCGATCGCCTCGGCGAGCTTGGCGACGTCGCCGCCCGCCGCCTCGCACACCTCCGCCATGGCGTTGATGAAGGAGATCTTCGTGGCGAGGAAGGAGTTGGCGGACGTCTTCACCAGTTCGGCGGTCGGGAAGTCGGTCACCACGAAGGGCGAGCCCTCGGCGATCGGCGTCGCGTACACCTCCCGCAGCAGCTTCTCGGCCCGCTCGCTGCGCACGCCCACCACGATCCGGTCCGGGTGCAGGGTGTCGTCGACGGCGAAGCCCTCGCGCAGGAACTCCGGGTTCCAGGCCAGCTCGGCGTCCTCGCCGGCGGGCGCGTGCGCGGCCAGGTACGCCGCGAGCCGGTCCGCCGAGCCCACCGGCACCGTCGACTTGCCGACCACCAGCGCGGGCCCGCGCAGATGCGGCGCGAGCGAGGCGAACGCGGAGTCGACGTACGACATGTCGCAGGCGTACTCGCCGTGCCGCTGCGGGGTGTTCACGCAGACGAAGTGCACATCGCCGAAAGCGCCGATCTCGGCCCAGTCCTGGGTGAAGCGCAGCCGGCCGCTGGAGCCCTCGAACCCGGGGACGTGCCGGCGCAGCAGCTCGTCCAGACCCGGCTCGTACATCGGGGCCTCGCCCCGCTCCAGCTTCTCGATCTTCTCGGGGACGACGTCGAGAGCGAGCACCTCGAAACCCAGCTCGGCCATGGCCGCGGCGTGTGTCGCGCCGAGATAACCGGTGCCGATCACGGTGATCTTCAGGGCCATGGGTGCTCCAGGGGTCTACGGCATGTGGTGCGCGCCCGAGCATAGCCGGGGCATGGGAGCGCGCTTCACTGGGCAACTTCTCCGCTGTCGTCTAGCTCACGTATCCCTCCCGGGGGCGACCCCATAAACTTTTGATTACTTAACGGTAGTTAGCGCCACCATCGCAGCGTTTTGGAGCGTGAGAGACCTTGGCCGGATCGGCTGACTTCGACCTGTACCGCCCGTCCGAGGAGCACGACATGCTCCGTGACGCCGTCCGCTCGCTGGCCGAGGCGAAGATCGCGCCGCACGCCGCCGCGGTGGACGAGGAGGCCCGCTTCCCGCGCGAGGCCCTCCAGGCGCTGGTCGCCAACGACCTGCACGCGGTGCACGTGCCCGAGGAGTACGGCGGCTCGGGCGCCGACGCGCTGGCGACCGTCATCGTCATCGAGGAGGTCGCCCGCGTGTGCGCCTCGTCCTCGCTGATCCCGGCCGTGAACAAGCTCGGCTCCCTGCCCGTGATCCTCTCCGGCTCCGAGGAGCTGAAGAAGAAGTACATGGCCCCGCTCGCCAAGGGCGAGGGCATGTTCTCCTACTGCCTGTCCGAGCCGGACGCCGGCTCCGACGCCGCCGGCATGAAGACCCGTGCCGTCCGCGACGGCGACTTCTGGGTCCTCAACGGCGTGAAGCGCTGGATCACCAACGCCGGCGAGTCCGAGTTCTACACGGTGATGGCCGTCACCGACCCGGAGAAGCGCTCCAAGGGCATCTCCGCGTTCGTCGTGGAGAAGTCCGACGAGGGCGTCTCCTTCGGCGCCCCGGAGAAGAAGCTCGGCATCAAGGGCTCCCCGACCCGCGAGGTCTACCTCGACAACGTCCGCATCCCGGCCGACCGCATGATCGGCGAGGAGGGCACCGGCTTCGCCACGGCGATGAAGACCCTCGACCACACCCGCATCACCATCGCCGCTCAGGCCCTCGGCATCGCCCAGGGCGCCCTCGACTACGCCAAGGGCTACGTCAAGGAGCGCAAGCAGTTCGGCAAGCCGATCGCCGACTTCCAGGGCATCCAGTTCATGCTCGCCGACATGGCCATGAAGATCTCGGCCGCCCGCGCCCTGACCTACCAGGCCGCCGCCGCCTCCGAGCGCGGCGACGCCGACCTGACCTACCTGGGCGCCGCCGCCAAGTGCTTCGCCTCGGACGTGGCCATGGAGGTCACCACGGACGCCGTCCAGCTTCTCGGCGGGTACGGCTACACGCGCGACTACCCGGTCGAGCGCATGATGCGCGACGCCAAGATCACGCAGATCTACGAGGGCACGAACCAGGTGCAGCGCATCGTCATGGCGCGCAACCTGCCGTAGCCCTTCCTCCCGCGCGATCCGCCCCGGTCCCCGGCTCCCGCCGGGCGCCGGGGCGTCTCACAGGAAGCGCCGGATCGGCGTGACCACGGCCTCGCCCAGGCGCCACGCCAGCGGACGCCGCCGCCAGCGGGCCGGATCGATCGGCTCGCTCAGCTTCCGGTCGGCGTCGAAGTCGGCGTCGAGTTCCGCGGTGAAGTCCTCGTCGAGGACGGCCAGGACGACCTCCTCGTCGTGCTCCATGGAGCGCCGGTTGAAGTTGGTCGAGCCGATGAGCGAGCAGACCCCGTCCACGGTGACGATCTTCGTGTGCAGCATGGTCGGCTGGTACTCCCGCACGTCCACCCCGGCGTCCACGAGGGTCTGGTAATGCTGCCGTCCGGCCAGCAGGCACGCCCGCTGGTCGGTGTGCGGTCCGGGCAGCAGGACCTCGACCCGCACCCCGCGCCGGGCCGCGGCGGCCAGCAGGCCGATGAAGTACGGGTCCGGCGCGAAGTAGGCCGTGGCCACCCGCAGCCGCTCCTGCGCCGAGGTGATCAGCACCCGCAGCACCGTCTGCATGTCCTGCCAGCCGAAGGAGGCCGAGCCCCGCACGACCTGGACCGTGGAGCGCCCCGGCTGCTCCTGCGCGGTGAAGCGGTCGTGCTCGTCGTAGAGGTCGTCGTGGCACTCGGCCCAGTTCTGCGCGAAGGCGGCGGCGATGCCGTCCACGGCCGGGCCGCGGACCCGCACGTGGGTGTCGCGCCACTCGCCCGGATTGCGGGCGTCGCCGCACCACTCCTGCGCTATGCCGACGCCGCCGGTGAACGCGGTGTGCTCGTCGGTGACCAGCACCTTGCGGTGGCAGCGGTGGTTCTGCCGCAGCGGCGACAGGCGCGTGGGCGGCCGGAACCAGGCCACCTGGACGCCGGCCTCGTCCATGGCGTCCAGCAGGTCCGGTTCGATCTCCTTGGCGCCGAAGCCGTCCAGCAGCAGCCGCACCCGGACACCGGCCCGGGCCCGCTCGGCCAGGGCCTCGGCGAACTCGTGGGCGATCTCACCCCGCCAGTACACGAACGTCATCATGTCGACGGTGTGCTCCGCGGCCCGGATCGCGGCCAGCATCGCGGGGAAGATCTCGTCCCCGTTGCGCAGCGGCACGAGGTCGTTGCCCTCGGTCGCCGCGATGCCGATCAGCCGCTCAAGCCGCCTGCGCAGCCGCTGCTTGCGCTCCTCCGGCTCCGTCGGCTCCGGTGTCCGCCGTTCCTCGTACGTCTGCTGTGTCACCTGTGGTCTCCCCTGCCCCGGGCTCCTCGCCGCCCCCTGCCCGCGCGCCGCCGGGACACCGGGACGCGCCTGCTGGTCCTCTTTGCCGCTGCCGCCGGTTTCACGCAGCGCCGTGGCGAGCCGCACACGGGCCGGTCCGCCGTGTGGTGCTCATGGGGCAGCAGGCGTAGGACGGAAGGCACGGGGGCCGGTCCCCGGCCCTCACCGTCCCCCCGGGAGGAAGCCATGACCCAGCAGCCCGCCACCGCGACCCCGCTCAGCAAGGAGATGCAGGACTGCGTCCAGGCGTGCATGACCTGCCACGGCGTGTGCGAGGAGACCATGAGCTCCTGCCTGCAGATGGGCGGCCCGGCCCAGATGCAGATCATGCGCGCCGTGATGGACTGCGCCGAGATGACGCGCATGTGCGCCGACATGATGATGCGCCGCTCGCCCCTCGCGGCCGACATGTGCGCCATGTGCGCCCGGGCCTGTGACATGTGCGCCGAAGCGTGTATGTCCATGCCGGACGACACCCAGATGATGCGCTGTGCCGAGTCCTGTCGCGCGTGCGCCGAGATGTGCCGCGCGATGTCGGCCACCACCATGTGAGCACCCCCGCACGACGAAGGGGGCACCCGCCGGGGTGCCCCCTTCGCCCTGACCTGCCTGCTCAGTTGCCCGAGACGGTGACCGTCTCGTCGTTCTTCAACTGGTTCACCAGCGTCTTCACCTTCGCGGTGTCCCACTGGAGGTTGCCGTTCGGGGCGTTGCCCGCGAGCGGCATGTTCATGGACTTGCCCTCACCGCCGCTGACGCCCTTCATCGCCCAGAACATGGACGCCAGGTCGAACAGGCCCATGTCCTTGTCGACGACCAGGGAGTCCAGGCCCGCGCCCATGGTCGGGTACAGCTTGAACGGGTTCAGGATCGTGCTCGGGGTGGCGACCTGGTTGGCCAGGGCCGAGAGGAACTTCTGCTGGTTCTTCGTGCGGTCCAGGTCGGAGCCCTTGAGGGCGTAGCGGGTGCGGACGAAGGCCAGCGCCTGTTCACCGTCCAGGGTCTGCTTGCCCTTCTTCAGGTCCGCGCCGGACTTGGTGTCCTTGATGTCCTGCGGGATGTCGATCTCGACCCCGCCGACCGCGTCCACGATGTTCGCGAAGCCGCCGAAGCCGATCTCCACGTAGTGGTCGATGTGCAGGCCCGTGTTGGCCTCGACGGTGCGGACCAGCAGCTCGGGGCCGTCCTCCGCGTAGGCCGCGTTCAGCTTCGTCTGCCGCCCGGTGGCCTGGTAGAGCTTGCCGGAGTCGGAGCCCTTGTAGGACGGGATGGTGACGTTGGAGTCACGCGGCAGGGAGATGAGGGTGGGGCCGTTGCTGCCGGTGTGCAGGATCATCATCGAGTCCGTGCGCTTGCCCTCGGCGGACCCGGTGTGCAGCTTCTTCTTCTCCTCGGCCGACATGCCCGCGCGGCTGTCGGAGCCGACGATCAGGTAGTTGGTGCCCTCGCCCGCCTCCGGACGGTCGATGACCTTCGACAGGTCGACGTCGCGGTTGAGTTTGGAGTCGGCCCAGAAGTACGTGGCGACGCTCGTCACGACCAGCACCGTCACCAGCGTGATCGCCGTCAGCTTGATCCGGCGGCGCCAGTTCGGCGCGGGTCGCGGGTCGTACCCGCCGCCGCCCGGGCCGCCGGGGCCCCGGCCGCCGGGGGAGCCGTAGACCTGGCCGGTGTTGTAGCCGCTGTCGTACCCGCCGTGCGGCTCGGCGTAGCCGCCGTCCACGTACGACGGCTGCTGCGGCACACCGCCGTGGGCGCCCTGCCCGGGCGGTGCCGCCGGACCGCGGCGGACCTGCCGCATGACACGGGCGCTCTCCGGCTGTGCGCTGGAGCTGCCCCGTCCGTACCGGCTGCCGCGGTTGTCGCCGGAGAACCCCTCGGGCCAATCATTCATGCCGACAGTGTGCAGGTCCCCGCCGTGCGCCATACAAGGGTCGTCGGAAAATCAGAGCACGGCTGTGGCGAAGCTGACACAAAACCCCCTCACGCGGCCTCGGCATAAGGTAGGGGCCATGACAGACCAGGCCCCAGCTGCGGATTCCGGCACCACGGATATCCCGGGCAAGCCGACCTCGGCCTCCCGCACCACCCTCAGCCACATCATGACCCACAACGACACGAACCTGCTGGGCACCGTGCACGGCGGCGTGATCATGAAGCTGGTGGACGACGCGGCCGGAGCCGTGGCCGGGCGGCACTCCGGCGGGCCGGCCGTCACCGCGTCCATGGACGAGATGGTGTTCCTGGAGCCCGTACGCGTCGGCGACCTCGTCCACGTCAAGGCACAGGTCAACTGGACCGGCCGCACCTCCATGGAGGTCGGCGTCCGGGTACTGGCCGAACGCTGGAACGAGTCCGCCCCGCCCACCCAGGTCGGCTCGGCCTACCTCGTCTTCGCGGCGGTCGACGCCGACGGCAAGCCCCGCCGGGTCCCGCCGGTCCTCCCGGAGACCGAGCGCGACAAGCGCCGCTACCAGGAGGCCCAGATCCGCCGCACCCACCGCCTGGCCCGCCGCCGCGCGATCATGGAACTGCGCGAGAAGCGGGCGGCGGAGGGCATCGAGGACTGAGGCGGGGGCAGCCGCCCAGGAGCACGCGGCCTCCTACGAGCACGCCACCTCGTCGCCCCGCACCACCCCGAACTCGCCCTGGCCCGGGTCCTCGGCCCGGACCTTGCGCACCCGCTCGAAGTCCGCGCCCGCGATCACCTTCAGGGTCGCGCCCAGCCCCTTGACCGGCTTCAGCTCGCTGCCCGGCAGGGCCGTCGCGAGGGACTTGGCCGAGCGGTCCCAGCGCGGGTCGTAGGCGACGATCGTGCGCTTGACGTCACGGGCCGCGGCGTTGCGCGGGGCCTTGGTCGTGCGGAAGCCGGTCGAGGCGAGCGCCGCGTCCACCCGGCGGCCGAGCCCGGCCGTGCCCGTCCCGTTCTCCACCTGCACCCGGATCTGCTGCGGGGCGACCGAGACGATCCGGGCCGCCGGGCGCGAGCGGTGCGCGGACAGCGGCTGGTCCTGGCGCAGGGCGTGGAAGAGCCGCTCCGACTTCACCGGGTCCCACTTCAGCGTCGAGCCGACGCCCTTCACTGCGTACCCCATGCGCCCGATCGGGACGGTGGTGAACTCCGAGGAGGAGGGCGAGAAGTTCCGCATGGCACGGCCCAGGTCGAGCATCTCGTCCGTGCCGAAGCCCTTGTCGGCCCGGACCGAGCCGAGCACCGCCCGGGTGACGTCCCGGAACTTCATCGGGTTGAGGAGGATCCCGGAGGAGGTGACGCGTTCCACGAGCGCCGCCATGAAGCGCTGCTGCCGCTTCATCCGGCCCAGGTCGGAGGCGCCGTCGACATGGCGGGCGCGCACGTACTGCAGGGCCTGCCCGCCGGCCAGGGTGTGCCGGCCGGCCGGGAGGTCCAGGCCGGTGTAGCTGTCCTTCAGCGGGTCCGTGGTGCAGATCTGCACGCCGCCGACCACGTCGACCGTCTTCATGAAGCTGGTGAAGTCGACCTCGACGTAGTGGTCGATCTTCACCTTGGTCATGCGCTCGACCGTCCGCACGGTCAGCTGGGGCCCGCCCTCCGCGTACGCCGCGTTCAGCTTCAGGGGGTGCCCGCCGTGCCGCTCGCCGGAGGTGCGGTCCACGTGCGGGGGCGTCACGGCGTAGGAGTCGCGCGGCAGGCTCACCACGCTCGCGCGCTCCCGGTCCTCCGAGATGTGCACGATCATCATCGTGTCGGTGCAGTGGCAGGGCGCGCCGCCCAGCCGGTACTTGTGCCGCTCCGCCTTGCTGATCTTCTCGCGGCCGTCGGTGCCGACCAGCAGCACGTTCACGCCGTGGCCCGCCCGGGGCCGGTTCTTCATGTCCTTGAAGGCGTCGACCCGGGCGATGTCCGCGTCCAGGCTGGTCACCACCGCGTGCCCGATCCCCGCGGAGGCGAGCACCACCACGGACAGCGTGGTGACGGCCCGCATGCCCCAGCGCGGCCTGCGGCGCCGGGCGGGCGGCGCGGGCCGGCGCGGGGCACGGCGGACTGCGGGCTGCGGACGGCGCCGGGGGGTGGCGGTGGACCGAGGGGACCGCGGCGGCGTGGGCATGGGGACACCTCCGGACGACGGCCGTACGTGGGATCCGTGAAACCGTAGGCCGATACGATCTGCGGCCCGCGGTACCGCCCCCGCGGCGCGCACCGGTGTCCCCCGTTCGCGGTAACGTGAGCCCCCTATGAACGCCAATCCCGACGTGCGGCTCCCCGCCGTTTCCGTGATCATGCCCGTCCTCAACGAGGAACGGCATCTGCGGGGAGCAGTCCAAGCGATCCTCGCGCAGGAGTACGCCGGCGAGATGGAGGTCGTGATCGCCCTCGGTCCGTCCACGGACCGCACGGACGAGATCGCCGCCGAGCTCGTGGCCGAAGACCCGCGCGTGCACACCGTCCCCAACCCGACCGGCCGTACGCCCGCCGCGCTGAACGCCGCGATCAACGCCTCCCGGCACCCGATCGTGGTCCGCGTCGACGGCCACGGCATGCTCTCGCCGAACTACATCGCCACCGCCGTACGGCTCCTGGAGGAGACCGGCGCGCAGAACGTCGGCGGCATCATGCACGCCGAGGGCGAGAACGACTGGGAGCACGCGGTCGCCGCCGCGATGACCTCGAAGATCGGCGTCGGCAACGCCGCGTTCCACACGGGCGGCCAGGCGGGTCCGGCCGAGACCGTCTACCTGGGGGTGTTCCGGCGGGAGGCGCTGGAGCAGCAGGGCGGCTACAACGTGGAGTTCATCCGCGCCCAGGACTGGGAGCTGAACTTCCGCATCCGCGAGGCCGGCGGGCTGATCTGGTTCTCGCCCGAGCTGAAGGTGTCGTACCGGCCGCGGCCGAGCGTGAAGGCACTCGCCAAGCAGTACAAGGACTACGGCCGCTGGCGGCACGTCGTCGCCCGCTACCACGAGGGCTCGATCAACCTGCGCTACCTCGCCCCGCCGACCGCCGTGTGCGCGATCGCGGCCGGGATCCTGCTGGGCGTGGCGCTGACGCCGTGGGGCTTCGTGGTGCCCGGCGGCTACCTCGCGGCGATCCTGCTGGGTTCGGTCCCGGCGGGCAAGGGGCTGCCGCTGAAGGCACGGCTGCAGATCCCGGTGGCGCTGGCCACGATGCACATGTCGTGGGGCTGGGGCTTCCTGACCAGCCCGCGGTCACTGGCGAAGAAGGTCATCGCGTCCCGCCGCCCGGCCGTCCACGCGGACGGCCGCGCCGACGCGACGGCCGGCTGACCGACACGAGCCCCCTCCCCGCCGGGGGCCCGCGGCGCGTCCGGCCACCCACCGACGGGGGCCGGACGCGCCGCGCCGTCGCCGTCCCGTGCGGGCACCGCGTCCCGGCCCCCGATGACGTACGGGGGCCCGCCGCCCTCCCCTCCGGACGGCGGGCCCGGGGTCATGGCGCGGGCCTGCTCACCACCGGTAGGGGCGGTACACGTCCATGCACTCCTGCTTGTCCGCCGTCAGCGCGTCCGCGCTGTCGGGCAGGTCCCCGGCCTTCACCGGCTCCTGCTCGGGATAGGTGGTGCCCTCGCGCCAGTCGGCGCCGATGGTCAGCGTGGTGGTGATGTCGTCGGTGGCGCGCACCTGGCCGCTCGGGATGCCGACCGCCTCCGCCACCGACAGCGCGTTGGCCCTGCCCTGCGCCCCGGTGCTCTTCGGGTACGTCACCTGGGTGCGGGCCAGCGGGTTCTGCTGCCGTGAGGCGACCGCCCGGGCGAACCCCTCCTGCTGCAGCGCGGCGACGATCGCGGCGGCCCGGTTCGGCACCGCCGCCCCCTGCTCGCCCGCCGTGCCGTTGACGACCGTGACCGACAGACCCCCGGCGGGCGCGGCGGCCGGTCCGGTGGCCCGGGCCGGGGCCGGGGACGGGCCCGCCCCGCCCTTCCCGTTCCCGCCGCTCGATCCGCCCTTGTCGAAGGAGACGTCGTCGCGGAGCATCGCCCACATCCTGTCGGCGTCCTCCGGCTTGGGCACCAGGTGGTTGCGGTTCAGCGGGTCCTCGATCCACGGCATCGTCGTCATCGTGATCCGGCTGGTCGGGACCGACTTGAGCTGCATGCCCAGGTCGTACAGCTCCTTGACCGTACCGATCTCCTCCGACACCTTCAGCGCCTTGGTGCCCGCCTCGGCCAGGCCCATCAGCCGGCCGGTGTCGGTGAAGACGTTCTGCTTCTTCAGCGTGCGGATCATCGCGTTCATGTACATGTGCTGCGCCTTGGCCCGCAGCGGGTCGCTGCCCCACGCGTGCCGGGTGCGCAGCCACTGCAGCGCCTGCTTGCCCTGCACGTGATGGGTGCCCGCCTTGAGCTTCAGCCCGGAACCGCCGCGCTGGCCGGGCAGCGGCCGGTCCCACACGTTCTGGTTGACGCAGACCGGGACGCCGCCGATCGCGTCCGCCATGTCCACCACCCCGGCGAAGTCGACCATCATCCAGTGGTCGATGTACACGCCGGTCAGCTCCTGCCAGGTGGCCAGGGTGCAGCCCGGCCCGCCGCGCTGGAGCGACTCGTTGATGATCGTGTTCTTCGCCGGGTAGGACTCGCCGGTGTCGGGGTCGGTGCACTTGGGGATGTCCACCCGGGTGTCCCGGGGGATGCTCACCACGGCCGCGCTCTCCCGGTCCGCCGAGACGTGCAGCAGCATCTGCACGTCGGCCAGGGGCTTGCTGCCGACGTTGTCCCGGCTGCCGCCGAGCTTGACGTTCTCCGCGGAGTTCCGGCTGTCGGAGCCGATGAGCAGGATGTTCAGCGGGGTCTGGCCCGCCGCGTTGGGCTCGGCCTTCCGCACGTCCGAGTCGCCGGCGTTGCGTTTGCCCTTGTCGATGTTGGCGTTGAGGTGGCGGTAGTACAGGTAACCGGCGCCGGCCGTCCCGAGTATGAGCACCGACAGCACCAGCGCCGACCAGCGCAGTATCCGGCGGCGCCGGCCGCGCCCGCGGCCCGGACCGACCGCGTCCCCGTCGTCCCCGCCCCCGGCTGCCGCCCCCGCCCCCGGACGCTCGTCCTGGACCAGGCCGCCCGCGTCGCGCCGTGTGCCGCCTCCGCGCACGTCACTCTGCGCCATACCCTGCCTCCCCGCCCCTACGGCTGACCCACGGGCCCGCCCCGCGTCGTGTTCGGATCACGGGCGAACCGTGTCCGTCCGCACCGGGGTTCCCCGGTGTACGCCGGACACGGCGGTTCCCGCTGCTGGTTGGACACCTGACATGCCCGCTCGGATGTACACCCGGGCCGTATGTCCGGGCATGTCCCGCCCCTCTGTGAGACGCGGGAAAGGGAGGTCAGGTCACTTCGCGCACTCGACCTTGTCGGCGGTGGACTTCCGCACGTCGTCCGGGACCTTCGACGGAGTGGTCAGGGGGACGCCCGCGCCCTTGAAGTCCTTGCCGAGGGTGAGCGTCATCGTGGGCAGCCCCTGGGCGTTGTCCACGCTCTCGCCCGGCTTCATGGCGGCCCCGGACAGCCCGAGGATCGCGGCGAGGCGGCGGGCCTGGTCGGCCTGGCCGGGCGCGTACTCCAGCGTCGTCTTCGCCAGCGGGGCGGGCGCGTTGCCGCCGTTCTCCGACTTGGTGACGCCTTCCTCCACCTGGAGCCAGCTGAGGGTCTCCTGGGCGCTGCCCGCGACGGCACCGCCGTTGAGGATCCGCACCCGCACCTCGGAGGCGGGGGCCTTGCTCCCCTTCAGCCGGGCGGCCTCGGCGTCCTTCTCCTTCTTCTTCTGCTGCTTGACCTCGGTCAGCGACACGTCGTCCCGGACCATCGCGAAGAGCTGCTGGGCCTGGGGCTGCTTGAGGACCACCGTGGCCTTGACCGTCTCCGCCGGGTTGTCGACGACGGGCACGGTCGCGAACGTGAGGTTCTTCGTGTCGAACTTGCCCAGCTCCGCCCCGAGATCGGCCAGCTTCTTGATGGTGCTGATCTGGGAGTCGACGGTCAGCGCCTTGGTGCCCGCCTCCGCCAGTTTGATCATCTTGGAGGGGCTGGTGAGCGTGTCGTTGGACTTCAGCTTGCGCATCAGCGAGCCCAGGAACTGCTGCTGCAGCTCGATCCGGCTCAGGTCGCCGCCGAAGCCCACGGAGTGCCGCGTGCGGACGAAGGCCAGCGCCTCCTCGCCCTCGATCGTGTGCTCGCCCTTGGGCAGGTCGAGCTTGGAGTCCTTGTCCTTGATGTCCTTGGCCAGACAGACGTCGACACCGCCGACCGCGCTGGTCAGCGTCTTGACCGCGTTGAAGTCGGCCACCATGAAGTGGTCCATCTTCAGCCCCGTCAGCTCGGTGATCGTGCGCATGGTGCAGCTCGGCGTCCGGTCCTCCTGCCCCAGGCTGTTGTTGAAGCGCGTGCCCTGCTGGCCCGGGATGACCTTCTCGGTGCCGTCCTCCTGCGTCGTCGGGCAGTCCGGGATGTCGGTGATCAGGTCGCGCGGGATGCTCAGCACCGTCGCGTTCGAGCGGTCCCTGGACACGTGCAGCACCAGCGTGGTGTCCGCGTGCCCGGCGCTGTCCTTGTCGCCGTAGCCCTCGTTGCCCTCGCCGGTGCGCTTGTCGGTGCCGATCAGCAGGATGTTGATCGCGCGGTCCTTGCTGAACCCGCCGGTGCCCGCGCCGTCGTCGGAGACGGACGTGATGTTGTCGTTGAGGTGCTCGTAGTAGAGGTACGCGGCCGCGCTCGCCCCGACCAGCACGAAGGCCAGCGTGCCACCGGTCCACACCAGGACCTTCCGGCCCTTCGACTTCTGCTGCGCCGGGCGGCGCCCGCGCCGTCCCGCGGCGGGCTCGGCCGGGGCGCCGCCGCGTCGGCGCGGGGACGCGGTCTCACCGCCCGCAGCCGCCGTCCCGGAGCGCCGGACGGGGGCGGCGGTCCGGCGGGCACGCGCGGACCCGCCCGTAGTGCTGCTGCCGCTGCTGCTGCTGCCGCTGCCGCTGCCGCTGCCGCTGCCGCGGGCGCCGGGATTCCGGGGGCCGGGGACGGGTGACTGCGGTCCGGAAGGGGGCAGTCGCAGTTCGTATTCGCCGGTGTCCGGGTTGAGTACCCACTGGTCTGCGGGGTCGATGCCGTCCGCCCGCCCACGGCCTTGCGCGTCCACGGTTGCCTGATTCCTCCGTCGGGCCACGCGGCGCCCTCCCCCGAAGGCGCACGGTGTTGGTCGAGCAGTGCCCGCCCCAGGACGGACCTCACGGGTGAGAGCACTGGATCGCACACACTATCCGCACACTTCGGCGTCCAGCGACGTGGGTGAGAAATTGCACGTTCTACAACTGGGCAATCCCGCCCATTTGTTGGGGGCGGCTCGGTGAACACCGCGTCCTGTCAGGTCACTTGGCGCACTCCACCTTGTCGGCTGTGGACTTCTGCACGCCTTCGGGTGCCTTCGAGGGCGCGGTGAGCGAGACGCCGGCGCCCTTGAAGTCCTTGCCGAGGGTGAGTGTCATCGTGGGCAGCCCCTGGGCGTTGTCCACGCTCTCGCCCGGCTTCATCGCGGAGCCGGGCAGCCCCATCAGATCGGCGAGGCGGCGGGCCTGGTCGGCCTGGTCGGGCGCGTACTCCAGCGTCGTCTTCGCCAGCGGGGCGGGCGCGTTGCCGCCGTTTTCCGACTTGGTGACGCCTTCCTCGACCTGGAGCCAGCTGAGGGTCTCCTGGGCGCTGCCGGCGACGGCACCGCCGTTGAGGATCCGCACCCGCACCTCGGAGGCGGGGGCCTTGCTCCCCTTCAGCCGGGCGGCCACCGCGGCGGCTTCCTTCTTCTTCCGCTCCTTCACGGCCGTGAAGGAGACGTCGTTCCTGATCATGTCGAAGACCTGCGGGGCGGTCGACTCGTTGAGGACGACCGTCGACTTGACCTTCTCCGCCGGGTTGTCGACCACCGGGACGGTGGTGAAGGTCAGGTTCTTGACGTTGAGCTTGCCCAGTTCCAGGCCGAGGTCCTTCAGCTTGCCGATGCTGTCCAGCTGCGAGTCGACGGTCAGCGCCTTGGTGCCCGCCTCCGCCAGGTCGAGCATCTTCGAAGGGCTGGTGAGCGTGTCGTTGGACTTCAGCTTGCGCATCAGGGCGCTCAGGAACTGCTGCTGCAGCCCGATCCGGCTGAGGTCGCCGCCGAAGCCCACGGAGTGCCGGGTGCGCACGAAGGCCAGCGCCTGCTCGCCCTCGATGGTGTGCGTGCCCTTGGACAGCTTCAGCTTGGAGTCCGGGTCGTCGATGTCCTTGGCCAGGCAGACCTCGACCCCGCCGACCGCGCTGGTCAGCGTCTTGACGGCGTTGAAGTCGGCGACCATGAAGTTGTCCGGCTTGACCCCGGTCAGCTCGGTCACGGTCCGCATGGTGCAGCTGGGGGTGCGGCCGTCCTGGCCGAGGCTGGTGTTGAAGCGGGCGTTCGGCGTGCCGGGGATGATCTTCCGGCTGCCGTCCTCCTGCGTGGTCGGGCAGTCGGGGATGTCGGTGACCAGGTCGCGCGGGATGCTCAGCGCGGTCGCGTTCGAGCGGTCCTTGGAGACGTGCAGCAGGATCGTGGTGTCCGCGTGGCCGGGGCTGCCGGCGTCGCCGTACTTGTCGTTGCCCTTGCCGGTGCGCTTGTCGGTGCCGATCAGCAGGATGTTGATCGCCTTGTCCTTCTGGAAGCCGCCGGTGCTGGCTCCGTCGTCGGACACGGAGGCGATGTTGTCGTTCAGGTGCTCGATGTAGAGATACCCGGCGCCCGCGCCCGCGACCAGCACGAACGCCATCGTGCCGCCGGTCCACAGCAGGACCTTCTTGCCCTTGGAGGCCTTGGCCGGACGCCGTCCGCGCCGCCCCGGCGGCGGCTCCTCGGGAGCCCCGCGGCGCCTGCGCGGCGGCGGCACCGCCCGGCCGGGCGTCTCGGGCCGCGAGCGGCCGGGGGCCGCTGCGCCGGAGCGGCCCGGGGCGTCGGTGCGGGAGCGGCCGGGGGCCTCCGTACGCGAGCGGCCCGGGGCGTCCGGGCGAGAGCGGGTCCGCGAGCCCGACCCGGACGCGGACGGCCTGCGGGGTGAGGGCACGCCCGACTGCGGTGGGGAAGCGGACAGTCGCAATTCGTATTCGCCGGTGTTCGGGTTGAGCACCCACTGGTCTGCGGGGTCGATGTCGTCCGCCCGCCCACGGCCTTGCGCGTCCACGGTTTCCTGTTTCCTCCGTCGGGGCACGCGGCGCCTCCCCCACCAAGGCGCCCGGGTCTCGGTCACACAGTGCGCGCTCTCAGGACCGTCCTCAGAGCCGGGCGCACCGGATCGCTCACACTAACCGCCCACTTCAGTGCAGAGCGACGGCGGTGACAAATTCCACGTCCCTACACCTGGGCAATTCGCCCATTTCCCGGGTGAAGAGTTCGTTACGTTGAAGTTGCCTTGGTGCCTGCTTTACTCGCAGGTGTCCTCGGCTGCCGTGTTTCCGCGGAACGTCGGTGGAGGAGAAACGGTGACGACCGGCGCGGAGAACGGCCCCGCATACGAATCCCCGTACGACCGGTCACGCGTACCGGTGGGCCGCAAGGGGGCGGAACCGCGCGGCACGTCCCGCGCGATCACCACCGGTGTGTCCGTGCGCAGCCGCTCGAACAGCCGGTCCGCCTCCGGCTCCACGAGTTGGTCGCGATTGGCGTCGTACGCGTACGACTCCCGGGGAACGGTCAGGAATTGCACGCGTTCCATGGGGATGTCGCGCAGCCCGCGCACGAGTTCGTACAAACCGCGCAGGCTCGCCAGATCCGGGTCGGTGGTGAGGGAGGACGTGGCCGCGTCCAGCACGGGATAGAGCTTCGCCGGATTCAGCAGGACGTCGTTGCTGCGCACCTTGTTGACGAGCGCCCCGAGGAATCGTTGCTGCCGTTCCATGCGCTCCGTGTCGCTGCCGTCACCCAGGGACTTGCGGGCCCGGACGTAACCGAGGGCCTGCTCGCCGTCGAGCGTCACCCGCCCGGCGGGCAGCCGCAGCCTGGCCGCCCGGTCGTCGATCGGCTCGCGCAGGCACACCTCGACACCGTCGACGGCGTCGACCATCTTCTTGAAGCCGTGGAAGTCGACGACGACGTGATGGTCGACGCGGATGTCGGTGAGCTTCTCGACGGTGCGGATGGTGCAGGCCGAACCGCCCACCTGGAACGCCTGGTTGAACATGCCGAACCGCGGCGCGCTGCGCGACCCGTCCCGCCGCCGGCAGGCCGGCAGGTCCACCATCAGGTCCCGGGGCAGGGAGACGGCGGTGGCGCTGCGCCGCCCCGCGGACAGGTGCAGCAGGATCGTGGTGTCCGACCGCTCGGTGCCCGAGTCGCGCCCGTAGCGGGCGTTGTCGTCGCCGTGGCGGGTGTCGGAGCCGATCAGCAGGATGTTCCGGGCGTCCTTCACCAGCGAGGTGGGGCGCTCCCTCTCGTAGCGCCGGAGCTCGGCGGCGGCGGCCTCGTCGGGGGTGATGTTGCCGCTCAGCTTCGCGTACACGGCCCACCCGGCCGCCACACCCGCCACGAGCAGGCCGACGGCCGCGAACACCCCGATCCGCACCCACCGTGACCTGCGCCCCCGCACCGGCCCCCGCCCGCTGGCGGACGCCCCCACGCCCGGCCCGACCCTGTAGCCCACGGCAGCAACCACCCCTCCTGACGCCGGAACGCCCCACGCGCAGTGCTCCTACGACGATGGCGCGGATGGGAGGCGGGGGCGGGATCTGACTGGTCCGGACGGGGGAGAGAGGGGGGCGGACGGCGGAAGGAGCGGGCCAGGGGCCCTACCGGGCGATGGCCGTCACCCGCTCGCTCTCCACCCGCTTGTCGAGCACTTCGTCACCCGCCTGCTCCAGGTTCCGGCACAGCACCACGGAGCCGCCCGTGGCCAGGGGCGCGTACAGCCCCGCGTTCAGTCCCTCCCACGTGTCGTAGGGGAGCCCCGACAGGATCCGCGACCCGGGCCCGGTCAGCCCCAGCCCCGTCGCCTCAGCCCGCGCCCGCTCCACGACCTCCGCCCCGCTGAACTCCCGCCCGGCCACGACCAGCGCGGGCCCCTCCGGGTCCACCGGCGTGTACGGCACGAAACGGTCCCCCTGCCCCGGCACCTCGACCGCGTAGTCGACGAACCCCTCGGGCGGCTGCGGGAACCGCCCGCCGAGCGGCCGCAGCGCCAGCGCGATCCGGGCCCCGGAGCACGCCCGGGCCGCCTCGAGCCCGTCCGGCCCGCTCACCACCACGTCGGCGGCACGCACGTCCCCGGTCACATCGGCGACGACCCCGACCGAGGAACAGGCCAGCAGCCACACCGCCGTCTGCCAGTGCGCCGGGAGCAGCAGCGCCACCCGGTCCCCGGGCTCGACCGACAGTTCGTCCTGGAGCAGGTTCGAGGTCTTGGCCACCCAATTGGCGAAGGTGGCCACGGACAGTTCGACCCGTTCGCCCGTGGCGTCGTCGTAGAAGGTCAGCAGGGGGCGTCCCGGATCCGCGGCGAGCGCGGAACCCAGCAGGTCGGCAGGGGTGCGATCGGTGGCGTTCACCCGCTCAAGCGTACGCGGCCCGCCCCCGGCCCTCCACGGCCCGGTCGCCGCACCGCCCCGTATCCGCCACCGGTTCGGCCGAACCCCGCCGACGGTCCGTCAACTCCCAAATGGACAGACTTATACGGTTATGTCCAAGATCAGGGGCATGCGTGGATTCCTTGCTTCCTCGATCGGTGTCACCTGTGCGGCCGCTCTGGCCCTTCCCCTCACCCCGCCCGCCGTCGCGGCGACCGCGAGACCGGTGCCGACCACGGAAGCCGCGGCGAGCGCGAGACCCGCGCTCGCCGCGGGGTCCCCGGCGGTCACCACGACCCCCCGGCGCGCGGCCGGACCGGCCGTCCCCGGCAGCACCCAGTCGCTCCCCCTCGAACCCCTCGCCCGCAACCGCGCCACCCCCTCCGCCCCCGCCGCCGAGCAGGGCCTGCACCCCCGTGCCGTACGCCACTTCTCCCTCCTCGGCGTGGTCTGGGACGACCCCAGGGACGAACTGCACGGACGCGTCCAGGTCCGCACCCGCGCCGCCGGCACCGGCACCTGGTCCGGCTGGCAGGACGTGGAGACGCACAACGCCGACCACGGCGCCGACCGGGACACCCCCGAGAGCGCCTCGGGCCGCGTCCGCGGCGCCACCGCCCCGCTGTGGGTGGGCGACTCCGACGGCGTGGAACTGAGGGTCCGCTCCGAGACCGCCGGCGCGGAGTCCGGCGCCGCGCACCACGGCGAGGGCGCTCGCAACCTGCCCGCCGCGCCCCCGCTCCCCTCCGGCCTCCGGCTGGAACTCGTCGACCCCGGCGACGACGCCCCGCAGCCCGGCGCCCCGGCCGAAGAGCCCCGCACCGCGGCCCTCGCCGCGGAGAACTCCGCCGCCGCCGAGGCCTCCGCGGCCAACGCCGACCTCGCCCCGCTCGGCGCCACCGAGATCGCGGCCCTGACCCGGGCCGAGACCGAACGGGAGTTCCTCGCGTTCAACGCGGGGGAGCTGACGGAGCAGCAGCAGGCCAGGCCGTACATCGGTCCGCGCCCGGGTATCGTCACGCGGCGCGGCTGGGGGGCGGACGAGGGGTTGCGGGAGCGTGGCTTCCGGTACACCAAGAAGGTGCGGGCGGCCTTCGTCCATCACACCGCCAGCGGCAACAAGTACCGCTGCTCGCAGGTGCCCTCACTCATCCGCAGTATCTACCGCTACCACGTCAAGAGCATGGGGTGGCGGGACATCGGCTACAACTTCGTCATCGACAAGTGCGGAAAGATCTACGAGGGACGCGCCGGGGGCGTGGCACGGCCGGTCCTCGGCGCCCACACCCTCGGTTTCAACAGCAACAGCATGGGGATCGCCGTCCTCGGGTCCTACGACACGGCCAAGCCGTCGAAGTCCGCGGTCAAGGCCGTGGCGCGGCTGACCGCGTGGAAGCTGGGGCTGTACCGGGTGAACCCGAAGGGAAAGACTTACCTGAAGTCGGCCGGCAGCAATCTCCACCGCAAAGGCAAGAAGGTACGACTCAACGTGATCTCCGGGCACCGGGACGGCTTCAAGACGGAGTGCCCGGGACGGAAGCTCTACGGCAAGCTCGGCTCGGCCCGCTCCAAGGCGGCGCGGTACCAGGGCCGCTGAGGACACGCTCGACCGCCGCCGGGGGGCACGCGGGGGCACGGGGGCGGAATGCCGCACGGCCGACGAAGGCGCCACGGAACGGTCTGCATACACTGACCGGCCGAAAGACAGTTCGGCCGGTCCCGGCAGGAAGCAGAGACGACACGTGACAGAAGCGATCCTCCTGGTCGGCGGCAAGGGCACCCGGCTGCGCCCGCTCACGGTGCACACGCCCAAGCCCATGGTCCCGGCGGCCGGGGTGCCCTTCCTCACGCACCAGCTGGCGAGAGCGAGAGCGGCGGGCGTCGAGCACATCGTCCTGGCCACGTCCTACCTGGCCGAGGTCTTCGAGCCGTACTTCGGGGACGGGTCCGCACTCGGGCTCCACCTGGAGTACGTGACGGAGGAGGAGCCGCTCGGCACGGGCGGCGCCATCCGCAACGTCGCCTCCCGGCTGCACTCGGGACCCGACGACCCGGTCCTCATCTTCAACGGCGACATCCTGACGGGCCTGGACATCCGGGCCCTCGTCGCCACCCACGCCTCGACGGGCGCGGACGTCTCCCTGCACCTGACGAAGGTCACCGACCCGCGCGCCTACGGCCTGGTCCCCACCGACGACACGGGCAGGGTGCTGGCCTTCCTGGAGAAGCCGCAGACACCCGAGGAGATCGTCACCGACCAGATCAACGCGGGGGCCTACGTCTTCCGCCGCTCGGTCATCGACACCATCCCGGCGGGCCGGCCGGTGTCGGTGGAGCGCGAGACGTTCCCCGACCTGCTGTCCGCCGGGGCCCACCTCCAGGGCATGGTCGACTCGACGTACTGGCTCGACCTGGGCACCCCGGCGGCCTTCGTGCGCGGCTCGGCGGACCTCGTGCTGGGCCGGGCCCCCTCCCCGGCGGTCCCCGGCCGCTGCGGCGACCGGCTGGTCCTGCCGACGGCCACGGTCGCGGCCGACGCGAAGCTGTCGGGCGGCACGGTGGTCGGCGAGGGCGCGTTCGTCGCCGAGGGAGCCCGCGTCTTCGGCAGCACCATCCTGCCGGGCGCGGTCATCGAACCCGGCGCGGTCATCACCGACTCCCTCATCGGCACCCGGGCCCGCGTCGGTGAACGCTCGGTCCTCACGGGCACCGTCATCGGCGACGGCGCGGTGATCGGCGCCGACAACGAACTCCGCGACGGCGCCCGCATATGGTGCGACGCCAGGATCCCGGCGGGAGCGGTCCGCTTCTCGTCCGACCAGTAGACCCGACGCCGGGCACCGGGACTCGGGCAGTCCCTCACAACTGCCCGATGTCCCACCGCGGCATCTTCGGCACCCTCCGCGCCGGCACCCGCCCGCTCAGCAGGATCAGCCGGGCGGCCCGATGCCGCTGCCCCGCGTACGGCTCCAGCAGCTCCAGCATCACGGAGTCGTCCGCGTCCCGGTCCCCGGCCAGCGCCCAGCCCACGATCCCCGGCAGATGCAGGTCACCCGTGGTCACCTCGTCCGCCGCGCCATGACTGCGCTGCACCGTCTCCGCCGACGTCCACGGCCCCACCCCCGGCACGAGCTCCAGCCGCGCCCGGGCCGCGGCCGGCTCCATCCGCACGGCCTCCGCCAGCCGCGCGGCGACCCGGACGGCGCGCAGGATCGTCGACGCCCGCTTGTCGTCGACCCCGGCCCGGTGCCACTCCCAGGACGGGATCAGCGCCCAGGTCCGCGGCGCCGGCATCACGCACATCCGCCCGGGCGCGGGCCCCGGCGCCGGTTCCCCGTACGCGCGCACCAGCAGCCGCCACGCCCGGTACGCCTCGTCGGTCGTGACCTTCTGCTCCAGGATCGACGGGATCAGCGACTCCAGCACCAGCCCGGTCCGCGTCAGCCGCAACCCGGGCCGCCGATGCCGCGTCATCGCCAGCAGCCGGTGCCGCGGCACGAACGCCGACGGATCGTCGGCCGCCCCGAGCAGCTCGGGCAACCTCTGGAGCAGCCACTGCGCGCCGGGACCCCAGGCCTCACCGCGGACCCGGCCGCCGGCCGCCGACACCCGGAGCGTCCCGGGCCCGGCCGGCGTCAGAGCGGCCCGCCACACCGACCCGTCCGGCATCGCCCGGAACGTCGGATCCCCCGGCCCGCGCCGCAACGGCCCGAGCACCAGACCGAGATCCAGCGGCCCGTCCGGCACCCACTCGCGCACCCGCGCGGGCCCCGCCGCCTGCCGCGGCACGCCCCCGCCCACGGCGGCATGCCCACCGCGCACGGTGGTACGCGTGGGCCTCGGGGCGAAGCGTCCTGCCATGAGTGAACGTCCCTGGACGACCGAGTGGGGCCCTATGAGGGTAGGCCCGGACGGTGCCTTTCACCGCACCTGTCACGGCACCTGTCACGGACCTCTCACCGCACCGCGTCAGCGCACCGCGATGAACGCCTCCGCGTCCCGCTCCGCGCGCGGCCGCGGCTGCTCCGCCGGATGCCCCACCGCCACCGCGCCCATGGGATCCCACTCGGCCGGCAGCCCCAGCACCTCGCGGACCACGTCCCGGCAGAACATCGTCGAGGACACCCACGCCGAGCCCAGCCGCTCCCCGGCCAGCGCGACCAGGAGATTCTGCACGCCGGCACCCGCGGCGACGACGAACATCTCCCGCTCGGCGCCGTCCCGCCGCGCGTCCCCGTACGTGTGCGAACCGTCCATGACCAGGCAGGGGACGACCAGGTAGGGCGCGTTGCGCAGGACGTCCCCGCGGCGCACGCGCCTGGCGATCGACTCCTCCGACCTGCCGTCCCGCCGCAGGTCGGCGATCCACGCCTCCCGCATGGCGTCCAGCAGCCGCGTCCGCGACTCCTGCGACTCCAGCAGCACGAACCGCCACGGCGTGGTGTGGTGCGGCGCCGGCGCGGTCACGGCCGCGGCCACGGCCCGCCGTACGGCACCGGGGTCGACGGGCTCGTCCGTGAAGGCCCGGACCGTGCGCCGCTGCGTCACCGCCAGCCGCACGGCCTCCGACGTGCCGAGACGGAACATGTCGTCGCGGGCGCCGCGCACCAGGGCCCGCGCTCCCTGCGCTCCGCCGTCCTCCGACACCACGTGGGGCAGTCCGCGCACCACGGCGACGGGCAGCCCGGCCGCCTTGCCCTTGACGAGGTCGCCGGCGGCGGCGAGTTCGTCGGCCGTGGCGACGACGGTGGCGCTGAGCGGGTTGCCGTGGGCGTCCGTGCCGCCGCGCAGATCGTCGAGCACGCGCACGCCGGCGGCGCCGATCGCGACGTCCGTCAGCCCGGCGCGCCAGGGCCGCCCGGAGGTGTCGGTCACGACGACCCCGACGTCGACGCCGAGGGCGTCGCGCAGGCCCGCGCGGATGGCACGGGCCGACGCGTCCGGGTCCTCGGGCAGCAACAGCACCGTGCCGGCGGGGGTGTTGGAGGCGTCGACCCCGGCCGCGGCCATGACCAGGCCCTGCCGGTTCTCCACGATCCGCAGACTGCCCCGGCGGGCGACCACCCGGACCGTCTCCGCGTCGATCGCGGCCTCCCGGTCCACCGCCCGGACGACCCGGCCCTCGGCCTTGGACACGATCTTCGAGGTGACCAGCAGGACGTCCCCGTCGGCCAGCCGGGGCTCCGCTGCCGCTATCAGCTTGGCCAGGTCGTCCCCGGCGGTGATCTCGGGCAGCCCGCTCAGGGCCCACACCCGGTATCCGCCGGCGCGCTGCTCCTCACCGCTCACGCCCCGCGCACCTCCTCCGCCAGGGCCAGTGCCTCCCGGGCCATCCGCGCGGTCGCGTCGGTGTCGGTCATCATCAGCGGCACGGCCCGGCAGCGGATCCCGGCCGCCTCGACCCGCTCCACCGCGCCCGCGTCGACGGTGTCGACGAGCCAGCCGTCCAGCAGGCCCGAGCCGTAGTGCTCGGCCACCGCCGTCGCCGTCGACTCCACGCCCACCGCGGCCAGCACCTTGTCGGCCATGCCCCGCACGGGCGCGTCGCCGACGATGGGGGACAGGCCGACCACCGGCACCCCGGCGTCGGCGATCGCCTCCCGGATGCCGGGCACGGCGAGGATCGTCCCGATCGACACGACGGGATTCGACGGCGGGAACAGGATCACGTCGGCCTCGGCGATGGCCTCCAGGACGCCCGGCGCGGGCTTGGCCTGGTCGGCACCGACCGGCACGACCGCCTGGGCGGGCACCGAGGCGCGCAGGCGCACCCAGTACTCCTGGAAGTGGATCGCCTTGCGCTCGCCGTCGAGCTCGACCGCCACATGGGTCTCGACCCGGTCGTCGGTCATGGGGATCAGCCGCACGCCCGGCTGCCAGCGGTCGCACAGGGCCTCCGTCACCGCGCTCAGCGGATACCCGGCGCCGATCATCTGCGTCCGCACGATGTGCGTGGCGAAGTCCCGGTCGCCGAGGCCGAACCACTCGGGCCCGACGCCGTACGCCCCGAGCTCCTCCTTGAGATGGAAGGTCTCGTCGGCCCGGCCCCAGCCCTGCTCCTCGTTGATGCCGCCGCCGAGCGTGTACATCACCGTGTCGAGGTCCGGGCAGACCTTCAGCCCGAAGAGGTGGATGTCGTCCCCGGTGTTGCCGATGACCGTGATGTCCGCGTCCGGCACGGCCCGCTTCAGACCACGCAGGAACCGGGCACCACCGATGCCGCCTGCCAGAACCACAATGCGCATGGGAGCCAGTCTCGCAGGCCCCCGCGGCAACCGGTGCGCGGCTGTGGACAACCGGCCACGCGGACCGGTCAGGCCGTGAGGGCACCCGGCGCGGTGTGGGCCTCGCAGTGCGGAGCCGTGTGCATCGGCATGTCCGTGAGCCCCGGGTAGTACACGTGCAGACTCACGGCCGGTTCGAGTGCGTCGTTCACCACCTCGTGCACGTACCCCGGCGCGAACACGCGCTGCGCGCCCGCCCGCAAGGCGCGTGTGCCCCGCTCCGTGCGCTCGGTCAGGGTGCCGTCCAGCACGGTCAGCACCCCGGAGGAGCGGCCGTGGTCGTGCAGCCCGCTGCCCTGTCCGGGCACCCAGGACAGCAGCCACACCTCGTAGCCCGGGCCGGTGCGCAGCCGGTGATACCAGCGGCTGGTCGCGTCGTAGCGCACGAGGTGCTCCCACTGGGAGCGGTCGTCGGCGAGGGCGCGGGCGAGGCCGACGAACTCGGCGACGGTGGACGGGTGCTCCCGCGGCGTCTGGAGCAGGTGCGTGACCTCGAGGATGTCGCCGGCGATCTGGAGGTCGCTGTCGCTGTTCATGGGTGTGGTGGTTCCTCAGTGAAAGAAAGGTCAGAGGGAACGGAGGCCGACGGGCGGGTGGCTCGGCCTTCAGCTGGAGCGGGTGTGGCTCAACAGCTGGAACAGCAACAGCTACAGCGAGCGCGGGCAGCACCGACGGACCCGGCGGTGCGGGTCGTGGTGGATGCCAAGTTCGCGAGCATGCCCACAAGGACACCGGTTCACACCCGCACTGTCAACTCGGCACCCGGTATGTGGGATGAGGTTCACCTCATCCGGTCGATCGCTCAGATGAAAGGTTTGTTCATGGCCTTGCCGGGACACATGGCGTCCATCCGGGCGGACAAACCCCGTTGCGCACTCGTGATCCGACTGTGATCCGGTTCGCTTCCAGGGGCGCGTCGGAACGGGATCGAACTCCTGGGCGTCCTTCTTCGTAGAGGTCTGCGAGGGGTCCGGCGGACAGCGTGAGCCCTACGGGGCTCTGTCTGTGTGTCAGGTTTTATGGTGATTTGAACACTTTCCGCATGGGCTTGGTTCCGCAGAGTGAATAAGGGGCTCAATAGCAGATCTCGGCTTGACTCGCCCGGAGCAGCACACTTGTAATTTCACTCGTGTCGTTCAGCCGGAATCGGTAACGGCTAGATCACGGGGACGCGAAAGACAGACGAGGGGCGCACATGACCGAGACGGTGCAGCAACTGCTGGTCGACGACGCGGACGAGGAACTCGGCTGGCAGGAGCGCGCACTGTGCGCCCAGACCGACCCCGAGTCCTTCTTCCCCGAGAAGGGCGGCTCGACCCGGGAGGCCAAGAAGGTCTGCCTCGCCTGCGAGGTCCGCTCCGAGTGCCTCGAGTACGCCCTCGCCAACGACGAGCGCTTCGGCATCTGGGGCGGCCTGTCCGAGCGGGAGCGCCGCCGGCTGAAGAAGGCGGCCGTCTGACCCGGTCCCCAGCGCGAACGGCCCGTCGCAGGTGCGTTGTCCACAGGCGGCGGGCCCCCTTGTTGCGCAGCCGATAGTGTGGGCGCTCGTCCGAGACGCCCCGCTGCCCCCACCGGTCGCGGGCGTCCACCGCAGTCCACCGAACCGGGGCCCGTACCTCGATGTCCGTGCACAGCCACTCGGCAGCCCATCACGACAGCGCTGCCACACCTGAGTTCCCGCGTCATGTGGTGACCGCGGTCCTCGTCTCCCACGACGGCGCGCGCTGGCTGCCCGACGCGCTCGCCGGACTGCTCGGCCAGGAGCGGCCCGTCCAGTACGCGATGGGAGCCGACACCGGCAGCGCGGACGACTCCGCCCAGCTGGTCACCGACGCCCTCGGCGCCGACCGGGTGCTGCACCTGGCCCGCCGCACGGGCTTCGGCCAGGCCGTCGAGGAGTGCGACCGCACGGCACCGCACCTCACGCCCGAGGAGCTGCCCTACCTGAAGCGGCCCAGCGGCTGGGACCCGGTCACCCGCTCGTGGCGCGACGACGCCTACGACCTGCCCGAGCTGCCGTACGGCGAGCCGGTCCAGTGGCTGTGGCTGCTGCACGACGACTGCGCCCCCGAGCCCGACGCCCTGGCCCAGCTGCTGCGGGTCGTGGACAACGAGTACGAGCTGGGCCGCGAGGACGTCGCCGTCGTCGGCCCCAAGCTGCGCGGCTGGTACGACCGGAGACAGCTGCTGGAGGTCGGTGTCACCATCGCCGACTCCGGCCGCCGCTGGACCGGCCTGGACCGCCGCGAGCAGGACCAGGGCCAGCACGACCACGTCCGGCCCGTGCTGTCGGTGTCCACCGCCGGCATGCTGATCCGCCGGGACGTGTTCGAGCAGCTCGGCGGCTTCGACCGCCACCTGCCCCTCATGCGCGACGACGTCGACCTGTGCTGGCGCGCCCACACGGCCGGCTACCGGGTCCTGATCGCCCCCGAGGCGGTCGTGAGGCACGCCGAGGCGGCCTCCCGCGAGCGCCGCACGGTCGACTGCGTGGGCCGCACGGCCGCCTCCCCGCACAAGGTCGACAAGGCGGGCGCCGTCTACACCCTGCTCGTCAACTCCCGTACCGCCGTGCTCCCCTGGGTGCTGCTGCGGATCGTGCTCGGCACCGTGCTGCGGACCGTCGCCTACCTCGTCGGCAAGGTCCCCGGGCAGGCCGTCGACGAGATCCGCGGCCTGATGGGCACGCTGCTGCGGCCCGAGCGGATCCTCGCCGGGCGGCGCCGCCGGGGCGCCCCGCAGATCGACAAGGGCGAGCTGCGGCAGCTGTTCCCGCCGCCCGGCGCGACCATCCGGGCCACCGTCGAGCAGGTCGCGGGCAACCTCGTCGGCAGCTCCGACCCGGAGGTCACCTCCGGCGCCGGCCGGCACGGCGGGGCCGTCGAGTCGGGCCCGGGCGGCGACGACGCGGACTTCCTGGAGATCGAGCAGTTCGCCCGGCTCAAGCGCATCGCGCGCAAGCCCGGCCCGGTGCTCTTCCTGGTGCTGCTGCTGGTCTCCCTGGTGGCCTGCCGCGCGCTGCTCGGCGGCGGTGCCCTCGCGGGCGGCGCGCTGCTGCCCGCCCCGGCCGACTCCGCCGAACTGTGGGCGCGTTACCTGGACGCCTGGCATCCCGTCGGCGCCGGCGGCACCTCCGCCGCGCCGCCGTACGTGGCGATGGTGGCCATGCTGGCGTCCCTGCTGTTCGGCTCGGCCGGCCTCGCCGTCACGCTCCTGCTCGTCTGCTCGGTGCCCCTGGCCGGCCTCACCGCCTACTTCGCCTCCCGGCCCCTGGTCGCGTCCCGGCTGCTGCGCGCGTGGGCGGCCGTCGTCTACGCCTTCCTGCCCGCCGCCACCGGCGCCCTCGCCGGCGGCCGCATCGGCACCGCCGTACTGGCCGTGCTGCTGCCGCTCCTCGCCCGCGCGGGCATCGCCGCGGGCGGCCTGACCGGCCCCGCCGGCACGCGCGGCAGCTGGCGCGCCACCTGGGCCTACGCCCTGCTGCTGACCATCGCCACGGCGTTCACGCCGATCGTGTGGCCGATCGCGCTGCTGCTGGGCGTCGGGGTGCTGGCGCTGCGCCGGTCCGACCTGCCCGCCTACGGGCTGCGGTTCCTGACCCAGCTCGGCACCCCTCTGCTGCTCCTCGCGCCCTGGTCGCTGACCCTGCTCCCGTTCGGCTTCTTCCGGGAGGCCGGCCTGGAGTACGGCCCCTCGGCGGCCTCCGCCCTCGACCTGCTCGGCGCCAGCCCGGGCGGCCCCGGCACCGTCAGCGGCCTCATGCTGATCGGCATCGTGCTGGCCGCGCTCGCCGCCCTGCTGCGCTCGGAACGCCAGGCGGGCATCCGGACGGCCTGGACGGTCGCCCTCACCGGTTACGTCTTCGCGGTCCTGTCCAACGGCTCCACCTGGGCCGGCCCCGCGACCCTCGTCTACGGCATCGCCCTCCTCGCGGCCGCCGCGCTCGGCGCCGACGGGGCACGCGCGCGTGTGGCCGAGCAGAGCTTCGGCTGGCGCCAGCCGGTCGCCGCCCTGATCGCCTTCGCCTCGGCCGCGGGCCCGCTGCTGATCGCCGCCGGCTGGATGATCCGCGGCGCCGACGGACCGCTGGAGCGGCGCGACCCCATCCAGGTCCCCGCGTTCGTCGCCGAGGAGAGCGGCACCCGCGACCAGGCCCGCACCCTCGTCCTCGACAGCGACTCCGGCGCCCGCGTCGGCTACATGCTGGTGCGCGGCTCCGGCGTCCGCCTCGGCGACGGCGAGATCGCCGCGGCCGACGGCGAGAACACCAGGCTCGACAAGGTCGTCGCCAACCTCGTCGCCGGCTCCGGCGCCGACCAGGCCGGCCAGCTCGGCGGCTTCGCCGTGCGCTACGTCCTCGTCGACCAGGGCGCGCCCCGCGAGGTCACCCGCGTCCTGGACGCCACGCCCGGCCTGACCCGGCTCAGCCAGCAGAGCGGCGGAGCGCTGTGGCGGGTCGACCGCGAGGTCGCCCGCGCCACCCTCGTCCCCGCCTCCGGCCCGGGCACGCCCCGGCCCGTCGCCGCGGGCCCCGTCGAGATCCACACCACGGTCCCGGCCGGCTCCGCGGGGCGCGTGCTGCGCCTCGCCGACACCGCCTCCGACGCCTGGACCGCCACCCTCGACGGCAAGCCGCTGACCCCCACCACGGTCGACGGCTGGGCCCAGGGCTTCGAGCTCCCCGCCTCCGGCGGCCGGCTGGACGTCACCTACGACGAGCCGATC
Organism: Streptomyces sp. NPDC015242; assembly: GCF_043079125.1. Classification (NCBI taxonomy): domain Bacteria; kingdom Bacillati; phylum Actinomycetota; class Actinomycetes; order Kitasatosporales; family Streptomycetaceae; genus Streptomyces; species Streptomyces sp. NPDC015242. The sequence goes on along the minus strand of NZ_JBIBUF010000008.1, from coordinate 15,486 downwards.
GGCCACACCGCCTGGCTGTGGACACAGGGCGCGCTCGCCCTCGTCCTCGTGGTGCTCGCCCTGCCCGGCCGGCGCCGCGACGTCGACGACGACCTGCCCGAGGAGCCCGCCGTACCCGCACAGCCCGTCGCCGGCGAAGGCCGCCGCGCCCGCCGCCTGCGCGCCCAGGCGGAAGCCGGGGCGGAAGGCGCCCCGGAGCCCGAGGAGTTCCCGCCCCCGCAGCCCGGCCAGGCCCCCGCGAGCCTCCCCCGGCAGAACCACGGCCAGTGGGACCCCGCCGGCCAGCCGGGCGGCGAGTACGCCGGCTACGGCGACCAGTACCAGAACGCCGCGCCGTACCCGGCCGACGCCTACGGGCAGCAGTACCAGGCCGATCCGTACCAGGGCGGCCAGTACGACCCCTACGCGTACGGCGGGCACCAGACCCCGTCGTACGACCAGCAGGGCCACGAGCAGCAGGGCTACGACCAGGCCTACCAGGGCTACGGCACGCCGTACGACCCGGCGCAGCAGCACCACCCCCACGGCACGGGCAGTGAGCGTCCCGACGGGAGCCAGCAGTGAACCGCACCACCCTGTCCCTGATCGCCGGCACGACCGCGCTCGCCGCCGTCACCGGCTTCGCCGCGCTGACCCAGCCGGACGCCCCGGACGCGCGGGCCGGCGCCGAGGCGGCGGCCCAACTTCCCGTGGAGCGCACGAGCGTGCTGTGCCCGGCGCCCAGCATGTCCGACATCGCGGAGACGTCCTACACGTCCTTCACGCCCGTCACGAAGGGCACGGGCAGCGGCGGCGAGGCCGCACTCCTGTCAGCCGCCCGGCAGTCGGCGGACGGCCCGGCCGCGGGCAAGGAGGAGGACCGGTCCGGCGGGAAGCAGGACGGCGCACAGGCCGGGAAGCCCGTGCTGAGAGCGAAGGAGCCCGGCAAGCCCGTCACCGGGGACAGCTCCGGCGCGGAGGCGCCCGCGCTGGTCGGCACCGCGGACGGCCGCTTCGCCCCCGGCTGGACCGTCCAGGAGACCACCGAAGTCGCCGCGGGGACCGGGCGCGGTCTGCAGGGCGTCAACTGCACGGCGCCCGACACCAACTTCTGGTTCCCGGGCGTCAGCACGGCGGCCGACCGCACCGACTACGTCCACCTGACGAACCCCGACGACTCGGCCGCCGTCGTCGACATCGAGCTCTACGGCAAGGACGGCGCCCTGAAGTCGGAGGTGGGGGAGGACCTGACGATCAAGCCGCACTCCAGCGAGCCGGTCCTGCTGTCCACGCTCACCGACGAGGAGCAGCCCGGCCTCACCGTCCACGTCAACGTCCGCAGCGGACGGGTCGGCGCCGCCGTGCAGGCCCTGGACGACAGGATCGGCGGCGACTGGCTGGCCGCGTCCGCCGACCCGTCGGGCAGCCTGGTGCTGCCCGGCATCCCCAAGGACGCCACCTCCGTGCGGCTGGTCGCCTTCGCCCCCGGTGACGCCGACGCGGACCTCAAGGTGCGCCTGGCCTCCCCCTCCGGCCTGATCACCCCGGCCGGGAACGAGACCGTGCACGTCAAAGGAGGCATGACGGCGGCCGTCGACCTCGGTGACGTCACCCGCGGCGAGGCAGGCTCGCTGGTGCTGACGCCGACGGACCGGTCCGTGCCGGTGGTGGCGGCCGTCCAGGTGGTGCGCGGCAAGGAGGGCAAGCAGGAGTCGGCGTTCATCCCGGCGACCCGCCCCGTCGGCACGCGCGCGACGTCCGCCGACAACCGGGAGAAGGGCGGCACCCTGTCCCTGACCGCTCCGGGCCCCGCGGCCACGGTCAAGGTCACCGCCTCGGCGGGCAGCGAGGGCGGCACGCCGGTGTCGAAGACGTACACGATCAAGGCCGGCACCACCCAGGACATCGAGCCCCCGGTCCCCGCCGGCCTGAAGGGCACGTACGCCCTCACGGTCGAGCCGGTCTCGGGCGGCCCGGTCTACGGCGCGCGCACCCTGACGGTGACGGACGGCGGCGTCCCGGCGTTCACCGTGCAGACCCTGCCCGACGACCGGGGGACGGTGGCCGTGCCGGACGCGGACGAGGACCTGTCGGTGCTGCAGAGGTAGCGCGGCCGGTTCAGCCCTGGTCCTCGCCGTAGCGCGGATCGACCGTCTCCGGTGTGAGCCCGAGCAGCTCGGCGACCTGCTCGACGACGACCTCGTGCACCAGCGCGGCCCGCTCGTCGCGGCCCTTGGTGCGGATCTCGACCGGCCGCCGGTACACCACCACGCGCGCGGGGCGCCCCTCGCGCGCGCTGATCGTGCCGCCGAGCGGAACCGGCTCGTCGTGCCAGGCCTGGCCGGGCCCGTCGAGCCGGGGCACCTCCAGCACCAGGAAGTCGATGTCGGCGAGCTGCGGCCACCGTCGCTCCAGGCGTTCCACGGAGTCCTGCACCAGATCCGCGAACGCGTCCGCGCGGCTGGCGGCGAGCGGCACCTGCGGGGGTGCGATCGGGCCGCGCATGCCCCGGCCGTGACGATCACGGCGGCGGGGCCCGGGGGCGGCGGCACGGGGCGTTACGGGCTTGTCCATCACTGGTGAAGGGTAGTCCCCGCGGGGCCCGGGCGCCGGGCACCGCACGGGCGCACGGACGGCTTCAAGCCGACCCGCCTGGCATGTCGTTACATGACCATTCAAGCCAAGGTTGGGCTCGATTCCGTATCTCGCCTAGACCGGCGACCTCACGGTAAATGAGCGTTTTATGGCGACTCTTGATCGCTTGCGGGGCCGTCCGACCTCTCGGGCGAGAGTGTCCGGGCAGGTCAGAAAGGTGCCCCCGAAAGGGGGTGTGGGACGTCTCACAGCACGACACGGTGGAGTGACCTGGTGGAGAGTCGTCGCGGCCCGCTCAAGAGTGCGGTACCGTCCAACGTCGTGAGCCCTGTACGTCGCTGTTCGCGCACCGCCTGCGGCCGTCCCGCCGTCGCGACGCTGACGTACGTCTACGCCGACTCGACCGCGGTCCTCGGCCCGCTCGCCACCTACGCCGAACCCCACTGCTACGACCTGTGCGCCGAGCACTCCGAGCGCCTCACCGCCCCGCGCGGCTGGGAGGTCGTCCGGCTGCTCGACGGCTCGGCCCCGGCCCGCCCGAGCGGCGACGACCTGGAAGCGCTTGCGAACGCGGTGCGCGAGGCGGCCCGTCCCCAGGAACGGGCGGCCGGAGCGGGTGGCGGCGGTCGTGCCGCCGACCCGATGGAGGTCGCCCGGCGAGGGCACCTGCGGGTCCTGCGTTCGCCCGACAACTGACCCGGCTTCCCGGTCCGTCCGCTTTTCGGTCTCCCTTTCCCTCCGCACGCGCCCCATTGACGTCGCATTGGCGCGGACATGACCATTCCGTTCTGAGGTCGCGAGAAATCGCTTTCGCATGACGGAAACCCGGGGAGGCGCCCGTGTACGTCCAGGAACTGGATCCCGTCGCCGGCTCGCTCGGCCTGTCCGCCCTGGTGGCGGCCCTGCCCCTGGTGATCGTCCTGGTCCTGCTCGGGGGCGTGCGGATGAAGGCGCACCTGGCGGGCCTGACCGGCCTGCTCGCGGCCGTCCTCGTCGCCCGGCTCGCCTACGGCATGCCGCTCGGCCAGGCCCTCTCCGGCGGAGCCCAGGGAGCCGCCTTCGGGCTCTTCCCCATCCTGTGGATCGTGGTCAACGCCCTGTGGGTGTACCGGATGACCGTCCGCACCCGGCACTTCGACATCCTGCGCCGGTCCTTCGGCCGGCTCTCCGACGACCCGCGCATCCAGGCCCTCGTCGTCGCCTTCTGCTTCGGGGCCCTGCTGGAGGCGCTCGCCGGATTCGGCGCGCCCGTCGCGATCAGCGCGGTCATGCTGGTCGCCCTCGGCTTCGAACCCGTGCGCGCCGCCGTCGTCGCCCTGGTCGCCAACACCGCGCCCGTGGCCTTCGGCGCCATGGGCACCCCGGTCGTCACCCTCGCCCAGGTGACGGGACTGCCGCTCGACTCGGTGGCGTCCGTGGTGGGCCGTCAGACGCCGCTGCTGGCCCTCGTGGTGCCCCTGGTGCTGGTCTGGCTGGTGGACGGCCGGCGCGGGCTGCGCGAGACCTGGGTGCCGGCCCTGGCCTGCGGAGTCGCCTTCGCCGTCGCCCAGTTCGCCGCCTCCACCTACGTCTCCGCCCAACTCGCCGACATCGGCGCCGCCCTGGCCGGCGCCGGAGCCCTGGCCGCCGTTCCCCGCGCGCGCGTGCCCGCCGCCGCGTCCGTGCGCGCCTCCGTGCTGACCGGCGTCCGCAGCGACGAACTGGACCAGGAGGACCCGCCCCGCGAGGTCCTGTGCGCCTACGCCCCCTACGCGCTGATCGTCGCCCTCTTCTCCGTCGCCCAGATCCCGGCCGTCAAGGACCGGCTCGCCCGGGCCACCCGCACCCACGACTGGCCCTTCCTGAACGTGGCGGGACCCGACGGCGAACCGGTCGCGGGCAACGTCTTCACCTGGCCCCTCGCCTCCACCGGCGGCACCCTCGTCCTGCTCGCGGGGATCGCCACGGCCGCCGTCCTCGGCGTCCACGCGCGCGTGGCGGTGAAGGAATGGCTCGCGACCGTCCACGAACTGCGCTTCGCCATCCTGACGGTGACGTCCGTCCTCGCCCTCGCCTACGTCATGAACCTCTCCGGGCAGGCGGCCACGATCGGCCACTGCGTGGCGGCCGCCGGAGCCGGACTGGCCTTCCTGTCACCCGTCCTCGGCTGGTTCGGCGTCGCCGTCACCGGCTCGGACACCTCCGCCAACGCCCTCTTCGGCGCCCTCCAGGTGACCGCCGCCCGCGAGTCCGGACTCCCGCCCGACCTGCTGGCCGCCGCCAACAGCTCAGGCGGCGTCCTCGGCAAGATGATCTCCCCGCAGAACCTCACCATCGCCTGCGCGGCCGTCGGACTCGCGGGCCGGGAGGGCGACCTGCTGCGCAAGGTGCTGCCGTGGAGCCTGGGCCTGCTGCTGGTGATGTGCCTGATCGTGGTCGGCCAGAGCACCCCCGTGCTGGGCTGGATGCTGCCCTGACCTGAGATTACGGCCGTGAGTCGACTCGGCGACCGCCCGGCGGAGCGTGAGCGGGTGCGGGTAGTTTGGACCGACCGATAGGACTTTCCAGGAAGAGGCGGGGCGTGGCTGCTGATCTGTCGCAGGTCGTCAAGGCGTACGACGTACGCGGGGTCGTCCCCGACCAGTGGGACGAGTCCCTGGCCGAGCTCTTCGGGGCGGCCTTCGTGCGGGTCACCGGCGCGAGCGCGATCGCCACCGGGCACGACATGCGGCCCTCCTCGCCGGGCCTGTCACGGGCCTTCGCGCGCGGGGCCGCCGCCCAGGGCGCCGACGTGACCGAGATCGGCCTCTGCTCGACGGACCAGCTCTACTACGCCTCCGGCGCGCTGAACCTGCCGGGCGCCATGTTCACCGCCTCGCACAACCCGGCGCAGTACAACGGCATCAAGATGTGCCGCGCGGGCGCCGCCCCCGTCGGCCAGGACACCGGCCTCGCCGAGATCCGCGAACTGGTCGAGCGCTGGAGCGACACGGGCGCCCCCGAGGCCGCCGCGACCACGGGCACGATCAGCGCCCGCGACACGTTGTCGGACTACGCGGCCCACCTGCGCTCGCTCGTCGACCTGACCTCCGTCCGCCCCCTGAAGGTCGTCGTCGACGCGGGCAACGGCATGGGCGGGCACACCGTCCCCGAGGTCTTCGCCGGCCTGCCCCTGACCCTGGTGCCGATGTACTTCGAGCTGGACGGCACCTTCCCCAACCACGAGGCCAACCCCCTCGACCCGGCCAACCTCGTCGACCTGCAGAAGCGGGTCCGCGAGGAGGGCGCCGACCTGGGCCTGGCCTTCGACGGCGACGCCGACCGCTGCTTCGTCGTCGACGAGCGCGGCGAGCCCGTCTCCCCGTCGGCCATCACCGCCCTGGTCGCCTCCCGCGAACTGGCCCGGCACGGCGGCAAGGGCACGATCATCCACAACCTGATCACGTCCTGGTCCGTCCCCGAGGTCGTCGAGGAGAACGGCGGCACCCCGGTGCGCACCCGCGTCGGCCACTCCTTCATCAAGGCCGAGATGGCCCGCAGCGGCGCGATCTTCGGCGGCGAGCACTCCGCCCACTACTACTTCCGCGACTTCTGGAACGCCGACACGGGCATGCTCGCCGCCCTGCACGTCCTCGCCGCGCTCGGCGGCCAGGAGGGCACCCTGTCCGCCCTCGTCGCCGCCTACGACCGCTACACCGGCTCCGGTGAGATCAACTCCACCGTCGCCGACCAGCAGGCCAGCCTCGCCGCGGTCCGCACGGCCTACGAGGGCCGCGACGGCGTCACCCTCGACGAGCTCGACGGTCTCACCGTCTCCGCCGCCGACTGGTGGTTCAACGTCCGCCCGTCGAACACCGAGCCCCTGCTGCGCCTGAACGCGGAGGCGAGGGACGCGGCCACGATGGCCCGCGTGCGCGACGAGGTACTGGCGATCATCAGGGGCTGAGGCCCCCGCCCCACCGGCGGTAACCTGACCAGGCACGACCCTCCCGCACCTCGAAGGAACCCACATGCCCCTCGAATCCGGCCTCCTCGAGATCCTCGCCTGCCCGGCCTGCCACGCCCCCCTCAAGGAGCAGGACACCGAGCTGATCTGCACCGACACGCAGTGCGGCCTGGCCTACCCGGTGCGCGACGGCATCCCCGTGCTGCTCGTCGACGAGGCCCGCCGCCCCGCGTAGCCGGCGCCCGCGCCACCCCGGGGGCACATACCTCCCGGCCCACCGGGCACCGACGTAGGACGACACCCGCACCACGGACCCCGGCCACCGGAGGCTGCCGCTCATGCTCGACGAATCGCTGCTCGACTCCCCGGAGGGCCTCGCCGAGGCCGACCACCGCGGCCTGCTGCGCGGCGCCGCGGAAGCCGGTGCCCGCGTGCGCACGGCCGCCCGCCACTCGGCCGAGGCCGGCGTCAACGACCTCAAGCCCGACGGGCGCCCCCGCGCGGTCCTCATCGCCGGCCCCGGTGCCGCCGCCACGCACGCGGCCGACCTCCTCGGCACCCTCGCCGGTGCCGGCAGCCCCGTCACCCGCCTCGCCCCCACCGGCGTCGCCCCCGCCGCGGGCGCCCTGCGCTGGGAACTGCCCGGCTGGGCCGGCTCGGTCGACCTCCTGCTGATCACCACCCCCGACGGCACCGAACCGGGCCTGTCCCTCCTCGCCGAACAGGCCTACCGCCGCGGCTGCGCGGTCGTGGCCGTGGCCCCCGGCCGTTCCCCGCTCGCCGACGCCGTGAGCGGCGCGCACGGCCTGTTCGTGCCCATGGCGACCGCCCCCTACGACCAGGAGGAGCCGTTCGCGGCGTCCGCGCCGGGCGTGCTGTGGGCCCTGCTCACCCCGCTCCTCGCGCTGCTGGACCGCACGGGCGTGCTCGCCGCCCCGCCGGACGCCCTCGCCAAGGTCGCCGACCGCCTCGACCGCGTCGCCGAACGCTGCGGCCCCGCCATCGCCACCTACAGCAACCCCGCCAAGACCCTGGCCTCCGAACTCGCCGACGCGCTCCCCGTCGTGTGGACCGAGGGCGTCTCGGCCGGCCCCGCGGGCCGCCGGTTCGCCGCCGCGCTCGCCGAACTGTCCGGCACCCCCGCGGTCGTCGCCGAACTCCCCGAGGCCCTCGCCGCGCACAGCGCCCTGCTCGCCGGACCCCTGGCCGCCAGCGCCGACCCCGACGACTTCTTCCGCGACCGCGTCGAGGAACCCCCCGCCCTGCACGCGCGCGTGGTGCTCCTGCGCGACCGCCCCATCGGCGGCCTCACCGCCGCCCCCGGCGCCCGCGACCTCGCCCTCAGCCACGACACCCCGATCAGCGAACTGGAACCGGAGGAGGGCGGCGAGCTGGAGACCCTCGCGGAACTGATCGCCATCACGGATTTCGCCGCGGTTTACCTGGCGCTCGCTTCGAGGGCCTGATCTTGCCCGGGACACCCTGACGCGCCCGCCCGCACACCCAGAGAGAACCCCATGGACCGCCTCGACAACACCATCCGCCCCTACGCCTGGGGTTCCCCGACCGCCATCCCGGAGCTGCTCGGCGTCGAACCGACCGGTGAGCCGCAGGCGGAGATGTGGATGGGCGCCCATCCCGGCGCGCCCTCGCGCACCGGGCGGGGCACGCTCGTCGAGGTCATCGACGCCGACCCCGAGAAGGAACTCGGCCCGGCCGCCGTCGCGAAGTTCGGCCCCCGCCTGCCGTTCCTCCTCAAGCTCCTCGCCGCCGGAGCCCCGCTCTCCCTCCAGGTCCACCCCGACCTGGCGCAGGCCAAGGAGGGCTACGCGGACGAGGAGCGCCGCGGCATCCCCGTCGACGCCCCGCACCGCAACTACAAGGACGCCAACCACAAGCCCGAGCTGATCTGCGCCCTCACCCCCTTCGACGGCCTGTGCGGCTTCCGCGCCCCGCTGGAGGCCGCCGGGCTGCTCGACGACCTCGGCGTCGACTCCCTCAAGCCCTACGTCGACCTGCTCCACGCCCACCCCGAGGATGCCGCCCTGCGCGAGGTCCTCACCGCGATCCTCACCGCCGACCGCGAGGAGATGACCCGCACGGTCGAGGAGGCGGCCGCCGCCTGCGACCGCATCGGCGGCGCCTACGCCCCCTACGCCGAAATCGCCCACCACTACCCGGGCGACCCCGGCGTCATCGCCGCGATGCTGCTCAACCACGTCCGGCTCCAGCCCGGCGAGGCCCTCTACCTCGGCGCCGGCGTCCCGCACGCCTACCTCAGCGGCCTCGGCGTGGAGATCATGGCCAACTCCGACAACGTCCTGCGCTGCGGCCTGACCCCCAAGCACGTCGACGTCCCCGAACTGCTGCGCATCGTCCGCTTCCACGCCGCCGACCCGGGCGTCCTGCGCCCCGAGGCCGCCCCCGACGGCGAGGAGGTCTACGAGACGCCCATCGACGAGTTCCGCCTCTCCCGCTACGTGCTGCCCGAGGCCGGCGCCGCCCACGACCTCACCCGCCCGACCCCGCAGATCCTGCTCTGCACGGCCGGCACGGTCCGCGCGGGCGAGCACGACCTGACCCCCGGCGCCTCCGTCTTCGTCCCGGCCGGCGAAAAGGCCGAAGTGTCCGGAACGGGAACGCTTTTCCGGGCCACCGTCATCGCCTGACCGTTTCGACGCCCCCCGTGCTGGTGACCTGAGACACCGCGGCCGGAACGGGCTGCAACAATGGCCCACCGTCAAGCACGGGCAAAGCCACGGACGCCGCACACGCGGCGTCCCGGCCCGGAACACACGGCGTACGAAGGGACATCGCGAACATATGAGCGCGTCAGGCGGCACCAAGGCGATCGTGGCGGCACTGGCCGCGAACCTCGCGATCGCGGTAGCGAAGTTCGTGGCGTTCATCTTCAGCAACTCGTCGTCGATGCTCGCCGAGTCCGTGCACTCGCTCGCCGACTCCGGGAACCAGGCGCTGCTCCTGGTCGGCGGCAAGAAGGCCAAGCGCGAGGCCACCCCGCAACACCCCTTCGGCTACGGCCGCGAGCGCTACATCTACGCCTTCCTCGTCTCCATCGTCCTCTTCTCGGTCGGCGGCATGTTCGCCCTCTACGAGGGCTACGAGAAGATCAAGCACCCGCACGAGCTGACGCACTGGTACTGGCCGGTCGGCGTCCTGGTCTTCGCGATCATCGCCGAGACCTTCTCCTTCCGTACGGCCATCAAGGAGTCCAACACCCTGCGCGGCAAGCGCTCCTGGAAGGAGTTCGTCCGCCACGCCAAGGCCCCCGAGCTCCCGGTCGTCCTGCTGGAGGACCTCGGCGCGCTCGTCGGCCTGATCCTCGCCCTCGGCGGCGTCGGCCTGGCCCTGCTCACCGGTGACGCCGTCTGGGACGGCATCGGCACCCTCTGCATCGGCGTCCTGCTCATCCTGATCGCCCTCGTCCTCGCCGCCGAGACCAAGTCGCTCCTGCTCGGCGAGTCCGCCGGCGCCGAGGAGACCCGGAAGATCGAGGCCGCCGTCGTCGACGGCGACACCGTCACCCGCATCATCCACATGCGCACGCTCCACCTCGGCCCCGAGGAGCTCCTCGTCGCCGCCAAGATCGCCGTCCGGCACGACGACACGGCCACCGAGATCGCCTCCGCCATCGACGCCGCCGAGGCCCGCATCCGCGAGGCCGTCCCGATCGCCCGCGTGATCTACCTGGAGCCGGACATCTTCAGCGAGGCCGAAGCCGCCAAGGGTCCCGACCCCGAGGCCTCCCCCGGAGGCCCGGCCCCCGCGGCCCACTGACCACCCGCATCCGCGCCCACGGGGCCCGCCGGACCACCCGGCGGGCCCCGCCGCCGTCCCGGCCGTGCCCCATGCCCGGCCCGATGATCGGCTCGATGTGTTCCCGGGCGGACTGGGGTTCGCCCCCGCCCCCGGTGTAGCTTGGGACGGAGCCAGACGTCGCTGCTGATGGCGGTCGGGCGGTCCCACCGGGGACCGGCCGAGGGAGAGAGGGCCTCCGACGGACTGCGCTGCGTGTACGCGGGCATGCCTGTGTCCTCTTTCGGGCACCCCTGTGTCCGCCGCCGCGCAGACCAGCCGTACCCACCTCGACCCAACCCGAGGAGCAGCTCGCAATGACGACTGTCGAGAACCGACAGGACTTCAAGGTCGCCGACCTCTCCCTGGCCGAGTTCGGCCGCAAGGAGATCACCCTCGCCGAGCACGAGATGCCCGGCCTGATGGCGATCCGCAAGGAGTACGCCGAGGCGCAGCCCCTCGCCGGCGCCCGTGTCACCGGCTCCCTGCACATGACCGTGCAGACCGCCGTCCTCATCGAGACCCTGGTCGCCCTCGGCGCCCAGGTCCGCTGGGCCTCCTGCAACATCTTCTCCACCCAGGACCACGCCGCCGCGGCCATCGCCGTCGGCCCGAACGGCACGCCCGACAACCCGCAGGGCGTCCCGGTCTTCGCCTGGAAGGGCGAGACCCTGGAGGAGTACTGGTGGTGCACCGAGCAGGCGCTGACCTGGCCGGACAGCCCCACCGGCGGCCCCAACATGATCCTGGACGACGGCGGTGACGCCACCCTCCTCGTCCACAAGGGCGTCGAGTACGAGAAGGACGGCAAGGTCCCCTCGCCCGACACCGCCGAGTCCGACGAGCACCGCGTCATCCTGGAGCTGCTGACCCGCACCCTGGGCGAGAACCCCCAGAAGTGGACCCAGCTCTCCTCCGAGATCCGCGGTGTCACCGAGGAGACCACGACCGGCGTCCACCGCCTGTACGAGATGCAGCGCGACGGCACCCTCCTGTTCCCGGCGATCAACGTCAACGACGCCGTCACCAAGTCGAAGTTCGACAACAAGTACGGCTGCCGCCACTCGCTCATCGACGGCATCAACCGCGCCACCGACGTCCTCATCGGCGGCAAGACCGCGGTCGTCTGCGGCTACGGCGACGTGGGCAAGGGCTGCGCGGAGTCCCTGCGCGGACAGGGCGCCCGCGTGATCGTCACCGAGATCGACCCGATCTGCGCCCTCCAGGCCGCGATGGACGGCTACCAGGTCACGACCCTCGACGAGGTCGTCGACAAGGCCGACATCTTCATCACCACGACCGGCAACAAGGACATCATCATGGCCTCGGACATGGCCAAGATGAAGCACCAGGCCATCGTGGGCAACATCGGCCACTTCGACAACGAGATCGACATGGCCGGCCTCGCGAAGATCCCCGGCATCGTCAAGGACGAGGTCAAGCCGCAGGTCCACACCTGGACCTTCCCCGACGGCAAGGTGATCATCGTCCTGTCCGAGGGCCGCCTGCTGAACCTGGGCAACGCCACCGGCCACCCGTCGTTCGTGATGTCCAACTCCTTCGCGGACCAGACCCTGGCCCAGATCGAGCTGTTCACCAAGCCCGACGAGTACCCGACCGGCGTCTACGTGCTGCCCAAGCACCTCGACGAGAAGGTCGCCCGCCTCCACCTGGACGCGCTCGGCGTGAAGCTGACCACGCTCCGCCCCGAGCAGGCCGAGTACATCGGCGTGAAGGTCGAAGGCCCCTACAAGCCGGACCACTACCGCTACTGAGCCCAGCAGCACCGCTGCCGGTCGGTCAGCCACCGGTCGGACTTCTGAGGCAGGCCCCCCGCACCCCCGTGCCGGGGGGCCTGCCCCGTTCCGGCCGACCGGCGTTCCGGCCGACCGGCGTTCGCCGGCCGGTGACCGGCCCAGCCCGTCAGGACCCAGGACCCCCATGCCCCGCGGCCGTTATTCGCTCCACGATCCGCACGATCACACCCCCCTCGCAGAAGAACACTTCCAGTGCGCCCCCGGCCCCTCCGGCTGGCGCTACGTCTCCAGCCTGACCACCCCCTCGGGCGATCACCACGGCTCCGTCGACCTCACCCTGGACGAACTCGGCCGCCCCCTGCGCCTGGAACTCCACGCCGCCGCCTGGCAGGTCCGCGGCGCCGCTCTCGACGGCGTCACCTGGGTCCGCACCGACCCCACCGGAACCGAGGCCACCGAAGGCAATGTGCGCGCCCACGCCTTCACCGGCACCTCCCCGGCGTTCCTCGTCGCCACCGCCCGTCTCCTGCGCCTCACCCCCTCGGCCGCCACTCGCGTACGCCTCGTCGCCTTCACGGATCCGGTCCTCGCCCCGCGCACCGTGGACCAGTCGTGGACCTTGCTGAAAAGAGAAGCACACGCCACTGACAACGGCCCGCTGACCGTGGACGAATACCAGGTCACGGCCCTGGACACGGGCGAGCAGTACGCCGTGCACATCGCCGGCGACGTGGTGCTCGCGGCCCCCGGCATCGAGCTGGAGGACCTCGACTCACCACCGTCGCGGTTCGACTGAGGGGCGGCCCGCGCCACGGCGGTCACGCCCTGCGCTAGGCAGGCGGCACGAACCCGGTACGCGGACGCTGCCCGCCGGCCACCTCGGGCCCCTCGGACGGCCCGTCGGGCCGGGATGAGCGAGCCGCGGAGGCGGCCGATCCGCCGGACCCGGCCGCTGCACCGAAGACCGGTGATCCGCCGACCCCGGCCGCTCCACCGGACGACGCCGGCCCCACGGACGACGCCGGTTCATCGACCGGTGCCGGTCCACCCGCTGCCGCAGCCGGTCCGGCGGGGGGCGGGGAAGCCGGAGCCGCACCCGATTCGCTCCCGAAGGCCCGCCGAGCTTCCCGCGCCTGCCGCTCCTGCACCACGGCCGCCAGATAGGCCGCCGGCGGAACTCCCTGCGGCACCGGAGCCCCGGTCCGTTCCGCGAGGTCGGACGCCAGCCGCTGCGCCATCGACCAGCCCACCTGCGGATCGAGCTGCTGCATCCGCGTCAGGTACTGCCGGACGGCCAGCCACAGCCCGTCCGGCACGGCCGACAGATCGAGCTGCGAGAACCGCCCCGCCAGCCACGGCGGCGGGGGCGGCACGAACCCGGTCCGCGTCACCGGGACCCGCTCCCGCACGACCAGGGTCCCAGCGAACACATCCCCCAGCCGCCGCCCGCGCGCCGACACGAACGAAGCGATACAGGCGACGACCCCGAAGGTCATCAGGATCTCGATCACCCCGATCAGACCCCGCACGAGCGCGTGCCGGAACCGGATCGGCCCACCGTCGTCACGCACCACCCGCAGACCGCACGCCAGCTTCCCGAGCGACCGCCCGTGACTGAGGGTCTCCACCGCGATCGGCACGCCCACCAGCACCAGAACGAACGACGCGATCGACAGCGCGGTCTGCGCCGCCTCGTCCAGGGACGCGGTGGAAGCGACCAGGGCGACGGTCACGGCGACGTAGACCGCCACGGCCGCCACCAGATCCAGCAGCACGGCCAGCGCCCTGCTGGGCAGCCTCGCGGGGCGCAGCTCCAACGCCACAGCCTCGCCCGTCACCAGCTCACTCACGCCCGCCGCCCTTCCCTGCCCTGCCCCCGACAGGGCCAGTCTGCCAAGCTGAGGGCGCATCGCGCCGCAGTACGACAAGCTGATCCACGACGAGCCGCCGACGAACAGCCGAGGAGCAGGCACACCGATGGACCTCGACGTCTTCGTCTCCGCCCACCGAGCGGAGTGGGATCGCCTCGAAGCGCTGCTCCGCCGCCAGCGGCGCCTCAACGGAACGGAAGCCGACGAACTCGTCGCCCTCTACCAGCGTGCTGCCACGCACCTCTCGCTCATCCAGTCCAGTGCCCCCGACCCCCAGCTGACCGGTCGGCTCAGCCAACTCGTGGCACGCGCGCGCAGTGCCGTGACAGGCACCCGGCGCGCGTCCTGGCGCGACGTGACCCGCTTCCTCGCTCACGGTTTCCCCGCCGCCGTCTACAAGTCGCGCCGCTGGTGGGTGCCCACCGCACTCCTCTCCACGGCCGTCGCGGCCCTTCTGGGCTGGTGGATCGGCACCCATCCCGAGGTACAGGCCTCGATCGCGGCCCCCAGCGAACTCCGGGAGCTGACCCGCCCAGGCGGCCAGTACGAGACGTACTACTCCAGCCACCCGGCAGCCAGCTTCGCCGCACAGGTGTGGACGAACAACGCCTGGGCCGCAGCGCTCTGCCTGATCCTGGGCGTCTTCCTCGGACTGCCGGTCATCTGGATCCTCTTTCAGAACATGCTCAACCTCGGAATCGGCTTCGGCCTGATGTCCTCGGCCGGCCGACTCGACACGTTCCTAGGCCTGGTCCTCCCGCACGGCCTCCTCGAGCTGACCGCGGTCTTCGTCGCCGCCGGCACCGGCCTGCGTCTCGGCTGGACCCTCATCGACCCGGGCCCGCGTACCCGGCGCATCGCCCTCGCGGAAGAAGGCCGGGCCGCGATCGGCATGGCCATCGGCCTCGCGCTGGTCCTCTTCGTCTCCGGCGCCATCGAAGGCTTCGTCACCCCGTCCGGCCTTCCGGCCTGGGCCCGCATCACCATCGGAGTCGTCGCCGAACTGGCCTTCCTCGCCTACGTCTGGGTACTGGGCGGCCGTGCGGCACGCGCGGGGGAGACCGGTGACGTCGAGGCGGCGGAACGCAGCGCGACCGTCCCCACGGCCGCTTGATCGTCCCCCCGACCGCCGGATGTGCGACCACCTCCGTTCAGCTGCTAGTCTCCTCTTCGCCCCACAGGAGCCGTTGACACGGCGAGTGCGGGGAGGTAGATTCGAACAGTTGCCTGGAGATGGGCTCTAGCCCTGGGACCGGCGACGGTGAGCATCTGTCTGCTTCTTGAATCGCTTGATTCCAATGAAGCCCCTCCCGATAAATCGGAAATGAGCGCCGGTCAGTCCGGCCCGAAACTTCTGATAAAGTCGGAACCGCCGGAAAGGAAGCCGCGAAAGCGGAAACCTGGAAAGCACCGAGGAAATCGGGTCGAGAAAAGATCTGATAGAGTCGGAAACGCAAGACCGAAGGGAAGCGCCCGGAGGAAAGCCCGAAAGGGTGAGTACAAAGGAAGCGACCGTTCCTTGAGAACTCAACAGCGTGCCAAA